>CAMYOC010000044.1 GCA_947259915.1 uncultured Gammaproteobacteria bacterium
TGCTCGATCTTCTGTTTGATGAGATCGCTGATCTCGGATGCCTTGATTGACATGTTCGCAAATCCTCTCAGTGGGTCAGGGCGCTGGCGAGGCGATCGAGCCTCCCGCGGAGCGACCCGTCGATAACCAGATCGCCGGCGCGCACCACGGCGCCACCCAGCAACGACTCGTCGATTTCACAATGTAGCCGGACGTTCCTGCCCAGCCGCTCGCGCATGGCTGCGGCGATCTTCTGCTGCTGCGGCTCGTCCAGCGCGATGGCCGAAGTCACAGCGACATCGACGATCTTCTCCGCCTCCGCCCGCAGATGCTCGAATTCCATCGCGATCTCGGGGAGATAAGCCAGGCGGTCGTTGACCGCCAGCAGACCGATGAAATTCTTGCCCAACTGGTCGGCCCGCTCACCGCAGGTTTCGATCATCGCGTCTGCCAGCTTGCGGTTGTCCACGCCTGGATTCCCCAGCAGCGCATCAAAGCCGGGATCGGCTGCGACCTCGGCCGCGGCCATAAGCAACCCGGACCAGGCGGCGTATGCCTCATGCTCCCGGGCCAGCTCGAATACAGCTTTGGCATAGGGCCGTGCGACAGTGATCTTCTCAGCCATGGTCAGCGCTCCCGGTTCAGAGCTCGGCCGCGAGCTTGTTCAGGATATCCTGATGGGCGGCGGCGTCGACCTCCCGCCCCAGCAACTGCCGTGCACCCTGCACCGCGATCGCCGCGACCTGACCACGCAGCGCCTCGCGAGCACGGTTGGCCTCCTGCTCGATCTCGGCACGGGCCTGGGCGATAAGACGCTCACCTTCGGCCACCGCGGCCTGCTGCGCCTCGGCGATCATCTCCTTGGAGCGACGCTCGGCGTGCTTGATGATCTCGGCGGCCTCCTCGCGGGATTCGCGCACCGTCTCGTTGTACTGTCCGCGGGCACGCGCCAATTCCTGCTGACCTTCCTCTGCCGCCGCCAGGCCATCGGCGATCTTCTTTTGCCGATCATCCAGGGCCTGCATCATCGGCGGCCAGACGTACTTCATGCAGAACCACACAAAGACGAGCATCGCGATGCTCTGGCCGATTAATGTTAGGTTGAAATCCACCTTGCCACTCCTCGTTATTGCGGTCCGTAGCGAGCGTCGGGTTTGTTAGCCGCCGACTGCCTGCTGGAACTGACCGATGAACGGGTTGGCAAAGGTGAAGAACAGCGCGATACCGACGCCGATCATGGCCACCGCGTCGAGCAGCGCGACGACGATGAACATCTTCACCTGCAGCATGGGCACGAGTTCGGGCTGGCGTGCAGCGCCTTCGAGGAAGCGGCCGCCGAGGAGGCCCATGCCGACGCCCACGCCGAGCGCGCCGAGGCCGATGAGGATGGCGACAGCGATCGCGGTCATGCCAATTACAGTTTCCATCGAGATCTCCTAGTCAGGTTTTGATGGCTTACAAAAGAAAACGAAATCAGTGCTGTTCCTGCGCAAGCGCAAGATAGACGATGGTCAGCATCATAAAGATGAATGCCTGCAGAACGATGATCAGGATGTGGAACACCGCCCACAAAAAATGCAGCGGTAGCTGCCAGATACCGAGCAACGCGATCAGGATAAAGATCAGCTCGCCGGCATACAGATTGCCGAACAGCCGCAGCGCCAGCGAGACCGGCTTGGCTAACAGAGCCACGCCCTCGAGCACCAGATTGAACGGGATGGCGAGCGGGTGGTTGAAGGGCTGCAGCGTCAGCTCCTTGGTAAAGCCGCCGATGCCTTTGGCCTTGATGCTGTAGAAGATGATCAGGATAAATACCGAGATCGACATGGCGAAGGTGATGTTGACGTCGGTAGTCGGTACCACCTTCAGGTAGGGGATGCCGATGGCGTGGGCCAGACCCGGGATCCAGTCCACCGGGATCAGGTCCATCAGATTCATCAAAAACACCCAGACGAAGATGGTCAGGCCCAGCGGCGCGAGCAGCTTGTTCTCCCCGTGAAAGGTGTCCTTGACGCTGGTGTCCACGAATTCCACCAGCGTTTCGACCATGGCCTGCAGACGGCCAGGGACCCCCGAGGTGGCTCTCTTGGCGACCTTGCGGAACAGCGCGAGGAAGGCCACGCCGAGCACGATCGAGAAGAACATCGAGTCGACGTTGATAGTGTAGAAATTACCCGCGCACTGGTTCCACACCCAATCCCCGTCGACGCGGCAGACCTGCAGGTTCTGCAGATGATGCTGGATGTATTCGCCTGTCGTCTGTTCTGCACCGGCCATCGTCGCTACTCGTCAACCCGTTGTTGAGGATCCAGAATCCCGGTCGCTGACCAGGAAAACCAAAACTATTGCCTGCGTAATCACGAAGGCGGTAAACAACCAACCTGCCGCCAGCGGTCTGACCAGCACGAACACCACCGCAAACATCGCCGCCGTCAGCGCCAGTTTCCCCGCCATGCCCACATAAGACGCCGTTACCATGCGACGCGGGTCATTGGTGGCCCCGCCCGCGACGATCCGCAACCCCATAAAGGCGTTAGGAATCACGCAGATCAGACCCCCGAGGAGTGCCGACCAGGCGGCCGTGCGCCCGGCCGCTACCAGCGCGATACCACCGATCAGCATTCCTGCTGACAGCTGTGCGATCAAAACCCTGGAAACGGCAGCCAGTGGGTTTACGTCCGGCGCGATATTCACGCTGCAGAGAGCCCCCGGCACCCGATTCCATTGAAAAACCTGTAGACAATTCCGGCGAAAATAAAAACGCCACTAACCCCGGTCGAGCGGTGTGTGGCGTTACCACCGGGCCCCTAACCTGGAACCCAAACGGACGACCGGGCCGGAGCCCCATTATTATAGAGGCGGCCGCTGCCGCAGCGCAACGTGAGACCTGATTACTTGAAGTGGGCGAGGATGCCCTCGAACTCGTCGACGCTGTTATAGCCGATGACGAGCTTGCCTTTGCCGCCGGCGCTGTGTTGTATGCTGACGCTGGCCCCCAGCCGGTCGCCGAGATCGGCCTCCAGCCGCTGGATATCCGGGTCCTTCCGCGGCGCCGTTTTCTTGCCCGGCGCGCCGGCATGGGCGGCCAGACGCTTGACCAGCCGCTCGGTCTCGCGCACCGACATGGCGGCCGCAGCCACCTTGCGGGCAGCCGCCGCCTGCTCGCCGGCATCGCTCAATGCCAGCAGGGCCCGGGCATGGCCCATCTCGAGCTTGCGTGACTCCACCAGGGCCTTGGCCTCCGGGCACAAATCCAGCAGTCGCAGCAGGTTGCTGACCGCCGCCCTCGACCGGCCCACGGCATCGGCCGCCAGCTGGTGAGTCATGTCGAATTCGTCTATCAGCCGCTCCAGCGCACGGGCTTCCTCGAGCGGATTGAGGTTCTCGCGCTGGATATTCTCGATCAGTGACATGGCGACGGCCGCCGAATCCCCGACCTCGCGCACTACCGCCGGAATCTCCTGGAGACCCGCGAGCTGGGCCGCCCGCCAACGACGTTCGCCGGCGATGATCTCGTAGCGCACCTGGCCCGCGGCCTCCGTCAGCGCCCGGACCACGATGGGCTGGACCACGCCCTGGGCACGGATCGAGCTGGCCAGCTCATCCAGCGACTCGGGTCGCATATCCATACGGGGCTGGTACTTGCCGCGTTGTAGCTGGTCGACGGGCAGTGCACGCAGCTGTCCATCAACAGACGCCACGCCGCCCTTGTCGGCGGACGGTGAACTGAGCAATGCGTCGAGGCCGCGGCCGAGAGTGCGTCGCCTGGCAGGCATGGGTGTCGTCTCTTTGAGTTGGTCGGGTATCCGGCTCGGGGCAAGAAGTGTAGCAGAGCTCAGACGCTGACCTGGGATTCGGCCTCTTCGCGCCGGATCATCTCACCGGCGAGAGCCAGATAGGACAGCGCCCCGCGTGAATACTTGTCGTGGAACAGCGCGGGCATGCCAAAACTGGGCGCCTCGGCCAGACGTACATTACGCGGGATCACGGTGCGGTACACCTTGTCGCCAAAATGCATGATCAGCTGCCCGGACACCTCGTTGGCGAGATTGTTGCGCGGGTCGAACATGGTCCGCAGCAGGCCCTCCAGCCGCAGCTCCGGATTGACCGCGCCACGGATCTGCTCGACCGTGGACATCAGCGCGGACAGCCCTTCCAGCGCGTAATATTCGCACTGCATCGGGATCAGGACACCGGTGGCAGCGGTCAGCGCATTGACCGTCAGCATGTTTATCGAGGGCGGACAGTCGATCAGGATGTAGTCATAGTCCGGCAGCAGCGGCGTCAACGCGTTACGCAAGCGGGTCTCGCGGCCGAATTCGCTGATCAGACGGACCTCGGCGGTGGTCAGATCGGCATTGGCCGGCAGCACATCGAAGCCGGCGTCGGGTGCCGGGATAAGCACTTCCCGCGCACCGGCGTCGCCCAGCAGAACTTCGCAGCTGGTGATCTCGAGATCATTCTTGTCGATCCCGGAGCCCATGGTGGCGTTGCCCTGGGGGTCCAGATCGACCAGCAACACCCGCCGCCTGGTCGCGGCCAGCGAGGCGGCCAGATTGACGGCGGTGGTGGTCTTGCCGACCCCGCCTTTCTGGTTGGCGACCGCGAGTATCCTGGTCATGGCATCAGTCAGCGCTCCGGCGCGCGATCTCCAGCAAATGTCGTTGTCCGCTCGATCCGGGCACGCTCAGACTGCGGTTCTCGTCGATCACCCAGCCGGGCGGCAGTGCCTCGATCTCGGTCTTATCCAGACGTCCCTTCATCGCGAGGAGACGGCCATCCGGTCCGCACAGGTGCCCGGCCTTATCGACAAAATCCGCCAGCGCGGCAAAGGCGCGGCTGATCACGGTATCAAAGCCCGGTTCGCTGGCATAGTCCTGGACCCGGGCGTGCACCACCTCCACGTTATCCAGCCCCAGTCGGGCCACCACGTGGCGCAGAAAGCTGACCCGCTTGGCCGCACTGTCCAACAGCAGGAACCGGTATCCGGGCCGGGCCATCGCCAGTGGCAGACCCGGCAGCCCGGCGCCGCTGCCCACATCGACGATGCGGGGGCCGCGCAGCCAGGGCAGCACCACCAGGCTGTCGAGCAGATGACGCGACACCATCTCTTCCGGGTCGCGGACCGCGGTCAGGTTATGGCTGCGATTCCAGCGATCGAGCAGCGTGACATAGGCATCGAGCTGCGCCGCCAGCTGCTTCGGCGCGGGTATGCCGAGCCCGGTCAGCGCAGCACTCAGCCGTTCCTGCCGCCCGGCCCCGGTCAAGACCGGACCCGCCTCAGGCCCCCGCGCCGGGCCGACGCTGAAGTCCGCCCGGGCAGGACGTTCAGACCTCGACCAGCAGCGCGACGAACTCGTCTACCGGCGTCGCCTCCAGTCGTGTCTGATCAGCGCAGAGCTCACGCAACGCGGAGAACTGTTGCTCCGTCAGTTTGTTCTCGAGGCTGCGCTCGAACTTGTCGACCAGCACCGGGATACCCTCCTCGCGCCGGCGACGATGGCCGATCGGATACTCGACCTCGACCCGCGGCGTCGCCGTGCCGTCCTTGAAGAACACCTGCACCGCATTGCCGATGTAACGCTTGTCGGCATCGTAATAATCGCGCGTGAATCGCTTGTTCTCTTTCACCTTCATGCGCTCACGCAGCGCGTCGATGCGCGGATCGGCCGCCACCTCGTTTTCATAGTCCCGCCCCGTGAGCCGCCCGAACGCCAGCGGCACCGCTACCATGTACTGTATGCAATGGTCGCGATCGGCCGGGTTATCCAGCGGCCCGGTCTTGTCGATGATCCGCACGCCGGGTTCCTGGGTCTCGATCACGATCTCCTTCACCTCGTCCAGCCGCTCCCTGACTTCCTCATGCAGGCTCATGGCGCACTCGACCGCGGTCTGTGCATGGAACTCCGCCGGGTAGGAGATCTTGAACAACACGTTTTCCATCACGTAGCTGCCCAGCGCCTGCGGGAAGCTGAAGCTGTTGCCGCCGAACAGCACGTCGTAAAAACCCCAGGTCGGAGCCGACAATGCTGACGGATAGCCCATCTCACCGGTCATCGCGATCAACGCATGACGCACGCCGCGGCTGGTGGCGTCACCGGCCGCCCAGCTCTTGCGCGAGCCGGTATTGGGCGCGTGGCGATAGGTACGCAGCGCGCCGCCGTCGATCCAGGCATTGGAGACCGCGTTGATGATCTGCTCGCGGTCGCCACCGAGCATCGCCGTGACCACCGCAGTGGTCGCCACACGCACCAGCAACACATGATCGAGACCGACACGGTTAAAGCTGTTCTCCAGCGCGATCACGCCCTGGATTTCATGGGCCTTGATCATCGCGGTCAACACGTCGCGCACGGTAAGTGGCGCTCGCCCCTCGGCCCGGGCCTGGCGGCTCAGATAGTCCGCCACCGCCAGGATCCCGCCGAGATTGTCTGACGGATGACCCCATTCGGCGGCCAGCCAGGTGTCGTTGAAGTCCAGCCAGCGGATCATCGCGCCGATATTGAACGCACCCTGTACCGGATCGAGTTCCCACGCGGTTCCCGGCACCCTGCTGCCTCCGGCCATGGTAGCGCCGGGCACCACCGGGCCGAGCAGCTTGGTACAGGCTGGATAGTCCAGAGCCTGGAAGCCGCAGGCCAGCGTGTCCATCAGGCAATGGCGCGCTGTCTCGTAAGCGAGCTCGCTGTTGATGGTGTGAGCCGCGGCGTATTCGGCAATATCGACCAGCGGTTGATCGGGATCGGTGCGCTTGGCCGAACGGACATCAAAAGATGACATGCTTGCTCCTGTCAGATAACTCGAATGGGGCCCGGCTTTACGGCCGCTGGTCCAGCGGGACCATTTTTTGTAACGGCGGACCGATGTAGTCGGCACCGGGCCGGATCAGTCGGTTATTGGCCCGCTGCTCCATCACGTGAGCCGACCAACCGGTGGTCCGCGAGCACACAAAAATTGGCGTAAATAACGGCGTCGGTATGCCCATAAAGTGATAGGCGGTCGCGGAAAAGAAGTCGGCATTCGGGAACAGCTTTTTCTCGTCCCACATCACGGTTTCGATGGTCTCGGACACGGCAAACAACCGTTGGTCACCGACCTCCTCGGACAGCTTCCGCGAAAATTCCTTGATCACCTTGTTACGTGGATCCGAGGTCGTATACACGCGATGACCAAAGCCCATGATCTTGTCCTTGCGCGCCAGCGCCTCGCGGATGCCGGTGTCGGCGTCCGCAGCCGAATCAAAGCGCTGGACAAGCTCCATCGCGGCCTCGTTGGCGCCGCCGTGCAGCGGGCCCCGCAGCGCGCCGATCGCACCGGTGATCGCTGAGTGGAAGTCCGACAACGTGGCGGCGATCACCCGAGCGGTAAAGGTGGACGCATTGAACTCGTGTTCCGCATAGAGGATCAGCGAGATGTCCAGCACATGCTGGTGGAATTCGCTGGGCGGCCGATCGTGGAGCAGATGCAGAAAATGGCCGGCGACGCTGTCGTCTCCGGTCTCGGTGTCGATCCGTTTGCCGTCGGCATGGAACCGATACCAGTAGAGCAGGATCGACGGGAAACAGGCCAGCAGTCGGTCCGCCACATCGAGCTGCTGGTCGAAGCTCTGCTCCGGCTCCAGATTACCGAGCATCGAACATCCGGTACGCAGCACGTCCATCGGATGAGCGCTGGCCGGGATCTCTTCGAGGGTCTGGCGCAGCGCCGCCGGCAGTGCGCGCATGCCCTTGAGGCGCTCAATGTAAGCGGACAATTCTGCCGCATTGGGCAGCTTGCCGTAATGGAGCAGATAGGCCACTTCCTCAAAGCTCGCGTTCTCCGCCAGATCATAGATATCGTAGCCGCGGTAGGTCAGACCCGCGCCTTCCTTGCCCACGGTCGCGATCGCGGTTTCGCCCGCCGTGACGCCGGCCAGTCCGCCGGCCTTGTTCTTGTCGCTCATGGTCAATCTCCTTCTGTACTGGCGTTTTTGACGGGCGCTCCGGGATTCAGTCCTGCTCGTCGGCGAACAGGCGGTCCAGCCGGGTCTCGTAGTCGTGGTATCCGAGCACCTCATAGAGCTCGCTGCGGGTCTGCATCCGCTCGAGCGTTTTCTTCTGCGTGCCCTCGTCGCGCAACGCACCGTAGACGGCGATGGCGGCCTTACTCATCGCGCGGAACGCGGACAGGGGATATAGCGCGAGCCGCACCCCGGCGTCGCCGAGCTCGGCGGTGGTGAACAAGGGCGTCTTGCCAAACTCGGTGATGTTGGCCAGCACCGGCACGCCGATCGCGCCGGTGAAATCCCGGTATTCGTCCAGGGTCAGCAGGGCCTCGGCGAAGATCATGTCGGCGCCGGCCTCGACATAGGCCGCGGCGCGATCGAGCGCGGCCGCCTGGCCTTCCACCGCATGGGCGTCGGTGCGCGCCATGACGACGAAGCGGGGATCGGGTCTGGCGTCTACCGCCGCGCGGATCCGATCGCACATCTCGGCACCGGTCACCAGCGCCTTGCCGGGCCGGTGGCCGCAGCGTTTGGCCTGCACCTGGTCCTCGATATGCATGCCGGCGGCGCCGGCCCGGGTCAGGTCGCGCACCGTGCGCGCGATCATGAAAGCCTGGCCCCAACCGGTGTCGGCATCCACCAGCAACGGCAGCTCCGTGATCCCGCAGATACGGCGCACGTCCTCGCAGACGTCATTCAGGCTGGTGATACCGAGATCCGGAAGACCGAACGAGGCGTTGGCGACACCGGCTCCGGAAAGATAGATGGCGCGGAATCCGGCCTGTTCGGCCAAAAGCGCACTGTAGGCGTTGATGGTGCCCGCGACCTGTAGCGGACGCTCGGCCTCCAGCGCCTGCCAGAGGCGTTCGCCCGCAGACGGGGTAGATGGCATATGGGTCGACTCCGGGTTATGTGCCGGCCCCGCTCTATGCGGAACGCCGGGGACCCATCATTTTAGCGCAGCGCTCAGACCTGCGACAGACGGATTATGGCGCCAGCGCCACCAGGGTGCGTCCGCGGACGGTTCCGTCCATATAACCCTGGAAGATTCCCGGCAGCTCATCCAGCTGCACGGTGCGGGTAGCGATCTGGTCCAGGTGCCGCGGCCTGAGATCGGTCGCCAGACGCGCCCAGACCGCGAGCCGTGGCTCGCGCGGCGTCTTGACCGAGTTGATCCCCAGCAGATTGATGCCGCGCAGGATAAACGGCATTACGGTCGTATCCAGCTTGAAGCTTTGTGCCAGACCGATGCTGGCGATGCTGCCCCACCAGTCGGTGGTGCGGATCAGCCAGCTCAGGGTCTCGCCGCCCAGGTTATCCACCGCACCGGCCCAGCGCGCGGCCTCCATCGGCCGGCTACCGTAGTCCACATCGTCCCGGAACAGGACTTCTGTCGCGCCCAGTTCCTCCAGATACGACGCCGAGTCTCGCTTACCGGTCAGCGCCGAGACCTGGTAGCCGAGACCACTCAACATATTCACCGCGAGGCTGCCAACACCGCCGGTGGCACCGGTCACCGCCACCGGGCCGCGCTGCGGGGTCAGGCCGTTCAATTCCAGTCGCGACACCGCGAGACCGGCGGTGAACCCGGCGGTGCCCAGACTCATGGCCTGCAATGCGTCGAGACCCTCGGGCAGCGGGATGACCCAATCCCCCTGCACGCGGACGAACTCGGCGTAGCCTCCGTCCCGCTCCTCACCCAGACCGCAGCCCGTGACGAGCACCGGATCCCCGGCGGCATAACGCGGATCCTCTGAGCTGTGGATCACGCCGGCGACATCGATGCCACCAACCATCGGGAAGCTGCGCATGATCCTGCCGGCGCCGGTAGCCGCGAGGGCATCTTTGTAATTAACGCTGCTGTATTCGGCGCGGATAACGACATCGCCGGGCGGCAGATCGTCGAGGGACAGCTCATCGATACGGCAGTCGATCGCGCCATCGTCCTTATGGACACGTAGTGCTTTGAACTTGCTCATCTTTCTTTCTCCCAGATGTCCGGTGCGGCCTGGCTTTGCTGCCGCGATCAGCGCTGTCGGCGTTGCAGCCACACAAGAATGCCCGCCGCGTTGAGTTTTATGTCTGCGCTGAGAACAGCGCAGCGCCAGTCCGGGTCTGTGTCGCAGCCATGGGCATCGAGGCGCTCGAACAGGCGTTCTCTGATCGCGTCGCGCAGCCACTGCTCCGGATCCTGTTTGTCCGCGGCCCGATCCGCGAAATCCACATAGGCGCGGATGTCGTCACACAGCTCTCCAGCCAGACGCGGCAGATCCCCGACGCGGCTGAAATGGGTCAGATAGATGGCCTCGGGTTCCGCACCCATCAATCGCTGTACGCTGGCGATCGCCGCCTCGGGATCGAAGTGGACCGGGGTGGTGCTCGGCAGGATGAACGGACCGCGGGCGGTATCGAATTCCCGATACGAGAGTCCGAAGCTGTCACCCGAGAAGATGATCCTCGCGCCTGGATCATGGATGCAATAGTGATGGCGCGCATGGCCTTCCGTATGCATGAACCTCAGCGGCCGACCGGCCAGCTCGATCTGTGCCTCGTCCTCGACCACCCGGATGCGCGTCTCGGGTATGGGGCGGATGCTGCCGTACATGGCCTCGAAGGCCTGGTCGCCATAGACCGCGCGGCTGCCGCTCTCCAGACGCGTCGGGTCCGCCATATGCGGCGCGCCGCGTGGGTGCAGCACGGCCGTGGCGTTGGGCAACAAAGCCATCAATTCGCCGGCGCCGCCGGCATGATCCAGATGGACATGGGTCAGACAGACCAGCTCGACGGCCTCCGGCGCCAGCCCCTTCGCCTCCAGGGCCGCCATCAGCCGAGGCACCGCGCTGTTCGGACCGGTATCGACAAAGGCCGCACGGCCCTGCTCGACGATCAGATGGCTGGCGGTCATCGACGGCCGGACATAACCGGTGTCGATCGCCGTAATGCCGGCGGGGAAGTCGGTGATCAGCGCATCGATATCCATCTCTGCCTTCCCGCGGGTCGCATGGGCCCCAACGCTTTGACCGCGTCGTATTACAGTTCTGACGCGTTGCCGATCAGCTGCCCGGCGCTGGCGGGATCGGCGCCACGAGACGCCTTCGCATCCTGGCGCCGGGTCGGCGGATATTAGCGCGTGGCGGTCGTCAGGCCGTCCATGCTGGCGTACCAGGCGGCCAGATCGGCGATATCGTCATCGCTGAGATTGGTGGCAAAACCGGCCATGATCGCGTTCTTGCGCTCCCCACTGCGGTACTGGGTCAGGGCGTGGACGAGATATTCGACATGCTGTCCCGCGAGCACCGGATAATTCGGCGCGATGCCGCGCCCGTCCTCGCCGTGACAGGCGGTACAGGCCGTGGACTTGGCGCGCCCGAGCTCGGGGTTGCCGTCGGCGTGGGCCGCCACAGGGACGCTGAGCGCGAACAGGGCGGCGGTCAAAATAGCTGCGCGACCCATGTTATTTACCCTCATTGCAGTAGGCCGGATCGGCAAAGAATGCCGCCATATCCTTGATGTCCGCTTCACTCAACGTCGCCGCCTGGGCGTGCATCGTGTTGTGAGGCCGGTCTCCGACCGTATACGCCCGCAGCGCATCGACGAAGTATTGTGCGTTTTGTCCGCACAGCCTGGGCACCGGATAGGTCGGATAGACGTTTTTGTAGTTCTCGATGCCGTGGCAGCCCAGACAGGTCTCTGCGCTGCGCCGACCCTGCACGGGGTCGCCGTCTGCCTGTGCCAGCAACGGCAGCGATGCGGCCAGGATCGCTCCGGCGATGGCGATGCGCTTGACGATCATGAATCCTCCACGGCCCGCCGGGACAGGCGAGGGTTAATACAGGGGGCGATATGGTAATCAGACCGACGTAATATTGCCACAAACCGCCCGTGTTCCCGTGGAGGGTCCAGCCATGCGCCAGATCTTGTCATTGCTGCTTGTCACCAGCCTGTTCGTCGTTACCGCCGCCGTGGCCGGAGATCCCCGTCTGGTCACAGTATCCGGATCCGGAGAAGTGCTGGTGGAGCCGGACCTGGCATCCCTGGGGATTGGTGTGGAGGCCCGTGCGCCGAGCGTGGACGCGGCCCGCCGCCAGGTTAACGACACGGTGCGCGGTGTCCTCGATCTGACCCGCGCCAGCGGCATTTCGCAGGAACAGGTATCCAGCGCCGCGTTGATGGTGCGGCCCGATTATCAGTGGATGCCCGAGAGCCGCGAGCAGAAGCTGCTCGGTTACGTGGTCACACGACGGATGAATATCCGTCTCACCGATATCACGATGCTCGGCGAGGTCCTCGAGGGCGTGCTCAAACTGGGGATCAACCAGGTGGACCCGCCGGCCTTCGACACCACGCGGCGCGCGGAATTCGAGCGCCAGGCGCTGGCCGCCGCCGCCAGGGATGCGCGGCAACGGGCCCGCGTGCTGGCGCAGGCACTGGACATGGATCTGGGACCGGCTCATCGGATCGAGGCGACCGGCGGGCCGGTTGTGCGGCCCGTGGGCGAGCGCGTGATGGCGGCAAGCAGTGCCGACGACGCCGGCAGCTATCAGACCGGTGAGATCCGCATCGGCAGCCAGGTTACGGCCAGCTTCGAGCTGCTCGCGCCCTGACCCGAATCAACTGCCGATCAATCCTCCGCCAGCGCGTCGGCGATATCCTGGAGCAGGACCGCGTCCTGCGGCGCGGTGGCGGACGGATAGCGCGCGATGACCCGGCCGTCGCGCCCGATCAGGAATTTCTCGAAATTCCAGGCGATGTCTCCGGGGTTGCCGTTCGCGGGATCGGTCAGCCACGCATAGAGCGGATGGCGATCGGGGCCGTTGACCTCGCTCTTTACGCCCAGCGGGAAACTCACGCCATAGCGTTGCTGGCAAAAACCGAGGATCTCCGCCGGACCGCCGGGTTCCTGGCTGCCGAACTGGTTGCAGGGGATACCCAGCACGCTGAAACCCTGACCATGGAGCTCTTTGTGCAGCGCCTGCAGGCCTGCATATTGTGGCGTATAGCCGCACTCGCTGGCGACGTTGACCACCAAAACCACCTGGCCCTGGAGCTCGGTGAGCAGATCGGGCTCGCCACTGAGGCTGTCGATTTCAAAATCAGTGAACTGTTTCATCGGCTCTCTCCTGCGAGATTCCGATGCTAGCACGCCCTTTGTCCTCGACAGAGCGCGATCCTGATGCCACCATCCGCCACCGCCGGCCCGCATCCGGGCGCACGCAGGACCGATGGCTTGAAACGACCGCTGACCCTCCTTTTCCTGGCGGTGCTGCTGCTCGCATGCGTGGCGCCACCGCTGATCGGCCGTGTGGTCGAATCGCGCCAGCAGTTCCTGCTCGACCAGTTATCCCGGTATGCGATCGGCGCGCCGCCGATCGTCGATGACTATCAGACCGGCTGGTTTACCTCCCACGCCCGGCATCGCCTGCCGCTCTCCGACCAGGGGGCCCGGCAGCTGGCCCATCTGCTGGCGGGCGCGAGGACTGTGGCGCCCTCGAGCCTGATCATCGACAGCGTCATAGCCCACGGACCCTGGCCGATGTTGCAGGGACTTCCGGCGCTGGCCCGCATGCGCTCCACGTTTCTGCTTGAGGGCACGGATCACCACACAACGCGGATTCCCGGTGCCGCGGTGACGCGTATCGGTTTCAGCGGCGGCGGTCACACCCGGATTACCGCCGACGCTATCGAGGGGCCGATGGCGGGCGGTCAGGGTGTGTTCACCGCGGCGGGCGCGGACATCGAAGTGTCGTTCGATCGTCACGCCGCCCATCTGCAATCGGAAGGCCGGCTCGGACCGATCGAGGTGGCGGGAACGCATGGTCTGATGCGGGCCGGCAATATCGCGTTCCACAGCGATACCACGCCCACCGGCCATGGCCTGCGCCGCGGGAGCAGCCAGGTGTCGCTGGAGCGCTTTGAATTTACCGACCGGCTGGGCCGGCAGGTCAGCGGCTCGGGATTTGAGATCGATCTGACGGTGGCGGCCAGCGGCGCAACGGTCGCCTATCAGACGCAGCTTGAGCTCGCTGAGTTCCAGGTCACGGGCGGCGCGCCGTTTGCGGCAAAGATGCGCCTCGCAATCGACGCATTGGACAGCGTGATGCTCGGCGCGCTGTTGCAGCGGATGCAGCAGGGCTTCCCGATCAGGGCCGCTGGCACGGAGCTGGCCGCGGTCGTCCGCCCCGGATCCCGTCTGCAGCTCTCGGAGCTGGAAATCCTCGCCGAAGATGGCCGCGCGGCGCTGAATCTCGATCTGTGGCTACCGGCCGATGAAGACCGCGCGATCAGCGACGGCAGCGAACTGTTGTCTCTGCTCCGCGGGCACGGCCAGCTGTCGTTTAACCGGCCCATGTTGAACAGCCTGCTGGGTCTGAAGCCGGGCGCAAATGGCGATCCAATCGGTCTGGTGAGAGCAGGCTATCTGCGACGCGAGGGTGACATCCTGGTCAGCGATATCGACCTCAGCGGCGGCCTGCTCACCGTAAACAAGTTGCCGCTACCACTGGCCTTCGGGCGTTAATTCGCGCCGTCATGGCAAGCTGCGATCAGTGTGATGGCAGGCCACCACCCGGCCCGCCTGCTCACGCAAGATAGGCCGCTCCTGCGCGCAGCGCGCATCCGCCAGGGGGCAGCGTGTGCGGAAGGCGCAGCCGCTGGGCGGGTCGAGCGGCGACGGCAGATCACCCACGATCGCTACGTGTGGGGCGCCCTGCTGGATAGCGGGATCCGGAACCGGGACGGCGTCGATCAGGGCGCGGGTATAAGGATGCAGTGGCTGATCGCAGATGCGATCACTGTCGCCGATCTCCACTACCCGCCCCAGATACATGACCATCACCCGATGACTGATGTGCCGCACCACGGATAAGTCATGCGCGATAAACAACAGTGACAGACCCAGTTCCTGCTGGATATCCATCAACAGATTGACAATCTGAGCCTGGACGGAAACGTCCAGCGCGCTGACCGGCTCGTCGCAGATGATCAGTGACGGGTGCAGGATCAGCGCCCGGGCGATGCCGATCCGCTGGCATTGGCCGCCGGAAAACTCGTGCGGATAGCGATTGATCAGCGACGCACCCAGGCCGACCCGTTCCATCATCGCCTCGACCTGGGCGCGCCGGCCGGAACGGTCGAGACGGGGCTCGAACACACGCAGCGGCTCAGCGATGATCTCGCCGACGGTCATCCGCGGATTGAGCGACGCCAGCGGATCCTGAAAAATCATCTGCGCCTCGCGCCGCCGCTGACGCAGCGCGTCGCGGCCAAGGCCGGTCAGGGGCCGGCCGTCCAGGTTGACCTGGCCCGACGGGACCGGCACCAGCCCGAGAATGCCGCGCGCCAGTGATGATTTGCCGCAGCCGGACTCGCCGACAACACCCAGAGTCTCGCCCCGTCCGAGTTCGAAGCTGACCGCGCTGACCGCCTCGAGGATCCGGGCCGGACTAAGCATGCTCGCACCCGGCACCCGGAAATGAACCGAGAGATCACGAACCTCGAGCAGCGCTCCGTCAGCGGCATCGTTCACGGCAGCATGCTCCGGTGACAGGCCTTGATATGACTCTCGCTAAACCGTTCGGCCGCGGGCCGCTCGCGCAGACAGCGCGGCTCCTGGTATTCACAGCGTGCCGCGAAGGGACAGCCCGCCGGCAGCGCGAGCAGGCTCGGCGGGTTGCCGGGGATGGTCGCGAGCCGCCTCAAACCGGGCTGATCGAGACGCGGTACGGAACGCAGCAGCCCGCGGGTATAAGGGTGCCGGCTGTGATGAAAGATCTCATCGAGCGTGCCGTACTCCATCAGCTGCCCGCCATACATGACCAGCGCGCGATCGCTGCTGCCGGCGACGACGCCCAGGTCGTGAGTGATGAGGATGATCGCGGTGCCGAACTCCCGGCGGATTTCGGACAGCAATTCGAGGATCTGTGCCTGTACCGTGACATCCAGTGCCGTGGTGGGTTCGTCGGCGATCAGCAGATCGGGACGGCACAGCAGCGCGATCGCGATCATCACTCGCTGACGCATACCGCCGGAGAACTCGTGAGGATAGCGATCGATACGCCCGCGCGCGTCCGGGATATGCACTGCATCCAGCATCTCCAGCGCGGTGCGTCTTGCCTCGGCTTCGCTCATGCCCTTGTGCAGCACCAGTACTTCCACCATCTGCCTGGCTATCGTCAGATAAGGATTGAGCGAGGTCATCGGGTCCTGGAAGATCATCGAAATCCGGTCACCGCGGAACAGGTTCAGCTGCGCCGTGGGCAGGTTCAGGATCTCCTCGCCCCGATAACGCACGCTGCCGGAACAACGCCCGTTCGCGGCCAGCAGGCCCATGATGCTGAGCACGCTCTGACTCTTGCCGGAACCGGATTCGCCGACGATGGCGAGCACCTCGGACGGCTCCAGCGAGAAGCTGATGCCGTTGACCGCCTCGACCGCGCCGTCCGGCGTATCGAAACGGACCACCAGTTGATCAACTTCCAGCAAGGGCATAAGCGTCAACGGTCCTTCGGGTCGAGGGCATCACGCAAGCCGTCGCCGATAAAATTGAAACAGAACAACGTGGCCGCCAGAAACACCGCCGGGAAGATCAGCAGCCAGGGTGCGCTCTCCATCTCCTGCGCCCCGTCGTTGACCAGCGCGCCCCAGGAGGTCATCGGCTCCTGCACACCGAGACCGAGAAAGCTCAGGAACGACTCGACGAGGATCACCTGGGGGATAGTCAGGGTGACATAGACCACGACCACGCCGAGCAGGTTGGGCACGATATGCCGGCGGATGATGGCGAGCGTCGGCGTACCCAGGGCTTCGGCCGCCTCGATGAACTCTTTGCGTTTCAGGCTCAGGGTCTGGCCACGGACGATACGCGCCATGTCCAGCCAGTTGATAGCGCCGATGGCGACAAAGATCAGCACGATATTGCGCCCGAACAACACCATCAGCAGGATGACAAAAAACATGAACGGCATCGCATAGAGGATATCGACGATGCGCATCATCAAATGATCCACGCGTCCGCCGACATAACCGGCGATGGCGCCGTAGGCGATACCGATCAGCAGACTGACCAGCGTGGCCACCAGACCGACCAGCAATGAGATGCGTCCGCCATAGAGCGTGCGCATCAGCAGATCCCGACCGAGACTGTCGGTACCGAACAGATGGCCGCTGGCCAGGTCCGGCGGCACCGCTATATTGCTCCAGTCAGTGAAGTCATAGTCGAAGGGCACCAGCCATGGTCCGACGATCACCGCCAGCGTCATCGAGATCAGGATCACGCTGGCCACGACCGCGGCGCGATTACGCATCAGCCGCCGCCGCGCATCTACCCACAGGCTGCGGCCCTCGACGGCGCTGCTGCTCACCGGGTTCACCGCGGCCATTAGTATTTGACCCGCGGATCGAGCAATGCGTAGATCATGTCGACGAAGAAATTGAACACGATGATCAACACGCCGTAGAAGATGACCACGCCCAACACCAGCGTGTAATCCCGGTTGAGGGCGCCCTGGACAAAAAAGCGTCCGAGACCGGGGACACCGAAGATCTGCTCGATCACCACCGAACCGGTGATGATGGCCGCGGTCGCCGGTCCCAGATACGACACCACGGGCAGCAGCGCCGGCTTGATCGCGTGACGCAGAATCACCAGACGTTCGGGCAGACCCTTGGCACGCGCGGTGCGGATAAAGTTGCTGTGCAGGACCTCGATCATGCTGCCGCGGGTCAGGCGGCTGATGTAGGCAATCTGCGGTAGCGCCAGAGAAATCACCGGCAGCACCAGATTGGCGGCTGAGCCGTCACCGAGACCGCCGGCAGGCAGCCATCCCAGGAACACCGCGAAAAACAGGATCAGCAGCGGCGCCATCACAAAATTCGGGATGGAAATACCCGTCATGGAGACCGCCATCACCGCGTAGTCCGTGCGCGTATTCTGCCTCAGCGCGGCGATAGTGCCGGCGCTGACTCCCACCACCAGAGCGAGCAGCATGGCCAGACCGCCGAGCCGCAGCGAGACCGGGAACCCGGCCATGACCAGCTCACTGACCGAGTATTCCTTGTACTGGAAAGACGGCCCGAAGTCGCCCTTGAGCAACCCCGCCAGATAGCGCCCGAACTGCTGATACAGCGGTTCGTCCAGGTGGTAGGCCTGGAGCATCCGCGCCTCGATCTCCGGTGGCAACTTGCGCTCACTGTCGAACGGCCCGCCCGGAGCGACGCGGATCATAAAGAACGCGATCGCGATCATGATCAGCAGGGTCGGCCAGGCGCCGAGGAAACGCTTTAGAGCAAACTTGAGCAACAGGGGTCCTCCCGATCCGCCGCGCCGAATAGTAGCACCGCCCTAGAAGCCTCTGGCGGCGGTATCGATGGAGAGGTATTTGCTGTAGTTGTGATCCAGCCCGTTCGGACGGTAGCCCAGCACCCACGGCTTGACCAGCCGTTTCACCACCGAGAAATAGATCGGCATGACAGGATATTCCGACAACAGCCGTCGCTCGGCAGCCTGCAACAGCTCGAGACGGCGCACCGGGTCCAGCGTCTGGCCGGCTTCGGCTAGCAAGCGATCGTACTCGGGATTAGCAAAACCTGGATCGTTTTGTCCGTGGGTGGAGTGGAAGATCTCGAGAAACGTATTGGCATCGTTATAGTCCCCCACCCATCCCATCCGCATCACTTGCCAGCGGCTGCCGTCGAGCCGTTGCTGCAACAGCACCTTGAATTCGAGATTGGTGGGCCGGGCACGCACGCCAAGGGCCTGTTTCCACATCGCCGAGATCGCCAACGCGATCTTTTTGTGATTCTCGCTGGTGTTGTAGAACAGCTCGACCTGTAGTGGATTCTTCTCGCTGTACCCTGCTTCCGCGTAAAGACGGCGTGCCTCGGCCAGGCGTCGCTCAGGCGGCCAGTCCTGCCACGGAAACTGCGCCGCCTGATAGTTGCTCACCGCCACCGGGACAAAACTGTATGCGGCGATCTCGCCCACGCCGGTGACCTTGTCGACGATGATCTCCCGGTCGATAGCCATGGTCAGGGCCTGGCGCAAACGCGGGTCATCGAAGGGCGCGTTGTCGAGACTGAACTGATAATAGTAGACCGACGCGAACGGGCCGAGGACCAGATCGTCCGGGAGATTCTCTTTGATCCAGGCGAACTGGTTGTTGGGCAGGGTCAGGGTGTAATCCAGCTCGCCCGCCCGATAGCGTTTTAGCTCGGCGGACGGCTCTTCGATATGCAGGTAATAGACGGTGTCGATGGCGACGTTGTCTGCGTCCCGGTAGTAGGGGTTCTTGCGCAGCTTGACGTGAGACTGGACCACCCAGTCGTCGAGCATGAAGGCACCATTTGACACCTGGTTGCCGGGCCGCGCGAAACGGTCGCCGAATTCGGCCAGCGACTGGCGGTGGACCGGATAGGCGGTGGAGTGATGCAAGATCTCCAGGAAGTACGGCGTCGGCTCGACCAGCCGGATCTCCAGGACCCGGTCGGACAGGGCGCGGACACCGAGGACGTCCGGCGGCTGCCGGCCGGCGACCACGTCCAACGCGCCCTCGACGGCCTGGAGCAACTGACCGTAGGCGGAGCCGGTGGCCGGATTCACGGCCCGTTGCATGCCCGCGACAAAATCCTCGGCGACGACGGGATCACCGTTGGACCAGCGCGCGTCGGCGCGCAGGTAGAACGTATAGACCCGGCCGTCGTCGCTGATCTCCCAGCGCTCAGCCACACCGGGCGCCAGCGAGCCGTCCGGCGTCTCTGCCATCAGACCCTCGTACAGGTCACGCAGGATATCTGCCGCCGAGGTCTCTTCGGAGCGCTGGGGATCCAGGCTGTCGGGCTCGCCGCCGTTGCCCTTGCGCAGCACCACACCATCCTCCGGCGGTGGCGGCGCCGGCTTGGCGCCGGACCCGGTCTCCGAATCGACGCAACCCGCGGCAGCGCAGGCGAGACAAAGGCTCAGCAGGAGCGTGGGCAAACCGCTTCTAATCAATGTGATCATCCGTGTCGACGATATAAAAATGCCGGGTCGCGTGGACATCGAGCAGATTGTTCTGCCAGCCCTTTACCCACGGTTTTACCAGCCGGCGGGAGACGTAGAAATAGATCGGCATCACCGGCTGTTGTTCCAGCATCAGCGCCTCTGCCTCGCGCAGCAAGTCCATACGCCGGCGCGGGTCGGTCTGTGCAGCGGCCCGCTCGAGCAGCGCATCATAGTCGGGATCCGCATATCCGGTGTCATTTTGTCCGTTGGCCGACTGCAGGATATCGAGAAAATTTACCGGGTCCTGGAAATCTCCGATCCATCCGCCGCGGAACGCCTCGGTGTCGGCCTTACGGGTACGCGCATCGAGGAACACCTTGAACTCCTGGTTGACGATATTCGCCTTCACCCCGAGGTTCTGTTTCCACATCGCCGCGATCGCCAGCGCCATCTGCCGATGGTTGTCACTGGTGTTGTAGCGTAACTCCACCTCCAGCGGTCGCTCAGGGCCATAGCCGGACTCGGCATAGAGCCGACGCGCCTCGGCCAGTTGTTGCTCGCGGGACCAGCTGCCCCATTCAGGCGCTGCCGCCGGGTACGACGCCATCGGCGGTGTAAAGCTGTAGGCAGGCTGCTCGCCCCCGCCGGTGACGTACTCGGTGAGGATCAACCGATCCACTGCCATGGCCATCGCCCGCCGCAGCGCCGGCTGGCCCTTGAACGGCGGACGTTCCAGATTAAAACCGAAATAGTAGATACCGAGATACGGCGCGACTTTGAAGTCGTCAGCCAGATTCTCGCGGATCCAGCGGATCTGGTTATGCGGGACCGCGTCGGTCCAGTCCAGATCACCGGCGCGGTAGCGCTTCAGCTCCGAGGCGGGATTCTCGATCGCATAGTAGAAAACGGTCTCGATGTGCAGCCTGTCAGCGTCACGATAATGTGGATTCCGCACCAGCTTTACATGAGACTGCACCGCCCACTCGTCCAGCATATAAGGCCCGTTGGAAATGAGACGGCCAGGCCGGGCAAAAGCCCCGGGCCACTGTTGCGCGCTCGGGCGGTGCAGCGGAAAGGTCATCGGATGGGTGAGTAACTCGAGGAAGTAGGCGGCGGGATTCTCCAGCGTGATGTGTAGCGTCCTCTCGTCCAGCGCTTCGACCCCGAGCCGCTCTGGTGACAAGCGACCGGCGGTGATGGCACTGGCATTGGCGATCGGGATCAGGATGCCGGAGTAATTCGACAGCGTGGCCGGATCGACGCCGCGGCGCAGCGCGAAAACGAAATCCGCGGCGGTGACCGGGTCGCCGTTGGACCAGCGGCCATCCTCGCGCAGATGAAACACATAGTGCAGACCATCGGCACTGATCTCCCAGGACCCGGCCGCGCCCGGTTCCAGGCTGCCGTCCGCGGCATGCGCGATCAGGCCTTCGTAGAGATCGCGCTGGATATTGGAGGACGGCACCCCGTCTCCCTTGTGCACGTCCAGGCTCTGGGGTTCGGATGCATTGCCCCGGTGCAACACCGTCGTGGACGCCGGCCCCCGCTCAGCCGTGCTATCGGGATCCGTGCTCTGACCGCAAGCCGGCAGCAGCGCAAGCGCTGCCAGGATCAATACGTATCGGTTCAAATACTCGTAGTCCCGGCGGCGGCGATGCGCGGCGCGTCCTGGCGTTTGAGATGGATCAGCAACAGCGACATCGCAGCAGGTGTGACCCCGGGGATGCGCGCCGCCTGTCCCAGCGTGGCCGGGCGTTGCTGCTCGAGTTTCTGCCTCACTTCGTGGGACAGACCTGCCACCCCGGCATAATCCAGTGTCGGGGGCAGCACGCGTTCCTGATGGACCTGCTGACGTTCGATCTCGGCCTGCTGCCGTCGTATATAGCCGTCGTATTTGAGCTGTGTTTCGACCTGTGCGCTTACGCTCCGCTCGAGCGCCGGCGCCTGGAAGGCATCGATAGCGGCCAGGTCCGCGTAGCGAATCTCCGGTCGCTTGAGCAGTTCCGCTGCCCGGTACTCTCGCATCAATGGTCCACCAAACAGTCGCGCTGCGGTCTCGGCTGGCACGTCCCCGGGCTGCAGCGTGAGACCGGATAATCGCGACAGTTCGCCTTCCAGCGCAACGCGCTTGTGTTCGAACGTGTGCCAGCGCGCGTTATCCACCAGACCGAGTTCGCGCCCGGTCGGGGTCAGCCGCAGATCCGCGTTGTCTTCGCGCAGCAGCAGCCGGTGCTCCGCGCGGCTGGTGAACATCCGATAGGGTTCTGCGGTCCCTCGGGTTATCAGGTCGTCGACCAGCACACCGATATAGGCTTCGTGGCGCCGTGGGTACCAGGGATCGCGCTCCTGTACCTGGCGCGCCGCATTGATGCCGGCCAGGATGCCTTGTGCGGCGGCTTCCTCGTACCCGGTGGTGCCGTTGATCTGTCCGGCCAGGAACAACCCGGCAAAAAAGCGGCTCTCCAGTGTGTGATGCAGATCACGCGGATCGAAGAAATCATATTCGATCGCGTAGCCAGGCCGGGTGATATGGGCGTACTCGAATCCGCGGATGCTGCGCACGAACTCGTACTGTACGTCGAAGGGCAGACTGGTGGAGATGCCGTTCGGATACACCTCCGGAGTATCCAGACCCTCGGGCTCGACAAAGATCTGATGTGAGTTTTTGTCGGCGAAACGCTGGATCTTGTCCTCCACCGAAGGACAGTAGCGTGGCCCGGTGCCTTCGATGGCGCCGCTGAACATCGGCGAGCGGTGCAGCGCGCCGCGGATGATCTCATGGGTGCGTTCGTTGGTCGCGGTGATATGGCACGGCACCTGGCGCGGGTGATCCGCTTGCCGGCCCATAAACGAGAACACCGGGCGTGGCTCGTCTCCCGGCTGGATTTCGAGACGCGAGAAATCGATGCTGCGTCCGTCGATCCGTGGCGGTGTACCGGTCTTTAATCGCCCGACCCGGAGCGGCAGCTCCCGCAAACGCTGTGCCAGCCGCAGCGCCGGCGGATCTCCGGCGCGGCCACCCTCTTGCTGACTCTCGCCGACGTGGATGCGGCCGGCGAGGAACGTGCCCACGGTGAGGACGACACAGGGTGCGCGGAATTCCAGCCCCATCCTGGTGCGCACACCGGTGACGCGATCTGCGGACAACAACAGGTCGTCCACCGCCTGCTGGAACAGGCTCAGCCCGGGCTGGGTCTCCAGCATCTGCCGGATCGCCTTGCGATAAAGCGTGCGGTCCGCCTGGGTCCGGGTGGCCCGGACGGCCGGCCCCTTGCGCGCGTTTAGCGTGCGAAAGTGGATGCCGGCGCGGTCTGCAGCGATTGCCATTGCGCCGCCCAGCGCGTCCACTTCCCGGGCCAGATGGCCCTTGCCGATGCCCCCGATGGCCGGGTTGCAGCTCATCTGGCCCAGGGTATCGATGCTGTGGGTCAGCAGCAGCGTGCTCGCGCCCATACGGGCCGCCGCCAGCGCCGCCTCGGTGCCGGCATGGCCGCCACCCACCACGATGACATCGAATTGTTTGGGGAATATCACGATCGCGTGTGTCCTGCTGAGTTGGCGGCATTCTAGGCGGCGCCGGCGCTGCCCACCAGCAGAGCGGCTCGGCCGAGCGAAAATAATGCCTGTCCAGAGAGGAGATTTGCCCTCTTTGTGCGACACTCGTCACATAATTGCGCTGCGTTTTTCGCGATGCTTTCCCAGGAGGGGATTGCACCGCAGGTGGCGCCGCCAGCATACGCATATTATGCGGGCTGGTTGACCCGATTTTTTGGACAAAACCGTCATGCTCCCGAGGCTGGATCCAAGACAACGACTTCGGATGCGCCGCTTCAAGATGGCGCTGGTGTCCTACTGCATGTGGATCTCGCTCGGTTTGTTCGCGTTCTATACCGGCCAGCTGACCATCCCCCGCGAGATGCTCTACGTGATCCTCGGCGGGATCGCGCTCAGCAATCTCTATTTTTACGTGATGATCCGCAGTGGTCTGAACCGGCGCCTGGGCGATCCGGCCATGACCCTGCCGCAGCTGATCATCGCCACCGGCTGGGCCATGGTGCTGATGTTCTCGGCGCCCCAGGCGCGCGGCGCGCTGATGATGGTCTACGTCATCACGATCCTGTTTGGCATCTTCCATCTGACCCGTCGCGGCTTTTTCGCGATGACCGCACTGTCGCTGGGCGGCTACATGCTGATAGTGGGGACCGACTACGTACTCTCGCCCGAGCACTTCGTCATGAACCGTGAGCTACTCAACGTCATGGTGCTGAGCGCGAGCCTCATCTGGTGCGCCAGCTTTGGCAACTACGTGGCGCAGCTCAAGTCCACGTTGCGCCAGAACAATATCGAGCTGCGCGAAGCCGTCAGCAGTGCGAGCCGCATGGCGACCCGGGACCATCTGACGCAATCGTTCAACCGCCGCTACATGATGGCGAGCCTGAGCCGCGAGAAGGCCCGGGCCGATCGCACCGGATCGACCTTCTCCCTGTCGATCCTGGATCTGGATCACTTCAAAGACCTGAACGACGCCCACGGCCATCTGGTCGGCGATCGCGTGCTTACCGCTTTCGCATATCTGGCGCGACAGGAGTTGCGCGCCACCGACGTCATCGACCTGGACAGCGAAGGCCGCTGTTTCGGTCGTTTTGGCGGCGAGGAATTTATCTGTCTGCTGCCCAGCACCGACGAGGACGGTGGACACCGCTGCGCCGAGCGTCTGCGGGAGGCCACGGCCGACGCCAATTTCGAGGGCAAATTGAAGATCACGCTCTCAGCGGGGGTCGCCGAATACCGGGCCGGAGAATCGGTCGCCGATACCTTGCGCCGAGCTGACGACGCGCTCTACTTCGCCAAGCAGACCGGGCGTAACCGGGTCGAGTGCGCCAGCACGCTGGACGGTCCCAGGCCACCGACCGAGACCGACGACGACAAGATCGTCCACGGTCACTTCCGGCACTCCCTCTCCAGCTAGATCCGAGCCAGCCTCAATGCGCCGCGCGGCTCGCCTGCGGTGCCTGGGGCCCCGACGAGCACAACAGCGGGAAGTACTCGAACTGCGTGTCGCACTCCTGACCCTGGGCCGCATAGCGCATGTTGAGGCCGGCCCGTCTGCGCTCCGAGACATTGGGACCGCTGGTGTGCAACAGCCAGGAATGGAAGATATAGAACTCGCCGGGTTTCAGATCCAGGGTTATGGCCCGGCTGATCTCCTCGTCGGTCAGCGCGCCGCTGCGCAGTAGCTCGGCCTTGATCCGTTTCTGGTAATCGCCGATCAGCAAGCGATGGCTGCCAGGGATGATCTGCATGGCGCCGTTCTCGGCATCGACCTCGTCAAACGCCATCCATACCGTCACCGTCTGCACCGGATCGCCGTTGGGGAGATAGCCGCCGTTGCGGTCGCCGACGTCCTGGTGCCAGGCGAAGGTGCGGCCGGTCTTCGCATGCTTGACCACAAAGCGGGTCTTGAACAGCGCAATGCGCGGCGTGCCCAGCATCTGCGCCACCGGGCGAACGATGCAGGGGTGGGTGCAGACAGCGAACACGTCGGACTCGCTCAGATGCAGGTCACGCCCGCGTTTGGCCGGCACCGGGATGTGCTGCCAGGAGCCGTCGAAACGCAGCGGGCCCAGATAGCCGTGTTCCGCAAACGTCTGCAGCTGCGACTCGCTGAGATCGTAGCGATCAAACTCAGCGCGCGCCGGTCGCTGTGCGGCCCGCGCGCGCAGACTCTGCCAGCTCAGCGGTCGTTCCCAAAACGCGTCCTTGCGACCGCCGTAATAGGCTTCCAGCGCCTGATTGGCGATACGCGAACTGCGCAATGCGGCATCACCATTGGCGACCGCGGTGATCCCGCCGGCAAGCTCGCCGACGATGCTCTCGAGCATCGGTCGATGCGGCAACGGCTGTTTTGCAAAACGCCAGGTCCGGGTCCGCGAGCGGCGCAACTTGCGACGCAGATCGGCGAGCTGCCATTCGCCGCGCGTCTGGCTCAGCCGCATCAGCGCCTCGGGCGTCTGCTCCAGCCGCACTGGCGACGAAGTCGACATACAGGACAGACGCAGCCGGCCGCGATGGCCCTGGATGATCAACTCATCAGTCGGCTTGCTGGCGGTGAAATCCCATAGCGCGCTGCCCACCGCGCCATCCGGCGTGGTGAACGAAATCGACACCGCGTCCTCGGCATCGTGCAGCGGCACCGAATTGCTGGCGGTGCCGCCGGTGAACGCAAGCGGGCCGAACCAGTCATCAAACAGATCGAGCACGTGACCGCACAGATCATAGAACTGCCCGCCACCGCAGATCGCGGGCGACAGACGCCAGTCGCCCTTGCGCAGGCGTTTGCTCAGACGGTAGTCGACTGAAGTGATGGTGCCGAGTTCGCCGGAGCGGATGATGTCGCGGACCTGCCGGAACTTGGGCAGGAAGCGTCGATAATAGGAAACATAGAGCGGCAGCCCCGCGTCACGGAACGCCGTTACCATGCGCTCGCACTCGCCGTCGGTGCGGCCGGCCGGCTTCTCCACCACACAGGCCTTGCCCGCGGCACAGACGGCCAGCGCATAGTGCAGATGATGATCGGGAGGCGTGGCCACATAGACCACGTCCACGTCCGCATGTTCGATCACCGCCTGCGCATCCGTGGTCCACAATTCGACGCCGCGGCGCCGGGCGAAATCGCGGAGCTTGTCCTCGGAGCGGCGCATCACCGCGACCAGACGGCTCCCGGGGATTGTCTGGAACGCGTCGCCCGCCTTACGATCGATGACGTCACCGCATCCGATGATGCCCCAGCCCACGCTCTTCACGATTTGGCCTCCATCTGCTTCGATCCCGCGCACAGCGGTTGATGATAAGACAATCGGGCACGCGCTTCCCGCAGGACATCGCCACGCTTACTTGCCGATACAAAAACTCGAGAATATTTCGCCCAGCAGATCGTCGCTGCTGACCTCACCGGTGATCGATCCCAGCTCTTGCTGGGCCAGCCGCAGCTCCTCAGCCACAAGTTCGCCGGCGCGGAATGTCTGCAGCTGGGTGACCGCTTCCTCGAGGTGGGCCCGCGCGTGTTTTAGCGCGTCGAGATGTCGCCGGCGCGCCGAAAACGCGCCCTCACCCGCGGCCTGATAACCCATCAGCTCTTGCAGATGCGCGCGCAGCAGATCGATGCCGGCGCCGGTGAGCGCGGAAACGCTGATCACGGTGACGCCCTCCCGGTCCGCGCGATCGGCGGCTTCCCCGGTCAGATCGATCTTGTTGCGGACCACGGTCAGAGACGCGCCGTCCGGCAGACTCTCCGGCCACGCTTCAGCGGCACTGCCCTCGCTGGCGTCGATGATCAGCAGCACCTGATCGGCTTGCTCCATCGCACGATGTGCCCGCCGCATGCCCTCGACTTCGACCACGTCGCCTGCATCGCGCAGACCCGCGGTATCGATCACATGCAGCGGCATGCCGTCGATCGCTATCTGCTCACGCAGCAGATCCCGGGTCGTACCGGGCTGGGCGGTGACGATCGCGGTATCCTCGCCGGTCAGCCGGTTCATCAGGCTGGATTTGCCGGCGTTGGGTCGACCGGCCAGCACCACGTTCATGCCCTCGCGGAGGATCGCCCCCTGCCCCGCTCTCGCCAGCAGATCGTCAAAACCGCTGCGCAATGTCTGCAATCGATCATCGATCGACTGGTCAGCGAGGAAGTCCACTTCCTCCTCGGGAAAATCGATGGCCGCTTCTACATAGACGCGCAGACCGGTCAGGCCCTCCACCAGTTCGTGTACCCGGGCCGAAAACTCGCCCTGCAACGAGCGCAGCGCCGCCCGAGCCGCCTGGGCCGACCCGCTGTCGATCAGATCCGCGATGGCCTCGGCCTGGGCCAGATCGAGCCGGTCGTTGAGAAACGCGCGTTCGGAGAATTCGCCGGGACGCGCCATGCGCGCGCCCAACTGCAGCAAACGATGCAGCAGCAGGTCCACTACGATCGGGCCGCCGTGCCCATGGAACTCGACCACGTCCTCGCCGGTAAAGGAATGCGGCGCCGGAAAGACCACGATCAACCCGGTATCAATGACTTCGCCGGACTGATCAACAAAGCGGCGCAAAGAAACCCGGCGCGGCGGCGGCAGCTCCCCGGCCAGTGCCCGCGCATGATCAAAGGCAGCCGGGCCTGACGCACGCACGACAGCCACACCACCGCGGCCGGGCGGACTGGCCAGCGCGACGATGGTGTCGCCCAACGTCATGGCGACGTGGATGAACCGATCAGTAGTTCGGTCATGACCTGAGCGCTTGAGACAAACCAGGCTGCAAGAGACGGGTTCCGCATGGCGTGAAGACTACGCGGGTTCTGCGGGCACGAGTCCCACAAGCCGGTCGACTCTGTTTGTTGCGTGATTTGCGGGAGGATTTGGTGGGAGATCAACAGGCGACTCCGGCACGCATCTCAGTGCCCGGCTTCAACCACCCGGTTGATCCGCCATTGTTGTGCGATCGACAACAGATTGTTGACAAACCAGTAGAGCACCAGACCCGCCGGGAAGAAGGCGAAGAACACGGTGAACACGATCGGCAGCGCCATCATCACCTTGGCCTGTACCGGGTCCGGCGGCGCGGGGTTGAGCTTCTGCTGGATGAACATGGTGATGCCCATCAGCAGCGGCAGGATGAAATAGGGGTCTTTTGAAGACAGATCATTGATCCACAACATGAACGGCGCCTGGCGCAGTTCGACGCTTTCCAGCAGCACCCAGTAGAGGGCGAGGAACACCGGCATCTGCACCAGGATCGGCAGGCAGCCGGACGCCGGATTTACCTTTTCCCTCTTGTAGAGTTCCATCATCGCCTGAGACAGCGCCTGGCGATCGTCGCCGAAACGCTCCTGCAGTGCCTTCATCCGCGGCTGCAGCTTGCGCATCTTGGCCATGGACTTGCCGCTGGTCTCGGACAGCTTGTAGAACACGATCTTGATCAGGACCGTTAGCAGGATGATGGCCCAGCCCCAGTTTCCGGTCAGGTCATGGAGACGCTGCAGGACCCAGAACAGCGGTTGAGAAATGATCGTCAGCCAACCGTAATCCACCGACAGAACCAGCCCGGGCGCGATCTCCTTGAGCTGCTCCTGGATCTTTGGGCCGACGAATAAGGTCTCGGTGAAGACGCCGGTGTCGCCCGGCGCCACGGTAGCAACGGCACCCAGCGCGCTGAGCGTATAACGGTCGTCGCGTGCGGTGACCTTGTAGCTTGCGGGCGCCTCAATCGGCGGTACCGCCGCGAGCAGAAAATGATGCTGGATCGCTGCGATCCAGCCGCCGCTCGTCACCAGCTCGACGGGCTCCCCGATCAGATCAGAAACATCCAGTTTCTCGTATTTCTCGCCGTCGTAGAGCACCGGCCCGCGGGATGAATAAGTATCGACGTCGGTCATCGAGCGCGAGACGTCGATCTGACGGCGGCGGATCTGCACATAGCTTGCCCCGCTCCACGCCGCAGCGGAATTATTGGTCACCGCATACTCGAGCTCGACCGCATACTGACCGCGGCGGAAACGGTAAGTCTTGGTCACCTGCAAACCGTCATTGCTGGTCCAGGTCAGCGGAACTTCCAGCACCTCGGCGCCAGGAGCAAGCTCGAAAACATTCTGTGTGGCCGCGTAGATAGCGTCGGCATCGGGTGCTGTTGCGCCACTGGCGCCACGCAGACCACTGCTGAATACCGAGTAGTCGGCGCTGCGCGGCGACAACAATTCGACCAGCGTATTCGGGTCATTCTTGCGCACCGGGTAATCCAGCAGCGTGGCGCCGACCAGATCACCACCCCGTGTGTCCAAATCCAGCGCCAGCACATCGGTGGTGATGCGGATCTTGCGCCCGGCGGCTTCGACTTCCTGCGCCGATTGGCTTTCCGGCAACTCGGTGAGCGCATCGGACGGTTGCGCCAAAGTCGGCAGCTCATCGGCAGTAAGCTCCTCGCTTATCGCAGTGGCCTGTGGCCCGGCCGCAGGGATTACCGGGGCAGCATAGTCCTTTATCCACGCCTGCCAGGTAAGCCAGGCGGTGAAGGCTAGCGCGATCCAGAGAAATACTCGCTGGTTTTCCATGAACTATTTTGCTTCTGTGAGGGTAGAAGATGCGGCCGGAGGCACGGGATCATACCCGCCCTCGTGCCAGGGGTGGCAGCGACCGACGCGGCGCAGCGCCATCCAGGTACCACGGACTGGCCCGTGGCGCTCGACGGCCTCCACCGCATAGTGCGAACAGCTCGGATGGTAGCGGCAGTTCTGCCCGAGAAACGGGCTCAACAGCCATTGATAAGCCCGGATCAGCGTGACGAGGATTCGGCGCATTGTCTGGCGATCCTGTTCCAGTGAGTGGCGAGGCTCGCGGCGATACGCGCGGAGCTCTCACGAGCGACGCCAGGCCGGGCCATGACAACAACATCCAGCGACGGCAGATCGGCACGGTGGTGCCGGAATGATTCCCTGACCAGACGCTTGATCCGGTTACGGGAGACCGCCCGCCCGGTGGCCTTCAGGGAAATCGCCATACCGAGACGGGCGCAATCTGCGCCGCCACGACGCGCCAGCACCACGAACAAGGCATCGCTGGAACGCTGGCTGCGGCGAAATACGCGGGTGAAGTCGCCCTTATTGCTAAGGCGATAATCGCGTCGGAGCCGCGCGTCCGCTGCGGATCCGGCCGCGACCATCATCAAAGGTCGCCGGAACCCGTCAGGGGGTCAACTGAGCGCGGCCCTTGGCGCGACGCCGCGCCAGGATCTGACGTCCGTTTTTGGTGGCCATGCGCGCACGGAAACCGTGGGTGCGTTTGCGGCGAAGATTGCTGGGCTGAAATGTGCGCTTCATCGATTCAGTCTCACGCTCGGTGGAGTCGTTGACGGGCGGAGCTTGTGCCCCGCAACAAAGGGCGGAAATGCTACGTAGTGAGCCACCCATTGTCAAGAAACGGCCTGCCGCTCCGGCCTGTGGATAACCTCGGGAAACCGGTATAGACTCGGCCTCCCCGCGTCGTCTTTTGCCTTTATCTGGAGAATCGCCGAAGTGCCCGGATCTCTGTGGGACCGGTGTGTGCAGCGCCTCGAGAGCGATTTGCCCGAGCAGCACTTCAACACCTGGATCCGTCCTCTGCAGGCTGTTCAGGAGGAGCAAACCCTGCGTCTGCTTGCGCCGAACCGCTTTGTCGTGGACTGGGTCCGCGAGCACTTTTACGAGCAGATTTCAGCGGTGGTAAGCCGCTGCGCGGAGAATAGCGAATTCGACCTGGTGATCGAGGTCGGAACCCGGCGGCCGATCACGGTCACGGCGCCGGTTGAGATGCCTGCCGCGCCCAGACCAGCAGCCAAGCAGTATCGCGCACCGCCCGGTGTTACCGTCGGCGGCCGCCTGAATCCGGATTTCACCTTCAACAATTTTGTCGAGGGCAAGAGCAACCAACTGGCGCGCGCCGCGGCCTGTCAGGTCGGGCTGAATCCCGGTTCAGCCTACAATCCGCTGTTTATCTACGGTGGTACTGGTCTCGGCAAAACCCATCTGATGCACAGTGTGGGTAACGCGATCCTCGAGGCCAACCCGCAGGCCCGGATCGCCTATGTGCACTCCGAACGCTTTGTCGGCGACATGGTTTCGGCGCTGCGCCACAACACCATCAGTGAATTCAAACGCGCTTACCGGTCGCTGGACGCGTTGTTGATCGACGATATCCAGTTTTTCGCCGGAAAGGATCGTTCACAAGAAGAATTCTTCCATACTTTCAATGCTTTACTGGAAGGCCAGCAACAGATTATATTGACCTGTGACCGCTATCCCAAGGAAGTGAGCGGTCTTGAGGATCGGCTCAAATCCCGCTTTGGCTGGGGTCTGACCGTCGCGATCGAGCCGCCGGAGCTGGAAACCAGCGTGGCCATTTTGCTGAAAAAAGCCGCCGCGGAAGGTGTCGATCTCCAGGAAGAAGTCGCCTTTTTTATCGCCAAGTGCATACGCTCCAACGTACGCGAGCTGGAGGGGGCTTTGCGGCGGGTCATTGCCAACGCGCGGTTTACCGGTCGTCCGATCACGCTGGACTTTGCGCGCGAGGCATTACGCGACCTGCTTGCGTTGCAGGAGCGCCTGGTGACGCTCGAGAATATCCAGAAGACGGTGGCAGACTATTACAAGATCCGTGTGGCGGATCTGCACTCAAAACGTCGTAGCCGGATGATCACCCGGCCGCGGCAGATCGCGATGGCGCTGGCCAAGGAACTGACCAGTCACAGTCTTCCCGAAATCGGTGACGCCTTTGGTGGCCGCGACCATACTACGGTCATCCACGCCTGCAAGCGGGTCAAGGGTTTACGGGAAACAGAGACGCGGATTCGGGATGATTACGATAACCTGTTGAGAACCCTGACCGCATGAGCTTGATAATTTGTGGATAAGTTTTCTCCAGTAACTTATCCACAGATACCACCCAGGCTGTACGGCGCTCCGGGATCCGTTTGGAAAGCACGCTTTTAGCTAATAAGCTATTGATTTATAAGTTAATTTTAATACTTATCCACAGCAATAGCCTTAGCTAATAATAATAATAATATTTAATTAAAAGAAAGATTATTAACAGGAGTAACGATGAAGCTGACCGCTACCAGAGAGGCCTTTCTGGATCCCCTCCAGGCGATCATCGGTGTGGTGGAACGACGTCAGACAATGCCGATCCTCGCCAACGTGTTGATCACCGCCAGAAAGGGCACTGTCAGAATGACCGCTACGGATCTCGAGGTGGAGATGGTAGCGACCGGTGAGATTGCCGCGGATGGCGACGGCGAGGTCACGCTGCCCGGACGCAAGCTCCTGGATATCTGCAAAGCCCTGAACGACGGTGCGAAGATCGTCGTGGATATCACCGGCGACAAAGCCACGGTCCGCGCTGGACGCAGCCGCTTTACCCTGGCGACGCTGCCGGCAACGGAGTTCCCGGTGGTCGAGGACATCCACGCTCAACAAGCGATAACCCTGCCCCAGGGAGCGCTGAAACGGCTGTTGGAAAAGACCCAATTCTCCATGGCGCACCAGGACGTTCGCTACTATCTGAACGGCTTGCTGCTGGAAATTGAAAAAGGCCGTTTGCGCGCGGTCGCCACAGACGGCCATCGCCTGGCCCTGTGTGATGTATCACTCAACGCTGCCGCAGACGGGAACCATCAGGTGATCGTTCCCCGGAAGGGAGTGCTGGAGCTACAGCGACTGCTGCACGCGGACGAGGATCTGACTCTCTCACTGGGGACCAATCACATCCGGGTCGAAGTGGGCACGATCCGGTTTACGTCCAAGCTGATAGACGGCCGTTTTCCCGATTATCAGCGTGTGATACCGAAGCAGGAAGGCAAATTTATCTCGGCCGATCGCGAAGACCTCAAGCATTCCCTGTACCGGACTGCCATTTTGTCCAATGAAAAATATCGCGGCATCCGGCTGGATCTGGCCGAGAATGCGTTGCGTATCCAGGCGCATAATCCGGAGCAGGAAGAGGCCGAGGAAGAGCTGGAAGTCAGTTATGACGGGCAATCCATGGAGGTTGGATTCAACGTGAACTACCTCATGGACGCCCTGGGCGCGCTGGATGGCGAGACCGTCAGTGTCCAGATCAGTGATCCGAGCAGCAGCTGTTTGATCTGGGATGCCGGTACGGAGGGCTGCCAGTACGTGGTAATGCCCATGCGTCTCTGAAATCAGAGGCGGATGACGCTCCAAAAACTTTGGGCCAGGAACGTCCGCTGTCTTGAGGAGGTAAGCCTCGAGGCAGGTGATTACAACCTGATTTTTGGCGAGAACGCCTCGGGCAAGACCAGCTTGCTCGAGGCGATCTACGTTTTGGGCAGGGGCCGGTCATTCCGCGGCGCCCAGCGTGAAGGGCTGATCCGTGACGGGTCCGCCGAGGCGATGGTCAGCGCCCGGATTACTCGCGGAGAACAGACGGGTCAGCTCGGACTCGGGCTGAGCCGGGGAGGATCACCGCGGGTCCGGGTCAATGGTCAGGACGCACCGAGCATTGCGGCTTTGGCCGAATGGCTGCCCGTTCAGGTGCTGGATCCGGAGCTCCACCGGCTGGTTGACGAGGGTCCCGGTGTCAGGCGGCGGTTCGTGGACTGGGGTGTGTTTCACGTGGAACATGGCTTTCTGGACCAATGGCGACGCTACCAGCGGACGCTCCGCCAGCGAAATGCTGCGTTGAAGGAAAAGACCTGCCGGGATTTGTCCGTATGGAGCGAACAGCTCGCGACCGAAGGGGAATCGCTGGGCGCGCTGCGTCAGACTTATCTGGAGGGTCTGACACCGGATGTTCAACATTTCGGGGAGCGGTTGCTGGGGGCGGAGATTCGGATGGAGTATCGGGCCGGTTGGCCAGAAGGCAAGACATTGGCACAGGCTCTGGCCCGCAGTCAGGATCGGGATCGGCGTTTTGGGGCCACTCATGCGGGACCCCACCGGGCTGATATCCAGATCGACGTGGCCAAACGCCGGGCCAGGGGCAGGGTGTCCCGGGGCCAACAAAAGCTGCTGGCGGCGAGCCTCGTCCTCGGCCAGCTAAAAAATCTTCAGGGGCGTACGGGGACGCGGAGCGTGTTGCTGCTGGACGATATTGCGGCGGAGCTGGACAAGGGCAGCCTGAGCCGGCTGATCGATGCGGTCACCGGTCTTGGCATACAACTCTTTATCACCGCGCTCTCCCGTCAGGATGTGCCGTTAGACAAACCTCATGCCCTGTTCCACGTGGAACAGGGCAAGGTCTCATCGGTGGTATAATCCGTCGACTGCGCCTCGGATATTTTTCTATGAGCGAAAACAGCACTTACGAAGCTAAAAACATCAAGGTTCTCAAGGGCCTGGATGCCGTCCGGAAGCGCCCCGGGATGTACATCGGGGACACCGACGATGGCACCGGTCTGCACCATATGGTGTTTGAGGTCGTCGACAATTCCATCGATGAAGCTCTGGCCGGCCACTGCACCGGGGTAAAGGTCCGAATCCACGCTGACGAGTCTGTCACCGTTTCGGACGACGGGCGCGGTATTCCGGTCGGGATGCACGAAGAAGAGGGTATATCCGCCGCCGAGGTCATCATGACCGTGCTCCACGCCGGCGGGAAATTTGATGACAACTCCTACAAGGTTTCGGGCGGTCTCCACGGCGTCGGCGTTTCGGTGGTAAATGCGCTTTCCGAGACCCTCGAGCTGACGATCTACCGGGAAGGCAAGGTCCACCGCCAGGAGTATCACATGGGCCGGCCCGCAGCCGATCTGACGGTCGCCGGCGAGACCGACCGTACCGGGACCACCATCCGGTTTAAGCCCAGCGCGGAGGTGTTTAACAACATCAGCTTTCACTACGACATCCTGGCCAAACGCCTGAGGGAGTTGTCTTTCCTGAATTCCGGTGTGCGTATCGAGCTGGCTGATGACCGGACCGGGGAGGAAAATGTCTACGAATACGAAGGCGGTATCCGCGCCTTTGTAGAGCACCTGAACCGCAACAAGACCCCGATTCACGAGAATGCGTTCTATTTCCAGACGGAGCGTGACGATGTGGTGGTCGAAGTGGCCATGCAGTGGAATGACTCCTACCAGGAGAACATGTTCTGCTACACAAACAATATCCCGCAGCGCGACGGTGGTACGCACCTGGCGGGATTCCGTTCCGCGCTGACCCGGACGCTCAATACGTACATCGAGCGTGAGGGGCTGGCCCGCAAGGAAAAAGTCTCGACCACGGGTGACGACGCCCGCGAAGGCCTGACGGCGGTGCTGTCAGTAAAGGTACCGGATCCGAAGTTCTCCTCTCAGACCAAGGACAAGCTGGTGTCTTCAGAGATCAAGGGGATTGTCGAGTCGGCCATGGCCGAAAAGCTCGAGGAATTCTTGCTCGAACACCCCGGCGACGCCAAGTCTGTGGTCGGCAAGATCGTCGAGGCCGCTCGAGCGCGCGAGGCCGCTCGGAAAGCCCGCGAGATGACCCGCCGTAAAGGCGCGCTGGATGTGGCAGGCTTGCCTGGAAAGCTGGCCGACTGTCAGGAGAAGGACCCGGCCTTGTCCGAGCTCTTCCTGGTCGAGGGCGATTCAGCCGGCGGCTCCGCCAAGCAGGGCCGGGATCGCCGGACCCAGGCTATCCTGCCGCTCAAAGGCAAGATTCTGAACGTCGAAAAAGCCAGGTTTGACAAGATGTTATCGTCGGCCGAGGTGGGCACGTTGATCACCGCGCTCGGCTGTGGGATAGGCCGCGAGGAGTTCGATCCGGACAAGCTGCGCTATCACCGCGTCATCATCATGACCGATGCCGACGTGGACGGATCTCATATACGGACCCTGCTGCTGACATTCTTCTATCGCCAGATGCCAGAGTTGATCGAGCGCGGTCATATCTATATCGCTCAGCCGCCCCTGTACAAGATCAAGAAGGGCAAGCAGGAGCATTATGTTAAAGACGACGCGGAACTGACCGCCTACCTGCTATCGCTGGCTCTGCAGAATGCGGCGCTCCACGTGTCCGACGCGGCGCCTGCGCTGCAGGGGCCGGGTCTGGAGGCCCTGGTACGACGGTTTATGGAGGTGCGGGCAATTATCGATCGGCTTGGCCGACGCTACGATCCGGTCTTACTCAACAAGCTGTTGGTCGTGCCGACCGCCGACGGTGACGCGCTCGGTGATGAGTCCTTTATGACTGGCTGGGCGCAGACCCTGGAACAGAGCCTGAATCAGGGCAGCAACGGCAGCGGTCAGCCCTACCGCCTCGTATTCGAGCCCGCCGAGGGCGAGCAGCGCTGGCGCATTCGCGTGGTGCGCATGCACCACGGCGTAGAAAGCCAGCGTTATCTGCCGCGTGAATTTTTCGAATCCGTTGAATACCGCCGCATCGCCGAGCTTGCGGCCGATCTGTCCGATTTGATCGGCGACGGTGCGTTTGTGGCCCGGGGCGACAAACGCGAGACCGTCAGCTCCTTTCCCCAGGCAGTTGACTGGTTGATGGAACAAGCCAAAAAGGGCCAGGCGATCCAGCGTTACAAAGGTCTTGGCGAGATGAATCCTGACCAGCTCTGGGACACCACCGTCAACCCGGAAACGCGCCGTCTGCTGCAGGTCCGGATCGAAGACGCGGTAGGGGCCGATGAAGTCTTCACCACATTGATGGGCGATCATGTCGAACCACGGCGCGAATTCATCGAGCGTAATGCACTGACCGTCGCTAATCTGGACGTGTAGGCTCATCACTCGACGCAAGAGCTAATTTTGCGGGCGTTTGAGGCTTTTAGCCGCGTGATCGCGGATTTTCAGTAATAGCGCTGATTCTGGATAATAATGTCGGGATTGTGTGTTGAAAGCAACCCAGTTTTGACCCGATTCACAGATTTTTAGCTATTATCGACGATTTTTCACGATGTTCGGCTCATTTTTCCCGGCGATAAGGTCGCCGCGATGGGCCTCGCTGATGTCCACCATGGTGTGATCGATCCACCGCTTCGCGGCCTCGTTGATGGCCGTTGGCTCCATGCCGCGGGTCTGGATGGGTGGGCCGACAACGACCCGGATCACGCCAGGATGCTTGCGTAGCCCGCGCCGCGGCCAAAAGTCTCCGGCGTTGTGAGCAACCGGCGTCACCGGCCGGCCGGTTTCGTTCGCGAGCAACGCTCCGCTGATCCCATAACGCCGGGTCTTACCCGCCGGCATCCGGGTCCCTTCCGGAAAGATCACAACCCAAAGACCCTCGGCCAGCCGGCTGCGGCCGGTGTGAACGACCTGGCGTACCGCTGAGCGATGCGCCCGGCGATTGATCGCAATCGGCTTGATCAATGCCAGGGCCCAACCCAAAAACGGGATCCACATCAATTCCCGTTTGAGCACGATACACGGCAGCGGAAACAGCAAGAACAGCACGACGGTCTCGAACGTGGACGAATGCTTTAGCAGGGCGATGCCGTTTTCCGCGGGGATGTGTTCCGCGCCCTCGACCACATAGGCCAGACCGCAGATATGCTTTAGCAGCCACAGATTGACGTGTGCCCACACCACGCCGATCTGCAGCCGCGCCGTAAAGCTGAACGGTGCCAGCAGCACGACCGTTAGCGACAACACCAGCGTCGTCAGAAAGAACAGCGTGGTGAATATCAGCGAACGGATCAGCATGGCGAGCCAAGCTCCTCGAGCAAACACCGGGTCGCTGCCAACAGATCAGGAAACACTTCCACCTCATCGCCCTCGTCCAGCGCCTGGCGGGTCGCCTCCCCGTTCCCGGTGAGCACCAGTATGGCACGCGCGCCTACTGCTGTTGCCGCGACCAGGTCCCGCTCTGAATCGCCGATACACGGCACCCCGGACAGCGCCAGGCCGTACTCTCGGGCGATCGATTGCAGCAATCCCGGTAATGGCTTGCGGCAGTCGCATCCTTCTTCGGGTCGATGCGGGCAGTAGGCGACGATATCGATGCGGCCTCCGCTTTCCTCCGCGGCGGATCTCATTTTCTCGTGCACGGCCTCGAGCGTTTCGCGATCAAACAGACCACGCCCCAAGCCCGACTGATTGGTCGCAACAGCGACGGTAAACCCGGCCCGGGCGAGTAACGCAATCGCCTCCAGACTGCCCGGCAAGGCCACCCACTCATCCGGTGATTTCACAAAATCGGATCGATCGTGGTTGATCACGCCGTCGCGATCGAGGATGACCAGCCCCGGCCCGTCCACCTAGACGCTCAGTCGGGACAGATCGGCGGTGTGCAGGAACAGCTCTCGCATCTGACTCAACAGAGCCAGCCGGTTGCGCTGGAGCTCCGGGTCGTCCGCCATGACCATAACCTTGTCAAAAAAGGCATCGACTGAACCCCGCAGCGTCGCCAGCCGTTCGAGCGCGAGCCGATACTCCCGCGCCTTGAGCAAGGCTTCCACTTCGTGGCGCAGCTGATCCAGCTCCTTGTACAAACGTTTTTCCTCCGGCTCCACCAGGCGCGCCGGATCCGGGTTCCGATCGCCGTCATAGCCCGCCTTGCGCAGGATATTCGCGACCCGCTTGTTGGCCGCAGACAGGCTCTCGGCGGCCGGCAACGCAGCAAAACTCTCTACCGCCTGGAGCCGCCGATGGAAGTCCAGCGGTGCCGTCGGCCGGCGGGCTAGTACCGCGTCAAAGACCTCGGCGGCCACCGGGTTCTTGTCGGCCTCCGTGTAGTAGGCCCGCAGCCGATCCATCATGTAGTCAAACACCTGGTCGGCCACCTCGCCGCCATCCTTGACGCCGGGGATCCTGCTGGCAGCCAGCTGCAGATGGCGCAGCAAGTCCAGGTCCAGTTCATGCTCGATGATGATGCGCAGCGCGCCCAGCGCACTGCGCCGCAGGCCGAAGGGATCGCGGGTTCCCGAGGGCCGCTGACCGATGGCGAAAATACCGGTCAGCGTGTCAAATTTTTCGGCCAGCGCAAGCACCTGACCGGTCTCTGCCGACGGCAGCACATCGCCAGCGAAACGTGGCAGGTATTGCTCGCCGATCGCATCGGCGACCGCCTGTGGCTCGCTATCATGAAGCGCATAGTAGCGACCCATTACCCCCTGGAGGTCGGGGAATTCGCTGACCATTGCCGTCGACAGATCGCATTTCGCCAGGCGCGCGGCCCGCACCGCCGGCGCAGCGTCGATACCCAGGGATCCGGCCAGATCGGCGGCCAGCGCCGCGACCCGCAGACTCTTGTCCTGAAGACTGCCGAGCTTCTTTTGAAACACTACGTCCGCAAGTCCGTCAAAGCGGCTTGCGAGCGTGTGCCGCCGATCGCTGTCATAGAAGAACGCGGCGTCACTCAGCCGTGGCCTTACTACCCGCTCGTTGCCGGCGGTGACCTGAGCCGGGTCACGGCTCGGCAGGTTGCTGACGGTGATAAACCGCGGCAGCAGCTCGCCGTTAGCGTCCTCTATCGGAAAATACCGCTGGTGCGCCTGGAGCGTGGACGCCAGTACCTCGCGCGGCAACGCGAGGAATCGCTCCTCGAACTGCCCGGCGATCGGCACCGGCCATTCGACCAGCGCGGTCACTTCGTCCAGCAGATCGTCGTCATAAAGCGGCTGGCCGCCGATCTCCTCAGCCAGCGCCTGCACCGAGGATTCAATCTGTGCACGCCGTTGAGCAAAATCGGCGAGCACAAAACCACCATCCTCGAGCAGCGCCGGATAGTCGGCCGCCTGCCCGATGGGAATCGGCTCCCGGGCCAGGAACCGATGGCCGCGGGTATGGCGACCGGCGGCGATACCGAACAAGGTTGCCGGGACTATGTCGCCGTCCAGCAACATCACGACCCAGTGGACCGGACGCACGAACTCCGCATCACTGGCGCCCCAGCGCATGCGCCGCGGCACCGGCAACGCGGCCAGTGCCTGCTCCACCATTCCCGGCAGCAACTCCTCCGCCCGGCTACCCGCTTGCACGTCTTCGTAGAACAGGTACACGCCCTTGTCCGTCTCGAGACGCCCGATCTGGTCAAAAGACACGCCACAGCCCGCGGCGAATTTCTCGCCGGCCCGGGTCGGCCCACCATCTGCGTCGATGGCGACCGCCACCGGTGGCCCGCGCCGAGAGACCTTGCGCTCCGGCTGGACCGGCTCGAGGCCGCTCACCCTGACCGCCAGGCGGCGCGGTGTGGCATAGCTGTGGAGTTTGCCGAAGCCGAGCCCGGCCTCGTTCAGGGCGTCCACCAGGGCTTGCGCAAAGGCTTCGCCGAGGCGCTTCAACGCGCGTGGCGGCAGCTCCTCGGTGCCGATCTCCACCAGCCATTCTCTGCGCTCAGCCATGGGCCTTCTCAATGGCGGGCGCTGCACACATGGGGAATCCCAGCGCCTCGCGGCTTGCGTAATACGCCTCCGCCACCGCTCGGGCCATGGCGCGTACGCGCAGGATGTAACGCTGTCGCTCGGTCACCGAAATTGCATGGCGAGCGTCCAGGAGATTGAACGCATGGGACGCCTTGAGCACCTGTTCGTAGGCCGGCAGCGGCAGGCCTTTTTCCAGCAGCTCGTTGCAGACCCGCTCAAAAAACTCGAACTGGTGGAACATTTCCGCGATGTCGGCATGTTCGAAATTGAAGGCGGACATCTCCACCTCGTTTTGCCGATAGACATCGGCATATGTGACCCGCCCCAGAGGGCCGTCGGTCCATACCAGATCAAAGATGCTTTCCACGCCCTGCAGGTACATTGCGATGCGTTCCAGACCGTAGGTGATTTCTCCGGTGACCGGTCGGCAGTCCAGCCCACCGACCTGTTGGAAATACGTGAACTGCGTGATCTCCATACCGTTGAGCCAGACCTCCCAGCCGAGGCCCCAGGCACCCAGGGTCGGAGACTCCCAGTTGTCCTCGACAAAGCGGATGTCGTGGATCAGGGGGTCGACGCCGAGGGCGCGCAGCGAATCCAGATACAGCTCCTGGATATCGATGGGCGATGGCTTGATGACCACCTGATACTGGTAGTAGTGCTGGAGCCGGAACGGATTATCACCATAGCGCCCGTCCGTCGGCCGCCGGCACGGCTGCACATAGGCGGCGCTCCAGGGCTCCGGGCCGATCGAACGCAGGAATGTGGCGGGGTGGAAGGTCCCCGCGCCCATCTCCATGTCATAGGGCTGCAGGAGGACGCAACCCTGTTGTGCCCAGTAAGCCTGCAGCACCATCAGCAGTTCCTGAAAGGTGGCCGGCGAAGACTGACTCGAAGTGGATGTCATAGCTTCCGGGACGGCCGCCGCATGGGCCGCATTTCCTGGTAAATAGCCGGAAAGTATACCCCAGGAGGAGCCAGGCCCGGTGCTGACGCGGTCTCCCGATCCAGTATGGTGCAGCGGGCGGGCCGGGCGCACGATTTCGGTGCAGCGCGCTGATCCGAATCGCCCCCGGGAAGCCTGTAAACCCTCGTCGCAACGGGCCTTCGGAGTGTGGCATGATTCCTGCTTGTTCCCGTTACTTGTCGCCGGTTCCGGCCGCGGGCCCAAGCCGCGGCCGAATGATCGGCGCTTTCGTATCTCTAAATCACTCCGGAGGAATGTTTCCATGAGCGCTGCTGATGTACTGGCCCTGATGAAAGACAAAGACGTGAAGTTTGTCGATCTGCGCTTCACCGACACCAAGGGCAAGGAGCAGCACGTCACCGTGCCGGCCTCCAAGGTGGACGACGACTTTTTTGAAGACGGCAAGATGTTCGACGGTTCCTCGATTTCCGGCTGGAAGGGCATCAACGAGTCGGACATGATCCTGATGCCCGACACCGGCAGTGCCGTCGTCGACCCCTTCGCCGAGGATGTCACCGTCAACATCACCTGTGACGTGATCGAGCCGTCCACGATGCAGGGTTATGAGCGCGATCCCCGCTCGCTGGCGAAACGCGCCGAGGCCTATCTCAAGTCCACCGGTGTTGCCGATACCGCCTATTTCGGACCGGAGAACGAGTTCTTCATCTTCGACGATGTCCGCTGGGGCGCCGAGATGAAGGGCGCGTTTTACTCCATCGATTCTTCGGAAGCCGGCTGGAACTCAGAGAAGATGTACGAGGACGGTAACTTCGGCCACAGGCCCGGCGTAAAGGGCGGCTATTTCCCGGTGCCGCCAGTGGATTCTCTGCACGATATCCGCTCGGCGATGTGTCTGACCCTGGACGAGATGGGTCTGGACTCGGAGGTGCATCATCACGAGGTGGCGACCGCCGGCCAGTGCGAGATCGGGGTCGGCTTCAATTCGCTGGTACGCAAGTCCGACGAAGTGCAGATCCTCAAGTACGTCGTGATGAACGTGGCTCAGGCCTATGGCAAGACCGCCACGTTTATGCCCAAGCCGGTGGTCGGCGACAACGGCAACGGCATGCACGTCCACCAGTCGCTGGTAAAGGACGGCACGAACCTGTTCAGTGGAGAAGCCTATGGCGGCCTGTCGGAGACCGCGCTGTTCTATATCGGAGGCATCATCAAGCACGCCCGGGCCCTGAATGCCTTTACCAACCCGTCGACCAACAGCTACAAGCGTCTGGTGCCGGGTTTCGAGGCACCGGTGAAGCTGGCCTATTCGGCGCGCAATCGCTCTGCGTCGATCCGCATCCCGTATATCGTGAATCCGAAGGGCCGACGCATCGAAGTCCGTTTCCCGGATTCGATGGCCAACCCCTACTTCGCCTTTACCGCGATGCTGATGGCCGGACTCGACGGGATACAAAACAAGATGCATCCTGGCGATGCGCTGGACAAGGATCTCTACGACCTGCCCGCCGAGGAGTCGAAGGGTATCCCGGAGGTCTGCTATTCGCTCGATCAGGCGCTCGACAGCCTCGACGAGGATCGCGGGTTCCTGACTCAGGGCGGCGTGTTTACCGATGACGTGATCGACGCCTATATCGACCTGAAGATGGAAGAAGTGACCCTGCTGCGTATGACCACGCATCCGGTGGAGTTCGATCTGTACTTCAGCCTTTAGACATAATGTAGCGTCCGAACGGCGGGGGAGTCCGGCTCCCCCGCCGTTTTTTTTGTCTCCGCGAGCGGCGAAGGCTATGCTATACGCTACTGAATTCAAAGGAATGCTTATGCGCTGGTTTTTGTTGGCAGTCTGTCTGGTAGTCACCCCTGCTCTCGGCGAAGAGGCCTATCGCTGGGTGGATGAGAATGGCGTCATCCACTACTCCGACACACCCTTCCCGGGAGCCGAGCGAGTCGAGCTCGGCGAGGTGCAGACCTTCTCGGCGCCGAGCGTTCCCAGCCCCGCGCCCGCGCCGAGCACGTCTTCGGCAGGGGACACCGCCACGGATCTGTACCCGACGTTCAAGATCGTCCAGCCGGCGCCAGAGCAGACCATCCGCGATAATAGCGGCACCCTGGATATATCGCTGGAAGTCGAGCCCCGGATCCGGACGGGACACCGGCTCGAGCTGTTCCTCGATGGTCAGAGTGTCGACGGCATACCGCGCTCGACTACCCGCTTCACGATCGATGGCGTCCCGCGCGGAGACCACACGCTCAGAGCCGAGCTGCGCGACGGGTCGGGCAACACGGTGGCGGAGTCGGCGACGGTGCGTTTCTATGTGATGCAGACGTCGATCCAGAATCCTGCCAACCCGCTGGCGCCGGGCAATCGTCCGCGCCCGACTCCGCGTCCCGGCGGATAGTCGGCATGCTCTTCCGGCATGTCCTCTGAGCGGGAAGCGCCCGACCGCTTCCCGCTTGCAGAGAACCTCGCCACCGGCGTCGTGGTGCTCGGGCCGGCGCTGGAAGTCACCTATCTGAACCCAGCCGCGGAACAGCTGCTCGGCACCAGCCGGATGCAGCTTGACGGCAAGATCATCGACGAGGCGGTGCCCGCGCTGGCGGCTTTACGGCCGCTGCTGGAGCGGGCCGTGGCCACCGGTGAAGGCATCGCCAGACGCGAATTGAGCATCGAGATCACCGGTCCAAATGCCAGCCCAAGCATCGTCGATTGCACTTTGAGCGTGATGACGCCGGATGCCGGAACCGGCGCGCTTCTGGTCGAATTCAGCGATGCCAGCCATCGGCTGCGCATCGATCGTGAGAACGCGCTGGTGTCCCAGCTCGAGACCAGTCGTTCGATGGTGCGTCAACTGGCCCACGAGATCCGCAATCCGCTCGGCGGCATCCGTGGCGCCGCTCAGCTGCTGCAGCGGAAATTCGAGAGCGAAGAGTTTCACGAATACACCCGCCTGATCATCCGCGAAGCGGATCGTCTCGCCAGCCTCACAGACACCATGCTGGGACCCGGCGGCGAATCGGCCCGAGAGCCGCACAATATTCACGAGCTGGTCGAGCATGTTTATCATTTGTTGCGCGCTGAAGCACCGGCATCCATGACCATCAGCCGGGACTATGATCCGAGTCTCCCCGATCTGCTTGTCGATCGCGGCCAGGTTGTCCAGGCGATGCTGAATGTGGCGAGAAACGCGATGCAGGCCGTCGCTGATGATGGTGCCATCATTTTCCGCACCCGGGCCCTGACTCACTACACTATGGGTGGCCGTCTGCATCGGCTGGTGGCCTCGGTCGAGGTCGAGGACAATGGCCCGGGTGTGCCGGCCGAACTGCGGGACAGCCTGTTTTACCCGCTGGTCAGCGGCCGTTCCGGCGGCAGTGGCCTGGGTCTGGCCCTGGCGCAGGAACTGGTCACCCGACAGGGCGGGATCGTCGAGTACGCCAGCGTGCCCGGTTGTACCGTGTTCCAGATGTTGTTCCCGATAGAGGACATCCATGCAAGACACACCGCTTGAGGTCTGGGTGGTCGATGACGACGAGGCGATCCGCTGGGTCCTGGAACGCGCATTAAAGAGCGCCGGCATGGACTTCCGTGGATTCGCCGACGCGGCTTCGCTGCGTTCCGCGCTGGATGACGGTCGGCCGCAGGTCGTGATTACCGACATCCGCATGCCGCGAGAGGACGGCCTGAGCCTGCTCGATCACATTCAGCAAGCTCATCCTGAGCTGCCGGTGATCGTGGTCACCGCGCACTCGGATCTGGATAGCACCGTAGCGGCCTACCGCGGCGGCGCTTTCGAATACCTGCCCAAGCCCTTCGACATCGACGAGGCGGTGGCCCTGGTCCAGCGCGCGGCAAGGCACGGCATCGGCGGCGACCGCAGCGAAGACGGCCCGGCCTATCCGCGTCTGATCGGTCATGCGCCCGCCATGCAGGAAGTGTTCCGCGCCATCGGTCGGCTTTCCAACTCGAGTATGACGGTCCTGGTCACCGGTGAATCCGGCACCGGCAAGGAGCTGGTGGCGCGGGCTCTGCATGAGCACAGCCCGCGAGCGCCCAAGCCTTTTATCGCGCTGAATACCTCGGCGATCCCGTCGGAGCTGCTGGAGTCCGAGCTTTTTGGCCACGAACGCGGTGCGTTTACCGGCGCGGATGCCGCGCGGCCGGGCCGTTTTGAGCAGGCTGACGGCGGCACACTGTTCCTGGATGAGATCGGCGACATGTCGCCGGCGCTGCAGAGTCGCCTGCTGCGCGTACTGGCGGAAGGGGAGTTCTATCGGGTCGGCGGACAGGTGCCGAAAAGGGTGGATGTGCGCGTGATCGCGGCGACCCATCATGATCTTCCGGCACGTGTGGCCGCGGAGCAATTCCGCGAGGATCTGTTCCACCGCCTCAACGTGATCCATATCGAGACGCCGCCATTGCGCGCGCGCCGCGAGGATGTCTCGCTCCTGCTGGACCATTATCTGGAGGTGGCCGCGGCGGAAATGGGCGTGGCACCCAAGCGCATAACCGCCGAAGCCAGAGACCTGCTGATCGCATTTGACTGGCCGGGGAATGTGCGGCAGCTGGTCAATGCCTGTCGCCGCCTGACGGTTGCCGCGCCGGGGCGGCAGATTCAGACAGGAGATATCCCCGCCGAACTCGGTGGCCATGCAGCAGAAGCCGGCGACATGGACTGGTCTCGAGAGCTGCGTCGCTGGGCCGCCGCGCGTCTGGACGCGGCCGATGAATCGCCGCTGCTGGATGAGGCGCTGCCCAGGTTCGAGCGAGCGCTGATCGAGGCAGCGCTGGAGCGATCCCGAGGCCATCGCCAACAGGCTGCGCGGTTGCTGGGCTGGGGGCGGAACACGCTGACCCGCAAAATCCGCGAGCTGGGTATCGGCGACTGACTTTTGTCGCGCCCTGGTCGCTGCCTATGACGGCAGGCGCAGCGTTCCGACCAGTTCGCTGACCGAGCCAAAATTATGGCGCTGCAGGTAATCGACGATGCCGTCGTTCATCCGTTTGCAGGCCATCGGATCGTAGAACAGCGCCGTGCCAACGCCGACCGCCGATGCTCCGGCGATGATGAACTCCACCGCGTCCCGGGCATCACAGATGCCGCCCTGACCGATGATCGGCACGCCATGCGGCCCCGCGACCTCGTAAACCTGATGCACCTTCAGCAAGGCTATCGGTTTGATCGCCGGCCCGGACAAGCCGCCCTGAACGTTACCGATAATCGGTTCTCTCGCCTCGGCATCGATGGCCATGCCCATCAAGGTGTTGATCACCGCAAGGCCGTCGCTGCCGGCTTCGATACAGGCTCGCGCGTTGGCGCGGATATCGGTCTGATTCGGTGACAGTTTGGTGATGATCGGCTTGGACGTCACTGCGCGGCAGGCGGCGACCACCCGGGCCGACATCTCGGGATAATTACCGAAGGCGACCCCACCCTCCTTGATGTTCGGGCAGGAGATGTTGATCTCTATCGCGTCGATCGGCGAATCGTCGAAGCGCGCGGTCACTTCCACGTAGTCCTCGATGGTGGAGCCGCAGACGTTGGCGATAAAGCGCGTTTCCTCGAAATCCAGCTCCGGCAGGATTTCGTCGACCACGCGGTCCGCCCCCGGGTTCTGCAGCCCGATCGCGTTGAGCATGCCCATGGGTGTCTCGTAGACGCGATGAGCCGGATTGCCGAGGCGCGGTTCCGGCGTGGTGCCCTTGAGCACGACCGCGCCCACATCCCGGTTTGAGAATCCCTCCACCCGGGTATATTCCTCGCCGAAGCCGACGCAACCCGATAACAAGACCAGCGGCGAGTCGAGACGCATGCCGCATAGCTCAAGCGCCAGAGCCGGGTGCAACTTGTCAGGTATTGCCGTCATAATCTTTGACCAAGCCCTGGGCCGGAGCCTGTCCTCGCATGTTCGATGTGATCCTCTACCAGCCCGAAATCCCGCCCAATACCGGCAATATCATACGACTTTGTGCCAACACTGGCGCGCGCCTGCATCTGATCGGGCCACTCGGTTTTGAGCTTGACGAGCCCCGGCTGAAACGAGCCGGCCTCGACTACCACGAATACGCCCCGGTCAACCGTTACGACTGTCTGGATGACTGTCTGCGGGCACTGGACGAGCCGACGGTCTACGCTTTCTCCAGTCATGCGGTTCGCCCCTACCACGACGCGGCCTTCGCCGCCGGCGACGCGTTATTGTTCGGCCCGGAGACGCGTGGTCTCGGGTCGGCCATCCTCGCCGGGATACCTGCGTCCCGATGTCTCACGATCCCGATGCGCCCTGGCAACCGCAGCCTGAACCTGTCCAACGCGGCCGCAGTCGTGGTCTACGAGGCCTGGCGACAGATGGGTTTTGCCGGCTGGCGGGGCTAGCTGCCAGGCGCAAATTCCGATTTGAGGTCGCGTTGCATCAGCGCGCTGACCGCGGCGTGCGGGTCCTCGCCCTGATACAGGATGCGATAGATCTGCTCACAGATCGGCATCTCGACGCCGGCCTTCGCGGCAACCCGGTGTACTGCATCGGCGGCCTTCACGCCTTCCACCACCTGCCCGATCTCCACTTCGGCCTCGGCCACGGTCTTGCCCGCGGCCAGAGCCAGGCCCATGCGCCGATTTCTCGACAGGTTGTCGGTGCAGGTCAGCACAAGATCACCCATCCCGGCGAGCCCCATAAAGGTGGCGGGCTGCGCCCCGAGGGCGACCCCCAGCCGCGTCATCTCTACCAGCCCCCGGGTGATCAGCGCGACGCGGGTGTTGGCGCCGAAGCCGAGACCGTCGCAGATCCCGGCGCCGATGGCCAGCGCGTTTTTGACCGCGCCGCCCACTTCGACACCGACCATGTCGCCGGAGGTGTAGGCGCGGAAATTCTCGCCCGAGATGCTCTCGGCCAGCTCGGCGGCAAAAGCGTCGTCGGCGGAGGCCACGGTCATCGCCGTGGGCAGGCCAGCGCCGACTTCCTTGGCGAAAGTCGGTCCTGACAGGACCGCAGTGGCGATGTCTTTACCCAGGACTTCAGACGCTACCTGATGAGGTAACAGACCCGTTTCGACCTCAAAGCCCTTCGTCGCCCAGGCCAGGCGGGCGTCCTTGCGCAACAGCGGTTCGATCTGCTTCAGCGTCACGCGAAAGGCGTGGCTGGGCACGACGATCAACACCATCGCGGCGCCGGTAACGGCGCGCTCCAGATCCGCTTCGATAACGAGGCTGTCCGGGAAGTGGGCACCCGGCAGATAATGCTGGTTCTCACGATCGTCGATCAGGCGATCGAGATGATCCTCCTCCCGGCCCCACAACACGGTGGGTGTGCCGCTGCGCGCGAACTGTATCGCCAGCGCGGTACCCCAGGAACCTGCGCCCAGGATGACAATCCCGCGTTGTTCGCCCATCGACTTCTCCCCGCTGTTTGCCGGGATTGTACGCCTAGGCCCCGGCCGTCTCCGAATCCTGCTCGGCCTCGGCCTGAGCGTGGGCCATCATGGCCTCGAAATTCACCGGCTGCAGGTGCAGCTGAGGGAAACCGCCTTTGCCGACCAGGTCGGCGATGACCTCGCGTGCATACGGATAAAGTTGTGTGGGGCAGAATATTGCCAGCATCTGGGCCATGTCCGTAGCTTCGAATCCCTCGAGCAGGAAGATACCGGCCTGCTGCACCTCGGCCAGGAACGCGACTTTGTCGCCCTGCTTGGCCTCGACCGAGATTTCCAGCACCACCTCGATGCGGCTTTCGCCGAGGTCCTCGGTGCGGGTCGAGAGATTCATCGTCACCGCAGGCTTCCACTCGCCGCGCAATATCCCCGGGCTGTTTGGGGCCTCGAAGGACGCATCCTTCAGGAACACCCGCTGCAAACCGATTTGTGGGCCGTTGGCGGCCGCAGCGGCCTGGTCAGATGATGCTTCAGTCATGATTGCTCCAATCGCGTTGTCTGTTGTCCATTATCCAGACCGGCCGATATATCCGGCGCCGGCGTGGCGTTTGTCGGTTCCGGAAAAAGCAGGGGGTCCAGCTTCCCGTCCAGGTCCAGGGCGTGCAGATCGTCATAGCCGCCGATATGCGTCCCATCGATAAAAATCTGCGGTACTGTTCGTCGTCGGCTGTGCACTTCCATTTCGCGGCGCCGGGCCGGGTCCCGATCGACGGCAATATCGTCGTAGCTGACGCCCTTAAAATCCAGGAGCTCCCGCGCCCTCATGCAATAGGGGCAGAACAGGGTCCCATAGACCACAATCCTTGCGTGATCTGCGGCGCTCATTTTTTGCGGTCCTTGTGCCCGCTCTTGTCGCTACGGGCCAGCGGCAGGCTGTCACGCTGCCAGGCCACGAGGCCGCCCTGGACGTTAGCCACCTGAGCGACGCCTTTGCCGAGCAGGAGGCGCGCCACCTTGGCGCTGCTGGCGCCGGTATCGCAGCAGACCAGCACGGTCTTGTCGCGGAGCTTCTCGACCGCCGCCTCGTCTTCGCCAAGCGTGGTCAGAGACATGTTGCGCGCGTTGACGATATGGCCAGTCTCGAATTGTGCTTCCGGGCGAACGTCGATGACGACCGCGCCTTTGTTGATCAACTTGACTGCGTCGGCCGGTGACACCGACGTGCCGCCGGCGCGCAGCCGGGCCTCGTTAAAAACAACCAGCAGGGTCAGCGCCACCAGGGCGCTGACGAGGTACGGGTGGTTGCCGGCGAATTCGATGAGCTGAGCCATGCCGGTTAGGATCTCCGAGGCAGTAACGGTAAAGCGCGCCATTATACCAGCGCCGCTCGCCCGCCGCCTTCCGTCACCGGGCTCTAAACCCTACACTGAGGTCCGCTGGTGTGGGCCCCGGAGCAGGTACAAACGTTGATCCTCAAAGTCTGGATTTCGACTTTGCTGTTGGCCGCTCTTGCCGTCACGGCGGTGGCCGATGACGATCCCGGCGCCCGGTTGCAGCAGCTGCGAGAGCGGATGGGTGCGTTACAAAAGGAGCTGGAACAGGACGCTGATCGCCGCGACAAGGAGGCCGCCCAACTGCGCAAGACAGAGCAGGATGCGGCGGCCGCGGCCGGGGAGCTTGAGCGGACCCGCACCGCGATTGCGGACCATCGGCGTCGTCTCGACGCCCTGGGCGCAGAAAAGCGGGACAGCGAATCGCGTCTGGATTCCGGGCGGGCCGATCTGGCAGTCCAGGTGCGAGCAGCCTATCTCGGTGGCCGGCAGGAGCGACTGCGGATGCTACTCAATCAGCAGGATCCGGCCTTGCTCGGCCGGATGCTGGTGTATTACCGCTACCTGAGTGAATTTCGCGCAGACCAGATCGATGCTGTCGTCGCCGAGCTGTCGCGGATGGTGGCCGTGGAACGGGAGCTTGTCGTCGCGACCCGGGAACTGGAGGAGCTCGAGAGCAAGCGCCGTCGCAAGGTCGCGAAGGTGGAGCAGGCACGACAATCCCGGGCAGCTGCAGTGGCCAGGCTCGATGCACGGATCGAAAGCAACGCCGAGGCGGTGACCCGGCTGCAGTCCGAGGAAGAGACCCTGCTGCGGCTGATTGAGGAACTGCAGCGGGCGCTGGCGGATATGCCCGGCGCTCAGCGAGAGCCCTTCGCCGAGCAGCGGGGCAAGCTGGCATGGCCGGTCAAGGGCAGTTTGCTGCACGATTTCGGCCAGCCCCGTGCGGGAGGGTCGCTGCGCTGGAACGGCGTCATGGTCAGTGCCGACCGCGGCGCCGAGGTACGCGCGGTCTATCACGGACGCGTGGCCTATGCTGACTGGCTGCCGGGCATGGGCCTGCTGTTGGTGATCGAACATGGCGACGACTATCTCAGCTTGTATGGTCATAACGAGGTGTTGTTCAAGCAGGTCGGTGACTGGGTACAGCCGGGCGAGGTGATCGCCGCGGCCGGTGACAGCGGCGGCCGCAGCCGGGCAGCGCTCTACTTCGAGATCCGGCGGGGCAAGCAGCCGCAGGATCCGCACCGCTGGTTCGGTGCCCGACTGTCGGCGCGCTGACGCCGTTTTGAGGGCTCCGGGCCCTGTGCTATGGTCGATGCTCAATCCCCGGGGGGGGTCCAGGACACGCTATGTCTCTGAAAGTCAGGGGACTTCTTGCAATTGGCATCGGTACGGCGCTGGGTCTGGCGCTGAGCCTGGGATCCGCTGTGCTGGCCGGCCGGCAACTGCCGGTCGACGTCGCGTTGGACGCCGGGCAGTCACAATTGCTGACGGAAGTGCTCGAGCACGTGCGGCGTGAGTATGTGGATCCGGTCGATGACCGGCGCCTGCTCGAATCCGCGGTCCGCGGTCTGATCGCCGGACTCGATGATCATTCGGCTTTTCTCGATGCTGCCGAATACCGCGACATCCTCGACAGCACCAGCGGCAGCTATACGGGGATCGGCCTCAACGTGGGTATCGATGAGGGTCACGTCGTGGTGATCTCGCCGATGCCGAGCGGGCCCGCCGCCAACGCCGGCGTGTTGGCCGGAGACGTGATCGTCAGTGTCGACGGCATGCCCGTGGGCGCTGCCGAATTCGACGAGACCATCGCACAACTGCGTGGCGAGCCGGGCTCCCGGGTCCGCCTGACCGTGGTCCGCGGGCAGGATGGCTGGCCGCGCTCCTTTGATATCGAACGCTCCGAGGTCAGGCTTCCGAGCGTCGAATGGCGACAGCTGGAGCGCCGATATGGCTATCTGCGTCTGTCCCATTTCACTGCGACCACCGCCGATGAAGTCGAACAAGCGCTTGCCGAGCTGACTGCAACGCAGGTCGAGGGCCTGGTCATCGATCTGCGCGACAACCCGGGTGGCGTGCTGGATGCCGCAGTGGACGTGGCCGACCTGTTCCTGGACAACGGCGTCATCGTAAGCGCCGACGGTCGCGCCGCGGATGCCCGCTTCCGCTACCGGGCCCGCGGTGGTGATCTGATGGCCGGCAAGCCGATCACGATCCTGGTCAACGGTGGTTCTGCGTCGGCCTCCGAGATTCTGGCCGGCGCGCTACAGGACAATGATCGGGCGCTGATTATCGGCTCGCCCACCTTTGGCAAGGGTTCGGTGCAGACGGTGCTGCCGCTGTCTGAAGGGCGCGCGATCAAGCTCACAACGTCGCGCTATTTCACGCCGTCCGGTCGGTCCATTCACAACAGCGGCATCCGGCCCGATATCACCGCTTACCCCAATCCCGACGACGCTGATGGAGACCGCGAGCTCGGCATCGCGATCGCTCGCCTGCAACAGTCACCTGCGACAGAATCCCGCAGGATCGCCGTCTCAGAGGCGCGCCCGAATCCATGACCTGGCGGAGCCTCCCGGGTCTTGTCACCCTGGGGCTCTCCTCACTGGCCGCTGCCCTCCCCGCCTCAGCCGCTGACGCGCCAGTAGTGGCGATCATCATCGACGATCTCGGCCATGCGCTGGATCCGGGTCTTCAGGTCGCAGCCCTGCCCGGCCCGGTCGCCTGTTCGGTGCTGCCACATACGCCCTCAGGCCGTTTACTGGCGGAGCGCTGCCATGCGTCGGGCAAGGAAGTGATGTTGCACCTGCCGATGCAGCCGATCGATCCCGCGGAGCAGCCCGGCGTCGGGGCACTGGAGATCCGGCAAGCGCGCGGTGAATTGCTGCAAAGACTGGAGGCGGCGATGGCGGCGGTGCCTCACGCCAGTGGCGTAAACAACCACATGGGGAGCCTGCTGACCAGACATCTGGCGCAGATGCAGTGGGTCATGGAATCGCTGGGTGCCAAACGCGATCTGTTCTTTGTCGACAGCGTGACCACATCGGCCAGCGTCGCCTGGCGGGTAGCGGTGTCCAATGGACTGCGGACCGTGCGCCGGGATGTGTTTCTGGACATCTCGTCCCGGCCCGAGGACATACGCGAGGCACTGACGCGACTGAAGAATGAGGCGCGCCGCCGCGGTTTCGCCCTGGCCATCGGTCACCCCTATCCGGAGACCCTGGCCGCTCTGCAGACAGAGCTTCCACGGCTGCGGCAGGAAGGTATCATGCTGGTGAGCGTCGACGAACTGATTCGGCGTAGCAGCACGGAGAGCGCCCCATGGCTCGTGTACTCGTCCCCCTCGCTGCCGGTTTCGAGGAGATAGAGGCTGTAACCATCATCGATATCCTGCGTCGCGCCACCAGTTACCCGGGCTTTCTCGATCCCCAATCGGTGCGTGGCCTGGTGCTCAGCGAAGAGCCTGTGGTGCAGGACGGACCACGGCTCACCTCGCGTGGCCCAGGCACCGCGATGGATTTCGCGCTCGCGCTGGTCGAGAATCTTGCCGGTGAAGATAAGCGCGACGCTGTCGAGACGGGGCTGCAACGGCCGGCGATGACCGGCGTATCCAACAGGCACACGGTTTAGATGAGAAGTTTACGAGAGAAACTTGTCGCTGACGTCGGCGAGGAAATCGAACGGGATCAGATAAGGGGCTTTGCCCGCAGCGTGGCCGAGATCGAATGGCTGGTGCTGATCCTGGTGATGCTCTATCTGCTGGCGCCCGGCACCGATGTGGCGGATCAGCCGGTGGTGACCGTTGCGCTGGTCGGCTTCGCCGCGTTCATCCTGATATTCCGCTATCTCGGCTTCTACCGGACCCAATCCCGGCTCAAGATCAGCATCGAGACGCTGGCAATGATCGCGTTTGTCACCGCCGTGCTGCTGCCGACCGGCCGGCTCGAGAGTCCGCTGCTCAACCTTTATCTGCTGCCGATCATCGTCACTGCGCTGACCCTGGGTAAATGGGTGACCCTGTTGTTCGTGGCGCTGATCTCCGTGTGTTGTGTGTTCGTGGGTGGGGACGTGACGATGGCCTTGTCGCTGGCCGGCATGAGCGAAATCCTGGCCAATCTGGCGCCCTTCCTGCTGGTCGCCTTCGTTACGACCATGCTGGCCAACGACATCCACATCGCCAAGAGCCGGATCCGCACGCTTTCTGAAACCGACGAATTGACCGGTCTGCAGAACATGCGCGCGTTCTCACGGCTGCACAAACAGGAGCATGAAAGAGCCGGACGCTACGAGCGGACTTACGGCCTGATGCTGCTGGACATGGATAATCTAAAAGGGATCAACGACACCCTCGGACACGAAGCCGGCAACAGCGCGATCGTGCTGGTTGCCAATGTCATCACCCGGCTGATACGCAACACGGATGCGGCGGCCCGCTATGGTGGTGATGAGTTCATCGTGTTGTTGTCGGAGATCACACCCGAGCGCCTGGATCAGATCAGTAAGCGCATCCGCAGCAGCGTGCACAACGCCACGCTTGAGTTTGAAGGCCGCATGTACCGGACTTCGGTCAGTATCGGTACGGCGGTGTTTCCTGACGACGGCACGGATCCAAAAGACCTGATCACCAAGGCGGATGGCAAGATGTATCAGAACAAGGAACTCCAGCGCCGCCCGTCGGTGAAGGTCCCTTAGGGGGGACTCTGAATCTATGGGTCCGCCACGAGCATTGTGTTCCGACCGCGAGTTGCTGGCCCTGTTGGCGGTAGTCACGGTGGCGCTGGTGATCTCGGGTATCGGCCCGAGCGACTATATGACCTGGGTGCTCGAGGTGCTGCCTGTGCTGATCGTTGCGCCGCTGCTGATATTCACCCGGCAACGGTTTCCGCTGACGCGGCTGTGCTACTGGTTCATCGTCGTGCACGCATTGATCCTGATCCTTGGCGGGCACTACACCTACGCCAAAGTGCCGCTTGGCTTCTGGATCCAGGATGCGTTCGACCTGGCACGCAATCCCTACGATCGTATCGGGCATCTCGCCCAGGGCTTTATCCCGGCGCTGGTGGCGCGGGAGATCCTGCTGCGCCAGACGCCGCTCAGATCCGGCGGCTGGCTGTTTCTGCTGGTGGTCAGCGTCTGTCTGGCGTTTAGCGCGTTTTACGAGATGATCGAATGGTGGGTAGCGATCCTCGCCGGCCTCTCTGCCGACGCGTTCCTTGGCACTCAGGGTGATATCTGGGATACGCAGTGGGACATGTTTCTTGCCCTGATCGGCGCGATGTCGGCACTGCTGATACTCAGCCGGGTTCAGGACCGGCAACTTGTCCGTATGGGTATCGATCCGGGTGCGCCCGTTTGAGCATGGCGCAGTCGCGCCGGGGGCACGGGCGGCGTCCCTCACCCTGAGCAGGGAGTCACCTCGATCACCCTCGCGTCCACATGGTCTTTATCAGCGGCACAGCCAGACGATCTCCGCTGGCTGATCGATCGGCTGCGCGAAGCGCATTTGCCGGATCAGGGGATACGTGTCAGCGACTCCGAACGTTATCTGATTGCCCGGGACCGGGCTGGCGCGGCGTTTGGCGGCGTCGGTCTGGAATTGCGCCCGCCCCACGCGTTGCTGCGTTCTCTGATCGTACGCACCGATGCCCGGGGCGCGGGTCTCGGCCGCACACTCGTCAGTGCCGCGGAGGATCTTGCCCGGGAGCACGGTATCCTGGCTTTGTACCTGCTGACGCTGGACGCGGACGCATTCTTCCGTCGCCTGGGCTATGTTGAGATCCAGCGTGATGTCGTGCCGGACCCGATTCAGGATACCGGGGAATTCGCCGATCTGTGCCCGGCATCGGCGATCTGTTTGCGCAAGCGACTGGTCACCGGAACCGGCCGCGACACCCGGGGTGACGCGGACTCCGCTGACGGGCTGGACGACCCCGGGGGTACGCGTTGATCGACCGACCGTGGCAGATGCTGCTGGCCCTGGTACTTATCGGGCTGATGGTGCTGTTGTTGAGGCGGACCGCCCCTCGTCGCCGCCGACCTGCGGCCGGTCCGGCTTCCCGCGTCGGCTGGTTTTTGCTGCGAGTATTGTTGTGGTTACTGTTGTTGCTGGGGGTGCTGGTGGCGCTTGAGGCGACCGGTTTTGTCGATGCCAATATCTGTCTGGAATTCAGCCCGGGCGTCGAGTGGTGTAATCACACACCGGACCCGGTCGAGACGCCCTGAAAACGCAGGTGAGCGGCGCATAAGTTTGGCGGGCCACTGGCCTGCACTTAAACTGACAGCCTGGTTCAATATGGCAACGCGGGAGAGAACGGAATGGAAGGTGGAATTATCGGAGCCCTCGTGCTCCTGGCCGATATCTGGGCGATTCTCAACGTGGTTCAGAGCAATTCAGAGACGACTCCAAAGGTGCTATGGACTGCGGCCATAATCCTGCTGCCGATCCTGGGTTTTATCGCCTGGCTGATCGCGGGGCCGCGCAAGGCCTGAGTGCTCGAGTCGCATTCGCGATACTGCTCAGCCCGCGGTCACGGGATACGCGCCGGCCCGGATCCAGCGGCTCAACAGCCATTTCTCGCCTCGTTCCACCGGCGCTCCTGCGTGTAGCGTGCTCGCGTCCGGCGCGCCGTCGGGGTCGCAGTTAAAAAATAACAGTCCGCAACCGGTGGCCGGAGGGATGGTCAGGTCGACCTCGGGAAAGCAGGTCTCGCCGCCGGCTTCCACGTCGTTCAGATAGACCAGAAAGGTCGCCACCCGCTGCCCACCCTGGTCGAGACCGACACGGCTGCCGGGCGCGCGTGGATCGTAATAGTCCCGGTGCGGCCGGTATTCGTCGCCGGGTCCGTAATGCAGGATGGTGATCGGCTCCGCGTTTTCGGGTGGCAGCATCGCGTATCTCGCCAGGCGTTGCTCGATATTCCAGACCACCAGGTCGCGTAGCGGGTCCAGCATCCGCGCCGATGATGCCCGTCTCGCCTGATCGACGACGCGCTCGCCCGTCTGGCGGTCCAGCACGCGGGCGGTGCGGAGGAACGGCCGAGCCATCGCGATCAGATGAAAACACTCTTCCTGCGACAGCAGATCGGGGAACAGGAAACAGCGTGGCTGCCATGCGGCGACCCGGGGTGCCGTCGTGCCCGATTTGATCAGGGATTCATGTGGCGCATCGGGCCGGATCGGTTGCCTGCTCATGGCCTGGGCATGCGCGATGTGCTCATCGTCCAGATGTGGCGCCAGGCGGTTGGCGGCCATGGAGCCGCCCGGGTAACCGGCGACGGCGGCCGCCATGTAGCTGGCCAGCGCGCGGATCGGGTCGGCGCTCAGCGTATGCCCGTGTTCGTGACGCCAGCCGATGGCGCACAGCGCTCGCGGTTCGCCAGCGGCAGCAGCGCGGCCATACCAGGCTGTCGCCTGCAGCGGGTCCGGGTCGCCGCCCATGCCCTGGCTGAGACAGTAGGCATACTGGCACATGGCGACCGGGTGGCCGGCATCGGCAGCCTGGCGGAAACAGTCCCTGGCGGCTGCGGGATCCTGCTGTCGGCCATAACCGGCCCCGTACATCTCGCCCAGCCGGTAGCGCGCCTCCGGAAAGCCCGCCTCGGCGGCGCGCAAAAACAGATCGCCCGCCGCACTCGGGTCGTATCCGACGCCCTGTCCGCGCAGCAGCATATAGCCCAGTGCAGACATCGCCGGTGCGAAACCCTGTTCCGCGGCTGCCTCCAGCGTCCGCCTGGCGGCCGCATAGTCGGCGTCGGCACCATGCTGTTGCAGATACCAGACGCCGAGGTTGTACTGGGCTGCGGCGATGCCGCGGGCGGCATCGCGCTTTAGTGTCTCGAGGTCGGGCGGCTGCGCCATGTAAGTGCTCCTCCGCGGGGGCCGACAGCTTAGCAGAAGCAGGTGATCGCTCTTTGGCTAGAATGATTGAACGGGCCGGTGATGCTGCTGCGAATCGGGCGAAGAATACGGAGTAAAGAAATGGAGCGAACCCTGGTGAGCAGTTCTGCCCCCTGGGAGGAACGGGTCGGTTATTCCCGGGCGGTGCGTGTCGGAGCCCATGTCTATGTATCCGGTACTACCGCCACGGATGCGGACGGGGCGTTGATCGACGGCGATGCCGCCGCCCAGACCCGGCAATGCCTGAGCAACATCCGCGCCGCATTGGAGCGGGCTGGCGCCAGCCTGGAAGACGTCGTGCGGACGCGAATCTATGTGACGGATATCCGTGACTGGGAGGCCGTCGGTCACGCCCATGGCGAGATGTTCGGCGCCATCCGGCCCGCGACCTCGATGATCGAGGTCAGCCGCCTGATCGTGCCCGAGATGCTGGTCGAGATCGAAGCAGAAGCCTACGTGACCGACCGCCCGGAACCCTGATAGCGATGGATCCGTGCTCGACCGTCGACCGGGCGTGGCATCCTTGGTGCTGCCGGCCTCCGGTGGCACACTAGATGCTGCGGCTACACGCCAGGAGTAAAGCAGGATGACAGACGCGGTTTTTGCCTACGCGCATTATCTCGGCATCATGATGTTGATGGCCGCCCTTGTCACCGAGCATGCGCTGCTGGGCGGCAACCTCGACCTGCGCCGTGCCAGACAGATGGCCGCCACCGATCTGATCTACTTCGCGGCGGCCGCGGCGGTGTTGCTCTCGGGCGTCGTGAGGATGCTCTACCTGGGTAAGGGCAGCGCATTCTATTTCGGCAACCCGTTGTTCCACGTCAAGCTCACGCTGTTCGTGCTGGTGGCATTGTTGTCGGTCTATCCCTCGGTCCAGATCGCCGGCTGGCGGATGGGACTCAAGCAGGGACACGCACCACCGGCGTTGCCGCAGCGTTTTGCGGTGATGCGCTGGGTCATCCGCATAGAACTAACCGCACTGGCGCTGATCCCGCTGCTGGCCGTGCTGATGGGCCGGGGTTTCGGCTATTGATCAGCCGGGGCCAGCCCGTCATCCGCCTCTGGCGGTGCCCCGGACATGGCTGAGGAGCCCGAAGACATGAAGAACCTCGGCCCGCTGTCCGCGACCTGGCTGCGTGAGGCCGGCATCGGAATCGTATTCGCCCTGTTACTGTTCATCAGCACAGCCGCTGCGGACGAGGCACCCGGACCGGACCCACTGGCGCCATTCGAGGCGCTGATCGGTGGGCAGTGGACCCTGGGTGACGGTTACCAGGTTCTGGAGTGGGGGGTCGGCCAACGATCGGTCATTGCCCGGGCCTACCAGCGCGGTGCGGATGGCCCCCGGCTGGTGTCCGAAGGTGTCTGGTTTTTCCATCCCGGGAAGCAGAGGGTCGTCGGCTATTTCACCGCCGTCGGTATGGGTATCGCGCTGTTCGAATATCAGACCACGCCCAGCGCCGCCGGGCTCGAGAGCGAGATCGTCACCTGGGACGAGAAGGGGCATGAATCACACTACGTTGAACGCTGGCTGCTGCAGGGAGACGATCGCTATCTGTGGCAGCTGCTGGCCCCTGGTGACGACGGCCTGAAGCCCGTATCCGAGGGTGTCTTTACCCGGCAGCAAGCCGGAAATGGTGTCGCGGAGGGTCCGCCATGAATATCAGATATCGTTTTCTCCTGATAGCGGTACTGGGTCTCGCCGCTTGTGCGCCGTCCCGGGGGCCGGATTCAGAGGCACGGACCCTGCTGCAGCAGGATCAGGCCTTTGCCCGCTTGTCGCTGGACCAGGGCGCGGCGGCTGCGTTTGCCGAGTACCTGGCCCCGGATGCGATCCAGCTGCCTGAACGGGGTGATGCCGTGGTCGGCAGAAATGCCATCACGGAAGGTCTGGTGCCGCTTGCCGACTATGTGCTCGACTGGACGCCGGTGGGCGCGGAAGCCTCGCATGATGCGACGCTCGGTTATACCTGGGGACGTTACCGGCTCTATCGCAAGGACAATCCCGAGCAGGTCCAGGTGGGAAAATATCTGAACGTATGGCGTCGATCCGAAGATGATCGCTGGCGCGTGGTGGCGGATATCGGTAACCACGAACCCGTGGCGCCGGACTAAAGCAGGACCTCGGCACCGGGATTACAGCGGCATGCGTGGACAAAAGAAACTGGCGAGATCCGAGGCCAGTCCGGCGATGCTGGTCGGACTGACGGCGATGATCGCGGTGGCCAGCGCCGTGGCCGGTCTGTACACCCTGCCCGGCACACGCATCCCGTTACTCAACCCGGTACCGGCCGTGTGTCTGGCTGCGCTGCTGATCTATGGTCTGCGCGCCTGGCCGGCGGTGCTGGTCGGCAGCGTGGTGTGGTCAGCGCTGATGCTGGCGCCGGACTATATCCTCGCCGCCGCTTACAGCCTCGGCATCACGCTTGCCAGCGCTGTGGCCGCCTGGGGCGTGTTTCGCTTCTGGCGTCTGGACCTGTCGCGCAATGCGGTCCACAACCTGATGGTGGTCTATCTGTTCGGAGCCGTGGCCTTTGCCGCGGTAATGCTCCTGCTGGTGGCGCCGGTTATCACCGCGACGCGACACGCGGCGCCCGCCGAAGCCTTGCTGCTCACGCTTTGGCTACTGCCCTACATCGTACTCGGCATCGCGGCGTTTTTGCCGGCGATTATGTTGATGGTGCTGAAGTTGCCGCCAGAACCAGCGGGCCGCAGCCAGTCGCAGCGCTTCGTCAGTCTCGGCCGCCGCGGCTGGACCCTTGGATGTCTGCTGCTGGCCCTGATCCACTTCTGGCTGATGGCAACCGGCCGCCCGGAATTTGCGATCAGCCTGCGTTATCTGTTGCTGCTGATGATCATCATCGCCGCGTTGCGTTTCGGCTATCGCTTTAACGCGGTGGCTGCGATGATCGTGGTTGCCTATCTGGTGCTGTCGGAATCCTGGTGGCTGGAACGACTTGCACCGCATTTCGAGCTGCCAGCGATGATAGACCTGAACCTGGTCTGCATCCTCGCTCTGCTGGCTGCGCAGCTGATCGCGATGTATCGCCTCGAGAGCGCAACCGCCTCGGTGGATATCCGGCGTCATGCCAGCCATGACGCCACCACTGGTCTGCTCAAGCGCGAGGCGTTCCGCAGCCAGCTGGTCGAGGCCGCGGCAGGTGGTACCGGGGACGCACGACAGCATGTCTGTCTGCATATCGACATCGACCGCTTCTCGGTCGTCAACGACAAGAGCGGGATCGACGCCGGCGATCTGATGCTGCGCGAGATCGCTGATCTGATCGCCGGCGATCTGCCGGTGACGGCGACCGCAGCCCGCCATGACGGCGACGACTTTATGGTCCTGCTGCGCAACTGTGGCGAGGACGAGGCGTCCCGGGTCGCCACCAATATCCGCCGCCGCATCGCTGCCCTGAGGTCGATATGGCACGGCAGCGAGAGCGCGGTGACCGCCAGCATCGGTATTGCGCCATTTACCGGCGGCCAGTCCGATGCGGACGTGATCCTGCTTACCGCCCACACCGCGATGAGTCTGGTACAAAACAGCGGTGGTGACGGCCTGCGCGTGATGCGTGTGGACGATGACGCGGTGGCTGAGCGCAAGCGCGCCGCGGCGTTGGTCGGAGAGATCCGCGCCGCGATCGAGGCCAACCGCTTCCAGATCTATTGTCAGGAACTGCAGCCCCTGCAGCGCGTCGACAACGGTCTTGTCAGCTTCGAGGTGCTCTCGAGACTGACCGATCAGCAGGGCCGGCCGCTGCCGCCGGTCGAAGTGTTCCCGCTGGCGGAGAAGTTCGAGCTGATGCGCGAGGTCGACCGGGTCGTGGTCACCAACACAGTGAGCTGGCTGACCCGCCACCCGGAGTGCATCGCGCGCACGCATGCCTGCTGCATAAATCTGTCCGGCGCGTCCATCGATGTCGACAACATCGGTTTCTATCGCAGTCTGCTCGATACCTTTGACCTGCCACCGGAGAAATTGTGTTTCGAGGTCACCGAGACCTCCGCGGTCACTCATTTCCGTGCCGCAGTCGAGTTTATGGGCGCGCTGAAAGCCACTGGGTGCAGCTTTGCGCTCGACGATTTCGGTGCCGGCATGTCCAGCTTCGAGTACTTTCGTGAGTTGCCGGTGGACAAGATCAAGATCGACGGCGCGTTTATCCGCGGCCTGGAGCGGGGCTCGAAGAACTACGCCATTGTGCAGGCGGTGGTCAGCATCGCTCGCGCTTTTTCACTGCAGACGGTGGCGGAATTCGTCGAGAATGATGAGATCCGCGAGCTGCTGAGGGACCTGGGGGTGACCTACGCCCAGGGCCACGTCGTCGCAAAACCCGAGCCCATCGAAGAGTTCTTTCGCAAACGGATGTCTATATGAACAGAAATGGACTGGACGCCGAGCCGTCACCGCTAGACCTGCCGGAGCAGGCGGAGCTGGCGCCGGTATACGCTGAATTTGGTGCCGCGGTCCACGACACGCAGGTGCTGGAGTTCGGTCTGGTCCTGTTGATGGCGCTGGCGACGCGCTATGACGATGCACAATTCGACAACGATCCGGTGACGGCCCTGTCCACAGCCCAGGCTGGCAAGACTGTCGGCGAGCTGTTCCGCGCGGTGCGCAAGAAAGAGCATTTCACCTCGCCTGAACGCAAGGCGATCCACAAGGCCATCCGTCTGCGCAACGATCTCGTCCATCGCTTTATGGTGGACAAAGTAGAGAGTCTGTTTACGCCGGACGGGCGCGATTCGTTGTTGCAGGAGATCCGCGCGATCCGTGAGGCCGTACAGAGCGCAGACCGGATCAATGCCTCGCTGATCGATCGTTATCTGGAAGAATACGGCACCAGCGTTGAAGAGCTGAAAGACTATGCTGCGGAGCTGTTTCCGAGGGATGACTAAGGAGACGATGCGGTGATGTATCTGCATCGGGCGGCCCTGGTCTGTCTGTGTCTGCTGCCGGTATTTGTGGCCGCAGAGGAAAGCTCCGGCGACCCGATCGCCGAGTTTTGGGCATGGTTCGAAACAGCCGCGCCACGCGTATACGAGACTGGCGATGACGCGATCAACCGCGACGATATGGCGTACTGGCTGGGGCGGATCCGGGAGGGCCTGAGTTATGAGGTCCTGCGCGAGGGCCGCAAGGCCGAACTTATCATAAGCGCCGATGGGCGCATCGCGTCGTTCGGCGCCGTCGATGCGATCGTCAACGGCGCGCCGAAGGTCCGTCGCTGGAAGATCCGGGCGCTGCGGCCTCGCGCGGGACGGCTGAGGCCGGTCACCGTGGATGGCGCTACCATCGATCCGGCGACCGCCTTTTTCGATCTTTACAAGGATACCGGCCGCCTGGGTGTGGTGTTCTATCTTGCGCAATACGATGCCATGCATATCGAGGCTTATCGCACCGCGGCCCGGCGTCTGATGTGTCAGGCGGTGGGAGAGCGCCAGGTCGGCAATGACGTGGGTTTTGTCGATTTCGATACCCTGGATGTCCGTGACGCACAATTCAGCCGTCCCTTCGCTGATTTCCGTGAGGTCTTTAACGGCCTGCGTCGCTGATCGCGGCGGTACGAAGATGTTAAAATGCGCGCATCCAGTCTCGCCCGCATCGGGCGGTCCAAACACATCATCCAGCAGGGCAGCCCATGAACAAGCTCTCCCGTCTCCGTGAACTGACCACAGTGGTCGCCGACACCGGCGATATCGAGTCCATCCGCAAATATGCCCCGGTCGATGCGACCACCAATCCCTCGTTGTTGTTCAAGGCGGCCCAGGATGACAAGTATCGTGCGCTGGTGGACGACGCGATACGCTTCGGTCTCGATGCTTCGGTGGCGACTGAGCGCCAGCTCGAACTGACGCTGGACCGGCTGGCGGTGAATTTCGGTGTCGAGATCCTGGGCATCATTCCCGGACGCGTATCTACCGAGGTCGATGCACGTTTGTCGTTCGACACCGACGCCACCATAGCTCGCGCGGAGCAGCTGATCGGCATGTATGAAGCGGCGGGTATCGGCAGGGAGCGCGTGTTGATCAAGATCGCCTCCACCTGGGAGGGCATCGAGGCGGCCGGCCAGCTGGAGCGCCGGGGTATCCACTGCAATCTGACCCTGTTGTTCTCGTTCGCCCAGGCGGTCGCCTGCGCCGACGCCAGGGTCACACTGATCTCGCCTTTTGTCGGCCGCATCTTCGACTGGTACAGGAAACACGACGGTGTGGATGGCTATGAGCCCGCCGCGGACCCCGGCGTAATGTCGGTCACCCGCATCTACAACTACTACAAGCGCAACGGTATCGACACCGTGGTGATGGGCGCCAGTTTCCGCAATACGGGCGAGATTCTCGAGCTTGCGGGCTGCGATCTGTTGACCATCTCTCCGGATCTGATGGCGGAGCTGGAGCAGACCGCGGGCGACCTGCCCCGCAAGCTGTCGCCGGACACGGCGCGGGAGCGCGGCGAGGCCGAAGTCGAGATGGACGAACGCCGCTTCCGCTGGGAGCTCAACGAGGACGCCATGGCCACCGAGAAGCTGGCGGAGGGCATCCGCAATTTCACCCGCGATACAGAGAAGCTGGAAGCACTGGTGCGCGAGCTTGAAGGCCTGCCCCGGGCGGCGGCCGGCTGAGGCTACGGCGACGATTCCCAAATCCCGATGAAGGGTCCGGCCAGTATGGCGGAAGCCGAGCGCTTGCTGGCGGCTGGCGACTGGCACGGCGCCGCGGCAATGGCCCGGGCATGTATCGCCAAAGATCCGGGCAACAGCGACCCGGTTTTCCTGCTCGCCGATGCGCTTCTGCACGGCCGTCAGCCCGATAAGGCGCTAAAGACACTCGAGCGTCTGCCCCGTGCTGCAGCGCGTGCACCCCGCCGTCTGATGCTCGAGGGCCGGGCCCGCAACAATCTGGGCCAGCTCAAGCTGGCGGACAAGATCTTCAAACAGCTGGTCGCCCTCGAACCCGGCAATGCCGACGCTCACAGCAACCTGGGTCATGTCGCCCGGGGTCTGCGCCGCCCCCGGGAAGCCGAGCAGCATCTGCGCCGGGCGGCGGAGCTGAATCCCGGTCACGCCAGAGCGCTACAGACCCTGGCGGACATCCGTCTTGCCGCGGGCTGCACCGAGGAGGCGGTCATGATCCTGCGTCAGGCGCTGGATGCCGAGCCGGCAAATCCAGGTCTGCTCGGCCACCTCGGTGCCGCATTACACCGCAGCGGCGACTTCGCCGGCGCGGAAACGGCCTACCGGGCAGCGCTGGCGGCGGACCCAAGCCATGCTGAGGCCTGGCTCAATCTGGGCATCACGCTGCAGGACACCGGGCGGTTGGAGAAGGCGGTCGCCGCCTATCACCGGGCGGTGACCGTAGCTCCAGCCAGCGTTACCGCCAGCGTCCGCCTGGCGGAAGCGCTGCTCGCCCGCGGCGAGACCCGGCAGGCCCTGGACGAGATCGAGCGGGGGCAGCGGATCGATCCCGGTCACCCGTCCCTGCTGGCCGCCCAGGCGCTGGCGCTGACGGGTCTCGGCCTTGACGTCGAAGCCGACGCGCTGCTGGATCCCTCACGGCTGTTAATGAGTGTGGATCTGGCGCCGCCACCCGGCTATGACTCGATCACATCCTTTAATAAAGCGCTGACCGAGCATCTGCTAAAACACCCGACGCTGGCCTACGAGCCGGAGGGCCACGCCACGCGTAAGGGCCGCCACACTGGCAACCTGCTGGATCAGGACAAGGGGCCCATCGCGCACCTGGAACAGGCCGCGCAGACGGCCGCTCACGCCTATCTGAAACGCCTGGCGCCAGATCCCGGGCGTCTCTTCCCGGGTCCGGTGCCCGGACGCCACCAGCTCACCATGTGGGCGGTGGTCATGGACACCGCTGGCCACCAGTTGTCGCATATCCACCCGGCCGCCTGGCTAAGCGGCGTCTATTATGTGGAGCTGCCGGCGACGCTGGGGGACGGTCGGCAAAGCCAGGATGGATGGATCGAATTCGGTTTGCCGCCGGAGGAGTTCCAGACCGCGGCCGTGCCTGAGGTCCACGCGTTCGAGCCGGCGGCAGGCCGGATGTATCTGTTCCCGTCCTATTTCTATCATCGGACCCTGCCCTTCCCGGGGCCCGCCCGCCGCATCAGCATCGCCTTCGATTTTCTGCGGCATCCACCCGGCGTCTGAACGATCGCGCCCGATCCGTGCCATAAGCCCGAGACCGTCGGCGTCCGCCCCGGGGCTGGGGTCGAGAGCCAATGCAATGCGTCACCGTCCACGCCGCATTTCTTCAACGGCACGATCGATCTCTTCCTGGCCCTCGCGAAGCATCGTCGCGATGCGCTGCCGCTCCGCCAGCGGCATGATGCTGTCGTCTTCCGGAAGCTCCACAGACATGTCCGCGAATTTCCGCATGACCCCGAATATGATCTCGGCCGCGTCGACCAGGCGACGATGGATAGTCGAGGCATAGCCGCTGTCGTTCATCAGCGATGACGCCATCTGGGCGGTGACCAGCTCATCGCGGATCAGGCGGTCCAGCGTGCCGTTCGCGACCGCATCGTCCGCCGCCCTTGAGCCTGCCGTCCTTCTGATAGATAAACAGGATGCCGAACACCGCCGTCGGCAAGGCGTAGGTGGCCAGATCGATCTCGACGCCGTAGGACGCCATCAACCAGGCGCCGGTGGTGGTGCCGATGTTGGAGCCGAAGATGATGCCGATAATCGCGGGGAGCGTCATTTTCTTCAAAAGACCCATCGGGTTCATTGCCGGTTTGCCTCGAAGATTTCCTCATCCGGGTAGCCGCGAGTCTCGCGAGCCGGGCCTGCGGAAGTTATAGTGGTAGAGGGACAAGATTAGGTCATTGCAACAATGAGCAACAAGAAGAAGCCGCTGGACGCGCCGGGCGCCGGTGTCGTAGGGGAATGCCCCAAGTTCGATGTGCCAGAGGAGCGCAAAGGCTGGTACACCAAAAAAGGCAAGCTGCGGGGCGTCATCTACGACAAGCACCTGCGTATGCTCCAGGAGGAGCTGGTCAAGCTGCAGGAATGGGTCAAGTTCGAGAAGCTTAAGGTCGTGATCCTGTTCGAGGGTCGGGACGCAGCCGGGAAAGGCGGCACCATCAAGCGCATCATGGACTGCATGAATCCCAGGGTGGTGCGGATCGCGGCCCTGCCGACGCCGACCGAGCGCGAGAAGACCCAGTGGTACTTCCAGCGCTATGTGGCCCAGCTGCCGGCCGGCGGCGAGATGGTGCTGTTTGATCGGAGCTGGTACAACCGCGCCGGGGTCGAGCGGGTGATGGGGTTTTGCACGCGCGAGGAGTATCTTGAATTCGCGCGCGAAGTGCCGGAGTTTGAGCGCATGCTGATCCGTTCAGACATCATCCTGCTCAAATACTGGTTCTCGGTCAGCGACGAGGAGCAGGAGCGGCGTTTCCAGTCCCGTATCCATGACCCGATGAAGCGCTGGAAGCTGAGCCCTATGGACCTGGAATCGAGGCGGCTGTATCGGGAATACTCCCGGGCCAAGGACGATTTACTCAAATTCTCCGACACCAAACAATCGCCCTGGTGGATCGTGCCCGCCGACGACAAGAAGCGGGCGCGGCTCAACTGCATCCATCACATCCTGAGCAAGATTCCCTACGAGGACGTGATGCCGGACCCGCTGACGCTACCGCCCCGGGACACCAGCAAGATCTATGTCCGCTCGCCGATCGAGGAGCAGAATTTTCTGCCGATGGTCTATTGATTGATCCCTGAGTTTTCCCGGAGAGGAGATCGAAAATGGCGAATGAGGGCTACCACGAGCCGGTAGAAGAATTGAGCAAGGCGACCCGCGACATGCACCGCGCGATTATCTCGCTGATGGAAGAACTCGAGGCGGTCGACTGGTACAACCAGCGCGTGGATGCCTGCCACGACGAGGAACTCAAATCCATCCTCGCGCACAACCGGGACGAAGAGAAAGAGCACGCCGCGATGGTGCTGGAATGGATCCGCCGGCGCGATCCGACGTTTGATGCCGAACTCAAGGAGACCCTGTTCTCCGAGGGGCCGATCGGGCATCACCACGACTAAGTTGATCACCTCCGAGGAGAATGCGCGGCTGCTGCGACTGGCCACGGTCTGGTCGGTGGCTACGGCCGGTGTGCTGATCGCTGTCAAACTGGTGGTCTGGCTCACTACCGGCTCGGTTGCGTTGCTGGCCTCGCTGCTGGATTCGCTGATGGACGCCGCCGCGTCGATCGTCAATCTGCTGGCGGTTCGCTATGCGCTGCAGCCGGCTGATGAGGAGCACCGCTTTGGCCACGGCAAGGCCGAGTCCCTGGCCGGTCTCGCGCAGTCGGCGTTTATCGCCGGCACCGCCGTGCTGCTGCTGTTCGAGGCGGTCGACCGTCTGCTCAACCCGCGGCCGGTGGCGGCGGTCGCCCAGGGTATCGGCGTGATGATTTTCGCCACCCTGGCAACGCTGGTCCTGATCGGCGTGCAGCGCTATGTAATACGCCGTACCAATTCGCTCGCCATCCGCGCCGATTCCTTCCATTACGCGATGGACCTGTTTACCAACATGGCCGTGATCCTGGCGCTGGGCCTGGCTGCCTGGGGCGTGAGCTGGGCGGATCCGGTGTTCGGTCTCGGTCTGGGGGTGGTGATCATGTTTGGCGCCTACGGCATCGGCCGGGAAGCGGTCGATCACCTGATGGATCGGGAGCTCGGTGAGGATGCCCAGCAGGAGATCGCGCGCATCGCTCTGGACCACGAGCACGTGCTTGCGGTCCATGAGCTGCGCACACGGCAGGCCGGTCAGACTCGCTTTATCCAGATGCACCTGGAGCTGGACGGGAGCATGACGCTGGCCCGGGCCCATCGGATCGGTGACGAGGTGGCGGATCGCATCCGCGCCGTATTGCCGGGCGCCGATGTGCTGATCCACCAGGATCCCGGGGACGACTCGATGCCGGAGACGCCAGGAGAGCGGATCACCGACCCGGCCGGGTTAGAATAGCCGACCCTGCTCGACCCGAAGCCCGGACGAAATGACACAAACCAGCGCAAGACCCGTTGCCCAGCGGCCAGAGAACCCGTGGATCAGCCTGCTGATCAATATCGCGATCCCGGCGCTGGTGCTGATGAAATTGAGCGGCGAGGAATATCTCGGACCGGTCTACGGTCTGCTCGTGGCGCTGGCCTTCCCGCTGGTCTACGGCATCCAGGACGCGGTGCGGTGCCGGCGTCTGAATTTTATCTCGGCGCTGGGCGTGGTCAGCACGCTGCTCACCGGTGGCATCGGTCTGCTGGAGCTGGATCCGAAATGGCTTGCGGTCAAGGAGGCGGCCGTGCCGGCGGTGATCGGGTTGGCCGTTATCATCTCTACCCGCACCCGATATCCCATCGTGCGCTCGCTGCTCTATAACGAAAAGATCATCAACATCGCCGCGGTGGACGCGGCGCTGGATGCTCACAACAACCACCCGCGCTTTGAGCGCAGCCTGGTGACAGCCTCGTGGCTGCTGGCCGGTTCATTCTTCTTGTCGTCGACGCTGAATTTTATCCTCGCGCGGATGATTGTGCGCAGCCCGGCCGGTTCCATCGCATTCAACGAAGAGCTGGGGCGGATGACCGCGTTGAGTTATCCGGTCATCGTGGTGCCGTCCATGGCCATCATGATTGTCGCGCTGTGGTATCTGCTGCGCCAGATCCGCGGCCTGACGCATTTGGAGCTGGAGCAGATTTTTCACCCGCAGCCCAAGTGAGGCCGCGGCATTCGAGGAGGTGCGCCCATGCAGGGCTTTTTGATCCGATTTTTGATCACCGCCGGCGCCATGTGGCTGGCCTCTGCGATCGTCCCCGGGATGACGTTCCAGAGTACGGGTTCGCTGCTGTGGGCGGCGTTTTGGCTGGGTATCGTCAACGCGTTGCTGCGGCCGATTGCGGTAATCCTGACGCTGCCGCTGAGCATCGTCACCCTTGGACTCTTTCTGCTGGTCGTAAACGCGGCGATGCTCGGTCTGGTGGCTTCCCTGCTCGACGGTTTCCAGCTGTCCGGCTTCTGGGCGGCGCTGTTCGGTGCGTTGCTGGTCAGTATCTTCAGCGGCCTGGCCTCCAACTTTATCGGTCCGAAAGGCCAGTATGAGGTGATGGTGATCCGGCGGGACTGAGACGTGAATCTCAACCAGGTGACGGTTCCGGCCGTGGACGTAGCCGCTTCGGTCGCCTTCTACCAGGCTCTGGGCCTGCGGTTGATCGTCGACTCTGTGCCCCGCTACGCCCGCTTCGAATGTCCCGAGGGCGGGAGCACGTTCTCGGTCCATTGGGTGGAGCAGGCACCGGTGACGGCCGGGCTGACTATTTACTTCGAGTGTCGGGATCTGGATCAAAACGTAACCCGGCTCCGACAGGCCGGGATCGTGTTCGACAGCGGACCCGAAGATCAGAGCTGGCTGTGGCGGGAAGCGCGGCTGCGTGATCCTTCGGGCAACGAGATCTGTCTTTACGTGGCCGGAGAGAATCGCCGCTATCCGCCGTGGCGCATCAAAACCAGCTAAACGCGACAACGCTTTTTATAGATTTTCATCGGTCGTTTTGCTGCCGCTCTGCATTACGGTACACCCGGCCCGGGGCAGAGGGGTAAACCGGCTGGACGCGGGTCGGCCGTATGCAATATCGTCCCCGCTTCCCGACGGGAGGACAGAAATGGTTAGACCCATCGCCTGTGCGTTGTTGAGCCTGTGCCTTGTGCTCGGCGCAGGTCAGGCCGTGGCCGACAAGGTCGTGGCCGGCATGACCGCGCCGCCGTTCACACTGGAGACTCCCGACGGTGTGGAGTTTTCCTTCCCCGCCGACAGGAAAGGACAGGCGGGCATTCTGCTGTTCTGGGCCACCTGGTGTCCCTACTGCAAGGCGGTGATGCCCCATCTGCAGCAGATTGTTGAGGATTACAGCGATTACGGCGTGGAGGTCTACGCCATCGACTTCAAGGATGATGGTGATCCCGTCGCGATGATGGAGGAGTTGGGCTACGACTTTACCGTGCTCCCCCTCGGCGACCTGGTGGCGGATGAATACGGGGTTCTCAGCGCGCCCGGGATCCTGGTTGTAGATCAGGCTGGCACGGTCGTATATCGGCGGCGGCCAACGCGCGCCCCCCCCGGCAAGGCGATTGCCGATGTCTGGAATGAGGAAGTCCGGGAGGCCCTGGACGAAACCCTTGGCTGCAAGCGCGAAGGCGGTTGAAAGTAACCAGGGTGATGCCGTCGTGAACGGACCGCCGGGTGACGCGTCAACGGCAGCCAGGCGGCGGCAGATCGTCTACGGCGCTGTCGTATTCTTCTCCTCGGCTATCGTGATGGTGCTCGAGATCGCCGCCGGCCGCCTGATCGCGCCCTATGTCGGCGTGTCCCTGTACTCCTGGACATCGATCATCGGCGTGGTCCTCGCGGGTCTTTCATTGGGTAACTGGGCCGGTGGCCGCTGGGCCGACGCCGGCGCCGGCGCAAGGGAAGTGGCTCTCGCCCTGGCGGCAGCGGCGCTGGCGACTCTGGCCATCATCCTGCTCCTGACCGTCTTCGCTCCCCTGGTCCAGAGCCGTCCGCTTGGGCTGATGTCCGCCAGCATGTTGCTCGCACTGGCTCTGTTCTTTCTGCCAGCTGCCTGCCTTGGCCTGATCGCACCCATGTTGACCACGCTGGCACTGCGGCTCGATCCGCGCTCGGGTCACGTGGTCGGGCGGATGCATGCGCTGGCGGCCCTGGGCAGCATTCTCGGGACCTTCGCCACCGGATTTGTGTTGATACAATTTTTCGGCACGCGCAGCGTCATCGTCGCCGCCGGGGTTGGCCTCTTGCTGCTGGCCGTGCCCTTGTCGCGATCCGCCCGGGGGGCCATGGCCGGCGCCGCCGTGCTCGCGGCGCTCGTGCTAACGGCCGCGGTACCGCGTCAGGGCATGAGCGACCCCTGTGACGCTGAGAGCCAGTACTTCTGTATCCGCGTGATCGAGTCTGGCGGCGAAGGCACGCCGGAAGGCAGCCGCACGCTGGTGCTGGACCATCTGGTGCACGGCATCAGCTATGGTCCGGACGGGCGCCTCCTGTTCGCGCCGTATTCTCATCTCATGGATGAACTCGTGCGCCGCCATTTGGGTGACCGAGCCGATTCAGCGCGTTATTTTTTCGCCGGCGGCGGGGCTTTCAGTCAGCCGCGTGCGGTGAAGACCTCATATCCTGCCGCCCGGGTCGACGTGGCCGAACTGGATCCAGCCGTGACCCGTATGGCCGACAGGCGGCTGTTTCTGGATCCGCAGACCTTGCAGATTGATCACACGGACGCCCGGATCGCGCTGCAAAGATCAGCTGAGGGCAGCTATGACGCCATCATCGGCGATGTGTTTCACGACGTCGCGGTGCCGTATCATCTGACGACGCGCGAGTACGTCGCGCTGATCGAATCCCGGCTCGCGCCTGATGGCATCTATGTACTGAATGTGGTGGACGTGTTTCCTGATCCCAGGCTGGTCAAAAGCATCGTAAAGACGCTGTCGGAATCATTCGCGCAGGTCGACATATGGCTGCACCGGATACCCGCGCAGCGCAGCCGGGCCACCTTCGTCATCTCCGCGTTTGACGGTCCGTCGCCACCGGAGGTGCTGGAATCCAGCTACGGTCTGGCGCGTAGCTGGCTACGCGTGACCGGCCCGGTGCTGGAGACCGGCACGCCGATGGAGGCCCTGCCGGTACTCACGGATAATTTTGTGCCGGTGGAGCGGCTGGTGTCGCCGCTGCTCCTTGAGACGGTGGGTAACTGGTGAGCAGCCGGCAGCGGCCCGGCGCGCGCCACATTCCGGCAGTGCTGGCGTTGTTCGTGCCGCTCACCCTCCTCTCTAATGCTGCGACCCTGGCCGCTGAGCCTGGGAACAGGGTGCAGATCGAGTCGGCGGGCGTGACGCTGAACGGCTGGTGGACCGAGGTGGACGATCCGCGCGCGACGGTCCTGATGGTCCATGGCACCCTGGCCCACGCCAACATGGAAATCATGACCACGCTGGCCGAGGTTTTCGCCGAGCACGCTATCGAAAGCCTGCGGGTAAGCCTGTCTCTTGGCATCGACGACCGCCATGGCATGCTCGACTGCGGCTCGACTCAGCGGCATCGTCATGAGGACGCCGTCGATGAGATCGCGGCCTGGTTCCGCTGGCTGGAACAGCGCGGACGCAGCTCGGTCCTGCTGTTGGGTCATTCCAGAGCCACTAACCAGGTGACTCGGTATGCAGCTCGCAAGGATCTGCAGGCGCCGGCGGCACTGATACTGGTGGCCCCCGGGATCCGTGATGCGGATACCGCCGCGCGCTATGGGGCAAGCAGCGGACAGGCGCTGGCGCCGCTGCTGGATCGAGCGACTGAGCTGGTCGAGTCTGGCCAAGGCGATGAAGTCCTTGGCCGTGTGGCCTTCCTGCATTGTGACGCCGCCGAGGTGACGGCGGCGTCTTTCCTTTCCTACTATGCGGACGATCCCGCCTTCGACACCCTTGGTCTGGCCGCCAGTGCAGGCATCCCGGTCATCGTGTTTGCCGGGAGCGAGGATCCTCTGAGCCGCGGCGTGGACGCGGCGATAGTCGAATATCAGCAAAATGCGCCGGTCGACTTCGTGATGATTGACGGCGCGGATCATTTCTTTCGCGACCTTTATGCCTACGATCTGGTGGAGGCCGTCCAGGCGTGGATCGACGCGATGGAGGACCCCTGATGGGCGGTCGCGTGATGAGCCGTTTGCTGCCGCCGTTGCTGCTGGCCGGTCTGGCGCTCATTGCGACAGCCTCAGCCGATCAGATCCGGTCGGTGCCCCAGGCGGAGGATCTCAGCGCCGATGCCACATTGGCGGCGGCGACAGGCCGGCCACTTATGCTGGTCTTCACGCGCAAGCACTGCGGCTACTGCGCGCTGCTCAAACGCTCGGTGATCGTACCCATGATCATAAGTGGCGAATATGCCGAGCGCGTCATAATCCGCGAGCTGGTCATCGATGAAGGCCCCGATCTGCTCGATTTTGCCAGGCAGAGAGTCAGCCCGTTTGCGGTGGCGGACCGCTATGACGCGTTGTTTGCCCCGGTCGTGTTGTTTGTCGGTCCAGGTGGCGAGGAGCTGCACGAGCGGTTGATCGGCATCAGCAACGAAGAGATGTACCTGTTCTATCTCGACCAGGCGATCGAGAAGGCTACGCAAACCCTGCGCGTGCCCATGTCGGATTGACCACCGCTTTTTTTGTTGCGCCGCAACTCTTCAAGCCGGGGGTATGACTTTTGATCAGGACTGTCTTATATTCAGTGGAGTTAATCTAAGCGGGCCCAATCTCCGAAGCTAACAGCGGTGCTGCTATTGCAGCGCATCAACGGCTGGACTGCGTTCTGGACATCGGGCCGTGGATAAGAAAAACAGGCACAAGCCTGTGTGACCGGGAGGAGCGCGGCATGTCGAAAGGGCGTCATGAGCCCGCGGACATCCTGTCTTTGGTGGCGGAGAAGGCGAACAGTCTTCCACTGCCAGAACGCAGGGCATTCCTGCTGCGCGGCCTGGCGCTTGCCGGAGCCGCAGCGGCCGGACCGGTGCTGGCCGCGGTCGACCCCGATGATGCTCTGCCCCCGAACATCCCGCCATGGACACGGAGCCTCGGCAGAGGTGTGGTCACCGTGCCCTACGGCGTGCCCTCGGAATTCGAGGCCAACGTGATCCGGCGTACGGTGCCCTGGCTGACCGCCAACAACATCAGCTCGATCAGCTTTACGCCGTTGCCTGAATTGAAGGGCATCATCACGCCCAATGGCCTGGTGTTTGAGCGTTACCATGCCGGCGTGCCGGATATCGATCCGGATCAACACCGCCTGATGATCCACGGCTTGGTCGAGCGTCCGCTGGTGCTGACCATGAACGATCTGATGCGGTTCCCCAGCGTGTCGGTCATCCGCTTTATCGAGTGTCCCGCCAACGGGGGCATGGAGTGGCGCGGCGCGCAGATGGAGGCGTTGCAGTTTACCCACGGTATGTTGAGCTGTTGCGAGTGGACCGGCGTGCCGCTGTCCGTGCTGCTGGAGGAGGTCGGTCTGAAAAAAGGCGCGGCCTGGGTCCTCGCCGAGGGCGCGGACGGGGCGGCGATGACGCGCAGCATCCCGCTGGAGAAAGCACTGGATGACACGCTGGTGGTCTATGCCCAAAACGGTGAGGCGCTGCGCCCGGAACAGGGCTATCCGGTACGTCTGCTCAATCCCGGCTGGGAGGGCAACACCAGCGTCAAATGGCTGCGACGTCTGGAAATCGGCGATCAGCCCTGGTACCAGCGTGAGGAGACCTCGAAGTACACGGATTTGATGCCCGACGGACGTGCGCGCAAGTTCAGTTTCACCCAGGAAACGAACTCCGTGATCACCTTCCCGTGTCCGGAGAAACCGCTGACCCAGCGGGGCCGGTACGAGATCGAAGGTCTGGCCTGGTCGGGTCGCGGCCGGATCCGGAGCGTAGACATTTCCCTCGACGGCGGCGTCAACTGGCGGCGCGCCGAGTTGAAAGGGCTGGTGCTGCCCAAGGCCTTGACCCGCTTCAGTTTTATGTGGGACTGGGACGGCAGCCCGGCGCTGCTGCAGAGCCGCGCCATCGACGAGACCGGTTACGTCCAGCCGACCCTGACCCAGCTACGGGCGGTGCGCGGTGTCGAGTCCATTTACCACAAGAACTCGATCCATACCTGGCGGCTGGCCGAGACGGGCGAGGTAACCAATGTCCAGATCGACTAGCCGCGGTTTCTTGCCGGCGCAGATCTGCGCTGGAGTGCTGGGTGTGCTGTGTGTCGGCTTTGCGCCGCTGACCCTGGCGGCTGACTCAACCGCGGTACCCGAGGGCCCGAGCATCGGCCCGGATGTCGCAGCCGTCGAGATCAGCCTGGCGTTCCGGCCCAAACCGGATCCGCAGCGGGTCGGCTATTACGGATTCGGCGAGACCGCCACGCCCGCGATGATCGCCGGCTGGGACATCGATGTCCGCCCGGATGGGCGGGGGTTGCCCCCCGGGAGCGGCTCGGTCGCCGACGGCGAGGGTCTTTACGAGGAGAAATGCGCCGCCTGCCATGGCACCTTTGGTGAGGGTGAAGGCCGTTGGCCGATGATCGCCGGCGGTTTTGATACCCTGACCGAGTCACGGCCCGAAAAGACGGTCGGTAGCTACTGGCCCTACGCAAGCACGCTGTGGGACTACGTGCACCGGGCCATGCCTTTTTATGAGCCGCAGTCCCTTGCCGACGATGAGGTCTACGCCATCGTCGCCTACGTGCTATATCTTAACGATCTGGTCGAGGACGACTTCGTGTTGACCCGGGCCAATCTCGCTACCATAGAGATGCCGAACCGGGATGGCTTCTTCGTCGATCCCCGGCCCGACGTCAAAAATGTCGCGTGCATGAAGGATTGCAAGGATCCAAAGGAGATCCAGATCACCGGGGACTCGACCGAACTGGGCGTCACGCCGGTTGAGCACTTCAAGGGCGAGGCCGAAGCCGCAGGTGCCACGGCTGCGGCAGTCGATCCCAATCTGGGGCAGAATGTTTACCAACAGGCCTGCGCGACCTGCCACAAGGGTGGGCTGGCCGGCGCACCGATCGTCGGTGACCAGGCACAATGGCGCTCGCGTGTGGCTCAGGGTATGGGCGTGCTTGCGGACAACGCCATCAACGGCTATCAGGGCAGCGTGGGCTATATGCCGCCCAAGGGTGGCCAGGTGCAGCTTACCGACGACGAGGTAACGGCCGCCGTCAGGTATATGATCGAGAATTCGTCGGATTGACGGGGACGGCCGACCGGGCCCCGATGGGAGGAGTCAATGATGAAGAAAACGAGGCTGGTAGCGCTGATGACGACCGTGTTGTGCGCATTTGGCGCAATGTTGTTGCCTGCCGCCGGAACGATGGCAGAGGAAGCGGCAAGCGCGATCGAGCAAGGCAAGGCGATCGCTTTCGACCGGAAGAAGGGCAATTGTCTCGCCTGCCACATGATCGCGACCGGTGATCTCCCCGGCAATATCGGACCACCGCTGGTGGCCATGTCCATGCGCTATCCGGACAAGGCCAAACTCCGCGCCCAGATCTGGGACTCGACGGCGGCCAATCCGATGTCGACCATGCCGCCCTTTGGCACACACCGGATCCTGTCGGAGGACGAAATCGATCTGGTCACCGAATTTATTTACGTGCAGTAAGCGTCTAGCGCGAACGGAGAGAATCTCATGGGAGTAAGCAGAAGACTGTTTTTGAGAGGCGCCGCGGCAGCCGCGGCCCTCATGGCGTTGCCGCGAGCACTGTTGGCGTGGCCGGAGAAGGCCTTTAAGGCCGGCAGCAGTGACGATGCGATGCAGGCCCTGTTCGGGACAACCGATGCGAGCGCAAGCAGCGCGGTGGTGCTGAGCGCGCCGGATATCGCGGAAAACGGACGCGTGGTACCGGTGTCGGTATCGAGCACCCTCGATGGCGTCGAATCGATCAGCATCATCGTCGAACAGAACCCGTCACCGCTGGCCGCCTCTTTCGATCTGGGGCCGGGCGCGGTGGCCGATGTCTCGACGCGGCTGAAAATGGGCAAGACCTCGAACGTGATCGCGGTAGTGAAGGCGGACGGCAAGCTCTACACCGCGACAAAAGAGGTCAAGGTCACGATCGGCGGCTGCGGCGGCTAAGCAGGATAAAGAGGAATCAATCATGGCTAGTGGTATTCGAATCAAGGCCAAGCTGAACGGCGATCAGGCTGAGGTGAAAACCTTGATGAAGCACAATATGGAGACCGGCACGGCTAAAGATAAAAAGACCGGCGAGACCATTCCCGCTCACTACATCACGGAAGTGAAGGCTGAGCTCAACGGCAAGCTGGTGATGACCGCGAACTGGGGGCCGGCGGTATCCAAAAACCCCTACTTCGCCTTCAACATCAACGGGGCCAAAGCCGGCGACACGCTGACCGTGAGCTGGATGGATAACAAGGGCGAGACGGCGTCGGAACAGACGACGCTCTCCTGAGCGGCGATCCGGAGGAGAGAGATATGAAGATGTTGATCACCATCTTGCTGGGCGCGGCGCTGGTCGCCGGGCTGGCCTGGGCAAGTCCCGAGGACGATCGCAAGGCATTTATCGAGCATTACCAGAAGCGGTTCCCGAAGGTCGCCCTCGACGACTACGTCAATGGCGTCTACGCGATCGACGAGGCTGCCTACGAGCAGTGGCTCGAGATCGAGGAATTCGCGCCTTACGAATTAGCGATGGCCGAAGGCAAGGAGTTGTTCGAGACACCGTTTGCCAACGGCAAGACCTATGCCGACTGCTTCCCCAATGGCGGCATCGGCATCCGCCAGGACTATCCGTATTTCGATACAGAGAGCGGCCAGGTCAAGACCCTGGAGCTGGAGATCAACGAATGTCGTGAGAAAAACGGTGAGAAGCCCTACGGCTACAAAAAAGGTCCCATCGCCGCGATATCCGCCTATATGGCTTTCACCTCGCGCGGCAACAAATTGAATATCGTCATCCCGGATGACCCGCGTGCACTCGCGGCCTACGAAAGCGGCAAGGAATTCTATTATTCCAAACGCGGCCAGCTCAATTTCTCCTGCGCCGATTGCCATGTCTACAATCCGGGCATGATGGTCCGCGCCGACAAGCTGAGCCCGGCTCTGGGTCACCCGACTCATTTCCCGGTGTATCGCTCCAAGTGGGACGACATGGGTACGCTGCACCGCCGCTTCGACGGCTGTAACAAACAGGTCCGTGCCAAACCTCTGCCGGCCCAGGGTGAGGACTACCGCAATCTCGAGTACTTCGTCACTTATATGAGCAACGGCATGGAAGTGAACGGCCCCGGCGCACGCAAGTAAGCCGGCATCAGGCGAGGAAAGACATATGACAAAGCAAATATTGATCGCCGGCGCCGCACTCCTGGTCGCCTTGTCTGCAGCTCCGGCTCAGGCGGCAGACGAAGCCGGCTACACCGCGTCCTGCGCGGCGGCGGAGGAAGCACGCAAGATGGCGGCCGAGCTGCATTACGAGTGGAACACCGTCGCACCGCTTATCGGGAAGGCTGGCGCGGCAGCCAAGGCCGGTGATTTTGCCAAGGCAGTCAAGCTGTGTGACGAAGCCCGGCTGCAGAGCGAGGCCTCGGTGGCCCAGGCGAAAAAGCAGGCGGACGCCTGGAGGGCGGCCGTCGTCAAATAGCTGACGGGCGATCGCCTGACGGTCGCGAGGGAGACGCATGGAACGTAGGGACTTCCTGCGCCTGCTGGGCATCGGTGTGCTCGCGGGCGGGGCCGCCGGTTGCGCGGCACGCGGTACACGCGGGGCGACAGCCAGCAGCCTGAAGGCCATGTACGATGTGGCGCCCTTTGGCAACGTCCGCTTGCTGCACTTCACCGATTGTCACGCCCAGCTGCTGCCGGTCTATTTCCGCGAACCCAACGTGAATCTCGGGATTGGCGCGGCCAGGGGGCGGCCGCCGCATCTGGTCGGCGAGGCATTGTTGCGTTATGCGGACATCGCGCCAGGCACCCCGCAGGCCCATGCATATACCTATCTGGATTTCGAGGCCGAGGCTCGCCGCCTGGGCCGGGTCGGCGGTTTTGCCCATCTCGCGACCCTGGTGAAGAAGCTCCGTGCCGAGGCGCCCGGTGGCAAGGCGCTGCTGCTGGATGGCGGCGATACCTGGCAGGGGTCGGGGACGGCGCTGTGGACGCGTGGAGGGGACATGGTCGACGCCTGCAATCTGCTCGGCGTGGATATCATGACTGGCCACTGGGAATTCACCTATCTCGAAGATGAGGTCCGGGCCAATATCGACGCGTTTGACGGCGAGTTTGTCGCACAAAACATCAAGCTGACCGACGACGCAGCATTCTTCGACGTTCCCGCCTTTGACGAGATCAGCGGACACGCATTTCCGCCCTACACCCTGCGCGAGATGGGCGGCCAGCGCATTGCGGTGATCGGTCAGGCCTTCCCCTACACACCGATCGCCAATCCGTCCCGCTTTATCCCGAACTGGACTTTTGGCATCCGCGCCCAGGAGCTGCAGGCGCTGGTTGATGATATCCGTGCCCGGGAGAACCCGGCGGCGGTCATCTTGCTCTCACACAATGGCATGGACGTAGATCTGAAACTGGCCTCGGTGACCTCCGGGCTGGACGTCATCCTCGGCGGTCATACGCATGATGGTGTACCGGTACCAAGCATCGTCGCCAATGCTGGTGGCGGGCGCACGGTGGTCACCAACGCGGGTTCCAACGGCAAGTTCCTCGCGGTGCTGGACCTGGACCTGGACGGCGGCCGGATGAAGGACTTCCGCTACCGGCTGCTGCCGGTATTTTCGGACCTGCTGACCGCCGATGCGGAAATGGCCGATTACATCACCGGTGTGCGCGCGCCCTACAAAGAACAATTGCGGGAAACGTTGGCGGTGGCGGAGAGCGTGCTCTACCGCCGGGGCAACTTCAACGGCACCTTTGACCAGGTGATTTGCGATGGACTGATGGCGGTAGAAGATGCCCAGATCGCTCTGTCGCCGGGTTTCCGCTGGGGTACCAGCATCCTGCCCGGGGACCCGATCACGATGGAGCGGCTGCTGGATCAGACCTGTATTACCTATCCAGAGACCTATGTGCGGGAAATGACCGGCGAGGAACTGAAACTGATCCTCGAAGACGTCGCCGACAATCTGTTCAATCCCGATCCCTTCTATCAGCAGGGTGGCGACATGGTCCGTCTCGGCGGTATGAACTATGTCTGCGACCCGCTGGCGGAGATTGGCCAACGGATCAGTAACATGACGCTGGATTCCGGCGAACTCATCGAAGCCGGCAAGCGCTACAAGGTCGCCGGTTGGGCCACGGTCGGCTCACAGTCGCCGGGACGCCCGGTCTGGGACGTCGTGGCCGAATATCTGCGTGCAGAGAAGACCATCAGCGTGGATCGACTGAATACCCCGGTGTTGAAGAACGTGGCGAATAATCCGGGTATTTCCGCCTATCCTTCCTGACAGGCGCAGGAGAACCACCCTATGGCTCTGAGATCCAAAACATTGCGGTCAATTTTGTTCGCGCTGGCCTTGTTCTCCTGGTCAGGGCTTTGCGGCCAGATGGCCATGGCTCAGGAGGGCGGCGGACCGGTCAGCGAGGATAAACCCTTTGCCGAGACCTTTATCATCCTGCAGCTCAGTGATCAGGACCCGGACAAGCAGGACTCGGTCCTGAGCGTCGCCAACAACCTGATCAAGCACTACGGCAGCCCGGATCTGGTCGATATCGAGATCATAGCCTTTGGTCCGGGCATGACGCTGCTGCTGGCTGGCAACAAGCGCGAGCAGCGAATTTCCAGCCTGGTCGAGAACGGCGTGCGCTTCATCGGCTGCATGAACACGGTCGACACGATGGAGCGCAGCACCGGCAAACGGCCGGAGCTAAACGAGCACACGATCCCGGTCCAGACCGGAGTCGCCCACGTGGTCGAGCGCGTGGGCCAGGGTTACATCCTGGTCAGGCCCTGATCAAAACTCGAGATCGGCCGTGACTGCATCGATGCCGGCGAGGCCGCATGCATCATCGGCTTCACCACTGGGCGCACCCGAGATGCCGACCCCACCAACGATCGAGCCACCCGCCTCGATCGGAACACCTCCGCCGAGCATCAACGCGTTGGTGATATCGCGTGCTCCGGCCTGAGGTGTTCCGGGCGCGGTGTTTTTGGCCAGGTCCAGGGTATTCTCGCGGAAACTCACGGCGGTCCAGGCCTTGCGGAACGCGGTATCCGGCGTGTGTGGCCCGGCATAGCGATCGCGAATCATCGCCTGGGGCACGCCCATCCTATCGACCACGACTACCGCCACCTGGTAACCCTTGCCGCGGCAGTCCGCAAGTGCGGCCTGGGCAACCTTGAGCGCGGTATCCGGCGTCATCACCGTGATCTCAAAGGTCGCGTCTTCGGCAGCAGCCGATGCCGATATGGCGAGCAGCAGAGTGCAGCACAGCGCAGCATGAATCTTGCTTTTCATTCCTATTCCTCCCAAAAAAACCGGCGCATACGGGCGCGGCGTCGCCAAGGCTGGATCCGCGTTGGTTCCCTTGCAAAGAATAGTACAGCCCAGAGACTTCGAACGATCCTTTGGGACTGAGCAGCGGGCTTGCGATAGCGCCCGCTGCGTTAGAACATCGCCCGATCGAAAGGAGATAGCGATGAGGAAAATCGTGTTGTTCGCGATCGCGGGCTTATTGGCCCTGCAGCCCGCCGCGGCAGAGGACGCACCGTGGCACGGCAAGCTGGCCGCCGCGATGGATAGCCCCATGCGCACCGATGCAGAGCAAGCCCGGTACGCCAATCGTCGGCCGGCGGAAACGCTCGAGTTCATCGGTTTCAGTGACGATATGCGGGTGCTCGAGCTGTTCCCCGGCACCGGCTGGTATACCAAGCTGCTGGCCCCGGTGCTGGCGGAACGCGGGGAGCTGTATCTCGCCCTGTCCACAAACCGGATCCAGGACGTCATCGCCCGGACGCCGGAACTGGCCACGGCCCAGGTGCTCGATGTAAACCCGCTGATGACCTCGACCGGCATCCGCGGCGTCTTCGATCTGGAACCGTTCTCGTTCTGGCTGGAGGATCTGGATCTGGTCCTGACCTTCCGCAATGCTCACAACCTGACCCCAGCGGGTCGGGCCAGTCTCAACGAGGCCGTGTTCGAGGCGCTACGGCCCGGCGGGCTCTACGGAGTCGTGGATCACTCCCGGCGTCACATGGAGCCCGACGGCCCCGAGAACTCTCGGCGCGTTGATCCGGTGCGGATTATCCACGAGGCGCTGCAGGCGGGATTCGAGTTCGTAGCCTGGAGCGATCTCCACTACCGCGCCGACGACGCGCTGCGCTACGAAGTCGGCCGGCGCTCGGTCCGGGGCAACACGGACCGATTCACGTTGTTGTTCAGAAAGCCGGCGGATTGACCCGATTTGTGCAGCAAGGCCCCTCCCCCGCACCCATCAGCACCCACAGGGCCTTATGGGAATGCCTGCATATCCCCGCGGCTCGGGAAGCTGGCGCTGATCGACACCCCTGCCGGTACGACTAACATCTAGGTGTGAAAAAACCTCGATCAGGATTAGGATAGGCATGGATAAGATCCGCACCCGCCGGAGGCCACCGGCTGCAGACGGAGCACCTACTGAGATGGATAGCGATCAGCGATCGAAGTTCGAGATCGTGGCCCGTGAAGATTTCTCGGACGCCACCTATCTGCTTGAGATTTATCATCCGCTTATGGCGAAGGCGGCCCGGCCGGGTCAGTTCGTGATCGTGATGGCTCACGAGCACGGCGAGCGGATTCCACTGACCATCGCGGACTATGACCGCGACGAGGGCACCATCACCCTCGTCATCCAGGCGGTGGGAAAATCTACCCGCGAAATGCAGCAAATCTGCACCGTCGGTCATTGTCTGCACGGCATGGTCGGTCCCATGGGCATGCCCAGCGAGATCGGCCAGGGGCAGAAGGTGCTGTGTGTCGGCGGCGGTCTCGGGGTGGCGCCGATCTATCCTCAGGCACGGGGATTCAAAGAGAATGGCGCCAGCGTCATCGCCGTGCTGGGTTTCCGCACCAGCAGCCTGATCTTCTGGAAAGAGAAATTCGAGTCCTGTTGCGATGAAGTCATCGTCTGCACCGACGATGGATCCGCTGGCCTCGAGGGCCGTGTGACTGAAGGCATGCGGCTGGCGCTGGAAAAGCATCCGGATATCGACGAATGCGTGGCTATCGGTCCGCCGGTGATGATGCAGGGCGCCGCAGAGATGACCCGTCCCCAGGGGATCAAGACCATGGTGTCGCTAAACCCGGTGATGATAGACGGCACCGGCATGTGCGGGGGCTGCCGGGTCAAGGTCGGCGACCAGGTCAAATTCGCTTGTGTCGATGGCCCGGACTTCGACGGCCATCAGGTGGATTTTGGCGACCTCATGGCCCGGCTGAGTCGTTTCTCGGATGAGGAAAAAGCGGCCATGCAGCGCTGGTCGGAGCACTGTCGAATGGCCCAGCAGCCTGATGGGTTGGAGACGCCCCCGACGGCGCCCGAGAAATAATCGCCGGTGGCAAAAAAACGGACCATTCGCACGATCCCGCAGGAGCGCACGCCTGTTGCCGAACAGGATCCGGGCGAGCGGATCAGGAATTTCGATGAGGTCTCCCACGGCTATGGCAAGGAGGAAGCGCTGGTCGAGGCTGATCGTTGTCTGATGTGTCCCGAGCAGCCCTGTGTCGCGGGCTGCCCGGTTGGTGTGAATATCCCCGCATTTATCCAAAAGGTCACTGAGAAGGATCTCCGCGGCGCTTACGACGTCATCACCACCACCAACCTGCTACCGGCCGTGTGCGGGCGCGTGTGTCCCCAGGAGACCCAATGCGAGGGTGTGTGCACCGTTGGCGATACGCTGGAGCCGGTAGCCATCGGCAGGCTCGAGCGTTTTGTCGGTGATATGGCGATCGCCGCCGGCTGGGCCAACGTCCCCTATATTGAGCCTTCGGGTTTTCGCATAGGCATCGTCGGCGCCGGTCCGGCCGGCATGGCCTGTGCCGCCGACATGGCGAAGGCCGGCTGCGAGGTCACCGTCTATGAGGCCTTCCATCAATCCGGTGGCGTGTTGCGTTATGGCATCCCCGATTTCCGTCTGCCAAACGAGGTGATCGACGCGGAGATGGGCAACCTGGAGAAGCTCGGCGTGCACTTCGAGTGCAACACGCTGGTGGGCAGACTGTTCACCATCGAGCAGATGATCGACGAACTCGGTTTCCATGCGGTCTTTATCGGCACCGGCGCCGGGTATCCGAATATGCTGGGCGTACCCGGTGATTCACTCAACGGCGTGTTGTCGGCCAACGAACTCCTGACTCGCTGCAACCTGATGCATGCCCGGGAATTCCCCAATTACGACACACCGATGCCGCCGGCACGCCATGTCGCGGTCGTCGGCGCCGGCAACACCGCGATGGATGCGATGCGCGTGTGTCTGCGTCTCGGCGCCGAAGAGGTCTCCTGTATCTATCGACGCAGCCGCGCGGAAGCGCCGGCGCGGGCCGAGGAAGTCCATCACGCGGAGCAGGAAGGCATCCGTTTCAAATGGCTCACCAATCCGGTCGCCGTTTTGGACGATGGCGAGGGCGGTGTGAGTGGCATACGTTGTGTGCGCATGGAACTGGGCGAGCCGGACGATTCCGGCCGGCGCCGCCCCGTGCCGGTGGCCGGCAGCGAGCACGATATCGAAGTCGATCTGGTTGTCGTCGCCATCGGCACCAACGCCAATCCGATCATCGGACAGACGTCTAAGCTGGCGCTCAACAAGTGGGGCTATATCGAGACCGACGAGGATCTCGTCACTTCGATGCCCGGTATCTTTGCCGGCGGCGACATCGTCACCGGGGCCGCGACCGTGATCGAGGCCATGGGCGCGGGTCGCAAGGCGGCGCGCAACATGCGCCGGTATCTCGGCATCCGCGATGCCGATGCGCCCTATCGGGCCTCGGGCGCTGACACCCTGTTCGGTATCGACCTGAGGGAGCGCAACTTCGTCCGTATACAGACCTCCACCTGAAACTTATGAACCAGAGCAACACATCCCCGGCCGCACGCCTCCAGCCGCTGAGTTCGCGCCCGCCGCGACTGGCCAAAGCAGTCGCCGACATCGAGCAACACGTGATCGAGATCATCAGCGATTCCGGCGAGGGTGCGCAACGCTGCGGGCAATCGCTGGGCGCTATCGCAGCACGCATGGGCAACGGCGTCTGGACCGTCGAGATTATTCCGGCAGAGATCCGGCCGCCGGCGCGGAGCGTGGCCGGCGCCAGCGGCAACCGCATCCGCCTTGGCTCGAAGCGGGTGACAAACGGCGGCGATGAGACCGATCTGGTGGTGGCGTTCAACGAGCAGGTGCTGCTCGGGCGCGTGCGCGCCGGAGAGCTGAAACCGGGCTGCACCATCCTCCTCGAAGACAAGTGGCGTGATGAGACCGATCCACGCATCGCTTCGGCTTATGCAGAGACCTGTGAGCAACTGGCAGCGGCCGGATATCGGGTCATCGAGATCCCGATGGAGCGCGAATGCAAACGCGCGGCTCCCGATGCCCGTCGCGGCAAGAACATGTTCGCCCTCGGCATGTTGTGCAATATCTACAGTCTGGATATGGCTCTGGCGCGGGAACAGATCGCGCTGACCTTCCGCAAGAAGTCCCGCGAAGTGATCGATAGCAACATCGTGTTGCTGGACGCCGGCTGCGAGTGGGCGGAACGCAATCTTGGGTTCAAATACCGCATCCCGGCTACACCGGCCACCGAAGCGCAGATCGTCGTCAACGGCAACACGGCGCTGGCGCTTGGCGTGCTGGCCTCGGGCATGGAGATCTGCGCCATGTATCCGATCACGCCGGCCACCTCGGCGTCGCATTATCTGACCGAGGTGTTCGAGAAGGTCGGCGGCGTGGTGCATCAGGCCGAGGATGAGATCGCCGCCTGCGCGTTTGCCATCGGCGCATCCTATGCCGGCAAATGTTCCGTCACCATCACTTCGGGTCCCGGGTATTCGCTCAAGCAGGAAGCCATCGGTCTGGCGGTGATGGCGGAGATACCGCTGGTCGTGGTCAATGTGCAGCGGGGCGGGCCGAGCACCGGCCAGCCGACCAAGGTCGAACAGGGCGACCTGCTGACGACGATGTTCGGCAGCCATGGCGATGCACCCAAGGTGGTGATGGCCGCGAGCACGGTCGAAGACTGTTTTTACTCGGTGATCACGGCGCGCAAGATCGCGGAGACCTTCAATATGGTGGTGGTCGTGTTGTCTGACGCCAGCCTGGCGACCGGGCAGACGCCTTTCCCGAGACCTGAATTCAACGAAGCCTGGATGGCGCCGCCGGTGGATCAGAGCCCGGTCGCGGCCGGTACGCGGCCTTACGACTGGGACCCGGACACCGGACTGGCCAGACGCATCATCCCCGGTCAACCCGGCGGCATGCACACGGTGACCGGGCTGGCGCACGATCGTGACAGCCACGTGGCCTATGACCCGGACATCAACGAGGAAGGTCTGCGTGCGCGCAGCCTCAAGCTGGCCGCGTTGCAGAAGACCCTGAAGCCGCCGGTGGTTTTCGGTGAGGACAGCGGCGACCTCCTGCTCATCGGCTGGGGCAGCACCCGCGGTGCCATCGAGGAGGCGGTAGAGCGTATGCGCGCCGAGGGTTACAGAGTCTCCTCGGTGCACCTGAAATTCCTGCAGCCGATGGCGCCTGGTATCGATGACATCATGCGACGTTTCGACAAGGTCATGACCATCGAATCGAACTGGAGTGATCGCTTGCAGGACCGGTTCATAGACGAGCACAACCGGCGCCATGCGGCGCTGGCGATGCTGCTGAGAGCCCGCTATCTGGTCGACATAGACTGCTGGGGTCAGGTACGGGGCGCGCCGATCAAGCCCGGCGCGATCTGTCAGGTGATACGGGAACGGCTCGATCAACATGATGCGACCGGCGGCAAGCAGCCGCCACGGGGATAAGTCCATGGCCACTGCCGCAAGCCGCTGTCTGCTGAAGCTCTACGAACAACGCCACGAACTCGAGGATTACCAGAGTGGCGTGCCACGCTGGTGCAGCGGATGTGGCGACAACGCGATCCTGGCGGCGGTCCAGCGTCTGTGTCGCGACGAGCAGCTCAGGCCAGAGAAGACCGTGTTCGTGTCGGGTATTGGCTGCTCCAGCCGTTTCCCCCATTACATGAAGACCTATGGCTTCCATGGTATCCACGGGCGCGCGCTGCCGCTGGCCGAGGGCGTACGCATGGCCCGCAAGGATCTGGACGTGTTCGTCAACACCGGTGACGGCGATTGTTGCAGCATCGGCGCGGCCCACTGGATCCACGCCATCCGTTACAACATGAACATGACGGTGTTCCTCCACGACAATCAGATCTATGGCCTGACCAAGATGCAGGTGTCGCCGACTTCGCCCAAGGGGCTGAAGAGCAACACCACGCCCCACGGCGCGTTCCTCGAGGCGATGCAGCCTCTGACCGTGACCCTGGGTGTGCAAAACGCGTCGTTTGTCGCCCAGGCCGTGGACTGGATCCCGGAGGTTCTCTACGACATCGTCTCGGCGGCATTCAAACACCGCGGCTTTTCGTTTATACGCATCGTCCAGCGTTGCCCCGAGTGGCTGCCAAGCCTGTTCGAGCCCTGGCTGCACGATCCGGACCGGATCCATCTGTTACACCATGAGGACGGAATACAAGTCAGCCCGGCTCTGGCGCGTGTCTATCGCAACCAGGAGCAGCATGATCCGTCCAATCTCGACCGGGCCCGTGAGATCGCGTCGATCACCGACGCGATACCGGTCGGTATCCTCTATCGAAATCGAGAGGTGCCCTGTTACGAAGACCTGCGTGAAACCGATTACCTTCGCACCACGGAATTCGTCAAGGCGGGGCTGGAGGCTGAGCTCGACAAGTTCACGGTGTGGCCGTCCGCATGAGGGGCTAACGGAGCGACAGGACATGGATACCGCGCGTCAGGCCCGGGTGGCTTTTTATCTGACCGGCAAGCGGCCCGGGGCCGAGCTCGAGCCCGTCGAAGGCATGGATCTCACACCGGCGCTGCTATCCCGGTACCGTGATCTGAACTCGCTGCGGTACGACTATCCGCTGGTCTTGCTGGAGAGCGCCCAGCCCGCAAGTTGCGTGGACTCTCTGTCCGGGCTCATCGACGCGGTGCTGCAAGAGATCGCGCATGGTGAGGACGGCGAGCAGTTGAGCCGTCATGTCTTACGTATCGAAAACGCGCTGCGCCAAGCCGCCGGTGGTTCTGCCAAGTCGCTGTCGACACTGTGGGATGCAGCCGCAACACAGATCGGCGCAGACGAGGACGAGGGTCTGCGTGATAGTCTCGAGCGGGCCCGCGCGGCACTCGAAGTCGACGGCGAGCTTGTGGACTGCGATGCCGGGCTGCCGTCATGCGTGTTCTCCCACATCTGGCAAGCGGCTCAGGAGGAGAAGGCGGGCCGGCTCGGCGACCAGATCGCCAGACTGGTGCAGCGATCAAGCGACATCCTGAAAGCCGATATCGCCCGCTCGAAACGCGGTCGCAGCCCCGAATCGCTGGAGGCGGCCATCGGAGGCTCGGATGCCCTGGACTTCGACTTCCAGGCCATGTCGCAGGTGCTGGTCCGCACCGCCAACCAGACCACCATCACCAAAACGCGTCGCCGCCGGCTGGAGCGCCTGGTCAACGCGCTCCAATCCTATGACTTCAAGCCGCAAGCGTTCCGTTTCGATAGCTGCAGGTCAGCGCTCAATGCCTGGCGTGAGCGCTTTCCGATCCTGGTCGATGTTGCCCGAGCCATCGCCATGGCGGAACTCGAGATCGCTGGCGACTATCGGGAAGATCGGCACGACGCATACTTCGAGGAATATGGCGCCGACGGGCTGGCGCCCGCGGATCTGGCGCCGTTCGCCGATTATCTGGTGTGCGTCAATGCCGCCACCATGGATGCCACGGAGCAGGCGGCGCTGATGGAGCTGCTGTCGTCGGGTCTGCCGATGAAAATTCTGGTGCAGACCGACGACATTTTGGAGGCTGCGCTGCCCGGTCTGGAGTCCCACGGGTTTGGCCGCAGCGCGTTGCATTTTGCCAATATGGCGATGGGTCTGAACGATGTCTATGTGCTGCAGGTGCCGGCCTCGCACCTGCTACGCTGCAGAGAGCAGATCGCCAGCGGGCTGGTCTTTCCGGGGACCGCGATCTTCAGCGTGTTTTCGGGGGCCTCGCCGTTCGCCGGCAATCTGCCGCCTTATCTGCTGGCGGCGGCAGCAGTCGAATCCAGGGCCTTCCCCATTTTTGCCTTTAGTCCCGCGGCCGGTACGGACCTGGCCTCGCGTTTTTTCATGGCCGGCAATCCGCAAGCGGACCAGGACTGGCCGCTGCATGCGTTCTCTTACGAGGATCAGGATCGGCGCGGCGTCACCGAAACGATCGCATTTACCTTTGCCGATTTCGCAGCGCTGGACGAACGCTTCGCGCGCCACCTCGCCCGTGTGCCGTCGAGTGCGCGGGATGAGCTGATGACCTCTGTCAGCGAGGTACTTGCCGCCGAAAACGACAGCGGGTCCGAGCGGATCCCCTGTATTCCGATGGTCGATGGGCAGAACAATCTGCAGCATGTGCTGGTCGATGAAAAATTGTTGCGCGAGGCGCGCCGGTGCCGGGAAGCCTGGCACAGCGTGCAAGAACTCGGCGGCATCCATAATTCCCATGCGGAGCGGCTGTTGGCCGCGGCGCGGCGGGAGCGAGAACAGGAAGCGGAACTGTCTGAGGGTTTGACACCGGAAACACCCGCGGACGCGGCAGGGTCTGTCGGGCAGTCCGAGACGTTGCCGGCCGAGGTCGCGGCCGAACCGTCACCGGACGAGGCGTATATCGAGACGCCCCGCTGCACGACGTGCAACGAGTGCACCCAGATCAACGACAAAATGTTCGTCTATGACGATAATCGTCAGGCCTACATCGCGGACCGCGATGCCGGTACCTATGCTCAGCTCGTGGAGGCCGCGGAGAGCTGTCAGGTCTCGATCATCCACCCGGGCAAGCCGCTTGATCCGGACGAGCCAGGGCTGGAGGATCTGATAACACGGGCCGAGCCGTTCCTCTAGCGTCGATCCTCGCGTCCCCGGCCTCGCTCATTCATCAGGCATATTCACGAAGATCAGGATCAATGCGCATGACGCGAAATACTGGAACGCGCCGTCCATCGACATAGTGCCCAGCTCGGTCTGCCACATCTGAAAGTAGGCCCCGCCGAGCGCGCCGAAAAATCCGAACCAGACAACAACCCCCAGACCGCAACCCAGCAGCGCGTTTCGCTTGGCCCCGTTGAACCCGGGCGCCGCCGCTTTGCGGCACCACCACAGGTCCCAGGCGCCCTTGAGCGCAAACGCGCCGGCGGCCAGCTCGGCGGCGATGATGACTATCAACGCCATCCAGACCAGCACGGGGTTTGTAACCGCGGGCCCGATCGAGGCCGGATAATATTCGTGACCCGACATTCCGAGAACGATGCCGACGACCTGGAAGGCTGCCTCGAGGTTGATGATATTCTGCAATGCATACAGCAGCGCCATCAGGCCGACCAGAGCGACCAGCGTTATTTTGAGGTAACGAACAGCCATTGATCCTTCTCCCCTGTCATAGTGAAATGGAATCCTAACCCGGATGTCAGGGGGGATTAACGCCAATAAATGGCTTGCGCTCGTGTCGGTGGTCAACTAACTCTTTAAAAATGCATCTGTTTTCCGAATTGAAGCGTCGCAATGTTCCGCGCATGGCGGCGTTGTATGCGGTGACCGCCTGGCTGATCATGCAGGTGGCCGAGGTGATGATCGGTCTGGCCGGGTTACCAGAGTCGCTGGGTCGGACCGTATTGGGCGTGCTCGCGAGCGGATTTCCGCTGGCGCTTATCCTGGCCTGGTTCTATGAAATCACGCCGGCGGGTCTGAAGCGGGAAAAAGACGTCGACCGGTCCGAGTCCATCACCCATGCCACGGGACGGCGGATGGACTTTATCGTCATCGCGCTGCTAGCCGCCGCCGTGGGATTTTTCGCTGCCGACAAATGGTGGTTGGGCCGCGACACCGAACACTCGATCGCCGTGCTGCCCTTTGTCAATATGAGCGGCGACCCGGCTCAGGAACATTTCAGCGATGGCATCTCGGAGGAGCTCCTGCACAGGCTCGCACAAATCTCCGATCTTCACGTGGCCGCGCGCACGTCGTCGTTTTATTTCAAGGGCAAGGATGTGGCGATCGGGCAAATCGCCAGTGAACTCGGCGTCAAATCGGTTCTGGAAGGCAGCATCAGAAAAGCGGGCGATACGATCCGGATCACCGTGCAGCTGATCAATGCCAGCAATGGCTACCATATCTGGTCGCAGACATTTGACCGCCGGATCGACGACATCTTTTTGATCCAGGATGAGATCGCCAGCAAAGTGGTCGAATCCCTGAAGGTGTCACTGCTGGGCGCAGAGCAAAGCCGGCTAAGCCGCCGGCCCACCGACAATATCGAGGCCTATGATGCCTATCTGCTCGGCCGGCAGATGATGGCCCGTCGCACCAGCAGCTCGCTGCAAGAGGCGGCCGGATATTTCTCCGAGGCCGTCCGGCTCGATCCGGATTTCGCGTTGGCCTACGTCGGATTGGCCGATACCTATGCACTGTTGGGCTCCTATGGAGGGTTGGATACCCAGGCGGTCCTGGAACACGCTGAACCAGCGCTCCAACGGGCCATGGAGCTGGATGCGCAGCTCGGCGAGGCCTATTCGAGCCTGGGCGGGCTGCGTCTGGTGCAGGGAGACTTTACGAATTCCGCAACGGCCTATCAGCGCGCGATACAGCTCAGCCCGAACTACGCTCCCGCGTATCTGGGATACGGCATGCTGATGAAGCGGGGTTTTGGCCGGGTAGACGAGGCGCTGGAACTGCACCAGACGGCGCTGGGGCTGGACCCGCTGTCTACCCCCATCAACATGGCCGTCGTGGAGGACCTTCACGAGCTGGGGCGGTTCGAGGAAGTACGCGAGCGATGTCAGCGGGTCATCGACATCGATCCGGATTATCCACGCGCCTATACCATCATGGCGGATCTCTACTGGGAGGTATTCGGACAGCTCGACGAAGCCGTGGCGTGGCTCTACAAGGCGATCGAGCTGGATCCGGGCAATCCGGATCACGCGCGCTGGCTGGGCATGGTCTATCTGGACCTGGGTGATCTGCAGGCCGGGGCGCGGTGGATGCGTAAGGCAATCGACATGGCCCCGAACCGGCACGCGTCGCTGTGGGCGGCCATCTATCTGGCCCGTTATACCGGCGAACAGGAGGACGCCGTGAGCGCGGCCAATGCCATGCTCGAGATGGCGCCGAACAACTGGCTGTCGCTGCTGGTCCTGCGCAACGCCGACTACCGGGCCGGGAACGTCAATGCGGCCCTGGCGCGCTATCGCCAGGCCCAGCCGCAGATGGTCCAGGGGGATGCCCCGGTTATCGACGCGACCAATTTTGGCTGGGCGATCGAGACCGCCAATGTCCTGCTCAAGACCGGCCAAAAAGAGCAAGCAGATATCTTGTTACAGGGCGCGCTGGCCGCGATCGCAAGCCGGCCGCGTCTCGGCTTTAGCGGCTTCGGTATCAGCGATGTCGAGATCTATGCCCTGCTGGGGGAAACCGGGAAGGCGCTGGATACGCTGACTGTCGCCGTCGCCCAGGGTTGGCGCTCGGGCTGGCGGCTTCACACCGAAAGAAACGACAATCTCGCCTCGCTCCACGCCGAGCCACGCTATCAAGCCATCCTCGCTGATATAGAGACCCAGATGGCTGTGCAGCTGGCGCGGGTCCGGACCCGGACCCACCAGGATCAGGGGATGCTGCCCCGGGAGGAGCCGTCTGACGAGATCCCGGACGCCTTCTAGACATCCTTGTCGAGGCCAGCTGTGGACAAAAAAATCGCGGTTCCGCCGCCACAGCAGCAATTTGGTCAGCTAGATCTCTCTGTTCAAGGCCCTGCTTTTTCGCCGGACGCTCGGCCGACCTCGAGTTCCTCGGCCCGTTTCTCGTTGATCAACAACAGCAACTCGGCGGCTGCCTCGGCGTCGCACAGCGCCCGGTGATGCTGCGTTAGCGGCACATCAAACTCCGCGCACAGCGCGCCCAGACTGTAGGACGGCAGACCGGGGTAAAGGCGGCGCATGGAGGCGCAGGTGCAGAGTTTGGCATAGCGAAAACGTTGCCCCAGTCGCGCGTACTCGCGGCTCACGAATCCATAGTCAAAGTTGACGTTGTGGGCGACGAAGATCGCGTCACCGACAAAGGCACTAAAGTCGTCGGCGATATCCATAAACGGCGGTGCCGACGCCACCATTGCGTCGGTGATTCCGGTAAGACGCGTAATGCTCGCCGGGATCAGACGTTGCGGATTGACCAGGCTCTGGAAACGGTCGATGACCCTGCCATCGCGTACCTTCACCGCGGCCAGCTCGGTGATCCGGTGTTGCTCGCCGCTGCCGCCGGTGGTCTCGACGTCGACCACCACGTAGGTTTGCTCGGGATCCAGGACCCAGTTTATGCGCAGCACTTCGGCGCGTAGACCCGCTTCCCGCATCTGCTGCATCCGCACCAGCTGATTGCGCCTGATCTGATCGCCGCGGGCCTTGATCTCGACAAAGCGCGCGCCGCTCTCGTCGATCACCAGCAGATCGGGGAATCCGTAGCGGGTATCCGGATAGTCCCGGCATATACGCCGGAGCACGGCCGCCACCGCATCTGGCCTGGCATGATCGATCAGCGCGAACATCGTTTCCGCCATGGATCGACGCCAGCGGAACACCCCGTTGGCGGTGCCGAAAAATCGGGTGCTGGTCTTGAGCAATCGCCGCTTTGTGCCAGTCGCGTCCGCCAGGCCGGCCAGCTTTTCCTCGATGACCGTCGCGTGCAGATCATAGAAAGAGCCTTCCCTGAGCGATGAGGGCAAGCCCTCGAATGGCGAATGCAGTGCCGCCGAATCCGGCGCGAACAACTCGTCCCAAAACAGCAGCCCGAACAGCGAGCGCCACAAGGTATTCTCTGCGCGGAACGCGCGCTGGCCACGCTTTTCGAAATGCGACATCGCTGCCCGTTCCGAGTTGCCGCTGTGTGCTTCGTCCAGCTCGATGGTCCCGGCCGCGCGCAGCGCGTCAGTCAGCGACGAGGTCCGTTTGCGGCCGAACTTTTGCTGATAGAGATCACTGGCGAAGCACCACTCCTCGTCACTGCGCGGATTATCCAGAGACGCCTCCAGATGAGCCCGGGCCTGCTCCCGTTGTCCCTGCGCCAGCAGCAGGCGCACGATCCGCTCGCCGCATTCCGATGAGTCGCCGCGACGGTAGAGGGACATGGCGGCTTCGCTGTCGCCGGCCTTCTCCGCCTCGCGCCCCATCGCGTAGGCGAGACGATCGCGCAGCCGGGAGGCGGCGTCGAACCCCGGGTCCGGCCATGTCGATACTCCGTCAGCCAGCGCGCGACGCTGCCGCTCGGTGCCATGTTCAAAGGCCCGGAGGCGAGTAGCGAAATAATAGGTCTGAAGTGCTTCCTCGCGGTCCGAGAAGCGCGCCTCGTAGGTGTCGGTAAATGAATGGGTCCTGACCAGCCCCATATCGCGCATGGTGAAACGGGACAATCCCTCCCGGCACTCACCGAAATACAAAAACAGCAAAAAACGTACCCAATCCGCTCGCCGCTGCACCAGCAACCGCCCAAGTTCGACATCGGCCATAAACGTTGGGGCGTCGTAGTGCTGATGCACGAAATCGATCAGCTCGGCTTTCCTCAGCGAACGGCTCAACCCCGGGAACGAACGTGCGACGCCGGTGTAGATCTCCGCTTTGGTCAAGGACGCGAGGACGTCTTCAAACAGTGCCGGGTCTGGCGAACCAACCCATCCTGCTGTCCGCAACCGGGTCAGCTGCTGGTCGAGATCACCGATCTCCGGATATTTGAGCTTGTTGGCGGCGAAGATTCGTCCCTTGCGGTTGACCAGGCGCACGTAGAGACACTGTGCTGGCTGATCGAGCTCGCGGAATAGTCGAATGAGTTCGATCTGTTCCGGCGCAAGGACGTGGGCGTACTGAGCCGAAACAAAGTCGAGCAGCTCGAGAAAGTGCTGGTGGTAATAGAAGGTGGGGAGTTCGCGCTGGCGTCCGCGCGAGCGCTTGAGAGGCGGCCTGGACATCATGCCCTCGAGCAGCCGTGTTTGGCCGCGACCCGCTGTGTCTTCAATCCGGTCTGAGCTTTATTCATCGCAAGTTTTACCCTTGCGCGGTCCACTGGCTTTCGCCGGATTCTGCTCGCGATTTGACACCGGGAAAATAATTAGCTTTATTAATCAGCAACTTAGGAAACAAAAGAGGAACCTCATCAGAAAACGCAGACCCGCCCGGGCCATGTTCATGGCTCACGTATTCTTACTCGCTGTTTTTGGATTGACCGTCAGCTTCGCCTTCTGATTCGCGAATTCCGGACCCGGAACGCTCGTTTCCGGCCGTCCCGCTACCCGCATAAACCCAACGCCTGAATCAGGAGGATTACCCGATCATGACATCCCGAGTATTTGCCACCAAGGTCCACGAGACACCCGTTGAAATCGGCGTCGCCCCCAAGGACCGCAAAAAGCTGTCCGAGGAACTCGGCGTCGCTCTGGCCGACACCTATATGGTGTATGGCGACACCCAGTCGGTTCACTGGAACGCGACTGGTCCGCTATTTTTAGCGTGCATCAGCTGACCGAGATGCAGTACAAGGATTTTGCCGAAGCGAAGGCCAACAGTGAAAGGGCCCGTGCCGCAGCTGAAAAAGCGGATGCAGAGGCGCAGAAACAACTCTGGTCAAAGATCGATGCATTGAAATCCAAGGCCGAGTCCGCACAAAAACGACTGGACGAGCTGAAGCGTTCTACCGAGGAACAGGCCAGCCGGCTGAAGAGCGAAGTGGAGCGCCTCGTCGCGTAATCTCGATTTCGCAAGGCGACATGGCGGCCTGGTCATCCGGTCCTATCCGGTGCAGAGCCGGCCCGGTCTGGCGGGAATACCGCTGGATATGCATAAAAAACCCCGCCTCGGCGGGGTTTTCTGCGCTAGGCTGGTCATTACCAGTTGTTTCGTATCGACATACTTGCGCTTGCTGGATGCGTAGTTCCAGGTGGATACCCCAGGTTCCGGAGCAAACGCGTGACTCCACTGATCAGACCTGCAGTCCTCGGCGTCGCCATCGCGATCGCCATCACGACGACCATGGATGCCACCGGTCTGAGTGTATTCAGCGCTCTGCCTCTGCTTCCTCTTGCCGTTTTGTTCTGGTTCCTGCAAAAGTTCTCGCGGCGGCAGATGGGTCTGGTCCTGGGTTCACGGGGTGACTATGCGCTCGCCCTCGCCTATCCGCTCTTCGTCCTCGGCCTGACGGCGTTGATCGCGCTGGCGTTCGATGCGACCGACACCGCCGATGCGGACTGGAACAAGGCGCTTCTCAACATCGCGCTGATGAGTTCCACCGGCATCCTGATGGGCCTGCTTACCGAGGAAGGCTTTTTCCGCGGCTGGCTGTGGGCGGCACTCAAACGGGCAGGGAAATCAGATGCGCAGGTCCTCGTGTGGAGCACCGTCGCATTCACGCTGTGGCATGTCTCTGCAATCTCGCTTGATACGGGCTTCGACGTCCCGGCTGCTGAGATACCGATCTATCTGGTCAATGCGACCTTGATCGGTGTCGTGTTCGGTATGTTGCGCATGGTCTCCGGTTCGATCGTCGTCCCCAGCGTCTGCCACGCGGTGTGGAACGGTATCGACTATCCCTTGTATGGCTTTGGCGAAAAGGTCGGCGCGCTCGGGATCGAGGCCACGCATATCTATGGACCCGAGGTGGGCGTACTCGGTATGGCCCTGAATCTGATCTTTGCCGGTGGCCTGTGGTGGTGGTTGGCAAAACGTCGCAACGCTGCCTGAATCTGCCGGATTGCCTGTTGCCACGCGAACAGGCGGCGCACCATCGAACTCGCAAGTACTCCGCGCGTAGGCCGTCAACCGCCCGGAGAATGAAGCCAACGCGCCATCGGCCCGGCGGGTGTCCGGCCCGGGTCAGCAATGGTCATCCAATCCGTATTGTCGGTCGACAAATTTCTCCGCTTCGGCCATGATTCTGCGAGCCACGGGATACCCTCAAACGCTATGTCTCTGTTCGAAGAACTCAAGCGACGCAACGTCTTCAAGGTCGCCCTGCTATATCTCGTTGCTGCGTGGCTGATCCTGCAGGTCGCTGACGTATTGTTCGAGGCTTTGGAGCTGCCCGCCTCGTGGCTCCGCCTGGTCCTCGCGCTGCTTATCCTCGGTCTTCCCCTCGCCATCATCTTCTCCTGGGTATTCGAGATGACGCCCGAGGGTCTGAAGCGCGAGCGGGATCTGGACCGGACCGCGGGTACCGTGACCAAGAGCAAACGGATCAATCTACTGATTGCCGTGCTGCTCGTGCTCGCGATCGCGGTGGTTGCAGTAGATCGGATGCTCCCGGAGGAGCCGGACGCGGAAGATGTCATCGCCGACACCCCACAATCGGCCGGCACAACGGATCCGGCCGCACTGGCCGCGGCAAAATTTGCCCCGCCGCCGGACCGTTCCATCGCGGTGCTGCCCTTTGTCAATATGAGCGGCGACCCGGAGAATGAGTATTTCGCCGACGGATTGTCGGAGGAGATCCTGAATTTTCTTGCCGGCGTGCCAGGTCTGCAGGTTACGGCGCGTACCTCCTCGTTCCAGTTCAAAGGCAAGAATGCTGACGTGCGCGAGGTTGGCGAGACGCTGAATGCCGCCCATGTGCTGGAAGGCAGCGTGCGTCGCTCCGGTGACCAGGCTCGCATCACCGCCCAGCTGATCAGAGCTTCTGATGGTTATCACCTATGGTCCGAGACCTACGACCGGACCATGGAGGACACCTTCGAGGTACAGACCGACATCGCAGAAAGTGTCTCGCGAGCCCTTGGCGTGGTGCTGGATGACCAGCAACGAAAACGCATGCAGACCGCCGGCGTGCGCGACGTCGAAGCGTTTATCGCGTTCCAGAAAGGCCAGGCGAAGTTCTGGCAGGCACACAGCCACGAGATAGACATGCCGACCATGGCCGAGGCGGCGGACTGGTTTACCGAGGCCATACGCCTGGAACCTCGTTTCGCCAGCGCTTATTTCATGCGCAGTGATTACCATGCCCACAGCGCGACGCTGTTCGGGGTCCAGGACGCCGACCGACAGCTGGCCTATAACGCTTACATCAGTGATCTGGAAGCGGCCAGTGCAAACGTGTCATCTGCCGACGAACGCGCGCTGATAGAAGTGGACCGGACCATGGCGTCGGATAACTGGCGCACACTGCCCGAGCGTTTCGACGCTGCGCTTGAATCCAGGAGCTGCGCGGAGGGGGTATGGATCGAGCTGGCGCCACCGTTCGGCATCGCCGACAAATCGCTGGCCTATATGAAGGCGATGATCGAATGCGATCCGCTGAATTTCTACTACTACTATTCGGCAGGCATGTCGGCGCTCTGGGCCGGGCGCATGGACGAGGCCATCGAGCTGGCCCACCGCGGACTGGACATCGCGCCCGACGATGCGTTTCTTGAGGCGGGACTGGTGTTGGCGTTACTGGCGCAACAACGCATTGACGAGGCGCGGGAACGTGCAGCCAGTCGCGATCTCTGGAACCGGGAATTGAAGCTGGCGCTGGTCGATGCCGCAGCCGGTGACCTGGAGCGCGCCCGGGCGCGGGCCGCAGAGGTCATCGCCCAGTCCGGGCCATGGCTGAAGATGTACCACACCCTCCAGCTCACCGCGGTCACCGGCCAGCGCGAGGCGGCGAACGAGGCGGCGGCGTGGTTCGACAGGCTGCCGATGGGCCCGATGATGCTCATCGGTGTCATCAACGAGTGCATGTGCGGCGCGCCGTTCGATCTCGAGGCGACGCCGGTATTGAAGCAACGGCTGGACGAAGCCGGCTTAGCCTGGCCGCCGGCGACGATCATCGACTATCCGGCCATGCGGCGCTGATCAGCGGCGGTTGGCGACAGATCTCTCACTGATTGCAAATGGATCAGACGTGTTCGGACTGCGGCGACAGACTCAGTGTGTCGCCGGGACCGATCGGTCCCGGCTACGTAACCGGCAGCACGTACAAAGTGACGGCGAGAAAATGGCACACGCCGCCGCCGAGCACAAAGAGATGCCAGATAGCGTGGTTGTATGGCAGCCGGGTCGCCGCATAGAACAACGCGCCAACCGTATAACTGATGCCGCCAGCCACCACCCAGGTCATCGCGTCGGTGCCGATAGCCGCCGACAACTGGGGCGCCGCGATCACAACCAGCCAGCCCATCGCCAGATAACTGAACAGCGACAGCTTCGGATAGCGATGCCGCAGCCACAGCTTGGTGAGGATACCCGCGGTAGCCAGTGCCCAGATGGCGCCAAACAGCCACCACCCGATGTCGTTACGCATCGCCACCAGCACGAACGGCGTATAGGTGCCGGCGATCAGCAGATAGATCGCGCAATGATCCAGCAGTTTGAACAGATGTTTGCGCGGCGACGCCGGCCACGCGTGGTACAGGGTAGAGGCCAGAAACAGCGCGATCAGACTGGCGCCATAGATGGCGCTGGCCGTGATGCGCCACGGGTCGGCGGCGGCGATCGAAAGAAACAGCATCCAAGTCAGACCCGCAATGCTCAGGATTACGCCTGCGCCATGCGTGATCGCGTGGGTCAGTTCTTCGGCCAGCGTGTATTCGGCCGGGTTTTTGAGCATGGGAGGATGACCGGTGGGTGGGCCCGCCAGGATGGCAGGCCTGAAAAGACGACAGATTTATCATACGCCACGCGCGGGTGGCCCGATACCGCGGCGATGCGAAGCCGGGTTCAACCTGGTCTTGCCGGCCCCATCAATTAAATTTGTGATTCAGTACAGGGATATTCGGGCAGGGTATGCCTGGCGTCGCCGGATAACGAGGTCGCATGGCGACATTCACCGCGACAAGCTGAGCTCGCTGTAGTGATCTGCTGACTCGCGTCGGTTTGCGCCGATATTCAGCCGCGACTCGACTGCACCACGATCACCACCCCGAACAGGGTGACAAACATACCGGCCAGCTGGGTGCCGGTCAGGGCTTCGTCGAGTATCCACCAGCCGAGCACGGTGGCGAAGGCCGGGGTCACATAGGCGATGGTGGACAGACGCGCCGGGGTCGTGTGCCGGATCAACCAGACATAGGTGCCGTAGGCCAGACAGGAACCGAACAGGGTCAGATAGACCAGACCTCCGACCCCGGCGGTGGTCCAGGATACCCGGGCCGCCTCCCCGGCCATCAGCCCCATGACCAGCAGGATCAGACCGCCGATCAGCATCTGGCAACCGGCCAGCATCAACGGCGGCATCTCGAGCCCGGCGTTGCGGCCGTAGATGGTGCCACCGCACCAGAACAGCGAGGACGCCACGATCGCCACCATCGGCAACAGCTGGCGGACCTCGCCGGGACCCTGGGGCAGCACCAGCAGCGCGACACCGACAAATCCGATCGCGATGCCTAACCAGGTGCCACGGCTGATCGGCGTACCCTTTGGCCCCAGGCTGCCAAACCAGGCCATCCAGAACGCAGAGCTGGCGATCAACAATGCCGCCTGATTCGATGGCACCCATTGTTCGGCCCAGGTGACCACACCGTTGCCCACCGTCACCAGCGCGATCCCCATGATGGTGATGACCGCCCATTCGCGCTTTTGTGTTGGCAGGGATGCCCCTCGCAGCATCGCGACACCGATCAGCAGCACACCGGCTGCGGCAAAGCGGATCCCGGCCAGCAGCCCCGGCGGGATATCCATCACCGCGATCCGGATCGCCAGATAAGTGGAGCTCCAGACGCCGTAGACGACGATCCAGGCAGCGATCAGCTGACCGCGGGTGGCCCCGATGGCGTTCGCCGGCATGTGAGCTTCGCGAGTCCGGTCAGCTGGCCGCGCGTGTAGACGCCTTGTACATCCACCAGCCGAGTGCGGCCACCACGACCAGCCCTGGTCTCCCGCCAAAGGGTTCGTGGGCGATAGCCAGCACGCCGGCGTCGCCGCTCAACACGATCGGGATGGCGAGGAAGATACCGACCAGCGCCTCGCCGGTGATCAGACCGGCAGCGGTCAACATACCGATACGCGCATTACGCTCGCGCACGGCCGGATCCATGTGGCGCGCGTTCCAGCGCTCGGCGGCCGCCGCGATCAGGCCGCCGGCGAAGATCGGCACCGACAATTCCAGCGGCAGATAAATACCGACTGCCACCGCCAGCACCGGCGCATGCCATTTCGTCTCGCGCTTTTTCAGATACTCGTCAAACGCGATGATCGCCGCGCCGATACCGACACCGATGGCGACCATGTTCCAGGGCAGTCCTGCGCCGAACACGCCCCTGGCGACCGAGGCCATCAGCATGGCCTGAGGGGCGAGCAACGCGTTCGGATGCTCTTCGGTGGGCGCGCCCATGCCGTAGGCCTGCAGCAGCAGATTGAGGATCGGCGCCATCACCAGCACCGCAGAGATCACGCCGACGCCCTGCATCACCTGCTGTTTCCAGGGTGTCGCGCCGACGATGTAGCCGGCCTTGAGATCCTGCAGATTGTCGCCGGCGATCGCGGCCGCGCAACAGACCACGGCGCCGATCATGATCGCGGCGGCAGGGCCCACGGTCGAGCCGATGCTCTCCGGTCCCATCAGCCACAGCAACACCAGCGAGGAGAACAGAATAGTGGCGATGGTGATGCCCGAGATCGGGTTGTTTGACGACCCGACCAGACCCGCCATATAGGCTGCCACCGAGGAGAACAGGAACCCGGCCACGACCATGATCAGTGTCATCGGCAGGCTGACGCCAAGACCGATGCTGTCGCTGATGTTGTTGTAGACAAAAAAGATCGGGATCACGAACAGCGCGATGCCGGCGAGCACGAACTGCATCGGTGTGTCTTGCTCGGTGTGGTGGACCACCGCGCTGGTCCCGGCGGACATCTGTTTGAGTCCGCTGCGTACGCCTGAGATCAGTGAGCCGCGCATCGAGATCAGGGCCCAGATACCGCCGATCAGCATCGCGCCGACGCCGAGATAGCGGATCTGTGAGGTCCAGATCTGGAACGCCACGTCGGTGGCGCTGGCGCCGTCGGTCATCATCTGGATCAATACCGGGTCCGTCTCCAGATACAGGGAGCTGTAGATCGGGATCGCGATAAACCAGGAGATCGCCCCGCCGGCGCACACCAGCGTGGCGATGTTGAGACCGACGATATAGCCGACGCTGAGCAAGGCCGGCGACAGGTTGGTGCCGATATAGGCGATACCGTTGCCGGCAAAGGTAGCGGCCTGCGCGGTCTCGCTCCACAGCCGCAACCCGGACGCGGCCAGTTTGGTGACGGCCCCGGCCAGTGCGGCCAGCGCCAGCTGGACTACGCCGCTTTTCGGGTCGTCGCCGACCTTGAGCACTTCAGCCGTGGCCTTGCCTTCCGGGAACGCGAGTCCTTCTTCGACGATCAGCGAGCGGCGCAAAGGAATGGTGAACAGCACGCCGAGCAGACCGCCGAGACCGGCGATGACCGACACCCACCAGTAATCGAACACGTTCCAGTAGCCCAGGAGCACCAGCGCCGGGATGGTGAAGATGACGCCGGCGGCCACCGACTCCCCGGCGGAAGCTGCCGTTTGTACGATGTTGTTCTCGAGGATGTTGGATTCCCGAAACATGCTGAGGATGCCCATCGAGATCACCGCCGCCGGGATCGAGGCGGACACGGTCATCCCGGCAAACAGGCCGAGATAGGCATTCGCGCCGGCCAGGACCATGGACAGGATGATGCCCAGGATGATCGCCTTGACGGTCAGTTGCGGCAGCGGCGCGGCATTATTCATAGGTGTGACTCCAGCGAAAAAACGAACAGCCCGGCCGGAGCCGGGCTGTCATGTGGTTACCAGCCGCAGGTCTTGCCCGCGTTTTTTTGTTCGAGCCAGCCCATCAGTGGGGCGAAGTAATCGATGACCGCCGAAGCATCCATCTCGCGGGTGCCGATTGAGGCTTCCAGCGTGTCCTGCCACGGCTGACTGCTGCCGTAGCCCATCATGGCCCAGAGCTTCTCACCGGCTTCCCTGCTGTCATAGATCGAGCAGCTGTACAGCGGGCCTTCATGCCCGGCGGCTTCGCACAGCGCTTTGTGGAACTGGAACTGCAGGATGTGGGCCAGGAAGTAGCGGTTGTACGGCGTGTTGTTGGGCACGTGGTACTTGGCGCCCGGATCGAAGTCTTTTTCACTACGCTCCACCGGCGGCACGATGCCCTGGTAGCGGGTACGCAATTCCCACCAGGCTGCGTTGTACTGATCGGGCGAAATCTTTCCCGAGAACACGCCCCAACGCCATTGATCCACCAGCTTGGCAAACGGCAGGAACGCGATCTTGTCCAGTGCCAGACGCATCTGCTGGTTGATCACCGACTCTTCACTTTCGGGTTGTGCCGGGATCAGACCGATGCGGGCATAGTAGCCGGGGGTCATCGACAAATTGAGGGTGTCACCGATGCCCTCATGAAAACCGTCATGAGCGCCTTTGCGGAACAGATTCGGCAAGTGGTTATAGGCCAGGTAGTAATAGACATGCCCCAGCTCGTGGTGGACGGTCTCGAATTCTTCCTGGGTCGGGACGATACATTCCTTGATACGGACGTCGTTTTGCGCCGGGTTCATGTTCCAGGCGCTGGCATGACAGACGACTTCCCGGTCGCGCGGTCGCGTCAACATCGAACGCTCCCAGAATGACTCCGGCAGCGCGGGCATGGCCAGCGACGTGAAAAAGCCCTCGGCGGTCCGCGTCATGTCCACCGCGTCATAATCCTTACCACGCAGGGCCGCGGTCACATCGAGATTGGTCACGCCGGGATAGGGCTCGACGAGGTCGTAAATCTCACCCCACTGTTGGGACCACATGTTGCCGAGCAGGTGCGCCGGTATCGGGCCCTCCGGTGCGACGAGATCGGCGCCGTATTTTTTGCTCAGCTGATTGCGGACGTAGCAGTGCAATGCTTCGTAGAGCGGCTCGACCTGCCCCCACAGCCGTTCCACTTCGCCCTCGAATTCGACCGGGCTCATGTCATAGCCGGAACGCCACATCTCGCCCATGTCGCCGTAGCCGAGTTCTTGCGCGCCTTCGCGGGTCAGCTCGGCGAAGCGCCGGTAGTCTGCGCGCATCGCCGGGGAGACCGTGCGCCAGCCTTGCCAGGCCTCGAGCTGGGCATCGTAGTCCCGGGAGCTGGCCAACACTTCCGAGAGCTGCTGCAGCGTGCGGCACGACTTTGGTCCGTCGGGACAGTATTTGCCGGCCCCATACATGCCCGCTATGCGGCTCTGAATCTCGGCGGTCTCGAGCAGCCTGGCCGGGTCGGACGGCACCGACATGTGCTTGGGCATGTAGTCCGCGCGTCGCAGCATCGTCATCATGCGCGCCGTCTCGGTATCCATCTCCGCGCCGTCATAAGCGCTGGACTCCTCGATCAACCGACCCATCAGCTCGCCGACCCGGGCGTTGGCCTTCGAGGCCAGCATCGCGGTGTCCTCGTTGATATAGGTGACGCTGACCCAGGACGCTGCGCCCTGCTCCAGGTCCAGTTCATCGATTTCGGCATTGGCGCGGGCGATAAACGCCGCCGCGGACTCGGCCGGCGCCTCAGAAACCGCCACAGCTTCGATCGGTTCGGCAGCTTGCCGGGGCTGCGGGGTCTCGTCGCGGTCGCAGCCGGCAAGGACGAGCGCCGCGGCCAGCGTGGCGATGGGTAAAGACAATGATTTCATGAATAGAGGCCTCGTATCGGGCAGGCGACCGTTCAGGGGTCAGGGAAAGCAGGACATTTTAACCCTGCCGCGCGCCCGCGTCCCGGCGCGGCGTCGCAGGCCGGGAGCGGCGCGAGTGCCGGGAACCGTGTGGCGGACCCCGGCAGCAGTCTTATTTCACGCCGTGGGTCAGCTTGTGGATGGGTTTGGCGAACACCAGCAGCAGCAGACCGGCGCCGACCGTGGTCAGGACAATCTGCAGATACAGACCCGGCATCTGGTCCACCGCGTCGGCCTTGAACTCACCGGCCAACAGTCCCGCGATCAGGTTGCCCAGTGACGCGGCGAGGAACCAGATACCCATCATCTGCCCGACAAAACGTTTTGGCGCCAGCTTGGTCACCGAGCTCAATCCCACCGGGCTCAGACACAGCTCACCAAAGGTGTGCAGCAGATAGGTCGTTACCAGCCAGGTCGGTGCCGCGCTGCCGCCGCCGGCTACCAGCTTGGCGGCGAAAAACATGACCAGGAAACCGGAACCCAGGATCATCAGACCCAGCGCGAACTTGGCCGGGATCGAGGGCTCCAGATGGCGTCGCGCCAGCCCAACCCAGGCGCTGGCAAACACCGGTGCGAACACGATGATGAACACCGCATTAAAGGATTGGAACCAGCCCGCGGGAACGGTGAAGTTGAATGCATCGATGACCCGGTCCGTGTACCGCTCGGCAAACAGGTTGAGCGAGGAGCCGGCCTGCTCGAACCCGGACCAGAACATGGCGGCGGCCAGGAACAGGATCAGGATCACGAACACCCTGCCCTTTTCAGTGCTGTCGAGACCGGCGAACCAAAACAGATAGGTGAAGTACACGGTAGCCAGACCCAGGATCACCGCCGTGCCCCAGCCGGCCAGGGCGACCGGATCAAAGGTGATGGCACCGGTCAGGCCGAGCCCGATCAACAGCACGATGGCCGCCACGCCGATCCACATGGCGATCCAGTGTTGGCGGTTCTCCTCCGGCGTGATCTCGTGGCCCTTCTCGTGGGCCTGGGGTTTAAGGCCCGCGTCGCCCAGATGGCTCGCGGTCAGCTTGAACTGGATCAGACCCAGCACCATGCCGACACCCGCAGCGGCAAACCCGTAGTGCCAGTTGACACCTTCGCCCAGGGTGCTGCAGACCAGCGGCCCGATGGCGGCGCCGACATTGATGCCCATATAGAAGATGGTGAATCCGGCGTCGCGCCGGGCGCCGCCTTCCGGATAGAGGTCAGCGACGATCGCGCTGATATTCGGCTTGAGCAGACCGGTGCCCAGCACCACCAGCACCAGGCCGAGGAAGAAGGCCTGGGTCGATGGGATGGCCAGCACGAAGTGGCCGCTGGCAATGATGATGCCGCCAAACCAGACGGCTTTTTGTGCGCCGAGCAGACGGTCGGCGATCCAGCCGCCAGGCAAGGCCACCAGATACACCGCTGCGGTATACAGCCCGTAGACCGCGGTGGCCGTCTCGTCGGAGAAACCCAGACCGCCCTCGCTGACGGCGTCGACCATAAACAGGACCAGCAGCGCACGCATGCCGTAATAACTGAACCGTTCCCACATCTCGGTAAAGAACAGGGTCATCAGGCCCCGGGGATGGGTGGGTGCTTTTGGGCCGGGCGTGACGGCCGGTTCGACGACGGTTTCGGTCATGGAGGCGCTCCGCGCTCAGATCACAAAGGCGTACGGTTTACGGGCTCGGAGGCGCCGAGTCAAATGTTCACTGCTTTGTTGCGCTGCACCCGGTGCAGGCGCGGGGTCACCCACCAGGATGGGCTCCGTCCGGGCATGGATTACGGTCCGTGGGCATGTAGCGCGCGAGAAAGGCCCCGAGTGTCTCGAAAAAAGCGATGCGGTTGGCCTCTTTGTGCAGGCCGTGCCCCTCGAAACGCCGCTCGAAGCTCTGAAATTCCTTGCCGTGTTTTTTCAGCTGACGGGTCAGCAGTCGGTAGTGTCGAATGTCGACCTGGCCGTCGATCTGGCCGTGCGCCACCAGCACCGGGGCGCGGATGCGTTCGATGTGATTGACCGGCGACACATCGTCGAACAACTCCGGATTGGCTTCAGGTTCGCCGAACATCTCTCTGAAACGGCCCTCGGCCGAATCGGGGAGACGCCGCTTGTCGTTGCGATACAGTAGCTCGAGATCGCTGACCCCTGCATAGCTGATGCCCAGGCGATACAACTCCGGGGTCTTGATGAGGCCCATCAGGGCCGCGTAGCCTCCGTAGCTGGAGCCGAAGATTCCGATCTGCCCGGGATCGGCCCGACCGGTGCGCACGGCCCAGGCGACAGCGTCGCTGAGATCATCCTGCATCGCCAGACCCCACTGACCGTAACCGGCCAGTTCGAAAGCCTTGCCATAACCGCTGGAGCCACGGAAATTTACCTGCAGCACGGCATATCCGCGGCTGGCCAGGAACTGCACCACGGGGTTGAAGCCCCATCTGTCGCGGACGCCGAACGGCCCGCCGTGAGGCATCAGGATCATCGGCGCGATGCCGCGTTGGGCGTGCACCGGCTTGGTGAAGTAGCCATGGAGGCGCAGACCATCCCGCGCCGAAAAGGTGACGGGTTCCATCGGCGCCATCTGTGACCTGTGTAGCCAGTCAGCCACGGCCACGACGAAACTGAGGCGTTTGCGTTCCGGTTCATAAAGATAGTAGGCGCCCGGGTCGCGATCGCTCGCGGCGTTGACCAGAAGGCGGGTTTTTTCCCTATCCCAGTCGACGATGCTGTTAAAGGTATCTGGTAACAGCCTGTTTAACTGCTGGTAGTGGCCCTGCCATTCAGCGTCGAGCACCACCCGTTGCGGCAGATCAGCCATGTAGCTGATCTCGAGCGCGCGGCCCCGGGAGTCTTGCAGCAAGGCCCCGGAAACGTCATAGACCGGGTCCGCAACCACAGGGTGTCCGGCCTCCCCCGTTTCCGGATTTACACGGAAAAGTGCGATCCGATCGGTCTCTGGCGTAAGCACCCAAAGGTGTCGGCCATCTTCGTCAAAGCCCTGGAAGTCCGAGGAACCCGGCTCCAGTTCGTAAACAGTCTCCCAGGCTGCATCGGCCCCGGTCCGGTAACGCAGCGCCATACCGCCCGAGCCGTTATTCGATGTCACGGCCAGCGATGCACGGATCTGCTGATGCTGATCTGCGTACCAGGCGATCACTCCCGGTTCCGGATCGAGAACGCTGGTCAATTCGTTTCGCTCGGCATCGAGCCAGCCGGCGCCCGGAAAACGTCCGCCGCGCCCGCCCATCCAAAGGAGTACTTCGCCATTACGCCGGGCCGGGAACTGCGCCATCCGGTAATCTCCGGGTATGGAAAGCAGGCTCGGCTCGCCCCCTTCCCGGCCGATGATGAACGGGCCCCGGGGCAAGGGCCGTGCGCGTGGATGATCCCGACCGGTCGTTATCCCATACAGGATCGTCTGCGGAGACACCCACAGGTGGTAGTCCACATCGCTTACGGTGCGAAAGAGTCTCCGGGCCGGCTGCGATCCGTCCGTCGGCAGGATGACCAGATCGTCCGGACCGCCCACCCCACCTTTTCTCACGACGGCGGTCAGGGACTTACCGTCCGGCGACAGTTTGATGCTCTTGATGGCCGGACTGCGGAACAGGTCCTCGGCCGAAGGGGCGCAGAATGCCCCGGAGTCCGCCATCGAGATGCCTGTGGCGGACCATGCGCCGATCAGAATCGCCAATATGGTCCTCACGCACTTCCAGACGAGGATGGGCTCCCCGTTCCCCGGTCTCGATCGTTCCCTTTCAGTGCCTCGCATCCTGGTCGAGCTTAGCACTCTGCGCGAGCGTCTAATCAGTTGCAGCGACCCTCAGCGAGGCAGGATTCATGGCGGTGGGCATGTGTCGGGCCAGAAAGGCCTGCATCAACATGTACAGCTCGATAATGAACTACTCGGCAGCGATGCTCTCTGGCGCCGGATTCATCGGCGTCGGCATGTTGCTCGCGAGAAAGCCCTGCATCGCCGAGTAGAGATCGATGTTGTGCTGCTCTTTGACAAAGCCATGACCCTCGAAACGTATGACAAACGACTCGGGCGGGTTACCCGCGGACTTCAGCGCTCGCACCATAGGCCAGTGCTGCACATCGATATCCACCAGCGAATCAAAATGCCCGTGGATCATCATCAGCGGTGCATCGATATCGTCCGCCAGATCGATGGGCGAGTTCTTCCTTGGCTCATGCTCAGGATCCGCCGGCGCGGCAACATACCGGTCCCAACGGTTACCCGTCCAGTCCGGGAAGCCACCGGGCTTCCATGGTCGGGTCTGGTCGCGACGGAAGCGCGGCAGGTTTGAGACAGCGGCATAACTGATGCCTGTTCTAAACAAATCTGGCGTTTCAGCCAGGCCCATCAGCGCGGCGTAGCCGCCGTATCCTGCGCCGTAGATACCGACGTTGTCAGGATCCGCGATCCCCTGTTTTACCGCCCAGGCGACCGCGTCGCTCAGATCGTCCTGCATCTCTTCCCCCAGGCGCCCGAATCCGGCGGCCTCGAAGGCATAGCCATAGCCGCCGGAGCCCCGGTAGTTGACCTGCAAGACCTGATAGCCGCGGCTGGCGAGGAACTGCACTTCTGCGTTGAATCGCCAGCGATCCCGTACCGCGAACGGGCCGTCATGGACACGGACGATCAGCGGCGCGGTCTCGTCTGTATGACCGGCCGGGCGTGTCAGATAGCCACGCAGCATAAGCCCGTCACGGGCCTTGAATTCGATCGGTTCCATCGCGCTCAACCGCGACCGGTCAAGCCACGGCCGCGTGTCGAGCATCTTGCTGAGTTCGCCTGTGTCGCGCTCGAAGAGATAGTAGCTGCCAGGCTCGCGATCGCTCCATGCATGGACGATGAATCTTTGCCATTCATCATCCCAGCTGACGATGTCGTTCTGCGTCCCGGGCAGGCCCTTGTCGATCGCCGCCTGCAGTGCCGGACCGTCGTCGTGCAGAAAAATCTTGCCTTGGGTGTCAGTGGCGTACTGGAAATACAGGGGCGTGCCGTCACGCGCCCGCACCAACCGGCTGGCAAGTCCGCCCACATCAAATACCGGATCCTGATGGATGGGCGCCCCGAAATCGCCGTCATCGGGATCGAGCTTGTATAGCGCCATCCGGTCGCTGTTTACCCGCGCCGAGACCCACAGATGCTGGTTATCGCGATCAAAACCATGGACCTGGACGACGTTGGCATCTTCGAAGGTCATCACGCTGCGCCAGTCCGCGTCTTCCGACTCGCGATAGTAGAGGTCGTAACGCAGATCATCGCGCACTTCGCCACGACCGATGGCTGCGCGCACCTGTCCACGGTGATCCGCGAACCAGTCGGTAAAGTTCATGCGGCCCCTGCTGATTGTGGTCAGCCAGCCGTTACGGAGGTTGAGCCTGCGCACCGCAGGGAACATGGCCGCTTCATATTCCTGGATCAGCGCGTGGTCGGGGTCGCTCGGTACCCCATCCAGGTAGCCATAAGCGTCGCCGAAGGCGTAGGGTTCTGTTCCGCTGGTCAAAGCCCAGTTGTAAGTCCCGCCGTATCTGTAGGCGTCGGCCGGGCCGTTCATCCCCCAGTCATTACCGAGCCGGTTGAAGGGCATGCCCACCGCCTGCGTATCCGTACCGTCCGCACGGATCGTAAAAAGCGCCAGATAGGCCAGGCTCCCGCGATGGGTGTCTTCGTAGCCGCGATCCACGCGGTAGATCAGGCGCCCGTCCCGGCTCCATTCGTGCCAGCGAACTTCTCCTTGTTTGGAGTCGGTGATCACGCGTGGAGCGTCCCAGTCGCCGACTTGGGTGATCACGATGTTCCGAGCGTCAGGAAACTTGTCCGTGCGGGAGATCATCGACACATGTCGACCGTCGGGAGAAACCTGCACGACCGGAAGCCTCTCGCCGCCGAGTCGGGTCTCGCGGACCGGCGACGCGCCGGCGGGCTTTGCAGTGACCGGGTTGCGGAAGAAGTCCGCGACCGGGATCGATGAGGTCTCAGCGGCGCCGGCCGGCCAGGAAACCGACAGCATGAGCACGCCTGCGACCAGGAAAAGGGGGCGTAAGGTCATCGTCAGAATCCTCCGGCATCAAGGCACTCGTCATAAAGACCATAGGCCTGCCAGTGCGCTGTAGCAACCATATTTAGCATGAGTGGCCTTCAACTTAAGGCAAACGATGCTTCGATCTGGCCCAGCGATTGGATTCGGATCATCAACGAGTATCCGCGACGCTCAAAGGCGCAGGATTCAGATCCGACGGCATGTATCGAGCCAGAAAGGCCTGCATCGCCGTGTACAGCTCGATCTGGTTCTGCTCCTTGAAGAAGCCGTGGCCCTCGTGACGTTTGACCAGGGCCTCGTAGGTCTTGTTCTCGGCTATGAGCGCGCGGATCAACGGCCGGTACTGGCCATCGATATCGACCCTGGGATCGAGACGGCCGTGAACCACCATCACCGGTGCTTCGATGCGCTCGACGAAATTGATCGGCGAGGTGTCATGGAGCCGATCGGCATCTGCTTTCGGGTCGCCAATGTGCGCGACCCACCAGTTGCGGAACCAGTCCTGGATGCCCTCCACGCGTCTTGTTTGCGTGTCGTAGCGATAGAGCCGTGGCAGGTCCACGACGCCCACATAGTTGATGCCCACACGATATAGCTCAGGCGTTTTCACCAGACCCATCATGGTGGCGTAACCGCCATAGCTGGCGCCGTAGATGCCGATGTTCTTCGGGTCGGCGATGCCCTCCTCGATCGCCCATTTCACTGCGTCGGTCAGATCGTCCTGCATCTCCAGACCCCAGCGTTTGAAACCAGCAGCTTCGAATCCAAACCCGTAGCCGCCGGAACCCCGGTAGTTGACCTGCAGCACAGCATAGCCGCGGCTGGCGAGAAACTGGACCTCTGGATTGAAGCCCCAGATATCCCTGATACCAAAGGGCCCGCCGTGGGGATGGACGATCAACGGCACGGCGCCTTTCGCTGCTCCCGCCGGTCGGGTCAGATAGCCGTGGATTTGAATTCCATCGCGGGCTTTAAAGGCGATGGGCTCCATCGCGCTCATCCTGGCGGGATCCAGCCAGGGTTTCGGTGCGAGTATTTCCTTCAGGCTGCCGGCTTCGCGGTCGAACAGATAGTAGGTGCCGGGATCCCGGTCGCTCCAGGCACGGACGATGAATCTCGCCCAGCGCTCGTCCCAGTCGACAAAGTCATTGTATGTATCGGGTAGTGCGCCATCGATGGTGTTTTGCAGGGTCCGCCAGCCTTCGTTCAAAAAGATCTTGCGGCGCGTGTCCGCGGCGTATTCCAGATACAGCGGCGTCCCGTCCCGGGCGCTGACAAAGCGGGCAGTCACCTCATTCCAGCCGTATTCGAGTCCGGCCAGATCGTAAACCCGATCTGCGGCGATCACGGGCCCCATTTCGCCGGATGTCGGGTCCAGTCGATAGAGGGCGAGCCGGTCATCATCGACCCGCGCCGATACCCACAGGTGTTTGTTGTCCGTATCGAAGCCGTGAACCTGGATCAGGCTGCGGTCATCGAAGGTATGCACGGTCTGCCAGGCTGAATCTTCGTCCTTCCGATAAGAGAGCTCGTACTCCATATCGTCGCGAACCGCGCCGCGACCGATAGCTGCCCGCACGTTGCCGGAATTGTCGGCAATCCACTGTTGGTAGACGCTCGCTCCGTTCGCGGCCGGCGCCATCCGGCCGTTATGGACGTTGAGGCGATAGGCGTCCGGAAACATGAACGAATCCGCTTTGCCGACGAGCACGTGATCAGGATCGCCTGGCAGATCATCAAGAAACCAGAGGTCTTCTCTGAGTCCGCCCACAGTGACACGGTTGGAGCTGCTCAGGATGCCGCGGGATCGGCGGTCATCATTGGCAAAGGGTTCGTGCAGGGTGCGTCCATCCTTGCCGTCGTGGCGCACGGAATAGAAGCCGACGTATTCGAAGCCGCGATTGACGTTGTCATAGTCGCGATCGACTTTGAAAAACAGCCGACCGTCCCGGCCCCAGTCATACCAGCGGATCTCCTCGTCTTTGTAGGACGTCACCAGACGCGCCTCGTCCCACTTGCCAACTTCCATCACCACCAGATTGCGAGCGGCGGGAAATTTCTCGGTCCGGGTGATCGCGGCGATGTAGTGGCCGTCGGGGGAGATCTGCACGTCGTCGAACCTGGGATTGCGGAAGAAATCTTCCAGCGGCGTCTGTGCCGGTTCGGCGCCGGACAGCGTTGGCGAAACCAGCAAGAACAGAAGGATGGAGATCAAACCGCTGGTCATGTGCATGGGCAAACGTCCTTGAAGCCGGGAGCAGATTTCAAAGATAGAGCCCGCTGATGGTCAAAATCAACCATTGACAGCAGAAATTATCTCCTCTGGGGCGCCTGGCCTTGCAGAGACTCAGCCGTTTTGCTGGGACTCGACCTCGCGATGGCCCGGGACCATGATCCGGGCCATGATGATGCCGCCTTCATAGAGCAGATAGACCGGTATGGCCAGCAGGGTCTGGGAGATGACATCGGGCGGGGTCAGGAACATGCCGACAACAAAGGCGCCGAGCAGCACGTAGGCCCGGTGGGAGGCGAGCCTGGCCGGCGTGGTGAAGCCGGCCCAGACCATCAGCACCGTGGCGATAGGGACTTCAAATGCAATGCCAAAAGCGAAGAACAGTGTGAGGACGAAATCCAGATAGGCGTTGATATCGGTCATCACCGCTACGCCCTCCGGCGCCACCGCGGTAAAAAAGCCGAACATCAGCGGGAACACCAGATAGTAAGCAAAGGCGACGCCGGCATAAAACAGGATGGCGCTGGTCATCACCAGCGGCACCGCCATGCGTTTTTCCTGCTGATAAAGACCCGGCGCCACAAATGCCCAGATCTGATAGAAGATCCATGGCACTGAAATAAAGATCGCGGTGACCAGCGCGGTCTTGAAGGGAGTCAGGAAGGGCGAGGCCACCTGGGTGGCGATCATGCTGGTGCCCTCGGGCAGCTGCGCCATCAGTGGATTGGCAACGAGCTCGAACAGGCGGTCGGCGAAGGGTGCGAGAGCCAGAAATACCAGCAGGATGCCTGCCGCGACACGCAACAGGCGGGTCCGCAGCTCGATCAGATGCGACAGCAGGCTCGCTTCGGCCAGCGGTTTATCAGAACCGGGTTCCTGGCTCACTGCTCTGCTCTGTTGCTGTGGTATGGGTGTCGTCGGCCTCGGGCACCGGCGCCGCGTCGCTCGGCGGCGTGACGTTGGCTGGCTCGACGGGTTTGGCTGGCTCGGCTGGTTCGGCGGCCGCTGGTGTCTGAGACGGTTTGGGTTTTGCGGCAGTGCCGGAGAGGTCGGGCATCTCCGCGACTTCGCGCTCGATCTGGACGCGGAGATTCCGTGCCACCGACCGCGCCCGTCCCATCCAGCGGCCCAGCGAACGGACCAGACCGGGCAGCTTGTCGGGCCCCAGCACCAGCAGCGCCAGGGTCATGATAAAAGTCAGTTCCCAGAATCCGACGTCGAACACGGTTCAGATACCGTGTTCAACCCTGGCCGGAGGAGTGCTTTTCCGAAGCCTTGTTCTCGGCGAAATCCGCATCGGGCTGGCTTTCACTGCCGGGAATCTGTTTCTTGTCCTGCTCGGCTTCACCCTCGTCCATGGACTTGCGGAAGCTCTTTACCGCGCCGCCCAGATCCGAACCGATCGAGCGCAGACGCTTGGTGCCGAAGATCAGCACCACGATCAGCAGGATGATCAGCAGTTGCCAGAGACTGATACCACCAAAACCCATTGCCGTTTCCTCCGCGGCTGCCGGCCGCATTGCATACCAAGACGTTCAATCATACGCCAAAGCCCGGGCCGCGCATCAGGAACGACCACGCTTGCGCGCCCTTGAATCCGGGGGGCTGGCCTCGAGCCAGAACGTCACCGGGCCGTCGTTGACCAGCGAGACCTGCATATGGGCGCCAAAGCGTCCCGATGTGGTGTTTTCGTGACGTTGCCGGGCTTGCAGGACAAGATAATCAAAGAGTTCCGCGCCCAGTTCCGGCGGGGCGGCGCGGGTAAAGCTCGGCCGCGCACCCTTGCGGGTGTCCGCGGCCAGCGTGAATTGGGGCACCAGCAGCAGGCCGCCTGCAATATCGGTGATCGACAGGTTCATACGCCCATCCGGGTCGGCAAACACCCGGTAGCCGAGCAGCCGGTCCAGAAGGCGATCGGCCTGGGCACGCGTGTCCTCGGGCTCGACCCCGACAAAAACCAGCAGACCCGGCCCGATGGCCGCTACCTCCTCGTCGGCCACGGTCACGCTGGCCCCGGTCACGCGCTGCAAAAGACCAATCATCTGGCTCTCCGGCTAAACAGGAGGGGGAAGGATAATACGAGCCGGCGGTGGCGCTGAGTTTCTTGTATCGGCGGCTGATTTGGCTCCGACCGGCTTGTTAGCCCCACAATAATGACTGAAATTGCTAAATAAGTGGCTTTATTATCCACATAGCACATATATATATTCGGGTGGGATAATAGGACCTATTTGTGCAATCAAATGCATATCAAGTGGGAGTCCTGCCCACAACGGCGCGAGATATCGCCACCACTACCCTGCCCTGTTGCGGGCTGCTAGCCTTGATCAAGTTCTGCCAACAAGACAAAACAACGAATCGGGGAGGATCCGTGATGAAGCGTCGTGATTTTCTTGCCGGACTCGCCGCGGCCGGCGTCGCTGGCTGTGCGAAGACCGAACAGGCCGGGGACACCGCTCGGGCATCCGCAGAGACCTTCGAATGGAAGATGGTGACCACCTGGCCGGCGAACTTCCCCGGGCTGGGCACCGGTGCGGCGGATCTGGCGCGGATGATCCAGGCCGCTTCCGGCGGGCGCATCAGGATTCAGGTGTTTGCAGCCCCGGAGCTGGTGCCGGCCTTTGAGGTGTTTGACGCGGTCTCGCGGGGCACTGCGGATATCGGCCATGGCGGCGCTTACTACTGGAAAGGGAAAACCGAAGCCGCGCAATTCTTCGCGGCGACTCCATTCGGCATGAATGCCCAGGAGCGGAATGCCTGGATGTTCTATGGCGGTGGCGAGGAACTGTGGCGGGAGCTCTATGCGCCCTTCAACCTGGTGCCGGCGGCGGCCGGCAACACCGGCATCCAGATGGGAGGCTGGTTCAAAAAGGAAATCCGCAGCCTCGATGATCTGCAGGGTCTGAAGATGCGTATCCCCGGTCTGGGCGGCGATGTCCTGCGCCGGGCCGGCGGCACCCCGGTCAATCTACCCGGGGGCGAGATTTTTACCGCGCTGCAGACCGGCAGCATCGATGCGACTGAATGGGTCGGCCCCTACAACGACCTCGCGTTCGGGCTCTACCAGGCTGCCAGCAATTACTACTATCCCGGATGGCATGAGCCCGGCACGACCCTGGAGGCGATCTTTAACCGGGAGTCTCTCGATGCCCTGCCCGAGGATCTGCAGGAAATCGTGTTTATGGCCTGCCGTACGGTCAACGGAAACATGCTGGCTGAATACACCGCCCGCAACCAGGCGGCGCTCGAAACCCTGGTCAGGGATCACGGTGTCCAGCTACGCCGCTTCCCGGACGATGTGCTGAAGCGATTGAAGGAATTGTCTGACGAGGTGATGGAGGAGATCGCGGCGCGCGATGCGATGGCGCGGAAGATCTACGAGTCCCAGCTCGCGTTCCAAAAACAGGTCAGCAAATGGCATGACGTTTCCGAACTGGCCTACTACCAGGCCCGCGACCTGACCCGCTGACATCGGCGGGCGACCGTCAGTAACTGAATCCGAAGTCTGGCTGGCCGGGATCTGGGCTCGCGGCCACCCCGGTATACGGATCGACCGGAGTGATGGAGCAGGGCATTGCGGGTCTGTTTGAGAGCGACCCGCCTTGCACGGATTGGCTCAATAAACTTGTTCGGGCAGCCAGGTGGCCAGTTCCGGCCACACCGCGAGGATCAGGATCGCCAGCACCTGGATCGCCACGAACGGAATCACGCCGCGGTAGATGTCCCCGGTTTTTACGCTCGCCGGCGCGACACCGCGGAGGTAGAACAACGCGAACCCGAACGGCGGCGTCAGGAACGAGGTCTGCAGATTGATCGCGATCATCACGCCGAGCCAGATCGGGTCCAGACCCATGGCCAGTAGGACCGGCCCGACGATCGGCACCACGACGAACGTGATCTCGATAAAGTCGAGCACGAATCCAAGCAAAAACATCAGCAACATCACCACCAGCATTGCGCCGAAGACGCCGCCCGGCAGCCCGGACAGGAAGCTCCGCACCAACTCGTCACCGTGATAACCCCGGAACACCAGCGAGAACACGGACGCCCCGATCAGGATCAAAAACACCATGCTGGTGACCCGCGCGGTCCGGTGCACGACTTCGCGCATGCAGGCGCGATCCAGCTGGCCGCGCGCCGCGGCGAGTAACATCGCGCCGACAGCGCCAACCGCGGCGGCTTCGGTCGGTGTGGCGAATCCACCGATAATCGAGCCGAGCACCGCCAGGATCAGCAGCAGCGGCGGCAGCAGTGCCTTGAGCACCCGCGAGGCCAGGTCGGTCCGCGCGTCCTCAGCCGGATGCGCCGGCATCGACTGCGGCCGAGCGATGGCCAGAAAGATCAACCAGAGCAGATAAAGCATCACCAGCAGCAGACCCGGGAGGAGGGCGCCGGCAAACAACTCGCCGACCGAGACCGTCTCCGGCGAGAAATTGCCCTGGCTCAGCTGTGCCTGTTGATAGGCTGTCGACAGCACGTCGCCCAGCAGCACCAGGATGATCGAGGGCGGAATAATCTGGCCCAGCGTCCCGGCCGCACAGATCGTCCCGGTCGCGATCCCGGGCGCATAGCCGCGTTTGAGCATAGTCGGCAGCGACAGCAGACCCATGGTCACCACCGTCGCGCCGACGATCCCGGTGCTGGCCGCGAGCAGCATGCCGACCAGCGTGACCGACATGGCCAGCCCGCCGCGTACCGCGCCAAACAGGCATGACAAAGTATCCAGCAGATCCTCGGCCAGCCGCGATCGCTCCAGCATCACGCCCATAAACACGAACAGCGGCACCGCCACCAGGGTCTCGTTGACCATGATGCCGAACAGCCGGTTCGGCAGCGCTTCCAGATAGGATTCATCGAACACGCCGGCGAGCATGCCCAGCACCGCGAACGAGAGCGCGGTGCCGGCGAGACTGAAGGCGACCGGATAGCCGGCGAGCAGCACCACGATCGCACAGGCGAACAGCAGCAGTGCCATCCATTCCATCGCTAGTTCCGCTCGGTTCCGGCGGCGTCGGGCAGGGTCAGCCAGGCGCGCAACACGAACGCAATACCCTCAAGCACCAGCAGCACCGGCGTGATCACGATCAGGGTCTTGAGCACGAACAAGCCCGGCATGCCGCCGGTCTCGCGGGAGGCCTCGGCCATGCTCCAGGAGGCGGTTACATAACCGATGCCGGTATGGAGGATCCAGCCGCAGGTCGGCAGCAACAGCAAGATCACGCCGGCGGTATCTACAACCGCGCGGCCGCGTGGCGAGAGCTTGCGATAGAAGATATCGACACGGACGTGTTCATCACGGGACAGGGTGTATGCGGCCGCCAGCATGAACACGGCCGCGTGCATCCAGGTCACCAGTTCCTGCATCCAGATCCAGCCCTGATCAAACAGATAGCGCAGCACGACGACGAAACCGGTCAACAGCACCATCGCCAGGCACAGCCACGAGACCGCACGACCCAGCCAGCAGACGCCCCGATCGACGAGGTCTGCCGCGCTGGCGATGGCGTCGTGGCCGGGCCTGTTCATCTGCCCGGGTCAGAGATCCTGCATGACTTCGACTTCCTCTGGCGAGGGACCGAGGCCGCGGTCGGAGTAGTGTTCGAAGATGATGTCCAGCACCGCCTCCGGACTGTCGGCGATGGTGAACAGATCGAGGTCACGCTGGTGGATCGCGCCGCGGGCGAGGAGGTCGCCGCGGAACCAGTCGATCAGACCGGACCAGAATTCGCTGCCGACCAGCACGATGGGGATGCGGCGGCTCTTGCCGGTCTGCACCAGGGTCAGGATCTCGACAAACTCGTCCAGGGTGCCGAAGCCTCCCGGCAGTACTACGTAAGCCGAAGCGTATTTGACGAACATCACCTTGCGCGAGAAGAAATGCCGGAAGCGCAGGGCCACGTCCTGGAACAGATTGGGCGCCTGTTCCTTCGGCAGGCTGATGTTGAGACCGACGCTGGGTGACGCACCCTCGTAGGCGCCGCGGTTGCCTGCCTCCATGATCCCGGGCCCGCCGCCGGTGATAACGGTAAAGCCGGCATCGGACAGTGTGCGCGCGATACGCATGGCCAGCGCGTAGTCGGGATGACCCTGCGCAGTGCGCGCGGAGCCGAACAGGCTGACACACGGTTGCAGCCGTACAAGCAGCTCAAAGCCCTGGACGAACTCGGCCATGATCTGAAAAATCCGCCAGGATTCCTGCGTGGTCTCGCCCTCGCTGACCACCGGCTGAAAACCAGCCCGGTTCTTCATCGTTCGCTACCTCTGTCTTCCGATTCGGGATGATGTTTGTCCAGTCTGCGGAGAAACACCGTCATCTCTTTCGCAGCCTGCACGTCGCCCTGGGCTTCGGCGGCGGCGAGGCCGTCGCGCCATGCCCGTCGCGCCCGCGCGTGATCACCACCGGCCTGCGCTGCTTTACCGAGCTGCCGCCATGCCGCCGAATAAGTCGGCTCCAGCGCCACGGCCTGTTCCAGGTGCTCAAGTGCGATGTCGTGCTCGCCGCTCTTTAGGCACTCGTTGCCGAGAGTAAAGCGGAGGAGGGCGCTGTCCAGTCCGCGAACCAGCATCGCTTCGAGGCTCCGCCTTAGCCCACTGTCCTGATTGGTCATGAGATCCGGCTAGCGTTTCCAGAACTCCGGTGTCACGAGCACCAGCAGCGTGAAGATCTCGAGCCGGCCGAGCACCATCGCCAATACGCAGACCCACTTCGCCGGATTGTTCAAGGTCGCGTAATTGGACGCCACTTCGCCCAGCCCCGGACCAAGATTGTTCAGCGATGCAGCCATCGCGGAAAAGGCGGTGACCTGATCCAGCCCGGTGAACATCAGAACGGTCATCAGGACGGCGAACACGGCCACGTAGGCTGAGAAGAAGCCCCAGGCCGCTTCCATCACCCGCCGCGGCACCGCCCGACCACCCAGTTTGACCGGAATCTCGGCGCTGGGATGCAGCAGTCGGAGCAGCTCCCGGTTGCTCTGACGGACGATCAGTAGCCAGCGGATCACCTTCATGCCGCCGCCGGTCGATCCCGCGCAGCCGCCGATAAAACTGGCGAAGATCAGCAGCACCGGGAGAGGCCCGTGCCAGAGCGAGAAATCGGTCGTAGCAAAACCCGTGGTGGTGCCGATCGAGACTACCTGGAACACGCCATCCCGAAAGGCGTCGGCCCAGCCTGGATACATACCCTCGAAATGCAGATACAGCACCGCCACGACGGCGAGGAAAAAGAGGATCTGCAGATACGCGCGGAACTCGGGATCGTCGGCGTATCCGCCGAACACGCTGCGAAGACCCCCCGGATGGATGTTTCTGCGCAACACTGGCCGCCAGCCGCGCATCATGAAGGGCAGGCTTAGACGGATGCGACCCCAGGCCACAAAGTGGAGTGAGAAGTTCACTCCGGCCACCAGCATAAAGAAGATGGCGACGTATTCGATGGCCGGGGTGTCAAAGAAACCGAGACTCGCGTCGTGGGTCGAGAAGCCGCCGATGGCGACAGTGCTGAAACTGTGGGCAATAGCGTCAAACGCGTCCATGCCCGCCCAGTAATAGGCCAGGCCGCAGGCGACGGTGATAAACAGATAGATAGCCCAGAGCGACTTGGCCGTCTTGGCGATCCTCGGTGTCAGCTTGGAGTCCTTGACCGGCCCCGGCGTCTCGGCCCGGTAGAGCTGCATACCACCGATGCCCAGCATCGGCAGCACCGCGACCGCCAGCACGATGATGCCCATGCCGCCCAGCCACTGCAGCATCTGGCGATAGAACAGGATGGACTTCGGCAGATCGTCGAGCCCGCTGATCACGGTCGCGCCCGTGGTGGTCAACCCGGAGATGCTTTCGAACACAGCGGCGGAGACGCTCATCTCCAGTTGCTCCATCATCAGAAACGGCACCGATCCGGCCAGCCCCAGACCCAGCCAGAATGCAGATACGACCAGAAAGCCGTCGCGTATCTTCAGCTCCACGCCAGCCGCCTGCTTGCGCACCGGGGCCCATAGCGCCACGCCGACCAGGAAGATGGTAGAGAAGGCGAACAGGAACGGGCGCGCGGCGCCGTCACCGAGCAACAGGAACGCTGGTGACAACAGGTCGCCGAGACTCGAGGCGCCATAGGCATAGGAGACTGCCAGCGGTACCAGCATAAAGATGCTGAAGGCCATCAGCAGTGCCCCCAGAATCCGCTGGACCGCGATCAGCCGCATCAGACCAGGACGGCGGCCGGCTGGAACAATTTCTCCAGCCCCCGGATATGCTTCTCGTCTGTCTCGGTCAGAAACAGGATTACGTGATCGCCGGACTCGATGCGTTCATCATGATGCGCCATGATCACGTTACCGTCACGGACCAGTGCAGCGATGTTGGTGCCGGGTGGCAGCTTGATGTCCTCGACGGCCCGGCCTACCACCCGCGACGTCTCCGGACTGCCGTGAGCAATCGTCTCCAGGGCTTCCGCCGTACCCTGGCGCAGCGAATGGACCCGGACGACGTCGCCACGCCGCACCTTGGTCAATAGCGCACCGAGCGTAATCTGCTGGGGCGAAACCGCGATATCGATATTCTGTCGCTCGACGATGTCGGTGTAAGAGGGCCGATTGACCAGCGCGATAACCTTTTTCGCACCCATGCGTTTGGCCAGCAGCGCCGAGAGGATGTTGGCTTCCTCTGCGTTGGTCACCGCGCAGAACACGTCGGTGGACTCGATATTCTCCTCCGCCATTAACTCTTCGTCGGTCGCGTCCGCCGGCAACACGATGGTCTTGGACAGGCGTTCTGCGATGAAGCGCGCGCGCTCGCGGTCGCGCTCGATCAGCTTTACCTGGTTGGTATTCTCCAGCCGCTTGGCGAGCTGGAAACCGATATTGCCGCCGCCGGCAATGATCACCTTGCGGATCGGATGTTCGAGCTTGCGTAGCTCGCTCATCATTACGCGAATGTCTTTACGCGCCGCGATAAAAAAGACGATGTCGTTCTCGCGGATCACGGTATCGCCTTCGGGCTTCAGGCTCTCGCGACTGCCGTCGGCGCGGCGCCGGTAGATCGCGGCTACCCGGGCATCGGTATGCGGGATGTGGCGTCGTAGCTGGCGCAGTTCCTGGCCGACGAGCAGGCCGCCCCGATGCGCCACCACCCCGGCCAGACGCACTTTGCCATCGGCGAAGTTCAGCACTTGCAGCGCGCCCGGGTAATGGATCAGTTGCTCGATGTACTCGGTGACCAGCTGTTCCGGGCTGATGATCTCGTCCACCGGGATGTTCTCGCTGGCGAACAGCTTGTTAAAAGAGGTGTATTCCACCGAGCGGATGCGCGCGATCTTGGTCGGTGTACGGAACAGGGTGTAGGCGACCTGGCAGGCCAGCATATTGACTTCGTCGCTGTCGGTCAGCGCGATGACGATGTCGGCGTCGGCGCCGGCCGCCTGGGTCAGCACCTGGGGATGCGCGGCGTGGCCCTGTACCGTACGGATATCGAGGCGATCCTGCAGCTCCCGCAGACGGTCGCCGTTCATGTCGACTACCGTGACCTCGTTGGCCTCCGCACGCGAGAGGTCATGAGCGGCAGACGAGCCCACCTGTCCAGCACCGAGTATGAGTATGTTCATGTTTTATTCTGGTGCGGAAGCTCCGCCGGCCTCGGACGCGCGGCCAATATTACATGAGTTCGAGGCTCGCGTAGGCCAGTACCAGCCACTTTGGCCCTTCCTGCTCGAAGTTCACCTGCACCCGGGCGTGGTGGCCCTGTCCTTCGCAGCCCAGGACCACGCCTTCGCCGAAGCGATTATGTCGCACCCGCTGTCCCAGCCGGAAGCCGCCGGGGGCGGGTTCGGACACGGGCTGGCGGAACACCGGCCGGCTCGTCTGGATCTGCGGGCGGATCTCCTCCACAAACTCGGTGGGAATTTCGCTGATAAAACGCGAAGGCAGCGAAAAGCTCTCGCTGCCGAACAGACGACGCTGTTCTGCATAGGTCAGATAGAGCTCGCGCATGGCGCGGGTCATGCCGACGTAGCAGAGGCGGCGTTCCTCCTCCAGTCCGCCCGGATCCTGCATCGTGCGCTGGTGCGGAAACAGACCGTCCTCCAGACCGCACAAAAAAACCACCGGGAACTCCAGGCCCTTGGCCGAGTGCAGCGTCATCAACTGCACGCAGTCCTCCCATTCGTCGGCCTGGCCTTCGCCGGCCTCCAGGGCCGCGTGGCTCAGGAACTCGTCCAGCGGTGCCATCTCCGAGTCGGGAGCCGGGTCGAAGCTGCGCGCGGCGCCGACCAGCTCGCGCAGGTTCTCGACCCGCCCCTCGCCGCGTTCGCTCTTGTCCTTGCCGTGATGTTCGATCAGACCTGAGCCGTGGATCACATGCTCGACCTGTTCGTGCAGCGGCAGCTCAGCGATGTCTCGGGCAAGCTGTCCGATCAGGCGCAGGAACGACGTCACCGCGCTGGCTGCGCGCTGGTTGAGTCCAGCGCCGACCACGGCGGTGGCCGCGTGCCAGAGCGAGGTCGCATTGGCACGCGCGTGGGCGCGGATCACCTCCAGGGTGCGGGCGCCGATGCCGCGAGTCGGCAGATTGACCACGCGCTCGAAGGCGGGATCGTTGTCGTGATTCATGACCAGCCGCAGATAGGCCAGCGCGTCCTTGATCTCGGCGCGCTCGAAGAAGCGCAGACCCCCATACACGCGGTAGGGCATGCCGGCATTCAGCAACGCTTCTTCAAAAACCCGGGATTGCGCGTTGGAACGATAGAGGATCGCGATCTCGCTGCGTTTGCCGCCGCCCTCCACCAGCGACTGAGTCCGGCCGATGACGAAATCCGCTTCATCACGCTCGTTAAAGGCCGAGTAGATCCGCACCGGGTCGCCTTCCGGGCCCTCGGTCCACAGTTCCTTGCCCATACGCGAGTCGTTGTTGGCGATCAGCGCATTGGCGGCGCCAAGGATATTCCGCGTCGAGCGATAGTTCTGTTCCAGCCGCACGATGCGGGTGCCCGGGAAGTCCCTGGAGTAACGATGGATGTTCTCTATGCGGGCGCCGCGCCAGCCGTAGATGGATTGATCATCGTCGCCGACGGCAAAAGGGTGGCCCTCGGTCCCGGCCAGCAGCCGCAGCCACGCGTATTGGATCGTGTTGGTGTCCTGGAACTCGTCGATCAGCAGATGGCGGAAGCGTTGCCGATAGTGACTGAGCAGATCATCGTTGTGTAGCCAAAGCTCATGGGCTCTCAGCAACAGCTCCGCAAAATCGACCAGACCGCCACGTCCGCAGGCTTCTTCGTAGGCGGCATAGATACGTACCAGCTGCTGGTTCTGCTCGTCACGGCCTGGCTCCACATGGGCCGGGCGCAGACCTTCGTCCTTACGTGCGTTGATGTACCACTGCACTTCTCTGGGCACCCACTGGGTGTCGTCCAGATCGAGGCTGCGGATCACGCGCTTGATCAGGCGCTGCTGATCCTCGGAATCGATAATGCTGAAGGTCTGCGGCAGACCGGCTTCGCGCCAGTGATAACGCAACAGCCGATGGGCCAGACCGTGGAAGGTGCCCACCCAGAGGTGCTCGACCGGCATGGCCAGCAGCGCCTCGATGCGATGACGCATCTCTGCCGCCGCCTTGTTGGTAAAGGTCACGGCCAGCAGGCTCCGGGGAGACAGGCCCTCCACCTGCACCAGCCAGGCGATGCGGTGGGCCAGCACCCGGGTCTTGCCGCTGCCGGCACCGGCCAGCACCAGCAACGGTGCGGCCTCGGCGGTGACCGCCTCGCGTTGCGCGTCGTTCAGGGGGTCGAGGATACGGGTGACGTCCATCGTCGTTATTCTAACGCCCGCGGAGATCTGCCGGCGGTCGACAGATCAGGGCTGCGGACAGACGTAGTCGTCCCAAACCGTGCTTTCGAAGCGCAGCCGGATCTGCCGGCAGCCGGACAGGTCCGCAAGGGGCAGCTCGCTGGCGGGGCAGGCGTCGAGCAGATCGGGCTGCTGCTCCAGCGCGACAAACCCGATCGGTGGCGCCTCGATGGCGGGTTCGTTGATCCCGGTTTCGTCCCAGACTTCCAGCAGCGATTCCCTCAGCTGTTGCGCCCGTTCGCAGGCGGCGCGATATTCGATCGGCATCACCTGCCCGCCATCTCCCAGGGTCGGGTCCAGGATCATCGTTGAACCGCGCGGCTGGCCCATATAGCTCTCGGTCAGCAATAGCCAGGCCATACGTTCTGTACGCAGGTCGACACCGGACTCGTCGATAAATCGCTGCATCCCGGCGGTCGTCTCTTCCGACCAGCCGTAGCTTTGGGCCGGCCGGTTGAGGCCTTGTTCCATCACCCGGAGCTGATGCTGCATCATGTCCATCGCCTCGACTGAGCCCTCGAGTACCAGCAGCCGGATACGGTCATAAGCTTCCATGGGCCGTTCGATCATCAACTTCTGCGTCACCGCGAATTCGGCCAGCACGTCGCCCGCGTCCGCCAGCGCCTGCAGCTCGGCCTCATCCATGGCGATGTAGACCTGCCACAGCTCCGGTTCGAGCAGCATGACGATGCCGTGGTTCAGCGCCCACGCCGCCCAGTCCCGATCTATCCCCAATTGATCCAGCAGGTCCTGATAGGAGGTCAGGCCATAGATATCAAACTCGGGCACATCCCCCTCAGCGGCCGTCGAATCCGCAACCATGCCGCCGTCAGGCGGGTATGCGCCGGTGTCGCGCGCATCGCCGGCGCCGCCGGCCTCGGCGGGCACCGCCTCCTGCATCATCGGGTCATCGTCCGCGTCAGGCTGGAGCCAGAGGAAACCCAGCCAGGCGACCACTGTCAGCATCAGCCCTGCGACGATCCAGCTCCGTTGTTTCGTCACAGCGGCAGATAATGATCGATGAGCAGCGCTGCGAACACGCCCATCAGATAGGTGATCGAGTAGGCGAAGGTCTTCATCGGCAGCTCTGGTCTGTCATCCATCTTCATGGCGATGGCGTAGTACAGGAAGATGCCGCCGAAGATCACCGCGCCCGCCAGGTAAAGCAAGCCGCTCATGCCCGTGAGATACGGCAACAACGAGACGATAAACAGCAGCACGGTGTAGTAGAGGATCTGCAGACGGGTGAACTCCACGCCGTGGGTGACCGGCATCATCGGGATGGAGACCTTGGCGTATTCGTCTTTGCGGGCGATGGCCAGGGCCCAAAAATGCGGCGGTGTCCAGGTGAAGATGATCAGGAACAACAGCAGCGCATGGGCGTGGACATCGCCGGTGATGGCGGTCCAGCCCAGCACCGGCGGGGCAGCGCCGGCGGCGCCGCCGATGACGATGTTCTGCGGCGTCGCCCGCTTCAGCCAGACCGTGTACACGATGGCGTAGCCGATCAGAGACAGGAAGGTCAGCACCGCCGTCAGCATGTTGACGAAGCTGGCCAGGATCACCATCGAAACCAGCCCCAGTGCGAAGGCGAAAATCATCGCCTCGGATTCGCTGAGATGACCCGTGGGCAGCGGCCGGCGTCGGGTGCGTTTCATCACCGCGTCGATACGCGCGTCGAGTACGTGATTGATCGCCGCCGCCGACGCGGCGGCCAGCGCGATGCCCACCGAGCCCAGCAGAAGCTTGTCCAACGGCGGCATGCCGGGCACGGCCAGGAACATGCCGACCACGGCGGTAAACACGATCAGCGAAACGACCTTGAGCTTGCACAGGCCCAGGTAGTCGGCGATTTTTCCTCCGCTCGCGGCTTCCATAGTCTGCAAGGGTAGCTCAGTTCTCATGCCGGACCACCTTGTTCAGATTGACTACGGACAGCAGCAGCAAAGCGGCCACGCCGTTATGCGCCGTGGCCAGGCTCAACGGCAGCTGGGTCATCACCATGATCACGCCGAGCACCAGCTGGGTGGTGAGCGCGGCCGCGAGCCAGCCGGCGGCCGCGCTGAGACCCGGCTGCCGCCAGGCGCGCCACGCCAGCACGGCGAGCACCACGGCCGCCACAACAGCCCCGAGCCGATGGGTGAAATGGATGGCCACCCGCGCCGCGTTGTTGAGGATGCCTCCCTCATAATCGATCCCGATACCGTGCCAGGGATCAAAACCGGTGGCGAAGTCCATGGTCGGCCAGTAGCTTCCCTGGCAGGTGGGGAAATCGGGACAGGCGAGGGCCGCGTAGTTGGTGCTCACCCAGCCGCCCAGCGCGATTTGCAGTCCAAGGACCACCAGACCGATCAGCGCGAGGCGCCGCAGACCGGTGTCCGCCGGTGGCGCGATCGGTGCCGGACGCCGCGCCAGCCAGAACAATATGGCCAGCGTGGTCATCCCGCCGAGCAGATGGAGCATGACCACCAGTGGTTTTAGCAGCAAGGTAACGGTCCACATGCCCAGCATCGCCTGCAGCACGATCAACCCCAGCAAAAATGTCGGTAACGCAAGCGGCTGACCGGGTTCACCGCGGCGTCGCCAGGCGATCAGCGCGAGGGCCAGCACCAGCAACCCCAGCGTGCCGGCGGCATAGCGATGAATCATCTCCCGCCATGCCTTGCCGCTCTCCAGCGGTCGTTCCGGCCAGGCTGCAGCGGCGCCGGGATCCCCGGGGACGACCAACTCGCCATAACAGCCGGGCCAGTCCGGGCAGCCCAGACCGGCGTCTGTCAGACGCACCCAGGCGCCGAGTACTATGACGCAGAGACACAAAATGACGGCCACGCGGGCCAGCTTGTCAAAGGTGTTCATAACGAGATTTCCGTCAGCCGATGCGCGACAATTTCAGCAGTTTCTTAAGGTCTTCCACCATGCCCTTGGGTTCGCCCTCGAGCGGAAAGCGCATCATCAGATTGCCCAGGGGATCGACCAGCAGCAGTTCGTCAGCCGCGGCGACAGCCGGGGGGATGGCGTCGATGATCTCCGCCGCCCCGGTCTCCCCGGCGCTCATCACACGCAAGGCCTCGTCCCGGGCGAGGACCGGCTCGGCCGGGACCGCGCCCTGGTGGATATACAGCCGTTCCAGCCGGATCTGGCGCCGCCCCAGGACTTCCCTGGCCTGATGACCGCGGAACAAAGCCTCGGCGCAACGCTCGTCACAGTCCCCCTGATCGATATAGAGCAGGGTCCAGCGTCCGCGCAGGTCTCCGGCGTAAGCGCTTGCGGATCCGGCGACCGGACTCAGCTGCGGCAGGTTTACCGGCGGCTGCACCAGAACCCCATGGTTGGTGCCGGCAACGGGACGCCAGCCGCCGGTGTAATACAACACGACTGCGATCAGCAGCGGGCCGAGAAAGAGCACCAGCAGCACCGTCGGCTGCCATGGCAATCTGCGACCCTCAGTCTTCTTTTCCGACATGTTCGATCCGCTTCAGGTTCACGACGAAGTAAATGATCAGCAGGGTCGCCGCCAGGGCGAACCACTGCACCGCATAGCCCATGTGCCGCTCCGGACCGAGACTGGCGGGCTGCCAGCGGCGCAGAAAGCCGTCCGGCGCCTCCGGGTCCAGCAACACGCTGCGGTCCGCCAGCGGCCGCTCCAGTGCTGCTTCCAGTTCGCCCATGGCCGGAAATTGGGCCACACGGGGCCAGCTCCTGTCCGCCTGTTCTGCAGCCGCGAGGGCGAGTCCCGGACGCGGCAGCGGTGCCAGCCGGCCCTGGATCTCGCGATCTGTCTCCGCCACGGCCAGATCGGGCAGCGCCGGGCTCGCGAAATCCTTCTTCACCCAGCCCCGGTTGACGATGACCCATCGATCCCAGCCGTGCGGGAGGAAGGGCGTCAGCACCTGATAGCCGGCGGCGCCACCATCGGTCATGTTGTCGAGCAGGAACTGCCGCGAACCGTCAAAGTGTCCGCGCAGGCTGACCCGACGGTAACGGGGCAGGATTTCCATCCCGGCCGGCGAGGACACCATTTCAATCTGATCCCCGGCCGCAAAATCATCCTCGATCGCGCGCTTTTGTCCGGCCCGGTCCAGCTGCCAGAAGCCCAGGCCGAGCAGCAGCGGCAGCAGGATCGCCACGGCCAGTGACGGCACAAGCCCGGGCCGGAATCGGCGGTCTCGTGTCCAGCGGCTCACGATATAATGCTCCTCTTTGCGCGCGGAGATCTGCCATGGACCTGCTGCAACTCGCCGTCCCGCTTATCCTGCTCGGCATTGTCGGCAGTCTCGCCTCGGCGCTGTTTTTCCTGGTCAAAGACAAACACGACTCGAAGCGCACGGTGCGCGCTCTCACGGTGCGCGTCGGTCTGTCGGTCTCGCTGTTCGTGCTGCTCCTGGCGGCTTACTACCTGGGTCTGATCCAGCCGCGTACGCTCGGCTGAGCCACCGGGAGAATGAAAAAGGGCGCTGCCGGTTCCGACAGCGCCCATGTCAAAAAATGCTGCTTCAGAGCCAGTAAACGAATACGTAGAGACCGAGCCAGACCACGTCCACAAAGTGCCAGTACCAGGCCACTGCTTCGAAGGCGAAGTGATGGTTCGGCGTAAAGTGCCCTTTCAGGGTCCTGACCCAGATCACCACCAGCATGGTCGCCCCAAGAGTCACGTGGGCGCCGTGAAAACCCGTCAACATAAAGAAGGTCGAACCGTAGATGCCTGAGCCCAGGGTCAGGTTCATCTCCTGGTAGGCGTGGATGTACTCATACGCCTGCAGACCCACAAACAGAAAACCGAGAAACCAGGTAGCGAACAGGCCTGACGCCAGCAAG
>CAMYOC010000045.1 GCA_947259915.1 uncultured Gammaproteobacteria bacterium
TCGCGCACGTCGATCAGGACCGTGTCCGGCGCATGGTGCTGGTCGAGCTCGGCGACGCTGATCTCGCGGATACGCGAGCGCGCTTCGGCGACGAGTTGTTGCATGGTCATCTGCATCGATCTGTTCCTCTCAGGATGTGCTGATTCAAAAAGGGCGAGCATTCATTGGCTGCCGCCCGCGGCCAGGTGGTGCCAGATAATGAATACGGCCATCAGGATCAGGAACACGCCAAAACCCTGCTTCAGGCGTCGCTGATCCAGGCTACGGCCGAGCCGGTTGCCCAGCAGGCTGCCGGCGATGCCGATCACGGTAAACTTGCCCAGCACCGGCCAGTCAAGACTCAGATCGGCCTGCTGCAACACGTCCAGATATTTCCAGAATCCGGCGAAGGATTTGAGCGCGATGATGGCGAGGCTGGTGCCGATCGCCCGATGCATCGAGAGACCGCCCAGCAGCACCAGCGCCGGCACGATCAGGAACCCGCCGCCGACGCCGACAAAACCGGTGAGGCCACCGACCAGCAGCCCATCGATCACGATCTTCCATTCCGCACGAGTGGCGTCCGGCGCAATCGGGGCCCCGGCGGCCAGCGCTGATGCGGTGACCGCCACCGGCCGGAGCATAAAACCGGCAGCCAGTATCATCACCGCCGCGAACACCAACAACTGCAGTTCGCCGCTGACAAACGCAGCCAGCCACGCGCCACACCAGGTCCCGGCCATCCCCGGCAGACCAAACCAAACCAGACTGCGTCCGTCGATCAGCCGCCGCCGCAAAAAGGGCAGGGCACCGACAAACGCGATGCTCCCGACCACGGCCAGCGAGCCGGCGATCGCTACTTTTTCTTCCTGACCGACCAGAAAGACCAGCACCGGGACCGTGAGCACCGACCCGCCCGAGCCGAGCAGACCCAGGCTCAAACCGATCGCCAATGCACCTAACCAGGACATGCAAGAATTATATAATCAATTACTTATAGGAGATATTTAATGTCAAAAATAAAAAATGCCCGGGCGGTGATCCACCCGGGCAACTGGGCCACTCGTTGTCTTGGGGGAGACAAGGTATTAGTGACGGCTAATATATACACCAGAACTTGCGAAAAGTCTAATATATCTTTCGTCCCCATCGACGAATGCCTATGATCCGGGTTCGCCAAACCGGAGAGCCCGATGAAATATCTGCATACCATGGTGCGCGTCGCGGACCTGGACGCCTCGCTCGACTTTTACTGCAAGCATCTGGGGCTCGTGGAACTGCGCCGTCGTGACAGCGAGCAGGGCCGGTTTACCCTGGTCTTCCTGGCCGCCCCCGGTGACGACTCGGCCCAGGTAGAGCTGACGCATAACTGGGATCCCGAGGTCTATACCGGTGGCCGCAACTTCGGTCATCTGGCTTATCTGGTCGACGATATCTATGCCCTGTGCGAACGTCTGCAAGCCGCCGGCGTGGTGATCAACCGGCCACCGCGGGACGGTCATATGGCGTTTGTCCGTTCTCCGGACGGTATCTCCATCGAGCTGCTGCAGAAGGGCGATGCGCTGCCGCCAAAGGCGCCCTGGTCGTCGATGCCCAATACCGGGGAGTGGTAGCGTCGAACCCGAGGATCAGAAGCGGACACCAACGCCAAGTTCGGCAAGCTGCTGCTCGACGTTGTCACGCTGCGCAGCAAGTGCGGCATCGACCCTCGCCTGAAGGGCGGCCACCTCCGGACTGGAGGCCGCATCGGCGAGATACTCGGATTCGGTGAGCTTCCAGCCCCACTCGGCGGTGCCCAGCCAGCCCAGCTCGACGGCCTCCTGTAGCAGGCCCACGGCCTTTAGCGAATCTCCGACGGCTGCCGCATTCCGGGCCAGGAAAACAGCTGTCTGTGCCGCAGGACGGGTCGCGTGATCTCTGGCCTGATGTGCATTCTCGGCGGTCAGCAGGCGGCGCGCCTTGTCCTGATCGCCAGCACGGGTCAGCACAAAAAGCAGCTCGATGCTGATGTCATGATTGTCTTCGTTGACCACCGGCTCTAAGGCCAGCAATTCCGGGTTCCATTGCTCGGCAATAGCGAGCGCTTCGTCGGCGCGGTCCAGCATGCCGAGAGCAAGAATGCGCGCCGCTCGAAGATTCGGGAGCGTGTTCAGGTCGGTCTGCATCAGCGGCGCGCTCAGCTCGTCCGCGCGCGCGAAATCCTTGTTGAAAATAGCCTCGTAGACCGGGAGCAAGATCCCGATCGGGTGGTCTGGCGATTCCAGTCTGATGCGCCGGATCCAGCGCTCGGCGTCCTCGTCCATGCCCAGATCACCGTACAAAGTCACAAATTCGATCGTGGTGCGGGTGTCGCGCTCGGAAACTTCATGGGCCTGGAGCAACCAGCGATGGGCCTCGTCCAATTTGAACATGACGAAGCGGTTAAGGTTGTAAAGGCCCAGGTAGCCGGTCGGATAATCGGGATCCAGGGTGACCAGACGCCGCCACTGGGCCTCCGCTTCTTCGTAACGTGCGAGCTGGGAGAGATTGACCGCGATGTTGTTTTGCGCCACCCGCGACAGGGGATCGATCTCCAGTGTCTTGCGCAGCACTTCTATCGCCTCTTCGGCCCGCCCCGGTGTGTCACCCAGCGCGCTCGCGTACCACAGATAGGCGGACGCGTAGCTCGGGTTCAGTTCCATCGAGCGTTTGAGCGCCGCCTCCGCCTGGTCGAGTTTGCGGATGTTCAGCTCCGCAAGACCCTTTGACGCCCAGATCTCGGCCGACTCGGGATCGAGGATCATTGCGCGCTCCAGCAGCGGCGCGGTTCGCTCGTAGGCCGTCTCCGGGGGCATCAGGGCATGATTGGTGGAGAGGAGGTTGACCGCGTCAGCGAGCCCCGAATAGGCGAGCGCGTAGTTCGGATCCATACGCACCGCCTGTTCGAACAGCTTCTCCGCCTGTTCGACGGACTCCAGCGTGCGCAGATGGAGGAACTGCCGCCCGCGCAGATACAGATTGTGCGCCTCCACATTGGTCGTCGCGCGCTTGGTGATCCTCTGTCGATCTGCCCCCAGCAGATTGACCTTTAACGCCTCGACTACGGCCAGCGATATCTCGTCCTGGATTTTGAATACATCGTTCATCTCGTAGTCGTACGTGTCCGACCACAGATGGAAGCCGTCGTTGACCTTGATCAGCTGGGCGGTGACGCGGATCCGGTTGCCGGACTTGCGCACGCTGCCCTCGAGCACGTGTTCGACACCGAGTTTGTCACCGACGCTGCGCAGGTCCTCGTTCTGGCCCTTGAAAAAGAACGAAGAGGTGCGCGCAGCCACGCGCAGACCGTCCACCTGGGCGAGGACATTGAGCAACTCCTCGGACAGCCCGTCGGAGAAATACTCGTTGTCCTCGTCGCCGCTCATGTTGACAAACGGCAGTACCGCGATGGATTTTGGCCCCGCGTCCTCATCCGGACCGGTCATGCCTTTGAACCCGCCGTGGGTGGTGGCCAGAAGTATGACCGCCGCGGCCAGGCCGCCGATGATCAGATAGTTGATGCGCTGGCCCGTGGTAGAGGTGATGGATTGTTCGGCCGGCACCTCGGTGGTCTTCTTGATGCCCTCGGGCGTGACCTCGAACGCCCAGGCGAGGATCAGCGCGATGGGCAGCCCCAGCAGCAGCAGCATGACCACAAAGGTCACGGTCCATTCGGGCAGGTTGAGCGCCGGGAAGGTGGTCTCGGCGATCTGGATCAGCACCCAGGACGCGATGAGATAGACCGTCGCAACCTTGAACACGTTGCGGCGTCGCATCTCTCTGAGGAGACGACTCAATCCTCCGGATGTGTCGCTCAAACGCCTCCCCCAAGGTGAAAACTGGCGCCTAGGCTAGCAGATTCAGCTTGCGGATTCAGCGGATTGATCACGCGTTTGACGTAGCCGTTACAGTACAATCCTGACAAACCCCCCGCGTCTGGAACCCGCTCGTTTGCCACTGTTAAATCCGCACGCTGCCCGGGCCAGGCTGATCCTGCGCCATCCCGTCGCCTTCCTGCTCAGGGTGGGTCGTGGCTTGCGTGCCAACCAGGTGATGCTGATGGCCGGCGCGCTGGCCTATAACGCGCTGCTCAGCATCATCCCGTTCTTTGCGCTGATGCTGTTGGCCCTGTCCCTTTTTGTCGATCAGGAAGGGCTGCTGCGAGCACTTTCCGGCACGGTCGAACTGGTAATCCCCGGCCGCACCGAAGTGGTGGTCGAGCAGATCCGTGGTCTGCTGCGGGGGCGCGAGGAGCTTGGCTGGGTGGCCATCGTGCTGCTGGTCTTTTTTAGCGCATCGGCGTTCCTGGTGCTGGAGCGTGCGCTGGAACGGATCTTCCAGCACCGGGCGCGGACGGTCAGCCGACACTTTCTCGTCTCGGCGATCATCCCGTATCTCTATATGCTGGTGCTCGGCGCGGGGCTGACCGTGCTCACCGTCGGTCCGAGCATCATCAGCGCGCTGGAACCGCACCTGTCGCCGGCACTGGTTGAGCTGCTTCCCGGGCATCGAGGCGGAACCTGGCTGGTGGCGGTGGGTATGTTCGTGCTGGAGGTGGTATTGCTGGCATCGTTCTACAAGATCATGCCGGCCGGGCGGGTCGGCACGATTGCCGCTCTGATCGGCGGTCTCGCAGCCTCACTGCTGTGGGAGGCGACCCGGCGGACCCTGACCTGGTATTTCGACTCCATCTCCATCGTCAATGTGGTTTATGGTTCGCTGACCGCGGTGGTTGTGGCTTTGCTCCTGCTGGAAGTCGGCGCGGTGATCCTGCTGACCGGCGCCCAGGTGATCGCTGAATACGACCGTTTTGTGCATCGTGAGCGCTTTGTGCCGCGGCGACGTCCCGACGCGTCCGAGGACGCATGATCCGTAGCCGGGTGCGTCCCGGGGGTGGTGCCCTTGCTTGGGCGCACCTATTAGCTACCCTTTCAACAAAGGATCGGTTTTCGCAGCCAGGAGTCGAAAATGCAGTGTCCCAAATGTAGTCACGAGATGGAGACGGTGGAGTACCAGGGCATCGAGGTGGATCGATGCACGCTGTGCAAGGGCATCTGGTTCGACGCGCTCGAACATGAGGCGCTGAAGAAGATGGACGGCTCCGAGGCGATCGATCAGGGTGATCCCGAAGTCGGCGAGTTGTTCAATGCGGAAGACCGGATCTCATGTCCGTCGTGTCACACCAAAATGATCCGCATGGTCGACCGTGATCAGCCGCATATCTGGTTCGAGTCCTGCACCACCTGCTACGGCGTCTTTTTCGACGCCGGCGAGTTCACCGATTTCAAACACAAGACGCTGCTCGACGCCATCCGCGACTTCAGAGCCGGACCGCGGACCTGAACCCGGCCGCGCTCTTTCAGGCGCCGGATTTACCGGCTTCAGTCGCAGGCGCGCGCGACAAAGGCGACCGCAGACTCCAGCGTATCGAAGGCGTATTCGTCGTCCAGTTCTTCGTAGTCAGGACGGCGCCGGATCTGCTTGTCGTGCACCTGATAACTTCGGTTGAGCAAACCGTGCTCATCGAAATTCAGACGCATCAGCAGCCGCAGCTCCCGGTCCTGACCGACGCTGACGGTGACCGCCCGTTCGCCTTGCTCGATCTTCACCGAGGTGTAGCCGGAGAACCTGGCCTCGAGCTCTTCAGCAGCCTTGTTCAGGTCCCGGTAAAGACGCGCTGCTTTGCGTTCGCGCCACTCGTCTTCCAGCGTTTTCAGACGCTGGGTGGTCTCCAGAATGTCCGGATCGACTTTTTTGTGCGTGACGTCCATCACACATACTCCCGCTTGCCCCTGTTGACGCGGCCAATCCGCGCCCTCCGCGCAGTGACGGCTGGCGTTGCACCGGTTCGCGAGCAGGGCCAGGGGGTGGAGCGCTCGAAGAGCGTCCGTGCTTGCGGCCGACCCGTTTCTCCGCGGACCTGACCGGCAGGCGACCCCGCTGTCCTAGGCACTGCCCTTAGACCGGTGGCTTTGCGTCATCGTCTTTCGACGACTTTGCCGTTTTCTGCACTTATCACGCTGTCATAACGCGCGGATCAGTGTCAAGGACCTGGTTCACACCCATTTTTCCGGGCCGTGGCGCGGCTCGGGCGTCGCCGCCGGGGGCCGGGCCCTTGGTCTGATTGACGCATGCGCGGCGGCTGGCTAGGCTGCCGCGAACTGACCATTTTTCGTCCCGAGAGCCCCGATGACCATGAAGCTGGAGTTTGAACTCTCCGATCAGGACCTGGCGTATTTCCAGCGGCTCATCGATTCCAAGAGCAGCGGCCAGGGTGAGATCGAGATGGCGCACATCGTCAAAGCCGCCGAGAGCCTGCTGGAGCGGGCGCGCCAGGCTAATCCACCGAAATTCATTCTGCGCAGGCTGGAGCAACTGGAATCGCTGGTGGCGATGGTCACCGATCCGGAGTGGCGCTTGCCGGTCGAGGACATCCGCCGGATCCTGGATGCCATGGGCTATGTGTCCGACCGCCAGGACCTGATCCCCGACGACATACCGGCGATCGGTTATCTGGACGACGCCATCATGGTGGAACTGACCTGCAGAAACCTGCGGCCGGAACTGGAGGCCTACCGTGATTTTTGCGGATTCCGCGAGCAGGAGATCGAGCGCCGCCATCACAAAGGTGGCCCGGAGACACCGGTCTCGCGCTCCGACTGGCTCGAGGCCCGACGGCGCGAGCTGCACGAAGCGATGCATAAACGGCGCGGACTGTTCGGCCGCCTCAAGACCTGAGCCGCGCTCAAGACAACGGCGGTACCGCGTAGTGGGCCGGCGGCCGACCGGCCGCGTAGGTGCCGAACATAAACTCGTAGGCGGCTTCCATGTGACGGGTAAGACGCGCGGTGTCGTAGAGCGGGCTGCGCTCCCGTTGCACCACGAGGCGCTGGCGCAATTCGGTCATCCGTCGAGGTTCCCTGGCGAGCGTCACCGCGAGGTCCCGATACGCTTCGAGTGACGGGCACACCAGCTCCGGCAGCCCCAGGGTCCGCAACAGGCTGCCGGCCACTCTGGAGGCGAAAGTCTCTCCGGGGCAGGTGAGGACCGGCAGCCCCGACCAGAGCGCATCGCTGGCCGTGGTGTGTGCGTTATACGGCCGCGCGTCCAGAAACAGATCGGCGGCCCGGAACAGCCCCAGATACTCTTCCAGCGGTCGCCGCGGCGCGAATACGATCCGCTCGGCGGACACGCCTCGTTGCTCTGCCTCGCGTCGCAGATTATCGGCCAGACCGCTGTCCGGGTTACTGTTTTGTGCCCACAGCACGCTGCCGGGGACCGCGCGGAGGATCTCGCACCAGACGTCGAGCATCTCCGGCGTGATCTTGTAGCTGTTGTTAAAGCAGCAGAACACAAAGCCCGATGCGGGTAGCCCGAGCTGTGCGCGGTCGGGCGGATCGGCCGGGCGCGCGCGGCGACTGTCATCGACCCAGTAGGTCTCCGGCAGATAGATGACCTGTTCGGAGCAGGTATCCAGAGCGGACGGTGGCACGACGAATTCATCGGCGACGATGTAGTCGACAAAGTCGCCGCCCATGGTCCCCGGATAGCCCTTGTAGTTGACCTGGATAGGCGCCGGCCGCAGCGCGAAGACTTCGGTCGGCGCCGAGAGCGTGTGGCCCTTGAGATCGATCAGGATATCCACGCCGTCGTCATGGATGCGGCGCGCGACCTCGCCTGGCGGCCAGCCGCGCACATCGCGGAATTCGTCAAAGGCGCCGATCACGCGCCGACGGATGTCGCTGTCGTCATCAGGTCCATGGCAGTACCCGAGCACGCGGAAACGTTCGCGATCATGATTCTCGAACAAACCGACCTTGGTATAGGCGGTGGGGTGCCGGCGGAAGTCATAGGAGAAATAGGCGATTGTTATCCGATCCTTTGGTCCGCGCTGGAAACGGAAGTCCAGGGTCTTGCGTAGCGGCGCCATGCGCGCAGCGATATCGCGGCTCCACAGCGCGGCACAGGCCAGTTCCTCTTGCGCGGTGGACGGTTCGGCCAGATAGATAAACGGCGTCAGCCCGGGCAGTCCGCGGCGCACGCCGTCGGCAAAACGCGCTGCGCGCCCGGCCAGATCTTGCCATTCACACAGAGACCGGCTGACCATCAGCGCACCACTGATGGCGGGGCCGCAGTCGGGATCCATCTGCACGGCCCGATCGAACATCGGCAAGGCCTGATCCCATTTGCGTTCGGACTCCAGGCTGCTGGCCAGGTTGCAGGCAAACTCGGCGCTATCCGGCGCGAGTTCCAGCGCCCGGCGGAAACAGGCCGTCGCCGCTGCGTCATCCCCCAGCGTCGCGCGCAGGGATCCCATCATCGCGTGAGCGGCGGCGAGGTCCGGCTGCAGGTCCAGTGCCCGTCGGCAGGGCGCAAGTGCCTGTCCGGCATGACCCGCCAGAAGCAGCGCATTAGCGAGATTGACCTGGGCTTCGACATAGCCGGGCTCGAGTCTGACGGCTTCGCTATAGGCATTGATTGCGGCCTGGAGATCACCCCGCGCCAGCAGCAGGCTACCGAGATTGTTGTGCGCCACCGGTTGCGCCGGGGAGATGGCCAGGGCGCGCACCAACGAACGCTCCGCCGCCGCAACGTTCCCGGCGGACTTCTGTACCAGCGCGAGATTGCACCACGCGTCCACGTGATCCGGCGCTTGCTCTACCGCTTCCCCGAGCAGGGCGAGGGCGGTATCCAGCTGGCCCTGCTGGTAACGCAAGACACCCAGCAGATGCAGCGCATCCGGGTGACAGGGCGCGTGCGCCAATACGTTTTCGTAGGCTGCCGCTGCCGGCTCGAGCTGGCCGCTCTGGTGATGTTCGAGCGCCGTCTGCAGCAACACGTTGCTGTCCGGCGGGTGCGGTTTGTTCTTGTCGTCTGGGCGATCAGCCATCTTATTAAATATAATTAAAACAGTAATTTAAGAAATAAATATAATGTAAATTATGAAATAGTTTGTGGCCTGAAATACGCGTCCGGGCGACACCGGGCGAGGGCCGTTGCAGATTCTACGCATGTCCCGCGATGCCTGTCCGGGGCTTGTGGTGCCAGGTCAAAAACCAGTGACAAAGACGACGCCGAAAAATGCCAGCGCCACCACCCAGTCGTTCTGGCGCATCACCTCCAGCGAGTCGATGTCATCCCGAGCCAGGGCGTAACTGCGGTAGCGCCGGTCAACGCCGCGGATGCCGGTGGGCGTAGCCTCGGTCACGCGCAGCTTGAGTTGCCGGCCATCCCGCGTGTTCACCTGGACCCGGGCGCCGGCCGGCAGCCGTTCCAGGTGATCCGGGAACACGTCGGCGCCACCCGGTTGGGTGACACAGGCGCTGAGCCCGAGCGTCAGCAGCAGGGTCAGCAGACAGACGGCGGGGGCGGATGAGCGTGGGCTCGTCCGGGGCGCCGCGTTTTCCATTGGCATGTAAATATGCTACTGCTATGCGCCGTAAATAATAAGCAAGGCTATCCCCGGCGATCTCGCGCCGGCGGATTTTCCAGGGGGACCAGTGTGGCAGCGACCGACGCAGGGGCCGGCATCATCCGGCACGGACCGTATCCTGAACTGACCTGGGCCAGCGTCTCGGTAGGTTGGCTGTTGGGTGCGCTGATCTCCATCAGCATCGGCTATGCGGCGTTGATCCTCGGTTTCTCCATCGAGGGATCCGAACTCGCCGCGATCCTCGGCTTCGGCATCCTGCGCGGGGTCATGCGGCGCTATAGCATCGTCGAGAACAACGTCGCGCAGACGGTGGCCAGCGCGGTCAATGGTGCCTCCTCCGGGATGATGTTCTCGGTGCCGGCGCTGTTCATCCTCGGTGAGACGGACTTCAACCCCTATGTGATGACCTTCGGCTGTATCGCCGGCGCGTTCCTCGGCATCGCCTTTATCATCCCGCTGCGCAAACAGATGATCGACTACGAGCGTCTGACGTATCCCGGTGGTGTCGCCGTCGCCACGATCCTCAAATCACCGGGAGCGGGCATCCGCAAGGCGGTGCTGCTGCTGGCCGCTGCCGCTTTCAGTGCCGGGATCCACGTGATCAGCCAGCTCACCGGTTTTGATAACTGGAATCTGGGCGCGGTCCTGGGCATGCCTGAGTACATGAACGGCATCTGGTACATATCACTGCTGACGATCGGTGCCGCCTACATCGCCGGCAAGGGCGGTGTCGCATTTATCATCGGTGGATTCGCCTGTTACTGGGTCATCGCGCCGATGCTGGCGGCCACCGGTCTGTTGCCGATGACCATGGTGGATGGCGTCGAGATGGCGGTCACGGATCCGGAGGTACTGCGTCTGTCGCTGTTCCGGCCGGTCGGTATCGGCATGCTCATCGGCGGGGCCCTCACCGGCATCGTGCTGGCCCTGCCGCTGATTATCAGCGCGGTGCGCAGCATGCAGAGCGCCGCCCGGGTCGAGTCGGTGGTGTCGAAAGACGAGATGCCGATCAAATTGCTCTATGTCGCCGTCGGCGGCTCAGCCATCGTGCTGATGATCATCGCCACGCTGTCTACAGAACACATGGGGATCGGCCGCGGGATCGCCATGGCACTGCTCGGGACCGCGTGGATCTGGATCGCCGGCGTGATCCTGTCCGAGTGTATCGGGCGCACCAACTGGTCGCCGCTGAGCGGCATGACGCTGATCGCGGTGACCTTGCTGATCATTATCACCAATGGTCTCGATCGCAGTGAAGCCATCGTCGCCGCAGTGATGGTCGGGGCGGCGGTCTGCGTGGCCATGTCCCAGGCCACCGACCTGATGCTGGATCTCAAAACCGGTTACCTGATCGGCGCCACGCCGAGGATGCAACAGGCCGGGCAGTTTTGTGGCGCCTGGCTCGGGCCGATCCTGATCATTGGCGTGATCTACGTGCTGCACGAAGCCTACGGCCTCGGCAGCGAGAAACTGCCCGCGCCCCAGGGCCAGGCGCTGGCCAGCATGATCAACGGCATCCTCGGTGGCGATGTCCCGGTGCAGAAATATCTGGCCGGCGCCGGGCTGGGTGCGCTGTTGAGCGCAGCCAGCGGCGGTCTGGGTATCACCGTGGGGCTGGGTTTTTATCTGCCGTTCAACATCGTCCTGACCTACAGCCTCGGCACTTTGCTGCGGCTGCTGACAGACGCCCGCATGGGCCGCCATTACAGCGAGGACACCGGTATCCCGATCGCTGCCGGTTTGATCGTCGGTGAGGCCCTGGTCGGTGTCGGCTTTGCAGTGCGCGCCGTGTTTGGCGGATAGGAGGAAGCGGTCATGATCAAGTTCGGAATCGTCCTTACCGCCGCGGCCTTCCTGGCCGGTGCGTTCCTCACCTCGCTGGATCCGGAACTGGTCCGCTGGGCCTTGTTCCTGCCCTGCCTTCTGGTAGGCGCCGCAGGTGTTTATCTGATCAAGAAGAGCAGTCTCGAGCACGCGCGTTCCGATGAGACCCTGGCCAACAATCGTGCCGATATCGAGTCCAGTCTCGATCGCGTAATCGCAGGACTGGTCGAACTGGACGCCGGCAAGGAAAGCATCCCGCCCTATCAGCTGCGCTTCGAGATCGATCGCCGGTTCCGCGACGACCTGGATCGTTTCGCAGACGCCCGGCACAGCCTCACCCATATGTATGGTTTGCAGGCCTACGCTGACATCATGAGCGCGTTCGCCGCCGGCGAGCGCTATCTCAACCGCGTCTGGTCGGCGTCGGCGGACGGTTATGTCGATGAGGCGAGGGCGTATATTTCGCGCGCGCTGGAGCAATTCCGTGCGGCCAGACAGGGCCTGGAAGCGGCGCACACCGCTGCCCCCGCCAAGGCCTGATCGGCGCGCCTAGTCAGCGCCGGTATCGCCCCGCCACAAGGGGCTGGCCATCTTCGTCCCGAACTCCGGGAACATCAGGTTGAAGGCGACACTGATGCGCGTTATCGCGCTGCGGTTTGGCGCCACCGAGTGATTCAGCCAGGCCGGGAACATCACCAGCATGCCGTCGCTGACATCCAGCGAGACCTGATCGGGATTGGCCAGATCCTGATTGCGGGCAGGCGGTACCAGCATCGTCGCCTGCGGGCGCGGGTCGTGGAAACTGATGCTGTCTGCGCCGGGCGCGGTCTTCACATAGTAGGCACCGCTGAGATAGTTATTCGGGTGGATGTGCTGCCGATGAGGGAATCCCTGCTGGCTGACGTTGGCCCAGCAGCCGGTGACATGGAGGCCCTGGTAGAGCAGGGTGAGCGAATCACAGATGCTGCGGGCGTTGGCTTCGACGAGGGTCATCAGCCCGGCAAAGGCGGGCTGATGATGCAGGTCCTGAGCGGTCTGCCACTGCCCGGAGGCACTCAACTCCGGATTACGCTGTTCCAGGTCTTGAAGATAGTCCTCGATCTTGCCATTGATCGGCTCGTAGACCTCCGGCTTGAGCTGCGCCACCCAGACATAGGTGGGGAACAACTGGATCACCCCCGATTTGGCCATGGGGTTGTCGGGACGGTTGGCCATGGTTTCTCGACTCCTCGCTATCCGCGGCAAAGACTCCCGGCGCGATCATATCAGGCCGCGCCGGGACAAAGGATTTCAGGGAAAGCTTGCAGTGAATTCAATAATTTATTAAAACACCTTGACTGAGTGAGTTAACACCGGGCGGGGCGAGGGGCACGATGCATAACCTGGCACTGGGGCTGTCCGTGGCTCCATTCGATGCGGATTTTGATCCCCGATTTTTTTATCGGGGTTTTCAACACTCGGCTGCACTGAGTTTTCTCGAACGATCGGTCCAGGGCAGTGACAGCCTGTTTGTCCTCAGTGGGGCCGCAGGTACCGGCAAGACTTCCACTGTCGATTTCTACCTGAAGGACAACGAACCGTCGCTGCGAGGCGGGCGGATCAGCGAGCCGCCGGCCGAGGGCGATGCGTTTTTGGCCAAGGTGCTCGAAGCGTTCGGTTTCGGCGCGGTGGAGGCGGAACACAGCGAACTGAAGAATCTGCTCAGCGTGTTCCTGGTGCAGGTAGCGCACGACGGTCAGAAGGCGCTGCTGCAGATCGGAGATCCACGGGCGATTTCCGATGAGGTGACGCAGGAACTGCTGTGGCTGGCGGAGGTGGCCGGCAAGGAAAGCCCGCTGAATATCGTGATCACCGGTGACATGGGTCTGGAGCGCCTGCTAGAGTCGCGCCGCCTCAAACCGCTGCTGGACCGTCTGCGGTTGCGCCATCGTCTGGATCCGCTCAGCGCGCGCGAGACCCACGATTATCTGCATTTCCGGCTCGCGGCGGCCGGCTGCGGCCGACCGTCTGCGCTATTGCCACCTACGGTGGGGATGGCGATCTATGCGGCCACTGGCGGCGTCCCCGCGCGCATCAATGAACTGGCGACCGCGGTGCTGGAGAATGTGGAGAAGGATCACGCGCCGGCGCCGACCGTGGATGACGTGCGCGTGTGCGCCGCCCGGCTGGGTTTATCGGGCGGCGAGGCCCTCGGCTACAACTGCCGGCTCGAGGTCTCGCGCGATAACGCCACCTTCCTGGAGGTCCCGCTCGGGCGCGACAAGATGCTCATCGGTCGTCACTCGTTTAATGACATCTGCCTGCGCGATTCATCGGTCAGTCGCCACCATGCGCTGATCGTGCCAGATGGTTCCGCCTGGGTGGTGGTCGATCTGGCCAGCACCAACGGCACCATGGTCAACGGCCAGACGGTCCGTCAGCGCACGCTTGCGGATCGCGATGAAATCCATGTCGGTCGCTTCCTGGTTGTATTCCGGGGCGGCCCGCCGGGGGTGCCCGCTCAGCCGCCGGAGGACAGCGACTTCCGCACTACGGTGGTGTTTGACAAGGAGGGTGCCGAGATCAGCTGACGCCTTCGATCAGGAAGGACCGCAGCTGATCCGCGAGTCGTTTGCAGGCCTTGCCCTGGGTCGGCGCGATCATCGGCACCGGCACGATCAGCGCCGGCACCACGGACATGCCGTTTACATCGGCCCTGACCTCGCCCACCGACGTGCTGTTTTTCAGATCCCAGATCGCGGCCTCATAGCTGGAATCCTTCTCCCACCACATGAGTCCGACGCAGCCCGCCGCGCCGGGGCCGGCCGCGCAACTGATGCCGCCACCGCCGTCCAGCGCTTCGGTGGATCCCTCGATCCAGACCAGGTAGCGGACCTGCTCCTTGCGCAGCTTGGTGGCGAGCGCGTCTTCCGCCAGCAGGGTACCCAGATCGTCCGCAGCCTTCGGCGCCGTCCGTGGCTCGAACCAGGGGTAGAAGGTATCGCGGAAGGTCTCGTCGCCGATCACCCGCAGCGCCGGCTGTCCGCCGGCCAGCGTCCGGTCTACACAGTCGATGAATTTGCTCTCGGTCTCGTTGCCGTTATGCAGACCACGGGCGAGGATCACGATCGCTTCGCCGTCTGCAATCCCGGTCGCGGCACTGCGGCTCTGCTCGACCCGGGCATTCATACAGCCGCTGGCCAGGGCCAGACCCAGCACTAGCGTAGTTGTTCTCGCGGATCGTCTGTTCATCGTGCGCGCATCGCGCCTCCACGTCTGTGCGGTTGACTCCGGCTGTTCCAGCCGCTCTCGCGCAACCATTCCCGGATGCGCGGCTCGTCCTCGAAATAGATCGAGAGATACGCCCCGGCATCGCGCATCGCAACGGTCGTCGTCCGCGCCAGCGCTTCGTCCGGCCCGAACATGTCCATGACGCCGCTCGGCGTCTGACCGTAAGCGCGAACCGGCCACGAGGCGATCTCTCGTCCCTGACTATCGTACATGGTCATCCGATAGGTGATCCAGACCGTGAAGTAGTCAGTGGTCTCGCTGACACCCTCGAGCCCGCGCGGCATGCCCTCAGGCGTGACCGGTGGCTGTTGCGGGACACGCAGCTCAAACGACTCGACCGCCGGTACCAGCACTGCGTCCACATCGTCCACGGGAAATTTCAGCGGCACGATCTCGGGCAGCTCGACGGTCTCGTCAAACATGCCCTTAAAGACGCGCCGGAACATGGCCACATTGGCGGAACCGAGCATGATCACCCAGGATGGCTCACCGGCGGACTCTTCACGGTAGGCGTAGTTGCTAAATGCTTCGTCGTAGTGGACCGCCACGCGCAAGGGCAGCTTGTCGACCACCGGAATCGGGAAATCGCTTTCCACGGTGGAGGTCGTACATCCGCTCACCATCAGGATGAGCAGGAGGAGTGTGACGCGACGCTTCAATGCGATTTCCTGGCGCGGCTGGTGGCGGAGGTGTTTCCGTTATCAGGCGATGCGGCAACAGCTTATCCAAAACCGGGACGGAATTGGACCACGCCAGGTGAACAGAGTGCCGTCAAGGCGCCACGGGGACACTGCGGGTCGCGGACGGGCGTCGAAAAGCCCACAGCATACAGTGCCCGCATCATCGCACGGACTCCCGGGGTCACATTGATCTGGGTCAAAGGTACTGTCCGCGAGCATTGATCCAGGTCAACCGAATGTGAAGCTCATGGCTGCCGGTCCCGGAGCGGGCGTGATAGGCTGCAGCGCGGTAACATGCCCCGGCGTGCAATATTTTTTCCGAGAGCGTTTCTTATGGACACACAACTCGAACAGAAGCTGGACGAGATCCGCGAGACTTTTGGCTTTTTCGACAAGGACGGTAATGGCCTGATCGATTTCGACGAGTTCCGGGCCTTGCTCAATACGGTCAATCCCGACGCCTCGGTAAGCCAGGCGGCGGAGGGATTCTCGATCACCGACACCAACAGCGACGGCTATGTGGATCTCGACGAGTTCATCGCCTGGTGGCGCAACGCATGGTGGGAGTACTAGCCACCCTGCGGTCAGTCTTCGTCGCTGGTCTTGTGCTGGGCCGCCAGATCCTGCTGGACTCTGGGCGGCACTGCTTCATAACGACTCAATGACATCGAGAACATGCCGGCACCGCCGGTAATGGACTTGAGCTGGTTCTGGTATTCCTGCAGTTCCGATAGCGGCGCCTCGCCGTGTATAACGACCCGGTCGACGCCGAGGGTCGTGTTGCCGAGAATGCGGCCACGGCGTGAAGACAAGTCTCCGGTGACGTTACCCACCGCGTCCGCCGGAATAGTCACGTCGATCTCGACGATCGGCTCCAGCAGGATGGGTCTGGCCTTGGCCACCGCGTCCAGGAATGCTTTCTTGCCCGCGGTCACAAACGCTACCTCTTTTGAATCCACCGGATGGTGTTTGCCGTCATGGACGGTCACGCGGATGTCTTCGATCGGATAACCGGCGACTGCGCCCTGCATCATGGCCTGGCGCACGCCCTTCTCGACCGCCGGTATGAACTGGCCAGGGATGGCGCCGCCGACCACCTTGTTGACGAACTCGAATCCTTCGCCCCGGCGCAGCTTCTCGACGCGCAGGAACACCTCGCCGAACTGGCCGGCACCGCCGGTTTGCTTCTTGTGCCGGTAGTGTCCTTCGGCGGCACCGGTGATGGTCTCGGTGTAGGAGATACTCGGTGCATGGGTGTTGACCTCCACGTTGTAGCGCTCTTTCATCCGCTGCTGCGTCATACGCAGATGCAGGTCACCCATGCCCAGCAACACGGTCTCATTGGTCGTGGCCCGATGCTCGATGCGCAGGCCCGGATCCTCGGCAGCCAGCTTATGCAGAGCGTCACCGAGCTTCTGCTCGTCGCCACGTCGTGCCGGCTCGACCGCCAGACCCATCATCGGCGGTGGGAAACCGGCCGGGCGATGATGATAATTGTCTTCGTCGTGAGAGTCGTGCAGCACATCGTCATAGCTGATCTCGTCGATCTTGGTGACCGCACAGATCCCGCCGGGACCGGCTGACGGTATCTCATTGAGATCCTTGCCCTGCAACTCGTACAGGTGTGCGACCCGGAACGGCTTGCGCGCGTCACCGATAAACAGTTGGGTGCCAGTCTTCACCGTGCCTTGATGGATGCGGAAGATGCCCATCCTGCCGACATAGGGATCGACCATGACCTTGAACACGTGGGCGACCACGTGCTGCGATGGATCGGGTTTGATCTCCACCGCCGTGGCGGCGTCCCCCTCGCCCTTGAAGAACGGTGGCGGGTTGCCCTCGGCCGGGTTGGGCATCAGCTTGACCAGTGTTTCGAGTAGCGCATCCAGCCCCGCGCCGGTCTCGCCTGAGACAAAGCAGACCGGCATCAGATGGCCTTCGCGCAGCGCCTTCTCGAAGGCATCATGGAGCTGCCCGGGCTGGAGTTCCTGACCAGACTCCAGATACGCTTCCATCAACGCCTCATCGACTTCCACCACCTGGTCGATGATGTGCTCGTGGGCTTCACTCACCGATGAAAAATCCGTGTCTCCCCCCTCTGGCGCGAAAAAACAATCCAGCACTTTTGATCCGGCCTCGGCGGGCAGGTTCAGGGGCAGACAGCGGCGCCCGAACACGTCCTGGATTTCGCTCAAAAGCGCGCCGAGTTTGGCGGGTTCCACATCGATCTTGTTGACGATGATCATCCGGCACAACCGGCTGTTACGGGCCGCCTTCATCAGCCGGCGGATGCCGGTCTCGATCCCGGTTTGTGCGCTCAGCACCAGGGCCGCGGTTTCGACCGCGGGCAGCACGCTGATGGAGCGGGCGACAAAATCCGGGTATCCGGGCGTGTCGATGATATTGATGCGGGTGTCGCCGCGGTCAAAATGACACACCGTCGTGTCGAGTGAATGTTGCAGTTCTTTTTCCTGGGGATCGTAGTCACAGACCGTGGTGCCACGATCGACAGAGCCCGCGGTCTTGATCGCGCCGGCCTTGGCCAGCAGGCGCTCGGCCAGCGTGGTCTTGCCGGTACCGGCGGGGCCGACGAAAGCGATATTTCTGATGTTAGCGATGGTGTTATCGGTCACGATTCGGGCCTTTGTTGTTCAGGTTAAAGGTGTAGCCCGCGAAGGGTCATTCGAAGGCTAAGGATAGCACCGCTGCGAGGCCCGTTGTCTTGACCCGGGTCAATCCCGTTCGACCCGCACCGGCGCGCCGGGACTCAGCCCCAGCAAGCGGGCCGCATGGCCGTTGGGGCAGGCGATCTCGAGCAGCCCGAAGGAATTGATCACGCCGACGGGCTGCCCGGGCGGCGCTGCGGCGTAGGTCCGGGCCAGACCGAATGCTGCGTCACCGGTGCGGATTGATATTGCGGTCCCGGCGGGCATGGCATCGGCGGGAATATTGGTCAGCAGATTGCCAAAGTGGTCCGGGACCAGGATCTGGCCCACGACCCCACGCGCGCTCCGCTCGGGCAGGGGCAAGGGCGAATCGACGCTGCAGTGTTGGATCCTCGGTCCAAGATCGTCCGGGATGACCGCGCCGCGGGCGAGGTCCGCGGCAATCGGCGCAAACACGTCGCGGCCGTGGAAGGTATGGTTGGCCGGTTCACCCAGGCGCTCACGCCAGTCCACCTGATAAACCGCCTCGACCGGCAGATGTCTGCACACCTCTGCGGCCAGTCCGTTGTCCGGGACGAGGAAGCGATGATCCGCGCCACACAGACACAGCAGCGGGCGATCGGTGCCGACACCGGGATCGACGACCGCGACATGCACGGTGCCGGCTGGAAACCAGCGCCATGAACGACCGAGCCAGAGTCCGCCGATGCCGACCGCGCCAGCGGGTACGCCATGACAGAGATCGACAATGCGGACCGTCGGATCGCGGGCGAGGATGACGCCCTTCATGATGCCGACGAACGGATCATCACTGCCGAAGTCGGTGGTGAGGCTGACGAGGGCAGGGGCAGGCATGCGCATCCTCGCTCGGTGTGGGCAAATGATCATAGCCCGCTTGTCTGGAGGGCGAAAATCCAGGTTGACGATCTGTTGTATAAAGACAAATTAATAGCAGATAAATCAAGATATTGAGAGAGATATATACAGTAGATTCTTGTATGAGAACCCAACGACACCAAGGCTTGAAACCGGGACCCGCGGCACCATTAACAGACGGGTGGGTCAAACTTAAAGAGTGACGTCAACTGTGGAGCTATATGAGCGCTAAGCCTGTTCTTGTCCTTGATCTGGTCTCAGACCTGGTCTCTCCCTGGTGCTATCTGGCCAAGCGCCGGCTGGAGCGTGCGTTGAATTCGCTCGAGGGTGCCAGCACGCCGGTGGTTCGCTGGCAGCCGTTCGAGATAAATCCGGCGCTGCCCACCGACGGCATGGACGTGGATCGCTATCTGGCCCAGGCATTCGGCAGCTCCGAGGCGGGTCGCTCGGCCCTGGGCGAGGTGGCCGCGGTCGGCGAGGAAGAGGGCATCCGCTTCAAGTTCGACCAGCTCAATATGGTTCCAAATACCATGAACGCCCATCGTCTGATCCTGCTTGCCGAGGTTGAGGGTCGCGGTGACGAGATGGCCGACCGCTTATTCCGCGGGTTTTTCGAGCAGGCGCGTGATATCGGTCAAATCGAGGTTTTGAGCGAGCTGGCCGCAGAGGTCGGTCTCGATTCCGTCGTGACCGAGGATTATCTGGTCGGTGACAAGAATCGCAATCTGGTGCGTTCGCGCGAGGCACGGGTACGCAGCGCCGGGTTGACCGGTGTACCCAGCCTGATCGTCAATGGCCGACTGGCGATCAGCGGTGTCCATGATCCGGAGGTGCTGCTGCAGGTGATTGACAGGGCGCTGTTCGAGGATCTGCCCGAGTCGCCGCCTCCACATTCGCTCCACTAGGATCGACCCCGCCGCAGCGGGAGCACGGCGCATCGCATTTCTGATCCGGGGCTGGCAGGATTGACGCTCCTCGATTGCCGATGGGTCACGTGTGCGCCGCGTTCGCGAAATCCTCCACTACCGTTTTAACCGCCTCCTCGGTCGCGGTTCCGCGGTGCAATACGCGGTCCTCGTGCTGTGCGCGACCCTCGTCGTGCTGCTCGGTATCAATGCCTGGTTTGTCGGTCTGTTTTCGACCGAGGCGCTCGAAGCCGAGGGCATCGACAACGCCATAGACGGTGGCGTGCTCGACGCGGCCTGGTGGTCGCTGAAACATGTCATGGATCCAGGGGCTTTCGCCGAGAATTACGGTGCCCCCTGGCCGGTGCTCTTTATCTCGTTTTTGCTCTCGATCACCGGCCTGGCCCTGCTGGGCGTCCTCATCGCATTTATCACCAGCTCCGTGCAGCAGCGGGTCGAGGGCTTGCGCAAGGGTAATACGCCGGTCATCGAGCAGGGCCACACATTGTTGTTGGGATGGAGCAGGAAGGTAGTCCCGATCCTGCAGTTCATCGCGAACTCGGACCGCCGCGAGGCCGTGGTGCTGTTCGCGCAGCGCGATATCGATGCGATGGAAGAGAGTCTCGGTAGTCGACGCAAGCAATGGGCAGGACTGGATCTGGTGCTGCGCAGCGGCTCTGCCAGCAGCCTCTCGGAACTGGAGCGCGTTGGCCTGAAGTCTGCGTCCCGCGTTATCAGCCTGGCCCAGGAGCCGGGGCCCGACGACGCCGACACGGACATCGAGACCATCAAGACGCTGATGTTGCTGCGCGGCTACGATGGCTGGTCCGGGCCGCGGCCCCGGATGGTGGCGGAGATCGGACAAAAACGGAATGTGCCAGTGGCCAACATCGCGGCGGCAGGATCAGTGCCGCTGGTCTCGGCCAGCGAGATCATCAGCAAAGCCATCACCCAGGCCGCGCGCCAGCCTGGTGTCTCGCGTGTCTACACCGAGATATTTTCCGACACCGGCAATTCGATCTACGTGCGCAGTGTGCCAGAAGCCGTGGGCAAGACCTTTGGCGAACTGGCGCACTGGTTTCCGGAGGCGGTGCCGATCGGCGTCAGCTGGCCGGATGGCAAGAGTGGACGGACCGCGGCGGCGCTCAATCCGGGTGCCGACTACGACATCGCGGAGGATGATTCCCTGATTTTCGTCGCGCGGGGCGCCGATTTCAGGCTGACGCCCGATGCGCCGCCGGCAGGACGCGAATTCGGCGGTGACGGCCGCAAGCATGCGCCGCAGCTGCGGCGGCTGCTGATCCTCGGCTGGAACGAGAACCTGGACGAAATCCTGAGCGAGATGGATACCCACGCCAGCGGCGATGCGGTAGCCACGGTGGTCGCTAATCACACTCCTGAAGCGGCCGAGACGATGCTCGCCGAGAGCCTGCCTGGCGGTCTGAGCAATCTGCGTATCGATTATCGCCGCGGTAACCCGGTCAACCGGCAGCAACTCGAGGCGCTCGATGTCGCCAGCTATGACGCGCTGGTGATCCTCGCGGACGAGTCCCACGGCCGCCAGGATCCGGACGCGCGCACCATCATCAGCCTGCTGCTGCTGACCGACATAGGTCGCAACAGCGCCATGCCACCGGTGGTGGTGGAACTCTATGAGGCCGCCAACCGGCCCTTGCTGCGGGACACGGTGGCCGGCGATGTACTGGTCAGCCCGGAGCTGGTCAGTCTGCAACTGGCGCATATTTCAAGACAGCCGGTGCTGGACGCGATCTTCCGGGAACTCCTCAGCGCGGGCGGCATCGAATGCAGGCTACAGCCAGCGGCACGCTATGTCGGCGCGGGAAGGACGGTTCGCTTTGGCGAGATCGTGGCGGCCTGTCAGCAGTTCAGCGAAATCGCGTTAGGCGTTCAGAGTGACGGCATCCGCCTCAACCCTGGTCGAGACACAGCGCTTGAGCTGGGGGCGGCGGACCATGTGGTGGTGATCGCCCAGCAGCGCTATGAGTGAATTACCCGCCGGACAATGAGGTCCGGCGGCCAAAATCACGATAGAATTCGCTCCTGGCCAGATTCAGAAATGATGATTCGGAGTTGACGATGACCAAAGTGCTTCTCGTGGAGGACAACGAGATGAATCGGGACATGCTGTCCCGCCGCCTCACCCGCAAGGGCTTCGAAGTGTTGATCGCTGTGGACGGACAGGCCGGGGTCGACATGGCCGGTTCCGAATCCCCCGATATCATCCTGCTGGACATGAGCCTGCCGGTGATGGACGGCTGGGAAGCCGCGGGCCGCATCAAGGGCGATCCGCTGACCGCAAACATACCGATCCTGGCGCTGACCGCGCACGCGATGGAGGGCGATCGCGAGAAGACGCTGGCCGCCGGGTGTGACGACTACGATACCAAGCCGATCAATTTCTCCGGTCTGCTGGAGAAGATGGACAAGCTGCTAAAAGGCTGACCGCGCCGCTCAGCAGATTCTCGGCAGCGGATCTTCCTCCAGCTCCTCCAGAATCCGCTCGCCACCGATCTCGGTCGACATCACCACGGCCCGGCGCCCGCTGACCAGTTCGCCGATGATGGCGGCATCGCGCCCTTCGGGCAAAGCCTGCCAGGCGGTCAACAGCGGCTCGGCCGCGTCCGGCGACGACCCGTCCCTCGCAGGCCAGATAATAGGGGTCGTAACCGAGCATCTCGCACACTGAACGGACCGGGTCGCGCACCGGGATATCCGGTCCGGACAGCCGCACCTGGAGAGCGGAGGCGCGGTGGATCTCGTGGGCGACGGTGGCCACGCCGCCGCGGGTCGGGTCGCGCATGAATCGCACTCCGTCCATCACGCGGGCGCAGCGTGTCAGCGGCAACACGCTGGCCGCGTCGGACATCAGATCGCCGCGCAAACCGAACTGTTCCCGTGCCAGCATCACCGCGATACCGTGGTCGCCGACCGGACCGCTGACCAGCAGTCTGTCTCCCTCGCGCACTCGCTCCATGCCCAGATGAACATCCGCCGGCCGCACGCCGACGCCGGTAGTCGCCAGATAGATGCCGCCGCCTTCGCCGCGCGGCAGCACCTTGGTGTCGCCCGCGACCACGCGCACGCCGGCCTCTGCAGTGGCCTCGCTGAGCGCGTGGATCACCCGCTCCAGCAGGGTCATCTCCAGACCTTCCTCGATAAAGCAATTGAGCGAGAAATACAGCGGATCGGCACCGGACACCCCGAGGTCGTTGATGGTGCCATGGGCGGCCAGCGAGCCGATGTTGCCACCGGGGAATTCCAGCGGCTTGACGGTAAATCCGTCGGTGGACATCAGGATCGAGCCCGGCGGCATCTCCGGCAACATGGCCGCATCCGAGCTCGTATCCAGATCCGGGTTGGCGAGGGAACGGCCGAACACCTCCTCGATCAGCTCGTGCATATAGCGCCCGCCATTACCATGGGCGAGGCCGATGTGGGTGTCCTGCATTTCGTTCTCCCTGTTATGTCAGCCGCGCAGCTCAGGCGGCTCCGGTTTGTCCTGATAGGTGGCGCCGCGCCGCGTGCTCGATGATCTGACCGGCGCACAAGCCGCCATCATTGACCGGCAATACCGTATCCAGTGCGACCTCGAAATCATTCTCGCGCAGACGCGCGATCGTGGTGTCGGTCAGCAGACGATTCTGGAATACGCCGCCAGCCAGCCCGACCCGCCGGGCGCCGGTCTCGTTACGCAGCCGGATCGCCGTCGCCAGTGCCGCGCGCGACATGCTGTCATGAAATACGGCGGCGCGCGCGGCCGGTGTCCGTGCCGGATCGCTCAACATCGGCAGCAATGGCGCCCAGTCGATCACCCATAGCCCCCGCTCATCGCGCGACAGCGGCAGATCCATGCCCCCATGGCAACCGTCCGCGGCGGCCTCCAGCAGCATCGGGCCCTGACCCTCGAAACTGGCGTCAACGGCGAGTCCGGTCAGCGCCGAGGCCGCATCGAACAGACGCCCCACGGCCGAGCTGACCGGCGTATTGATAGATCGGCGCCACGCCTCGGCGACCAGTTCGGTACCGGCTGGCGACACCGGGCAGTCGATCCCGGTCTCCCAGCACAGCGCGGCGGCGCTGCGCCAGGGCTCGCGCCCGGCGCGTTCGCCGCCTGGCAGGCGGAATTGCCGCATCGTGGCCGCCCGGCGCCATGAGCCCGGGGCGCCGACAAATGTCTCGCCACCCCACAACGTCCCGTCCTCGCCAAAGCCGACGCCGTCCCAGGTCAATACCATGCCTGTCTCGCCCTCCGGCCAGTCTCTCGCTGCGGCGGACGCGTGGGCAATGTGATGGAGGATCCTTGTCGGCGCCAAACCCCGATCCCGTGCCCAGCGGCTGGTCGCATATTGCGGATGGGCATCGCAGACAAACGCCCGCGCCTCGACACCGAACAGGTGTTGCAGGTCTTCCACCACCGATTCAAACACCGTCAGACTGCGCTCGGTATCCATGTCGCCGATATGCGGCGAGACCACCAGCCGCCGTCCCCATGCGAGTGCGATCGTGTTTTTCATGTGACCGCCAACTG
>CAMYOC010000046.1 GCA_947259915.1 uncultured Gammaproteobacteria bacterium
CAGGACAACACCACGGCGACCACGATACTCATGACTGGCTTCTTCATCTCAGCTCCTCCCGATTCAAGCGCCTCGACCGTGCCCGTATTGACCACCAGGCGACTACCGAGGACGGACTGCTAGATTCGCCCCTTCCGGCTTACCAAGTCAATACAGATTCGGGGCCAGTCTGCCTGCTTGCTGACACCTCGCCTCGGCCGCAGCGATCTCCAACACTCCTGCCCCATCCGGATCCAGACTCGCTGCATACGTACAAGCGCCACTCACACCTGGCGTAAGCACATCGAACTGCAGCACCGCCTGCCGCCGCCATCGCGCAATAAGTCAATAAGTGAACACCGGCACCGAGGATCCTCTGGGCGACCTGCAGGCTAAAGCCGGCGCCGCGCCTAACCCAGCGTGAGGCGCAATATCTGGAAAAAAATAATCGCGAGGATGGCGCCGGCGGGTATCGTCGTTAACCACGACAAGAAGATACGTCCGACCACACTCAGATCGATGGCCGCAATGCCTCGCGCCATACCCACGCCCAGCACCGCGCCGACCAGCGTGTGTGTGGTGGAGATCGGCATGCCGGTACCGGAGGCGACGACGATGGTGGAGGCCGCCGCAAGCTCTGCGGCGAAACCGCGGCTCGGTGTCAGATGCGTGATCTTATGACCGACCGTGGTGATCACGCGGACGCCAAACGTGGCCAGTCCGATGACGATGCCGGCACCGCCCAATAACAGCACCCAGATGGGGATCGGAGATTTTTGACCGATGATGCCGCTGTCGGCAATGCTGACCACCGCGGCCACCGGACCGATCGCGTTGGCCACATCATTGGAGCCATGGGCGAAGGCCATGCCGCAGGCGGTTACGACCATCAGCACGCCGAAGACCCGCTCCACCGTATGGAAATGGAAGCGTTTGTCGGCGCGTTTGTCGCGCGTGATCCGGCCGATAAAGATCCGGCCGACGACCGCCACCACGACACCGATCGCCGCCGCCGTAAAATAGGCCTCCGCCGTCGAGAGATACAGACCGACGTGCTTCAGCCCTTTGAATATCGTGACCAGGGTGATGTTAAAGGCGGCCAGGAACATATAGACCGGCACATAGCGACGCGCCTTGGCCAACGGATCCTCGCGTTCCAGGATCAACCACTGCACGGAACGGAAGATGAGATAGGCGATAAAACCCGCGGTCAGCGGTGAGATCACCCAGCTCATCACGATGGTGCCGACCTTGCCCCATATCACCGCGTCCATACCGATACCGACCGCGGCAAAGCCGACGATGGCGCCGACGATGGAGTGTGTCGTGGACACTGGCCAACCCTTGTAGGACGCGACCAGCAACCAGATGCCCGCCGCCAGCAACGCCGACAGCATGCCGTAGATCAGCAATTGTGGTTCGTCCGACAATGCGCCCGCGTCGATGATGCCCTTGCGGATCGTCGCGGTCACCTCGCCACCGGCGAGCACGGCGCCGGCAAATTCGAACACCGCGGCGACGAGGATGGCCTGCTTGATGGTGAGCGCTTTGGCGCCGACCGACGTCGCCATCGCGTTGGCCACGTCGTTGGCGCCGATCCCCCACGCCATAAACACGCCAAACAGGGCCGCGAGGCCCACGTAGAGAGTGTAGTCAGACATCGATCTCCCCAGATAAGACGCGCCGCCGTCAGGTCGCCAGAAGATTCTCCAGCCGCCGTCCCACACGTTCCGCCATGTCCGCGATTTCACCGACCCGATCAATGGCCTGGTACATAAACATCACATCCACCGGGTTGTATTCTTTTTCGATTACCAGCAGCGCTTCGCGCACGGTGCGTTGTAATTTGTCGGTCTCGGTCTCGATGTCTTCCAGTTGACCGATGATCTCCTCGACCTGCTCCGCCTCCGGACCCCGGAAGGAGGTTTCGAACAATTCATCAAGGCGGCGGACGCTCTTGCGCGCCTTCTTGCTCGCCGCCGTGGTTCGCTCGAGAAGCTGAACAAAAGGCCCGGCCACCGGTTCGGGGAAAACCAGCTTGCGCCACAGGATCAGCCGTCCGGTCCTTTTCGACAGGTTGGCGATCGCATCCTGGGCAAGGATCAGCTTGAGCAAGTCCTCGCGATGCACCGGCATCAGCATGCGGGGTTTGGTCAGCGTCCGCCTGATCTGCTGTTTGAGCACATCGGCCTCGTGCTCGCGTTGGGAGATGCGCTGCAGACAGGTCTCTCCAGCTTCCCAGTCTCCGGCCTGAGTGGCGGTGACCAGATCTCCCAGATCGGCGGCGGCACGATGGCAGACCTCCATGTGGAGCTGCAGTGGCTTGACCGGCGATGAGCCAAAGATTCCGGACAGGTGGCTGCTCACGAAAGGCGCCTCTCTCCAATGCGACCCGGCTGGCGATGTGCCATCCCCAGTATAGCGCTACCGACGTTATCGGGCATCTCAAAGCGGCTCATCGCGCCCGCACGCTGGACCTTCGGATTGGACCTTGAAACAATGCGCCGCTGATCAGGCCTCGGAAGCCCTTAGCCGAAACATGAACACGTGATCACGACACTGGCGCTGGGCGCTGCAGGACTGATGCTGCTGTATTTCGGCGGCGAGTCCGTGGTTCGTGGCGCGGCCTCGCTCGCGCTGCGAGTCGGGCTATCGCCGCTGGCCGTGGGTCTGACCGTGGTCTCCATGGGCACCAGCGCGCCGGAGCTGGTGGTGTCGCTGAATGCGGCCCTGGGCGGCGCCAACGACATCGCAGTGGGCAACGTGATCGGCTCAAATATTGCCAATCTGGGTCTGATCCTGGGCGCCACTGCGATGCTGGGGGGCGCCTCGATCCAGGCCACACTGGTCAGGTTTGACGTGCCGCTGGTGCTGTTGATCTCGCTGCTGATGCTGTCGATGCTCTTTGACGGCGTGGTCTCTCGGCTCGAAGGACTCAGCTTTCTCTTCGGACTGGTCACCTATGTCGCGGTTACGCTCTCGTTGGGCACCCACGAGTCAAGGAGAATCCAGGCGGAGTTCACCGCGGACGTACCCCGGCAAATCGCATCGTTACGCGTGTGCCTGCTACGGTTGGTCGTCGGTATTGTCGCCCTCACGTTTGGTGGACATCTGCTGGTCAGCTCAGCAGTGACGATGGCGACCTCACTCGGCGTCTCGCAGGCGGTGATCGGCATCACGCTGGTCGCAGTGGGCACCAGCCTGCCGGAGATGGCCACCTCGCTGGTCGCCGCGATCCGCGGTCAGCCGGATATGGCCGTGGGCAATCTGGTCGGCAGCAATATCTTCAACATGCTCGGCATTCTCGGCACCACCGCGCTGGTCCATCCGCTGGTCCGGGGAGAAATCGGCTGGGACAGCCTTTGGATAATGACCGCGTTCGCCGCGCTGTTGGTGCCGATGATGTATACCGGTCTGCGTCTCTCCCGCGCCGAGGGCGCGGTGCTCTTCGTTGGCTATTGGGCCTATATCGCGTGGCTGGTGGCCACATAGCCGTCAGGCCCTGCCGCTTGACCGCATACGCCGGGCCGCAATGCCTCACACAGTCATTGGGATCCGTAGGTCGTGATCCGCTCTGACTGACGCTCCTTCTTGAGCTTGCCGGAGCGCTCGTATTCATCGACATGGAACACGAACTCGTGGCAGGCGACGGAGTCCACCGGCATGCCATTGCGCCGGCGCGGCTCGAAACGCCACTGGCGTATCGCCGACAAGGCCGGTTTTTGGAAGAAGTTGCCGCGGACGCTGTCCACCACTTCGACGTTGCTGACACCACCGTCGCGTCCGATCAGGAAGACCAGGGACACGACGCCTTCCTTGCGACGGTCCAGCGCCTGCAGCGGATAATCCGGCTCGACCCGTCTGAGCACAACGAAATTCCGACTCTCCCATTGCTCGAACTTCGCCGCTTTTTGATCTTCCCAATATTGCTCCAGCGTCTTCTGCTCCAGCGGCCCCTGCCGCTGTGGCTTGCCGTCTACCACCAGCGGCAGGATGCTGATCGCCGGATCGCCATCATGGTCAAACACAAAGGTCTGTTCGGCGTATTGTGTACTGGTGCCGCACAGTGGCAGACGCGCCGGTGAGAACGCCCAAAATTCCAGGGTCTCGGCCGCTTCCCTGCCAAAGCCGGCGCGCTCGGGGAGCGCCTCGATGATGCGGATGTTCTCCGCCCGGCCAAAACGGTTGATGTCGAAGCCGACAGTGGCCTTGCCGTCGCGCTTCTTGCGCAGCGCCGATTTCGGATAGCGCGGCATCACCGCGAGGCTGGGATGAGCGTCAGTGAATCCGCCGGCATCGTCAGCAATGGATGGCGATGGTGAGATCGCTGGCGCCGCCGGCGCCTCACTCTCTGCCGGCGGCACGGTTTCCGCCCAACAGTAGTGGCCCGCCATCAGCGCGCAAACCAGACCTACCCGTCCGCCTGTTGAATTGACCATGCTGCAGCTCCCGGTTTTAGTGGCGCCGGACGCCTTCGACTTATCGGCCGCGGATGTGGACCGATGATACAGATACGGGCAAATAGACCGCAAAAACTTTGGACAAGCGTGGACCGGATCGGCAATGATGTCGGCGGTTCGACCACGATATTTTCCAGGGAGACGGCTATCAAACACGCGAAACGAGTCGGCATCAGTCTGTTGCTGACGCTAGCGGCCACCCATGTCGCGGCGCAGGAGCCTGCGCTCCCGCCGCTGCCCCCAGTCACGGCCGAGGCCAGCGGTGAGTATCTGCCGGGCAAGATCATCTGGGCCGATCTGTTCTCCAGCGACGTGGAGGCCTCGCGGAATTTTTACCAGCAGTTGTTCGGCTGGGAATGGCGCGAGATCAAACCCCAGCCGGAAGGCTACGGCATGTTCTATCTGGACGACGTGCCGATGGCGGGTCTCGCTCACCGGGCGCCCCCCGAAGGTCATGACAGCTATGGCCGCTGGATCCACTATCTGTCCGTACCCGATGTGGCGGCGGCGGAGAAGCTGACTGCCGAACGCGGCGGCCGGACCCTGCTCTCGCGTATCGGTCAATACCCGGGACGGGGCGATTTCGCGATCCTGGCGGGCCCCGACGAGGCGCTGTTCGGTGTGATGCACACGGCCGGCGGCGATCCTGGCGACTTTGCCGCCTGGCCCGGCGAGTGGATCTGGTGGCAGCTTTACACCAGGAACATCGACGGCAGCGGGGAGTTTTATGCTGCCCTCGCCGGCCTCGAGACGTTCGAAAACGAAGACACGCAGAGCACCGCCGATCTGTTTCTCGCCTCCCAGGGTCTGCTCCGCGGCGCGGTAGCGCCGCTCTCGGAAGAAGCGCAGGAAAAAGACATCGCCCCGACCTGGCTCGGCTTTATCCGGGTGGAAGATCCGGCGGCGGTCGCGGCCAAGGCAAAGACCCTCGGCGGCACCGTACTCTACGGCCCGAACCCCCAGATGATGGACGGCGATCTCGTGATCATCGCCGATCCCACCGGCGGCACGATCGCATTGATGCGATGGACCTACCCCGGCGAGGAGACGCAGCCATGAGCACCTCACCCCGGCCCATCGCGATAATTCTCGCCGCGACCGTTTTCACGCTGATGCTGGCTGGATGCGCCAGCGATGGCGGCGGTTACGACGGTTACGGCCGTACGACGGTGACCACCGGTTACTACAGCGGCTCGGGCTGGTATGACCCCTATTACGGCCGTCGCTATTACGGCGGTGGCACGGTAATCGTCAGACCCCCTCACCATGGTCATCGTCCGCCCGGTGCACGACCACCCGGCGCGAGACCACCCGGTGCAAGACCACCCGGACGTCCGGGTCGACCGACACAGATGCCCTCTCGACCGCGGCCGCGAGCGGGGAGACGCTAACGCAACAGCCTCCCCGGTGGTGCCATACTGATCCGGTGGCGACCGCTATCCGACAAACGTCCAATTCGAATGTGCCGACCCGGTCGTCTATGCTTTGGGAGGCTTTCCGTTGGCGCAAGCACGGTCTGAATGCGTAAGGGGGTAGGTTGTGAACATGATGTCAGGTAAATGGTTTGTCGCTGCGGCCTGTCTTTCGACAGGTCTGGTCTTCGCTCTCCCCGCTTCAAGTGCAGCATTGAGTGACGACGCCCAGGCGTGTGTGGACTGTCACACCAAGCGCCAGCCGGTCGTGGTCACAGACTGGATGAAGAGCGCCCACGCCGAACAAGGCGTGTCCTGCTATGACTGTCACGTGGTCGCCGACGACTCGCCGATGGGCACGCCGCACCGGCGCACCGGCCACAAGGTCTCGGTGCTGGTACCGGCCACCGTGTGCGGCGAGTGTCACGCGGCTCAGGTCGAGGAGTTCAACGCCAGCGGGCACTTCCGTGCCTATCGCCAGCAGATCCCCAAGGACAGCCTGCATGCGCTGACCGCGATCCACGAGGGTCGCGAGCATCCGGAATTTGGTGGCGCCGCCAACGAAACCGGCTGTATCCAGTGTCACGGCACCGAGATCAAGCTCGACGGCGAGGGCCGTCCGACACCGGAGACCTGGCCCAATTCCGGCGTCGGTAACGTCTATCCGGACGGCAGCACCGGCAGCTGCGGCGTCTGCCACACGCGTCACCAATTCTCGAACGCGGAAGCCCGCAAGCCCTACGCCTGCGCCTCCTGTCATCTCGGACCGGACCATCCCAATATCGAGATCTACGAAAACAGCAAGCACGGTCATATCTACAGGACCGAGGGATTTACCTGGGATTTCGACGGCAAACCCGGCGAATGGCAACCCGGCGAGGATTACCGGGCGCCGACCTGCGCCTCCTGCCACATGAGCCAGGTGGGCGATCTGGCCATGACCCACAACGTGAGCGAGCGGCTCTACTGGGTCGAGTGGTCAAAGAGTTCGCCGGTGCGCGGCTCCACCGACGTGATGAGCCCGCTGCTTGGCGACGGTCCCGCGGGTCGCGAAAAGATGCGTGAGGTCTGCGCCGCCTGCCACAGCACCGACCACACCGACGGGTTCTTCGCCCAGGGTGACAAAGCGGTGATGCTCTACAACGAGGCCTATTACAAACCCGCGACCGAGATGCTCAATGATCTGAAAGCCAAGGGTCTGACGCGCGAGAATCCGTGGACGGATCCGTTCCAGGTCAAGTATTACTTCCTGTGGCATCACGAAGGTCGGCGGGCGCGGATGGGCGCGATGCATGGCGCCCCGGACTATGCTCACTGGCATGGCTTCTTCGAGCTGATGCAGGATCTCTACGAGCTGGAGGGCATGTACGAAAAGCGTATTGCCACCGGCAAGATAGAAGAATAAGAAACTACCTGTGCGCGCCGGCGTCCCTGCGGGCGCCGGCGTTTTTTTGTGGTCCGCGAACATCCCTGGCCGTCGCTCCGGCCCGGGTCGATGTATGACGCCACCATGGGGGCATTCATTTATTTCCATATTTCGACTATTATCGAAATATGGACGACACCCATGCCGTCAACGCCCTCTCCGCCCTCGCCCATCCGCTGCGTCTGCAAGTGTTCCGGATGCTGGTCGCGACCGCTCCGGAGGGCGTCCCGGCCGGCACCATCGCCGAAAACCTGGGCGTGGCGGCATCGAGTCTGTCTTTTCATCTGTCCCAGCTGCAGCAGGCCGGTCTTGTCACCGCGACCCGTCATCAACGCTTCATCCTCTACGCCACGGATATCGGCGCCACCCGTGAGTTGATGGAGTTCCTGACCGCGGACTGCTGCGACGGGCGGCCGGAATTGTGCGGCCGGCCAGGACTGGCACCCACCTGCGACACGACCAAAGGACTCTCGCGGCCATGAGCGACCGGATCTTCAACGTCCTCTTTCTCTGCACCGGCAATTCGGCGCGCAGTATCATGGCCGAGGCTATCCTCAATCGTGTCGGCCGCGGCCGTTTCCACGGCTACAGCGCCGGCAGCCACCCGCGCGGCGAGATCCAGCCCATGGCCCTGGACATCCTCCGACGCAGCAATCACCCGGTGGATGAATTGCGTTCGAAAGACTGGATGGAATTCGCGGGCGAGGATACGCCCGAACTGGATTTTATTTTTACCTTGTGCGATCAGGCGGCAGCGGAATCCTGCCCCGTCTGGCCCGGCCAGCCCATGAGTGCTCATTGGGGGCTGCCGGATCCCGCGGCGGCACAAGGCGACGACGCCCTGATCCGGCTCGCCTATGCGGACGCCTATCGGATGCTCCACAACCGCATCGATATTTTTATCAAGCTGCCGCTGACGTCGCTGGATCAGCTGACGCTCCAACGCCGGCTGCAAGACATCGGCAAGGTGCAGGCCGAGCAGCAGGCAGCGGCGCCGGCATCAACGGAGCCAGCGATCAATGAGTGACAACAACACAGGCGGGGCTCGGATGAACCTCTTCGAGCGTTATCTGACGGTATGGGTTGCGCTGTGCATCGGCGGCGGGATTCTCCTCGGAAAATTCGCACCGGAGGTTGCCCGGACGCTGGATGGCATGGCTATCCATGTCAACGGCGCACCGGTTGTCTCCATACCGATTGCGTTGTGCCTGTTCTTCATGATGTACCCCATCATGGTCAAGATCGACTTCCATGAAGTCGTCAAGGCAGGCAAATCAGTGCGCCCGGTTGGCCTGACCCTGTTTATCAACTGGTGTGTCAAACCGTTCACGATGTACGCGATCGCCAGCTATTTTCTCGGCACGCTGTTTCTCACATTTATCGGTCCAGATGCGGTGGATCTGGTCAAGATGCCGCTGGGATCGGACCTGTCGGTTGGCCAGACCTATGGTGCCGGTCAGGTGGTGCTGGTCGATGGCGTAAAGATGCTAGAGGTACCGCTGTGGCGGAGCTATCTCGCCGGTTGCATCCTGTTGGGGATCGCACCCTGCACGGCCATGGTGCTCGTCTGGGGCTATCTTTCAAAAGGCAACGACGGACACACGCTGGTCATGGTGGCGATCAATTCGCTGACCATGCTGGTGCTGTTCGGTGTGTTGGGCGGGTTCCTGCTGGGCGTTGGCAGGCTGCCGGTCCCCTGGCAGGCGCTGTTGCTGTCGATCGGTATTTATGTCGCGCTGCCGCTGGTGGCTGGCTACGCATCCCGGAAGTGGATTATCTCGGCGAAGGGCGAGCAGTGGTTTAAGGAAACGTTTCTGCGCTTTTTGACGCCTGTGACCATCACTGCGCTGCTGATAACGCTGGTTCTGCTGTTTTCCTTCAAGGGCGAGACCATCGTCAGGAATCCGCTGACCATTCTGTGGATCGCGATCCCGCTGTTTGTTCAAACCGTGGTGATATTCGCCCTGGGTTACGGCTTGTCAAAGATGATGGGCCTGAGCTATGAGAACGCCGCACCGACCGCAATGATCGGCGCCTCCAACCACTTCGAAGTCGCGATCGCGACAGCGGCGATGTTGTACGGATTGTCGTCCGGCGCGGCACTCGCCACTGTCGTCGGTGTGTTGATCGAAGTGCCGCTGATGCTGATGCTGGTGAAGTTCTGTCTGCGCACGCAGAACTGGTTTGCCCCCGGGCCGCATCCTGCGGCCGCAACAGGCGGTTGATCTTCCCGACGGCAAGCGCAGCAAGCCCCTCGCGGGATGGTTGCCGGGACCTCTGCTACCGGGGATGAAACCAGGCATGAAAAAGGGCGCCCGCGGGGGATCGCGGGCGCCCGGGTCCGAGTTAATCTCGGTCAGGATATTACGGCTGTACGCCGCCAGTGATCGGGTTGTCGGTCCAGCCCAGAGCCTGCCAGTCGATCGCGTTGTCAGCGTGGCAGTCGGCACAGTTGTTGTCCATGCCCCAGGCCTCCTCTTTGGGCGCCACTTCGTGGTTGACCGTCAGGTACATGACGGTGTCCACGAATTCGTATGCGCCAGAATAGACCTGGTTGGTGTAGGCCGCGCCGTCTTGCAGCGCCAGATCCCAGTCGTACTTGGCCCAGTAAGGATTCTCACCGCCTTTGAGGCCGAACAGATGCGGCACAAGAATTGTGTTGTTGTTGGCGTCCGCCACCTGGTTGCCGATCATCTTCTTGAACGGATAGATCATGGCATCCGGGTTGGTGTAATCGGTGGCCGGTGCCGCCAGCACGGCGGGCAGGGTTACATACTGATCATTGTCGTTGATCAGGAATTTCTCCCACTTGCCGTCGTAGTACAGCAGCGTCGGGCGTACATTGTTGGCCCAGACGAAGTTGCCCTTCTTCGGGTCATAGACCGGGACTTCAAACCCGCCGACCGTATCCGTCTCCACGCCCCTGTCGACATCCCCTGCGGTGGACCAGTACCACTCGACCTTGGTCGGTTTCTCCCGGGCGAAAGTCGGGATATGGCAACTCTGGCAGGCGATGCGGGGATGCAGACCGATGATCTGTTCCACCGTGGAGCCCGCGTGGATGTTGTTGCGATCGCCATGGCAATCGCCGCAATCCTGCATGTCGCCTTCGTCGGTGGAATGGAACACCATGCCGCCGATGCCATGAGAGAGCACATTTTCGTCCGCATCCTTCTTGACGGCGTGGCAGTCGACGCAGGCGCGATTGCCACCGTCGGTGCCCATGTGCACGTCGTATTCACGCGTGGTACTCACAAGCGCCGTGGACAGATCGCCGTGTTTGACGTTGTCGCCGCCACCCGCTTTGGCATGGCAGTCGAGGCAGTTCTTACGCGAGGGCGCGCCGTCGTTCTCGGCCACGCTCTGCGCCACCGCCTGCAGGTCGACCGCCGGATCCGGCGCGCCCGCCGTGGTCTTCCCTTTGGCATAGGTTCCGGTCTGGTCGTGGCAGATCAGGCAATCGACATTCTTCGGGTTACCGAAATCGAAAGTGTCGTCAGCATAGCCGATGCCGGCATGGCACTGGGTGCAGCGGCCTTCGTTGGTGGGTACGGCGATGCAGAAATTGTTGATGATGTCGTTCTTGCCGTGGTCCTCGTTCTCGAAGCCTTCTATGCCGGTCGCCAGGCCTTCCCAGGTGAAGTGGGCCGTGGTGATGACATCGTCGCCGATCGTCCCGTGGCAATTCAGACAGGATTGGGTGTCCTCATAGGGCTTATCGGTGAAATAGGCCTTGTGCAGATTATCCGCGTCGCCGATGGACGGTGGCGGCGCCTGACAATCCTGCACGTCGATCACGCCATCGCCGTTGATGTCTTCATCGGGAAAATCCGCGACACCGTTTTCGTTGAGGTCCCAACAGCTGAGCCCGTCGGTCCCGGCCACACCTGCAGCACCATTGTCGCCGTCATCGCCGCTGCAGCCGGCAGCGCCGATGGCGAGCATAACGATGGCGAGCATGGCGGTCAGACGGAAGGTTCCGTGACTTGATGCGTTCATTTTCTTTTGTCCCCAAGGGTGAGTAGTTTGCCGATGGACGGACCGGCCGAGGGAGAGGACGGCACATCCGGTTTGAATTCGGGGTGGAGCAAGAGTCCGCAGCAGCCGGCCGGGCCGTCGGGCGTCGGGCCGGTGCGAGCGAATGCCGGTGGGCGTGTCACCGAGCCTTGGGGGAATGGTGTTCCGGTGCTCATGAATTGGCCGGCTGCTGCGAACGATTCTTATTTCGTATACGCTAAATTAGCTATTGCGCATAATTGTGCCGCACAGCGTCAAAACAGCGATGACCGGGGTCAAAAACGGCATGGGGTAAATACCCCATTCGGACCATCTCCGGCCTGGCGGAGGAGAACGCCGGCCGCGTGGACATGATATTTCCCGGCGCCGGCGGTCGATGGCATGGCGCGACCGGGCCAAGTATCATCCCGCGATCGACAGGCCCCGTGTATGCGGGCAATGGAGAAGCCCATGCCCAAGCCGGGGCACAGTGGAATCAAACGCGTCTGGCTCTCTTTTGGCTACGCCCGCCAGGGGCTGAAAGCAGCGTGGATGAACGAAGCGGCATTCCGGCAGGAAGTGTGGTTGTGTGTGGTGCTGATCCCGGCCGCGTTTTGGCTCGGGCGTGATCTGCCGGAACAGGCCTTGTTGATCGCCGCCTGTTTGCTGGCCCTGATCGTCGAAGCGATCAATTCGGCCATCGAAGCCATCGTCGATCGCATCGGTCCCGAGATCCACGAACTGTCCGGACGGGCCAAGGATCTCGGTTCCGCCGCGGGCTTGATCAGTCTGTTGTTGCTGGCCGTGGTCTGGGGTTTTGTCGCCTGGGATCGGTTCCTGGCCTAGGAAGCTGCCGACGGATCCGGGCGACCAGGTCAGCGTAACCCGGAGATTTTCCTCGGATTTAGCCCCTTTTGGGCTGATCCGACCACCAAACGTCCTCAAAAGACAATAAATCCATATCGGTCGAGGATAGCCTGCAACCCTGACCTGCCCCGACCGGCAGACCGGACAGCGGGAACTTGCCAGGGAACGGCAGATAACTCGACGGAACGGGCCCCGCTGTGCGACTGCCGGTCGGGGCCGGCTTTTTTCGTCCGCCCTCTCCTTCCCCTCCTCGTCTATCCAGCTCCCTTCGTTCGTTCCTCCCTGGCGACCCCGACCAGACTGCTACGACGCCATTTCCGGATGTCGCGGACGTTGACCTCTTCGGCCAGCTTGCCGCGCCCCGGAAAAGTTCGGACCCGGCGTATATAGTCAGTGCATGGAAGTCCATGTCTTCCTGCTCCAGCTGGCCATGGTGCTGATGGCCGCCCGCATCTTTGGCGAACTTGCGGTGCGCTGGGGTATGCCACCGGTGATCGGGGAGCTGATGGCCGGCATCGTGCTCGGGCCGTCGCTGCTCGGGTTGCTCGAAACCTCCGAGATGCTCCATCTGCTGGCCGAGATCGGCATCATCCTGCTGCTGTTCGAGGTCGGTCTGGACGCCGACGTCAATCGCCTGGTGCACGCCGGCGCGAAATCCCTGATCGTCGCCATCGGCGGCTTTGTCCTGCCCTTCGCGCTGGGTTTCGGCGTCGCCCATTACACCTTCGGTCTGCCAGTGCTGGCGTCGATGGTGCTCGGCGGTACGCTGACCGCGACCAGTATCGGTATCACCGTACGCGTGCTCACCGACCTGGGTCGACGACACAGTATCGAGGGTCAGGTCATCCTCGGCGCCGCGGTACTCGATGATGTGATGGGTGTGATCCTGCTGGCGCTGCTGTACGAGTTCGCGGTCGCCGGCGAAGTAGCCTGGACCAATGCCCTGCGTATCGCGCTGTTTGTCAGCGTGTTCTTTATGATCGCGCCGGCCGCCGCCAAGGCGATTTCCTATCTGATCCATCGCTTCGAAGCCTCCAGCGGCGTGCCCGGTCTGATCCCGACGGCGATGGTGGCGCTGGTGCTGGTATTTTCCGGCCTGGCCCATTTTATGGGCGCGCCGGAACTGCTCGGCGGGTTCGCTGCCGGTCTCGCTCTGTCACGACGTTTCTTCCTGCCCTTTGGTGTGGCGCTGGCCGCTGATCCGGGCTTTGCCGATCTGATCCGGGACCAGATGAAACCGATCGTGCGTCTGTTTACACCGATCTTTTTTGTCCAGATCGGACTGTCGCTCAACCTGCAACTGGTCGACTGGAGTTCCAGCTTTATCTGGACCTTTTCGCTGGTGATGCTGCTAGTGGCCATCGTCGGCAAATTTGCCGGCGCGATGCTGATCTCCGAATCCGGACCGCGGCGGGTCGTCATCGGTATGGGCATGGTGCCGCGTGGTGAAGTGGGTCTGGTCTTTACCGAGCTGGGCCGGGACTCAGGTCTGCTGGGTGGCGGCATCTACGATGTGCTGATCCTGGTGATCGCCTACACCACGCTGGTCGCGCCATTTTGGATCAAGTGGTTCTATCGCCGTCACGCTGCGGAGCTGGAGCCGTCGGTCCCGGAGGAGGACATGGGCTATCCCAGCCTACCGGACCAGGGCGGGACCGGTCCGCCCGCCCTTGCCGGGGGCCATGCCCACAGGGTGCGGTCCGGGCGACGCTAGCCGGAATCCTGGCGCATCAGCCGCACCTGCAAGCCCCGCTCAAATAGCGTCGGGCCGCGGATAGCAAAAACGCCGCCAGCCGCTGCGCTTGAAGGGTCGCCAGGTGTCCTCCGCCTGCGCCAGACGATCGGCGATCGCATACAGCGCGAGCGGGTTGTGACCCAGACCGCAGTGGCTGCCCTCGACGCGGATATTCTCCGCGTGAGTTCCGCTGCGCTCGACCGAGGCCCGCCAGGGCACGACGCCGTCGGTTCGCGAATAGATCGCGGTGCTCGGCACCGGCGGCGGCTGATCCATGCGATGCTGGATCACCTCGTCCATGTGCGTCTCCTCCTGGCCACTCAGATCCTCATACAACCAGGTGACCGAGGTGGACTGGTGATGCCGGAACGGACTGCCGAGGGTGATCACCATGCGCACGTCGTCGGGCGCGATCCAGGCGAGCTCGCGGGCATAGAGCCCGCCCAGACTCCAGCCGACCAGACTCACCTTGCGACCGTAGCGATGCCGCAATTCCTTGAGTCGATGCAGCACCTCGTATTCCTTGGCGCCGACCGGTCCGAGATTGCGCCCCAATTTCCAGCGGTGCCCTTTGTAGCCGAGCACATTGAGAAAATGACGCAGTGGAAACGTCGAGGCGCCGGTGGTGAGAAATCCCGGCAGCACCAGCACGGGATGTCCGTCACCATGGGGCGCCATCCGCAGCAGCGGATAACAGGAGGCGAAGGCGCCGAGTTCGGGGATCGCGCGGGCCTCGAGAAGCTGCAGCAGCCAGGACGGTCGGCGCACCGCCTCGGCCGGGGCGCTCAAGAGCGGGCGCTCCGCGCGGCGCCTTTGGAGCGGCGTTTGTTCGCGGTCTTTTTGGCAGCCGCAGCCGTCCGCGCGGACGCAGCTTTCTTGCCAGCACCGGCCGCGTCTTTCTTTTTCGCGCTCTTGCCGGTCTTGCCAGCGGACTTGGCGCGGCTTGCTCTCTTTCGGTCGCCGTCTGCCGCCCGCTTTCGCTGGCCCCGCCCTGCCCGTTTGGCCGGCTTGCCCGATGACTCGCCGGTCACTCTGTCCAACTCGTCGTAAGAGCTCAGCAGTTGTTTTAGCAACACGTCGAGATCGGGCAACTGATGGCGGGAGGCGTTGACGCTGATAGTCAGTTTGTCGTCATAGCTGACCACGACGACGATCATGCCTAGACCGTCGATCACCGGCGCCATGCCGAATACGTTGACCATCTTCGCCCCGCCCATATAGAGCGTCATGCGCGGACCCGGCACATTGGTGATGATCAGGTTGAATGGTGGCCGGTGATAGCTGGCCACGTGCATACGGCTGTAGAGCCGTGAGGCGGCGGTCGCCAGGGAAAACGGCACGACCTGGGTGGAATCGGTCAGGGTGGCCGCGCCGATCGCCCGGGTGTAGGCCTTGCTGTCTTGTGTGCTCTGCAGGATGCCGCGCAGTCGCCGTTTCGGGTCGCGGACATTCGTCGCCAGACTCACCAGCATCGCGGAGACCCGATTGGTGCCGCGATCCATGTCCTCGCGCACCGAGATCGGCGCCATCGCGATGAGCGGATTGTCGGGTAATTCGTCCTTGTCCTCCAGATAGGCGCGCAGCGCGCCCGAACATACGGCCAGCACCACGTCGTTGACGGTAGCGCCCTCGATACGGTTCTTGATCGCCTTGACACCGGCCAGCGGCACCGTGATACCGCCAAAACTGCGCTGGGTCTCGATAGTGCGGTTAAAACGCGTGCGCGGGGCATTGAACAACAGTCGCGGACTCTGTTTGTCTCCGGTCAGCAATTCGCGTCCGATGCTTACGCTGCCCCTGACCAGGGCGCCCGCGGAACGCGCCAGCGCAGCCGGCTGACCCACCAGGTGACTGACCGTGCGTCCGAGCAGACCGGTACGTCGTGGCAGTGTCTCCGGTTTCCAACGATCCCGCGGCAGCTTGCTGCGGCCCTCCGGCGACGGGTCCCACAGCGCCGAGAACAAATCGACGCCGCCCATGCCGTCGGCGGCCGCATGATGTACCTTTGAGATCACCGCAAATGATCCCGGCGGCAAACCCGAGATTCCGTCCAGCCCCTCGACAAAGGTCATCGACCACAGCGGCCGATGCGGATCCAGCGGTGACGAGAACCGGTCCTGGGCCAGCGCACGCAACTCCTTCCAGCCCCCGGGCCGCGGCAAGCTCACGTGTTCGAGATGCAGGTCCAGATCGAAATTCGGATCTTCCACCCAATACGGGCGACCGAGATTCATCGGCACGCGTACCGCGCGGCGACGGAATACCGGCGACAGCGGCAGTCTGGACCGCACCAGCTCGCGATAACGGGCAAAGTCGAATACGGGCTCTACGCCCTCATAGAGCTGCACGCTGCCGATATGCATCGGCGCGTTGCGGGTCTCCAGATAGAGGAATGCGGAGTCGAGGCTTTCGAGTTGTTCCATAGGATGCTACGTTCGCTTCTGTGCCGGACGACCTCCAGCTTATCGCCGGATTCCCTGTCGCGCCATGGTCTTATGGCTCAGAGGCCGGTTGATCGTCAGCCCCGAGCGGTTGTGAAACAGATCTGAAGAACCAGGTGGCGAAGGCAAGAAAGGCGCAAAGGCCCACCAGCGGCACCAGCCACGGCGCGCCGATCCAGTCAGTGCCGATGCCCCCGGGACGCCGTCCCAGCGTGAATGCGGCGCCGGCCAGCCCCACACCCAGCAGGCCCTCACCACCGACAAATCCGCTACCCAGCAAAATACCGCGCTCGCGCCGCACCTCCGAGGTATGGGCGTCAGGAGAGCGCCGTTCGATCCACCAGCGGATCAGACCGCCAAAGAACAGCGGCGTCATGGTGGAGACCGGCAGATACACACCGACCGCAAACGGCAGCGACGGGATGCGTAACAACTCGCAGGCAAACGCGATCACCACACCCAGCGAGACCAGACCCCAGGGCAGCGACTGATCGATCACGCCATCGATGACCAGTTTCATCAGCGTCGCCTGTGGCGCCGGCAGCTCGGCGCTGCCAAAGCCAAATGTCTTGGCCAACAGCAACACCGAGAGACACACAAACGTTGCGGAACTCAGCACGCCGATCAATTCGCCGGTCTGCTGCCGGGCCGGCGTGGCGCCGAGCAAAAAACCGGTTTTCAGATCCTGCGAGGTATCACCCGCGATCGACGCGGCGATAGCGACCACGCATCCCACGGTCAGCGCCGCCGCCTTGCCAGCCATATCGGTCCAGCCGAGCAGCAGGAAGATGCCGGATGTGCCGAGTAGCGCCGCGATGGTCATACCGCTGGTCGGATTGCTGGTCACACCGACCAGCCCGACGATGCGCGAGGCCACGGTGACAAAGAAAAACGCGAACACGATCACGCAGGCGGCAGCCGCCGCCCGCGCCAGCACGCTGCCGAGGGTAGAAAACCCGGCCGGCACGATCGCCAGCACCAGGGCAATAGTCACAACGCCGGCGCCGACGACCAGCAGCGACAGATCGCGATCGGTACGCGGCAACGCTTCGGCTGCGCCGGCGCCCACCCGGGAACGGAGCTGTCGCGCGCCGACACGAAAACTCTCGACCATCAGCGGCAGACTCCGGATCAGGGTCAGGATGCCGGCGGTGGCCACCGCGCCGGCGCCGATGTAACGCACATAGCGCGTCCAGATCTGGCTTGGAGACATATCACGGATCAGGTTGACCGTCTCGGGATACAGCGGCAGCGTCCGCTCCGCAGCCCACCAGTCGATCCCGGGGATGATGACCAGCCATGACAACAAACCGCCACCCACCATGATCGCGGCGATCCGCGGCCCGAGGATATAACCCACGCCGAACAACGCGGCGGACACATCCATACCCAGCTCACCCTTACGCAGGAACGGGATCTTTAGCGTCAGGTGGTCGGGGATGACCTTGATCCATGACGTCAGGAATTTGAATGCCGCACCGGCGGCCAGTCCATAAAACACGAAGCGGGCCCGGCTGCCGCCGATTTCGTTGGCCACCAGTACTTCGGCGCAGGCGGTGCCCTCGGGGTATGGCAGTTTGCCGTGCTCACGGCCAATGAGAAAACGCCGCAGCGGGATCATGAACAATACGCCGAGCAGACCGCCGCTCATCGCCAGCACGGTCATCTGCAGCAGGCTCGGCGAGAGTCCCCACAAGAACAGGGCCGGCAGCGTAAAGATCACGCCGCTGGCCACCGAACTGGATGCTGAACCCACGGTTTGTGACAGGTTGGCCTCCAGCAGGGAGCCCGGATGGCCCACCGTGCGCAGCGCACGGAACGCAGCGACGGTCATCACCGCCACCGGGATCGAGGTGCTGATGGTCAGACCGGCGCGCAGCCCGAGATAGGCGTTGGCGGCACCAAAGATGATGCCGAACAGGATGCCAAGCAGGACTGCCTTGAGCGTGAACTCCCGCATGCCGGTCGCCGCCGGCACATAGGAGGGATAGACCTCGCCCTGTTTCAGGGGCACATAGGCCTTCGGGTCCAATCCTCGGCTTTGTGCCATGCGCAATCTCCAGGGGGGCCGTTGGCCCGAAGCGCCAGAGTCTAGGAACGTGGTGCCCCGACGGTCAAATGGCCGTGGGCTCAGACGCCAAAATCGACCCGCGGTGCCCCCTCGTCAACGGGGCTCACCGCACCCTTGCAGGTCACCAGCCGGGCGCTGTCCAGACCGGCGTCGATCAGGCGGTCCTTGACCAGCTCGTGGCGGCTGCGCGCCAGCTCCGCCAGCGCATATTCCTGTGACTCGTTGAGCTCGCCCTCAAGCTCCGGAAACAGCACGGCCAGATCTGCCGCCACCGCGCGGCCGCACAGGGTCAGGCTCACTTTGGGACGTCTGCCGAGCAGACCCGCCATCTCCTGCAGATAGGTCTCCTTCTCTGCGTCGAGCGCGGCTTCCCCCGCCACGAAGTCCACCGGTCGGAAGCTCAACTTCGATGCGGCCTGGAACAGCTTTGTCGCCGCCAGGGCCGGCCACAGCGGCGCGAAATAGGTGGTGGCGGCGGTCCGCATGCCGGCCATCAAACCCTTTTTCATGACCTGCCGCAGCGCATCGCCAATACCGACCGAGAGGTCCGACACGTCGCCCTTCAATGGCACTTTGAGCCGGATCGTCTGCTGATCATCCTGCAGCAGGCTGAGCGCGACGCCGAGCGGTACACCGAGCTCGGTGGAGAACTCGTCCTGTTGATCCGGCTTGAGCGGATCGATCTCCAGTTTACGTATCGTCAGATCGGCAGCGGAATCCAGTTGCTGTTGCTGTAGCTCGACACGCAGGTCGGCGTTCAGGGTGCCGCTCTCGACCGAGTAGCCGATGGCCCGCCGTGTAAACCCGTCCAGCGAGATCATGTCGATATCGGTCAGACTGCCCTTACCGTTTACATAGGCCTGCTCCGCAACGGGTCTCAGTGCTCCCGCAAATGCGATGCGACCGTAGCGGCCAATAGAGGCCTTAAAGTCCACCGGCGTGTCCTGATCGGGCGCGGTGCCGTCCACCGCACCCAGCGTCAACTCGAGCGGCGCCAGCTCAAAGCGGGCCACCGGCCGCACTGACCGGTCTACATAAACCAGTCGTGCGTCGCCTCCGGTCTTTAGTCCAGCCAGGCTGATGCTGGTGTCCGCTTTATCACCGGTCGGCGCGTCGTCGTTTTGCGTGCTCGCGCTGGCGTCGTCACCGTCGCCGTTCACAGCATTGATTTCCAACACGCCATCGCGTTGTCGCTCGATCCACAATGCCGGATCGCGGATCAGGATATCGCCCAGGCTCACGGCGCGTTCGGCGATACCGATGCCGTCGATACCGATCCTGGCGATGGATATCGCATGGGCCGGCTCGCCATCATTATTGATAACGCGCTCGAACAGCTTGACGTTCAGCGCTTCCAACGCGGCCAGCGTCAGGCTGTGCCCCGGCCGCGGCTCGGCCAGGGATGCCCGAAGCTCGGCCACATCGATGAGGCTGCGATCCTGTCCGGGGACGCGTGCGCCGGCATTCTCAGCACTCAGATCGCCGCTGCCTGCGACACGCCATCCGGCTGAATCCGCGCCGCCGCCCTCCCCGGCCGTGGTGGCCAGTTCGACGCGGCCACGCCAATCGATTGAGCCGAGTCCTGCCTGCAGCGGATCGATCAGATCTTCGAAACCCAGTCCGCCGGCTTCCACACCACCCTCGGCGACGACGGTCGCGCCTTGTTCGCCCGTAGCGACATTGACTTTGCCCTTCCAGTCCAGGCTACCGACTGTAAGTTTTGAGGGCGCGGTCTCGAAACCGGCATCTGCCAGCTGCAGATCGCCTTCCCAGTCTGCCTGGGTCTGACCAGCGCCGATACGGAGGAGCAGCTCAGAGGTGTTGGCGCTGAATTTGTCGACGCTGAGTTCCGACGCTGCGGCACCTGGATCCGAGCTGTCATCGCCGGCGGCAAGCGTGATCCTGAGCCCCTGGTAATTCAGATCGCCAGCACCGGAGAGAGACTGATCCCCTGATGCGGCATCCTCGACGTTTTCAATGTCGAGTTGTCGATCCAATCGACCGTCCCAGTCGAACTGATCGAGCTCCAGCGCAATCCCCGCAGCGGGTGCGCCGAGCGCGGCGGTGTCGATGTCGAGTTTTCCTTCCGTCTGCAGCCGGGATGCCTCAGTGGCAATGGTCAGCCGCACCGTGCCGTCCCACTCAAGCCGGCCGAGGTCGAGCTGCCCTTCCTGATGCACCATGGCCAGTTCTGACAGATCCAGCCCTCCGTCGATCTCGATCGCTGTCTCCCCGTCGCCGGGCGGTACTGCGACCTTGACGCGCACATCCGTCCCGAGCAGCCCCTCCACCGACTCGAAGCCATACTCGGCAAGCAGTGCCTGCAGACCCTGCGCGGCGAGATTGTCCGACGTGACGCGCAGATCCAGCTCAAACGTATCGGCGAACGGCCGCGCGTCGCCCGCCACGCGCAATTTTGCGCCAAGCGATGACAAAGCCAGGACGATCCCGGTCTGCTGGTCGGGACTCCAGGTGGCAAAATCTGCCAGTACAGCTTCATCGACGACGAACTCGCGCGCGATGATCGGATCCCGATAGTCGATGGCGACATCCGCTATTTCCAGCCGATCGATCCCGAACTCCCAGCCGGACTCCGCCTCGGTCCGTTCGACTTCCTCCACCGCCTGCTGCGCGCCAAGGACGATGGTGCCGATCAACCAGCGGTTGGATTCGGTGCGTCGGATATCCAGCGCGGCGTCACGTAGCTCGACCCGCGAGAGCCGGATGCGTTGATTGATCAGATCGGTCCAGCTGAGGTTCAGCGCCGCATGGCCGGCGCGATGTGTCCCGCTGTCGTCCTCGAATTCCAGCGACTCGATGGCGAACGCACCGGTGAACGGATTGATGTCAACGTCGCCGATGCTGACGTTGACTACGCCGCGGTCCCGCAGCCAGTCGCCGAAGTACCATTTGACGCCATAGGGCAGCAGCACCAGCCCGGCTGCGACCAGCACGGCCAGCCCGATCACCAGGGTCCGCAGGATCCGCCACGAGCGACGGCGAGGGATGTCGGCAGTTCCGGGAGTCGGGTCCATAGCCACATGATTGTAGCGTGGCCAGGGGTCGAATTCGCCGTCAATCCACCGTCCCGGGGCCCGGCCCTGTTCTCGGACGGCCGCGAGGATTAGACTAGTCCGAACTAATTGACCGGCGGATGGGATGGTCTGATGTGCCTGGCGATACCGATGCAGATCCTGGAGGTCGACGGCTTTAATGCCCGCTGCGAGGCCAAGGGCGTGGAACGGGAGGTGAGCCTGTTCATGCTGCAGGATCAGACCGTCGAGCCTGGCGAGTTCGTGATGGTGCACGTGGGCTATGCGATCCAAAAAGTCTCCGCCGAGGACGCCCGCTCGTCCTGGGAGTTGTTTGATCAGATGCTGGCAGCCGAGGACGCCTGAGCGGCGACCGAACGGACCGGGCTGCCCCGGGAGAAACTGACATGTGCGATGCAAGTTCGCGCGTACCGAAAGCGGCAAGGAAGCGGTCACGGTACTGGCCAGCCTGCTGTCCGAGAACGATCACGCCGCTGCGCACAACCGCGAGCACTTTGACCGGCACAAAGTGCTGGCGATCAATCTGATGTCGTCACCGGGATCCGGCAAGACGGCGTTGCTGGAGGCGACCATCGATGCGCTGTCATCGCGCGTCTCCATCGCGGTCGTTGAGGGCGACCTGGAAACCGAGAACGACGCCGAGCGGATCCGCGCGCGTGGCGTGCCGGCGGTGCAGATCGCCACTGGCAACGCCTGTCATCTCGACGCCCATATGGTCCACGATGCATTGCACCAGCTGAACCTGGACGACGTCGATGTGCTGTTTGTGGAAAACGTCGGCAACCTGGTGTGTCCGGCGAGCTTCGATCTCGGACAACACTTCAACATCACGCTGCTTTCGGTCACCGAGGGCGACGACAAGCCGGCCAAATACCCGGTGATGTTCCGCGCAGCCGACCTGGTGGTGCTGAGCAAAACGGATCTGCTGCCGGTGCTGGACGATTTCGATCCGGACCGCGCCGAGGGGTATCTGCGCGCGCTGGCCTCCGAGGCTCCGGTACTGCGTCTTTCGGCCCGGCGCGGAGCAGGCCTCGACGCCTGGTGCGACTGGGTGGTCACGGAGCTGGAGACACACCGTGCCCGGATCGCGGCGGGAGAGACGCGGACACCCAGCGTGCAGGCAGACGGCGCCCGGCTACACCTCACTGAGGCCGGACGGATCCCATAAGCATGATGGCGAGCGCAAAAACCTGGCTGGAACGGATACGCAAACTGCCGCTACCCGAGAAGATCCGCATCATGAACGTCTGCGGCGGTCACGAGCGGTCGATCAGCGCCGCCGGTATCCGCGGCGCGCTGCCGCCACAGATCGAACTGATCCCGGGACCCGGCTGCCCGGTCTGCATCTGCCCTGAGGAAGACGTTTACGAGGCCATCCATCTGGCGCTTGAAGAAGACGTCATCCTGGTGACCTTTGGCGACATGCTGCGGGTCCCGGTCAACGTGTCGCGACGCGATGTCCGTTCGCTGGAACAGGCACGGGCCGCAGGGGCGGACATCCGCCCGATCGCCTCACCGACCGAAGCCGCCGCCATCGCCCGGGACAATCCCGAGCGTGCGGTAGTGTTCTTTGCCGCCGGGTTTGAGACCACGATGGCGCCGGTCGCCGCGATGCTGTGTGAGGGCGCCCCGGAGAATCTCTTTATGCTGCTGTCCGGCCGGCTTACCTGGCCGGCCGTGGCCATGCTGCTCGACAGCGGCGAACCGGGTTTTGATGCGCTGATCGCACCGGGACATGTGGCCACGGTGATGGGTCCGGAAGAGTGGTCGTTTGTGGTCGAGCAACACGGACTGCCCGCGGCGGTGGCCGGATTTACTTCCGAAAGCCTGCTGGCAGCGATGTATTCAGTGCTGCGTCAGTACATCGAGGATCGCCGTTTCCTCGACAACTGTTATCCGGAGGTGGTGCGCGAAGACGGCAATCCGGCGGCCCGGGCGCGGCTCGAGCAGGCGTTTGACGTCGGCGATGCCAACTGGCGCGGTATCGGCACCATCCCCGGATCCGGGTTCGCGCTCAAACCCTGGCTGGCACAACGCGACTCGGTGACGGCATTCGGCCACCACGGCGGAGAAGAGCGCAAACGCGCGGGACAGATGCCAAAGGGATGCGACTGCGCCAAGGTCGTGCTCGGCAAGATCTATCCAAACCAGTGCCGCATCTATGGTCTGGCGTGCACGCCGCGCACCCCGGTCGGACCCTGCATGGTCTCCGACGAGGGCGCCTGCCGGATATGGTGGTCAAACGGCATCCGCAACCGGGACGTCGCCTGAGCCGGATGCAGTCGCAGAGCGGCCCGTCTCGGCCGGTCTCCCGCCCGGGAAACCATCGATGAGCGGCGGCGGCGATCTGCCCGGCGCGCGCAGCATCCGCCTGGCCGGACAGGTACAGGGTGTCGGCTTCCGTCCGTTTGTCTATCGCCTCGCGCATCGGCACAACATACAGGGCTGGGTGCAGAACCAGCTTGGCGAAGTCGAAGTGCTGGCTCAGGGACGGCGTCCGGATCTCGATGCATTCCTGAGCGGCCTGATCGACGACGCGCCACCGCTGTCGCGGCCGATACTGGCCGCGGTGGAAGACGTAGCGTCGCAAGCGCTGGACGGTTTCCGCATCCTCGACAGCGCGGCAGCCCATGCGGCACGCATCCACGTACCACCGGATTACTTCACCTGTGATGACTGTGTGCGCGAGTTGCGTGACCCGGCGGACCGTCGCTACCGCTATCCGTTTATCAACTGCACGCAATGCGGTCCACGCTACACGCTGATCCGGGCCATGCCCTACGACCGGCCCAACACCTCGATGGCGGAATTCCCGCTCTGCGACGCCTGCCGCCAGGAATACGAGGACCCCGCCGATCGCCGCTTTCATGCAGAACCGGTCGCCTGTCCCGTGTGTGGACCGCGGCTGTATTTCCATGATCGGCAGGGCGGCGAGAGCCGCGACAATGAACAAGCGCTGGTGCTGTGTCTGCAGGCGCTGGCCGACGGCGCGATCGTTGCGGTCAAGGGTGTCGGCGGGTACCACCTGATGTGCGACGCCGCCAACGATGAGACCATCGCGCGGCTGCGCGTGGCGAAGCCGCGCCCGGACAAACCTCTGGCGGTGATGATGCCGGTCGGCGGCGACGACGAGCTTGACTACCTGCGTCACGAACTCGAGCCCGGACCGGCGGAGATAGAGCGGCTGCTGAGCCCGGCCCGACCGATCGTGCTGGTGCGACGGCGCGCCAGCTCGAGCCTGTCACCGCTGATCGCACCCGGTCTGGCCGAGGTCGGCGTGATGCTGCCTTATAGCCCGCTGCATCATCTGTTGTTGGGCGGATTCGGCCGCCCGCTGGTGGCCACATCCGCCAACATCAGCGGCGAGCCCGTGCTGACCGAAGCGCGCGATGTGGAAGCGCGCATCGGCATTTTTGTCGACGCCTATCTGCATCACGATCGACCCATTGTCCGGCCGGCCGACGACTCGGTATTCCGGCCGATGGCCGACGGGCTACAGCCGATCCGGCTGGGTCGCGGCAG
>CAMYOC010000047.1 GCA_947259915.1 uncultured Gammaproteobacteria bacterium
CGGCGTGTGTACCAATCTGTGTCTGCCCGTCCGCTGAACGATGGTCGGTCCATCAACCCGCTTGATTCACGCAAATTGGCGCGAGCCAGATACCACCAGGAGAGGGCAGCCATGATGACGGAATGTCGTGAGAAAAAGCTCAGCTCCGGCCGCCCTTTCCTGGCTGTCCTTGCCCTTTGGCTCTCCGCGCCATCAGCCCAGGCCGCTGGCTTCTACATCAGCGAGGTCGGCACGCCGGCCAGCCTCGGTACCGCTGGGGCCGCCAACGTGACCAATACCTGGGGTCCTGACTCCACCTGGGCCAATCCCGCCGGTCTGGTCCACGTGGAGGGCGATCCGATGGTGGGGGGGCTGCAGACCATCGTCCCGTATATGAAATGGGATACGGACCTGGCCGAGAAAGGCGGCGATGACGGCGGCAACGCGGGCGTAATCGCAGTGGTGCCGAGCTTCTATCTCTCCCGGGCCCTGTCGGATAGATGGACGTTCGGCTTTGGTCTCTCAGCGCTGCAGGGCGGCGGCGCGGATTATGGTGACGGCTTTGCCGGCCGCTACGGCACTATCGACGTCGCGCTCGCTGGGTTGGGCGGGACCGTCTCTCTGGGCTACAAGGTCAATGATGCGCTCTCGCTGGGTCTTGGCGCGTCGGTCATCCGCACGACCTACGAGCAGAAGATCGCGATCAACCTGGGGCCGCTGCCGGACGGAACGGTAAGGATCAAGGACGCGGACGATACCGGTGTCCAGCCGATCCTCGGTCTGCAATATTCAGAGGACTGCCGGACGTGCTGCCGCTGCCGTCACAGACCAGCGTAAAGCTGAAGTGGAAGAACCCTCAATGGCTGGAAGCCGGTTTGAGCTATAAGGTCGATGACCGACACATGCTGTTCGTAAGCGGCAACTGGCAGGAGTGGTCCGAATTCAGCCAGAACACGCTGGCCGTCGATACGGCCGCAGGCAACCGGCTGACGACCCTGGAGCGGGATTGGGACGACACCTGGAGACTGGCCGTCGGCTACGGCAACGTGGACTACTATCAGGGCTGGACCCTCGGTGTGTCCTATGAGAGTTCGCCAGCCAAAGACAGTGTCCGCACCATCGATTTCCCGGTCGACTCCAGCTGGAAGCTCTCCTCGGCCTATGGCCGCAGGCTGGCATCCGGGCGCGCCGTGTCAGTCGGCGCCACGCTGCAGATCGTCGGCGATGCGGAGATAGACCAGACCAACCAGGGCGTCCGCTTCGCCGGTGAGTTCAGCGACTTCTATGTGCTGTATGCGGGTGTGACGCTGCGCTTTTAGACCGGTCCGTTGACGGATGCCGTTGACTGGCTCCTAGGGCGACCACCGCAGGTCGATATCAACCTGGACCAGAGGATTACGGCTCCACCAGACCCGAACCCGGGCCGACCGGGTCTACCTGTCGATACCGCCGCAGGACAGCGATGTCGCCCTGCGGTTAGTATGCCTATCGGGCACATCATACCGCTAACGACCAGAACCATCGCGGCACGGCACGGCACGGCACGGCACGGCAGGACGATCCATGGCAGGTTCATCGAAGAAAGCGATCTATGCGGCGCTGGTAGGCAACGGCCTGATCGCGGTGACAAAGTTTGGCGCCGCCGCCGTTACCGGTAGCGCTGCGATGTTCGCCGAGGGCATCCACTCGCTGGTGGACACCGGCAACCAGATCCTGCTGCTTTATGGATTGCGCGCGGCGCGACGAGCGCCCAGTCCCGATTTCCCGTTTGGCCACGGCAAGGAAGTCTATTTCTGGAGCTTTGTCGTCGCGATCATGATCTTCGCGCTCGGCGCGGCGCTGTCGTTCTACAAAGGTCTCGAGCATGTGCTGCATCCTGAGCCCTTGTCGAGCGTCGGTATCAACTACGTGGTACTCGGCCTGGCGATCGTGTTTGAAGGCGCCGCCCTTACCGTCGCGCTGCGCGAGTTTAACCGCAGCAAAGGCCAACTCGGATTTCTCGATGCGGTACGCCGGGGCAAGGATCCGACCTTGTTTGTGATCGTATTCGAAGACAGCGCCGCGCTGCTCGGCCTGCTGGTGGCGATGCTCGGCATCTTCCTGTATCAGATCACCGGCAACCCGATCTTCGATGGCCTGGCGTCGATGGTGATCGGCCTGATCCTCGGCATCACCGCGATATGGCTGGCCTATGAGACCAAGAGTCTGTTGATCGGCGAATCCGCGGACCCGGATACGGCCGCCAGCATCCGCGAGACCGCGATTTCGCATCCGATGGTCAAATCGGTCAATGAAATAGCGACCCTGCACATGGGGCCTGAGTATGTGGTGGTGACGATCAGCGTGGATTTTGTCGACGGCATCAACGTCGGCCAGGTCGAGGCCGGGGTCACCGACCTCAGCCGCCGGGTCAAGGCGATCGACCCGGTGCTGCGCCGGGTGTTTGTCGAAGTGGAACGCGGCGACGACCATCGCAGACAGCTGCAGCGGTCCTAGCCGCGCGGCCGACAGTCCGCAGAAACTCAGCCGACCGACATCTCGGCTTCGATCACGTTCTCCGCGAAGCCCTGATAGGCACCGCCGACCTGTTTCGCCATCGAGTCCGGGAAGGTGTGGAAGTCGCCGGCTCGGAGCGCTTCGATAACGCTGTCGACGACCAGCGCCGGCGGCTCCGCGATCTCCTGGAACCCGGCGCTGTCGCCCATGTCCGTGGCGATCGGCCCGGGATGGACACTCAGGACTGCGGTGCCCTGTTCAGCCAGCGATTCTCTCAAGGCCTGGGTGATCGAATAGGCGGCGGCCTTGGATGCGCAATAGGTCGCGAAACCCGCGAATGCCCTCAATGAAGCAACGGAATTCAGCTGTACCAGCGCGCCGCCGCCGTTGGCTTTGAGCGCCGGCGCGAACGCCTGCGCCATGCGCATCAGCCCGTAGACGTTGATCTGCATCTCATAGTCCATCAGCTCGACCGCCTTCGGGTCGAGAGCGCTGACGGTCTGCAGTACGCCGGCGTTGTTAATCACGACATCGACATCGGTGGCAAGCTGCGCGGCCGCAGTGATCGATGGCGGATCCGTCAGATCGACACGCACCGGCACGACCTTGTCACCGTGCTGCTCGACCAGCGGGGCCGCGCTCTCCAGCGTGCGCACCGCCGCGTAGACCTTGGCCGCACCGTGTTCGATAAACCCGTCGAGCAGTGCGCGGCCGATGCCGCGGTTGGCGCCGGTGATCAGGATAACCTTGTCCTTGATGTCATAACCCATGGTCACTTCTCCTTGCTCGCGTATCGTCAGTTCGATTCGAATCGATGCCCATCGATAATTGGCTGCGCCACTTCCGGTCGTCGCGTTGCGCGCTGGACGGACTGCCAGCGCGCAGCGCGGAAAGAGCCGAGGATAGTATCACGACGTTAGTCCACGATGACGCGTCCAAGCGCGACGCTAGCCCGTGTCCCCCGGACCCTTGCTGCCCTGGCGGCTCCGGTCGATCTACGGTAGCCGGCAACGGTTTGATCCGGGCCGGGCAACAGGCACAATGCGCGGATCGACGAGGTCTTTCTCGTCGTATTTTTTTGGGGAGAATCTGAGCCGATGCGTCGAATCAAGTCAGACCTGGCCATCTTTATCCTGCTTGTCTTGTGTGTTGCAGCGCCCGCCAGCGCCCAGCAGAACCCGGTCGCAGAGGCCATCCATGCGCGTCTGGATGAACTGCAGTTCGCCGGCGATCTCGAAATCGGCGGCGCGCGGATTGCTGCCCGCGAAATCATCCCGGAGGTGTACGCCAACCGCGACTTCGAGCCGATGTGGACCAATCCGTCACGCGTGGAGGAGCTGCTGGCCCTGATCCAGACCGCGCCGGCCGACGGGCTGGATACATCTGACTACCATCTCGAGCCGCTGCAAGCCCAGATCGCCGAGGCCAGTGCCACGGAAGCGCCGCTCGACCGGGCGGACCTCGATATCCTGTTGACCGACTCGTTGATCCGTTTCGGCTATCACCAGCTATTCGGCAAAGTCGATGCCGCGGCGCTGGATTCGAACATCAACTTCACCCGCACGTTCTTTGACGGCCGAGATTCGGTGATCGCGATCCCGGAGATCATCGCCTCGCCGATGTCCTTACAGCAGCAGGCCGAGGAGAGCCTCCACCGCGGTGCGTTCTATCGCAATCTGCAAAAGAACCTGGCGGGATATCGGGAGCTCGCGGCCGCCGGCGGCTGGCCCGAGGTGCCCGTCGGCGACACGCTGCGCAAGGGCGACAACGACCCCCGCGTCGCCGCATTGCGGCAGCGCCTGATCGTGACGGGCGATCTTGCAGCCGATAGCGACACCAGTTCGCCGCTATTCGAGGAGACGCTGGAAGCTGCGGTGATCCGTTTTCAGGCGCGTCATGAGCTGGGCGCCGACGGCGTGGTCGGCAAGCAGAGCTACGCGGCGCTGAACGTGCCGGTCGAGACCCGCATCGATCAATTGCGTTTGTCGCTCGAGCGCCTGCGCTGGGTCCGCGGCGACCAGGCGGACCGGTTTATCGCGGTGAACATCGCCGGCTACCGGGTGTTCTTCATCGATGGTCAGGACCTGGCCTGGACCTCACGGGTGATGGTCGGCAAGACCTACCGACAGACGCCGGTATTCCGCGGCACGCTTAGCTATATGGAGATCAACCCGACCTGGACCGTGCCGCCGACCATCCTGCGCAAGGACACGCTGCCGGCGATCAAGCGGGACCCCTCCTATCTGCAAAGCAAGAACATGAGCGTGATCGACCGCGATGGCCGCAAGGTCGATCCGGCCACTATCGACTGGCAGTCCTACAGCAAAGGACTCCCCTACTCCATCCGCCAGGAGCCGGGTCCGAACAACGCGCTGGGCGAGATCAAGTTTATCTTCCCCAACAAGCACTTTGTGTTCCTGCACGATACGCCGAACCGCTCGCTGTTCGCGCGCCCCGACCGCGCCTTCAGCTCCGGCTGTATCCGTGTAGAGAATCCGTTCGAGCTGGCGCAACTGATCATGAACGAGCCCGCCACTTGGGATCAGGCTGCGCTGGAAAAGATTCTCGACACGCACAAGACCAAGCGCATCAAGACCCCGAAACTGCCGGTCCTGATCCTGTATCTGACCGCTTCGCTACAACCGGATGGCAGTCCACGCTTCCTGAAGGATGTCTACCAGCGTGACGCAGCAGTGCTAGCGGCGCTGGATGGACCGGTAATCATCACGCGGCTGGAAAGCGAATGAGCCGACCAGCAGCGACGATGTCTGCCTGAGCTCAGAGGGCCTCGCGGGCGCGATGACCCGGTCAGTGCTCTGGCCTCCGGTTGGGGACCCAGACCAACAAATTGACTGCTTGGGCCGGCGCGGCTGATGTCGCGCTGGCGCGCCGGGTTTCGGGCCCGGCCACAGACGCCGACGCGCTGACCGCAGGTGTTGCTAGTCGTTGTTGCCCACGGCGTTAGCCACCGTGCGCCGCACTTCTTTCAACAGTTCCTCGCGGCGGAACCCGCCTTTTTGCATCACCTGGTGAACCTGACCCTCGAGGCGGGCGCGGTCTTGCTCGGTCAGATCCTTGGCCGTGACCACGACCACCGGCAGATCCGCGGTGTCCGGATCCCGCCGCAGGCGCAGCAGGAACTCGAATCCGTCCATCACCGGCATCATCAGGTCCAGGATGATCATGCCTGGCCGCTGGCTCGCCACCTGCTCCAGCGCCTCCTGGCCATCAGCTGCTTCGCGCACACTGATTCCCTCCGCCTCGAGCGTGCGCCGGGTCAGTTCGCGGACAAGGGGTTCGTCATCCACGACGAGCACATCACCAGCCGGGCCTCCCCCGGCAGGGGTCTGCAGGCGATGCATCGCCTCGAGCAACTGCCTGCGATCGATCGGCTTGGTCAGATATTCGGCGGCCCCCAGCGTGTAGCCCAGACTCTTGTCATCAACGATGGTAATCATGATCACCGGGATCGACACTGTGGCAGCGTCGGCCTTCAGCGCCTTCAGCACCGACCAGCCATCCGTCCCCGGCATCATCACATCGAGGGTAATGGCCACCGGTTTCTCGGCACGGGCGATTTCCAGGCCATGGTCGCCATCCTCGGCCAGCAGCACTTCATAGCCGTCGCGGCAAAGGCTACGCGACAGCAGTTCGCGGATGGTCGGATCGTCATCGATGACCAGAACCTTGCCACGGACACCGCTGGAATCAACCGCCGCCAGCACTTCCGACACCGCATCGGGCGCGCCTGTGGCGGTCGCTGTTTCCATCGCGGAGAGCATTTGCCGTCTTTGATCGGACATTTGGACCGGGAGACGGATGGTGAAAGCGGAACCTTCGCCAAGCGTGCTGCGGACGTCGATCGAGCCTCCGAGCATTTCGCAGAAACGCCGGGTGATCGCCAGACCCAGTCCGGTGCCACCATACTCGCGAGTGGTCGATGCGTCGGCCTGGGTAAACTCTTCAAAGAGCTCGTCGATCTTGTCGGCCGCGATGCCGATGCCGGTGTCGGCTATCTCGAAGTCGACCCATTCCCGACCGTCATCATCCTGTTCGCGCTGCACCGACAAGGTGACCTGCCCGTTCTCGGTGAACTTGGCCGCGTTAGAGATCAGATTGAACAGGGTCTGACGGACCTTGGTCAGGTCACTCACCATCGTGCCGAGATTGCCAGTGCCCTGGACCACGAAATCATTGCCGCGCTTCCTGACCACGGTATCTACCGTGGCGACAATCTCCTCGACCATCGTATCCACGGCAAAGGGCTCCAGATAGAGATCCATCTTGCCTGATTCGATCTTGGACAAATTGAGGATGTCATTGATCAGCGACAACAGGTGGCTGCCGGCACCGTGAATCTTTTTCAGATCGGCGATAAATGTGTCCAGCTCGAGATCCTCGGCCTCCTCGATCAACATCTCGCTGTAACCGATGATGGCATTCATCGGGGTACGCAATTCGTGACTCATGTTGGCCAGGAACCCGCTCTTGGCGCGATTGGCCGCCTCGGCATCGTCACGGGCCTGCCGCAATTCAGCTTCTGCGATCTTGCGCTCGGTAATATCGTGGAAGACGATGACCGCGCCGACCAGCTGACCGTCCTTGCACAGAGGCGTGCTCGAATACTCGACATCGAAGCTGGTGCCGTCCTTGCGCCACAGCACCTCGTCGTCGATCTTCGAGGTGGTGCCGTCGGTGAAGGCCGCATGCATCGGGCATTCCTCGATCGGGTAGGCGCTGCCGTCGGCACGGGTATGGTGGATGATGTCGTGGACGGCGCCACCGAGCAGTTCTTCTTTCCCATACCCGAGCAAGCGGGCGCCAGCCCGGTTGATAAACATCAACCGGCCGTTGGCGTCGACGCCGAATATGCCTTCGCCAGTCGACTCGAGGACCGACCGGTGCCGCGCCTCGGCCTCGGCCAGCGCATCTGCCGCTTTGCGCCGTTCGGTGACGTCCCGGATCACGCTGGACACCAACAGACCATCGGCGGTCTCGATCGGACTGAGACCGACCTCGATCGGGAACTCAGTGCCGTCAGCGCGTACGCCAAGCAGATTGTCACCACCGAGCATCTCGCGCCGGGTCGGGTCGGCGAAGTAAACGGCTAGCAGACTCGGATGCCGTTCGTGAAGACGCGCCGGGATCAGCATATTGACCGACTGACCCATCATCTCGGACGCGCTGAAGCCGAAGGTCTTTTCCGCCTGGTCATTGACCATCAAGATGGTGCCTGCCTTGTCGACGATCACCATCGCGTCGGGCGCGGATTCCAGCAGGCCGCGGAAGCGGGCTTCACCGGCGCGGGTCTCGGCCTGGGTCCGCCATACCAGACCGGAGACAAACCACATCGCCAGCGCGATCAGGGTCAGCGCGAGCAGCATGGCCGCGGCCAGCCAGTACGCGGCCTGACGCGTATCGGCCAGAGCCATCCGCTGCGGAAGATAAAACGCAAAGCTCCAGCCGGCCGATGTCAGAGGCGCGAAGAATACGAGCTCGCGCTCTCCTTCCGGGCTGAGTGTGGTGCCGGTACCGGTTTCGCCCGCGATCATGCGTCGGGCCACTTCGAGCAGGTCGGGTCGATCGGCCGACTGTTCGAAGACCGTCGGGTTGCCTTCGAAGATGCCGCCGGTACGATGGATATACCGCCCTTCGGGCGTGAGTACGACAACATCCAGCTCGGTGCCGACAAACGCCTGCAATGGCTCCAGCGGGATATCGATGGTGGTGACACCGCGCAGACGGCCATCGGCGAAAAACGGCACGCTGTAGGTCGACATCATGATGTTGCCGGCGCCCTCATCGAAGTATGGTTCGCTCCAGACGGATTGCCCGCTCGTGGCCGGATCGCGCCACCACCGCACTTCAGGGTCATTGAGATAATCGTAGGCGCCGGCGATGTCGAGCCGGTTGAGTTCATTACTGGAGAGACCGGCTCGATAGACATAGGGAGAGAAGGCCTCGCGTTGATCAAAACCGCCCGGCACGAAGGCCATGGCGGCGCCGTAGATCAACGGATCCTGCAGCACGCCATTCGAAAGCAGGCGATAGATCTCCTCCTCGGTCAGGTCCCCGCGTGTCGCCACCGTCTTTGCGGTCAGCTCGGCGACCTGGGCGACCCGACGCAGCTCGCCGTCAAAGCGCTCCGATAGCGTCCGGACCTCGCTTGTCATTGTGCGCTCGGTCTGCGCTATGGACCGGTCGGTGCTCGTTATCAGGTTGATGCCGAAGACCAGCAACAGGATGACCGCGATCGGCCCCACCGTGATGGCCATCAGGCGGCGGCGCGTCATCGCGCGGCTTCGCGGTGCCGCGCTATGGCCGGCGGTCGGACAGGATACACTCATATCGACGATGCTCCCGGCCACCAGCCAGGCGAACTGGCTTCATCCAACCAACGCGACGCTGTGGAAACCACATCGCCAGTCTGCGCAGGCGCCAGGGATCCTGCCGCCGGGAGCTTGGTAGAGGCTGTGGAAAAACGCATCAGGGCCCGAGAATCGCTGGCTGTTGGCGTGACAATATAGAGAAGCGATATCAGGCGCAAACGCCTGAAACAAGGCGACACCGCAGGATCCGGTGGGTCACGGCGACGGCGCATCTGCGCCGCCTGCGCCCGGCCTCAGAACCCGGCGCGTTACGCCAGCCGGTTGCGGAAACGATGCAGCGTTCCCGCGGTCAAAGGCCGGGCAGTACGATCGGATTTCTCTGCTCGACGAGCGAACCTGGAGACAACGTAGTGGTTCTTGTGTGTATCAGTCTGACCAGCCGGATCTCGCGTTCTATTGCCATCGGCGCCGTGCTGGCCCTGGCGTCCGTCGCGGCACCCCAGGCGTTGGCCAACGAGGGCTTTCTCGAACGGGTCGTCGCTCTGGATCACGGCGTCGACGGGCTACCGCTCAGTTTCCGTCTGGCTGATGGCGCGGGTCTGCTCGCGGTCGGGCGGCAGGACGATGTCTGGCGCTTTAGCGTGATCGCGCTGGCGGACGGTCGTGTCGTCGCCTCAGGCGTTCTTCCGGAAACGGCGTTTTTCTATGACGCCGGTGATCCACAAGGCCTTGGAGTCGACCGGATCTGTCTCCTCGATGAGCGCGGCGTGACGGTGCTGGACCCGGTCAGCGGAGAACTGACCCGGATCGCCGATGTCGCCAGCGTCTACCACGGCAGACCGTGGCTTGGGCCATCCCATTCAGACTTTGTCCGCGATGTCGACGAAGACGGCGCCGATGTCATTCTCGTCCCGCAGTTCGATGGTTGGTTGCTGGCTCGTCGGCATGACAGCGGTTTCGACCAGTATCTGCTTAAGGTAAAACCCCGTGTGGCCGCCAGCCAGCAGTGGATTAGTTATGAACCCCGTGCCCCGCTGATCGGCGACGTGGACGATGACGGTTTGAATGATCTGGTGTTCCTCGCTGATACCGAATTCGTCACCTTCGTCCAGCGGCCGAAGGGGAACTTTTCCACACCGGGCCGACACGACCGGATCAACGCGCCGTTGGCGACCGAGGCGCAACGCGCGCGGTGGCAGCGCGAGGATGGTCAGGTGGACCAGAGCGACCTTGAAATCGAAGAGGTCGAGATCGTCCGCGACTTCGATGGCGATGGCATCCTCGATCTGTTGACCGAGAAGTCAATCAGCGAAGGCGTGTTTGATCGCCGCAGTGAATACCATCTCTATATCGGCCAAAGCGAGGGCTCGACCGTAAAATACGCGGCCGAGCCTGATGGGAGCATTACCTCGGACGGCGTGCAATTCGCCGCACTGGTCGTGGATGTGGACGGCGACGGTCGGATGGATATCGCGACGCCCTCGACAAGGCTCGGTCTCGCCCGTGTCGTCGGCGCCCTGTTCTCGGGCCGGATCAGCGTCGATCTCGACGTATACCGGATGCGCCCGGACGGCCGTTACCCCGACGAATCCGACTATCAGACCCGGTTCAAGGTCGAATTCGATCTGAAGACCGGTCTGTCGCGTTACCCGGCCGTGGCGATCGCCGACTTCGATGGCGACGGCGCCGCCGAATTGATGGTGCAGGAGGAAACGGACGAGCTGACGCTGTATCCGGGTCTCGCCGAGCAGCCGATGTTCGGTCAAAAAGGACAGATCCTGTCGCTCCCGCTGCCGCGGAATGGTCAGATGGTCGAGGCCAGGGATCTGGATGACGACGGCCGCTCGGATCTGCTGGTCCGCTACGGGCCGGCGGATGGTGAGAAGCGGGCTAGAGAATTACGGATCTTGTTGTCTGACGGTCCGGACTAGCAACGGAGTGGGATACGTTGCCGCCAAAAATCTGCAGGCCACCCCATACGTATAATCCGAAGGTGGTCGGCAATGCAGCGCCGCTTTGGTGGGGTTAAACTTCCGCTTCGACAATTGGGCCAAATTAGGGAGAAGACGGTGAAAAACGCGATATTTTCGATGGTGATGCTGGCGGCTTTGGGGTTCGGTAATGCCGCGGTAGCGGCAGACTACACCTGCCAGGATCTGATCTGGGGCACGTGGACGGTCGACCATCCGGAAGTCCCCAGTGCGTGTGACTCGGTCGTTGTCCGCGACGGGATCACTTACGCCAAGTTCAACACGACATTCGACCGCGAATTCAATGACGGTTCGGTCAAGCTACGCCTGGAAAAGCCGGACGGCAGCTTTGCAGTAGATACCTTTAGTCCGCCAGACGGGTTTAAAATCTCCCTGCCCGCATCAGCACTTCCGGGCGTGGTCGGTGGCGAGACGCCGTTTGCGAAGACACCGCCAGGACAAACCCCGTTCGGCAAGTTGCCAACGGGCGCCGCCCTCAGACTCTATGTCCCTGAGGGAGAGGTGTTCACGCTGCCCGTCGAAGAGGTTGTGGTAGTCGAAGAGGTAGTCGAAGTGGAGCCCTACGTCGCACCCGAACCGGCACCGGCCATGCTGCCTTCCACGGCCAGCCAGCTGCCGCTGGTCGGTCTTCTCGGCGGTATCTTTGTGCTGCTGGGAGGCGCGCTCGCAGGCCTGCGCCGCCGCTTCTGAGAGACACTTCAGGATTGCAGGAAGACGGGGCTCTCATGGGCCCCGTTTTTTTTGTGGAGCGACACTGCCAGAGGTCAACGGGTGCCGGGGTGCCGGCGCTCCACTGCTGTGTTCTCTGCAGGCAGGCCCTCTGCCCAATGGTGATCGCAACAGCCGATCAGGCACAGCACGCCGCGCTTTGCGTCTTCGGTGCATCATCCACGATCTGGTACCACTCCCAACGCTCGCCGTCCGGCCCCACCGACCAGATCTTGTCCTGCTCGGCATGACAACAGACACCTGTCGCCCTGGCGGTGGCGGCGAGACCTTCCGACTGTAGCCGTTCGACAGCTTTGTCGAGATCGGGTTTGTCGAATACCTCCACACCCAGATGGTTGATCCGCTCTGAAGCCGCCGGATTTTCAAACAACACCAGTTTCAGAGGCGGCTCGTCGAGCGAGAAGTTGGCATATCCGGGTCGCTGCTTGTGGGGTTTGGCTCCGAACAGACGACTGTAATAGCTCACTGCCTGATCAAGATTGCTGACATTTAGGGCGAGTTGCAGACGCATGGCGTGTCTCCATATATCGATGAATGTCGATATATATAGAATATACATTGACGGATGTCAATATAATTGGCGATGATAGACAGCATGCCAAAACGCGACAAACCCCAGGGATGCTGCCCGATCAGGGACGTCCGGCCCTTGCCCAAGGCGCATAGCCGGCGGTTGGCCGCGATGCTAAAGGCACTCTCCGACCCGACCCGGATGGAGATATTGCGCATCGTGGCGGCGCAGCCCGGGCCGGTCTGCGCCTGCGATATCGTCGACCGGTTCAAGCTGTCCCAGCCGACCATCTCGCACCATCTGAAAACCCTCAGCAAGGCGGGCCTGTTGATCAGTCGCCGCTCCGGTCTGTGGCGTTTCTACACGCCGGACCCGGACGGGCTCGACAGGATCACCGAATTACGATCGCTGATTTCGGGCTGAGCGGGATCGCACGTCCATGTCCGGAGCAGGCCCATGATCGACCTGGAGACAAACACGACGAGACGGCGTGCATTGAACGATCTGTGCATCCTTGCGCTCGTGTTCTGGAGTGTCTGGTCGCTGCGCTTCGTCGGTGTCGCGAATATCGGGCTTTGGTCAATGCTGGCCGGCGTGGGAACCGGCGCGATATTGCTGGCGCTGCGCAAGGGGTCCTGGCGCGAGCTCGGTTTACGTGCCGGCGGCGACACGCGTTTCGTATTGAGCCGAGCCGCCGAATTCATGCTCCTGACGCTGGTCACCGGAGGCGCGGTGATGGGTATTGCCACAGCGCTGGGTTATCCGCCGAGTCAGTCCACGGTACTCACACAACAGCCGGACACGCTTGCCGGCTTTGTTCTCGATATCGTGTTCGGCGTCTGGATCGGCGCGGCGATCGGCGAGGAGGTCTTCTTCCGCGGATTCCTGTTGAGCAAGTTCACAACGCTGTTCGGTGGCGGGCGCCGGGCCCTGACACTGGCGGTGATCGCACAGGCCATCTGGTTTGGTGCCGGCCACGCCTCGCAGGGTGTCAGCGGCATGATCATGACGGGTACCATCGGTGCCGTCCTCGGCGTGTTCTACGTGACCCGAGCCCGCCGCGCGCTGATCCCTCTGATCATCGGTCACGGGATGTTCGACACGGTGGCTCTGACGATCAACTTTTTTGGTTGATCGTTCCGACCGACCCCTCGCGCCTCAAGCTCAACCTCTGGCTATTACCAGGTACTAATTTAGACCCGGCGGTTATTGGCATGAAAACTGCGGACACCATCCCTGAAAACGCCCAATCGGCAGCAACCGGCACTAAGTAACCGAGTCAGGCACAAGGCCCCGACTGACCGGGAATCGGAAAAAGCTACATGTGCAATTTTCTTTGCAGCGGACAATATGATCCCGGATGATGAATAACCGCAGGCGAACTGTTTTTTGGTACGTATCACGTTTGTCCGCGTCCGAACCAATGTCCGTCGCCCGGCAGACGCCGATGCTCGTCAACACCTTCCATTCGTTGTTGACTTATCACACCGGGAACCGCATTACTGCGGTCATGACAAACTGTCACCGAGCGCCGGACCCCTTGGGCTCAAATAAGACACCCGGCTGGTTTTAGCAGGAGACAAACATGCGTAACCACACCTTTTTAAAATCTGTCTGGCCCATAGCGGGCGCGTTGCTCTGTCTCTTCAGCCTGTTATTCACAACACAGGCCACGGCCGGGATATGGGACGACGCGAAAAAGATGCTGGGCAGCGATGACAAGACTGCCACGGACAGCGCATCGCTGACCGACGATCAGATCGGTGCGGGTTTGAAAGAAGCGCTCACAGTAGGTACCGGGCGGGTGGTCGAGCAGCTCGGTACAGTGGGCGGGTTCAGCGCCGACCCCAGCATTCACATACCGCTGCCGGACAGCCTGAAGAGCGTGCAGTCGACGTTGGGCAAGGTCGGCATGTCGTCGACCTTCGACGACCTCGAGCTGCGGCTGAACGAGGCGGCCGAGCTGGCTACACCCAAGGCCAAGGCGCTGTTCATGTCCGCTATCCAGGACATGACGCTGGACGACGTCCGCGCGATCTACTCAGGTCCCGATGACGCGGCGACACAATACTTCCGTGAAAAGATGTCCGGGCCGCTGGCGGTAGAGATGGCACCCGTGGTGGACGCCAGTCTCGGCGAGGTCGGCGCGGTACAGAGCTATGACACGATCATGGACCAGTACAACGGCCTGCCATTCGTGCCGCCGGTGGATGCCGATCTGACCGGCTATGTCGTGGACAAGGGCATGGACGGCATCTTCCACTACCTCGCACAAGAGGAGGCAGCGATCCGGACCGATCCGGTGGCCCGGTCAACGGATCTGCTAAAGAAGGTGTTCGGTCGCTAGCGGCTTTGGCGCCCTACCGTTCGATCAAAGCAGATCCATCAGCAGCGGCATCACGAACATCTTGATCAGGGTAGTCAAAAAAGCGGGTGTTTGTCTGCCGGCACGCGTATGGTGCGAGCTCGTGCTGAGCGGCCTGGTCCGTGCAGCCCAACCATTAGAACGATAATTTCCATTCCGGGGAGAGAAGAGATGACAACACCGATAAGCCGCATTTCAGGACGTCGTTTGACAGCGACTTTGTCCATCGCGCTGCTGGGCGCACTGATGCAGCCCGCCATCGTGCTGGCCGACACGGCAGCCGAGATCAAGGCGGAGATCGTCAATTCCAATGCCTATGTCAGAAAGAACCTCAAAGACATGGATGGCGGTATATCCAGCAAAGGCTCGCTGCAGTTCTGGTCCAGCGGCGGACTGGTGCAGAACGTGGCGGCCAATTCCCCAGTGGCCACCTATGAAAGTTTCTCGCTGACGCCGAAACATATCCAGGTGGTGGTCATTGAAGAGGGCAAGTCGGCCGTGGCGATGTATTACGCAGAGGGCTCCTTCCACGAGAAGGGAAACAAGCCGGTGGCCCACTATATGACCCGGATCACCGAGGTCTACGTCAAGGAAGGCGGCAAGTGGAAGACGCGGGCCGCCCACTACTCGCCGATCGCAGCGGGCAGCGGCACCAACCAGACCGCCATCGACTAGCCGGCTGAGGAATATGGACTCCGGTTTCGCCCGGAGTCATTGATTGAGAAATAGCGACGCGTGATCCGTCACGCGTCGCTGTTTTTTTGGAGAAATGCTGGCCCGATGCGAAGTCCGGGCTGGCTTTCGACCTGCCCGCATGACCGGCCCCACTCGGTCACCGGTCAGGGACTGAAGTGAGCGGTGCCCGGATTGTCAGTCGAGGAGCGCCGAGACCTTCTTCTTCATCTGCTCGGCCTTGTCCCCGCTGGCGTCCATCAGATCCGCCAGATAACTACGCCCCTGCGCGACCTTTTCCTTGAGGTCGTTGATCCGGCCCCAGAGCTCTTTGTCCAACTCGGCATCAGCGGCGTCGGCCTGGGCCTCCGCCAGCCGCGCTTTCGCCTTGGCCTCGGAGGCCTCCAGCTCTGCATTCCAGCTGTCGAGTTGCTTTTCGATCTTGTCTTTCAACAGTTTGCTCAGGTCCATTCTTTAACTCCCAAACGGTTGGCCTGACCTGAGTATAGTGTACTGCTGCGCTGCAGCAACCATGCTTCACAAAGCCGCCGGCCGGACCCGGTGTGACCCAAACCCCGACCGGAGCAGTCGGTATACTGATTCCCCCGCTCCGCCGGCAGTTGAAGCATGCCCCACAGCCGATCAGGCCCTTCCCCCGCCAGGACGGCTTTACTGACCGGATTCGCGGTGATCGCCTTCGCCGCCAACTCATTGCTGTGTCGGCTGGCGCTGGGACAGCAGATGATCGACGCGGCCAGTTTTACCACCATCCGGGTCGTCTCGGGTGCGGTGGTGCTGGCCCTGATCATGCTACCGCGCTGGCGTGTCTGCGGTCGCGCCCCTGCGGACTGGCGCATGGTGACCATGCTGTCCACCTACATGGTGTTCTTCTCGTTCGCCTATCTGTCGCTGAGCGTCGGCACCGGTGCGCTGGTGTTGTTCGGTTCCGTGCAGTTGGCCATGTTCATGGCCGGGATACGCGGCGGTGAATATTTCGCGCCGCTGTCCTGGGTGGGACTGACGCTCGCCATCCTCGGCCTGATCTATCTTGTCTGGCCCGGCGTAAGCGCGCCGGATCCGTTTGGCGCGATGCTGATGACAATCGCGGGTCTGGGCTGGGCGTTCTATTCGCTGCTGGGCCGCGGCGTTACCGATCCGGTGGAATCCACCGCCAACAACTTTATCTTCTCGGTGCCGTTGGTGATCGTGATCAGCGTGGTGTTCGCGGGTGACTTCCATGGCAGCTGGCCGGGCGTCTTTTGGGCAGTCGTGTCGGGTGCGCTGGCCTCGGGGCTGGGCTACGTGATGTGGTACGCCGCGCTCAAGGGGCTGACCGCGACCCGCGCCGCAACGGTGCAATTATCGGTACCGGTGATCCCGGCCCTGGGCGGGGTCGTGCTGCTGTCCGAGCCGATCACGCTGCGTCTGGTGCTGGCATCGATCGCCACGCTGGGCGGCGTCGCCATGGTGCTCGCACAACGGGCCAGACCGGCGGATTTGCCGAGACGCAGCGACTGACGTTCGGGTCCACCCGGACCGGGGCATCTTCAGCTGTGGATATAGCTCTCGAGCTGCTCGATCGTTTCCTGCTGATCGGAGATGATGGCCTTGACCAGGTCACCGATCGAGATCATGCCGACGAGATCGCCTTTGTCTTCGACCGGCAGATGGCGGATGCGCTCCTCGGTCATCCGCTTCATGCAGGTCTCGACCGTCTCCTCCGGGTGCGCATAGACGACTTCGGTGCTCATGATTTCCCGCACCGGTGTGTCCCGGGCCGTGCGTCCTTTTAGCAGCACCTTGCGCGCATAGTCACGCTCGGAGACCACGCCGGCGACCTTGTCTTCCTTCATCACCACAAGGGCCCCGACTTCCCTCAGCGCCATTTCCGTCAGCGCGTCGTAGACCAGCTGGTCCGGATCGACGGACCAGATCTGGCCCGGCTTGGATTGCAGTAGTTGTCTGACTGTTTTCATTGCAGTTCTTTTCAGTTCGTTTCGGTAGGGGCAAAGACTACCCCCTCCGCGGGCAAAAAGCATGGTTTCAGTGTATGCGAGACAATCTGCCGCAAGCGCGCAGCTGCCAGTGCATCCGGTGCCAGGCAAGACCCGCCTGCCACCTCACGCAGCAACGGAAGCTCTTGATTTAAATAGATTTTGAAAAATGATGCATCCAATCGGGTGACTGCCAGCATCTGCTTATTGAACGGGTCGATAGCCGATCCGCCGCAATGAGGACACTGTTATGGACCCTGCTGTTGCCGACATCGTCATGGACCCCCCGCTTATGAACATCGAGTGGGTGCCGATCGTGATGTTTATTTCGCTCGCGCTGGTCGCGGTATTGTTCTTCTACTTCCGCTTCCGCACCCGCCGGGAAATGCAGCAAACCGTCCGCGCGGCCCTCGACAAGGGCGCGGAACTGTCGCCGGAGCTATTACAGCAGCTGGGCGAGCCGCAGCGACCCAAAAATGCGGATATGAGACGGGGCATTCTCGGCGTCTTTCTCGGCATCGCCTTCGGCGCCTTCGGCGTCCTGCTGGGCGAAGAGGACGCGGTGCGGCCGATGCTGGCCATCGGCGCCTTCCCTTTGCTGGTCGGCGTTGCATACTTGGGGCTGTGGAAGTTTCGTGAGTAACCGACATCAAGCCACGACTGTCAGGCTCATCGGCCGATGGACCCTCAGACGAAGCGCTGGTCGCCCAGGCTGCCGCGCTGCGTGACCGTGAGAGCTTCAGCATGCTGGTGACACGCCATCAGGCCAAGGTCCGCGGCTATCTGCGGCAGCTGTCGCGCAATCCGGCAACGGCTGACGACCTGGCCCAGGAGACCTTTATCCGCGCCTGGGACAAGCTGGCGTCGTTCTCCGGCAAGGGACGCTTTCTCTCCTGGCTGCTGGCGATCGCGCACAAGCAGTTCCTGCAGTCGGTGCGCAAAAGCAAGCGCGACCAACGGCTGCTCGAAGGTCTGGAGAACGAGTCATCGGTACATGGCGACGAACCGGGCACACGACCCGCGGCCACGGACAGCGATCAGGTCGATCTGCCGAGATTGTTGTCGGTGCTGTCCGAACCGGAGCGGACCGCGCTGGTGCTGGCCTACGGCTATGGCCTGTCACATGGAGAGATCGTCGAAGTGACCGGCATGGCACTGGGGACGGTGAAATCCCATGTCCACCGCGGCAAGGAGCGGATCCGCCAGCGATTCGACCTGGAGCAAACCGACCATGCATGACGCACGCGACAAACACGAGGACGAACGTTTGCGGGAGCTGTTCACACATGGTCTCGACGCGCCCGCCGATGATGGATTTACCGACGCGGTGATGGGCCGCATCCAGCGCCGGCTGCGCATCAGAAAGACGGTGCTTACGATCGCCACGGTGAGCGGCGGTCTGCTCGCGCTGGGACCCGCCTACGATCTCTCCCTCGCGTTTAGCAACACGATCGCCGAGGCCACTGCGGGATGGGGTGAGACCGACTGGCTGCCCCAGTACCGGGTTCTGGCCATGGCGGCGCTAACCGCGATCCTCGCGCCGGTGGTGACCGCGATCCTCGACGACTAGCGTCTCACGCAAAGCAGCAGCGCGATGAGACACGCACGACGGGCCGCAGCACAGCCTGCCTGCCGGTCAAACATGTTCTGATTGCGACAGGGGCGTGTGATGTCAGCACGCAGACTGGCGTCGCGATCCCGCTCAGATGTGTTTCGGATACTGACGATGCAGCTCGTCGCGCATCTTCTTCGCGATCTTCTCGAAGCCGCGCGAGGTCGGATGGATCTCGTCGCCCCAGAACTTCTGTTTGGCAAGCGTGCCGCGGGTATCGACGACAGTGAATTTCCGTAGCCCGCCGCCAGCGCTGACCAGACCGTCGGCAAACTGGTCCATCACGATACGGATGATGCCGCGATGGAATTTCTTCGGGATGTCTTTGAGCGCAGGCTTGATCCAGGGACCTTTGCGGGTGCCGAGTTTCTTCACCTTGCGCCCGTCCGGGAACGGTATGTCATAAGTGTGGGTGACGATCTGACAGTCGCGCCGATAGCGATCGCGCAGATCCGCCAGGTCGATGTGGTAAGCCACGACACGATCGACCGTCTGGCGTAAGGCAGCAAAATCGATAAATGAACTCGCATCGACGCCACCGGGAACGGGCCGTACGATGGTCTTTAGTTCATCGATCACATCGTTACCGCCGCCGCTAAACAGCAACAGCTGAAAATCCGCGTTGTCGTTCTTCAAGCGGTCGCGCAACTGGCGCCGCTGCCGGCCGGAGAGCATGTCGGCCGCGGTGTCTCCCGCTTCATCGACACGGTAGACCGCGAACTTCGCGCCCATCAACTTGACCAGCCAGTTCGGTATGCTGGTGCGGTTGAACAGACCGGGGAAGGCAAACCAGGAATCCCCTTCCACATAGACCCGGAGCCAGTCCGGATGACGGTGGACGGTGCGCGCGAAGCGGACCCAGGGATTGGATGTCGTGCCGTTGCTCATGCCTTGTCTCCAGTCTTGCCCGCGCGCGATCCGGCGCTTTTCTGCACCCATACTGATCCCTGCAGGCAAGCACCGGGAAGTCGCAGTCATCGCCCGGATGGGAGCGGGTTCAGGCACCCGACGTCGCTCCAGATGATACGTTGATCGCGGCAGACCCTATACTCGTCCCTGGACTCCACCATCCGCGCAGGCCTGACTCATGGCTCGAACCTCGCCGCGACTGATTGACGTCGTGTTTAAGCCGCACATCGTGCGCGGTGCGATACAGGTGTCGCTGGTCGTCGGCACCGCGCTGAATCTGCTCAACCAGGGTGCGAACTGGTATCGGGGCGAAGGGATCTCCGTATTCCAGTTGCTGGTGAATTACGCGGTGCCCTACCTGGTGGCGAGCTACAGCGCGGCGCGCAATGACATCCTTCGGTCCCGGGCGGACGACGGGTGAATCACTTCGATCGCCGCGCCGGCTCGTGGCGAGATCCAGACCTGCTTGCGCAGCCTCATGGCGCTCTCCCGCCGGATGCCAGGAGATGACCTGAACGAACATCAGTGCCGGACCGCCGCCCGGCGATTTCCCCGGGCCGCCGCCCCCTGACTGTAGCCACTCACGCAGGCTCGTCGCTTGAACAATGTGACGCTACCCCCTCCCGGGGTGGGCCCGCGCCAAGAGTCGGCTGTGGCACGAGCAGAGCGATTTCAGGTCGGAGCCAATCGCGACGCCAATGCGTGACAGGGCCTCTGCATGCCACAGCGGCCCCGACCTCCTGCCGACGTCTTGAGTTTTTGCGACCGTCATCGTGGACCGCGGTTCAGTTTATTGGCCACCATGCCGACAACAACAAGGCAGACCGCAAAAACAAATCACGGAGACCACGCTATGGATGGACTGACCCGATCCTCACTAGAGAAATGGGCGCTTATGTTAAGTGTCTGGATGGCTGCGGTGCTGTTGCAGCCGGCAGCGGCAGAAGACCAGGCGGCGTCCGACAAACTCGTATTCCTCAACTGGGCCGAATACCTGGAACCGGATGTGGCCTCTGAATTCCGGGATCAGTTCGATACGCTGGTGACGGAGATCTATTTCGAGAGCGACACCGGCCGCAACATCCTCGTTGCCGAGAGTGAAGGCCGGGGACTCGACCTCGCCATCGTCGACGGCGCAGCGATGGAATTCTACCGGGACCGTGGCTGGCTGGCTCCGATCAGCGCAGAGCAGGTGCCCAATCTGCGTCACATCAACTACCGCTGGCAGAATGCTTTTCCTGCCGCCGAGGGGTTTGCGGTGCCCTACTTCTGGGGTACGACCGGGATCGCTTACCGAGCCGATCTGGTGGAACAGCCGCTGACTGAGTGGATGGATCTGTTCCGCCCGGCGGATGAGCTATGCGGCAAGATCGTGATGCCGGAGGACGTGCGTGAACTGGTCGGCCTGGCCCTCCGCGCCCTCGGTTATCCGGAGCATGACGCCAGCTCCGGTCAGCTGGCGGAGGCGCAACAACTCCTCACGGAGCAGCGTCCCTGCGTGGCCGAGTATGGCTACCTCAATCTCACCGAGAGCTCAGAGCTGGTCACCGGAGACGTGCTGGCCACAGTGCTTTACAACGGCGACGCGATCATGCTGCAGGAGTTCGAGGAGGAAATTACGTTCGAGATCCCGACGAGCGGATCAATCCTCTGGGTGGACTATCTGGTGGTATTCGCGACCTCTTCGAACAAGGACAAGGCCTATCAATTTATCGACTTCTTGAATCGGCCGGAGATCGCCGCGCGGCAGGCGGAATATGTCTATTTCGCCACGCCCAATGAGGCGGCAGCCTCTCTGCTGGATGAAGAGTTTCTCGAGGATCCGACTATCTATCCGGGACAGACGGTGATCGATGCGTCTTCGTTCCAGCGACCGCTGAGTCCGCGCCAGTTGCAACGATTTAATAGCGTCTATGCCAGCGTGGTAGGGAGTGGTGGCTCGGTTCGATGAAACTGCGCTGGAAAGTGCTGGCCCTGGTCCTGCCGCTGGTGATCGTCCCGTCGACGATCATCGGCGGTTTCGCATTGCTGCAACAAAAGGAGACGTCCACCGCAGCGGCTCTCGGTGAGATGCAGGCTGCGCTGGACGAGGCGTCGTTCAGAACTCAGTCAGTCGTCGAGGCCGCCCGGGCGAATATCGAGGTGTTCGCCAATTCTCCCTTCCTGCAGCGCTACATGACCGTCGCGGACGAAGCGACTCGCTACGCCATGCTGCAGCCCAGCCTGCTGCGATTGTTCGCCAGCTACCAGAAGGCCAACCCTCACTATGAGGAGATCCGCGTGATCCTGCCGGATGGATTCGAGGACACGCGTTCCGCGATCGACCCGGCGCCGAATCTCACCGACGAGGAAGCCGCCAGCCCATGGTTCCGCGAGCTGATGAGTTCCGGAGACGACGTCTACCAGCGCTTTATGGAGAACCCGGACACCGGCAGACCGGTTCTGATCGTTGCCAAGCGCCTGATGTTCAAAAACCTGCAGGAGCCCGAACGGCGCAATCAGGCCACATTCCGCGGGTTCCTGATCATCACCGTCGACCTGTCCTTTATGGTCGAGTTTGCCCGTGACTACCGGCTGGGACAGACCGGCCGGGTCTACTTTGTGCGCCAGCCGGATCAGGTCTGGTTCCGGGACCCGGAGCGACCCAACACCGGACCGCCGGACCCGGAGCTCATAGCCATGCTGCAGCAGGCCGCGGTTGACGGCGCGCCGATCTTTGTCGAGCGCGAGAGCGGCAATAAAGTCTTTATCAGCAGGCCACTGTATTCGGAACTGCTCGTGGTCGGTTGTCAGGACAGGCGCGAGGTCCTCGCCGCCAGCCGCAGTCTTGCCGTCCTGACCGCAGGGGCCCTGTGCGCTGCCATTCTGCTCAGCGTCGGAGCGCTGCTGATCGGTCTCAACCGGATGCTGGTCGGCCGTATCGGCTATCTCAGCCAGGCCGCGGCGAGGATGGGTGAGGGCGATCTGCTGGTGCCCCTGGGCGATGCGGGTAATGACGAGTTGGGTGAGTTGAGCGAGTCCCTGCGCGTCATGGCCAGCCGGCTGCATGAGTCCCGACGCCAGGCGGCAAGCCGGGCACAAAGGTTGGAGCAGGTGAACATCGAGTTGGAGCAGTCGATCGAGACCGCCAACGACGCGCGCGCCGCCGCCGAGGCGGCGAGTCGCGCCAAGAGCGAATTCCTCGCGCGCATGAGCCACGAGATCCGTACGCCGATGAACGGCGTACTGGGCATGACCGAATTGTTGATAGGAACGCAGCTCGAAGAGCGCCAGCAGAAATTCACGCGTACCATCCATCACTCCGCGGAGACGCTCCTGTCGATCATCAACGACGTGCTGGATTTCTCCAAGGGAGAATCCGGCAAGCTGGTGCTCGAGCAGACCGATTTCGATCCGCGCGAGCTGATCGAAGAGACAGTAGCGCTGCTCGCCCCGAAGGCCCAATCCAAAGGCGTGGAACTGGCGGCGGTGCTGCCACCGGATTTTGATCCGATGCTGCGCGGCGACCCCACGCGCCTGCGGCAAGTCCTCACCAATCTGCTCGGCAATGCCCTCAAATTTACCGAGTCCGGCGAGATCACGGTCCGCGTGACCGAGACCCCGGCTGCCGCAGGCCGCGTTGGGCTGCGGGTCCAGGTCAGGGACACCGGCATCGGCATCGCGCCCGAACACCAGGAGCTGATCTTCGACTCCTTCGCTCAGGAAGACAGCTCCACCACCCGCCGCTTTGGCGGCACCGGGCTGGGTCTCGCCATCAGCAAACAACTGATCGGCCTGATGGGCGGTGAAATCGGCGTCGACAGCACCCCGGGACAAGGATCCTGCTTCTGGTTCACGCTCGAACTGGACCGTGCCGGGCGGCGCCCGTCCAGGCGCAGGGCGAGAACCGCCGACCTCAACGGAGTACGGACCCTGCTGCTGGACGATCACGCAACCAACCTGGAGATCCTGGAGAGCCACTGCCAATCCTGGGGCATGATCACGACCCGCGCGGATTCGATCGCCGCAGCTCGGGCATGCCTGGCCCAGCAGCCCTGCCCCTTCGATCTGGCCATCCTCGATATGCACTTGCCCGATGGCAACGGATTAGACCTCGCGGGCGAGATCCGGGATCAGGCCGGGCTGGGCGATCTCAAACTGGTGTTGCTGAGCTCCGTCGCCCGCGACCTGGACCCCGGGGACCGGCAGCGCCTCGATATCGCTGCGACCCTGTCCAAGCCGTTGCGCCAGTCCACCCTCTACGATGCCCTCGCCGGCATGTTCAGCGAACTGACCAGCTGTACCAGCCTGCCGGACCTGTTCGGCGAGCTGACCCAGACGGGCCTGGCTCCCGGCCTCGAAGTGCTGCTGGTCGAAGACAATCCGGTCAACCTCGAGGTCGGCATCGGCATGCTCGACAGTCTCGGCTGTAGCGTCCAGACCGCGCTCAACGGCCGCGAGGCACTCGATGCTCTCGAATGCGGGGAATTCGATGTGGTCCTCATGGACTGCCAGATGCCAGAGATGGACGGACTCGAGGCGACTCGGCTGCAACGCCTGCGCGAGCGGAAATCCGGCCTGCCACCGGTGCCGATCGTGGCGCTGACTGCCAACGCGGTCAGTGGCGATCGCCAGCGATGTATCGACGCAGGCATGGACGACTATCTCTCCAAGCCGTTCTCCCGGGACCAGCTGAAGTCTGTCTTGCGCCAATACACGCCGCCGACGCCTGAGGTCCTGCGCGAGGCCTGACAGGTCATGCGCGAGCCAGGCGGATGACCTCGTCCAGCCGCTTCTGGTGAGACCCGGGCCAGTAGATGCGGCCACACGCATCGCAGCGGGTAAAGTCACGGTAGACTAGAAAAACCTGCAGCGGCACATGACGCGCGGCCTCGCGGCGGCGGATAGGCGCGAGTTCACCGTTACACTCCATGCAGCGGGTACGCGGACGGAGATACGCACCCAGATCCAGCGCCCGGACCACCTCTGCGATCTGTTGCAGAGGGTCGGTCGCGCGCAGCCAGTACCCATGAGTGACGCGACCATGGCGCAGGATGCCGCGATCGCGGGTGAGAATAATCCGTCCCTGCTCCGCGGCGAGCCCGATGATGGTCTCGTCCTCGAGGTCGTTGCGCCAGAGCGCATCGAAACCGAGCAGCCGGAGATAGCGGGCCAGGGTGCCCAGGTGCACGTCCAGCACGAAGCGCGGATCGCGCAGCGGTGCCGGCCGCAGTCGCTGGACCGCGCTGATATCCATCCCTTCGAACATGGGGTAGACGGAAACCCGCTCGCCGCCACGCAAGCGGTGGTCGAAGCCGACAGAGCGGCCGTCGACCAGGATCAAATCGATTTCGGTGTGGGGTACGCCGATGGCCTCGATAGTGTCCTTGATCGACGGCGTGCCGGTGAACACCTGATCAAACGCGATCTTGCGCTGCCCGGCGGGCAGGAAATCATTGAGCTCCTCATAAAAGCGGAACGTCACCCGGTGCTCAAGCGGGGCGTGGGGATCCTGCTGTCGGGGTTGGCGGCAAGGCTCGCTCATCACTATCAAATATGGCACATGGGGAAGCTGCGGTGCGTCGGCGCTATGCCACGCCGATGGACGCGACGGCGCTGATCTTCCTGCGCTGGCTGCTCCCCGACGCGGCATGGGAGAAGTTGATTTCGATGGCCATCCGCTGACGCCAGCGGCCCGGTTTTACGCCGTACCCGCGGTCACGCCGTCAGGAATCGCGCTCCCGAGCGGAGTCCGACTCCGACAACAGCGGCTGATTCACTGCCCGCGTCAGCCGCGAAACCAGCGAGACCACCGAGTCCACCGGGTGCGCCGCCAGTTCGCTGATCAGATCGGGGGTGATCGCCACGCCCTGGGCGACCGCGCGGATCAGGTTCAACAGCGCATCCACCGCATCGTCCGGGTTCTGCTCCGGGATCGGGAATTCGAGGGTCAGCACACCGTGATCCGTGTGCCTCTGGCTGTCGGCCAGATAGTCCTTTAGCAGACCCAGCACCTGGCTGTTGTCCGCCATGACCTGGGCGCGGATCCGCCTGATGCCGCGTTCAGCCGCGGCGGCCACGACACGTTCCAGCAACAGCCTGCCGATGCCCCGATGCTGCCAGGCATCCGCCACGACAATCCCGAGTTCGGCGGTTTCCGGGTCATCCTCCAGACGCACGACGCGGCCGACACCGATACCGCCCGGTTCAGCGCCGGGCCGCTCGTGACCGGCAACGATAGCGAGATGATCCTCGCCGTCGACTTCGGTCAAAAAGGCCAGCTCGGCATCGGTGAAGCTGTTTTTGGGCGCCATAAAGCGCTGATAACGGGTCCGCTCGGACAGCCGGGCCAGGCCGTCCGCGAGGGCTGCCTTGTCCGTTGGCCGGACCATGCGCAGGACCAGCCGGGTTCCGTCGGCCAGGGTCCTGTGCTCTTCATAGTCGGTGGTGTAGCGCATGTGTAAAGCCTAGCAGGTCTTGCTGCAATGCAACAGATTGACCCCGGAGAAGGGGATTCAGCGGTGGCTCCGCCTGCGCCCAGATGCCAATTTTTCTTGTTAAAACAGAGCCTTAAGATCGCCAAGGGAGCGCCATCGGGATCTCCCAGTCACCAACGGGGCCGCCGCGGGGACCGGTTTGACCCCTCCTCCGCGAGTTTCACAGTGGTTCGGCTCTTTCGGCCTGGCACGACCGTAGATACCATAGACGGCTTGCCATGCCCGGAGAATCAAGGTCGATGACGCTCAACTTATTGAAAGTAAAGGAATACGCTTCGAACGCCGGAGTCCGGGCAGTGATACTGGCCCTCGCTTTGGCGATGCCGGGGTGCTCGCCCGAGCCGCCAAAGGATAACGCGCTGCTGGATCCCTGGTCGGGACCCTATGGCGGCGTGCCGGCCTTTGACCGGATGGAGCTGGCCGATCTGAAGCCGGCGCTGGAAGCCGCGATGGCGTTGAAACAGACCGAGATCGAGGCCATCGTCGAAAACCCCGAGCCCCCGACCTTCGACAACACCCTGGTGGCGCTGGAAGACGCGGGACGGGATCTGGATCGGGTCGAAGTGTATATGGGCATCTGGCGGTCCAACCTGTCTTCGCCGGAGTTCCGCGAGATCAATAATGAGATGGCACCCAGGCTGGCCGGATTCAACACTGGCGTGTTTCAGAACCAGGGGCTGTTTGATCGCATCCAGGCGATTTACGCGAGCGAGGCAATGGCGATCCTGGACGCCGAACAGCGCAGGCTGCTCGAAACCACCTATGCACGCTTTGTGCGCGGCGGCGCCCAGCTGACCGGCGCAGCCCGGGAACGTTATGCGGCCATCAACAAGGAGCTGGCGGAACTGCAGAATCGCTTCGCCGACAATGTACTGGCGGATGAAGAAAAGTATGTGGTTTATCTCAAGCCGGACCAGCTGAGCGGCCTGCCCGATTCATTTATCGAGTCGGCCGCGCGTGCCGCCGGAAAACGCGGCCACGAGGGCGAATACGCGGTCACCAACACCCGTTCTTCCATGGATCCGTTTCTGACCTACTCGGACCAACGCGATCTGCGGGAGCAGGTATGGCGCAACTACTACAGTCGTGGCGACAACGGTGACGAGCATGACAACAATGCGTTGATCGCAAAGATCCTGCAGCTGCGTCAGGAACGTTCGGCGCTGCTCGGCTATGACAACTATGCGGCGTGGCGGCTGGAGGATCGCATGGCCGGCACACCCGAAAACGCTATGCAGCTGCTGATGGAGGTCTGGCCGGCGGCGGTCGCGCGGGCCGGGGAAGAGATCGCCGACATGCGCGCAATGGCGCTGTCCGCAGGCGACGATATCAAGATCGAGCCATGGGATTATCGTTACTATGCTGAGAAGGTGCGCCGGGCGCGCTACGACATCGACTCGGAAGAAGTGAAACAGTATCTGCAGCTCGACAGGCTGCGCGAGGCCATGTTTTACGTGGCCAGGGAACTGTTCAGATTCGACTTCAGGCCAGTGCCGGCAGGCTCGGTGCCGGTGTTCCACGAGGACGTCCGGGTCTGGGAAGTGCGCACCGGTGACACCGGCTCGCTGATCGGGCTGTGGTATCTGGATCCCTTCGCCCGGCAGGGAAAACGCTCGGGCGCCTGGGCGACCAGCTACCGTTCCCACGAAACCGTGCGCGGCAAGCAGGTGATCCTGGCCTCGAACAATTCCAACTTTGTGCCCGGCGAGCCGGGCCAGCCGGTGCTGATCTCCTGGGATGACGCGCGCACCCTGTTCCACGAGTTCGGCCACGCGCTGCATGCGTTGTCATCGCGGGTCAATTATCACTCTCTGAATTGGGGCGTCCGCGACTACACCGAGTTCCAGTCCCAGCTGCTGGAACGCTGGCTGATGACTGACCCGGTGATCGACAATTATCTGGTGCACGTCGATACCGGTGAACCGATCCCGGCTGAGTTGGTAGCGCGTATCCGTCTCGCGGACAGCTTTAATCAGGGTTTTGCGACCACCGAATATCTTGCCTCGGCGCTGGTAGATCTGATGTACCACACCTCCGATCCGACAGACCTCGATGCCGACGCATTTGAACGCGCTTCATTGGCCTTGCTGGGTATGCCCGACGCGATCGTGATGCGTCATCGTAGCCCGCACTTCGGCCACGCCTTTTCCAGCGAGGGTTACTCTGCCGGCTATTACGGATATATCTGGGCCGATGTCCTGACCGCCGACGCTGCCGAGGCGTTTGCGGCCGCACCCGGCGGCTTTTACGATCCGGTTCTGGCGCGGAAGCTGGTGGACAATCTGTTCGCACCGCGCAATGCGGTGGATCCGGCGGAGGCCTACCGCGCGTTCCGCGGCCGTGATCCGGACAGCGGCGCGCTGATGCGCGACCGGGGCTTTGGATCGGCGGACGATTGAGCAAGAGACACGAGCGGTATGCGGGCCCTCAGATCAGCCCGTCCTGAAGCCGGCGGCTCAACCACACAGTCGATGGTATGCGGAAGGCCTGGCAGCGGCACGGCCGGCGCGTTTCGACGCAAGCGGCCAGGATGCCGCTGACGACTAATCGATACGACCGACGGTGCTGACCGGCGGCTGGAAATCGTAGTTCCGCAGATCGGCGAGAACCTGGCCACGCGTCGTGCTGACCGGTGGCGGCCATAGCGATGACCAGTCTACGCAGCCCTTCCGGCGATCGCGCGCGCGCCAGCCGGAAATCGCGCCGCTGTCACGACTGACTTCGACGTCGTCGCACAGAAACGGCCAATCCTCGCGAGATACGCCGGCATGCTGTTCCCCGGCCAGCTCGACGCCGTCTCTTGACCACCGCCAATTGAGCGGGCGCTTGAGGGAGAACTCGCCCTGGAGCCAGCGGATATCCATGTTCCAGTCGGCACCCGGTTCGACCTCGAATTCTATGGCTGCCGGACTTACGGTGGTCAGGTGGTCCCATTCGTTCGGACGTTTCTTCCGGTTCGGCTGCGTGTGCAACTCGCGGGTGAGCCGGATGGTATGGAGACCGGGCGCCACACGCGCCTTGAAGGGTATCGGGCCCTGGGCGGCGATATTGCCCTGGGACTCGAACCGTGCGAGGAAATACCCGTCCAGATATAGAAACAGATCGTGTTCCGGTCCTTCGAACCCGTCACCGACCGTATCTTCGCTAACCCGATACTCGACCGAGAAGTCGACCAGACAACACTCACGGTCTGCCGCTGCCGGGCTGGCGCGCGGCGTTGGCGCGGGAGCCTGCGGGGGCGGCGTCGCATCGGCACTCGGCGCGACAGGTGCCACTGGCGCGGCCGGCGCCCGGGCTGCCGGTGCTGCCAGATCGAGCAGCGCCTGGATCAGTTCCTTTGGCGCCTTGGCCTCGGACAATGCGATAACATCGTCGGCGCTTAGTGGCCCCGGCCGCTTGCCGCTGGATTGCAGCCAGCTGAGGATCAGCTCAGGGTCGATGCCCACCTCGAGCATGCGGACCGCATCGACGACCACCGGGTCGGTGGCCTGCGTGGCAGCTGGCTGCGCGTGGACGAACGCTGGCGCCAGGGAGAGGCACCACACAAGGCCGACCAAGGCTGCCAATTTTATTGCTTTTGTCATTCGCGGGACGTGTTCGCCCGGGTTCGCAGATCTCATCTCGCTGTTCCCCCTCCGCGGTATGTGTTCGTCAGCCCGGAACTGGCCGGAAGCGGCTGCAGCCGCCATCACGATGTCCGGGCACGGTCAGCATATCATCGTCCCGAGGCGTGCTTCGAGACGTTCGCGCCAGGGTCTTCAAAACGGGGAGCATCGCGGGGGGCGTGAAACTGCGGTTTCCAAAAAATTGGCCCCCGCCGTTCCCGGCGAGGGCCATCCGTTAGCGTCGCTCAGCCTCAATACGTGGTAAAGAAGCCCAGCACGATCGTGTCGATCGAATCCTCAGTCGTTCCGCTGAAGTTGTCGTCAGGCTCGAACTTCTCGAAGCCCAGCTTGACGTTGGCGTTGTGGCCCTTCAGGAAGTAGCTGATACCGATGCGATACGAGTCGTAGTCGCCGAGGTTGCTGCCGGAGGCGTCGCCGTCCCAGGTCTCGAACTCGATCCACGGCTGCCACTGGTTAATGTAGTAGCCGGTCTGGAAATACCAGCCGTCGCCCTGGGACTGGCTGGCCGCGGCGGTCGCGTCATCCAGGTCCAGGTCCGAATAGGCGGCTTCGGCGGTCAGATAGCCGGGGCCTACCGGCCAGTCGGCGAAGGCGTCGATGCTGTAGTACTCGTAGTCGCCCGTCCCGCCGCCGGTGGCATCCTGAACTTCGTCCTGCATGTCAAAGGAGATGCCGAAGCCCAGCGTCTGCTTCTTGCCCAGATAAGTCGAGCTGTTGAAATAACCCGGCTCGGCGTCGAACAGGTTCAACTGTGCGCGCATCGTGAGGCGGAGATTGTCGTCATCGGAGCTGGAACGCTGCACGCCGTCGTATAGACCCGCGTAATATTTCAGATGGGTCGTGTCGTTGAACGAGCCGGTGCCGAAGAACGTCATGCCCACGTCGCGGACGGCATTATCACCGGAGAGCGCCGAGTCGTTCGAATCGCCGTAGGTGGTGGTCGAGAACCGGCTCAACGAGCGGGCGCCCCAGGTCAGGTTCTTGGTGTTGTTACCCGGGCGGTCGATGGCCATCAGTGCGCCTGAGCTTGTGGTCGCCTGCCGTGAAGACGGTGCCATGTGCTGTCCGGCAAAGAGCTGGGCCCAGTTGTTGTATTTCAGGTTGACCCAGCTGTCGATGACCCGCATGTCGGATCCCGAGCCGCCCAGATCGTCGGTGGCATCGGTCTGGATAAAGGCGCTGACGTACTGGTTGATCTTGCCGGCGAGCCGGAAGCGGGCCCGGCGCACACGGAAGTCGGTGTCGTCGTCGAAGCTGCCGTCACCGTCCAGATCTCTGTCCGTAAAGATCGTAAATGCCTGAACGCGATAACCCAGATTGATCGAGGATTCATCATCGATCTTGAGTTCCGCGCCTGCCCAGGCGGTACTGCCGGCCAACAGGCCGACCGCTACACCTGCAAGCAACGCAAGTTTGCTGGTCTTCATCGTCAAATCTCCCTGGCCCATCAAGAGCCGCGTTTTGGAATCGTTAGCGAGATCGGTGGAATTATCGTTGTTGGTCCAAATCCACACCATTCAACTATAGTCTAACGTTTTCGTAACTCAAGTTGTTGCTTTTAAGCCACTAGGGACCTGGACGGTGAGCACGGGAACCGGGCAACTCTTGACCAGGGAGCGGGCGGTCGTGCCGATCAGGCGGTCGATGATGGAGGCCTCGGTGTGGGCGCCGATGACCACGAGATCGGCTTTCCGGGCCTCAACATGCCTGAGGATCATCCGCTCGGAGCGGCCTTCATCGATGATCACGTCGCTCACCAGCCGGTCCCAATCCTCCTCGCCGCTGACCGCCACCAGGGTCTCCTTAAGATGGCGGGGCAGTTGTTCCGTGGCCTGCTGGTGGGCTTTTTCGATCAATTCCTGCAGGCGGCCGGGTCCGGTGTAACCGTCTACCAGGGCCTTCTGCTTGCGGCTCAGGGACTCGATCACGTGGAGGGCCACGATCCGGGCGTCCAGGCTCCTGGCCAGGGAGCAGGCGTAGCCGAACACGTAGGGGGCGTGCGGGCCCAGCGAAGTGCAATAGAGAATCGTTCTTATCTTGGGAAGCATGCGCGTATCCGTTTGTAGAAATAATCTAGCTGGCAGTGGCCAGGCCGGCCTTCTCGTCGCGCCGATTACGCGCTTTTTGACTCATGTAGACGACCGCCGTCAGCAGCAGCCCCACGCCGTCGGTGATCAGAGTCGGCCAGTAGAGCGTGACGGTGGCGACCGCCAGGATCAGCCACTCGATCACGTTGGTCTTGCGGATGAAATAACCCATGGTCAGGGCGGAGAACGCCAGCGTGCCGAGTACCGCGGAGAACATGGACGACATCACCGAGGTGGGTTTCGCCGACATCTCGGCGATGACCGTGCCGGTGTCCAGATAGCCGCCCCCGGTGACCGTGAATTCCTTGATCACGCCGTCGCGACTGGCGGCGATCTCGCGTATCTCCTCGCCGTCCATGACTTTCAACACCGGATCGCCCATTTCAACCGTGTCCCCGGTCTCAGCCTGGAACTCCAGGATCATGGCGCCCATCACCGGATCGTTGATCTCCGGCGCGATCAGGGGCTTGCCTTCAAACAGGATCTGTGGCGTGTAGGCGAACAGCAGCGGCACGACATACAACAGCTTGGCAAACTTGAACGCCGTCCAACCCGTCTTCCACGGGTCCGAGCCGGCGATCGCCGCCCCCGCATAGGCGGCGACACAAACCGGTGGCGTGATGTTCGAATCCTGGCTGAACCAGTAGACGATCATATGCGCTGCGATCAGCACCACGCCCATCTCCATCAGCGGTGGTACCGCCAGCACCGCAACGATCAGATAGGCGGCGGTGACCGGCACGCCCATACCGAGTACCAGTGACGCAAGCGCGATCAACAGGATCGCAAACAGCAGGTTGCCACCGGCGGCGGAGATGATGATGTCGGAGAATTTGAGACCGATGCCGGTCAGCGAGATGGTGCCGACGATGACGCCGATCACACCGACCGTGGCGCCGATGATCAGCGTGTTGCGAGCGCCGGTCTGTATCGCCTCCCAGACTTCCTTTGGCCCCATCCGGGTCTCTTTTCTGACCCAGCTGACGGCGATACATGACAACGTCGCCCAGAAGGCCGAGAAGCCGGGCGAATAACCCATCACCATCAGGATGGTGATGATCACCAGCGGCATCGAGAAGTACCACTCTTTCTTCAGCACCTCGGTCCAGTGCGGCATATTCGGATCCTGGATACCGCGGATATTGTGCTTCTTCGCCTCGAAATGGATCATGCAAAACACGGAATAGAAGTACAGCATCGCCGGGAAGATCGCGATCAGCATGATGTGCGCGTAGGGCGTTTCGGTCAGCTCCGCCATCAGGAAGCCGCCGGCACCCATGATCGGCGGCATAAACATACCGCCGATAGACGCGGAGGGTTCGATCGCCCCGGCCACGTGGGGCCGGAACCCCGCTCGTTTCATCAGCGGGATGGTGAACGCGCCGGTCGAGACCGTATTGGCGATAGCGCTGCCCGAGACCGAACCGAACAGCGCCGACGCGACCACCGCCACCTTGGCCGGACCACCGGTGCTGTGCCCCGCCGCCGCCATCGGCAGGTCGATAAAGAACCGGCCGGCGCCGGACTTGTGCAGGAAGGCGCCGAAGAAGATAAACAGGATCACATAGGTGGCCAGCACATTGGCCATCACGCCGAACACGCCATTGGTGGTCAGATACAGCGACGTGGCCAGGCGTTCCACGCCAAAACCGCGATGCGCGATCATATCGGGGAAGTACGGACCGAACAGGCCGTAGCAAATCAGCATCACACCGATCAGGGTCATCGACCAACCCAAGACCCGGCGGCAGACCTCCAGCGAGATCAGGATGCCGGCGATGCTGATCAGCGCATCGAGTTCGGTCTCCGCGCCCGCGCGGTAGTTGAGCGCCTCGAATTGACTGATCCAGTAATAGATCACGGCGACACTGGCCACCGCAAAAACGATGTCCGACAAGACCGGATTCTGCGGATAGCGCTGCTCGAGCCAGCGATCGGCAAACATCATCGCCGCGCCGATAGCCGGGGTGCCCACCGCGATCACCCAGAGTGCCGGGCCCATCGCCGCAATCGCCGCGCCGGCGCCCGATTCGCTCCAGGTGTCGCCAAACCCGACCAGCGCGGCATGGAACGTCACCACATCCGGGAAGAACATCAGGGCGCTGGCCGTTGTTGCGACCAGCGCCCCGACAAACAAAGCGAGCAGGTAGCGGTACCAGGTCCCGCCGCCCGGGTAGAGCAGGAACACCAGGACGTATGTGACCAGCACATAAACGCCCCGGTGAAATTGCGTAGCCACACTGGCCAGGCCGGCAGTGTAGAAATAGAACAACACCATCCCGCCGCCCAGCAAAGCCACGATCCAGCGCCAGAAGCCCTTTGGATTCCGCCCGCTGGCGGCGTCCTTCTCGAGCAGCTCCTGGACCTTCTTCTTCTGTTCCTCGTCCAGAACTTCCAGACTCTTGTCTTCAGATTCGGTCATTCTGGCGCCCCTCCCCGGAACCTTGGTTTTCGCCTTCTAGATCATCGGGCGCTCTGGGCCTCGGTAATCTTCAGCCCCTGCTCGCTCCAGTACTTCTCGGCACCTTCATGGATCGGCGTGACGATGCCGTCCAGGCCTGACTTGACCGACATCGACTTGGCTGTGCTCTTGACCTTGACCATGTAAGCCAGGCCTTCCTTCGAATAGACATCCGCCAACGCTGCGTGCACGGTGTCGGCCTCTACATGCTCGCCAGCCACCCACAGCGCCGAATCCTGGAACGAGGCCACGTCGTAATCGACGCCGGTGTAGGTTCCCGCCGGGATGGTGAGGTTGGTGTAGAACGGGTATTCGTCAAAGAAACCCGCCGCTTTGCCGGCTTCGACCACGTCGAGCATCTTGATCTTGTTGCTGGCCGCCGCCTGGATCACTGAGGAATTGGGGAAGCCTGCGAACACCCAGAAGGCGTCGATCAGATTGTCACCCAGGGCCGAAGCCGCCTTGGAATAGCCGAGGAACTCCACATTCATGTTGTCCCACAGGCCGAGCGAGCTGAAATAACGCTCCGCAGCGCCCGCGGCGCCGGAGCCCGCGCCACCCACGGCAACACGTTTCCCCTTGAGATCCGCCACCTTGTCGATGCCGCTGTCAGCCTTGACGATCAGATGCGCCGGCGCGCCATAGAGAAACGCCATGGCCATGACCTTGGGATACTTGCGGGTGTCGTTGGTGAGCTTGCCGTTGCGGCCGAGATAGGTGTCGCCGGAATAGACGATGCCAAAATCCGCTTCGCCGGAATTGACCCGCCGCAGGTTCTCCAGCGACCCGGCCGAGGCCATGTTCGAGACTTCTACGTCGCCGATATTCTTGGACAGACGGATGGCGATGCCGTTGGAGAAATACTGGAACGTGCCTCCCTCGGGCCCACCCGAGAACGCCAGCCTGTCCACACCGGCCGCTGTTCCCGCGACCAGAGTCAAGCCGACGATCCCCAGGATTAACGTCAGACGGTTTCGGAACGATTTCATTATGGCGCCCTCGATTTTCGGTTATTTGTCTGTGTTTCGGCCGCACGCGACGGGACTCGGCCCCGCAACGACGGCATTCATTTGTGGGGCCGAAAATGGATCACACGCGTTAAAGAGCAACACCGATCGGTAATGGTGTGCAATACCCAATGTCCGATCGCGCCGTCACGCAAATACCAAGCCCTCGGCCCCACGCTGGTGATACCAGCAGTCGGCAATCATGAACAGCCGACGTTTGTATCATTGACAGCTGTCTGATCGGGGTCTACGAAGCGCCGGACCTGTCACCCTGCTGTTGCAGCGCATCAGCGAAGGGCACGACGACTTCGGGCAGTGCCGGCTACGGAGAGGTGACCGCGGCTGCGCCCACCCGGGCGACTGGATCGCACAGCCTGCGATCTGTGGATCAGCAGACCAAGCCGCCCTTACTCCAGCGACTGACCCAGACGGACCGCGATCTCCGTCAGCGCGGCCATATCCTTGGGGCCGGTACGGAAATTGACCACGCAGGCGCGCAGCAGATAGTTGCCGTCCACCACCGCGTTGGAGACGAAAGCCTCGCCGCTTACCTGAAGCGCCGTCACCAGGCGGCGGTTCAGATCGCTCAGATATTCCTGTTGGTCAGGTGCTGTGTGATCCACGCCCTCGGGCACATAGCGGAACGTAGTGATACTCAGCCCGTGACTGATCGCCTGGAGCCGTGGATGGGCATCGGCCAGTTCGAAAAGCTGCCGTGCCAGCGCGATGTCGTCGCGGATCATCTGTCGGTGCGCGCCGGCGCCGACCTGCTTCAGGGACAGCCACACCTTGAGCGCACGGAAGCCGCGCGAGTTTTGTATCCCGTATTCGTAATAGTTCAGACCTTCTCTGTCGCCCTGATCGAAATGGTAATAGACCGGCTGAAAGCTGAACGCATCGACCAGCCGTGCCGGGTCGCGCACCAGGGTACAGGCCGCTTCCAACGGACTGTAGAGCCACTTGTGCGGATCCATTGCGATCGAGTCAGCCTGACTCATCCCGGCGAAGTCGTCGGCGAATTCGGGCAACGACGCCACCGGCGCGCCATAGGCCCCGTCGACATGAAACCACAGCCCCTGGTCCCGGCACAGGGCACCGATGGCGACCATGTCATCGACCGCACCGGTGCTGACCGTGCCGGCCGAGGCCACCACCATAAACGGCTTGAGACCCGCGTCCCGGTCTGCGCTCACTTGCCGCTCCAACGCATCGATGTCCATACGGCAATCGGGCCCGGTGCCGACCCAGCGGATCGCGCCGGTACCGAGCCCGGACAGGTCCGCGGCCTTCTGCAGCCAGGTGTGGGTCTCTTTCGAGGCGTAGACACAGGCCGGACCGGCGCCGGAGACGCCGTCCTCACGGACAGCAGCGCCCAGCATGGCCCTGCGTCCGGCAAAGAAACCGACCATGTTGGCGACGTTACCGCCGCTGACCATCAGCCCGCCGCAATCAGGTGCGTAGCCCAGCAGCTGCGCGATCCAGCGGATGCACTGCCCCTCGATCTCGGCCGCCACCGGTGACAACTGCCAGCCGCCGACGTTGGGATTCACCGCCGCAGCAAGCAGATCGCCGAGCATACCCATCGGCGCTGCGGACGACGTGATGTAACCCATAAAACGCGGATGACCGTTGTGCAGCGAGTGTTCAAACAGCAGCTCAGCGGTCTGGTCGAGCAACGCCCCCGGCTCTGTCCCCTCCTCGGGTAGCGCGTCTTCTCCCAACAGCGCGCGGATCTGCTGGACCGTCTCCGCCTGTGTCACCGGTCGCCCGGGTATCGAGTCGATATATGAGGCGACCTGGTCGACCAGTCGATGACCGAGCCGACGGAAGGTCTCGCCGTCCATGTCCAATGGCGCCTGACGCGTGTCTTTGTCCATGGTCCGTTCCCGCGCTGAAAAAAAGGGGCTGCAGTATCCCTTTTTTGCGTTCGCCTTGCCTAGCCGGGCCACGCCGCGTTCCTGACGAGCGAGACACCGGACGGCGGCAGTTCAGGCCCGCGCCAGAAGACTATCCCGCCAGCTCAGGTGATCGCCGGCAGAGCCAGCGTGGCGAGGCTGAGCACCAAAAAGAACCCGCACATGTCGGTGACCGTGGTCAGCACCGGACCGGAGGCCACCGCCGGATCCACGCCCATGCCCTTGAGCGCCAGCGGCACGGTACCGCCGATCGACACCGCGATCAGCGTATTCAGCGCCAGCGCGGCACCCACCACCAGCCCCAGCACAGGAATCCCTTTCCACAGCCATGCGGCCACGGCAAGCAGCGTACCCAACACCAGACCGTTGATCAGACCCACTATCGCTTCCTTACGCCAGACCCGGAACACGTCTCTCGGCGCGACCGCGCCCAGCGTCAGCTCGCGCATGCTGACGGCCACCGCCTGATTGCCGGAGCAGCCGCTCATGTCAGAGACGATGGGCAGGAACACGGCCAGCGCGATGACCGCGCTCAGCGTGTCCTGATACAGCGCGATGACGCTGGCGGCGACGATGTTCAGCCCGATGTTGACGGTCAGCCAGGTCAGCCGGCGCCGGGAGCGCAACAGCACCGGCATGCTGCGCAGTTCCTCGCCGCCGACGATACCGGCTGATTTCAGGCTGTCACTCTCGGCCCTGTCGGCCAGGGCCTCCAGCAGCGCCCGTCGCCGGACGATGCCGAGCAGAAAGCCCCGCTCATCGACCACCGGTGCCGCGGCGATGTCGTGTTCATCGAAAAATTGTTCCAGTTCGCCAAGATTCGCATCCGGCGCCACCGTGTCCGCTTTTCGCGCGAGACTGCCGATGGTGGCGTCGGGATCGGCGAACACCATGTCGCGCAGTCGCAGCACCCCTTTCAGCTTGTGCTTTTTCACCACCACATAGACGTAGTGGACGGTCAGATAAGCGTAGTCACCGTCGCGCCCGGTCAGCTCATCCACCACCTCGCGCACAGTCGTGGACATGGGATAGGCCGCGAACTCCGTCATCATCAGTCCACCGGCCACATCGGACGGATAACTGATCAGCTGGCGGGCTTCCTCGGCATCCTCCTCGTCCAGGTGTTCGAGGATGGCCTCGGCTTCGTCCGATTCCAGCTCGGCCAGCACGTCGGCACGGTCGTCACTGGCCATTTCCTCGACGATGGCAGCGGCTTCGTGGGAGGCCATGTCATCGATCAGATCGGCGACATGGGTGTCGGGCAGGTATTCGATCAGCTCCGCGGCACGCTCCGCAGAGATCGCCTGCAGCAGAGCGCGCTGCTCGTCCTCACTCAGACGGAAGATGGCCCGCACCAGTTCCGCGGGTTCGATGGCATCCAGGCAGGCTTCAATCGAATCGGCCGGCGCGCCGCTGTCGAGCAGTGCACGGATTTCGACCCAGGGTTCGAGCATTTCGACAGCCATAGTGGTCTCCTGAACCTGAAAGCGTCGGAGCCGGCGCGCTGTGTCTGGCCCCGGACCGGCTGTCAGTGCAATTTGGCAGGCTTTAAGACAGCTGTGACCAGCGTCTCAGCGGCCACAGGCAGAATCACGATACAAGGCGCAGCAGCCCCGGGCGCGGCGCGGGCCGGTGTGATGAGCGTAGTCCCGGGCCTGGCTTCAGTCCACTTTTTCGCGGGTCAGGAACATAGCCTTGTCCAGCGCGATAAAGAAGTCCTGGTAGGTGAGCGGATCGGTGACCGTATCCTCGCCGATACGGGCGTTCGCGCGCACCAGGATCCGTGCGGCATCCTTCTCGCGCACGGTGACGGTCATGCGCATGGTGTATTTGTCTTCGCGGGTAGCGGTCACCGTGCCCAGATCGATGTCGGCAGTGTCGATGACAAAGCCCAGATCCTGCAGCGTGGCGATCACCGAGCGCAGGGTTTTGGCCCGGTCCAGCGTATCGTACTCCCGGGTCTGCATCTGGCGGGTCTGCAGCTGACTGCCAGCGCCGGTGACGTCCGGCGGCGTGGCAGCGCAGCCGGCGACAAACGTGCAGGCAAGTACCACGCCGGCGATGCGAGTCGTGCGGCTCATTCCGTACCTCCCAGGAACAGCGATTTGGACAAGTTGGCGAAGATCTGTTCGTAGACCTTCGCATCCTCGATCGTCGAGCGCTTCTTGACCCGGCCCTGCTTGTCGAACACCACGTATTGCACCGTGACTCGTGCGACATAGTTGCCGGGCCTGGCAAGACTGGGCAGCACGACCAGCGTCAATGAAATCACCTGCTCGTCCGACGCGGTGGCGTAGTAGCCGCAACTACCCCCTGTCATCGCGCAGAGTACGTCCATCGTTATCAGTCCGGCTTTCTCCGAGCCGGAATCCGCGTCGACTTTCTTCGACGCGCTGAGCACGCCCAGGGGCTTCTCGATGTAGTCCAGGTTGTACTCCATGTCCTGGATCACGGCCACGGATGCGGCCAGGATCGCCGTCTCGGATTCGACCTCAAAAATACGGCTCTGCTTCGCCCGCAGCTCCAGCGACGATTCTTTCAGGCGCAGCGCGTCGGTGGGGATCTTTGCGGCGCAACCTGCGGATAGCGCCGCCAGGACCGTAAACACCACGGCAGCGCGGATGCTTGCCCGCAGCATGATTCCTGATTTCATCAGCGGACTCGCCCTCAGAAGCTGGAGCTGTGATAGGAAAAGTCACGGACCATGTCGTTCTCATCAAAGCGGATGACCACGGTCAGCGTACGCTGCGAGGTCGAGCTTGCGCCCGCGCTCTTGCTCCCGGCACCAAGGCCGCCGCCAGAGCTGCTGAACAACAGGCCGACGATGGCGCCGCCGCTACGCGAGTAGGCCACCTCGCTGGAGATCTTGTCGTAGATCCAGGTCTCCCGGCGCTCCTCATCGGTGGTCACGATATTGGGCGCGCCCAACACCTCGGCCACCTCGGCCCCGGACATGCCGAGACGGATTTCCCGCTGCACCGTGCCGACGGTGAGCCGGTCAGCGTCCTCCGCGCGCACGTCCTGGACATGGTCCGAGGCGGTGCATCCGCCCAGGATCGTGGCGATCAGAATAAAACTACCTGCGAACGATACTCTGCTCATGTCGGTTCTCCTGCCGGTTGGGCCGGTTGCGCCACCGGGCTTGCCGCGTGAATCCGGGTCAATGCTGATGCCAGAAGCCCGGCTTGCCAAGCATTTTCTGCTGCCATCGCGAGTATTGGCCCTGGCCGGGATGTTGTCCTGATGGAATCATTGGGTTTGCTAAGGGGGCACCAAAAACCCGGCTGATGCCCGACCCTGTTGAGCGCCGGATACCGTTTGGGGGCGGCGCTTCGAGCCGGATCCCGGCGTTTTTCTCGGGATTTGTGGCCGCGGTTGTGGTAAGACTGGCGTCCCCGGGGTTGCACCCGGGTCCGACGATCACCCAAGAACGAGGTCAGCATGTCAGGTTCAGCAGTGTCCGGAACCGTAAAGTGGTTCAACGATCAGAAGGGATTCGGTTTTATCGAGCAGGAAGACGGCCCCGACGTCTTCGTCCATCACACCGCCATCAATTCCGAGGGTCGCCGTACCCTCGTCGACGGCCAGAAGGTCACCATGGAGGTCAAACAAGGCCCCAAGGGGCTTCAGGCCGAAAATGTCACACCGGTCTAGCCGCGCGTTAACGGGCGGCAGACTACTGTTGCTCTCACTCATGCTGATCGCCGCCGCCTGTACTGGCGGCGGCGATCTGACCCGCTGTGACGATGGCAGCCACGTCCAGGGGGAGTGCCATCTGGCCCCGGACGGCACCTACTTCGGTGACGGCACCCGGGTCGCGGAGGACGTGGCCGACGATACGGCGGACGAGGCCGACGAAGAGGCCGACGAGCAATCCGGGCGGAGTGAAGTGGAAGTGGTCGAAATCGAGATCGGGTCAGACTGACGCCCTTGCGTTAGTATCAGAAACCGGTGCGCCAGCCGGCGGCTGGTTTACCGGATAAAGGCCGCTGTGGCCTTCGCCGCAGGCCCTTACGGAGACCCGCTATAAACCGCTCGCCCATGACTGCAACGACCTTTGATGGCCGCTGCTGATCCCACTGTATCCATCCAGGACACCCTGCGGCGGGTGTTCGGGCTGCACACGTTCCGGCCGCTGCAGCAGGCCATCATCGAAGACCTGATCGCCGGCCGCGACGCCTTTGTGCTGATGCCCACCGGCGGCGGCAAATCCCTGTGCTATCAGCTACCGGCGCTGCTTCGCCCGGGCGTGGCGCTGGTCGTCTCACCGCTGATCTCGCTGATGAAAGACCAGGTCGACGCGCTCAACGCGAATGGCATCGCCGCCGCCTGCTACAACTCATCTCTGGATGCGGCCGCGGCGCGGAGCGTGCTGGCGCGACTTCACGCTGGCGAGCTGGATCTGCTGTATGTGGCCCCGGAGCGTTTGATGAATCCGGACTTTCTCGAGCGGCTGGCGCAGCTGCCGATTGCGCTGATCGCGGTGGATGAGGCTCATTGCGTGTCCCAGTGGGGTCACGATTTCAGACCCGAGTATGCGGCCCTCGGCGATCTGCGTTCGCGCTTCCCGGGCGTCCCGCTGATTGCGTTGACCGCCACCGCCGACCCCCACACCCGGGAGGATGTCGTCCGCTGCCTGGGTCTGGACGAAGCGCACCGGCACATCAGCAGTTTCGATCGGCCCAACATCCGCTACACGGTGCTGGAAAAGCACCGTCCGATGGATCAGCTGACCCGCTTTCTCGACAATCGCAGGAGCGAAGCCGGCATCGTCTATGCGCTGTCGCGCAAGCGCACCGAGGAGATCGCCGCCCATCTGGTCGCGGCCGGCTATCAGGCCGCCGCCTATCACGCCGGGCTGGCCGGCAGCCTGCGTCACGACATCCAGGAACGCTTCCTGCGTGACGACCTGGCCATCGTCGTGGCCACGGTCGCATTCGGCATGGGCATCGACAAACCCAACGTGCGTTTTGTCGTCCATTACGATCTGCCCAAACACATCGAGGGCTATTACCAGGAAACCGGCCGCGCCGGCCGTGACGGACTGCCCGCCGAGGCCTTGTTGCTCTACGGCGCCCAGGACGTGGTCACCGCACGCCGTCTGCTGGAGGGCACTGAGAATCCCGAGCAGCGGCGTATCGAGTCGCACAAGCTCCAGGCCATGGTGGGTCTGGCCGAGAGCCTGAGCTGCCGCCGCCGCGTGCTGTTGGGCTATTTTGGCGAGGATCTGGAGGCCGACTGCGGCAACTGCGATATCTGCCTCAACCCGCCCGAGACCTTCGATGCCACGGTTGCGGCGCAAAAGGTGCTCTCCTGCGTCTATCGGGTCGGCGAGCGCTTCGGCGTCAAACATGTCGTGGATGTGCTGCGCGGCGCCGATACGGAGCGGATCCGCAGGCTCGGCCATGATCGCCTCTCCACCTACGGTATCGGCGCCGACATGAGCGACGCGGAATGGTCGTCGCTGACGCGGCAGCTGATCCATCTCGGTTTTTTGAGCCAGGACGTGGCCAATTATTCTGTGCTCAAGCTCACCGGAAAATCGCGCCCGGTGCTGCGCGGCGATCAGCCATTGCGCCTGGCTCGCCCGCGGATCCGGCAGGCCAAGAAAAAGAAGCGCGCCCGTTCGGCGATCGGACTGGCCGCGGCCGACGAGGCCCTGTTCGAATCACTCCGCGCGCTGCGCAAGCGCCTTGCGGAGGACCAGGGCGTACCGCCTTACGTGATCTTCGGCGACGCCACGCTGGTGGAGATGAGCCAGCGTAAACCTGCCGATGAGGCCGGGCTGCTGGACATCACCGGTGTCGGCCAGGTCAAGCTGGAGCGCTATGGCGCCGAGTTCCTCGAGGCGATCGCCCGGATCCAGACCGTGGATGCCATCTAGCGGTGCAGGCGGCCGCCCGGCTTGTCGCATACCGAGCTTATGGCGCGGCGGGCAAACCGCGGAGGAATGCGTCGACGATCTCCGCCACGCGCTGATTGCCGACGGCGGAATAATGGATCGACATCGGATAGTAGAGCAGTTGCTGCGCCTGCTCGGGTCCCTGCGCATCGATGACGGCCTGCAGCGGTCCGGTCAGATCAAGGAAATGATAACCAAGGCGTTCGCCGGACGTCCGGAAGTAGTCGCGTAGCGTGGCGCTCATGCCGGCCATCAACGGCGCCAGTGCAGGATCCTCAAAGCGGACATAGTCCGTATAGGCGGTGTGCGCCGAGGGCGAATAAATCAGCACCGGCACAAAATCCTGTTCTGCCGCCAACGCGACAAAAGCCGCCAGCGCCTCGTCGAACAAGGCCGGTGACAGCGCGCCCTGGGCTATGGCCGTGGCTACCGCGATCTCGTCACGGTCGGCGTTACGCAGGTTGAAGGGCACCTGCTCGTCGCCGAAATCGAGCGTGTAATAGAAGCGCAGATCGTCGGTATCGATGTTTTCGAACGCGGCATCGCGCGGCGGCCCCGAGCCCGCGAACAGTGGCTGCAGATACTCGACGCGGGCAGCGGCGAGGAGATTGTAGACATAGCTACGCGAACCGAGCGCCCGGCACAACAGGCCGGCGCATTCCAGCCCGGCGCCGGCTCCTGCATGCCCATCGCGATAGGACCAGTAGCGCATCGCATCACGCAGATCATTGCCTTCATAGACATTCATCAGCACGACCCGAGGCTGCTTGGGCAAACCAAAGCGGCGCAGGATCACCAGGTATTCGTACAGACCGATGGCCGGTGTCCCGAGATTGTAGACACTGCGACCGGAGAGTTGCGCAAGGACCACGGGCCACACCTCTGCCGGATGCACCGAGTGACACCAGGTAAACGAATCACCGATCGCGATCACGTCAAAGCGAGCCCGCTCGTAGCCGGCATCAGGCGGATTACAAAAGCCCTGCGCGTCGGTGACGATCGTCGGGACCGCGCCCTCATCGAGGAAGGTCTTGCTGACCTCGGTCTCCGGGCGGTATTTGAGCAGCAGCGGCCCACCATCGTCGCGCTCGAGACTCATCACGTCGTTGCGTGTCGGCAGACCACGCTTCTCGGCGATCTGCAGACGCAGATCCGGCTGGAAGTGCTGGAGCAAGGCCAGCGGGAGGACCTGGGGCACCAGCCGCAGCGAGACTTCGACGCCCACGAACAGGATAGCGAGGGGAATCAGCAGGATGACGAGACGCTTGATCATGTGTTGCGAGTCTGGCCCAGGACGGCACCGTATTGGCGTCCGGTCACGGGGTGGATTATAGCTGCCGGAGCACTGACCGGCCGCCGGAAAGAGCGGACTCAAAAGACCCAGTTGGCTCTCAGGGCGAGATTGAATCCCGGTGCGTCGATGCCGGACCCGTGCTCACGATAACGGCGATCGAGCAGGTTTTCCACGCGCAATCCGAGCTCCAGCGAGTTGCTCGGGTACCAGGCCAGGTCGACGTTGACGGTGCCCCAGCCCGGCGTACCGTCCGGATCGACCCGCGGGTCTGTCTCATCCCGCGGGCTCAATCGCCCCTGGTCGTCAGCGAACAGCAGATATGGCTCGAGACGCAGGTCGGTCCATCCTGTGTAGACCAGTCCGAGCCGTCCGTTTAGCGGTGGCACCCGGTCGGCCGGGTCCTCCATACCACCCGGCTCGCGTTCGTCGCCACGGGTGTAATTGAGCACGCCATGGAGCTCGAACGCATCGCCGAATTCGAACCGTCCGCCGGCCTCCACGCCGACCAGATGGGCCGTGTTGGCGTTGACGCTGCGCACCACATCACGCCCGTCGGGCGTGGTCTCACCGGTGAGCACCGAGGTGATCTTGTCGTCGTAATCGAGCCGGAACACGAACAGCTCGGCCTGCCAGCGGGGCCGGTCTATCTTGATGCCGAGGTCGGCGCTGATCACGGTCTCCGGGTCCAGATCCGGCGAGGCCACGTTAAAGCGGTTGCCGGGCCGCGGGCCGAGGGTGCCCAGGTCGAATATATTTGGCGCGCGGAAGCCGCGGCCCAGGTTCGCCAACAGATTGACCGTCGGTGTCCAGCGCCAGACGGCATGGACATCGCCGGTCAGGTCGTCGGGTTCGAGCCGCACGTTACGGCCATCCAGCGCGCCGGGCAGCTTGATGTCGAACTCGCTATAGCGGACGCCTGCACCGAGGCTCAGACGCTCGGCCGCCTGCCAGTCGGCCGCGAGATAGGCCGAGAGGCTGTCCAGACTCGAATCATCCGGGAAGCGGCTCGGGACAACCGCGGTGACCCCGGTATCCCGGTCGGTTTCGAGCCGCCGGCTGTCCACGCTGTCCCGATACAGCTCGGCGCCGCCGGTCAGACGGAGCGTCTCCGCCGGCCGCGCATCGAGCTGTAATGTCAGGCCATCGAGCGTGCTCTTGTTGTCCTCGTTGACGGTAATCGCCGAGCCGAAGTCGCGGCTGCGCCGATCATCCTTGATGATCTGCCGGGCCGCGTGGAGCTCGACCTGTTCCAGCCAGCCAGCCGCCGGCGCCCAGCGATAACGGCCATGGTAGAAAAGGCGCCGGTTGGGGCGGAACTCGAACAGCTCGGACGAAGGCGCGTCCTGACCGAAGCCGGGCACCAGTTCGTCGATACGCGGTGTCTCGGGCTGATTCGCATACTGGACCGACAGCATCAGCTGCGAGCGCTGGCCGAGCCCCGCGAGCAGCTTGAAGTCGGCGGCGCGGGCGTCGTAATCGGTCGGCTTTGCCCGTCCATCACCGGTGCGGCGATCACCATAATCTTGCCAGGTCACGCCACCGATCATGCCGAAGCCGTCCCGGCCGGTCTCGGTCTGCAGACGCAGAATCCGCGCCCGATCGGCGGTGTCCGCCATGCCGTGGGCCTGGCTGCGCATCCCCCAGCGGCTGCCGCTCAGACCGGGTTCGGGCGTCAACACCTGCACCACCCCGCCCATCGCGTCAGAACCATAGAGACTCGGCGAGGCGCCGCGGACCACCTCCAGCCGTTCTGTGGCATAGGGATCGACCAGGGCCAGATACTGGTTGGGCGCGCTGCGGAAGAACGCGTTGTTCAGCCGCATGCCGTCGACCAGATGCAACACCTGCGAACCCTTGAGCCCACGCACGATCGGGGTGCCCTGACCCGGCGTGGTCTGCTGGAACCAGGTGCCGACCTGACCGCGCAGGGATTCCGCCAGCACCTGGGGATTGTCGCGCAGAATCTCGGCTGCGCCGACGACGGTCACCGCCTGCGCGACCTCCTGCACCGGCCGCGCGTCACGGGTGGCGGTGACCTGCATCGTTTCCAGGTCGGCCGGCGTCGCCGGGCTCAAACCGGGTAACAGCGCGCACAGACCCAGGAGACAAGCCTGTCCGCGCCGCTGTCTTGCCGGGGCGATCTCAGTCGGCAACCGGCACCCCGCGGCTCGGTGACCACGGCACGCCGGCGGCATCCATCTGCTGCATCAGCTGCGGCAAACGCTGGTCGATCAGCGCGCGTACCTGAGGCCCGACCTGTGCGAATTCCTGTGCCGCAGTTTCCAGCGTCGTGGCCTGAGTCCCGGTCGGCCCATAGACCGTGGTGGTCGCACCGGCGGTCGCATGAGCGAGCCGTTTGTCGATAGGCATGGGTCCGGGGTAGCGCATCTGATCGCGCTCCTCGGTGTTGGTCAGCCGGTCACGCAGCCGTTTGGCCTGCTGCTGGATATCCACCGCCTCGGCATACAGCGCGGCATCGGCTTGTGAACGCTTCAGGACCTCCTTTGCCGCATCCAGATCGGTGACAAATTCGTCGATGGCCGAGACCGCACCCTTGACCACGCGTTTGAGTTCGTTGGCCCGCCTGGCGAACGCCAGACGCGACGCCTGGTCGGGGCCGGCCAGCACCGGGTCACGAATCGACTCGACCTGGAAACGTTGTGGTTTGCCGACTGGTTCGAGCCGGCCATTGACGCGGCGCGCCAGACTGACCGTATAACTGCCGGGCACCGCCATCACCCCGGCCGGCGGCGTATAGGGTTCGTCGTCAGTGGGCGGCGACCAGGGATCCAGCAACGGATAACGCAGATCCCAGGCTACGCGGTGGAAGCCCGCTGTGGCCGGTCCTTCCAGATGGCGCACGATTTCACCGGCCGGGTCACGCACGGTCAGCACCATCATCGGCGGCTCCTCGATCGCTTCCTCGCGCACCGCGTCCCAGCCGGTAAACGGCGTGTCCTTGCCGTCGGCCTCCAGCGGTTTCTCGCGGGCCCGACGCTGCTCCTTGAGGCTCTTGAGCTCCTCCGGCAGATAGTAGGTAAAGACCGCGCCAAACGGCGGGTTGGGCGCGACATAGAACGCGTCGCCCTGGCTGGCCGGACAATCGGGCAGCGAGCAGCCCAGCGGACGCCGCGGCACATACCAGCGCGCGTCGCGCACCGGGAACAGCACCGTCTCGCTGGTGAGCATACCGGCGTCGATCTGACGCAGCGCGGAGTAATCGTCCAGCACAAAAAAGCCGCGACCAAAGGTGGCGCCGACCAGATCGTTCTCCCGGGTCTGGATCACCAGATCGCGGAACGGGATCGTCGGCGCGCCGCCCAGTTTGACCCAGCGGCGGCCGCCGTCGACGGTAAAGAAGACACCGAACTCGGTGCCGAGGAAAAACAGATCCGGTTTGACGTGATCCTGGACCAGACGCCACAACACATGACGGGCCGGCAGATCGCCGCTGATGCTGCGCCAGGAACGCCCGCGATCCGTGCTCTTCAACACATAAGGCGCAAAGTCGCCGGACTTGTGGTCGTCCACCACCACATAGACCGTGTCCGGGTCATGCAGATCCGCCTTGATGTCATTGACAAAGAAATCCGCCGGGACCCCCGGGAGCTTGTCGATCCGGCGCCAGCTCTCGCCGCCATTCTCGGTCACCTGGATCAGACCATCATCGGTGCCGGCATAGACCAAGCCGGGCACCAGCGGCGATTCGGACACCGAAGTGACCGAGCCATACACCGACATGGCGAGAAAATCCCACAGCGAATCGTAGCTCCACACCCGGCCCATGATCGGCAGCGTCATCCGGTCCCGGCCCCGCGACAGATCGCCGCTGATCGGCGTCCAGGAGTCACCGCGGTCGTCGCTGCGCCACAGTCGCTGGCTGGCGAAATACAACCGCGCCGGATCATGCGGGCTGATCAGGATCGGCGAATCCCAGTTAAAGCGCTCGGCGGGCTCGCCGGGCCCGGATTGCGGCTGGATCGACACCGATTCGCCGGTGCGCCGGTCATAGCGCGAGAGGAAGCCTTGCTGCGCCTGGGCGTAGACGATGTCCGGATTACTGTAGTCGGCCGCTGGCTGATGGCCATCACCGCTCTGGATGACGTGCCAGTCGCTGTTGACAATGCCGCTGACGGTGTCGGTGCGCGACGGCCCGCCCTGAGTATTGTTGTCCTGGGTGCCGCCGTAGACGTTGTAAAAGGGCGTGTCGTAGTCCACAGAGACCTTGTAGAACTGGGTCACCGGCAGATTGGCGACAAACTTCCAGGTCACCCCGAGATCGTAGCTCTCGTACAGACCGCCATCGGTACCGACCAGGATGTATTGCGGGTCATCCGCAGCAAAGACGATGGCGTGATGATCCGTATGCTTGGCACCACGCGGCGTCTTGGTAAAGGTCTTGCCGCCGTCCTCGGTCACATGCATCTGCACATCCATCTGATAGACGCGATCAAAAGCATGGGGACTGGCGTAGATCTCCATGTAGTAATGGGGTCCGGTGCCGCTGGAGAGATAGTCGTTGCGTTTCTCCCAGGTCTCGCCGCCGTCGGCCGAACGCCAGAAGCCGCCGCTGCGGCGGGCCAGCTCGATCGTGGCGTAGACCACATCCGGATCCTGCGGCGAGATGGCCAGACCGATCTTGCCCATGTCTTCCTCGGGCAGACCCTCGGTCAGCTCGCGCCAGGTGGCGCCGGCGTCAGTGGACTTGAAAATCCCGGACTCGGGACCACCATTGATCAGTACGGCCACGTTGCGCATGCGCTGATGCAGCACCGCGTAGACCACATCCGGGTCGCGCGGATCCAGATGTACCTCGTTTGCGCCGGTGTACTCCCCGGCGGACAGGATAGGATCCCAGGTCTCGCCGCCGTCGGTGGTCTTGTAGACGCCGCGCTCACCGCCACCAGACCACAACGGTCCCTGGACCGCGACATAGATGACGTTCGAGTCGCGCGGATCGATACGGATGGTGCTGATGTGTTCGGAAGCGGCCAGACCCATGTTGGTCCAGCTTTTGCCGCCGTCGCGGCTGCGGTAGATGCCGTCGCCATAGCCTACGTGGCGGCCGCTGACGTTCTCGCCGGTGCCGACCCAGATGGTGTCCGGGTCGTTGGGATCGATCGCCACCGAGCCGATGGAATAGGAGCTCTGGTCGTCAAAGACCGGCTCCCAGGTGGTGCCGCGGTTGACCGTCTTCCACACGCCGCCGCTGCCCACGGCCACATACCAGATGTTCGGGTTTTGCGCATGGATCGCGATATCGGCGATCCGGCCGGACATCAGGGCCGGGCCGATGCCGCGTAGCTCGAGACCCGCCAGCGTCTCGTCATTGAGACCCGGCTCCGGGGTCTCCTCGGCTGTGGCTGTCGCCATCAACATGGATAAAAGCGCGGCCGCGATTGTTGTCTTTGTCATCCCTACGTTCCTTGCTGGATTGGCGCACCCTCTCCGTGGTGCGCGCCCGACTCATCAGAAACGAAAGTCTGCCACAACATGGCGATGTGTGCGGACAGGGCAGGCGTGGCATGGGCTGCCCAAAGAAATCGGGGCCGGACCGATCCGGAGGGTGGATCAGCCCGGCCCCAAAGCGCCCGGAAAGGCAGGATCAATAGGCGGGTGCGTCTTCCAGCACGATGCCTTTGCCCTCGGCCTGCTCACGGACCGCGCTATAGATCTTGTGATCCAGCGAGTCCTCGGCGCCGCCCGCTGCCTCGACCTTTTTCTTCAGATAATCAGCGCGCTGGCGCGCCAGTTGCTCGATCTGGCCAGCCAGCTCGGCACGCCTGTCGGCAGTCTCCTTTACAAAAGCGCGCTGCTCCGCCGGTGCCATCGCCTGCATGGTCTCGGGCAGCTCTTCGCTGTCGATCTCCTCGAGGTCGACACGGCCGCTCTCGATGGCATCCACCAGCTCGCTTTCGCCAAGCAGATTCCGTTCGCCGGTCTCGGAGGCGTTAAAAGTCGCACGCCGGGCCCGGGACGCAGGGGAGGCGAAGGCATGCAGCTTGGCAGTCGCCGCTTCCTTCTCCAGCATCTTCAGCTTCGCTTGTTTGTCGCCGAAATACAGCCGGGTCGCATCCAGATCAGCGGACAACGAAGCGATCTTGTCGTCGTAGGGCGAAGCCATGGCCAGCGCGCTGCCGGCCTGCCCGACCTCGAAGAAGCGTCCGCCGCCCAACTGTGCGATCTGCTGCCAGGGTTGTGTCGTCATCACCCAGTCGCCGCATTGGATGGTGTTGACGACGATGCCGCGCCGGGTCGCTTCGGCCAGCGTGGCCGGATATCTGACCTCGTTTGGATAATCCATATGCGGTGGTGCGTCTCCAACCAGAAAGACCACCTTGTAGGCATCCGAATCCTGGGTCCAGGAGATCTGGTGGACCGCCTCGTGCAGCGCCTGATTGACACTCTCCGGCCCATCCCCGCCACCGCCGGCGGCGAAATCCATCAGTGTCGCGTAAACCGAGTCCAGATCCTCGGACAGATCGACGACCCGGGTGACATAGTCGTCGCCGCGATCCCGATAGGCCACCAGACCGAGACGCAGGATCGGCGCCGGCTGAGCCTGGCTCATGGTGGTGGCGATGGACCAGATCTTTTCCTTGGCCGCCTCGATCAGACCGCCCATCGAGCCCGTCGTATCGAGCACAAAGACCGCGTCGACCCGCGGCGCCTGCGCGGTCGGGACCGGTGTCGGCAACGGGATCGGGGTGGGCGGAGCCACCGGCCTGACCGGCGGGTTCGCGCCGGGATGGAAGGCCACGGCGGCCCCGGTCAGCATCAGCAAAGTGACTGCAACAAGCGTGGTTTTCATGATGATTACTCCTCTCGTTAGAATGCGTTCATTAAAATCAGGTGCGCGCCGACAGTCGGCGCAGTGCGGCCTCGGCGCTGCGGTGAGCGCGCTCAAAACCCGTGTCCGTGGATATCGCCTCATGGGGTGTCCGGCCGGTGGCACCGGTCTCCGGGATGAGCACGAACAGAGCCTGGACCAGGAAGTAGGTCCACAAGGCCAGAAACACGCTGGCGCTGCCGAGCGCCGCCCAGACCGCCGCCGCCAGCGCCAGCAGTCCCAGCGCCAGATCCGCGATCGCGGTTAACGCCCGGTCGTGGAAATACAAGACCCGGACCAGCCAGATCATCAACGCATGGACCAGCAGATAGACCGGCAGGGTCGGCGCCAGCCAGAGCGTCGATATGGCCACCGTCAGCCAGACCGCCATCGCGGTGACCCGGCCGGTCCGCTGCGCGCTGCTGCCGAGCAAAAAGATCACATAGGCCAGAGCGATTGCAGCGATGACGCCACGCAAGGCCCAACCGGTCGCCAACGGCGACCATGCGGTGATTGCGGCGAACCCGGCCGCGCCGATCAAAGCCAGCGCTAACGCGAGAGCGACGCCCCGGCCGAACGTCGGGCGTTTCATGATTGTGCCCTCCGCCGCTTCTCGGCCAGGAACGCGACTTCGACCTCGTCATCGCTGATACCGCGACCAAAACCGCCGCCATCGTCCGTCGCGGCGGCCGGCGTCGTGGTCGCAAAGAGCTCGGCCTTCTGCTGCATGCTCTCCAGACGGGAGCGGTTTTGTTGCATGATCGCGCGGCTCTCGCCCAGCGCCTTGTCCACGGCGCCGAGACGCTGGTGGAGATGATCGGACTGCTGGCGCAGTTCCAGCTGGCGACGGATCAGCCCGCGGGCCAGATCGGCCTCCTCGGCTTCGAAACACACATCGAGCTGACTCGCGATCTCGTCGGAACCGCGCTCGCACTGTGCCTTGCGCGCCGCCAGCTGCTCACGCTCCAGCACCAGACCGCCTATACGCCGCTCGCCCTCGTCCAGATCCTGCTCCATTTCACGGATGCATTGCCGCAGGAGCACCTCCGGCTCCTCGATGCGGTCGAGGACCGCGTGGACGTCCGCTGTAAAGAGTCGTGACACACGATTGATGATCGCCATGTTTGCCTCCTGCGACGCTCGCGCCGCGCTGCTGTGGATTCACGCTTATCAGGCTAGGCGCACGTCGGCCTGGACTGTAGACACGCGTTGGTAAAACCGGCGCCGGTTTTTTTACCGGATGTTTACAATCCTGCCGGGAGCTTGCTGATAGGCTTGAGTCGACGCTTTCTTTAGAGTGAGAACCGCTGTTGCCATGACCATCAAGAACCGACTGCGCATCCTCGTAGTGGAGGACGAAGAGGCCATCCGCACCGGTCTCGAGGATCTGCTGGTGTTCCACGGCTACGCGGTCGAAGGCTGTGCCGACGGACGCAGGGGGCTGGACCTGGCCATGAGCGGGACCTTCGATCTGGTGCTGCTGGATATCATGCTGCCGGGTCTTGATGGCTACGCCATCTGCGAGCGGATACGCGCACAAGACCGTGAGCAACCGATCGTGATGCTCACCGCACGCAGTGCCGATGACGACATCGTCAAGGGTCTCAGCCTGGGCGCCGACGACTATGTGTCCAAGCCGTTCTCGGTGGCCGAGCTGATGCTGCGGGTGGAAGCCGTGCTGCGCCGATCCCGGGCCGGCACCGAGATCGCCAATCGGATACGGCTAGGTGCTGACGTCGACATCGACGTACGCAACCTCAGCGGTACCCGCGGTGACGAAGCGCTGGAGTTCACCCGGCGGGAGATGGAGGTGCTGCAATATCTGCACGCCCATGGCGATCGCGCCGTATCCCGCGAGGAATTGCTAAACAAGGTGTGGGGCTACAGCCGCACCGCCGATATCGAGACCCGCACCGTCGACATCCACATCGCCCGGCTGCGGCGCAAGATCGAGGCGGATTCAGGCAGCCCTGTGTATCTGCTTACGGTCCGCGGCGCCGGGTACCGGCTGGTCGGGGGCGACTGAGGTGGCGCGCGCGGACATGCTGCGAAGCCTTGAGCCCGCGCGCCTGCGCCGGTTGCTTGTCGTGTTCTTTTTGGCTCTCGCTATCCCGACGACGGTGCTGATCTATCAGGCTTATCGGCAGATCCAGTGGGAAGCATTCCATCAACAACGTCAGCTGGCGGAGGCGCTGGCCGAGAGTATTGCGCGCAGCACCGCCGAGCTGGTGCGGCGCGAAGATACCCGACCCGCGGCGGAGTATCGCTTTTTGATCGTAGCGGGCGATCCGGCTGCCAACTTTCTGCAACGCTCGCCGCTGTCGGATTTCCCGCCGTCAGAATCGGTCCCCGGTCTGATCGGCTATTTCGAAGTGGACGCCGAGGGCAGCCTGAGCACGCCGCTGCTCCCTGAGCCCGGTCTCGACCCTGCGGCATTCGGCCTTTCGCCCGATGAGGTACGGCGCCGGCGCGAACAGCAGTCGGAACTGCTCGGTGTGTTGGGCGACAACCGTCTGGTGCCACGCCGCGCCCTCGCATCGGCGGCACCGCTGATCGAGGAGCCGAGCGCTGCCGAAGACGAGAGCGGATTTGCCGGCGTCCTGTCCAGCGCGCCTGCTACCTCACGGATAGCCAAACGTGCCGGCCCGGTCGACGGCTTGAGGGATCAGGCCGATGACGCGCCCGGCTTTGAGGCGGATCAGGCCCGGCCGCTGGAATCCCGGGAGGAAGCGGTCGCCCCGCAGGCCGCGTTTGACCGGCTGAGCGAGATCGAAGAAACGCTGCAGGCCAGGACCGAAGGCACGGTCGCGCAAAACAAGATACTGGGTCTTGGGCGGGTCGAGGACCTGTCGCTGGACAAGGGCCTGGAAGAAAAGAGTCGCAGGTTTGCGCCCGATGACGACGACGTGCAGGCGGAAGCGGCCGCCCCGCCAGAGCAGAGCTCGCGCGCACGGCGTAAGGAACAGACCGTGCTGCCCGCCCCCGCCCGACAGGATCTAAACAGACCCGCCGCTGAGAGCCGCATCGGGGCCGCGGGTGGCCGCGCTCCGGCAGCAGCCGCGCCGGCAGCGGCCGAGCCCGCCCGGATCACCGCCTTCGAGACCGAGGTGGAGCCGTTTGATTTCCGTCTGCTCGACAGCGGCCAATTCGTGATGTTCCGCCGGGTCTGGCAGGACGGACAGCGGCTGATACAGGGCATGCTGATCGACCGCGAACCCTTCCTCGACAGCCTGTTCCGCACGCCGTTCGAGACCGCCGCGCTGGCCGGCTCCAGCGACCTGTTGCTGGCCTATGGCGGCGACGTACTTGGCGTGCTCCGGGGCGGCGAGGAGCGTGGTTACGCCAGCCGCAGCCCGGACGTCACCGGGGCATTGTTGTATCGGACGCGAATGCCGGCACCACTGGATGCTCTGGAGATGATATTCAGCCTGAACCGGCTGCCGGCGGGACCGGGTTCGCGTCTGATCACCTGGGTCAGCGTGATCCTCGCGCTGGTCCTGGTGAGCGGTTTTTTCCTGCTCTATCGCCTCGGCGCCGGACAGATCGCGCTGGCCCGGCAGCAGCAGGACTTCGTGGCAGCGGTGAGCCACGAGCTGAAGACGCCGCTCACCTCGATCCGCATGTATGGCGACATGCTGCGCTCGGGCTGGGGCGACGACACCCAGAGACAACGCTATTACAACCACATCCACGATGAGAGTGAGCGTCTGTCCAGACTGATCGAGAACGTGTTGCAGATGGCGCGGATGACGCGCAGCGATCCCAGCTTCGAGCTGCATCCGGAATCGGTCGGCGAACTCGTCGCGGCCGCCGGCGCGCTGATCGAAGCGCAGGTCGAGCGCGCCGGGTTTGATTTGCAGACCGAGCTGAGTCCGGATCTGGCAGCCCGGTCGGTGATCGTGGACCGGGACTGTTTTGCCCAGGTGCTGATCAACCTGGTGGACAACGCGATCAAATTCGCGGCCGGCGCCACGAACCGGGCGATCGTCATCGCCGCCGGACCCGGACCCGCCGGCGCGGTCACATTCTCGGTCCGCGACTTCGGGCCCGGTATCCCGCGGGATCAACGCCGGAAGATCTTCCGCCTGTTCTACCGGCCCGGTAACGAGCTCACCCGCGATACCAGTGGTACCGGTATCGGTCTGGCACTGGTGCACCAGCTGGTGACCGCGATGGGCGGCGAAGTGGACGTAGTGAACCGCGACCCGGGTGCTGAATTCCGCTTTACCCTGCCCCTCGCCTGATTGACGGAGCCCCGTTCGCCCCCATCCGACATGATCGGCAGACAGAAATTCGCTCTGCTATGGTTGTTGAGCGATACCGCACGAGATATGCCCATAAGGGGGAGACACGATGTATATGAAGTCCTTGCTGGCCGCGTTTGCCATCGTCTTTGCTTCGTCCGCCGCGGCTGATCTGACTCCGTGGGAGGACTACGAGGTCAGCGACGCAGTCTGGTCGGTCTCGACGATCAAAGTGCATCCGAATATGGATGACGCTTATCTTGAAGGCATCAAAAAGACCTGGGTCGCCAGCAATGAAGTAGCCAAGAAACTCGGCCAGATCGAAGATTACGCGATCTACCGCAGCGATCTGCCGCAGAGCGGAGACTTCAACCTGCTGCTGGTGGTGAAATTCGCCAACACCGCCGACCTGGCGCCGAACAAGGCGCGCTACGAGACCTTTATGAAAGAGTGGGGTGAAGCCCAGGCCCAGGAGACCTCGGACTACGCGCAGCAAAATTATCCGGCGATGCGCGAGATCACCGGACAATATTATCTGCGCAAGATCGAGATCAAGTAATCCGTAGAGGCGCCAGATCACGGCGTCGATGCCGCGAACCGGAGACCCATCGAGAGGCCAGGTCGTCGAACTGCTCGGGCAGTCGACGGCCCGGCCTCACTTTCTTGCCGCATGAATATTTCCATCAACATCGCGGCCGAGGACGCGAGTGTCCTGCGCAGCCAGATCCTCAACGAGGGCCAGGCCATGAGCTGGTCGGAAGTGCTGACCGGCTGGCGCGACGCGCCGGCGTTCCGCCGGGTCTTTATCGACATGCTGGCCGCGGCACCGTGGGAGGCCTGTTACTGGGAAACGCCCGCGGTTAGCGCCGGAACCCTGCGCGAGCCGTTCGAGTTCGTGCTTGTGGACAGCCCGTTGCTGGCCGGCGTGGCGCCCGAGCCGGAGGTATTTAGGGAACATCTCACCGGACCGGACACCAGCGATGGCATTGCGGTCTTCCCGAATCTCGGCGGCGACGCGGTGCTGGTCGCACCCTGCCCGGGCGGCGCAGGGGCCGGCTATGCGCACCTGGCCGACTTCTGCCGCAGCGCGCCGATACGCCAGCAGCATGCGCTCTGGGAGCGTGTCGCCGAAGCAATGTTGGCACGGCTGGAGCGACCTGACCCGGTATGGTTGAGCACCGCCGGCCAGGGCGTGTACTGGCTACATGTCCGGCTCGACGACCGGCCCAAGTACTACAGTTATCAGCCCTACCGGCGACCGCCATCTTCATGACGCGTGACGGCGGAGACGGGCCTGGCCGCTTATACTCCTCACCCATCGCTCATTGACCCGGAGTCTCCACCATGGGATCGACCCCGACACCACGCAGCTTCAGCCTCCACCCGCAATTGGTCGAGGATTGTCATGCCCTCGGTCAGCTCCGCTTCTGTCATCTGCTCCTGCATCGCAACGCCGCGGTGCCCTGGTTCATCCTGGTACCGCAGACCGAGGTCATCGACCTGCTGGATCTACCGCCGGTGCTGCGCAGCAAGGCCCTGGACGATGCGACCCGGGTGTCGCGCTTTATCAAGCAACAGCTTGGCTACCCCAAGGTCAACTTCGCCGCCATCGGCAACGTCGTGCCGCAGCTTCATCTGCACGTGATCGGCAGGCGCGAGGGAGATCCCTGCTGGCCGGCACCGGTCTGGGGTCACCTCAAGGACACCGCGAGTTACACCGCGGAACAGATCGAGAAAATCCGGCGCGGGATCGAGGCCCTTAGCTGAGCCTGGGCCCGGCCTGGGCGCAGACGACTATTGCTGGCCACCGGGCGTGTCGCTACCCCCGCTGATATGCATACCCACCAGTCGTGCCACCAGAACGGTCAGATACACCGGTCCGATCACCGCCTCGAGGGCGGCCAGACCGCGCGCCATCGGCGCCAGCGGTGTGATATCGCCATAGCCCAGCGTGGTCAGCGTCACCAGGCTGTAATAATAAAAATCCGGATCGGCGTGACCAGCGCGGTCGGCAAACGCAAAAGAACCCGGTGAGTGTAGTTCCACCAGCGCGAACAGATAGGCGAATGCGATGCCCAGCAGCAGATATACAGCGATCGAACCGGCAATCAATTCGCCGGTTACATGGGTCGTTGCCGACAGGATTCTTTGCAACAAGACCCACGCCACGAGCGCAAAAAAAGACGCGCCGCCTGCATTGTAGGAAAACACCCAGACCGCCCCCCCGGTGCGGGCCTGCATAAAATGGCCGACGACATAAAACAGCGCCAGGATCCCGAGCGTGACCTGTTTTGCCGGGGAACCTCCGGCCGCGTAGATTGCTGATCCGGCGGTACATATCACCAACACGCCGAGCATCAGGGCTTCCCCTTCGCGACCCGCGAACAGTGGCCCGACAAACATGAGCGCAAACAAGGTGGTCAGCAGTCCGCTGTAACCATAGCGTCTGGCCAGAGCTCCTGGAGTCAGCATGTCTTTATCCCGGTCTGTTGATCGAATTCCGAGGCAGCGTAACAGTCGGCAACCATTCTTTCACCCGGTCGCCGGAGCAGCGTAACGACGCGCCGTATCACTGGTCGCGGACTATCGGATCGCATCAGCGCTCTGCAAGCGGCGATGCTCGCGCCGGTGCAGTTTCAGATCCAGAGCCACCTTTAACGCGACAAAGATAAGCAGACCGGGTGCCGGCTGGCCGAACTGCTGGAGCAAAAAGCCACCTGCCAGCAGCGACACATGCAGGATCATGATGCGTGGATACGGCATGGTCATGGCCTTGCGGGCATCCAGCCGCAGGTACTCCTGGCGGAAAATGTAGTTGTCGACAAAAGAGTAGAGGTGGGAGACAAACAAGGCCACTACCGCGATGGTGATCCCGGTCTGCGCGGCCAGCGTCAGCCAGAATTCCGGCCGCACCATCTGCGTCATGTCGTAGTCGCCACCACCAAACAGATCGACCAGCAGTGCACCATGGCCAAGCGTGAAAAAGCCGTAATGGAACAGGAAGAAGACCGGAAGAAAAAAGCGAGTCTCGAGACTCCTGTTCTCTCTGGCGGTGGCGATCCTGATCAGCGCGAAGATGCCGATAAACACGTTCTCGAACCAGAACTGCAAAAGCAGCGCGAACACATTCCAGTCCAGAAAGACGATACCAAACAGAGGCACGAGATTGGCCAGGATCAGGACCAGACCTGATGAGCCGATGCGCTGTTGCCAAACGGGTCCGGACATAGAGTGTGGGCGCGACGGGCCGCGGCAAGTGCTGCCGGGCGCCGGCTGGAAGGGAAGAACAGGTCGTGATCTTAGCCTACGTACGCGTCAGACGAAAAAACCGGGGCCCGCAGAGTCACGGGCCCCGGCAGAAGATGTTCAGGCTACTTGCAGGCCTGGGACGAGAACCAGGCAGCGATATCCGCGATGTCCTGCTCGGACAGCGCTGAGCTCAGCAGCGTCATATTGGGATCGGCACGCTCACCGGCCTTGAACGCCTGCAGTTGTTTCACCAGATATTGTTCGTTCTGGCCAGCCAGGTTCGGCCACAACGGATTCACGCTGATGCCGGTCATGCCATGGCAGCCAAAACACGAGGCCGCCTTGGCCTTGCCCGCGGCCGCGTCGCCGGCCAGCGCGCTGGCCGAGACCAGGCAACCAGTCAGAACCACCGCAGATATGCGTTTCCCGATATTCATCCTCTTCTCCTTTGTCAGTTCGATGGGCGTCAGGCCCGGTCATGAGACCGGGCCGGGTCGATGTTCACGCCGCGGCAGTCGCCGGCTCGCCGGATACCGCAGGATTGATGGCGGTCCGTGTTTCGCCACGTCCGATGGTGGCCAGATCCCACACCAACAGCACGATGCCCGCGGCCGTGACCCAACCAAACAACATCCGCCACTCCATGCCCTGGATAAACCACGGTTGCGTCTGGCCGGCGAAGTAACCGGCCCAGGTGGATCCCTCGAGCGCCCGCTCGATAAAGGACTGCTCATAGCCAGCGATCAACAGGGCCACGGTCATGCCGACGACACCGATGTTCAGCAAAGCAAAGGACCATTTCCATTTCCAGCCATTGCCCGGCATGTCCCCGGACATCCATACACCGCCCCGCCACTTCTGCACGGCCAGATACATCACCGCGATGATGATGGTCGCGTAGGCGCCGAAGAAGGCCAGATGACCGTGTGACGCGGTCCATTGGGTTCCATGGGTATACAGATTGATCTGCGGCAGCGTATGCATAAAGCCCCACACCCCGGCACCAAAGAAATTACCAAAGGCATGGGCGATCAACCAGGCCAGCGCCGGATGGTTGCCGTTACGGAAGCGGTGCACCCCGGAGTCATAGACCGCGTGGACCACCATGGCCACCAGCGGTATCGGTTCGAGGGCGGAGAAGAAGCCGCCGATGGTGAACCAGTATTCCGGGGTGCCGATCCAGAAATAATGGTGACCGAGACCGAGGATGCCGGAGCCGAACATCAGCGCGACTTCGATATACAGCCACGTGGTGACGATCTTGCGCCGCGCGCCCAGCGTCTTCATCAGGCCCCAGGCCATGATGCAACCCACCAGCACTTCCCAGGTCGCCTCGACCCAGAGATGGATCACCCACCACCACCAGTATTGATCCATGGAGATATTGGCGGTGAAGAACATGCCGGCCAGATAGAGTCCAGCCAGTGCCACCAGATCGAGCACAAGCACACCGGAGATTCCGCTCCATTTGCCTTTCATAAACGTCGCGGCGACGTTATAGAAGAAGATCAACATGCACACCACGATGCCGATATCGGCCCAGCGCGGCGCCTCGATATATTCGCGGCCCTCGTTGATCAGCCAGATCGAACTCTGCGTCCCGGGTCCGACCTGGACAAACAGATAGACCAGGACCACCACCACGACCGCGGTGGTGAAGATCCAGAAATTCAGATTGGCCAGCTTGGCGCCGACCAGCGGCACCCCGCTCTCGTCTTCCACCAGCCAGTAGACCGAGCCGATAAAGCCGAACAACATCCACACGATCATCGCGTTGATGTGCACCATGCGGTTGACGTTGAAATCGAGCACGTTATAGAGAAAGTCCGGCGCGATAAATTGGATGCCGGCCAGCAGCCCGAACAGGATCTGCGCCACAAACAAGACGATGGCGACAGAAAAATACTTGACCGCGACCTTCTGGCCCGCGTCCAGGTTTGAGGAGTCGAAGGTACCGATGCTCATGGCATTGCCTCCTGCTGGATGGGTTTGAAGCCCTTGGGAAACCCGTTGGTGTCGATAGCTGACATCCACTTCAGGAACGCGACCACGCCGCGCGCCTCTTCCTCGGTGATGCCGAGTTGGGGCATGCGACGACCGGTGCCGTAGGTCCGCGCATTGGCCGTGGGATCCATCAGGAAGCTGACCATCAGTTGCTCGCGCACCGACTCGGCGCCCCAGCCCTGGTCGAGCCAGGCCTTGGTCAGATCCGGCGCATAGTAGGCGCCGTTGCCCAGCAGAGTGTGGCAGTTCATGCAGTTCTTGGCCTGGGTGGTCAACTTGCCCAGCGTGACCAGCGCCTCGGCTTCCTCGGGGGTATACATCTTGCCAAACAGCGGCGCATCACCGCCGATCACCGGTTCTTCCATGTTGCGTTCGGCGTTGAACGTGTAATAGATCCGCTTGTTGATCACATCGTAGCCGGGGACCCGGTCTGAACCGGCCGTGATCTTGGCCACGCTGTCAAAGGTCAAAAAGATCAGGATCACGAGCATGAATGCCGTGATCCAGATCGCCCATTTCCGCCAGAGGTCTTCGCTGGCCCACCAGGGTGTCGTGCTCATTGCATGGTTCCTCCCGATGCGGAGTGAGGATTGGGATGGGTGCCCGGATTGTCATCGCCGTGCGGCGGATGAGTGCCCGCGCACAGGTTCCAGATCAGACGCGGGGCGACGAAGTAGCCGACCAGCATCACCGCTGTGACGCTCTGCCAGAAGCCCTCGAGATTCAGGGTCCGGGCGAGCACCGCGACGCTGACCGCGAGCAGGCCATAGGCAAGATAGGCGCCGATCATCAGCAGCCGTTGTCCACGAAGCCGTGAGAATGCGAACAGCAATGCGTAGGTAGCACCGAACATGATGATCAGCGCGCCGGCGATGGCAGCCGCCATGATGTCGTTGACTGCGACCGGATCGATCATGATGGACGCTCCGATTGGCTGGGGCCGGGGGCTGGCGTTGAGGAGTTGATACGCCCGATGCCGGCAAGCGGGGGAGTGATTCCGCGACAGAACAAGGGCCCGATGTTGGGCAATACACCGGGCACCCGATCCACATCCACGCCGTGAAGCGACGGCGGGCGCGCGGATCGGATCCTTGCGTGTTGGGGGCTGTTTTGTTCCGGAATCGGGCGCATCTTGAAAACGCTCGTCTTATTGATGCATTGACCATACACCATTAAAGATGCATTAACAATATATATTTAAGAAAACAGGATCGGGACCGCCTTGCCCGGCGTCGGGGGGTCTGTTGAGGCGGCAAAAAGCGTTCCCGATCGGGGGCTAGGCAGGTATCCGAAGCCGCTTGGCCAGGCGGGTCCGCGACGTCATCAGGTCAGCAAGGGTGTATTGATCAAGGACTTCGAGAAAGGCTGTCTGGGCCTCGCCAAAAACGTTTTTCAGCGCACACTCGGGCGTGATGATGCACTGGTTGTCCGGGCGGAAGCACTCCACCAGCGCGATCTCGTCTTCGGTCTTCCTGACCACTTCCCCGACGGTGATCGACTCCGGAGGCCGCGCCAGCATCAGCCCGCCATTCACGCCGCGCGACGCCTCGATCAGTTCGGCGCGGGTGAGCTTGTTCACCACCTTCATCAGGTGATTCCTGGAGATGCGGTAGGCCTCCGCCACATCACGGATCGTGACCCGGCGCTCGGGGTCGACGGCGAGATACATCAACACGCGCAGCGCGTAGTCAGTAAACACGGTGAGTCGCATGGAGGTCGCCTTGCAAAAGATGCACAGATAATACACAATTGAAGATGTATCATCAATGCATCTTTTAAAAGAGGCGACCCAGAGACGCCCGGGATGAGCTCTGAGGCGACACGCAGATGGATCCGGCCCAGCGCAGGGCCGGGCCAAAGCTGTCGTTATTCTCTGCAAACACGTCTGTCGATGATGCCACTCATATCCCTGCTCTGCGCCGGGTTGATGCTGGGTCGCAGCGCTACCGCTCAGCAAGCGGCGGATGCTTTGGCTGACGCGGACAGAGTGATCCTCGAGCCGGTCGTCACCATTGCTACCCGCGAGTCGCGACCGTTGCAGGAAGTGGCCGGCAATGTGACCGTGATCACACGTGACGAGCTGGATAGCAGTCTCAGTACGACGCTGGCCGATGCCTTCCGCTACACCCCGGGTATCGACACCACCGGCTCCGGTACCCGTTTCGGCAGCGACGGCCTGGTCATCCGCGGTGTCGCTGGTAACCGCGTCGCCATGCTCATCGACGGCATACCGTTATCCGATCAATTCGCCATCGGCAACTTTTCCAATGCGCCGCGCGACCTGCTGGACATGCAGCTGACCGAGCGTATCGAAGTGCTGCATGGCCCGTCCTCGGCGCTTTATGGCAGCGCCGCCCTGGGCGGTGTCGTCAATTTCCTCACCCCGGACCCGATCGATCTGCAGTCTTCTCAGTCGGGCAAGGGGCTGCGGCTGTCACAGGGATATCAGGGTGCTGACGACAGCCGCACCACAACCGCGGGCGTTGCCGCTGGCGGAGAACGTCTGAGCGGTCTGGGCATGGTCAGCGTGAGACGTGGGCACGAAGCCGACGCTGCGGCAGCCGGCGATCTCGATCATCAGGACGTGGAACAGGAATCGGGTCTGGCCAAGCTGGTGTATCAGGACAAGGCCGGCAACCGGCTACGCGGCATGTTTTACGGCTTTCGCGACGATACCGATACCAATATCCGCTCGCTGCCCGGCAACGGCCGTTTTGCCTCTACCACCCGCCTGCATGGAGACGATCACATCGATTTCGATCTGTTTGCGGGTCATTACGAACTTGCCGCCAATCGATGGCTCGATGGCGGCGTCATCCGTGTCTATCACGGCTCAACCGATGTGCGGCAGAAGACCATCGACGAACGCGCCGTGGCCACCAGACCGGTGCGGATCGATCGGCGCTTTGACTTCAGCCAGGACACCAACGGCGTGGGTTTTGACCTTCAGCGTTCCTTCGCTACCGGCGCCGTCGCCCATCGCTTCGGTGTCGGCGGCGAATGGCAGAAGCAGGATTTTGACGAATCCCGTGATGCCACCGAGTTCGGGCTGGATGACGGCCAGAGCAGCGATACGGTCCTCGGCGAGACCTTCCCGTTGCGGGATTTTCCGCGCAGCAGGACGCGCGAGATCGGCAGCTATGTCCATGACGAGATGCTGTTCGGGCGGATTACCGCCATCGCCGCGCTGCGCTACGACCACTACCGCCTCGATCCGCGACCGGACGCGATCTATCGGGAAGACAATCCCGACACGCAGCCGGTAGATATCAGTCACGACGAGTTTTCGCCAAAGCTCGGACTGGTGGCGCCATTGGGCCGTTCTGCAGATGTCTGGCTGCAATATGCCCACGGCTTCCGTGCCCCGTCTTTCGAAGACGCGAACATCGGTCTGGATATCCCGTTGTTCAATATCCGCGCCATCCCCAATCCGGATCTCAAACCGGAGACATCCGACGGATTCGAGGCCGGCTTGCGCTGGCGCTGTCCCTGGGCCCGTTTCAATCTGACGGGTTTCTATACTCGTTATGACGACTTTATCGAGAGCAAGGTCCGGCTCGGTCTGGATCCGGACAGCGGTCGCATCCTGTTCCAGTCACAAAACATCGACCGCGCGCGAATCTACGGCGCGGAGTTTAGCGGTGAACTGTCGCTGCAACGCTGGCTACGGGGCCTCAGCCTCCGCGCCGCAGCCTATTGGGCGCGTGGCGATGACCGGGAAGATGACCAGCCCCTGAATTCGGTGGGTCCGCCCCAGGTGGTGATCGCAACCGACTGGGACAGCGCAGACGGGCGCAACACCGTCACCCTGGTTGGCACTGTGACCCGCCGCTACTCGCGTCTGGACGAGAGTCGCAGCGAACTGTTCGAGGCCCCTGGCTATGCCAGTTTCGATCTGTTTGTCGCCCGGCGTGTTGGCGAGCGGGTACGCCTGCGCGCCGGGATCGAGAACCTGCTCGACAAGACATTCTGGCGCTGGGCCAATGTACGCGGTCTCGGCCCGGACGACCCGGTAGTGCCGTTGCTGAGCGAACCGGGTCGCAGCATTGCGCTCAACGTGAGTATGAATTTTTGAACGATCGGCATCCGGCGGATCAGCGCCAGCGGCCAATCAAAGGGAGGAAGACATGATGCGAACAACAATCCGGAATCGCGCGCTGACCGGGCTCGCCGTGGCGGGTTGCGTCGGGATTGGCGTGTATTGGCAGACAGCCGCGTTGGCCGCCGACACCGAGGTACATCGTGCCGAAACGTCGGTTGGCGCCGTGGCGGAACAGGTCGCGCGGGGCGAGACCCTGTATGTGACCAACTGCGGAGGCTGCCATCAGGCCAACGGGCAGGGTCTTGCTGGGGCATTCCCGCCGCTGGCCAAATCCGATTTCCTGCTGGCCGATCGCCAGCGGGCCATCGAGATCACGCTGCGGGGCATGACCGGCCCGATCACGGTCAACGGTCAGCAGTACAACGCCGTGATGCCGAATATGGCGCACGTGACCGACGACAACCTCGCGGACATCCTGACCTATGTGCTCAACTCATGGGGCAACGACGGCGGCGCGGTGACGGCCGCCGAATTGGCTGATGTACGTTCTGGCGCCGGACTCGCCGACCGCGCCAGGGGTGAACGCCACACCGGTACGCCAGAAGGCGAGATGCGCTATCAGGGCGCGCCTTCGGCCATCGATCCGGAATCCACGCGCAGCGTTACCACGGCTGGCGGACCCGGGCTCAGCGAGGCCGAGACGCAGCGGGCCACCCAGGTCTATTTCGAACGCTGCGCCGGTTGTCACGGCGTGTTGCGTAAGGGTGCTACCGGTAAACCGCTGACCCCGGACGTCACGCGGGAGAAAGGCCACGAGTATCTCAAGGCCTTGATCACTTACGGATCGCCGGCGGGCATGCCCAACTGGGGGACCTCCGGCGAACTCAGCGACGAGGACATACACATCCTCGCCAGCTTCCTGCAGGAGGAGCCGCCGGCGCCGCCGGAATTCGGCATGCCGGAAATCATGGCCACCTGGAAGGTGCTGGTCCCGCCGGAGCAGCGTCCGACCAAACCGATGCACAAACGGAATATCGACAATTTCTTCGCCGTGACGCTGCGTGACTCGGGCCAGGTGGCATTAATTGACGGAGACACCAAAGAAATCGTGTCTATCGTAGAAACCGGCTATGCGGTTCATATCTCGCGACCGTCGGCTTCGGGTCGCTACGTCTATACCATCGGGCGGGACGCGCTGGTGAACATGGTCGATATGTATACGGACCCGCCACAGACTGTGGCAAAGATCCGTATCGGTCTGGAGGCCCGCTCGGTCGAGACTTCCAAGTACAAGGGCTACGAGGACAAGTTCGCCATCGCCGGCGCCTACTGGCCACCCCAATACGTGATCATGGACGGTGACGATCTGGAGCCGCTCAAGATCGTCTCCACCCGTGGCATGACCGTGGACACGCAGGAATACCATCCCGAACCACGGGTCGCCGCCATCGTGGCGTCGCACAAGCACCCGGATTTCATCGTCAACGTAAAAGAAACCGGGCATATCCTGCTGGTGGATTACAGTGACGTGGAGAACCTGTCGGTGACCGATATCGGCGCTGCCCGCTTCCTGCATGACGGCGGCTGGGACCGGACGAAACGTTACTTCCTGACCGCGGCCAACAAGTCCGACAAGATCGCCGTGGTCGATTCCCAGGACCGCTCACTGGAGGCTCTGGTGGATGTGGAGAAGATCCCCCACCCCGGTCGTGGCGCCAATCTGGCCGACCCGGTCTATGGACCGGTCTGGGTCACCAGCGCGCTGGGTAACGCCAATGTGACCTTTATCGGCACCGATCCGGAAGGCCACCCGGACCGGGCGTGGAAGGTCGTCCGGGTTCTGCAGGGCATGGGTGGCGGGTCCCTGTAGGTGAAGTCTCACCCGGAGAGCAGCAATCTATGGGTCGACGCGCCGCTCAATCCCGACGAGGGCATCAGCCTGGGCGAGGGCCCGAAACGGATCGTACAGCCGGAATACAACAAGGCCGGCGACGAGGTCTGGTTCTCTGTCTGGAGCGGCAAGGAGCAGGAGTCGGCCATCGTCGTGGTAGACGACAAGACCCGGACGCTCAAACACGTGATCAAAGGGCCGAAGATCATTACGCCCACCGGGAAGTTCAATATCCACAACACGGTGCATGACGTCTATTGATTCATGTCGGGGTCGGGGGCCCGCTGGCGCCCGACCCCAGCCGCGGTCTTCGCAGCACTACGCCCCCGCTTCACTCTTGTCCGGGCATGGTCGCGATGCTATCTTGTACCGAACGTTTGTTCTGTTCGATATTCGCACCCACACCGGATATTTTATGCCACCCATTCCACGCAGCCGCGATGACATGCTCGACCAGCTCGCCGACGCATTTCGCGAGCATGGCTTTGACGGCGCCAGCGTCTCCCGTCTCTCGGCAGCGACAAAACTTGGCAAGGCCAGCCTTTACCATCATTTCAAGACGGGCAAGGAAGGCATGGCGGCGGCGGTCCTTGGGCGCGCTGGCGCCCGATTCAATGCGCTGGTGCTCTCGCCGCTGCGCCAGACCGGGAATCCCGCCCGGCGACTCAACCTGATGACGCTGGGGCTGAACGAGTTCTATCGGGGCGGCGAGGTCTCGTGCCTGCTGGAGCTCTTTGGCATCGGCGACGCCGGGCGTCTGTTCAGACCCCAGCTCAGGGGGGCGATCCTGCGTTTCAGACAGACCATCGCTGATGTACTGGAGCAGGCCGGATTCGATCGGGACACGGCGGAGAGCCGGGCCGAGGAAGCGGTCATCACGATCCAGGGCGCCCTGGTGGTGAGCCGGGCTACCGGTGACCGTGGCGTGTTCCAGCGAGCGCTGTCATCGCTGGCCGAACGGCTGCTGGCCCGGGTATGAACCCGACGCGGCCGGATGGTCGTGTGCAAATCCGGATCGGCGGCCAGCGCGAGCCGGGCCCCGACCTCGGGTCCGTGGTCAACGCTGTGCTGATTCAGTGCCCGTAAGAAGTATGTACCGATCGTTCCGTACAGTTTTTTCGATCTTGGGTCGCCAGGATGAATGACCGGGTTTGCCAGGGCGGCTGCTGACGGTCGGGTGCGCCGTCAGGATGGTCCCGGGGGTTGCCGCTCAGAGTCGGCCGCCGATGCGCACAGGCCGGGGCCTGGCACCGCTGCCGTCAGCCCGGGGAGCAAAATGACCGGCGACCGGGGTCCGGCAACTACGGCAGCATCCGTCAGCATCCAGACGCCATTCGCCGATGTGGTAGGCCGCCCGCTCGATCAGGCGTTCGCCGCACACATGACACCAGGTGCTGGAGCCCTCCGGGTCGTAAACGTTGCCCGTGTAGGCGTAACGGACCCCGTTGTCGAGGGCGATCCGGCGGGCCCGGGTCAGGGTCGCCGGCGGCGTTGCCGGCACGTCCATCATCTTCCAGTCGGGATGGAACGCAGTGAAATGCATGGGCACATCGGGCCCCAGGTGGGCGACCACCCAGCGGGTCATCGCCTCCAGTTCCTGATCCGAGTCGTTGTGGCCGGGGATGATCAGCGTGGTCAGCTCCAGCCAGGTATCGGTCTCGGCTTTGATGTATTCCAGCGTCTCCAGCACCGGTTTCAGATGGGCGCCGCAGATCTTGTAGTAAAACAGATCGGTAAACGCCTTGAGATCCACATTCGCCGCGTCCATGCCGGCAAAGAATTCCTGGCGTGGTTCCGGGTCGATATAGCCGGCGGTGACCGCGACGGTCTTGATGCCGCGTCTCCGGCAGGCGGCCGCCACGTCCAGCGCGTATTCGAGAAAGATCACCGGATCGTTATAGGTGAAGGCCACGCTCCGGCATCCGGCCTCTTTGGCCACTTCGGCCAGCCGCGCCGGGCTGGCCGCGTCGGCCAGTGTATCCATCTCCCGCGACTTGCTCATATCCCAGTTCTGGCAGAATTTGCAGGCAAGATTGCAGCCGGCGGTGCCAAAGGACAGCACCGCGCTGCCGGGATAAAAATGATTGAGCGGCTTTTTCTCGATGGGATCTACACAGAATCCCGAGGAGCGGCCGTAGCTGACCAGCTTTACCTCATCGTCAAGACGCTTGCGCACATAGCACAGCCCCCGCTGACCCTCGCGCAGCCGACAATGCCGCGGGCACAGGTCGCACTGAATCCGGCCATCCCCGAGCAGATGCCAGAACCGTGTTGGTACAACAGTGGCTTCCATACCTTGCTACTTGGGGCCGATGCCCCTATATCTCAATTATAGTGAGCAATTGGGCGGGGCAAGGCTCCGCGCTGCCAATGTTGTCCATACGCCATGCTGCGGTGGCAGGGTTGTTTTATCCGGACCAGCCGGAACCCCTGCGTCGGGAGTTGGCCGATCTGTTTGCGGCCAGCGAAGCCGTGTCTGAAGGCCCGGCGCCCAAGGCCCTTATCGTCCCCCATGCGGGCTATATCTATTCGGGTCCGGTAGCCGCCCGTGCCTATCGCCTGCTGGCACCGGTCCGCGAGAAGATCAAACGGGTCGTGCTGCTGGGTCCGGCGCACCGGGTCTGGCTTGAGGGCATGGCGGTGCCGTCGGCCGCGGCCTTTGCTACCCCGCTGGGCCGGGTTGAGCTGGACCGGGAGAGCATCGATCAAATCGCAGACATGCCCGGCGTAGGCGTGTCCGATGTGGCCCACGACCGGGAGCACAGCCTGGAAGTCCAGCTTCCGTTTTTGCAGATGATGCTGGACGACTTTTGTCTGGTTCCCGTCGCCGTCGGCGACTGCCCCGCCGGTCAGGTCGGCGCGGTGATCGACACCCTCTGGGGCGGCGCCGAGACCCTGATCGTGGTCAGTTCGGATCTGTCGCACTTTCTCGACTATGAACACGCGCGTGAAACAGATGCCCGGACCCGGGACAAGATCCTCCAGCACTGCGACCGCCTGGATGGCCGGGAGGCCTGTGGCGCACACGCCATCAATGGGCTGATGCACTCAGTCGCCGCCCGGGACCTGACGGTCGAGGTCGTGGACCTGCGCAACTCCGGCGATACCGCCGGTGATCACCGACGGGTGGTGGGCTATGGCAGCTTTGTCCTTCGCTGAATTTGGCCGGGCGGAGCAGGAACGACTGCTGAGACTTGCCCGTCAATCTATCGCCTACGGCCTTGCCCGGAATCAGCCACGGCCGGTTGCCGACTCCGAATTCGGTGGCCCGCTTGCACAACCGGGCGCCAGCTTTGTGACCCTGCGGAAAGATCGAGCGTTACGCGGCTGCGTCGGTTCGATCGAGGCACGGAGACCGCTGGCTGAGGATGTAGCGATCGCTGCCTTTAACGCGGCCTTTCGGGACATACGCTTTCCTCGCGTCAGCGATACAGAGTTGAACCACATCAGCATAGAAGTTTCGGTGCTCTCTCCGCTGGCGGCAATGGAAGTCGGCAACGAGACAGAACTTCGGCAACAACTGGAACCGCTGGTCGACGGGCTGTTGCTGGAGGAAGGTCCAAAACGCGCGACGTTTTTGCCCAAGGTGTGGGAGCAGCTCCCCGATCCCACCGATTTCATTGCTGCCCTCAAACGCAAAGCGGGGCTGCCGGTCGATTTCTGGTCAAACACACTTCGCTTGTGGCGTTATCGGACACTGACCTTTGCTGAACAGGAAATCGTCGCAAGGGCCGCGACCGGCACCGACGGACGATCCGGCTGAGCGGAGATCGACGGTGCCCGAAAAGCTGCCTCCCGATCCCGGGAGCGCTCGACTGCTGCCAGCCCGGACCGCCGGAGTCAGCTGCGCGCCACCGAGCATCCGGCTGGCAGCAGAAACGGGATCATGCAATCATACGTCGGCATCGACCCGGCGCCGTCCCGGCGTCTCGGATTGGATCCGATCGGCGGTCGAATGATTTTTTTGAAGAGGGTTCTGCGTCATGAGGAACGGGATTCACGCTCTGGCTCTGATCACAGCCGCCGGCTTGCTGGTTGTATCGGCGGTAGCCACCGCGGACGACTATCCGCAAGGCTGCGTCGACTGTCACCGGATCAGCGAGAAGGGCAGCGGCCTCCGCTACGAGGGCGATTTTCGTATCCAGCCCCTTCTGGCCCAGACCGGTCACCGCTGGCTAAAGAAGATCAAGACGGTCCCCAACGACTGCACCAAGTGTCACAGCGACGACAGCGACCTGCCGCTGGCCACCATCGTCCATCTGGTTCACTTCGAGAAGCCCGAGGCCAACGTCTACACCACGGAATTCGGCGGCAAGTGCGCGAACTGCCACGCGATGGATGCGCCCGCCGGAGAAGCACTGGTCAAGAGCGGGCCGAAGAACTGGTAGACACAGGGGCTTCCGGGGCGGCTCCCGCGGCGGATGAGTCGGTGAGCCTACTTCCAGATACAGGGATTCGAACATGATGAGAGTTGCACGAATACTGGCGCCGGCGCTGCTGACCCTGACGGGCGGCATCGCCCTGGCCGATGACTATCCGCAGGGCTGCGTGAGCTGCCACGTTGCAACGGAGCAGCAGGACATGCGCCTGAATGTGATTTTCGATCATATCGAACACTCGATGGCGGGACAGCGGACGCTGCTGATCCCGACCGGTTGCGCGCGCTGTCATGCAGATGAGAAGGGCGTCGGCGGCGCGTTGTCGAAACTGATCCATCGCTCTCACTACACCGATCCTGTCCAGAAGAAGTTCATCAATGAATTCAATGGAGACTGCGTGTCATGCCACAAGATGGACACCGACACCGGTCAAGCCGAGATCAGGAGCGGCAAACGCAACTGGCAGCTCAGGATCTTGAGCGCCAAATAGGCTGTCCCCGGCTGCGAGGTATCTGCATGCGCCGCAGCCTCACTAGCGGAGCCTGTTGCGCCTCTGGCGGCGTTCCCAGCGCCGTCGACAGCAACGCGGAAAATACTGAGCCGGATGCCTTCCCCCGGCGCATTCAGTATCGATGCTGAAAGAACTGCGCGAGCGTATCCGTTACCTGGTCGACCGGGCCTTCGCCCGGGAGTTCGTGGGCCAGCTGCTGCTGTTTGTGGTGCTGGTCGTAGCGGTCACTGTGATCGGCATGACGGCGGTGGCCTTCGGTCTGTTCTCGACTGAGAATGACGCCGTCGGCGGGATCCCGCGCGATCTGGATCGTGGTTTTCTCGATTCCCTGTGGTGGTCACTAAACCAGGTCCTGACGCTGCGCGGCTTCCACCGCATGTATGGCGCCTCGACACCGATCCTGCTCTATGCCTTGTTCCTGTCGATCTGCGGTCTGGCGGTGTTCGGTCTGCTGGTATCGATCATCAACAACGCGATGCGTCGGCGGATCGAAGTGCTGCGGACCGGCGAGACGCCGGTCAAGGAGCGCAACCACACGCTGATCCTCGGCTGGAACAACAAGATCTTCACTGTGCTGCGGGAGCTGGCCCATCTCGAACCCGGGTTGCGGGTAGTGATCCTCGCGCCCAAAGAGATCGGCAAGATGGAGAATGCGCTGCGTGTCGCCGGCATCGGCAACGAGCGCATCACCACCATCCTGCGCAGCGGTGTCCCCAGCAACCTGAGAGAACTCGAGCGCGTGGCTCTGGAACGGGCCGACAGCATCATCATCCTCTCCACCGACGATGACGACCGGGATTCGATCAAGACGCTGGTGTTGCTGGCCGGGCAGCGGCACTGGCACCACGGGCCGCCGGCGATGACCTCGGAAATCGTCCGCGACGAGAACTACGAGCTGGCACAAATCGCTGCCCACAACCGGATCCACATCACATCCTCCAACCGCGTGATCAGCAAGGTCATCGTGCAGACTATCCGCAATCCGGGTCTGGCAGCCGTCTACAACGAGCTGCTATCCGTTGGCGGCAACGACATCATGGTTGGCCGGGTTGCTGACACGGTCGACAAATACCTGGGCGAGATCGCTTATGGATTCCACGACGCGATCCCGATCGGAGTCACCTGGAAGACGGATTCGGAAGACGGTGTCCGCCACGCCGCCGGTCTCAATCCGGGTTCCGATTATGAGATCGCCGAAGACGAAGACCTGGTGCTGCTGGCCACTGATCGCGCGCTCAACTATCGTGGCCTGATCAGGCCCAACAAGCCGATCACAGGTGGCGGCGAGAGCCAGCAGCCGAAGGTGCCGGAGCGAGTGCTGATCATCGGATGGAACGATCTGATGCTGGATGTGTTACAGGAACTGGATGCCCACGCGCTGACTGGCACCGAGATCACCATCCTGTCCCTGCTGGAGGCCAAGGACGTCGAGGAGAGGATCCAGCGTCGGCTCGGGACCCCGTTCCACAACGTTTCGATCCGCCCGGTGACCGGTGACGCCGCCGAAGGACGTCCTTTCCTGGAGCTGGAGAAGGATAACTTCGAGAGCATCGTGATCCTCGCCGATGACGGCGGCGGCAAGTTCGATGCCGACACGCGCACCCTGCGCGTGTTGCTGCGCCTGTCCAGCCTGCAGGGCAAGCAGCAGCGATGCCCCCATACGACGGTCGAGCTACTCGACGATGCCAACCGCGACGTGCTCGCTGGTCTGGGGGTGGACGACGTGGTCGTCAGCCCGGAGATCGTCAGCTCCCAGCTGGCCCAGGTCTCGCGGCAACCCATCCTCGGCCCGATCTTCCGCGAGCTGCTGAGCGCCGGCGGCGTGGAGATCAGCCTGCGTCCCGCCGCGGATTATGTAGAACCTGGCGTGGATTGCCGCTTTGACGATCTGACCGCCGCGGCACAGGGAAAACTCGAGATTGCGTTGGGGCTGCGGCTGGCCGAGGGTGATCGCCTGCTCCTCAACCCGCCGCGTAACAAGGTCTGGCGTCTGGGAGAAGCTGATCGCGTGGTGGTGCTGGCTCAGCAGGTCTATCGTTGATGCCGCGAGCAGACTCCATGGCGCGCCCCGCCGTCGAGCCAGGGCGGCTTCCTAGCGGAAAGGAAACACCGCCGGCGCGTCCCTCAGATCCTCCGGCAGGACCAGCAGACGGAAGCCTGTCTGCCACTGCAACACATAGGTTTTCTTGGCCAACTGCGCACCATTGTCGTCCACCCGATAGGGACCGAGGATGGAACGGAAGGTCATGGTCCTGAGCTGCTCGCGGACCGCGTCCCGGTCCAGTGATCCGGCCAGCCGGACCGCCGCTTCCAGCACCTGGCCTCCAGCATAGCCATAGGCCGCATGGACGGCCGCGTTGGCGCCGAACTTGGCCTTGTACCGATAGGAGAAATCATAAGCCATGGGCAGGAAACCGCTGCGCATCCAGGCGACGACGCCCATCACGTTATCGGCGTCTTCACCGAGCGCAGCGCCGAAGGTCCTCTGCGCCGGCCCGACCGTCAAAGCGACAACCCCCGGCGTAAGACCGGCGTCCCGGACGGCACCGATCATCCGCACCGAATCGTCCAGATAGGTGCCACCGATCAGTACCTGAGGATCGGACGCCGCGAGTGGATCCATCAGTCCCGCGAAACTCTCCAGTCTCTCCGGGTATTCGGAGTCGAACACGATGACCATGCCGAGCTCACGCGCCTTGCGCCGGGCGCCATCCGCGACCTCCCGGGGAAACTCCGCATCCGCGTGGACAATAGCTACGCGAGTCAGCCCCTTGTCATGGGCGAATGTGAGCGGCAGATCCATATATCGGTCCGCCGGTGCGTCGATCTGGAAGATATTGCTGAAACCGCGGGACCAGATCTTGCTTGCCGCGGCCCCGGTTGCCACCATCGGAAAACCGTGCCGCTCGGCCACCGCGCTCGCCGCATAGGTAATATCGGAACTGTAGGGGCCGAGCAGCAGGTCGACCCGGTCCTCGGCGATGAGCCGCTCATAGAGCCGGGCGCTCTGTTCCGGATCGGATCCGTCGTCGTAGTAGACGATTTTGACCTTGCGCCCGAGCAGAGCGCCGCGGCGATTGACGTCATCCGCCCACATCTGCATGCCGTGGAGCTGGTCCAGACCGAGAAGCTCGTACTCACCCGACAACGAGACCGTGGCGCCGACACGGATCGGCGGCGCCGTTTCCGCCGCCACGGGCGCAACGGCCACCAACCCGGCACACGCGACGATCAGTGTCAGCAGTAATCTCATGGCTATCGCTCGATATCCAGTCTGCGTTTGGTGGTGATTAGCATACGCACCATCCGGTACTCGAAGGGCGTGCCGGTCTCGTAATAACGGAAGGCGACGTTGG
>CAMYOC010000048.1 GCA_947259915.1 uncultured Gammaproteobacteria bacterium
TATGTATTACTGGGTGCTAATGATGCGCGAGTTCTTTATCGCGGTATCCAACTTCCGTGACCTGATGCGTCTGAGCATCCGCAGCGAACTGGATCCGGAGGACCGGGTCGACCTACCGGGCGCAGCCTGAGGGACCGCCACGGCCTGCCCCGGGGGTCCAGTCAGGAACGGCTTCGGCAGTGCCACGAGTTTTCCAGGCTCCCCCCGGTTAACATAATTATTGCGATAGCTTCCAATGGGTTGACTTCCTCATAGGAATTCTTCCCCATTGACCTAGGTTCATGGTGTGCCTCCCTAAAAAAAGGAGGAAGCCATGGACAGTACACAAAGAGCCGCTAGCGCGGCCATCGCAGCATCCCTCATCGCGACAGCGGCCTACGGCATCACCCAGCTCGATTTCTCGCCATCCTTCGAGCTCTCCGATCAGACCCCGGAAATCGATCTGGCGTTCAAACCGAAACTGGTCCGACTGAGCAACGGCCAGCTGATCTCGGTCTACGGCGACGCCATCGACAACACACCGGCCCGGTACGCCTACGACGCCAAGGCAGATGCACTGCATCCCGCGCGGGACATATTCGTTCGCCGCTGTGATTCGGTGAACGCGGACTGCGCCGATCCGGCCAACTGGAGCCCGGCGGTCAACCTTTCCGGCACCGCCCTGCATTCCAGCATCGAGGCTGACTGGGATGGCGAACGGGACGGCAGCCCGGCCCGCAAGCCCTACTTTGGTGACTCGGACAAACCCAACGTCTACAGCGCCGGCAACCGGGTCGTGGTCTCCTGGGTCGACAGATATTGTCCGGACGGCGACGTTGCCACGGCGGCGGCGGAACCGACGGTCCAACGCACCGTGACTTACCAGGATCGTGATTTTATCGAGGTCCCGTTTGGCTGCCTGTACACGGTCGCCTCCGCCAATGGCGGCGCCGATTGGGGCCAGCCGGTGCAGATGAGCACCGGACTGCGCGACGCCAGACAGGATGTCAGCCGGGGCCTGGGCTCCGGGCACTGGGCCCTGGTCTGGCAGGAAGATCCCAGCGGGCTGAAACTGGGCGAAGCGGAAGGACCCGGTGACGGGGCTTCGGGCGCCAAGGTCGCCAAGGGCACTGACATCTGGTTCGCCTTCGCGAACCCCGGCTGGATAGATCCAGACGACACGGATGGCTTCGGCTTCTGGCAACCGCCGGTCCGACTGACCGACAATTTCACGGGTCAGGCGCCGGGCGGCGACATGGACACCGTCCGCGAAGCGGATGGCACCGAGGTCCGGGCCCAGGATATCGAAGGAGGGACGACCGGGGCATCGCGCCCCAACCTGGGACTGGTGGACGACAGCGCCCGCAGCGGCGCCCGCATCGCGGTCGTGGCCTATGAGGAGACCAAGGGTTCACAGCAGCTGGACGAAGGCAAATTCGTCCGCTACCACAACTTTGTCTGGAACCAGGTCGCTACGGACAATCCCGCCGGCTGCGTGATCAGCGAGCCCGCAGAGAACGCGCGCCGCGCGCGTCTGGTGTCGCAGAAAGGCGTTGGACCGGCCTCTGGCCTCCGTCTGGGGGTATTCTGGCGACAGGGCATTTACAAGCAGGGCGGTCCATCCGACATCATGCTGCGCTTTGGCTACGCAGATCCTGCTGACAAGACAGTGACCGGGCTGGAACCGGCGCAGATGGAGCCCGCCGTCGATGGCGCATGCGTGACCTCCAACTATGAGCTTGCGCTGAACCTGGCCAATGAACCTGGGCTGAACCTGAGCAGCGAGACGCACACGGCGACCAGCGCCAACCTGGCTGATACGACCAGTGCCAACAACTACGAAGATGCCCGCGCCCACCGGGCCGTGCTTCGGGCCGACGACTTCTATGCGGCCTGGACCTATACGCCGGACTGGGCGGTGGCCCGCTATACGGATATGGAGAATTACAATTTCTGGATCCGGCACTTCGACGGCGCGCGGGATGTCTGGGACGCACCGCTCAACGTCTCCCGGATCGAGGATACGGGCATCAGCGTCAGAGAACCCCGCCTGATGGGCATGCCGGGCAGCGGTCCCGGCTGCGCCGATCCTGCCAACCCGGCGGATCCCGCGCAATGCCAGGACAAGGGCACGCTGGTCGCCGCCTGGGGCACCGAAACCAACGTCTATGACCATGTGGGCGGCGCGCGGGATCTGGAAATCTACTTCACCCGCACGACCGACAAGGCGGCGAGTTTCGAGCCTGTCGTGGTCGTTCCCGATCGGGGTGATAACAGCCGCTTCGAGTCCCAGCTGCGCCCGACACCGGCCGGAAATGTGGTCTACGCGGTGTGGGGGGAGCAAGACGCATCGAGCCCGGCCCGCCGGGCCATGTTCGCCACGGCGATCGCAAAGACCAACGAGGCTCCCGTTGCGCGCATCGCCGAACCCGAGCTGACGGGCGTCGGCGAACTCGTAAAACTGGACGGCAGCGGCAGCTTCGATCCCGAAGGCGACGCCTTGAGCTATCTGTGGACCGTGGAGGGTCCGCCGGGGAGCCGCGCGGTTCTGTCCGACCCGTCCACCGTATCACCGGGCTTCATCGCCGATATCGAGGGTCCGTACCGCGTGATGCTGGTGGTCAACGACGGCCAGCTCGACAGTGCCCCGACGACCGTGGTGCCGATCGCACAGGTGAACGATCCGCCGGTGGCCGACGCCGGTGCCGACCGGTCGATCGAGGTCGGCACGCGGGTGACGCTGGACGGCAGCCTCAGCAGGGATCCCGAGGACACCGTCCTGACCTGCTTCTGGCATCTGGCCACGCCGGCAGGCAGCCTGGCCGCGCTGTCGGATCCACGAGCCGCGAAACCGAGCTTCACCGCCGATGTCGCCGGTGCCTACACGGCGACCCTGGTGGTCGATGACGGTGTCAACGAGAGCGCTCCGGATACGGTTCGGATCGACGTCGTGCCGCTGGCGGCAGATATCGGCATCAACCTGGGAACGCCCGTGGCAAACATCCGGGCCAAGCGCAGGTTCACGCTGGATTTGAACGTCACGGACCTCGGGCCCGGCGAGGCAGAGAACATTCAGATCAACGTCGTCCTGCCCGCGAGCCTGACAGCGAAAAGCAGCGATGGATGCGAGTCGGCGGCCGGCGGATTGCGCTGCAGCTTCCCGCGGATGGGCGCCGGCAGCACCGGCACGGCCAGCGTCACGCTTTACGCCGAAAGCGCCGGAATGGCGACTGTCGCCGCCAGCGTCAGCAGCGACATGATGGACCCGGATGCCGCGAACAACGTCACCAGCGTCAGCTTCGAGGTGCTGGCGGACGACGGTGGCGGCAGCGGATCAGTAAGTCTGCTCGGTTTGCTCGCGCTCGGGATCGCGAACCTCGCGATGTCAGCGCAACGGCGGAGCGCAAGCTGATCGGACAAAGGCCTTTATTACATGCCTACCTGCCCTCCTCCGGGAGGGCAGCTTGTTGCGCGATCGCACCAGGCCAGCGGACATCGACCCGCTCCTGGTGGCTCGCCAGAGTCCGGCCGGCACGATAAGCCTCAGGCGGAAGGCCCCCATGCCGGAGGTGAACGCCAGGCGGATGGATAGTCGAGCTTGTCTAACGCGGGCGTTACACTCATCGCTAACCTGTTGGGAAGTCCACCATGACGCTTGATCGAGACCCCGCCGTGATTACCCGGCTCACACCTCACCCGCTTCGAGAGGAGATATACGGCGAGCTGCACGCCCGGCCCACCCCACTGCTGGATGTACCGGTCCGCGCCTCGCATCTGGTGTTTTTGACCGATCTCGAGCAGATGGCGGCCAGCCATGCGCATATCGTCAGGCTGGCGCAACGTTATGCCACGACGGCGCCCACGCCGGATGCCAATCACTACAAGGGCAACTTCGGCGGCTTCGAATTGCGCTGGGAGAAACACACAGAGTTCTGCTCGCTGACGGTCCTGCGTCAGGGGGACGGCGCGACGCCGTTCGACGACACCGCGTTCAGTCTGCTACCGGAGGACTGGGTCGACGCGATACCGGGCAGCCTGGTGGTAGCGGCGCATGTGGTATTGCTGCCCCAGGAGGTGCCCGAGCCGACCAGCAAACAACTGACCGACTGGTTCGAGGGCCAGCTCGTCACCGGCAGCCGCCTGAGCGACGGGCGAGCGTCAGCCTGGACCACGTTCCGCATGCACCGGGACGGATTCAGCCGCTTCCTGGTCCGGGATAACGGATTGAGCGCCTACCAGGCCGGCCGCACGGTGCAGCGGCTGCTGGATCTGGAGACTTACCGGGTGGTGTCGCTGCTGGCGCTGCCGGCCGCGCGCAGCCTCGCCACGGAGACCACGCGTCTGGACACGGAGCTGGCCGCGATCATGGACAGATTCATGACCATCGAGTCCTCCGACGACGAGCGCCAATTGCTCGCGGAGCTCTCTGGTCTGGCGGCGACGGTGGAGCACCATCGCTCGACGACAAATTATCGCTTTGGCGCGACGCGGGCCTATTACAGCCTGGTCAACGGCATCGTCGGCAATCTGCGCGAGGAACATTATCCGGGCATGTCCAGCATGGCGAAGTTCCTCGAGCGTCGTCTCGGTCCGGGGGTGCGCACCTGTTTTGCCATGGAAGACCGGCTTGAGAACCTGTCGATGCGCGTAGGACGAGCCGGGGAACTGCTGCAGGCGCGGATCAACGTCAACATCGAGACACAAAACCAGGGTCTGCTCACCGCGATGAACCGGCGCAGCAGGATGCAGTTGAGGCTGCAGCAGACGGTCGAAGGATTGTCCGTGGCCGCGATCAGCTACTACACGATCGCATTGCTCAAGATCCTGTTCGATGCGCTCGAATCGACCGGTGTACCGATCCGTGCTGACATCGCGGTCGGCGTCGCGGTGCCGGTCGTGATCCTCGCGGTGTGGGCGCTGGTGCGACGGGTCCGGCGGCATCTGGGCCGTGACGACAGTGACACCGAGACCTAGACAGCGAGGTTCCGGCCGGTGAAATCAGCATTCCCGAGTGTTTTCCGCCCGCCGCAGATCGCCGGCCTGCTGGTCGCGGCAGTCCTCGCCGGCTCCGGCATGCCCGGCTCCGCGAGCGCCGAGATCTGCCCGGTGGAATATGCCAGCGGCCAGCTGGACCACTGGGCCAGAGACGCGGTGTTTTATCAGGTATTTGTCCGCAGCTTCCAGGACTCGGACGGTGACGGTATCGGCGACTTCAACGGTCTGACTTCACGGCTGGATTATCTGAATGACGGCGACCCGGATACCGACACGGATCTGGGCATCGACGCGATCTGGATGCTGCCGATCACCGAGTCTCCGAGCTATCACGGATATGACACGCTGAACTACGATCGGGTCGAGCTGGATTATGGCAGCGAGGCGGATTTTGATCTGTTGCTGGCCGAGGCGCACAAGCGCGGTATCAAGGTGATCATGGATCTGGTCGTCAACCACACTTCGGCCTGGCACCCCTGGTTTATCCAGGCCAACGTGTCGTCGGATGATGCCTATCACGACTGGTATGTTTGGCGCGAGGAGGACCCCGGCTGGACTCAGCCCTGGTCGGCCTCACAGACCTGGCACCGCTCGCAGCGCCTGCCGCTGTTTTACTACGGTCTATTCTGGAGCCAGATGCCCGATCTCAACTTCGAGAACCCGGCGGTCCGGGCGGAGATGATCGCCATCGCCAAACGCTGGCTCGCCCGGGGGCTGGACGGCTTCCGTCTCGACGCCTCGCGGCACATCATCGAGGCGGGCGAAGAAGCCAAAGCGGGTGGCTCTCCCGAGACCCATGACTGGTGGATCGAGTTCGCACGCGAGGTGCGCGAGGATTTCCCTGACACGCTCTTTATCGGCGAGAACTGGACCACCGTCGACGCGGTGGCCCCGTTCTTTGGCGAAACGCCCCACTCCCAGCTGGACATAAATTTCAATTTCGACCTGGCCGCCGCCATCGTCGGCGGCGCGCGCGACGATACCCCCGGTCTGATCCAGGAGACCTTATGCGACGTGGCCGACTACTACCCGCCGCATGCGCTGGACGCGATCTTCCTCACCAATCACGACATGGTCCGGGTGGCCACCCAGGTGCGGCGCCCGGAACGCGCCCGGCTGGCGGCGTCGCTGCTGTTTACCCTGCCCGGCGTGCCGTTTGTCTACTATGGCGAAGAGTTGGGGCTGGTCAACGGGCCGGGTGACGAGGATCCGGAGAAGCGCACGCCCATGCGCTGGACCGACGAAGTCGGGTTCACCACTGGCACGCCCTGGAAGACCAATCGCAAGGCCAAACCGGAGATGAATGTTGCCGGACAGCAGGCGGATCCCGACTCCATGTGGCACCTCTACCGCCGCCTGATCCAGCTGCGCAAGACCCATCCCGCGCTGGCTCGCGGTGGCTACCGGCCCCTGGTGGTGGAAGGGTCCGGCGATGTTATCGCCTACGAGCGATTTGCGGATAAGGAACGGATCGTGGTGGTCGCCAATTTTTCCGATTCACCCGGCGCAGAATTGACCGTCCGGCTCGCCAATGCCGGTTCGGGTGATGCGGCCGTGCTCTTTGGCGGCGGAGACCCGGCCAACCGTTCGGGAGACGGCATCGTCGTCCGTCAGGTCGGACCGCGCAGCGTCGTGGCCTATCGCCTCTGAGGGAGTGGCATCGATGAGCGAAGCCTCGCGAGGCAGCCCCAGCCCGATTGGGCCCAGCTTCCGTGCCGAGGGCGTGAATTTCTCGGTGTTCTCCAAGCGCGCCGATTCGGTGGAGCTGCTGTTTTTCGATCACGTGGACGATGACACGCCATCCCGGACCATCACCCTCGACCCGCTGGTCAACCGGACCTACCACTACTGGCATGTCTGTGTGCCCGGGCTGGAGTCGGGCCAGCTCTATGGCTACCGGGTCGCGGGGCCCTGGGATCCGTCGAGACGGCTGCGCTTCGATGGCGACAAACTCCTGCTGGATCCCTACGGGCGCGGCGTCGCGACCGGCACCGGCTATGAGCGGGCCGCCGCGGCCCGTCCCGGTGCCAACCTGGGCAAAGCCATGAAGAGCGTGCTGGTCGGGCCGGGGGACTACGACTGGCAGGGCGACCAGCCTCTCCAGCGTCCCTACTCGGAGTCAGTCATCTACGAGATGCACGTCGGCGGTTTCACCCGGCATCCGTCCTCTGGTCTGCCGGCGGAACTGCGCGGCACCTATCGGGGCGTGATCGAGAAGATCCCTTATCTTCTGGAACTGGGCGTCACCGCGGTGGAACTGCTGCCGGTCTATCAATTCGACCAACAGGATTGCCCGCCCGGTCTGTCCAATTATTGGGGCTACAGCCCGGTCTCGTTTTTTGCGCCCCACGCCGGCTATGCAGTGGCGCGCGAGCCGCTCGCAGCCGTCACCGAGTTCCGTGACATGGTTAAGGCGCTGCATGCCGCCGGCATCGAGGTCATCCTCGACGTGGTCTACAACCACACCGCCGAGGGCGACGATCGCGGCCCCACCTTCTGCTTCCGGGGCCTCGAGGATCACGTTTACTACCTGTTCGAAGAACACGCCGAGCACTACTCGAATTTCAGCGGTACCGGCAACGCTATGAACGCCAACAATTCGATCGTGCGCCGGTTGATCCTGGATAGCCTCCGATACTGGGTCGAGGAGATGCACGTCGACGGTTTCCGTTTCGATCTTGCCTCGGTGATGGCGCGGGATGAATCGGGCCGGCCCTCCCACAGCCCGCCGGTGCTCTGGGCCATCGAGAGCGACCCGATCCTCGCCTGCACCAAGATCATCGCCGAAGCCTGGGATGCCGGCGGGCTCTATCAGGTCGGCAGCTTTATCGGCGACCGCTGGACCGAATGGAACGGCAAGTTCCGGGATGATATCCGGCGATTCGTCCGCGGCGACCGCGGCGTATTGCAGCTATTGCCGACCCGCATGCTGGGCAGCCCGGACCTCTACAGCCACGATGATCGTGAACCCGGCCAGAGCATCAACTTCGTCACCTGTCATGACGGCTTCACCCTGAACGATCTGGTCTCCTATGACCGCAAACACAACCTGACCAATCGCGAGGACAACCGGGACGGGTGTAACGAGAACTACAGCTGGAATTGCGGTGTCGAGGGGCCGACCGACGATCCGGACATCGAAGCCCTGCGCAATCGCCAGGTCAAGAACTGCCTCACCATCCTGATGATGTCCATGGGGACGCCGATGATCCTGATGGGCGATGAGATGAGGCGCTCACAACGCGGCAACAACAACGTCTATTGCCAGGACAACGAGCTGAGCTGGCTGGACTGGAGGCTGACGGAGCGTCACGGCGACGTGCTGCGCTTTCTCCGGTATCTGATCCATTACCGGCTGAACCTCGACATGTCGTTGATCCAGGACCGGGTCAGCCTGAAAGAGCTGCTGGAAAACACCGAGTTCAAGTGGCACGGAGTTCGCCTGAACGAGCCGGACTGGTCCGATCATTCCCATGCGCTGGCGGCGACATTTATCGGCATGAACCGGCGCCGCGAGATGCACATCATGGGTAACGCGTTCCGGGAGGCGCTGGAATTCACGCTGCCGCAGACGGGTGCCGGTGATGCGCCGTGGCGATTGCTGATCAACACGGCCCGGGAGTCGCCCGGAGACATCCACCCACCGGATGCGGCGCCCGAAATCACGACCGCCGCCTACCGAGTCGAGGCTTATTCGATCGTGCTCGTGGGCAGGCCTTTATAATTTGGGGACAGTGACCCTAATTTCGTTCGAAATTAGGGTCACTGTCCCCTATTACTAGCACCCGCAGAACCCTTTGGCGGCCGGATCGCAGGATCAGCTCACCGGCAGGCCGTGCGGCAGCGGGCGCGGGCCGCTACCCGGACGACCAGGCAGGGCCCACGCAATACCCATCAGCAAAATGCCGATGCCGAGCGCCAGCATCCATCCGGGGACGCCGGGCACCAGCGCCACATACGACTCGTTGCCGGTGACCGCCAGCGTGCTCTTGCCGCCGGCGATGGAATCAAGCAATCCGGTGGCCTTTACGGCCGGGTAGCTCAGCATGTAGGCGAAGGCGCCGGCGAGCCCGCCGAACACAAACGCCACGGCGTCCCTGCGTCCGTCGCCGAGCGCAGCCAGACCTGTGCCGGGACAATAGCCGACCGAACCGAGGCCAAGACCGAGCAGCGCGCCGCCGAGCATGACGCCGTTAAAGCTCGCCTTGACCGACAGGTGGCCGGAGTCGATCACGCCGACGGCCATGCCGAGGAACAGGATGCTGGAGCTGAGGCCGATCGCAAACAGGATCGCCTTCATCAGGTGCAGGTCCGTCAGGCGGAGCATATTGATGATGTTCTCGGGATTGGAGGCGCCAACCCGATGCAGGACGAAGCCGAACAGGGTGCCGAGAAAGATGGCGGATACGATTTCCATGAGCGTCTCCTAGCGATGTCCGTCGCCGCGGCGATACAGGGTCAGCGCCGCGGCGATCCCGGTGGCGAAGGTGGTCATGGCGAACAGATAGCCGGAGACCGAAGTCTGCATCATGCCGCTCATCATGTGGCCGCTGGTGCAGCCACCCGCGAGCCGGGCGCCGTAGAGCACCAGGAACCCGCCAAGGAACGCCAGCGCGTAACGAGGCACCGGTCTGTCACCAAAGCGGTTACGCCATACGCGAGGCGCGACCCGGTCGGCTTTCGAAGGCTGCGGCCCCCGTGTTATCCGGGACAACCAGGCGCCGAAGACCATGGCGATGACGAAAACAAACGAGTAATTGACCGGGTTAGCCACGTTCTTGGCGTACTTGCCGCCGCTCTTGGCCAGATAGGCATTCTCGCTGTTATAGCCAGACTTGGTTTCCGGATCCTCGACCACCAGGTTGGGGCTGACGAGATCCCAGACGGCGCCGTCGGCGATCACGAATTGGGTCGAGACGCCGATGGGCTTCACCATCCACACGGCGATCAGGAACGCGAAAGCCAGCGCGATGCCGCCGCGCAGCCAGTCGAGTTGTCCGGTCATGGGCATACCCTCCGCAGATTGATAGAAGGATTATATATTAGTTATGTCTACTTTAGCAATAACTCACTTTATGCCCGGCATCCCGACCCGTGCTGGCTGGCGGGGACGGTGGGACATCGACGTGGCCACATGACAGGGGCTGGCGAGATTGTATGCGGTACTGACAGCGCGGCGCTTAGGCTGACCGGAATGGTTGGTATCGCCAGACCCTGTGAGTAGACTATCGGTCCCGGCACCCGGGCGGGTGTAGTTCAATGGTAGAACCTCAGCTTCCCAAGCTGATGACGTGGGTTCGATTCCCATCACCCGCTCCATAACTCTCTGTCTTCCGGTTGGATTTCGCTTCCTCGGGCGTCGAGGCGTTTACTCGACTGCCGACTGGCCCGCTGGCAATACACGGGCTGGACATCCTCGAGTCTGTTCCGGTTGACCGTCCCCCATGATCGGATCATGCCTGGATCCACCGGCAGGGTCGGTTTTCACGTTCATTCGGCATAACTCTGCATTGACGCCTCCTGACCAAAGGCAGATCAATTGGTAGCGGCTTTAAGCGTGTTGAGGCCAGATACCTACAATGCGGGACGCTGGTGAAAAGAAGCAGGTGCTCACGAACTAGAATTAAAGAGCAGGGACTCGTTGTTAGACCACAGAAAGAGGCCCCAGCATCATGACAATGCTAAAGCTATTTCCGGCAATGATCACCGCATTGATCCTGGTTGCATGCCAGAGCGTTGATGGGAACGATGTCACCGGCATCTACTATCTGGTGGAGGTTGATGGATCCGCGGTGCCCGCTGAGGTCTCTCACGATGGCACGGCGCTACAAGTCCGCTCCGGCGTTTTCATCATCAGCGAAGATGGCTCGTGCTTTAGCAGAACGCGTTTTGTCACGCCAGACGGCAACGAGATGACCCGTGAAGTCCGCGCAAAGTATCGGGTTAAAGATTCCCGGTTGATCATGCGATGGGAAGGTGCCGGAACGACCGAGGGCACGGTAGAAGGGGACACCTTCGTCATGGACAACCACGGCATGATCTTCGAGTACGACCGGCGCGAGTGATCTCGGCAGCCATCTTGCAATGAGCCCCGCCGAAGCAGTCTTTCGCCGCGATCGCTTCCCGATCCTGATCAGCGCACACGACGTCTATCCAACGGCCAAAGCGGTTTGCTAGTGGTACCCATCAAACATAGCGCTACGGGCCGACCGGCACCGCGTGTGCCTGACGGTACTAGTTGACAGGGGCTTGTCGGACCGGGTTTCCGGCATAGAGTGCCTCCGCACGCCGCATCATCCCCGCACGCCTCGAAGGATCGCGTTCGCTCAGCGCGAAATACGAGTACTGGGCAAAAATCCTCGCCCGGAGGCTGTCATTCCACGGCGCCATCGCCAGCGCCGCGTCGAACAACCGGTAGGTCTCGGCAAGCGGGATGCCGGTCAGGAATTGCTGGTAGGCCTCGAGGAACCGAAACTCGGCGGCAAACGTCTGCCGCAGATGCTGCGCATCGCCAGACCCCGCCGACACGCCGGCAAAAAAGTCCGGGTAGGCCTGATGCTTTAGATCGAGCAAAAACGCCTGGTTGGCGATGACTTTCTTTACCCGGTCTTCGGCATAGTCCCAGGGGTGATAAAACTCGTAGCGCGGATAATCGAGACTGTTGATCGGCGCGGTCTCGACCGCGTCCCGGATGATCCGCTCGTCAGCGACGAAATGCGGAATCAATGCCTCGGCCGAATCCAGACCATAGGGCGCAAGGCTGGCAAAGGCCTCGCGATCCTGTGCAAATCGGCGATCGATGTCAGCGATATCGATCGGTATCGGCTGCGCCGAGCCGACCAGGATGGAATTGAACGGACCGAGCCTGCGCGCCGGCAGAAAACTCCACAGCTGCACGTGCGGGAAGCTGCTTGCGAAGGTCTTCAGAATCATCCGGTACTGGCGTGGCGGCAGCGTTGCGGGCACCCATTGCGCGACCAGACCACCGGGCGCGAGGTGCTCGAGCAGAAGCTGATAATAATCCTGTGAATAGGAAAAGCCGTTCGAGGCGTATTCGTCGGCGGTTTTCTCATCGGCGGAGATGACCTGGTATCGATTCGGGCTGGTGCGCAAAAAATTTCCAATATCGTCACTGACGATATTCAGCCGCGGATCATCGAGCACCGCATGGTTCTCCTTGCGGAACAAAGCAGCGCCCTCTATTACGCTGGGCTCGATCTCTACCGCGGTAATGCGCTGGACGCGAGGGTGCAGCGAGCTCTCTCCGGCGAGTATCCCGGATCCCAGTCCGACCGACAGCTCTTCGCTGGTGTCATCGCTGAGCAGGCGCGGCAGATGCGCCAGCAACAATTGCTTGAACTGGGTGTTGCCGGTGCCGCCGATGACGATGCCATCGACGCTCATATGTTTCTCGCCGTTGGCCGGGTCGATATAGACCTTGGTCGTCGCCAGCGGCCCCTCACGGTAGTACAGCGCCCGATAGCTCGGCCTCTCGCTCTTCGACGGGAACTGGAACTGCAGCGGCGCCTGGGTCATCAGCACCGCGCTGAGCAGAAACGCCAACGGCAGCGCCATCCTCCACATGCGATGGTGCGGCGGCCGCAACAGCCGCAAAGACAGCACGACCATGCCGAGCAATACATTAAGCGCGGCCATGGTCAGGATGCCCTTTTGTATCCCGAGCCAGCCCAACAGCAACACTCCCGGCAGCAGGGCCCCGAGTACATTGCCCAGTGTATTGACGGCATAGACGCGACCCACCGAGGCGCCGGTCCGATCGAGCCGGCGTACCGCCAGATGGCCCACCAGCGGAAAGGTGGCGCCGATCAGCACCGCGGGCAACAGCATCACCAGGAACGCGATGCCAAAACTGGTCAGCACCAGCGGAACGGCCTGTGCGGAGATGCCGAGCAGAGACCGGCTCAGGGATTGCGGATCACCGACGGAAAACAGGAATGGCAGGGCCAGCGCCGACAGGACCCCGAGCAACACCTGGATCCAGCCGAAGATCGCAACCCGGTCACGGAACCGCTGGATCGCAAAGCGCACCAGATAGCCACCCAACGCGATGCCGGTCAGGAACGCGCTGAGCATCGTGGTCAGCGCATAGGTCGAGTTGCCGAGGATAAACACCAGCGAACGGGTCCAGTAGATCTCATAGGCAAAAGAGGTGAACCCGGAGATGCCCAGGCCGATCACAACGAGACGCAGGGTCCAGGCGTCAGGCAGATCTTCTTGCGCTCCGGCGTCAGGCGCCGCGGACAAAGCGTCAACCTTCGGCACGCGCAATGCGGCCCCGCGCGAGACAAGCCACGCGATGCCACCGATCAGCAGATTGCCGATGACCGCCCCATACACCGGAGCATGGATCCCATACCTGCCGATCAACACAAAACCGGTCAGCAGCACACCGGTCACCGCGCCAAACGTGTTGATCGAATAGAGCGTGCTGAGCTGGGCGCCGACCCGGCCCTGGCCGGTCACCAGAAAACGGCTGAGTACCGGGAGCGTGGCGCCCATCAGCACCGTCGGCGCCATCACCAGCATGAAGGCGGCGGCGAAGCGAACGAGGGCCAGCACCGCTGCGGAACCGCCCACCAGATCGTGCAGCACCGGGTAGATACCGTCCATCCGGTCCAGCGCCAGGTGTGAAACGAGCGCCGCCACAGCGATCCCGATCTCCAGCCAGGCATAGAGACGCAACGGGTTCGGATTCCGGTCGGCAAGCCGGCCGATATACCAGCTGCCGATCGCCATACCCGACATAAACGCAGCCAGCACGGTGCCGACCGCCAGTGCCGTGGACCCGAAGACATGGGTCATCATCCGCGACCAGACCACCTGGTAAACCAGTGCAACGTGACGCTTCACGCCACCGTCACACCAGCATCACGGTCTCTTGACGATCCCCCGGGTACCCTGCTGCGCAGCATATCGGGCAGTCCGGCACGAATTGGAGGGGCAAAACGTGGACCGCAGAGACGAAGATCTGACCCCGGAAATGATGATCATCGGCGCGATGCTGGGCATACTCTTGCTGAGCACGATCGTCCGCCTGTTATGACGCGCCCACGGCGACGATCAATCTGGTCGGACGCGAATGGAGTAATACGCCGCTATGCCGACAATTTTGTTGATCGAGGATCACCACGATATCGCCGAGATGGTCGGTGGCTATCTGGAGAGCTGTGACTATGTGGTGGACTACGCTACGGACGGCGTGACCGGGCTGCATCTGGCGGTGAGCCAGGACTTCGACGCTATCATCCTCGATCTGATGCTGCCCGGAATGGACGGTCTGGAAGTCTGCCGCAAGCTGCGCCAGGACGCGGGCAAGGACACGCCCCTGCTGATGCTGACCGCCCGCGACACGCTTGAGGACAAGGTCGCCGGTCTGGATGCGGGCGCGGACGATTATCTGGTCAAGCCGTTCGAGATCGAAGAACTCGAAGCACGCATGCGCGCGATGCTGCGCCGGGCCGGGGGGCAGATGGTCTCCGAGTCGTTGCGGGTCGCGGATCTGAGCGTGGATACGGGCACGCTCGAAGTGCGCCGTGGCGAACGGCTTGTCGGTGTCACGCCGATCGGTCTGAAACTGCTGCTGACGCTGATGCGCGCGTCACCGAACGTCGTCAATCGACGCGAGCTGGAACGCGCGGTGTGGGGCGACATCGCGCCGGATAGCGATGCGCTGCGCAGCCATCTCTACACCCTGCGCAAAGCCATCGACAAGCCGTTCCCGCGACCGCTGCTGCAAACCGTCCCGGGGCTCGGCTATCGACTGGCGGACGTTGATGAACGCTAACCGCGGTCTTGGCCGGCGTCTGGGCCGTGACCTGCTGCTGCAGGCGGTCTATATCAGCATCGCCGCGATGGTCAGCGTGTTTGCGGTGGGCGTGGTGATGGAAGACGTGCTGATAAAGCAGGCACTGGAGAGCGAGGCCGAGTATTACTGGAACCGGCTGCAGCAGGACCCGGATGCCGCGCTGCCCGATACGCGGAATCTGACGGTGTATCGGGAGGGGGTCGGCGCGGGAGTCCCGGCGTGGATGCAGGGTCTGCCGCCCGGTTTCCATCCGCGCGATGAGCCCGAAGACGCACTGGCCTATATCGACCAGCGCGATGGCCAACGCATGTATCTGATATTCGATAGTGCCAACGTCAGCGAGCTGGTCGCGTTCTTTGGTCTGGTGCCGCTGGCACTTGTCCTGATCGTGATTTACCTGTCGCTTTATCGCGCCTACCAGGTCTCACGGCGCGCGGTTTCACCTGTGATCGCGTTGGCTGAGCAGGTCCAGCGGCTCGACCCGGCGGCACCGGATGCGCAGCTGTTCTCGGATGCTCAGCTGCCGCTGGATTCGGATGAGGAGATTCGGGTGCTGTCGTCGGCGATCCGCGATCTCACTGAACGGCTGATGGACTATGTGGAGCGCGAGCGCAACTTTACTCGCGACGCCAGCCATGAGCTGCGTAGCCCTCTGACGGTGATCAAGATCGGCGCCAACATACTGCTCAAGGACGAGTCGCTGAGTTCATCCGGGCGAGAGTCTGTTGCGCGCATCCGCGACGCCGCAACCGACATGGAGGAACTCACGGCAGCGTTTCTCTTGCTGGCGCGGGAGTCGGAACAGAAGCTCGCCCAGGACTGGGTGTCGGTCAACCAGGTGGTCGCGCTGGAGATCGAGCGAGCACAAGTCGTCGCGCAAAAGTCCCAGGTGGCTATCGAGTTGCGTGACGAGTGCGCGATGCTGGTCGAGGCGCCGGAGAAGGTTCTGGCCAGCGTGATCGGAAACCTGCTGCGCAACGGGGTCTCCTACACCGATTCCGGCACCGTCAGCGTAGTCATCACGGCCGGACAGATCGTGATCGAAGACACCGGACCAGGCATGGCACCGGAGGAAGTGGAGAAGTTGTTCAAACCCTTCTATCAGACCGAACGACGACGCGGCGGACACGGCGTCGGCCTGACCATCGTCAAGCGTCTGTCTGATCGCTTTGGCTGGCCGGTGCAGATCGAGAGCTCCCCGGGCGTCGGCACCCGCGTGACTGTGCGTTTCCCGAACTCACGTACAGAGGGGCGTTCACCGGACGCATTGATCTCCGATTAGGCTCTTCCGACCGTTGCGGGGGAAGCACTCTGCCGCCTTGTCGGGCGGCAGAGTCAGTGACGCGAGCGGTGATCGGCTGGCGTAGCGAGCCTCGAATGAACGAGCAGACGCTGCGTCTGCGGTTAGGCATCCCGATCCCGGATCAGCCGAGCATGCTGCGCATCATCCAGGCGTTCTTCTCGTGGATTTGCATCCGTTGGGTCAGCAGATCGGCGGTCGGCTCATCGGCGGCCTTGTCCACCACGGGGAACATTTCGCGTGCGGTGCGCACGATCGTCTCCTGACCGATCACCAGTTGGCGCAGCATGGCCTCTGCATCCGGCACCTTGTCTTCTTCTTCGATCCTGGTCAGTTTTGCGAACTGCTTGTATGAACCGGGAGCAGGCTCGCCAAGGGCGCGGATGCGCTCGGCGATCTCGTCCACCGCCGTCGCCAGCTCCGTGTACTGCTGCTCGAACATCAGATGCAGAGTGTTGAACTGCGGGCCCGTGACATTCCAATGGAAGTTGTGGGTCTTCAGATACAGCGTGTAGCTGTCGGCAAGCAAACGTGACAGCCCGGCGACAATCTCCTTACGCTGTTTGGGTGCAATGCCGATGTCGATTTTCATGGTGACCTCCGGTTGTGGGTATCGGTTGATGGTCCGCTCATCGAGCCGGGCTGCACTGCCTTTCCTGACCCATCCCGGGGAAAGAACAACGCAGCTCGGATGCGGAGCGTTGCGGTTTTGTTGGGTAGAAGACTAATGATCGGCAGCTGATTGATCCAATCGATTGTTTAAGTCACATTGATCGTTTTTATCTATATGTGACCCGCAACCGGATCGGGGCCGTGCCTATAATCCGGCATGCGCTATGTGGAGCCCGTCTTCCGACCGCCCTCCGAGGCCCGTTCCCTGATCCTCCAGGTCACCAACGGCTGCTCCTGGAACCGCTGCACCTTCTGCGAGATGTATACCGCGCCGCAAAAACGGTTTCGCTTCAAGACACAGGTCGATATCGATAATGATCTGGCGGGGATTGCACGGGCAGCGCTGCCGGTACGGCGCGTGTTCCTGGCGGACGGCGATGCAATGGCGCTCTCTTTCCGGCGCCTGAAGCTGATCCTCCAGAGCATCCGGACACATCTGCCGGGCGTGCAGCGCGTGTCGAGCTATTGTCTGCCGCGCAACCTCCGGCACAAGACCGTCGATGAACTGGCAGAACTGCGTGAACTGGGATTGAACCTGTTCTATGTCGGCTGCGAGTCCGGCGATGACCTGGTGCTCGAGCGGGTCAGCAAAGGCGAAACCTACGCTTCGTCCCTGGCCGCGCTGGAGAAGATCAAGGCGGCCGGCTCGAAGAGCTCGGTCATGATCCTCAATGGCATGGGTGGGCGCCTCTATAGCGGGCAGCATGCGCGTAATTCTGCGCTGCTGATGAACGACGCACAGCCGGACTATCTGGCGACGCTGGTTGTGAGCTTTCCCCAGGGGGTCGCGCGCTACCAGGAAGGTTTTGGCGGGGAGTTCGAACCCCTGGATCAGGCCGGGCTGTTCAACGAGATGGAGATGTTGCTGGAGCATCTGCAGCTCGAGAACACGATCTTCCGCAGCGATCACGCCTCGAATTATCTGGTGCTCAAGGGCATCCTCGGCAGAGACAAAGCGCGCTTGCTCGAACAGGTACGCACTGCCATCCGGCAGCCGCAACAGGCGTCATTGCGCGAGGAGTGGCAGCGGGGGCTTTGAGCATTCCGGTCGCGCCAACGCATAGCACTGATCGGTACCGGGTCGGGATCCGGGGCCTCGCCAGAAAACTGCTGCTTTAATCGAGCCAACCGGGCAGCGGGCGCTCCGCCCTCGCCGGGTCATCGAGCCGGCCGAACCGACTCCTCCGCTGTGCGGGCTTCCCACGACATCCATTTTTGCTCCTTCATCTGGCCCGACCGGGGTGGATCGGCGCGGGTCCGTGGCACTCCGGTTTGCATCGCAACAATCCGCGCCGCCTGAATTGCCTTCGAATTGCGCCACTTAGCGGATTTACCGGGGTCGCTAGACCAAGGTATGGTTGACATGCCATATATCTGTGTTAATTATGCACACATATATTCAAAAAGATCCTTTGGCGGGGGACCCGGCCGTTTGGCCGGTCTGCAGGGGTCCGGCGTCGGTAGGCAAAAAATGATCTCCTTCGAGATCCAGGGGCATTGAGATGAAAATTTTCAGGAAACTCATCGGGGCTGCGGGGCTTTTCGGTCTCGCGGCATATTTTTGCACCGCGCCAGCACTGGCCAACGGCGATTGCGCTGCCGATTTCCAGTCCCTCTATGGCAGCGGCCCGGGCACGACCTATGCTGCCGCCGGCTGTCAGACCTGTCATACCAGCATTCCGGCGCGCAATGGTTATGGCGCGGATGTCGGCACTTGCGGCAACCCGCTATCGATCACCAACGCCGAGGATGAGGACTCTGACACCCAGGGCGGCGCCGGTGGCCCCAACCCCAGCGTGGGCGGACTTAACCTGGCCGAGATTACGGCCGGCGCCCAGCCCGGCTGGTGCGAACCCACCACACCTTTCTGCGACAACGTCGGCACGCCGCCGGCCAACATCAACGGCCCGCTGGATCCACCGGCCGGAAACCAGCCGCCGGTGGCCGATCCGGGCGGACCGTATGCCGGTACGGCTGGCGTGGCCGTGCAGCTCGATGGCTCCGGCTCATCGGACCCGGATAACGACCCGCTGGTCAGCTATGCGTGGGATTTCGGCGACGGCAATAACGGCTCCGGCGTGGCGCCCAGCCACACCTATGCCGCCGCGGGCAATTACACTGTGTCGCTGGTGGTCAACGACGGCACCGACGCCAGCCCGGCGGCCACGACCTCCGCGAACATCGCAGCCGCCAACACACCTCCGGTGGCCAATGCGGGCGGTCCGTATACGGGCGAAGCCGGCAGCGCCGTTCAGCTGGACGGGTCCGCCTCATTTGATCCGGACGGCAATATTGCAAACTATGAGTGGGACTTCGGTGACGGCAATAACGGCACCGGCGTCAGCCCGCTGCATACCTACGCTGCCGGCGGCAACTACACGGCCTCGCTGATCGTGACGGACAATCAGGGCGCCAGCAGCCCGGCGTCAACGGCGGCCGTGGCCGTCAGCGATCCGGTGGTCAACCTGCCGCCGGTTGCAGACCCGGGTGGTCCCTACACCGGGGATACCGGCGTCGCGGTCCAGTTCGACGGCTCAGGCTCGTCGGATCCGAATGGCGATGCCATCAGCTACGCGTGGGTTTTTGGTGACGGCGGGACCAGTAATCTGGAATCACCCAGTCATACCTACGCCGCGGCCGGCGCGTATACAGTCACGCTGGTGGTCAACGACGGTCTGCTAGACAGCCCGCTGGCAACGACGACCGCGACCATCGCCGATCCTGCGGTCAATTCGCCGCCGGTCGCCGATGCCGGTGGCCCGTACAGCGGCGACACGGGAGCGCCGATCGGCTTCAGCGGCGCTGGCTCGACCGACCCTGACGGCGATGACACTATCACCACCTACGCATGGGACTTCGGCGACGGCTCCAGCGGCTCTGGTGCTGTAACCAGCCACAGCTACGCTGCAGAAGGGACCTACACGGTGACGCTGACGGTCACGGATGACGGTGGTTTGTCCAGTAGCGACACGGCTGAGGCCATCGTGACCGATCCCGCCCCTGGCGGCAGTGACGGCGAGGCGTTGTACCAGGCCAACTGCGCCGGCTGTCACGGCGATCCCTGGGACGATCCGCCTTATGATGACAACCTGCCTGGCATACGCCGGGTGGCCGGTGCGCGCAGCTGCTCGATCCATGGATCGATCTACGGCACCGACCTCTATCCGAACGGCGTGCCGGGGATGCAGTTCCTGCAGAACGTGCTCAGCGACGACGATATCGACGCGCTGGCCGGGTACCTGAACTCTCAGGACACCTCGGGTGAGCAGCGCTATGTGACGGGTTGCGCCGGCTGTCATGGTGCCGACGGCTCGGGCGGCCCGTACGACGAGGACGTCCATGGCGACGAGGCGGACGAGACCACCGAGGCAATCGAGGAAGAGAGCGAGATGCAGTTCCTTGGCTGTCTGCCGGATTCGGACATCATCTCCATCACCGGTTATCTGGCCGGCTTCGATGACGATAACGACGATGACGGCATCGACGACGACGAGGACATCGACGACGACAACGACGGCATCAACGACGACGACGATCCCGACGATGACAACGACGGTCTCGACGACGACGACGAGCACGGCTACGGCACCGATCCGCGTGACGACGACTCTGATGACGACGGTCTGAAAGACGGTGAAGAAGTCGACGACCACGGCACCGATCCCACTGACCACGACAGCGATGACGACGACGTGGACGACGGCAAGGAGATCGAAGACGGCACCGATCCGAACGACAGGGACAGTGACAACGACGATCTCGATGACGGCGAAGAAGTCACGGCGGGCACCGATCCGCTGGACCCCGACACCGACGACGATGGTGAGAGCGATGGTCGTGAGGTTAAGGTGCTGGCCACTGATCCGCTGGTGGCCAACGCCACGACTGACGGTGGCGGCGGTGGCGGCGGTGGCGCCGCGGGCTTCTGGTTCCTGCTGATGCTGCTGGGTTCAAGCCTGCTGGCGACGATGAGACCGGGCAGAGATCGGTAGCAGGGCTCACACGTAAGTGCCCGATAAAAACCGGGCCGGATATTTCCGGCCCGGTTTCTTTTTCCCGGAGCGCCCTGGGCTATGGTCCTGGCGGCCGGCCGGTCAGCGAGTAATTCTCGCGCAGACCGATCTCCTCGAAACCTGCGCGCAGGATGTTCTGATAAGAGGCCTGCTCGTCACCGGGTACCGCCTCGCCGGTACAGGTACCGACGAGCTCGCAGCCGAGTTCAATCGCCCGTTCGACCCGGCGCGTCAGTAGCGCGGACTGGCTGCCGCGGCGCCGGAACGCGGGGTGAGTGGCGCCCCAGTCCGTCCAGGCCACACCGTCCTTGACGAACATCGCCCCGGTGCCGGCCGGCTCATCGCCGGCAAAGCTCATAAAGATATGCCAGCCCGGCCGGCTGACGAGACCGGCCAGAATGTCTGCCGCCGCCGATCCGAGATCAAAGGCAGCGCTGGCGATCCGGCCAAAGTCCGCGGCATGGGTCTGATCGATCTCGCGGATCTCAAGCTCCGTGATGTGCTGGGCGACCGGCAGATCCGTGCGCGCGAATTTCATCCATGCGCGATCACGGACCAGGCCGGCGGCCGCGGCCAGTTCGGATAGCGGCCCGGGCTGGCCTTCCGGCGACAGATGGAGGAAGTAGCGGTCTATGCCAGCCTCGGCATAGATCGCCTTTATACGCTCGATGGTGTCCGGGTTCGCCGGCTGGCTGATACCCAGCCCGATGCAGCGGTTGACGACGATATTGCCGCCCCGGGCCATCAGCGACACCCGGCAACCGTCTACTTCTTCAAGCCGCAAGCCGGTCGTGGCCTGGGCCGGCGCCGCCTGGTGGAATTCGGCCAGCGCCTCGCCCTCGATCCATTCAAGCCGCCGGATCATCTGTTCCAATTCCATATCCATCTGCGTCTCCCGATCGACCGGACCCGTATCCAAGCCTACGCCTCGCGGCGAATTGATGTCGGCCTGCCGGCTCATCCGTATCACCCCCAATAGTCGCGTCGCAGCAAAAGAATCTATGCTTTATCGGAAGATCGAAAAGATGAAGCGGGGAGAGACGGATGGGCAAGGACAAAAAAGACGGCGACAAACGCATGTCGCGCAAACGTTACGAGAAGGAACTGGAGAAGCTCCACGCGGAGTTGGTCAAGCTGCAGTTCTGGATCAAGGAAAAGGGCTTGCGGATCATCGTCGTATTCGAGGGCCGGGACGCCGCCGGCAAGGGCGGTGTGATCAAAGCCATCACCGAACGGGTCAGCCCGCGGGTATTCCGGGTCGTGGCGCTGCCGGCGCCGTCGGATCAGGAAAAGACCCAGATGTATATCCAGCGCTATATGCGCCATTTCCCGTCGGCAGGCGAAATGGTGATCTTCGACCGCAGCTGGTACAACCGGGCAGGCGTGGAACGGGTGATGGACTTCTGCACCCGCGAGCAATACATCCGCTTTCTCCAGTACACGCCGCTGATGGAGCGCGCCATGGTGGACGCGGGCATATTGCTGTTCAAGTACTGGCTTGACGTCAGCATGGATGTGCAGGAGAAACGCTTCCGGGAACGTATCGACGACCCGCGCAAGATCTGGAAATTGAGCCCGATGGACGTGGCCTCGTACCAGCGCTGGTATGACTACTCCCGGGCTCGCGATGACATGCTGGCGGCCACCGATCTGGAATACTCGCCCTGGACCATCGTGCCGGCCGATGACAAGCGGCGGGCGCGGCTAAATTGCATTGCCCATCTGCTCAGCCGGGTCGACTACGAGGACGTCACCGGCGACAGGATCGAACTGGGCGAACGCAAACCAGAGGGCGCCTACGACGACGACGCCACCCTGGCTGAACGCAGCATGGTGCCAGCCGTCTACTGAGACGGACCGCGTCGCCCGACTCGCCTCGCACAAAAAAGCCCCCGGCCTTGGGGAAGCCGGGGGCTTGTAATGGTGGCCGTCCTTGACGCCGTTCTTGTTTTCCGTGTTCAGTTCACATTGTTATGGAAGATATAACCGTCGGTCACGTCCGGCGGGAACTGGATAAACGACGCGTTGTGGCAGGTGTTGCACGCCCAGTCCGTCGTCACCCACGGATACGCGAACTTGCCGTCATCCGTGAACTGCTGGTAGACCTGCGAGTCCAGGCGGATGCGGAAGATATGCGATGTCACGTCGCCGGTCGTCGGCGCGCCGTCCGCGACTGGCGGATAGGACACGGCAGATTTCGCCATCTTCGGCATATGGCAATCGCGGCATTCCAGATTCTGCATACCGCCGGCCCGCAGCGATGGAGCATAGTCGCCATGACAGGTCAGGCAGGACTCACCGGTGTGATCGACACCGGGCTCGCCGGTGTAGGCCAGATTGCCTTCCTGTACTGAAGAGCCGTGCGGATAATGGCACGTGCCGCAGTCGCCATGGGTGGCCAGGAAGCTCGCCGAGCGGACGGTGTCCAGGCTAACGGGATCGATACCGAGGATCTCGTCGTATTGCTCATGATGGCGGACCAGACCGCCACTGGCCGCGATCCGGCCACCCATCTCGTTGGGGCGTGGATCCGGCGCGTTGTTATCGATCAGCGCGTTGTCATAGCCGCTCATATAGGTGGAGTAGTCACGCTCACCGTCGCGGGTGTGGCATTCGCCGCAATCCACGGCCAGACCGTAACCGGCGTCGGGCGCGGTCAGTTCGAGCAGCGTCCGCGGTGTCGCGTCCGTTGTGATGGTGCCGGTGAACTTGGCATGGGCCGCACCGGCGCCGTGGCAGGACTCGCACTGGATGCCCTGTTCGGCAAAAGTGCCATCGATGAATGGCAGATCATCCTGACGAGCCGGGTTCAGCGCGTCGTCCTGGTGCCGCCATCCGGTGGTGTGGCAGTTGCCGCAGTTGAACGGTTTGTCGACCTCGTCATCGTGATAGGCGGTCATGGTGTTGGTGGCGAAGTTGTACTGCACTTCGGAGCCGGTGACGATGGCGCCGTCCAGGTCCATAAAACGCGCTTTCCAATGATAACCGCCGATCACGTAGCTGACGTCAGACCAGCTTTGTGGCGTGCCCAGTGAGTTATCGGTCTGGCCGTCTTCATCGGTGACCCGCTCCAGCACGCCGTTCAGGTTGGTGAAGGGATACACCGGCTGCTGACCGTCGATCACTTTGTTTAGCTTGTAGGGATGTCCGGTCTGGATAAAGCTGGAATAGGTGACCGTATGGCAGACGCCGCATTGTGCGCTGGTGATGTATTCGCCATCCGGGATTGCCGGCAGGACTATGTCGAGCGTGTTGTCGCCGTCGGCGGTCACGTCAAAACCCGTGACCTCTTCGTCTTCGTAGCCGGGCCGGAACGCCAGCACGTCATACATGCCCGCATCCACGGTCGCGGTATAGGAGCCGTCGAAGCCCACATCGGCCTCGATCGCGTCTGGCGGAAGGGTCTTGGCCAGCGGCAGGCCGGCCTTTTGAGCAGCCGGGACGACGCCGGTGGGAACGAAGAACACGGACACGAATTGGTCCAGTACTCCGGCATCTGTGGTGACTTTGCCGGATACGACGATATTGGTGCCCGGCAGCGGCGCATTACAATCGAGCACGTCGACCACGCCGTCACCGTTACGATCTTCTTCGGGGTCGCCTACCCCGTTCTCGTTCAGGTCCCAACAGGCGGTGCCGGCAGCGCCGACCGCCCCCCTGTCGCCATCATCGCCCGAGCAACCGGCCACCCCGAGGGCTGCCAGCAATGCTAGTGGAAGGAGGATTCTTGTTGTGGCCATCTTCTTGCCCCTGTTGCAACGTTAAGTCTGGTTCTAAAACCGTCCCAAACGGGGCAGCCGAAGTCGGCGCATATGGCGGGCGCCGGCCTCGGGCACCCTTAGGAATTTTACTGATTGACATTGTCCGTGCTGCCCCCGCCCACCGCATTGACCTGGATCAAATTGGAACCGGGTTTCGGACGGCGGGTTGCGTGGACGCGTCGTGCCCCCTGACCCGTAACCATGGCAGGGCCGTGTCTGCTAGATTGTCAGGATGAGGCGAGCGACGACCACCGGGTGTGTTCAAGACCCGGGCCACCACCAGGAATGGGGCACCGGCTCATCGGGTCTTGTCCGGTCTGTTCTCGCCTGGGTTGCGCTGGGGCTCTGGTCCGGGCCCGGCCTGGCCGCGGCGGTCCGCGCGGGACCGGTGGAAGCGCTGTTCGACCTGACCCTCTCCTACGGCATGCTCTATCGCACCGAGAGCCGCGACAAGGACTTTATCGCGATCGCCAACGGCGGCAATGCGCCGACCGCCAACACCGACGACGGCAATCTCAATTACGACTCCGGCATCGTCTCCAACATGGTCGCCGCGACCGGGGAGGTGGACCTGAGCTGGCGCAACTTCGACGCCTTTGCCAGAAGCGTCGCGTTCTACGACTACGAGCAGGAACACGGCAATCGCCCGCATCGGGAGTTCAATGGCGAAACCCTGGACGTGATCGGGTCTGACATCGAGATGCGGGACTTTTTTGTCGGCGGCCAGTTTGTCTGGGGTGGCTTGCCGGTGCAGCTGCGGGTGGGCGACCAGGTGATCAACTGGGGTGAAGTGACCTTCCTCCGCGACGGCGTCGATACCATCAACCCCGTCGATCTGGTGGCCGCCTTCCAGCCAGCCCGGGACCCGAGGGATGCACGCACACCACAGGGCATGGCCTGGGGCGTGGCCCAGGTCACCGAGACTTTCGCCGTCGAAGGCTATTACCAGTACGAATGGGAGCGGCTGCGGTTGCCGCCAGCGGGCAGCTTCTTTTCCACCAACGATCTGATCGGCGAAGGCGGTTTGAGTTTTGCCACCATCGGGCGGGGACAGTTCTCGGATCTGGGCACGGATCTGGATGTGGCCTATAACCTGCCCACCGGCACGCTGGGCTTCGATGGGGACTATTTCAAGTACCCGGAACGATTCCGTGACGAGCCGCAGGACGGCGGTCAGTTTGGTCTGGCGTTGATGGCCATTACCCAGGGCAACAATGCGCTCAAGATCGGGCTGCATTACATGCGCTACCACAGCCGTCTGCCCCTGGTCGGCTCACTGACCGCGGACCAGGCCGCCATCGATGCCACCAGCCAGACCAATGTAGACGCCGCGGCCGCTATGCTCGCGCCGATCTACGAGAGCGAAGGCCTGTCCCCCGATGATGCCCAGGCGGCAGCCGAGGACACCGCCAGCGATCTGGTGACCAATCAGTACATCAGCCAGGCCGGCTACTTTACCGAGTACCCGGAAGACCTGGAGATGTACGGTCTGACCTTTAATACCGCCACCTTGCGCACCGGGACGTTGCTGGCAGCAGAGTTTTCCTACCACCGGGACACCCCGTTCCAGGTGGCATTGAACCAGGTCTACGACGCCTCGCTGTCGCCGGTACAGTTCGACGACAGCTACAAGGACAATAGTCTCGGCATCTTTGGCGCCGACGAGCGGATCAGCGGCTTCGTGCGTCTTGACAGGATCCAGGCTGCCGCCTCGGCTGCACAACTATTCGGGCGCCGGCTGGGCGCCAGCCAGACGCTGCTGGGCGTAGATGGCGCCTATCTCCATATCCGTGATTATCCCGGCGCCGCCGACGCACCGCTGCAGGCGCCCGGCGGGGGCAACCAGAACTCCTGGGGCTACCGGGTCTTTGGCCAGCTCCAGTACACCAGCGTATTCGGCGGTCTCAACGTCGCACCGCAAGTGTTGTTTACCCATGATGTATCGGGCAACACGCCGGCGCCGTTGTCGTCGTTCCGTGACGACCGGAAGTCATTGACCTTCGCGTTGGGTTTTGACTACATCAATCGCTGGGACGCCAGCCTCAGCTACACCAATTTTTTCGATGGTGAGCCCGGCAATCAGCTGGTCGATCGGGACTTTATCCGCCTGCAGCTGAGGTACGGACTATGAACCGGTCCCGCATCACCATCTTACTGGTGGCGCTGTGCCCATTGGTGTGCTGGTCGGGCGTCGCCAGCGCTGAGGGTCCGACAGCAACACCGGAGCAGCTCGGTGGACCGCTGTTTACGCCGCTGGGCGCCGAGAGAGCCGGCAACGCCGACGGCAGTATTCCGGCCTGGGACGGCGGCATCACCGAGCCGCCGCCCGATTATGACCCCGGCCGCCATGAAACGGATCCGTTCCCGGACGACCCGGTGCTCTATACCGTTACAGCGGAGAATATCGAGCAATATGCACCGCGTCTGAGCGAAGGCCAGACGGCGCTGTTGATGGCATATCCGGATACCTGGCGCATGCCGGTCTATCGCAGCCGCCGCAGTGCGTCCTATCCGGATTGGGTTTACCAGGCGGTCAGACAAAATGCCGACCATGCCGAACTCATCACCGAAGGCAAGGGCGGCATCCGCAACGCGCGGGTCAGTTCACCGTTCCCGATCCCGAAGACCGGGGTCGAGCTGATCTGGAACCACAATCTGCGCTGGCGCGGCATACGGGTACAAAAGAGCCTCGCCCAGGCGGCCGTCACCCAGAAGGGCCGCTACACTCTTGTGCTGCAGGAAGCCGACATTGGATTCCCCTATGGCGTCGAGGAGTCCACGCCGTTCACACGCAAGTATCCCAACCTGATGCTGGCGCTCAAGACACGGACTATCGAACCGGCGTTCCTGGCGGGTGACGGCGGGCTGGTGATCGAGCCGATCGATCAGACTTTGAGCCCACGCAAAAGCTGGATATATCGCCGTTCGTTCAAGCGGGTGCTACGCCGTCCGACGTTCGGATACGGCATGCCGGGCGGCAATACGGACGGTCTGCGAACGGTAGACCAGTTCGAGTTGTACAACGGCTCCCCGGATATGTTCGAGTGGACGTTGCTGGGCAAACAGGAGTTGCTGATCCCGTACAACTCCTACCGCATCCACAGTTCCGATGTGTCTCCCCGGGACATCCTGCAGACCTCGCATGTGAATCCGGACCTGGTGCGTTTCGAGTTGCACCGGGTGTGGGTGGTCGAGGGCAGACTCAGGGACGGCATGCGCCACATCTACTCGCGGAGGGTTTTCTATATCGACGAGGATAGCTGGCAAATCGCTGCCAGCGACAGCTACGACCTCGAGGGCAATCTCTGGCGGACCTCTATGGCGATGGGGCTCAACTACTACACGGTGCCTGTCCATCTATCGACCGTCGAAGTGTTCCAGGACCTGAAAGAGGCGCGCTATCTGGTCGACGGTCTCGATAACAAACGCGCGCCCTACCGCTTCCTGGTCAGCGCGGACCCACGTGAATTCAGCCCCAACGCGCTGGCCTATTTCGTCCGGTGACGGGAGCGGGAGCACGCCCGCCCATAGCCGCCGCTGCCGAGGCTGCCGTCGACGACCCAGTCTCTCGCTGACCACCTGCCGGACGAACCTCAGGCTCCACCGGCCCCTGCGGGGCCGTGTAGAATGGACGGCTCATTCCGGACCGGCGCTGAACCCATGCAGATCATCGTCAACGGCGAAACAACACAGGTGGCCGATCGTATAAAGGCCGCCGAGCTGATCGAGTCCCTGGGGCTGGCTCAGCGGCGCCTGGCGCTGGAGGTCAATGGCGAGATCGTGCCGCGCAGCCAGCACGCCAGCCATGCTCTGGCCGCCGGCGACAGGATCGAGATCGTGCATGCGGTCGGCGGCGGCTGAAACACTTTCAAGGAGCAGGCAGGCACCATGGCGACACCCGCGGCCCACACCGAAAGCGACAACGATCTATTGCATGTCGGTGAGCGGACATTCCGTTCCCGCCTGCTGGTCGGCACCGGCAAATACAAGGACTTCGCACAGACCCGGGCGGCGATCGAGGCCAGCGGCGCCGAGATCGTGACCGTGGCGATCCGCCGCACCAATATCGGCCAGGATCCGGACGCGCCGAATCTGCTCGATTTCCTGTCGCCCGACCGCTACACCATCCTGCCCAACACCGCCGGCTGTTATACGGCCGAGGACGCAGTGCGCACCTGCCGTCTGGCCAGGGAGCTGCTCGATGGCCACAACCTGGTCAAGCTCGAAGTGCTGGGCGACGAAAAGACCCTGTTCCCGGACGTGACCGCGACGCTCGAGGCGGCTGAGAGCCTGGTCAAAGATGGCTTCGAGGTCATGGTCTATACCAATGACGATCCGGTCATGGCGCGGCGCCTCGAGGAGATCGGCTGTGTCTCGGTGATGCCGCTGGCCGCGCCGATCGGGTCCGGTCTGGGTATCCGCAACCCCTACAACATCCTCAGCATCATCGAGGATGCGAACGTACCGATCCTGGTCGATGCCGGTGTCGGCACCGCGTCGGATGCGGCTATCGCGATGGAACTGGGTTGTGACGGCGTCCTGATGAATACCGCCATCGCCGGCGCCCGTGACCCGGTACTGATGGCCTCGGCCATGCGCAAGGCGATCGAGGCGGGTCGCGAGGCGTTTCTCGCCGGCCGCATCCCGCGCAAGCGTTACGCCACGGCTTCGTCGCCGATCGACGGCGCGTTCTTCTAGCGGATGGGCGACACGCCCCGGCGCGAGATCCGCAGCTTTGTGCGCCGGGCCGGACGCACCACCCGCGCCCAGACCCGCGCCATGACCGAATTATGGCCGCGCTTCGGTATCGATCTGCCGGACGCACCCCTCGATCTGGATCAGGTCTTCGGCCGGCATCGACCACGCTTGCTGGAGATCGGCTTTGGCGACGGCGAGGCACTGGCCGAGTTTGCGGGCGCCCATCCGGAAACGGACTGTATTGGCATCGAGGTTCACGAGCCCGGTGTCGGCCATCTGCTGCTGGCGCTCGAGGATCGGGGCATCGAAAACGTGCGCATCATCTGCCACGATGCGGTAGAGATACTGGATCGCTGGCTGCCGCCCGCCTGTCTCGACCAGGTACACCTGTTCTTCCCGGATCCCTGGCCGAAAAAGCGCCATCACAAGCGGCGTATCGTCCAGCCCGCGTTTTTGGACAAGGTGGCGCGGGCGTTACGGCCGGGTGGGATGCTGCACATGGCCACGGATTGGGTGCCCTATGCCGAGCACATGGCCGAAGTGACTGACGGCTGCGAGTGGTTCGATAAAGACGGCGGAACAGCAATACCGCCAGCGTTCGCCGGCCGGCCGCAGACCAAATTCGAGCGGCGCGGGATGCGCCTGGGTCATGAGGTGCGGGATCTGCTGTACCGACGCAATGACGCGCCGCTCAGCTCACCAGCAGATTGCTGACGCCATCGACTACGTACTGCACCGCCAGTGCGGACAGCACCACACCCAGCAGACGGCTGATCACGTTGGCGCCGGTCTGACCCAGCACCCGCATCACCCAAGTCGTCGATAACAGCAACACCAGGGTAACCAGCAACACCACAAGGACGACACCAATCAGCAGCGCCCATTGCTGCAGATCACCGCGCGCGTCCACGACAAACAACAGCAGGGTGGCCAGGGAACCGGGACCCGCGATCAGCGGGAACGCCATCGGGAACACCGAAATGTCCTCCCGATACCGCGCCTCGTCCTGTTCGCGCACCGTGGTCGAGCGCATTCCGGACTGACGCGCGAACACCATGTCGACCGACAACATAAACAGCAGCAGCCCGCCGGCGATCTTGAATGCGTCTACACTGACCCCAAGGGCTTTCAGGACAAAATCACCGGCGAGCGCAAAGCCGATAAAGATAAGTGTCGAAATCCCTATGGATTTGAACGCCATACGCCGCCGGTAACCGGCCTCTCCGCCGCGCGTGAGCGCACCGAACATGGGCACCAGCGACACCGGCTCGATGACCACGAAGAAGACGATAAAGGTCTTTATCAGCTGTTCGGTCATGTTGCTCTGCGCCAATCTCCGGCATGACTTTGCGCGGCGTGCTGGCTGCGCTATAAAGGAGTCAAGGGCACGGGAAATCAGGCCCGGGCCAAAAAGGGCGCCAAGGATAGCAGCGCGCCCGTATTCGGGGAACACATAATGGCCGTAGCAATACCCATCATCGGCGACTGGTATCAAAAGACCAACGGGCAGCTGTTCGAAATCGTGGCCATCGACGACGAGGATGGCACGATCGAGATCCAGTTCTTCGACGGCACCGTTGCGGAGGTAGACCTGGAAGTCTGGCATCAATCGTTGTTCCAGCCGGCGGAAGCGCCGGAGGACTACTCGGGATCGCTCGACATCGAACCCGAAGATTGCGCGGAAATCGAACGCGTCGGCAAGAAAGACTGGGCCGATCCGCTCGATTATCTGGACCAGGCCGAGTAACTATCCACCGCCCGGATCGACGATCACCTGAGCGTCCACCACCTCCACGGGGATAGCGGTCAGCGAGCGGCCCAGACAGGCGCCGCCGACGCACAAACCGGTCTCGATTTCGAACACGGCGCCATGGACGGAACACATGATCTGATCCCTGGCGCGCGTCAGGAACGCATCGGGCTTCCAGTTGAGGGGATTGCCGAGATGGGGACAGACGTTTCGATAGGCGACCAGGCACTCGCCGCGGCGTACCACGAATCCCTCACGCAGACCCTCGCTGGTCTGGAATTCGAACCCCCGCGCAGCGCCATCGGCCAGTTCGCCAAGCGCGCAAACGACTACCCTGGATATGGTCATCTTGCTTCCCGATTCCCCTGCCGCCCGAACCGGCCGGGCCATTCATGAGCCATACCTCGGTCGAGGCCGCTGAAGCCGAATTCTACCGGGCCTTTGGCGACGGCGACGTCGCCGCCATGGCCGCGCTGTGGCTGGACGCACCGGCGGTGAGTTGTATCCATCCGGGTCATGGCGGTCTGCACGGCTATGGTGCGGTGATGGAGAGCTGGCACGGCATCCTTCAGGCCGGCGCCACCTTCGATATCCGCTTCCGCCTCGAAACAGAATTTGCCGCCGAGCAGCTGGTGGTGCGGACCGGCACCGAACACCTGCGGGTGGAGGGCGAAGCGAGCGCCGTATTGTCGGTCACCAATGTGTTCCAGCTAACGCCGCAGGGCTGGCTGATGGTCCTGCACCACGCGGCACCGGCGCACCAGTCGACGACGCCGGATCAGCCGCTGCACTAGCGACTCAGGCAGCCGGCGGCTCCGCGACCACCGGCGGGCGCCGCATCAGATACAGCACCAGTCCGATGGCCGGAAGCCCGGCGCAGGCGGCATAGACAAAGAAGTTGGCATAGCCGATGGCGTCGACGACGACCCCGGAGAACCCACCGATAAACTGACCCGGCAGTGTCATCAGCGAGCTGAACAATGCGTATTGGGTGGCGGTATAAGCGCGATTGGTCAGGCTGGAAAGATAGGCGATCAGCGCCACGCTGGAAACGCCGACACTGAGATTATCGGCACTGATGGTCACCGCCAGCATCCACAGATCGGGGCCGACAACCGCCAGCACCATAAACAACAGATTGGTCGTGGCCACCATCACCGCGCCGGTCAACAGCGAACGCATCAGACCGATTCGTGCCACCAGCACGCCGCCGATCGCGGTGCCGGTGATGGTCATAGCGAAGCCGAATACCTTGGCCACGGTGGCGATCTCGCTCTTGGAGAAACCCAGATCGATATAGAACGGGTTCGCCATGATGCCCATGATCAGATCGGAGACCTTGTACAGGCCGACCAGTGCGAGGATCACCAGCGCGGCGGTGCCATTGCGGCGGAAAAATTCGAGGAACGGCGCGGCGACGGCACCCGAGAACCAGGCTGCCAGCCGCTGTACCGGTCCCGGCAGATGAGCGAAGCGCGCGATCGCATCCGCCATGCGCTGTTCCATCTCCCGGGTGGCCGGGCTGACCCGGTGATCCGGCTCGGCCACCAGCAGGGTGGTCACGATACCCACCACCATCAACCCGCCCATCACCCGGTACGCCGTCGCCCAGCTGGCGAAATCGGCGATATAAAAGGAGCCGGCGCCGGCCACCAACAGCGCCAGCCGATAGCCGAAGATATAGCTGGCGGCCATCGCGCCCTGGCGCTCGACCTCGACCGCCTCGACACGCCAGGCATCGATCGCCACATCTTGTGTCGCGGAGGCGAATGCCACGAACACGGCCAACAGCGCGAGTCGCGTCAGCCCCGCTGTGGGGTCGGTAGCAGCCATCGCCGTCACCCCGAGGGCGATGGATACCTGGGCCACCAGCATCCAGCTGCGCCGTTTGCCCAGAGCCCGGGTCAACACCGGCAGCGGCAGACGGTCGACGATCGGCGCCCACAACACCTTGATCGAGAACATGATCCCGACCCAGCCAAAAAAACCGATGGTGCTGCGCTCGATGCCCTGATCCCTGAGCCAGGCAGACAGGGTCGAGAACACCAGCAGGAACGGCAGCCCGGCCGAGAAACCGAGAAACAACATGGCCGCGACTCGCGGATGCCGATAAACCGCCGCGGCCCGCCACCAGCCCGCCAGCGTTGCCCTCATCTCAGTACGACTCCAGGTCTGTGTCGTAATCGATAATCAGCGGTGCGTGGTCCGAGAATCGTTGCGCCTTGTAGATATCGGCGCCGCGGATCGCTTCACGCAGACCCGGTGTCGTGACCTGATAGTCGATGCGCCAGCCCACATTCTTGTCCCAGGACCTGCCACGGTTGGACCACCAGGTGTATTGATCCGGCTCCGGATTCACGACACGGAATGCATCGACAAAACCGGCCCGCCCATAAAGCTGGTCCATCCAGGCCCGCTCCTCGGGCAGGAAGCCGGAGTTCTTCTGATTGCCACGCCAGTTCTTAAGATCGATCTTTTTGTGGGCGATATTCCAGTCGCCACACAGGATGTATTCGCGTCGCCGGCGCCGCAGCTTGCGCAGATAAGGCATAAAGAAATCGAGAAACCGAAACTTCGCCTGCTGGCGCTCCTCGCCCGACGAGCCCGAGGGCAGATAGAGCGAGACCACGGACAGCTTGCCAAAGCGGGCCTCGATATAGCGGCCCTCGCGGTCGAATTCCTCGACGCCGAGACCACGGATGATCTGGTCCGGCGGCCGGCGCGAGTAGATGGCGACACCGCTGTAGCCCTTCTTCTCGGCATCGAAATAATGACAGTGATAGCCACCGGGCCGGAAGGTGCCGTGATCGAGCTGGTGTTCCTGTGCCTTGGTCTCCTGGATGCAGACGAGGTCGGCACCGGTATCGGGCAGCCAGTCGAAAAAGCCCTTGCGGGCGGCTGAGCGGATACCGTTTGCGTTGAGAGAAATGACGCGCATGGAGGGGTCCGGGACGGGGGTGCGTGTATGATACAGAACCGCGCCGGCCCGCGGCGCAGACGCAACGGGGACCCCGGCGCAATGCAGGACTACCAGCAGGCATTCATCCGCTTTTGCCTCGATCGCGGAGTGCTGCGATTTGGCGAGTTCAAACTCAAATCCGGCCGCCTCAGCCCCTATTTTTTTAATGCCGGTCTGTTCAACACCGGAGACGCGGTGCTGCAGCTGGGTCGTTTTTATGCCCAGGCGCTGGTGGACTCCGCGGTGGAATTCGACATGCTGTTCGGCCCCGCCTACAAGGGCATCCCGCTGGTCACGACTACCGCGGCGGCGATGGCCGATGTGCATAAACGGGACCTGCCGTTCGCCTTTGACCGCAAGGAAGCAAAAGCGCACGGCGAGGGCGGCAACATTGTCGGCGCGGCCTTGTCCGGACGCGTGATGATCGTCGATGACGTGATCACCGCCGGCACCGCGATCCGGAGTTCCGTCGACCTGATCCATAACAGCGGTGCGACACCGGCCGGGGTACTGATTGCGCTTGACCGCCAGGAGCGGGGCCAGGGTTCGACATCGGCAGTACAGGAGATCGAAGCGAGTCTGGACGCGCCTGTCGTCCGCATCATCGAGCTCAGCGACCTTATCGCCCACCTCGAGCAGACACCCGAATTAGCGGCGCATCTGGCGGCGGTACAGCGTTATCGCGAGCGCTATGGCATCTGAAATGAGACTCTCTTCTCGCTTCGGGCGAGCGGGTTGTGTTATATCCTGACCCATGAATCGGGCCGCCCTCCTCTGCTTGACCCTCACAGCCGTGCTCGCGCTGACCGGCGCCGTCAGGGTATTCAAATGGACCGATAAGGACGGCAATGTCCATTATGGCGACAGCGTGCCGCCGGAATATGCCGACCAGGTGTTTGGACGAGGCGAAGCCGAGGCCGATGACAGCGAAGACCTGGCGAAGGCCCAGCAGGATGAGCAGGACCGCAACTTGCTAAAGACCTATCTGACGGTGGAGGACATCGAGCGCGTCCGGGACCGGCGCGTCGAGCAGCTCAAGGCACGACAGGAGGTCACCGAGCGTTATATCGGCAACCTCAACGATCGGCTCGCCGAACTCGAAGCGCTGGCCGCCGCAAACAGCGTGGACCCGGACACCGGTGAGACCATGGATCCGCCCGAAGATGTGATGTTTGACATCCAGCAGGCCCGGGACTCGATCAAGGTCTTTGAAGATCGGGTGGCGCGCAACAAATCCGACCAGCGCGTGATCGAGGACAAGTTCGCCAAGGATATCTCCCGATTCCGCGAGCTAAAGGGTCTGCCCGAAGAGCCGCCGGCAGAGGATTCGGTGTCCCCGGAAGCAGCGGTCAGCGAATCTCGCTAGATCATCAGTGCCGGCCCGAATGGCCGAAGCCGCCGCCCCCGCGGTCGGATGTCTCGAAATCCTCGACCACCTCAAACCGCGCCTGAACGACCGGCACCAGCACCATCTGCGCGATACGCTCACCGGGCTCGATGGTGAAAGCAGTTGCGCCACGATTCCAGCACGAGACGAACACCTGTCCCTGGTAGTCCGAGTCGATCAGACCGACCAGGTTGCCCAGCACGATGCCGTGTTTGTGGCCGAGGCCTGAGCGCGGCAGCAGCACCGCCGCCAGCGATGGGTCGCCGATATGGATCGCCATACCGCTCGGGATCAGCGTGGTCTCGCCGGGTTCCACGGTGATCGCAGCATCGACACAGGCGCGCAGATCGACCCCGGCCGAGCCGTCGGTAGCATAGTCGGGCAGCGGAAACTCGGTCCCCAGGCGCGGATCGAGGATCTTTAGCTGGATCACCTGCATGGTCTCAGTCCTTTGTCGGCGGCAGCCGTGTGGCGATGAAATCCACCAGCTGCTCGGCCAACAGGCGCTTGCTGGCTGGGGCAAACTGTTGCTGGCCGTCATTCCACAACACCAGCAGCGCATTGTCGTCGCAATCAAAGCCCACACCACGGCCGACGAGGTTGGCGGCGATCAGATCCAGGTTCTTGGCTTCCAGCTTCTTGCGCGCGTTGACTTCCAGATCCCGGGTCTCGGCAGCAAAGCCGACGACGAATGGCCGTGGCTTCGTGGCGGCGATGGTCGCGAGGATGTCCGGCGCCCGGGTCAGGCACAGATCCATGGCCTCGCCGGTCTTCTTAATTTTGTGTGCGGCCGCCTCGCGGGGACGGTAATCCGCGACCGCGGCAGCGGCGATAAAGACATCCGCATCGGCGACGGCATCGGAGGTGGCCTGCAACATCTCCTCGGCGGTCTCTACATCCAGCCGCGCTACGCCCGCGGGCGTCGGCTGATGCACGGGCCCGCTGACCAGAACCACTTCAGCGCCGGCGGCACGGGCCGCGGCCGCCACCGCAAAGCCCATCTTGCCGGAACTTCGATTGGTGATGTAACGCACCGGATCGATCGGCTCGCGGGTGGGTCCGGCGGTAACCACCACTTTCCTGCCGGCCAGCGGGCCCACACCGGCCGTCAGCAGCGCGCCGGTCCGATCCGCCAGCGCGGTGGGCTCGAGCATGCGGCCTTCGCCGGTCTCGCCGCAGGCCTGATCGCCCGCTGCGGGACCAAACACCGCGACCCCGCGACCGGTCAATCGTCCGATGTTGTCGCGCGTCGCGGGCGCCGCCCACATCACCCGGTTCATCGCCGGCGCCACCGCCACCGGAGCCTCGCTGGCCAGACACAGCGTGGCCAGCAGATCGCCGGCGAGACCGGCGGCAAGACGGGCGATAAAGTCAGCACTGGCCGGCGCCACCAGGATCAGGTCCGCCCAGCGCGCCAGCTCGATGTGGCCCATTGCGGCCTCGGCTTCGTCGTCCCAGAGCTGGTCACGCACCGGATGACCGGACACGGCCTGGAAGGTCATCGGCGTGACAAAACGAGTCGCACCCGCGGTCATCACGACCTGCACCTCGGCGCCGCGCTCGCGCAGCCGGCGTACCAGATCCGGGCTCTTGTAGGCGGCGATGCCGCCGGACACGCCCAGCAGGACCCTTTTCCCGTCAAGCTCAGCCATTTTCCCGCGTCTCGTTACAGGGCGTGGCAGCTTATCCTAAGCGTGGCGGGTTGATAAGGCCGGACAGCGCAAAACGGGAGACTTGAGCATGGCGATCAGAGCCTGGCCCGAGGGCGAACGGCCCCGCGAAAAGCTGCTGCGCGACGGACCTGCCGCTCTGTCGGAAGCGGAACTGCTGGCGGTGGTGCTGCGTTCCGGTGTACGCGGAAAATCCGCGGTGGCGCTGGCCCGGGAGCTACTGGTCCGGTTTGGCAGCCTGCGCGGCTTGTTGAGCGCCGACCGGCGACAGCTCTGCGCGGTCTCCGGCCTCGGTCCGGGCAAGTTCGCCCAGCTACAGGCCGGGCTGGAATTGTCCCGGCGCCACCTGGCCGAGGGCCTGCACCGGGAAGGGCCATTGAGCAGCCCCGGCGAGGTGCGCGAGTATCTGGCCGCGCGGCTGCGGGACCGGCCCTATGAGGTGTTTTGTTGCCTCTATCTGGATAATCGTAACCGACTGATTACCATAGAAGAATTGTTCCGTGGCACGATCGACGGCGCCAGCGTCCACCCGCGCGAAGTTGTCCGCCAGGCCATGACCCACAACGCGGCAGCGGTCATTTTTGCCCACAATCATCCGTCCGGTGTCGCGGAACCCAGCCAGGCCGACGAAGCCATCACCCAGCGGCTCAAGAGCGCGCTGGCGCTGGTGGATATCCGGGTGCTGGACCACCTGGTGATCGGCGACGGGAGAACGGTGTCCTTCGCCGAACGAGGTCTGCTGGCCGGCTGAGATCGGCCGGGGCCGCCTTGCGTGACGGGCCGTGGGCTGGTATAAAGTCGCGCTCTTTGGGCTGCCCGTCAGCCCCGAATTTCAGAGGAATCCAGTGATGCCCAGAGTCTGCCAGGTCACAGGCAAGCGCCCGATGTCGGGGAACAACGTGTCCCATGCGAACAATCGCACCCGTCGTCGCTTCCTGCCCAATCTGCATACCCACCGCTTCTGGCTCGAAGACGAGAAGCGTTACGTGACCCTGCGCGTGTCGCAAAAGGGCCTGCGTACCATCGATAAGCTGGGCCTCGAAAAAGTGGTCGCGGACCTGCGTGCCCGCGGCGAGAAGATCTGAGGAGATACGTCATGCGCGAGAAGATCAGACTGACGTCGTCGGCCGGTACCGGCTTCTTCTACACCACGACCAAGAACAAGCGGCTCCATCCGGAGAAGATGGAAGTGATGAAATATGATCCGAAGGTGCGTAAGCACGTGAAGTTCAAGGAAGCCAAGATCAAATAGGGCTCCCGGATCAAGATAAAAAAAACCCGCCGCTGGCGGGTTTTTTTTGGGTTCGATGATCGGGTGCGTTCAGACAGCCTGACCCCGGGGCATGGTGTAGCCACGCAGCGTGGCGGCGAATTCCTGCAGTCTGCGCACGCCACTGGCCTCGGCCTGCTGGCACCATTCCCTGAGCTGCGCGATCAGACGCTCGTTGCTGATCAGGGTGGCGCCATCCCACAAGGTCCGCAGCCGCTCTCGGAACTCATGCACGGTCTTTAGCGCCTGGCTCGATTCCAGCAGCTCTTGCAGACGATCGTCCGCACCCTGCTCAAGTAATGCCGGCTGGCGTATCAAAAGCTTGCGCGCCCGGCTCGGCAGGCTCTTGCCGTGGGCCTTCAGATCGGCCAGTTCGCGTTTGAATACCGGCAGGGTCACGGTGCGGGTGTAATCGCGCAGCACATGCATGCGGTTGACGATGATCGCGCGTGCCGTCTCCAGATCTATGGAGCGGCGGCCCGGCTCAACGACCGGTACCGGCGCCACTCGCCGTACCCTGGCCAGACCGACTGTCCGCAGCACCACGATGGCGCCCCAGCCGATATCGGCTTCCCACGGACGGATCGAGAACTTGGCCGAGCTGGGGAACGCGTGATGGTTGTTGTGCAGCTCCTCGCCGCCGAGCAGGAAGCCCCAGGGGACCACGTTGCGCGAGGCGTCGTCGCATTCGAAATTCCGGTAGCCGTAGTAATGACCGACGCCGTTGACGATGCCGGCGGCCAGCAGCGGCTGGGACACCATCTGCACCGCGACCATGATGATCCCCGGCACGCCAAACAGCAGCAGGGATGCGACCACGAATATGCTGATGCCCATATTTTGATGACGGTAGAAGCGCCGCTCCAGCCAGTCATCGGGCGTGCCGCGACCGAACTTCGCGATCGTCTCGAGATTTTCCGCTTCCTGCTGATAGAGTTCGGCGCCCTCGAGCAGAACCTTCTTCAGCCCCTTGACCTGGGGACTGTGAGGATCATCCGGGGTCTCGCAGCGCGCGTGATGTTTGCGATGGATGGCGACCCACTCCCGGGTCGAGATACCGGTGCTTATCCATAGCCAGAAACGCGCGAAATGCCGCAGCGCAGGATGCAGGTCGAGGCCGCGATGGGCCGCATCCCGGTGCAGGTACAATGTGACGCACAGCACGGTGATCTGGACCATGACAAATGAGACAAGAACATAACCCCAGAAACTGAGGTCCAGAAGGCCGTACATATAGTCCATAAGTGGTTATTCCTGATCGAAGATTAGCCCGCAAAGGATACGGAAGCGGGTGAACCAAAGCAAAACGACCGCTGCACACAAAGACGCCCTTCAGGGCGACCCATAATCCCCGCCGTTACCGGATCATGCCCGAATTACCTGAAGTTGAAACGACGCGCCGCGGCATAGAACCCTGGCTACTGGGCGCCAGGGTCGATGCGGTGGCGGTGCGGGAACGCCGGCTGCGCTGGCCGGTCACGGCCCGACTCGCGCGGGATTTGTCCGGTCGGTCTGTCGAGAGTCTGGAGCGACGGGCCAAGTATCTGTTGATGACGGCCGGCGACGGCACCCTGATCATGCACCTGGGCATGTCCGGCTCGCTACGGGTGCTGGAAGCGCCGAGACCGCCCGGTCCGCACGACCACGTGGACCTGGTCCTGAGCAACGGCCGCATGCTGCGCTTTAATGATCCGCGCCGTTTTGGCGCAATGCTGTGGACCCGGCGCGACCCGATGCGACATCCACTGTTGCGTCACCTGGGCCCGGAACCGCTGGGCGCTGAATTCGATGGTGACCACCTGTGGCGGCTGAGCCGTGGCCGCCGGGCCGCGGTCAAGACCTTTATCATGGATGGCCGGGTCGTCGTCGGAGTCGGCAACATCTACGCCAGCGAGGCCTTGTTCCGCTCCGGCATCGATCCGCGACGGGCCGCCGGTCGTGTCTCACGACGGCGTTACGGTGTGCTCGCGGACTCGATCCGCGAGGTGCTGGCGGCCGCGATCAAACGCGGCGGGACCACGCTGCAGGATTTCACCGGGGGAGACGGCCAGCCCGGGTATTTCGCTCAGGAACTGAATGTCTATGGTCGTGAGGGTGACGCTTGCCGGAGCTGTGGCGGCCCGATCCGGCAAACGGTGCTGGGACAGCGATCGACCTTTTTTTGTCAGCGTTGCCAGCGCTAATAGACACGCACCGCGGCCCCGCCCTCGTTGCGGGGGTCCGAGGCCGCCCGGACTTCGTCGCCGGCGTAATCCCAGGTCACCACATTCATGTTGCCGTAGAGACGGCTGGATTCGCGTAGTTCATGACCCATGGATTCCAGCTCCTTGCGCGTGGCCTCGTCGAGCGCGGCGGGCTCGAAATAGATACGATCCGGCACATACTGGTGGTGGTAGCGCGGCAGGCTGACCACCGCCGTCGCATCGGCTCCATCGATCCACGACAACAGCCCCAGCATGACCATGCTGATGATGCGGCTGCCGCCGGGCGTACCGAGGATGATCACGCCGCGATCGGATTCGGCGATCGTCGGCGACATGCTCGACAGCGGCCGCTTGCCCGGCGCGATCGCGTTGGCCGACGCCCCGACCAGTTCATAGAGATTTTGTACCCCGGGCTTGATCGCAAAATCGTCCATCTCGTTGTTCAGCAGCACGCCGGTCCCGGGTATCACATAGCCGGATCCGAACCAGCCGTTGATGGTTTGCGTGGCGGCGACGCGGTTGCCGTCCGCGTCGAGGATCGAATAATGGGTCGTGTGGGCCCCCTTTGGCTCCTCGCCCCGGTAACCCGGCAATGCGCTGCTCGGGGTAGCGCGGTCCAGCCGGATCGAGCTGCGCTGGCCGTCCGCATAAAACGGGTGGGTCAGCATCCCCACCGGCACCGCAACAAAATCTGAATCGCCCAGGTATTCGGCCCGGTCCCGATAGGCTCTGCGCATGGCCTCCACATTGAGATGGATCCGCGTGACCTTGTCGAGACCCGCCAGATCGAAACCACCGAGGATATTGAACATGTCCGCCAGCGCCACGCCGCCGGAGGATGGCGGCGGCGCAGACACGATACGCACGCCGCGGTAGGAGAATTCGATCGGCGCGCGCTCAACCACCCGATAGTCGCGCAGGTCTTCTGCGGACCAGATGCCGCCGGCCTCGCGCACGGCGCTGACCATGCCGTCGGCAAACTCACCCGCATAGAAACCGTCACGCCCCTCGACCGCCAGCCGCTCAAACGTCCGGGCCAGATCCGGCTGACGGATCACGTGGCCCGGCTCAGGCACGTCACCGCCGACCAGAAATATCCCGGCGCCGGCAGGCCAGCGCTGGATCAGCTTTTGTTTGTACTGCAGACCCAGACGCATACGCGCGTAGAGCGGGAAGCCGGCCGTGGCCAGCCGGATAGCGGGTGCCAGACTCTGCGCGAGGGGCAGGCGCCCGTATTGATCCGCCATGTGCACCAGCGCTGCCGGCAGCCCCGGGATGCCGGCAGCAAGCGGACCGTCCAGCGAGGCGCGCGGGATCGGCTCGCCCTGCTCGTCCAGATACATATCCGCGGTGGCGGCGCCCGGCGCCACCTCGCGGCCGTCGATCATCACCGAATGCTGGTCCTCGGCCCGAGACAGCAGCCACAAACCGCCGCCGCCCAGCCCGGAGCTGAACGGCTCCACCACGGTCAACGCCGCGCTGACCGCCACTGCCGCATCGAACGCGTTGCCACCCTGCTCGAGAATCTCGTGACCCGCGGCGGTCGCCAGCGGATGGGCCGAGGCGATGGCCGACTTGCCCGGTGCTGCGGCCGTGGCCGCCAGGACCGGCAACATCATCAACAACAGCAGAGACAGGCGTTTAAAGCTCCGGAACATGTTCATATCCTTGGATTCAGCTCGCCGCACTCGTGCCGGGCTGTTTCAGCAATCTGGCCTTGGCTTCAAGCGCTGCCGGATGCTCCACGTGCTGCGGGTCGGGGATGATGCATTCGACCGGGCAGACTTCCTGGCATTGCGGCGTATCAAAATGACCCACACATTCGGTACAACGCTCGGGCCGGATGTGGAAGATCTCGGGCCCCATGTAGATAGCCTCGTTGGGGCACTCCGGGGTACAGACATCGCAATTGATGCATTGATCGGTAATGCGCAGAGACATGGCTGCGGGATCCCTAGCGGCCGCGCTCCACGGCTTTGGCGCGCAGCGCCTCCTCGACCTTGGGATGGACGAACTTGGACACGTCGCCGCCCAGCATCGCGATCTCCCGGATCATGCTCGAGGAGATAAAGCTGAACTGCGCCGTGGGGGTCAAAAATACCGTCTCTACGTCCTCGGCGATCTGGCGACTCATCGTGGCGAGCTGGAACTCGAATTCGAAGTCGGATACCACTCGCAGACCGCGGATCATCACGCTCAGACCATGCTCGTGGGCAAAGTCCACGGTCAGGCCGCTGTAGCCTTGTATCTCGACACCGGGGATGCCCGCCAGCACCTCTTCGGCCAGTGCCACGCGCTGGGTCAGGGCGAACATCGGCGCCTTGCCGGGGTTGGCTGCGATCGCCACGATAACCCTCGGGAACACGCTGGCCGCCCGCCGGATCAGATCCTGATGACCGTTGGTGATGGGGTCGAAGGTCCCCGGATACATGGCTGCAGACGTCATGGCGCTCCCCGTTCGGCGTCTGGTTCGGTGTTGCCGCCGGCCGCCGGGCCGGACGCGAGATGGTAGCGCACATTACCGGCCCGCGCGCTGCGCAGCAGTTGCCATCCCGGGGGCAGCGTCGGCGGCGCCGCAGCTGCAGCATGCTCGAGATACACCCGGCCGCCTGGGCTCAGACAGTGTTCGTCCTCGATCATTTGACATAATCCAGGCAGCACATCCGTGCCAAATGGCGGGTCAAGAAAGACGATGTCAAAGGGACCGACGGCCGTTTGCAGAAACATCTCGGTCCTTGCGCATACGGCCAGGCCGTCGCTGTTGCCCAGGACCTCGAGATGGGAAGCAATGGCGCGCACCACCGCCGGCTGACGGTCGACAAAGGTCACTGACGCCGCTCCACGGGACAGCGCCTCGAGACCGAGCGCGCCGCTGCCGGCGAACAGGTCGAGGCACCGGGCACCCTGGATGATCGGCTGCAGCCAGTTGAACAGGGTCTCGCGGACCCGATCCGCGGTCGGCCGCACGCCTTCCAGCGCCGGAAACGACAGTCGCCGCCCGCGCCATTGTCCGGCGATTATCCGGAAACGGCCCGTCTCGCCGCCCGCGTCGCTCTGTCTCCCCTTCCGGCGGCTGGATTTCATAGGCACTTTCCGAAGGCTTGCACGGTGCTAAAGTACAAGCGTAGTCTTACTGAATTCCTAACAGAATTCCTAAAAAGAACATTCGCATCACCCTGCCTCTCCTGGAGGAGTCAGAATAATGAGAACGCTCAATTTCGCAGCCGTGCTGCTGCTGTCCCTTTCCGTCGCCGGTTGCTTCTCGGACTCGGACGGTCCTGATGAACCCAGAAACACCGACAGCACCGGTGTAGGAATCATCCTGGGTCCGGATTTCGATCCGCCCACGGGGTTTTATGCTGCGTGGGACCCCGGCATCGGCCGGCTGCCCTACCCTAACGATCTTCTCGGCTACGCCGCCGATGGCACCCTGGACCTCCCCGCCGATAGCCTGGCTCTCCAAATCCTCGCCAGCGAAGTCAATAATCTGGATGGTTTCTCGACCTTTGCCCGGGCGACGATCAATTTCAGCGAAGGCATCGATCCAGATTCCCTCGATCCCACCGTCAACCCGCTTAATGCTTTCGCGGTCGTGATGGTAGAAGTATTGCAGGACCCGGCCACAAAGACGGTCGCGGGCGTTGCAGGACCCCCACTCCAGTTCGGTGTAGATTTCACGGTCACCGTTGCGGCCGATATCGATGCGGGTGGCACGATTCTTCAGGTCATGCCACTGAAGCCACTGAATTCCAAGAGCGGCTACCTGATCATCGTGTCCAACCGGGTCCTCAACACTGACGGCACGCCGGCAGTGGCAGACGACCCTTACGAACAGATCAAGCAGGCATATCTGGCTGGACTGATCCAGCTTCCGCCGCCGGTCCCCCCGGTGACGGACGAAGAGAAACTGGCAGTTTTCACGGCCGCTCAGCTGGCGGTGGTGGACGGGCTCGCCAACGCCGGTCTGCCCATCTCGGTGGAAAACACCGTGATCACGACCAGTTTCAGCACCTTGTCGATCACCGATGCATTGGAGTACGTGGACGACAACGCAACATCGCAGTTCTCCCAAATCGAACAGTCCTTCGCCCCGGTGGACATCCCGACTCCTGACGGCGGCGTGCTGCCCGCGGGAACACCAATTACGACTGGCATCGTCCTCGCCTTGCAGGGGGTGGATACACAATGCGCGCCGACTCAGGCGCTGCCGCTGCCCGGCTGCGGATTCGTATTCGCTGGCGCCACGAATGTGCCCTACTACCTGGAGCCGCCAGCAGATCAGAATGATACGGCGGCTGTGACGAGCTTCTGGGAGGGCACGCCCGGCGTGAACCCTCTGGACGCAACAAGCATCACTCTGTCGCGTTTTAACCCGGTGCCCAACAAAAAGGCGGATCTGCTGATCCCTGTGATCATGGCGGTGCCCGGACCGAACTCCCTGTACGTCCAGGGTGGCGGGACGAAACCGCCGACGGGCTGGCCCGTCGTGATCTACCAGCACGGCGTGACCCGCAACCGTCTCGATATGTTTGCTGTCGCGGAAAGCTTCAACAACGCCGGTGTCGCGGTCATCGCCATCGACCATCCACTCCACGGCATCACGGCAACCGATCCGGCGCAGGACCCGACGGCTCTGTTCCGGGTACCAGGCGTTGAAGAGCGCACGTTCGACCTCGATATCATAGACAACACCACTTTCCAGGCGCCGCCCGATGGATTGATCGACCCCTCGGGTATCAGCTATCTGAACCCAGGACCGGATAGGCTCCTGCCGACAGGCGATCATTTGCGCCAGACGGCCGCCGACGTAATCCACCTAATCCGCACTATCCCGACGATGGATATCGACGGTGACGATGCATCGGATCTGGATGGCAGCCGCGTCCACTTTGTGGGCCAGTCCCTGGGCGGTCTCGCCGGGACACTGGTGGTGGGGGTCAACGAAGACCTGGCCAGCGCCACGCTTGGAGTCACCGGCGGCTGCCTGTCCTGCGGACTGTTCGAATCGCCGACCTTTGCCGCCACGCTTGGCGCAGGTCTTGTGGCTGCTTTGGGGGCAAATGGTATTCAACAGGACAGCACTGCCTTCAACAACTACCTTCGTGACGGCCAGAATCTCAATGACGGGGGCGATCCCCTGAACTACGGTTTGGCCTGGGCGGCGAATCCTGTGGTTCCGGTCCACCTGATCGAGGTACAGGGCGATACCGTGGTACCAAACTCGATGACTGCACGGCTGCAGCTGGCGATGGAATTGCCACAGGTGCCTGCCGCCCAGCCGGGGGGATTCCCGTATCCGGTCTTTGTGGGCGGGCCGGAAACCGGCGGCGTCAACGGTGGCCTGGTGTTCTTCACCGCAGGTTCGCATGGATCCCAGATCGACCCGACGGCGAGCCCCGCCGCGACCGTCGAGATGCAGACCCAGCAAGTGGTCTTCGCTGTCGGCAACCCGCTAAACATGATCCCGGGCAATGGTCAGGTCATACTGATCAGCGACCCGACAGTCGTTGACGTGGACGGTCCCTGATCAGGTTCCAACTCCCTAATTTAGAGGGAAGGGACAAATCAAAAGGGCGGCCTCACGGTCGCCCTTCTTCTTTGTTGTCGTTTTCAGGTATGCACAACAAGCCCGGGTTCGGAAACATCGGGCTTCTCCGGTGGCTCCGGGAGGGATCACGGCGGCACCATTCCGCCGCTCGTTCAAGGAGCCGAGGAACGTCGCCAAGGAGTCACCCGATTCGGTTACGATAGCTGCCTTGCAAGAGCTCCAGCATGTTTCGAAAGAAAGCCAACCCACCCGAATCGACCAGATCTGGCCAAGCAGACAGCTCGGGCCCAAGCGAGGAAAAGAAGGGCTTTTTCCGCCGTCTGCGCCAGCGTCTGAACCAGGGCGAGTCCTTTCTCACCTATGACCTGGCCCATCTGCTGCCGGGCGGTAAACCCGACGAGGCGTTTCTCGAGGAGATGGAGACCCGGCTGCTGTCCGGCGATGTGGGCGTGGAAGCGACCTCGCGGATCATGGAGGGTCTGGATCGCAAGCTTTGGCGGGACGAACTGAAGGACACGCGGACGGTGATGGAGACCATGCGCGAGACCATGCTCGGCATCCTCGGCCCCTGCGAGGCGCCGCTGGAGATCCCCGACACGCCACGGCCTTTTGTGATCCTGATGGTCGGCGTCAACGGTTCGGGCAAGACCACCACCATCGGCAAGCTGGCGCGCCGCTTCAAAGACCAGGGCCAGCAAGTGATGCTGGCAGCCGGCGATACCTTCCGCGCGGCAGCCGTCGAGCAGATCCAGGTCTGGGGTCAGCGCAACGATGTGCCGGTGATCGCCCAACAGACCGGCGCCGATCCGGCGGCGGTGATGTTTGACGCGCTGGAAGCGGCCCGGGCACGTGATATCGACGTGCTGATCGCCGACACCGCGGGCCGGCTTCATACACAGGAAAACCTGATGGAGGAGCTGAAAAAGATCAAACGGGTAATGGGCAAGATCGACGCAGACGCGCCCCACGAGACCTTGCTGGTGCTCGACGCCAGCCTGGGTCAAAACGCGCTGGTCCAGGCCAGCCGTTTCCATGAGGCCATCGGTCTGACCGGTCTGGTGATGAGCAAGCTCGACGGCACCGCCAAGGGCGGCGTGCTGCTGGCGGTGGCCGAGAATCTCGGTGTGCCGATCCGCTATCTCGGTATCGGCGAAGCGGCCGAGGACCTCGACGAATTCCGTGCGGCACCCTTTGTCGACGCGCTGCTGGCCGGGGACCGGTCACAGGAAGCAGGTTCCGCGTGATCCGCTTCGAGCAGGTTCACAAGCGCTACCCCGGCGGCCGTGAAGCCCTGTCCGGTGTCGACCTGCAGGTGGATGCCGGCGAAATGGTGTTCCTGACCGGTCACTCCGGCGCCGGCAAGAGCACGCTGTTAAAACTCATCGGTCTGCTCGAACGGGCGACCATGGGACAGGTGCTGATCGACGGCCGCAACACCGCCGGTATCGGCCGCCGTCAGATCCCGGCGTTTCGGCGCCAGATCGGTATGGTGTTCCAGGACCACAAACTGCTCCATGACCGCAGCGTCTTTGACAACGTGGCGCTGCCGCTGATCATCACCGGGATGGCGGGCAAGGAGATCGGCAAACGGGTGCGGGCCTCGCTGGATCAGGTGGGTCTGCTCAAGGCCGAGCGGGTGCGGCCGATGACGTTATCCAGCGGTGAACAGCAGCGGATCGGTATCGCCCGGGCGGTGGTCTCGAAACCGCCGCTGTTGATCGCCGACGAGCCCACCGGCAACCTGGACCCCGAATTGTCGCTGGAGATCATGCGGCTGTTCGCGCGCTTTAACGAAGTCGGCGTCACCGTGGTTATCGCCAGCCACGATCTCGGTCTGATCGAGCATCTGGGTCATCGCCGGATCGCGCTGACCGACGGACGCCTGGACGGAGACGCCCATGGCTCGTAGACCCATGGCGGAACGCAAGAGCCGGCGACCGGCCGCGCCAAAACGCAAGCCGACAAAACAGACGCGCCGCAAAAAAACGCCCGACAAGAGTAACAACGGCGGCCCGCTCTCGGTCCATGGCGGTCACCATCTGCGTGAGCTGATCGGCAGTCTTGGCCGGCTCTCGGCCCAGCCGGTGTCCGCATTGATGACGATCGCGGTCATCGCCATCGCGCTGGCGCTACCGGCAGGGCTGCAGCTGATGGTCGCCAACGGCCGCGCGCTCAGCGGTCAATGGGACGGCGCCATCGAGATCGCGGTCTATCTGAAGCAGGACATCACGCCGGCGGCCGCTGGCGAGCTCGCGGATTCGCTACGGGACGACCCCGGCCTGGGCTCGGTGCGGGTGATACCGGCCGATGAGGCGCTGGAAGAGTTCCGCGAGTCGTCCGGGTTCGGCGCCGCGCTGGATGCGTTGACCGAGAATCCATTGCCGAATCTGCTGCTGCTGACGCCGGCGGAGGGCCACGACTCGGCCGAGGCGGTGGCCGCGCTGTCAGACCGGCTGCGTAAGGAGCTGCCCGCCGATATCGTCCAGGCGGACACCGAATGGGTGGCGCGGTTCCACGCGATGCTGGACGTGGTGCGGCGGGTGGTGGCGCTGGCCGGCGCCATGCTGGCGCTGGGCGTGGTGCTGATCGTCGGCAACACCATCCGGCTGGATATCCAAAATCGTCGCGACGAGATCGAAGTGACCAAGCTGATCGGCGCCACCGACGGCTTTATCCGCCGGCCGTTTCTTTATTCCGGGTTCTGGTACGGCTTGTTCGGCGGTCTGCTCGCACTTGGTCTGATCATGATCTCCCTGCTCGCGCTGGAGGAGCCGGTACGCCGGGTCGCCGGGCTCTACGGCAGCGGCTTCCGCCTGACCGGTCCGGGTCTGGCCGGCGCCGGTCTGATCGCGGGCCCGGGCGCGGCCCTGGGATGGCTCGGTTCCTGGCTCTCGGCGACCCGGAACATGCGCCGGATCGAGCCCGGAAACTAAAACTAAGCTTCTGTTTCTACTATACTTTTAGTTGCCAGGAACGGTGGAACTCCGGGGTCAGTTAGCACTCTAAGGTTCAGACTGCTAAAATTCTGCCACCTCAGGAGATGGCCAGCTATATGAAAGATTTAATACCAGCGCGTAGTCACGATCTCGTACTTGCCGGACCGGTAGGCAGCGTGGAGGCCTATGTCCAGGCCGTGTCCACGATTCCGATCCTTAGCCAGGACGAGGAAGTGGCGCTGGCGACCCGATTCCGCGATGAGAACGACCTGGATGCCGCCCGGCAGCTGGTGTTGTCCCATCTGCGTTTCGTGGTGCATATCGCCCGCAGCTACAACGGCTACGGGCTGCAGTTCGGTGATCTGATCCAGGAAGGCAACGTCGGGCTGATGAAGGCCGTCAAGCGCTTTGACCCCACCTTCGGTGTGCGGCTGGTGTCTTTCGCCGTGCACTGGATCCGGGCCGAAATCCACGAATACGTGCTGCGCAACTGGAAGGTGGTGAAAATCGCCACGACCAAGGCACAGCGCAAGTTGTTCTTCAATCTGCGCAAGGCCAAAAAGCGTCTGGGCTGGCTAAACGCCGCAGAGACGCAGGCAGTGGCAGATGACCTCGGCGTCAGTACGCGCGAGGTCAGCGAGATGGAGGCGCGTCTGTCGATGCGGGACGTGGCCTTTGATCCGGCGCCCGGGGCGGATGACGAAGACGGTGGCACTTATTCGCCGGCTGCGTATCTGCACAGCACCGAGTCGGATCCGGCCCTGCTGGTGGAAGCGGACGACTGGGAGCAGGACGCGAGCGGCCGCCTGGCCGAGGCGCTGGAGCAGCTGGACGAACGCAGCCGCAAGATCCTGGCGGCCCGCTGGCTGAATGAGGACAAGCGCACGCTGCAAGACCTGGCTGACGAATACGGCATATCCGCGGAGCGGATCCGGCAGGTCGAGGCCAACGCGATCAAGAAATTGCGCGGCCTGATCCTGGCGGCCTGATCAGCGGCACGCGCAAACCTGCCCTCACAAGTGCTTCGAAAATGGCCCCGAGGGGCCGTTTTCGAATCTAATCCCTGCGCAAGCTCCACACACAGATGCCGGTTACTGCGAGCACCAGCAGCAGGACGGCCGCGAAATCCATAAGCCAGGGTCCGTAAGGGCCGAAGATGCGGCCGCTGTGCAGGTCCAGCAGCACGCGTTCGAGGGTCAGGATGCGAGCCAGATAGTCCGACCGCAGCACAGCCAGCATCGCCTCGTCTGTCGCGCCCGGCCTGGCCCAGCGGATCGGGTCCGGGCTATCTACGACACGATCCCATGACAGCAACGCGCGATCGGCCCGGTAATAGCCGTCGCCCGAACGCAGCAGCACGCGGTTGGCCGGGTCCACCGCGAGACCGTCGACGCCCTGCGGCAGGCCATCCTCCCGCCCGAGACGCTCGACCCGCTCGCCGTCCGCGGTCAGCAACAACAGGTCTCCGTCGACGGCGACGATCACCAGATCCTCGCTGGCCACGGCTCCGGCGATGGCGCCTACATCCTGCTCGACCAACCGGGTATCGAGATAGAGACGATCACCCAATCGCGTCACCACGCCATGGCTCAGTACATAGCTGTCGGCATCATGCGGGGCCTCGATGCCATACCAGTTGAGCAGCCAGCCCGCCGCCAGGTGGCGCTCGTCCAGCCCGAGGTCGTCAGTGTGATTGAGCGTCAGGCCGGTCACCGCGAGCACCAGCACAAACACGGCCGCGGTCAGACCCAGGCGCCGGTGCCAGGTCACCAGCGCGCTGATGCGACGCAGCCGGCTAGCGAAGCTCATCAGCGCTGACCTTGCGGTCCAGGAACAGGACCATCCGCGCCAGCCGCGTCACCGCGTTTACCGACATGGTGGCGCCCGAGATGCCGTCGATGTTGCGGTCAAGCTCGTGCTGGCCGGTCAGGCGGGCGCCGTTGAATTGCTCGGTAAAGAAGTCATGCCGCACCTCCCAGCCACGACTCTCGCGGAAGATCAGCACCTTGACCCTTTCGATGTTGCCGGCATTGACGACGATGCCGGTGGTGATCGGCTTCTCCTTGCCGATCTCCTCCACGATCCAGGCGGTGCGGCCGCCGTCAGCCCAGTAGCGGATACGCATCGCGTTGGGCGGATGACCGAGGATCTCCGTCACCTGACCCTTGAGCTCCGGAGTGATCCACAGGGCCTTCCTCTGCGGCGTTTCGCCAGCGAAGGTCTCGTGCAAAAATGCGTCCGGCTCCTGATACACGCCGCGGGCAGACGACACGCCGACCCCCACGAGGAACACGATCAGGAACCAGCCGATGCGACGGGCGGGGCTCATCACGTCAACTCACGCCGGATGCGCTTTTCGAGGTCGTGCGACACGTCTGCTGACAGCATTTTTTTGCAACGCATCCTGATATGTTTCAGAACTGATAGCCGATGCCGAGATTGAAGCCGTTGTCGTTCTTGGCGCTGTCATTGTCCTGCTGTTGGGCGTCGAACTTGAGCACCACATCCGGGATCGGCCAATAGTTGAAGCCGGCATTGTATTGCTTGAACTCGGTGTTGTTCGAGCTGCCCGCATTGTTGTCCCAGACGTCATAGCGGACAAAGGCGCCGAACTCGCCGGGGATTTCCCACAGGCGCCCGCGTAAGGACGGCTCCACATACCAGCCCATCTGCTCATCGCGACCGATGGCGGCCGGGTCGGAGGCGTTGATCACGCCGGACTTGTCCAGATCCCAGCGGGCATACAGCGCGCGCAGACCAAAGGGCCCACGACGGATATCCGCGTGGGCCTCGAACAGAGTGGCGCTGACGTTGAGATCGCCCTGGGTGACGTCGCTCTGGTACTGCCCGGTGGCAGCCAGCTCGACGCCCGGCATCCCGGTCCATTTCAGACGGCCGGTGACCGCCCCGTCATTGGCCCGGGCTTCGGATACCTTGCTGCGTCCGCTGCGGATCAGGAACGCGCGGCTGCCGGTTTGTGGCACATCCAGACCGGAACTGACGGCCAGGTTGTAGCTAAACCCCGGCGCCAGCTCGCCATGGAGATCCGCGCCGCCCTCCCACCAGGTGGTCGGGATGATGTTGCGCTCGATCGGGTTGCGCTCGACACCATAGAAGGTCGGCGGCTCGTGGGTCTCGTTGAGGATGCCGACCGGCATCAGAAACAGGCCGGCGCGCAGCGCGTTGCTCTGGTTGAGATCGAACTCCACATAGGCCTGCTCCAGCTCGATCTCGCCATTCTGCCCATCGCCGGCGATGGAGTGTTCCAGCTCCAGCTCGGAGACGAAGCGGATGCTGTCGGTAAAATCGTGGTTGAAATAGAGCACGAAGCGGTGGAAGTCGATCTCTTCCTTGCTGTCGAGATTGTTGTAGTGCAGTTCGCCATAGCCGCCGATGCTGGTGCGGTCGGCCCAGTTGCCCGCGGCCGGTGTGCTCGCGACCTGCTCGATCATGTCGCCGGTCATCTCGACTTTTTGCTCGGTCTCGGCCACCTTCTGGTCAGTCTCCTCGACCTTCTCGTTGGTCGCCTCGAGCTGGCGTTGCAGCGCTTCGATCTGGCGCTGCTGCTGCTGGATGATGCGCCACATCTCTGCGGCGTTTGGCGGCGCGTCCATCGGGTTTGGGGCCTCGTCCGCCCGGATGGACGAGAATGCGAGAAGCCCCAGGGTTGCCAGCAGGCAACTGCGAGTGAGGATATTCATTCGAGAGGACCCCTTTCTGTTTTTTGGCTCTGGATGCCCTGAGGTGCGGGCTTGGTGCCATTTTATGAGGTCTTATTGCAAATAACAATGATTCGCATTTAGATTTAATCTATGTCAGATACCCCCCTGCCAGAGGCAGTCGGTGGTTTATCATCCGTACCCGAACAAAACTGCTGCGCGAAGGAGCACCCATGGCATTGAAGCCGGTTCAGGAATGGCTCGATGAATATGGCGAGAGCCATCAAGACCCTGTCAACAAGACGGTGCACTGGATCTGTGTGCCGCTGATCGCGCTCAGCCTGATTGGCATGCTGTGGGCGCTGCCGGTGCCGGCCGCGTTTTTGCACATCTCGCCGGTATTGAACTGGGGCGTGTTGTTCATGATGGCGTCGGTGGTCTATTACTTCCTGCTCTCGCCGCAGCTGGCGGTAGGCATGGTCGGTGTAATGGCAGTCTTTACCGTGGCTTTGTACTGGCTCGATGGCCTGCGAACACCGCTGTGGATGTTGTGTGTCGGGATCTTCGTGCTGGCCTGGATCGGACAATTCATCGGACACCTGGTAGAAGGCAAGCGGCCCTCATTCTTTCAGGACCTGCAGTTCCTGATGATCGGTCCCATGTGGCTGTTGTCCTTCGTCTATCGGCGCCTCGGCATCCGCTACTGACCGGACTCGGCGGCCGCGCGCACCGCTGCGGCCACCGCCTCATGTACTGCCGGATCCAGACTTTCCGGGACCAGCTTGCCGGTGTCGGCGCAGTCGCCGATCGCCTCCGCCGCCGCCAGCAGCATCGCGTCGGTAAAGCGTCGCGCGCCCGCATCCAGCGCACCGCGGAACAGACCGGGAAATCCGAGCACATTGTTGACGCTCTGCCCGTCCGCGGCGAAGGCCGCGCCGGCGGCCATCGCGACCCGTGGCTCGATCTCCGGTTCCGGGTTCGACAGCGCCAGCACGATCTGGCCCGCGCGCACCTGCTCGGGACGTATCAGCCCCTTGACGCCGGTGGTGGCGATCACGATATCTGACTCGGCCATGATCCGCTCCAGCTCCAACGGCTCGCCACCCATTGCGACGAAGCGCGCCACCGCGTCCGGATCGAGATCGGCGCCCAGGATCCGCTCGACGCCACGGGCACGCAACAGACGCGCGATGCCGATACCGGCGGCCCCCAACCCGATCTGACCGACCACGCTGGAAGACAGCCGCTGATCCGCGATGCGGCCGGCGTTGCGCACGGCAGCGAGGGTGACCACCGCGGTACCGTGCTGGTCGTCGTGGAGCACCGGGATATCCAGCCGCTCGACCAGCGCCTGCTCGATCTCGAAACAGGCCGGCGCGCCGATGTCCTCGAGCTGGATTGCGCCAAATGACGGCGCGATCGCCGCCACGGTCTCGATCACGCTGGCAGGCTCCCTGGCTTCGATCAGGATCGGCACACCGCTGATCCCCGCAAGACTTGCGAACAGGGCCGCCTTGCCCTCCATCACCGGCAGCCCCGCCAGCGCACCGATGTCTCCGAGCCCGAGGATCGCGGTGCCGTTGGTGACGATGGCCACGGTGTTCTGCAGATTGGTGTACTGCCGCGCCAGCGACGGGTCGCGCTGGATCGCCAGACAGACTCTCGCGACACCCGGCGTATAGAGGTCGCGGAGGATCTGTATGCTGCCGATCTCCATGCTGCTGACCGTGCGGATCTTGCCACCGCGGTGTCGGTTGAACACCCGGTCCGACTTGCCAAGCACCCGCGCTGTGGGTAACGCGTCGATGCGGTCGAAGAGGCTCTGGTCGTCGGCCTCGTCCATCTCCAGCGTGATCTCCCACACGGTGCGGCCCTGGGACCGGCTCACGGTCGCCAGATGTTCCACCACCAGCCCGGCCTCACCGATGACCGTGAGCACCCGGGCCAGACTGCCCGGTTTGTGTTCGGCCTCGACCAACAGGATCTCGGGAATCTTCATCTCACATCTCCTCAGGCGGACGCCAAGCCGATGGCCAGGTCCGCGCTACGCCGTTCGTAGAGGTCAACCGCCACGCGGAAGGCGACGGCATGCAGCTCAGCGGTCCGCGACGGGGTCGCCGCGTAGCCGCCGGACAGCAACAGCACCAGCGGCAGTCCGGCGTCGCGCATCTGAGCGATGACGTAACGATCCCTCGCCTCCAGACCGGCCATACTCAGCGCCATCCGCCCATAGCGATCGCCGGCTACCGGATCGACGCCGGCCAGATAGAACACGCAGTCCGGCCGGGCATCGCGGATCACGCCGGGCAAGGCCGCGGTGAGCGTGTCGAGATAGTACTCGTCGGCGCAGGCACAGGGCAGACCGATGTCCAGACTCGAGCGCGTCTTGCGCGCCGGGAAGTTCTTTTCTCCGTGCATCGAGAAAGTGTAGACCGTGTCATCGTGCTCGAAGATCGCGGCCGTGCCATTGCCCTGGTGCACGTCGAGATCAACGACCAGCGCGCGGCGGATACAGCCATCGGCAAGCAGACGGCGGATACATATGGCTACGTCGTTGAGCACGCAGAAACCCTGACCATGGTCCGGGAACGCGTGGTGGGTGCCGCCGGCCAGATTGCCGGCATAACCGTCTTGCAGCGCCATCAGCGCGGCATTGAGGGTCCCGTTGACGGCCAGCCGCGAACGACGCCACAGCGCGTCGGTCCAGGGGATCCCCAGACGTCGCTCCTCGGCAGCGGTGAGATTGCCCGTCGCCAGCTTCCACAGATAGGCCTCGGCATGGACCAGCCGCAGCAAATCCAGCTCTGCTTCCCGGGGTCGCAGCACGTCGGCGTACCTGATCACGCCGCTATCGGTGAGGATGCGGTGGAGCTCCGGGAACTTGGCCATCGGGAACGGGTGCCCCGGCGGCAGTTCGACAAAATAATCGGGGTGATAGCTGACGCGCATCCGGATCCTGGATCACAACGGCCGCGGGCAATGCGGCGGGGCGACCGGCGGCATACATTACCACGGGTCGTCGCGGGGCCATGCTGGATGGGTCCGGAATCCACCGATCCGCGGCAGGGATTCGGGCCGCACCGGCTGCAAGCTTTGCTGCGCTTCCGGTATCATCAGGGGTCTTTGTCAGCGCCGGAATTCCGGCCCGGGGAAATCATTTTGTCTGCCATCGATCCAATGGATTTTTACGACGTCCGCGGCCAGCTGTCCGAAGAAGAGCAGATGGTGCAGGACAGCGTCGCCCGATTCACCGATGAGAAAGTCCTGCCAGTCATCCGCGAGGCGTTCGAGGAGCATCGCTTCCCGGCCGAGCTGGTGCCGGAGATCGCGGCGCTCGGTCTGTTTGGTTCGTCGATCGACGGCTACGACTGCGCCGGTCTGAACGCGGTCTGTTATGGCCTGATCTGCCAGGAGCTGGAGCGCGGCGACTCGGGCATCCGCAGCTTTGTGTCGGTGCAATCGAGTCTGTGCATGTACCCGATCCACGCTTTTGGCAGTGAGGCGCAAAAAGATCGCTGGCTGCCGGCCATGGCGCGCGGCGAGGCCATCGGCTGCTTCGGTCTCACCGAGCCCCATGGCGGCTCGGACCCGAGCAACATGAAAACCCACGCCAAAAAAGACGGCGGCGACTGGATCATCAACGGCGCCAAGATGTGGATCACCAACGGCTCGATCGCCGATGTAGCCGTGGTCTGGGCGCAGACCGATGACGGCATGCGCGGCTTTCTGGTCGAGAAAGACATGCCTGGTTTTGACGCGCCGGAGATCCATCGCAAGTTCTCTTTGCGCGCCTCGATCACCTCGTCGCTGTTCTTCGATAACGTGCGCGTGCCGGAGGCGAACATGTTGCCGGGAGTGCGCGGCCTCAAGGGCCCGCTGTCCTGCCTGACCCAGGCGCGCTACGGCATTACCTGGGGCGTCATCGGTGCAGCCCAGGCCTGTCTGAAGGAGGCGCTGGATTACTCCGCCGACCGCGAGTTGTTCGGCCGCCCGAACACCCACAACCAGACCATCCAGCGGCGGTTGGCAGATATGAGCCGCCGGATCACCAGCGCGCAGCTGTTGTCGCTTCATCTTGGGCGACTCAAAGACGCCGGCACCATGCAACCGGGCCAGGTGTCCATGGCCAAATGGAACAACGTGCGCATGGCGCTGGATGTGGCGCGGGACGCGCGAGATGTGCTCGGCGGTTCCGGCATCAGCGCCGAGTATTGTCCCATCCGGCACATGCTGAACCTGGAGAGCGTGATCACCTACGAGGGCACCGAGACCATTCATGAACTGGTGGTTGGCAAGGAGCTCACCGGTGTCAACGCGTTCTGAAACCGGTCTGGCCAAACCCGGTGCCCGGTCCATCAACCGGGCCGAGGTCGTCGACAACAATTTCCTGTCCTTCGTCGATGCCTGGGATCAGCCGTCACCACCGGCGCCCGATCCCGAGGCGCCACTGCGGCCTGACTCTGCGATAAGCGGAAGCGAATTCCTCGAACTGCTCCGCTACCAGATCCAGTCACGGCACATGGACCTGGTGGCGCGGGAGATGCGCGGCCGCAACGAGGGTTTTTACACGATCGGCAGCGCCGGCCACGAAGGCAACGCGGCGCTGGGCTATCTCAGCCGCATCGACGATCCGGCATTCCTGCACTATCGCAGTGGCGGCTTCATGATGGCTCGTGGCGCAAAGATTCCCGGCGCCGACCCGCTTTATGACACCGCTCTGTCGCTGGCCGCCAGCGCCGAGGACCCGGTCTCCGGCGGCCGCCACAAGGTGTGGGGCGGTCGTAACAGCTGGGTGCTGCCACAGACCTCGACCATCGCCAGCCATCTGCCCAAAGCCGTCGGTACCGCCGTCGCTCTCGAACAGGCCACGCGCATGGGCCTGACGCCACCGGTGCCGCGAGATGCGGTGATCCTGTGCAGCTTCGGCGACGCCTCGGCCAACCACTCCGCGGCGACCGGCGCCTTTAACGCAGCCCAATGGGCCGCGCATCAGCGGCTGCCGGTGCCGATCCTGTTCGTATGCGAAGACAACGGCATCGGTATCTCGGTAAAGACGCCGGCAGGCTGGATCGAGACCAATTTTTCCAACCGCACCGGGCTGGACTTCTTTGACGGTGACGGTCTCGACCTGGCGGCGTGTTACGAAGCGAGCCGCCAGGCGCTGGAGCATTGCCGCCGGACCCGTCGCCCGACCTTTCTGCATCTGAAGCTCAGACGTTTGCTGGGGCACGCCGGCACCGACGTCGAGACCGAGTATCTGAGCCTGCAGGAAGTCGAGCGTAACGAAGCCTGCGATCCGCTGTTGCTGAGCGCCGAAACGGCGCTGGAGACCGGCCTGATGAGCGCGCGGGCTCTGCGCGGGCTCTACGAGACCAGTCGGGATCAGGCCCGCCGGGCGGCAGGACACGCAGCCAGGCGGCCGAAGCTGGCCACCCGTGCCCAGGTGATGGCGCCGCTGGCGCCCTACTCTCCCGAGGCGGTAAACACAGAGGCGTGCAGAAAGATCGAGAAGTCGGCACGGATCGAGTCTTTTGGCGGCGAACAGCGTCTGCCGGAGAAGGCCGCACCGCGACATCTGTCGCTGCAGATCAACCGGGCGCTGCATGACCTGATGATCAAGTACCCGGAGATGTCCGTGTTCGGGGAAGATGTAGCCGGCAAGGGCGGCGTCTACACCGTCACCTCGGGTCTGTCGCGGCGTTTCCGTGGCAACCGCGTATTCAACACGCTGCTCGACGAGACCACGATCCTGGGTCTGGCTCAGGGGCAGGCCTACATGGGGCTGCTGCCCTGCCCCGAGATCCAGTACCTGGCCTATTTCCACAATGCCTGCGACCAGATCCGCGGCGAGGCCGCGAGCCTGCAATTTTTCTCCAACGCACAATTCGCCAACCCGATGCTGATGCGCGTCGCCTCGCTGGGTTATCAGAAGGGCTTCGGCGGCCATTTCCACAACGACAATTCGTTTACCGCGCTGCGTGATATCCCGGGTCTGGTCATCGCCTGCCCGTCCCGGGGCGATGATGCCGCGATGATGTTGCGCACCTGCGCCGCGTTGGCCCGGGTCGATGGGCGGGTGGTCGCGTTCCTCGAACCGATCGCCCTGTACATGGCCAAGGACCTGTACGAAGAAAAAGACGGCGAGTGGCTGTTCGAATACCCCCGGCCCGGTCGCGCGGTACCGCTGGGGGAACCGCGGCTGTACCACCCGGACGCGGGCGATCTCCTGATCATCACTTACGGTAATGGCGTGCCGATGTCTCTGCGGGTGGACAGACGGCTCGCCACCCGCACCGGAAAACGCTGTTGCGTGGTGGATCTGCGCTGGCTAAAACCCCTCAACGCGGATTTTATCGCTGGTCTGACCGAGCGCTTCAAGCGCGTGCTGGTCGTCGACGAGGGCCGCCGCACCGGCGGCATCTCCGAAGAGATCTTTACCGTGCTCGATGAGCAGGGACAGCCCGGGGTGCGCAAAGCACGGGTCACCGGAGCCGACTCGTATATTCCGCTCGGCGCTGCCGCCAACCTGGTGCTGCTTTCCGAGGACGATATCTACGATGCCGCGACGAGCCTGCTCGAGGATCCGCCGGAGCCCGAGGCTTGATCGACTTCCCGCGTCCGGCGGGCCCGCGCAGTCGCCACTAGTCCCGCCGTGAGCACGCCAGCCGCGAGCCCCTATACTCACCGCAACGTGCGCGCCCTCGCCGCGCCGATGATCCTGTCCAACGTCACCGTGCCGTTACTCGGCTTTGTCGATACCGCGGTCATGGGGCATCTGCAGGACCCGCGCTATCTGGCGGCTGTGGCGGTCGGCGCGACCGTCTTCAGCTTCCTGTTCATGGGGCTCAATTTCCTCCGTATGGGCACCACCGGACTGGCCGCCCAGGCCCACGGCGCCGATGACGGCGACCGCTTGCGCGCCGTGCTGGCCCAGGCCCTGCTGATCGCGTTCGCCATTGCCGCGCTGTTGATCCTCGCCCAGCGTCCGCTCGGCCATCTCGCCATGTGGCTGATCGCGCCGGAGCCGGCGGTGCTCGATCCGGCCTGGACCTACTTCTCGGTACGGATCTGGGCGGCGCCGGCAGCGCTGGCCAATTTTGCGCTGGTCGGCTGGTTTATCGGCATGCAGAACACGCGCGCGCCACTGTATCTGATGCTGCTCACCAATCTGATCAATATCGCGCTGTCGCTGCTCTTTGTCGTGGGTTTTGGCTATCGCACCGGCGGCGTGGCTGCAGCCAGCGTAGTAGCGGAGTTCGCCGGCCTCGGCTTTGGGGTCTGGCTGGTACGGCGCGAACTCGCCGGGGTTGGTGGGCGTCTGCAGCGCAGCCAGGTGCTGGATCCGGCGCGGCTGAGACAGGTTTTCTCGGTCAACGGCAACCTGTTTATCCGCACCTTGTCGCTGATGTTCGTGTTCGGCTTTATCACCGCACAAGGCGCGCGCCAGGGCACAGCGATCCTGGCGGCCAACGCGATCCTGATCCAGTTCCAGTATTTCATGGCCTATGCGCTGGACGGTTTCGCTCACGCCGCGGAAGCACTGGTCGGGCGCGCCCTCGGCGAACGCAATGGGCCAGGGTTGCGGGAAGCGGTGCGTCTGTCGTTGATCTGGTCGGCCGCGGTGGCCCTGGTGTTCACCCTCGCCTATCTGGTCGGCGGTCAGGGCATCATCGCTCTGCTGACTGGTCAGGCGTCATTGCGTGAACTCGCTGCGCAGTTTCTGCCGTGGATTATCGTGTCGCCGCTGGTGTCGTTTTGGAGCTTCCTGTTCGACGGCGTGTTTGTCGGCGCGACCCGCGCCCGGGAGATGCGCAACACCATGGTGTTCTCGGCCTTTGGCGTGTTTCTACCGGTATTCTTCCTTACCCAGGCAGCAGGTATGGGCAATCACGGACTGTGGCTCGCATTCCTGGTGTTTATGGCCTCCCGCGCGCTGAGCATGGGCTATGTGTATCACCGCTTACCCATCGCGGCGCCGCAAGCGGCGGCATCCTGAGAACATCTGGATCCCTGCGCCCTGCGCCACGTACTCAGCCCGGCGTGTCGTCATGGGCTGCGCTAGGATCGGAGACACCGGGCGGCGGATACTTTCAGCGCTCCCGGTGACCATCGACGATCAGCGCGTTCAACAGTTTGGAGGAGAAGCACATGCCCGTAATTCAATGCGACATCCGTGCCGGTCGCAGCACGGAGCAAAAGCAGGCGCTGGCGGAAGGCATCACCCGGGTCGTACACGAGACGATCGGGGCACCGGTCGAGTACATCTATGTGCTGATCCGTGAGGAGTCGGGCGCCCATCACGTCAAGGCCGGCAAGGCGCTGCCCGATTACAAACCGTAGCGAGGACGCCGCCGGGGACACTGTCCGCGGTGATCCCTGGCCGGCGCCCGGCGCCGGCACGGCGGAAACCGAGGCCGAATTGGCCTAGAATGGCATCCGCTATCTTTGCCACCGGATGGATCAGGGCTACAAGAAACCTGGGATGCCTGCTGGTAACGAGGAGCACCCCTCGGCGTTCGCGCCGTCTTTTTCTCAGCTCAGGAGTACTCAGTGAAAGTTCAGGCCAATTGTGTCGTCTCCATCCATTACCGACTGACCAACGAGAGCGGTGAAGAACTCGACTCCTCCGCCGGTCAGGATCCGCTGTCCTATCTGCACGGCACCAACAGCCTGATACCGGGGCTGGAAACGGCGCTGACCGGCCAGGCGGCCGGCGACAAACTCCAGGTCACGGTGCAGCCGGCGGACGCCTACGGTGACGTCAATCCCGAGCTGGTTCAAACAGTGCCGATCAGCGCGTTCGACACCCCGGAGAACGTCAAGGCTGGCGTGCAATTTCAGGCCCAGGGGCCCGATGGTCAGGTACAGCTGATCACGGTACAAGAAGTCACGGATGACGGCGTAACCATCAATGCCAACCATCCGCTGGCCGGTCAGGTCCTGCACTTCGACGTCACCATCGAAGCCGTGCGCGAAGCGTCCGCCGAGGAGATCGACCACGGCCACGCGCATTGATCGCGTCCGGGATTTCTCTACCGATAACACGCTCCGGATCGCTGAACCGCGTTACCAAAACAAGAGCATTGAAGGAACAAAAGCTATGGAGCCCGTCGCCATCGTCACCGCCCTGGCCCTGATCCAGTACCTGGTCGTCGGTGCACTCGTGGGGCGTGCCCGGGTCAAAGGCGGAGTCCAGGCGCCAGCCATCAGCGGTGATCCGATTTTCGAGCGCTACTTCCGGGCGCATCAAAACACGCTGGAACAGCTGATCCTGTTCGTGCCGTCTCTGTGGATATTCGCCCACTACGTCAGCGCCCCTGTTGGCGCGGGTCTGGGTCTGGTCTTTATCATCGGGCGAGTAGTGTTTGTGCGTGCTTATGTGATGGACCCGCCGACACGCGGCACCGGTTTTATGATCGGCATGGTGCCGCTCATGGTGCTGTTGATCGGCAGCGTGATCGGGCCGCTGGTCGCCTGGCTGTAGGCGCGCACCCGTAGCGAGGCCTGTCTGGCCATACCACTGCAACAGGCGACGCGGTAGACTGCAGCACAAGACCCCGGATCGAGGTCTGGAGGTGTGCCGGGCACCTGCGCCGTCCGCGCAGAAGACCGGGACCGCGGCCTCGGCGCGGGAATTGCAGGGCCCGAGCCCCGATTACAGATCGTCACGGAGAGCTATCGTGCTGCGCATTGTCTGCCTGTTGTGCATCGCACTCATCCATGGCGCCGCCGTCGCTGACGAGCCGGCCGCGCCCACGGTCGTGGTGCAGAGCTTCGTGCGCGCCTACAACGATCATGACCTGGACAGTATGGTGAAACTGCTGGCGGAGGATGTGGCCTGGCAGTCGATCCAGGGCGACAAAGTCGTCACAAAAGCCACCACTCGGGCCGAGTTGCTGAACCAGCTCGCGGTCTATTTCAACGATCATCCCAACGCGCGCTCCGTGCTCGAACAATCGTTCGTGTCAGGATCCTATGTCTCGGTGCGTGAACGCGCCTTCTGGAAGCAGGACGGGAAGACCCTCTCGGCGACGGCCGTGGCCGTGTACGAGACCGCCAACGGTCGCATCACCCGCGCCTGGTATTATCCGGCCGCGGCGCAGCCGTAGCAGGGACACATGATCGCGGTACTTGCGTACGTCCCCATCGTCCTCAGCCTGCTTCTGCTCTGCGCACACTTTTTCCGTTCCGGTGACATGCTGCTGCTCGCCGTTGTGGCGCTACTCATCCCGGCCCTGGCTATCCGCAAGCCGTGGCTGGCGCGGACGGTGCAGATCGGGCTGGTGTTCGGCGTGTTTGAGTGGCTGCGGACCGGGGTGATCCTGGCCACCGAACGTGTACATGCGGGTGTGCCCTACCAGCGCATGCTATGGATACTCGGCGCAGTCGCGGCGCTCACGATGATCTCCGCCGTGTTGTTCCAGACACGCACGCTCGGCAAAATCTACGGACTAAGGCACAGCCATCGTTCCGGGGAAAATACATCATGAGTGGCCAGGTCATTTCCATCCACGTCGCCGACAAGGCCGGCGGCCCCTTGAGCGCGCTGGAGACCGCGGAGCTCACCGCGGGCCGGGGCATCGTGTCGGACCGGCATTACTTCCGCCCCGACATGGAACCGAAGCGTGAACTCACACTGATCGAAAGCGAGCAGATAGAACTCCTGAACCGGGACTCCGGACTGGACCTGAGTCCGGAGGAGTGCCGACGCAACATCGTCACTCGCGGTATCCGTCTCAACGACCTGGTCGGCCGGGAGTTTCGGCTTGGGGCTGTTCGTCTGCGCGGCATGGAGTTGTGCGAACCCTGTGCCTATCTCGCCGACCTGCTGCACCAACAGGGTCGCCTCGGGGATCTCACGCGGCCGGATTTCGTGGCACGGCTGACTCACCGGGCCGGTCTTCGCGCCCGCGTCCTGGACGGCGGAATGCTGTCGGCCGGTGACCTCTTCGACTCCGCCGGCGACGGTGTCTGACGCCGGCTTTACACCCGGCCGACACCTTCGAGCCTGAAAAAGGAAGACGATGCCGGCCCGCCGGGCGCCGGGTTTTGCGCTGCAATGCAAAATCCGTTTCGCCGTCGACGGGCAAAAATTTTGGCGGACGACGGACGCCGGATTGGGTAAACTCTGGCGTCGCAAGGGGGGAGAATTGATGGCCGGAACGCCGGCTACGGCCTTCCTGAACGAGTCGTGCGTTCATTTGTTTGGGCGCCGTGAATGCACGTTCGTTGTCGATTCACGATGGCGCCGGATCCACGTCTCATGAATATCTATGTCGGCAATCTGCCATACAGCACCACGGATGCAGACCTCCAGGCCCTGTTCCAGGAATTCGGTTCGGTCGAGTCCGCCAAAGTAATCATTGACCGCGAGAGCCAGCGCTCGAAGGGCTTCGGCTTCGTCGAGATGGCGAACTCGGATGAAGCCAACAAAGCGATCGAAGCACTCAACGGGAACGAGATGGAGGGCCGCCAGATCCGGGTGAACGAAGCCCGGCCGCGGACCGACAACTTCGGAGGACCCCGTTAGGCTACGCAACATGTGCGACGGCAACAGCCTGCGCTCATGAACAACCTCGCGCCGGGTGGCCATCATGCCCCCGGCGTTTTTCTTGCCAGCGATACACATACTCGCGAGCCGCACGGATGCTGTACCCGGCTCCGTGATTGGTGGCACAGTAGCGCAACCGGCAGGCAGGGACCGCCAGCGCCGCATGCATCCCAAGCAGTATACGAAACAGAAACAGGAGCGGCTTCAAGTGACCTGGATTCATACGATCGCACCCGAACATGCCGACGGTCCGCTGGCGGATTTGTATCAGCGCGTCCGTGGCCCCGACGGCAACGTGGACAACATCCTCAAGGCTCACAGCCTGCGCCCTCCCACCCTGACGGGTCACATGAGCCTCTACAAGGCGGTCCTGCACCATCCGCATAATCAGCTCGAGCCCTGGTTCCGTGAAGCGCTTGGTGTGCTGGTCAGCCAGCTCAATCACTGCGAATACTGCGTCGTGCACCACAAAGCGGGTATGCGACGGCTGATCGGAGACGAGCCGCGCGCCGACGCCGCATGCGCGGCCCTGGCTGGCGGTAGCTGGGGCGATGCATTCAGCTCGGCGGAACGGGCCGCGCTGGCCTATGCCAAATCCCTGACCGTGGATCCCGCGTCGATCGATACCCTGGACATCGATGACCTGCGGACCGCGGGCTGGGACGATGGCGAGATCCTCGAGATCAATCAGGTCACCGCCTATTTTTCTTACGCCAACCGCACCGTGCTCGGCCTCGGCGTCGATACCGAGGGCGACCAGCTCGGTCTGGCGCCGGCAGGCGAGGAAGAAAACGATTGGCGGCACGGTTGAATCCCGCTCCGGAGCCGCTGGCCAGAGTCACCAGCCGGAGCAAGACTCCGCGCTGGGGGCTGATTACGTTTGCGGTCGCCTTTGTGCTCGCTGCCTGTGATGCGCCCGATAGCGCGCAGACAGCGCCGGAAAATAGCCGGCTCGACGTCTGGGCGCAGGCGCGACAACAAGGCGTGGATTTCCGCGCGACCGGCAACGAGCCCGGCTGGGTGCTGGAGATCCGCGACGGTGAATCCATCGTATTGGTCGCAGATTACGGCAGCAGCCGTTACGAGATCGCGCGCGCCGAGACAGCAACGGATCCGGTCAGCGGGGGCCGCGTGCTGCGCAGCGCCGGATCACCGGCCGGGTTCGAGGTCATCCTGATCGACCAGCCCTGCAGCGACGATATGAGCGGCGAATCATTCCCGACCACGGTTCTACTCAAATTGGGCGCGCAGCACTTGCGCGGTTGCGGTCGCACCCTTGGCACGGTGCTCTGACCGGATCATTCTGTCTCTACGTTGCGCTGAGGTTTCCTGTTGACGGTCAGGGTGAACACGTCGGGACGCGCATAGTGGCCATCCACGTCCAGAGTGAGCCGCGCCTCCTCGACCAGCCTCCGGTCAAGATCGGCGATCACCATGTCCGGACGATCGAATACAGGCGCATCGAGATACGCGCCGTCCGGCCCGATCACCGCGCTGCCGCCACGAAGCAGCGCACCCTCTCCGTCCGGGACCTGCTCCAAAATCTCGCGGGCCACGGCCGGTCCGGCGGCGGAGTCGAAGCCCTCCAGCATGTCGTCGCGACTCATTACACAGCCGGACGCCAGTACGTAGCAGCGACCTTCGAACGCATAATGCCGGCTGGCCAGCTGGTGAGGCTCTTTGACCCATGGCCACTGGGCCACGTGGATCGTCTCCGCCTCGGCATGTAGCGCGGCCCGGGCCAGCGGCATCCAGTGCTCCCAGCAGATAAGACCGCCGAGCGGACCGAACTCGGTCGGCACGCTGAACAGACCGCTGCCGTCGCCACGGCCCCAGAGCAGACGCTCGGTGTAGGTGGGCACAAGCTTGCGGCGCGAGGCGCGAGTACCATCGGGCGCAAGGAACACCATCGTGTTGTACAGGCTGCCGCCGGCCTTTTCCTGGATACCGATCACCACGTGGGTGGCGGTGCGCTGAGCGGCCGCACCGAGCCTTGCCATCTCCGCCCCGTCCAGCTCGGGGCACTGACCGCGCAGATGACCGAACAAGGCCTTGGCCGGCGAGTGATCCCACAGACAGGCGCCGGGAGATTCGTCCAGCCAGACCGGGTAACCCGGCAGCCAGGTCTCCGGGAAAACGACCAGCCGGGCGCCCTCGTCGGCGGCGTGCTCGAGCAACCCGACCGCGCGCTCGACGGTCGCATCCAGGTTGAGGAAACACGGGGACTGTTGGACGATCGCGACGCGCATGACCCGGCTCCGGCACAGTGGGATGACGAGCATACGGCAGCGCCGGGCCGAACCGCCAATCACCCGCGGCGAGACCGGACCGGTAGTGGATGATGGCTGGCCCTGTGACCATCTGATGTGGCAGATTGGAGCCGCGCCCGGATACTGCAAAATGACCCGAAATATTGCCATCGTCGAAGACGAAGCCACCATCCGCCACAACTACGCCGACGCCTTCCGGCGCCAGGGATACAGAGTGTCCGGCTACGGGGATCGCGCGCAGGCGCTGGCGGCCTTTGCCGACCGCCTGCCGGACCTGGTGCTTATCGACGTGTCGCTGGGCGACGAACCCGAGGGCGGCTTCGATCTTTGCCGGGCGCTGCGACAACGCTCCGACACCGTGCCGATCATCTTCCTCACCGCCAGGGACAGCGACCTGGATGCGGTGTCGGGTCTGCGTCTGGGCGCAGATGACTATCTGACCAAAGACATCAGTCTCGCCCATCTGCTGGCCCGGGTGGCGGCGCTGTTCCGACGCCTCGACGCACTCAAGGAGCCGGCGGCAACCGCGCAGGCGATCGAGCGCGGTGCGCTGCGTCTGGACAGCGATCGTCTGCTCGCCAGCTGGGCGGATCAGGACGCGGGCCTGTCCCTGACCGAGTTCTGGATCGTGCACGCGCTGGCCCGGCACCCCGGCCACGTGAAATCCCGACAACAGTTGATGGATGCGGCCAACGTGGTACTCGATGACGCGACGATCACCTCGCATATCAAGCGTATCCGACGCAAATTTATCGCGATCGACCCGAATTTCGACGCGGTCAAGACAGTCTATGGCGTTGGCTATCGCTGGCAGCCGGGGCCCGGTTGAGCCCCACGCGGAAAGCCCCTGAGCGGCGACTGGATACCGCCCGATGAAGCTGGCGCCCCGACTGTTGATGGTGGCATCGGTCACGTTGCTACTCCCCTGGGCGGGATGCCAGTACATCCGCGAAGTCGAATCGGCCCTGCGATACGGGCAGGCTGAGACCCTCGGCGCCACCGCGGATGTTCTCGCCAGCGCGCTGACAAACCGACTCGACACCGGGGACGTTCCCGGAATAGCCAATACGTCCCGCAGCGCCAATGGAACCGTTGCTGCACCCGGCGTCTATGCTCACCCACTGAGCCGGTCTCCCAGCCTCGACGGATATGCCGACGACTGGGGTTTGCCCGCCGCCGCGCTGCTGACGCTCCCCGAGCCGCTACGAGATGACTTCACCGTGCGCTACCAGCTGGGTACCGACGGCCCAAGCCTGTTCCTCTTTTTTCAGATCGATGACGACGATGTCGTAACCGGCGCGGGCGGTGATCGGGTGCGTCTGCGGCTCGGCTCGGCCGACGAAGGTTTTATCGAGCTGCTGTTCCCGGCCCAGGCACCCGGAGCGCTGGAGCCCGGCCCAAGTCAGGACGACCGCGCACGCCGCATCCGGGGTAACTGGCAAGCCACCTCCACCGGTTACAACCTGGAGCTCCAGATCCCGGTGCGGCTGGCCGGCGACCGCCTGGGCTTCCTGATCAGCGACATGGATCAGCGCGGAGGTCTGCGTCGGGCCGGCACCCTGTCCAGCCTCGCCGGCGATCCGGGCCGGCTGGTTACACCTCTCGCCGAGGCCCAGACCATTCTGCGCGGCGCTGTCCGGCCGGGACAGCGCCTGCGTCTGGTGGATAGAGAGGGTTTTGTGCTGGCGAACGCCAACGGCGGGCCGCCGACGGTTGGTGAGCAGCCACTGCCTCAGCCGCTGCGCCGGCTGGTGCGCTGGATTGTCCGCGATCCTGTTGCCGCTGCGCCGGTGCCGGATCTGATGCCGGGACGCGTCGACATGCAGCGTATCGCGTCGGCTTTTCAGCGCGGGTCGTCAGACGCGCGCGTCGGCGATACCGGCGCAGACCGTGTACTCCTTGAAGCGGTTCGAGCGGTCGGCGCGGACCGGGCCCTGGTGCTGCTCGCCGAGGAAGACGCCGAACGTATACTGAGCCTGACCGATCGCGCCGCATCGAGACTGTTCGTCTCCAGCTTTTTGATCAGTCTGGCGGCGGTCGGCCTGCTGCTGGGATTTGCCGCCTGGCTATCGTGGCGCATCCGCCGTCTCAGCCAGGCAGCTCGCGTCGCCCTCGGTGACGAGGCGACCCGGATACCACTGTTACCGGAACAGCGTGCCACCGACGAGCTCGGCGAGCTGTCACGAAATTTTTCGCGCCTGCTCGAGCAGATCGGGGAGTACAACGACTATCTGCAAAATCTAGGCAGCCGCCTGACCCACGAGCTGCGCACACCGATGGCGGTCATCCACACATCGCTGGAGAATCTGCAGGCCGACACCGGGGACGAACGCTATCTGCAGCGCGCCCGCCACGGTATGGACCGGCTGCAGGCCATGGTCACCGCGCTAGGCGCCGCAACGCGGATGGAGCAGGCCATCGCCGCGACCGAGAGCGAACGCTTCGACCTCGCTCGTCTGCTCAAGGAACTCGGTGAGGCCTTACAAGCTGCCCATCGCGATCGTGATCTGCAGCTGCACATCCGGCCCGGCCCCTGCCCGATGACGGGCGCGCCGGATCTGGTGGCACAGATGGTAGACAAATTGATCGAGAACGCGCTGGACTTTTGTCCCGCCGACGGCCACATCTGGATAAGCCTCACCAGCGACGATGACGACTGGCTGCTGGAGGTGGGCAACACCGGCAGCCGTCTCCCGGACGCTCCCTCCGAACGGCTGTTCGAGTCCATGATGTCGGTGCGCCGCGACGACGGTCCGGGACCGCATCTCGGGCTCGGGCTGTATATCGTCCGCCTGATCGCGCGACATCACGGCGGACGCGTCCATGCCGAGACCCTGGCGGGGGATACGGGTGTCCGCTTCTGCGTGCGGCTGCCAGCGGCGGATTTCGCGCCCTAACCATCCCGCCAGTTGCTATGGTTGGTATAGGGGCGTGTCCGGGCCGGGCGCCCGGCAACACAGGAGGACAATCAAGTGAGTCGACTGTTTCTGCTCTTTTGCGGCGTGCTCTATCTCGGATTCGGACTCTGGGTCGTACTGTCACCGGAAACCAGCCTCGCCTATCTGGAAATCTCACCGTACTCCACAAACGTGCTCAGCGATTTGCGCGGCAGTCATGGCGGCCTGAATATCACGGTAGGTCTGTTCTTTCTGTACGCCGCCGGCTCGAAACAATGGCATCGGACGGGCCTGTTGGCGGTCGCCCTGCTCAATATCGGGTACTTCTCGGGCAGGCTGATCGCCATCGGTGCGGAAGGGATACCCTCGGCGATCCTGATCGCGGTCATGTTGCTGGAACTCGCGTTGTTGAGCATCGCGCTGCTGCTGGCCGGGAAGACGCCGAACCCCGCCTGATCGGAACCGCCAACGCGCGCTCTGCGTCTGTTCCTGTCGGGCATTAAACGGGAGGTACGAGGTCATGAGAATCGCCATCATCGGCGCAGGCAACGTCGGCGGGACGCTTGGACGGCGCTGGGCGCAGGCCGGGCACGACATCCTGTTCGGCGCGCGCGATCCGGGCAGCACGAAAACCCGCGAGATCGTTGCCAGCTGCGGAGGCCAGGCGCGCGCTACCAGCCCGGCTGAGGCAGCCGCCCGAGCCGACGTTGTCGTGCTGGCGGTCGGGTGGCATGTGGTTCAACCGGTGGTCGAATCCATGGGCGATCTGGCCGGCAAGATCATTATCGACTGCACCAATCCGCTTGACGAGAATCTCCAGCTTATCCACGGCCATCATTCTTCCGGCGGCGAAATGATCGCGGATATTGCCGTCGGAGCACGCGTGGTAAAGGCCTTCAACACGGTCACCTGGGAAGTGATGGCCAACCCGGATTTCGGCGACGAGCCGGCGACGATGTTTTATTGCGGCGGCGACAGCGCGTCGGCGGAGGTCGTTGAGAGCCTGATCCGCGACATCGGCATGGAGCCCTGCAATGTGGGTGGTCTGGAGATGTGCCGCTATCTGGAGCCGCTGGCCATGATCTGGATCCTGGAGTTCCGGATCCGGCGGCAGAGCGGTGATTATGGCTTCCGTCTCCTGAAGCGAACCTCGGCCGAGGCGAAAACCGAATGAATAGAACAGCGGTCTACGAGGGGGGCTGTCTTTGCGGCGCCATTCGCTATCGCGTCAGCGGCTCATGCTCGCCGCCGGCTCTGTGCCATTGCCAAAGCTGCCGCCGCGCAACCGGCGCCCCGGTCGTGGCCTGGGTCACCTTCCCCGAAGACGCCGTGAGCCTGCTCCAGGGCGAACCGGCACGCTGGGACTCTTCGCCCGGAGTCACCCGGGCGTTTTGCGCGCGCTGCGGCACGCCCCTGAGTTATCGGCATGCGGATTATCCGGACTCTGTGGACCTGACGGTGTGTAGCTTTGATCAGCCCGAGGCGTTCCCGCCCGCCGACAACATCTGGCTGGAACACCGCGTCGCCTGGATGGCGGACAGCGACCGGCTGCCGGGCCACCCCAGGAACCGTCAAGGCTAGAATAGCGCCATGGCAAGATTGTCTCGATGGATCGTGCTGGCATTGCTGCTGCAGCCAATAGGGCTTGTGGCCGCGGCGTTTCCCGGCTTTGCCGTTGCCACGCCTGCGGGCGAAGCGTGGCGCCAGGTCCAACACAACGCCGTGTCGATCGTGTGGATGCGCCGTACCCCGGACAGCGCAAGCAGCTTCGGCGCCGCCGTCCTCACCTCGCGGCTCAACACCCGTTTCGAGGATGACGACAGCTTCCTCGACTGGGTCCGGCGCAGCAAAAGCGCCAACCCGGATCCCGAGCAGTTTGCAGTGCGCGAATCAAGCTATGCCCTCGACCCGGCCATCGCGGAGCGCTGTGTCCGCTATCGGACGCTGATCGAGGTGCTACCTGCAAGCACGCTGCTGGAAGTCGCGGGTCTCGCCTGTCTGCATCCGGACGAACCCGGTCGTTATTTTGATGTGCAGTATTCGGCGCGGTATCCGCTCGGCGGAAAGCTCGCTGATGATCTCGCCAACGAAGGGGCGGCATTTGTCGACAGTTTCCGCTTCAACGCGGGACCCGCCGACGGCGACTGGTCGCTGGGGAGCGGAGCCCCGGTGGAGAGCCGGCGAGATGCCGCCTAGGCATCAGTCTGGTCAACCGGACACCGGCGCCGGCCGTTGCATCATTAGACGCAGGATAATCAGAGGGCGCAGATGATGCAGCGACTCCCGCTTTATGCCGTCCTGGTGGCTTTGGTGATCGCGGGCTGCGCCAGCGATCGCGTCCCCGGTCCTTTTGTCGGTGCCGGCGAGCCCCATGCCATTCTCGATTTCCGTGCACCACCGCCGGGCGGCGATCTGACCCCCGCGTTCCTGATTGCCATCGACGATATCATCGGCCCCGCGGGCCAGAATCGCAGCAGCTACTGGGTGCGGCCAGGCGAGCATGAAATCAAGATCGGCGGCGAGTCGCTGGCAACGGAAAAGGTCGGTCTGCCGCCGCGCAGGGATTTCCCGTGGAACAAGACCATGACGTTCGAGGCAGGCAAACGATATTTCATCGCCGTCCGCTGGCGCAGCAATCGTAGCAACGACTGGGAGCCCTATGTCTGGAAGGTACAGGATCTGGGTGACTAGGGGCTGAGGACGGCCGGGGCGCAATGTTGCCCGGTCATGCGGTCTGCGTTGAGTTCAGACGCCGAGAAAGGACAGGATCCCCTTGGCCGCCTCGCGGCCTTCATAGACGGCGGTCACTACCAGATCCGAACCGCGGACCATGTCGCCGCCGGCGAACACCTTCGGATGCGTGGTCTGAAACGGGAACCGGCTCAGCGGATCAACACGCACGCGGCCGTCATCGTGGGCCTGCACATTGATGATGCCGAGCCAGTCCGGCGGACTGGGGCGGAAACCGAAAGCGACGATAAGCTCGTCGGCCGGCAATATCTCCTCGGTTCCCGGTATCGGTTCCGGCCGGCGGCGGCCACCTGCATCGGGCTGACCGAGTTGCGTGCGCACCAGCTTGACGCCCTCGACCCGATCACGACCGACGATCTCCAATGGCTGTCGATTGAACAGGAACACGACGCCCTCTTCGCGCGCGTTACGCACCTCGCGCCGCGAGCCGGGCATATTCTCCTCGTCCCGCCGATAGGCACAGGTGACGCTTAGCGCCCCCTGACGGATGGCTGTGCGGTTACAGTCCATGCCGGTGTCGCCGCCGCCGAGCACGACCACGCGCTTGCCGGCCATCAGCTCAGTCAGCTCGCCGCCGCCATCACCCATCACCGCATTCACGTTGTCGATCAGATAGGGCAATGCCTCGTGGACACCCGGCAGATCCTCTCCGGGCATACCGCCACGCACGGCACGGTAGGCGCCGACACCGAGGAACACGGCGTCATAGTCGCTGAGCAACTGGTCGGCAGCGATATCCCGGCCCACTTCGGTACTGAGCACAAACTCCACCCCCATCTCTTCGAGAATGGCGCGTCGATTCTCGACCACGTCTTTCTCGAGCTTGAACGGGGGTATGCCGTAAGTCAGCAGACCGCCGGCGCGGGGATAACGATCGAACACCGTCGGCCGCACGCCGTGTCGCACCAGTACGTCGGCGGCCGCAAGCCCGGCCGGGCCAGCGCCGACGATAGCCACTTCCCGCCCGGTGTCGCTGACACCGCTCATATCCGGGCGCCATCCCTGACGGAAGGCCTCGTCGGTGATGTATTTCTCGACGCTGCCGATGGTCACCGCACCAAAACCATCGTTGAGCGTACAGGCGCCTTCGCAAAGGCGGTCCTGGGGGCAAATCCGACCGCAGATCTCCGGCAGCGGATTGGTCTGATGGGACAGCTCCGCGGCTTCGAACAGATTGCCCTCCTGCGCCAGCTTCAGCCAGTTGGGAATGTAGTTGTGGACTGGACACTTCCACTCGCAATACGGGTTGCCGCAGCTCAGACAGCGTCCCGCCTGCTGGCTGGCATTATCGGCATCGTACTGGCCGTAGATCTCCCGATAGTGACCCACGCGCAGCGCGGCTGCGTCCTTGTCCGGATCCCGGCGCGGGATTTCCATAAATCTGAGGGTTTTCTCGCTCACCAGGCTGATCTCATGCGGCCCTGCGCAGGACTTCCATCAGGTCCTCTATCTCTGCGGCCTTGGGTTTGACCAGCCAGAAACGCGGCAGATAGCTGCGGAAGTCGTCGAGAATCTCCCGCGCCCAGGCACTGCCGGTCTCGCGCACGTGGGTCTCGATCAAACCTCTCAAGTGGTGCAGATGGGCCTCCATAGTCTCCGGGGTGATGCGATGGATATCGATCAATTCGTGGTTGTAACGATCGACAAAGTCCCGATCTGTATCCAGTACATAGGCGAAACCGCCGGTCAGACCGGCGCCAAAATTCACGCCGGTGCGGCCGAGCACGACGACCACGCCGCCGGTCATGTATTCGCAGCCGTGATCGCCAACGCCCTCGACCACCGCCACGGCGCCGGAATTACGTACCGCGAATCGCTCGCCCGCGCGGCCGCAAGCATAGAGCTCGCCGCCGGTGGCGCCGTACAGGCAGGTGTTGCCCATGATCGGCGTGTTGCGCGCCTCGAAACGACTACCGGTGGGTGGATAGAGCACCAGCCGGCCAGCCGCCATTCCCTTGCCCACATAGTCATTGGCGTCGCCCTCCAGGTACATGTGCAGACCACCAACGTTCCACGCACCAAAGCTCTGGCCGGCGCTGCCGCGCAGACGCAACACCAGCGGTGACTCCTCCATGCCGTAGTTCCCCCAGCGGCGCGCGATCTCGCCGGACAGGCGGGCGCCGATCGAGCGGTCGTGGTTGCGCACTTCGTGATGGAAAGTCGCGCCGCGCTGTTCTTCGATACAGCTCAATGCCTCGACCACCATGCGTTCGGCGAGCTCGCCTTCGTCGAAGGGCTCGTTACGGGGCTCGGTGCAGATATGAGCGCGTTCGCGACCGAGACCGGCATCGGACAACACAGGACTCAGATCGATACGCTGCTGGCGCTCCGTATCCCCCGGCGTCCGGCGCAGGAGTTCGGCATGGCCTACGAGCTCATCAAAACGGCGCACGCCCAGCGAGGCCATGATCTCGCGAACCTCACGGGCGACAAAGCCGAAGTAGTTCATCACCATCTCGGGCAGACCGGTGAAGTGCCGCTGCCGCAGCACCTGATGTTGTGTGGCAACACCGGTGGCGCAGTTGTTGAGATGGCAGATACGCAGGTACTTGCAGCCCAGCGCCACCATCGGCGCGGTGCCAAAACCGAAACTCTCCGCGCCGAGCAATGCCGCCTTGATCACATCGAGACCGGTCTTCAGGCCACCGTCGGTCTGCAAGCGCACACGATGGCGCAAGTCATTGGCACGCAGGACCTGTTGTGCCTCGGCCAGACCCAGTTCCCATGGGCTGCCGGCGTATTTCACCGAGGTCAGGGGGCTGGCCCCGGTGCCACCGTCGTAGCCGGAGATGGTGATCAGGTCGGCGTAAGCCTTGGCGACGCCGGCGGCGATGGTACCGACACCCGGTTCGGAAACGAGCTTGACCGAAACCAGGGCGTCCGGGTTGACCTGTTTGAGGTCGAATATCAATTGCGCCAGGTCCTCGATGGAATAGATGTCGTGATGCGGCGGCGGCGAGATCAGACCGACACCGGGCCGGGCAAAACGCAGCCGGGCGATCATCTCGTTGACCTTGTGACCCGGCAGCTGACCGCCCTCGCCCGGTTTGGCGCCCTGGGCGATCTTGATCTGCAACACTTCGGCGTTGACCAGATATTCAGCGGTCACGCCGAATCGCCCCGACGCGACCTGCTTGATCTTCGACACCCGCTCGGTGTGATAACGGTCGGAATCTTCTCCACCCTCGCCGGAATTGGAGCGTCCGCCGAGCCGGTTCATCGCGATCGCAAGCGCTTCATGAGCTTCAGGCGAAAGCGCACCCAGTGACATGGCAGCACTGTCGAAGCGGCGCAGTATCTCGCTCTCCGGCTCCACTTCCTCGATCGGCACCGACGAGCCGGCCGGGACGACCTCGAGCAGGTCGCGGAGCACGGTCTTCGGGCGCTCGTTGACCAGCTCCGCATACTGCCGATAAAGCGCGTAATCACCGGATTGCACCGCCGCCTGCAGGGTCGCGATGATGTCAGGGTTGAAGGCGTGATACTCGCCGTCGTGGACAAACTTGTACAAGCCGCCCTGGACCACGTCGGTCCGCGTGTCCCAGGCCAGCCGCGCCAGCTGTTCATTATCGTCCTGCAGATCAGCGAAGGCCGTGCCCTGGATGCGGCTGCAGGTGCCGGGGAAACACAGGTCAACGACCTCCTCGTGCAACCCTACGATCTCGAACAACTGTGCCCCGCGGTAACTGGCGATGGTCGAGATGCCCATCTTCGACATGATCTTGAACAGGCCCTTGCGGATACCACGGCGGTAGCTGCGCCCGAGCTGACGGCCACGGCTCCTGTCCAGACGCAGCTCACCGGTGCGCGTCATGTCGTGCAGACACTCATAGGCCAGGAAGGGATAGACCGCGGTCGCGCCGTAACCGATCAGACAGGCGAAATGATGCGCATCACGGGCGGTGCCGGTCTCGACCAGCAGATTGCAGTCGCAGCGCAGACCCGCGCGCACCAGGCGGTGATGGATCGCGCCGGTGGCCAGCAGCGCATGCACCGGCAGCTGGCCACGCCGGATCGCCCGGTCGCTGAGCACGACCAACTTGCTGCCGGCGCGGACGGCTGCCTCTGCCTCATCGCAGATCTGCAGGATGCTCTGCTCCAGCGCCAGGCTCTGCGGCCGGTTGAGATCGATCACCGAGACGCCGGCATCGGCCTCGAGGCGCAGGATCTGGCGGAATTTTCGCTGCGACAGGACCGGGGAATTCATCACGATCCGGCGCGCATGATCGGGCTGCGGATCGAACAGATTGCGTTCCGGTCCGATCTGGGTCTCCAGCGACATCACGATACGCTCACGCAGCGAATCGATCGGTGGATTGGTGACCTGGGCGAACTGCTGACGGAAATAGTCGTAGAGCGCGCGCAGCTTGCTCGACAGCACCGGCAGCGGCGTATCGTCCCCCATCGAGCCGACCGCCTCGGCCTCGGTCTCGGCGAGCACGCGCAACACCTCGTCGCGCTCCTCACGGGTGACGTTGAACATCTTCTGATAGATGCGCAGATCGTCGCGCGCCATCGGCTCCGCCGACAGCTGCGGATCGATCAGTGCCGAGTCCAGATAACGCACACCGCGGCGCAGCCAGTCCTTGTACGGACCCCGTCCTTTTAGCCGCTGTTCGATCTCCGCGGTCTCGAGGACCTCACCCTTGTCGGTGTCGATCAGCAGCATCTGACCCGGACCCAGGCGCCCTTTGCGCAGCACCTGGTCGGGGCGGTAGTCGTAGACGCCGATCTCCGACGCGACCGTGATCAGATCGTCGTCCGTGATCACAAAGCGGGCCGGACGCAGGCCGTTGCGGTCCAGCGCACAGGCGGCCTGACGACCGTCACTGACCACCAGACCCGCGGGGCCATCCCACGGCTCCATATGCATGCCGAAAAATTCATAGAAGGCACGCACGTCGGCGTCCATGGTTTCGACGGTCTGCCAGGCCGGCGGGATCAGCAGCCGCATCGCCTGCATCAGATCCATGCCGCCGGCGAGCAACAACTCGAGCATATTGTCGAGGCTGGAGGAGTCCGAACCGGACAGGGAAACGACGGGCTGTACTTCATCCAGTTTGGGCAATAACGGACTGCGGAACACCGGACCCCGGGCCACCGCCCAGTTGCGGTTCCCGGCGATGGTGTTGATCTCGCCGTTGTGCGCCAGATACCGGAACGGCTGCGCCAGACGCCATTGTGGCCAGGTATTGGTGGAGAAGCGCTGATGGAAGACGCAGATGCGGGCTTCCAGGTCGTCCGCCGCCAGGTCCGGATAAAAGCGGGTCAGGAAAGCCGGCATCACCATCGCCTTCCAGCCCAGGGTGGTACAGGACAGGCTGGCGACATAGAACACCGGATCCCGTTGCTCGAGCGCCAGCTCGGCCCGGCGCCGCGCCATATACAGTCGGCGGTTGAAAGTGGCTTCGTCATCGCCGTCGGGCCAGGCCACGAACAACTGTTCGATCACCGGCAAGGACCGCAGCGCCTGTTCGCCACAAACCGAATCGTCTACCGGGACCGACCGCCAACCAAGAGGCGTGACCCCCTCCTGCGCCAGCGCTTCCTCCAGCACCCGCCGCGCCCGGGCGGCACGCTCCACGCCAGGGTTGAGGAACACCATCCCTGCGGCAAAGCGCTCGGGCAGCTCGATACCGGCCTCGGCGCCTACCCGCCGCAGGAATCCCTCCGGCGTCGCCATCAGCAGACCGCAACCGTCGCCGGTGCGCCCATCAGCGGCGACCGCGCCACGGTGGGTCAGACGCACCAGGGCCTCGATGGCGATGGCGACCAGGCGATGGCTGGCCTCGCCCTTGAGATGGGCGATAAGGCCGAATCCGCAGCTATCCCGCTCGAATCGTTCGGACCAAAGACAATCGCTGGACGGTACAGTCATCAGTTCCCCGCGCCGGTCCCCAGCGGAACCGGCTATAGTTCTCAGATCCTCCACAGGGTTTGCCAGCGCGCCCGTGACTCCGCCAAGGCACTGTTTTTATTAGGATAGTCCCGGCGGGCGCGGCATCATGTTGGATGCCATCGCCTACTGACTATAAATCACATAGGGGTGCGGCGGTCAATTCCATTGTTGACTTCGCCATTGTGCCCGGGTCACCCGCCAGTCATCGTCTTCAAGCCGCAGATCCAGCCGCATCCACAGGCGCTCGCCGTCAAGGTCGAGCGGCGCCGATGACGCCTTATCCCGCGCGACGACAAACACCTGCATGTTCGCGCTGGCCAACTCATCGGAAATCAGCGTAACCTCGAGTCCCCGGACCAGCACCACGCTGTCCGGATAACGCGCAAACAACGTCCGCAGCAGGAAACCCATCTTGCGGCGGTCGCGGCCATCGATGTCGTGGTAGTCAGTTGAGAGCACGGTGAGCAGACCGTCCACGTCACCGGCTGCGCCCGCATCCTGCGCCTGCTGCACGAGGTTCTCGATCGCCTGCTCCGGTGGCGGTGCGTCGGGGCCACAGGCGGTGAGCGACAGAGCGAGCAAAATCAGGGTAAGGAAGAAATCCGCGAGCCTAGTTCGCCCGCCGTTGAGTGAGATAGACACCGTCGCGAAAATCCTCGAAGTAGAGCCAGAGCAAGGGATGCCGGATCCGCTCGCCGGAATCGTCAGCCAGCAGCTTGTCCTGGGCGACGTAGGTTTCGTGGGCGGACCCGTCGCGCAGCACCCGGTACCACGGCTGGGTCTTCGGCGAGGCGGAGATCGCAATCTCCTCATGCCAGGCGTCCGTCTCGGTGAATTCCGGATCCACATCCACGACCACGCCACGATATCTGAACTGCTGATGCACGACCAGCTGTCCGACATGGAAGAGTGACTCGTGGACCAGATTTGGCATGACATGTAACGCCCGCATGCTCAGGAGTATAGTCGGCGTACGCGGCCGCGATGATGCGGAACAGCCGCGGTGTCATAACGATAAATCCCGGAAACAGAGCAATGACGGAAGAGAACCTGCCAAAAAAAATCAGAGGATTCTGGTTCGGCGACACGATTGCGGATCCGTCCGCAATCGGCGCCCGTATGGGCTTCTGGTTTGGTACCGATGCAGACCGCGATGCGCAGATCAAGACCGATTGGCTGCAGATCACCGAGGATGCGCTTGCCGGACGTCTCGATCCGATGGGATCGACGCCATTTGGCCGTCTTGCTCTTATCCTGCTGCTCGACCAGTTCCCGCGCATCGTGTTTCGCGGCTCGGCGCGGGCATTCGAAAAAGACGGCCGTGCCCGCTATCTGATGCGCGACGGCATGAGTCTGCAGATGGATCTGGCCCTGTCGCCGATCGAGCGCTGTTTCTTCTATATGCCGCTACAACATTCGGAATTTCTGGAAGACCAGGAGAGCGCGGTATCCCGTTACCAGCAGCTGGTCAGCGAAGTCTCGCTGGACCAGCGAAGCGTATTCCAGTCGTTTCTCGACTATGCGGCGCTGCACCGGGACATCGTCGCCCGTTTCGGACGCTTCCCGCATCGCAATGCCACGCTCAACCGGCTGAGCACGAGCGAAGAACGGACCTATCTCGCCGGTAACGCGCCGCGCTTTGGTCAGGGCTGAGCGACTCAGTCCGCGCGCTGTTCAGTCACCCACTGCGCACTCAGCCGGCGGAGGATATCCAGCGGCACCTCGCCGCTGAGCAAGACCATGTCATGCCATTGGCGCAGATCAAATCGATCGCCGAGCGTCGTCTGCGCTTCGGCGCGCAGCATCCGCAACTCCAGCTGCCCCATCTTGTAGGACAGCGCCTGACCGGGGTAGACGATATAGCGCTCTACCTCCGGGATCACTTCCAGTTCCGGCAGTGAGGAATTCTCGAGCATGTAATCGATGGCCTGTTGCCGGGTCCAGCCCATCCGGTGGATGCCGGTATCCACCACCAGCCGCAGCGCGCGCAGCATCTCGTCGTTGAGTTTGCCGAAGTATTGATAGGGATCGCCGAACATCTCCATCTCGATGCCGAGATCTTCCGAATACAGCGCCCAACCCTCGGTGTAGGCGGTGACACCCCCGAAACGGCGGAACCGGGGCAGACCGGTATTCTCCTGGTTCAGCGCGCTCTGAAAATGATGCCCGGGTGATGCCTCATGGAGGAACAGGGTCACCATGCCCCAGCGCGGCAGCCGGGCGATATCGTAAGTATTCAGATAGAACACCCCGGGTCGCGAGCCGTCCAGCGACGGCGGCTGGTAGGAGGCGCTGGCCGCGGAATTCGCCCGGAAAGCCTCCACCGGCCGGATCTCGAAACCGGCCTTGGGGAACACCGAGAAGTACTCCGGTAACACCTCGTCGACCCTGGCCTCTACACCGCGATAATCCCGCAGCGCGTCTTCGCCGTCGCTCCAGAAGAACGACGGATCCGAGCCGAGATGTTCGAAGAAGGCGCTCAGGTCGCCGTCAAAGCCGACCTGCCGGCGTACCTGATCCATCTCGCCGAGGATACGCTCGACCTCGCTCAAACCGATCTCGTGAATCTGCTCCGGGCTGAGATCGGTGGTGGTGTGATAACGCACCAGGAAGTCATACCAGCCTGTGCCACCTGGCAGCTCGGAATAGCCGATGCTGAGCCGGGCAGCAGCCAGGTATTCGAGGGCCATGTAGTCGCGCAAGCGACGATAGGCCGGCACCACCTGGCCCATGACGGCGGCACGATAAGCCGTAGTCAGGCGCTCGCGATCCGCGGCCGTCACTGGCTCTGGAAATTGCTCCAGCGGCCCGTAGAAGATGCTGTCCTCCGGGTCCACCACCACGTGGTACGACAGCTGCGGTATGAGGCGCTCCACCGCGACCCGTGGCAGCACGATACCGCGCAGCACACCCTCGCGCAGGTTGGCGATGGCAACGTCGACCTGCTCGCTGAAATCACCCATCCGCGCGAGAAAATTGTCGTAGTCCAGGGCGTTTCTGAATGGCTGGATACCCTCACCCGAACCCATCTCCGCAAACGCGCTGGTAAAGGAATGCATCTGGTCCAGCGGCATCAGATAGCCGGGGTAGCGCAGACCCTCCAGTTCCAGTTCCCGGAAGCGAACAAACAGTTCCCGGCTCAGCCGGTCTGCAGCCTCGAGCGTCGCCGGATCGATAGCGTGGACAAGATCGAGGTAGCGCTGCGACTGCGCCTTCAGGCTGGCCCGGTATTCCGGGCCGAAGGAGATCTCCAGGCGATCGTCATAGCGGTGATCGCCAAGCGCAGTGGCGAAGGTCGGGTTCAGCGCGAGCAGCTCCTCGAAATACTGCTCGAACACTTCGTGCAGAACCTGGCCGTTGTCTGCGACCGGTGCGATGGCGGTGCTCGGGGCCGGTTCACGACCGCAGGCGATCAGCAGCAGGATCAGACCCGACGACCCAATCAAGCGACATAGTCTACTCACGGATATACCTCTGGCCGGCGCCAACCCGGCCTGTTTATCGGGTGCCCGCCGTGGCGGACCGTATCGCCACGCGGTGGGGCGTCGGATTATACCGCCGCAGGTCGAAGCCGCCGTCGGGCGATGGCGAAAAACCGCAGATTGAGAAACACCGCGGTCAGGGACAGCCCGAGGATCAGCGCGATCCATACCGCCTGGGGTCCCATTCCCTTTTTTACGCCCAGGTACCAGGCCAGCGGAAACGCGGCCAGCCAGTAACATCCGAAATTGATCAACATCGGGATGCGCGTGTCCTTGAACCCACGCAAGGCGCCCGCGGCGCCGACCTGCAGCCCATCGGAGACCTGGAAGATCATGGCCATGGTCAGCAGCGAGACTGCGAGCGGCAGCACCTCGCTGTCGCCGGTGTAGAACGCGGCGATTTCCGCACGGAACAGCAGCAACATCAGCGCCGACAGCATCATCAGACCACCGCACATGACGATACCGATCACGCCGATGTGGCGGGCCAGTTCCGGCTCGCCGCGTCCAAGGGCATGGCCGACGCGGATAGTCAGAGCCGAATGCACGGCCAGCGGCACCATAAACATGGTCGCGGCAAAATTCATCGCGATCTGGTGCGCGGCGACCGCGGTCGCGCCCAGGGTCGCCATCAGCACCGCGACCGCGCTGAACAGACCCGCTTCCGAGACGATGCTGACAGCAATCGGCAGACCCAGGCCGAGCAGGTCCCGCAAGCGGGCCGCGTTCGGTGGTTCGAATCCTGCCGCCAGCGCGAACGGCCGGTAGTGCTTTTGCGTGGCGACATAAACCGCCATCAACCCGAACATGGCCCACATGGACAGCGCGCTGGCGACGCCACAGCCGACCGCACCCATGGCCGGAAACCCCAGTTTGCCGTACATAAAGACCCAGTTGCCAAAGACGTTGACCACCAGACCGAGGAGCGCCGCGTACATGATCGGCCGCGTCCAGCCGACACCTTCACTCATAAAGCGCAGACTCAGATAGGCATACATGGCCGGCAGCCCCCAGGCGATGGCATCGAGATAGCCTGCGGTCAAGGGGATCACCGAGGGATCGACGCCCACGGCATGCAATACCGGTCCGGCTTGAGCCAGCATCAACATGGCCAAGAGCGCCAGCGCCTGGCTTAGCCAGAGACACTGCCGCATGTAGACGCCGACATCCGCATTACGGCCGGCGCCGAAGGCATGGGCCGCGGTCGGACTCATCGCCATCAGGGCGCCGAGGCCGAACAAGAACACGACCATCCATACGCTGCTACCCACCGCAACCGAGGCCAGATCCCGGGTGCCCAGCCGCCCCGCCATCACCGTGTCGGCGAAGCCCATGCCGGCGATCGCCAGATTGTTGGCGATCAACGGCCCGGCGAGAACCAGCAGGCGGATGCCGTGGCCCAGGGCAGATTGTTGATGACGTTTGCCGGGCATGAATCGAGGGCCTCGGTGGAGAGGCGCGATTCTACTGTGGCGGCGGGCAACCTTGCCAAGGTTCCGGGCAGGCTCCATCATGACCGCGGCTACGGACCTGCCGGCCACGGCCCCAACCCCGGATCAGACGGAGCCTCATGGAAAGTCTCAACAGCATCATGTCCGCCATCAACGGGGTGCTCTGGCACAACGCGGTCCTGCTCATCGTCCTCGGTACCGGGATCCTGTTCACGCTATGGAGCGGATTCTCGCAGTTCCGCGCCGTCAGCCACGGTACCCACGTGCTGCGGGGGCGCTATGACGATGCCGCGGACCCCGGTGCGATCAACCACTTCCAGGCACTGTCTGCGGCGCTGTCAGCGACGGTCGGGCTGGGCAACATCGGTGGCGTGGCGCTGGCCATCGCGCTCGGCGGTCCGGGCGCCGTGTTCTGGATGTGGGTGGTCGGTTTCTTCGGCATGGCGCTCAAGCTGACCGAAGTCACGCTGTCCATGCTCTACCGCAACACGGATGATCCGGACAATCCCCACGGCGGGCCGATGTGGGTAGCCAGCAAGGGCCTCGCACGGCTCGATCCCAGACTCGCCGGCGCAGGCAAAATTATCGGCGGGATCTTCTGCGTCACCCTGCTGGTGTCCACCGCCACCGGTGGCAACATGTTCCAGGCCTGGAACGTCGCCGAGATCACTCACAGTTACTTCGGCATCCCCGGTATTGCCACCGGCATCGTGCTGGCCATCCTCGTGGGGATGGTGATCATCGGTGGCATCAAGCGCATCGGCGCGGTCGCCGGCCGTCTGGTGCCGATCATGGTGGCGCTCTATCTGATGGCGGGAATCTATGTGCTGGTGGTAAATGCCAGCGTCCTGCCAGGGGTGCTCAAACTCATCGTCGTCTCCGCGTTCAATCCCAGTGAAGCGGGTGGTGCTTTCCTCGGCGGCACCATGGGTTACGCATTCCTGTTCGGCATGAAGCGGGCGCTGTTCTCCAACGAGGCCGGTCAGGGCTCCTCACCCATCGCTCATTCCGCGGCCAAGACCCGAGAGCCGGTCCGCGAGGCCGTGGTCGCGGCGATGGAGCCGCTGATCGACACCCTGATCGTCTGCACCTTCACCGCGTTGGTCATCCTGTCGACCGGGGTGTGGAACCGCAGCGGCGACAGCGAGTTCGGCATCGCGCCGGAATTCCTGCGCAGCGAGTCGGGGCAATGGACGCTGGAATCGGTACCGGCGCCGCTGCGGCCAGATGCAGAATGGCATGATGGCGAAACCGTATTCATGATCGTCGAAGCTCACGACAACGAGCAGTCGGGTAATCAGCTACACAAGATCTTCGGCGCGATCTCGGCCGCTCCGAACAGCCGGCCGTTTATCGAATGGGGCGTATTCGACAGTCCGCTCGAGCCGCGGCTGCTGCATTCCCGGTTGTTTATCGACTATCCCGGCGCATCTCTGACCGCCCGCGCCTTCGACACGGTACAAGATGGCCTCGGCAAATGGCTGGTGACCCTCGCGGCATGGATGTTCGCCCTCTCCACCATGATCTCGTGGAGCTACTACGGTGAGCAGGGCATGATCTATCTGGCCGGAGAACGATCGGTGATGCCCTACAAGCTGGTCTATTGCGGACTCATCGTTGTGGCCACCGCGGGTCTGATCACAACCGACGCGGAGCTGGACAATCTGACCGGTATCGGCACCGGGGTGATGTTGTTCGCCAACATCCCGATCATGTGGATCTTCGGCCGCCAGGCCATGCGCGCGTACAAGGAATACATGAACCGGCTCAGGTCCGGACGCATGGGTCCCGGTCACGAGCCACCGAGTCTGGAGGACCTGATCAGCGGTCGCGACGTGGCCTGAGTCTGACCCTGCTCAACGGTGGTCGTGTTTGAATTGCATATAGGCGATGCCAGGTGCCAGCACCACCCGCCAGGCCAGTTCCACTTCCTCATTAAACTCGAGGTCGAATTCCCGCGCTGTTGCAATGAGGCTTTCGAGCCATAGATCGTAGAGTTCGGGACTGATATCCCGATCCCAGCGGCTGTGCCGGAACGCGGTCCGGCGCAGATGTTCATTGGCCGCGCGACTGGTGGAGAAATCGGTCATCTCCTGCAGTGAGCGTCCCAGCATCTGCTTCTGCCGTTCCATGTCGACGTCGCGGAAATGCAGCGCAACGTCCGGCGAGGACTCGAGAAAGAGCTCGTAAAAGCGCGTCAGGAAGTCATGCTGCTGCGTCTCGCCGCCGGTCGCCCGGTACAGGCTGTCGAGGAAAAATCCGAGATAATTTTTCACGCCGCCGCGTGCGCCTCGTCGCTACGCCAGCAGCTGCCGCTGACTCTTATCCGCACGACCTGGCGACTGGGGACCCAGCGCACCACACGATCCTGACCCGCGTCCACCGATATCTTGCGCTGCCGGGCGATCTCCGGCCCATTCCTGAACGTCAGATCGCAGCGGATCTCGCCGTCTTCGTAGTTCCTCACTCGCAGCACCACCGCTTCGTCCACGTCGACGCGGACGATATCCACCTCAAGACCTTCGGTATTGACATCGAATTCCACCGGAAACGCCGCCGCCACAGCGCTCAGCAGCAGTCCGGACACGATGGCCACCTTACGCACTGTCATGGCTCTCCTCCTTCCCCGTGCTTCGAATTTCGGGTGCCCGCCCCGATTCGCGACTCGACCTGGTCGAGCACTTCATCTACCGTCCACTCATCGGGCTCCTGCCTGGACCCGCGGCGCACGCCAAACAGATCGATCTTTGCCTCGAGTCGCCGGCCAAAGGCCAGCACCCGGTAAAACCGCATATCCCGTCGCGCTTGCGGCCGCAGGAAGTCCACCACGGCGGCGATGGCCGCAACGGGACTGAGCAGCAGGTCCTTTAGCGCGTCGATCAGCAGCTTGACCTGGAAACGGAGCAGATCCCGGAACAGGCGCCAGCGCCGCATCTTCTCGACCCGCGCTGATTGCGGGGAATTGCCCTGCGCTTCCATATAGAATCTCCCTCGGCGAGCGACGCCATCAAGGCCGGCGGCGGCCAGGACGATCCTCGCTCCGATCAGTATGATCTAATCCGATCCACCAAACAGGCAACAGAGAGGACCGCATGCCCAAGTATATTGGCGAGGCCGGCTATCAGCACGGCAGCGGCGAGAGCCTCGGCATCCTCATGGTAAATCTCGGCACGCCCGATGCTCCGACACCGAAGGCGGTGCGCCGCTATCTGGCCGAATTCCTTTGGGATCCACGGGTTATCGAAGTGCCCAGACCGATCTGGTGGCTGATCCTCCACGGCGTGATCCTGCGCATCCGGCCGCGTCGCTCCGCCGAAGCCTACGCCAAGGTCTGGACCGATCGGGGTTCGCCGCTGATGGACTGGTCGGTCCGGCAGCGCAAGGCGCTGCAGAAGGAACTCGACTCCACGCTCGCGGCGCCGGTCCACGTGGCGCTGGGTATGCGCTATGGCAAGCCCTCGGTGGCAGCGGCCCTGGAGGAACTGCGGGCCAAGAAAGTCCGCCGGTTGCTGGTGCTGCCAATGTATCCCCAGTACTCCGCCACGACGACAGCAACCGTGTTCGACGCGGTCAGCGATGCGCTGAAACGCTGGCGCTGGATACCAGAGCTGCGGTTTGTCAGCGAGTACGCCGGCGAACCCGGCTATATCGCCGCGCTGGCGGCCAGCGTCCGCGAGCACTGGGCGACCCATGGCCGCGGCGAGCACCTGCTGATGAGCTTTCACGGCGTGCCGCGACGTTATCTGCTCGCGGGCGACCCCTATCATTGCCAGTGTCAGAAAACCGGTCGTCTGGTGGCAGAAGCGTTGTTCCTCAAAGAGGACGAATGGTCGCTGAGTTTCCAGTCCCGGGTGGGACGTGAGGAGTGGCTGCGACCGTACACGGACGAGACGGTCGCGGCGATGGGCCAGTCCGGGCTCAAACGCCTCGACGTGATCTGCCCGGGCTTTTCCGCGGACTGTCTGGAAACGCTGGAAGAGATCGCGATGCAGAACGAGGAGCTCTTTATCGAGTCGGGCGGCAAGGAAATCTCCTACATACCGGCCCTCAACGCCCGGCGCGACCACATCAGCTTCCTCACCCAGCTGGTGCTGAGAAATCTCCAGGGTTGGCCGGAGATGTCCCCGGCCTGGGACGGTGAGGCGCTAAAGGATGAGTGGCGCAAGACCGCGGAACGGGCTGCGGCCAGCGGCGTCTGAATCATGCTCGGCCGGTTTTTGGAGATCAGCATCCACGCGCCGGATCTGCTCGAGTCGATCGGATTTTATGAGAGCCTCGGACTAAGCGAGGCGGTAGCGGGAGACATCTGGCAGCACGGTTATGGGGTGGTCACGGACGGCAGCGTCACGCTCGGCCTGCACGACTACGCGTTCCCCTCGCCGGCGCTGGTCTGGGTGCGGCCGCGGCTAGCTGAGTTTGGCCGCGAACTTGAAGCCGACGGCATCAGCCTCGAGTTCATCAAGACCGGGGATGAACAATTTAACGAACTGGGCTTGCTTGATCCGGATGGACAGATGATCACGCTGGTGGAAGCCCGTACCTTCTCACCGCCCTCGACGCCGCCTCCACCCCCGGCCGCGGGTTATTTCAGCGAGTACCGTTATCCGGTCAGACGTCTGGACGACGCGATCGCCTTCTGGGAGTCCATGGGTTTCGTGGCCACGGACGTCACCGACCCGCCGTCCGCCCGGGCTGCGCTGACCAGCGACGGCATCGATCTGTGTCTGTACGAATCAGCCCGACGCGAACCGCCATGCCTGGTATTCACCACCGCCGACATGGCCGACACACAGGCGCTGTTGACCCAGCGCGGTCTGGAGCCGGCGTCATCGGAAGATCAGGTCCTTGCGGTCCCGTGCCTCGCGCTGCAGGCGCCCGAGGGCACTGCGATCCATATCGTCCACGAGACCCTCTGAGTCAGGCACCCGCTGCGGCCAGCAAGCGGCCGATCATCTGCTCGGCCTGCGCCTGATAGGCAGCGCCGAACAGATTGAGATGATTGAGCACGTGGTAGAGGTTATACAGCTCGCATCTCACCCCCTCGCCCGGCTGCTGCGGCCAGCGCTCATGGTAGGCGGCATAAAAATCCGCGCCAAAACCTCCGAATAACCGCGTCATGGCGATATCGGCTTCTCTGTGGCCGTAGTAGACCGCCGGGTCGAAGACGAACGGCGCGCCTTCTGTGTCCGTGGCCCAGTTACCGCCCCAGAGATCACCGTGGAGCAGCGCCGGCTCGGGCAGGTCATCGGCAAAGAACGCATCCACCACCTGCTGCAGACGGCGCCCGCTGTCGATCATCGGGCGAGGCCAGCCGCCATCCCGCGCCAGATCAAGCTGGAAACCGAGACGCCGCTCAGCAAAGAACGTGGGCCAGCTCTCAGCCGACGCATTCAGCTGCGGCGTGCTGCCGATGGTGTTGTCCCGGTGCCAGCCGCATCGATCCGCGAGCTGGCCATGTTGCCGTGCCAGACCCGCGCCCAGACGTTGCTCGGTGTGGATATCCGGTCGCCCGGTCTCCACATACTCGAGCGCCAGCCACGCTGCGGTTCCGGCAGATCCGACACCGAGCACCCCGGGTACACGCAAACCACCGGCGCGCTCCAGCTCGGCCAGACCCTCGGCCTCGGCCTCGAACATGGGCAAACTGCCTGCGTCGTTGGTCTTGAGGAACACATCGCCGCCGTCGCAGCACAGACGCCAGGCCGCGTTGATGCAGCCGCCAGCTACCGGCACGACCCGCTGCGCGCTCAGCGCCCGCCCCAGGCGCTCCCCGACATCCGCCAGCACAGCGTCGAGATCGGCGGTCATCTGGCCATCACGACGCGGAGGCCAGACGCCTGACCTGTCGACGCAGACGCTGGCCAAAATCGAGGCGATCGAACAAGGCGTCGAGGGCGGCCTCATCCGGCCTCTCTGTACGCAGATCGCGGCAGCGGATCGACAGCGGCATGTCGGTGACGATGCGGGTCAAATCACGAGCCAAAAACGCCGCGTCCCGGTGTTCCTGCAGCCGTTTGACCACGCTCCGGGCGCCGCGGATCGGCAGAGTCTCGACCCGCTCCAGTTGCGCGTAGAGCGACTCGAGCGAATCGAATTCATCAAACAGAGCCGCGGCGGTCTTGGCACCGATGCCCGGCACGCCGGTAATGTTGTCGACCTTGTCTCCGACCAGCGCCTGAAAATCCGCCATCCTCTCCGGCGTGGCTCCGAAGCGCTCGGCGATCTCTCCATATTCATAACGGCGGTCGTCGACCGGGTTGAGGAAAACATCCCCGGGCCGCAGCAGCTGAGCCAGATCCTTATCCCGGGTGACGAGGGCGCTGGACATACCCTCGGCGCGGCCGAGCCAGGCGAGCGTCCCGATGATGTCATCGGCCTCGTAACGCGCGTCGGCAAAATGACGCAGGCCGAGCGCGCCGGTTATTTCCCGGCACAGCGCGAACTGTCGCTCGAGTTCGGCGGGCGGCAATTCACGATTGGCCTTGTAGGGCGGGTAGATTTCGTTGCGAAATGAGGTCGTCAGACTCTCGTCAAAGGCCACCGCCATATGGGTCGGCTGCGCCCGCTCGAGCAGATCGCAAAGGAACCCGGTATACCCATAGACCGCATTGACCGGCCGCCCGTCGGCATCACTCATGTCCGGCGGTATCGAGTACCAGGCCCGGAATACAAATACGCTGGCGTCGATAAGGTGGATCAAAGGCCGCTCCCGCTGGCGTGCATCCAGATAAGATCTGTCGTCCGTCTTGACATAAGCCGGGGCCGACAGCCGCAATGCTGTCGGTAAAGTTTACAACCGGAGCAGTCCTTTCGTCGTGGGATAGAGGGAAACTCTTGCGTTTTCAGATTGTTGTGTAATCCGGCATGGATTCTGCAATGTTTTGCTAAAGCGTAGCGTCTGACCATGGAATAGTGGATGACAAAGACCTTTTCGCCGTTTTTCGCAGTTCTGCTGGTGGTGCTTTGGATGGTGCTTGTGGCAGTCGAGCGAGCGTCGGCGGAAGAGGTTCCGAATTCGGGCTGTCACACCAGCGTGACGCTAAGCGGAAGGTAGGTGCCGCGCGCTACCGGCCTCTGCGGCCGGGGTGAAAACGAGAGGGGGGAGGTGCAGCCTGCGGGCTGCATGTCCGGGAGCCCCGCCATTGGCGGGGCTTCTTTTTTTCCGGCTTTGCCTGGCGCCCTAGCCGGTCCAGCCGGGCGCGTCGCCCGCCGCCGACAGCCGCGAAAGACGCGCGTGCAGCGGGCTGCTGCGCGGAAAATGCGCGAGCAGATATTCCATCTGGTCGGCAAGCACCCGGCGCCCCTTCAGATAGATGTACTCCGCATAGGTCGGTGTGAACGGCACTGCGAGCAGTTGCAGCGCGGCCTGCTCCGGCGTGCGTCCGGCCTTGTAATGATTACATCGTCGGCACGCAGTGACGACGTTGGTCCAAGCGTCCTTGCCACCCTGGGATATCGGCGTGACGTGATCACGCGAAAGCTGTCCGCCGGGGAAGGTCTCGCCGCAATACAGACACAGAAAGGCATCGCGCTTGAACAAGGCGAAATTGTTTAGCGGCGGCGCGTAGTCGGATCGCCGCAGCATGCCGATCTGCGGCGTGCCATGGGTAGCGATGATGGAACTCAGACTCAAAACGGAGCGGAGACCGCTGGCGGCGTTGATACCGCCGTGGACCCGCATCAATGGCGAGCCACACTCGTAGGCGATCTGCTCGGTGTGATAGAGACGCACCGCCTCCCGATAGTCCACCCATTCCAGCGGCATGCCGGCTACGTCAGTCCGGAGAATTTGTTGAAACAGGCTGCTATGCATGCTGGCTCGGAGTCCGCGGGCGGCGTCATTCGCCAGAGTTGTTATTCCAGAACGGCGATGGAAAATCAATCAGAAATGACCACGGCTGCAGAACGACTGGCATCATCCGTCCCATTGACTACACCCCCTGCGTCGGCCAGATCGGGCCGGAATCCGGCAGGGGACACGGGTATGGGTGCGACCATTGGCATCGTGCGTGAAGCGGACGAGAAAGAAACCCGCATGCCTCTGGAGCCTGAGATCATAGGCAAATAATACGGACCTCGGGGGAGTCATTCCGGAACCCGGGTCGAAAATCCGACCACCATGCGCCCCGAGGTGGTAAACGCGGCTCAGGAGGCTAAACTGTGTCGGGCCCAAACACTTAAGAACAAGTCGGCAGGAGGAATCCCATGGGGTTAACGATCGGTATCGTCCGGGAATCTCATCCGGGCGAGCGGCGCGTTGCGACGACCCCGGAAGTCGCGTCCCAGCTCATGAAACTCGGCTACGGCGTCGTCGTACAAAGCGGCGCGGGGGCCGAGGCCAGTTTCTCGGATGACGCATATCGGGCCACCGGCTGCGAGATTGCCGCCTCCGCCAGGGACATCTACGATCATTGTGACATCGTGTTTAAAGTCCGGGCGCCGGAAGGCGACGAACTCGGCATGCTGCGCTCCGGGCAGACGCTGATCAGCTTTATCTGGCCCGCCCAAAATCCGGATCTTCTCAAGACACTGACCGAGGCCGGCGTCACGGCGCTGGCGATGGACAGCGTGCCGCGCATCTCGCGCGCCCAGAAGATGGACGCGCTGAGCTCGATGGCCAACATCGCCGGCTACCGCGCCGTCGTCGAGGCCGCCCAACACTTCGGCCGCTTCTTCACCGGCCAGATCACCGCCGCGGGCAAGGTCCCGCCGGCCAAGGTCCTCGTCATCGGCGCCGGTGTCGCGGGTCTCGCCGCGATCGGTGCGGCCAAGAGCATGGGCGCTATCGTCCGCGCTTTCGACACGCGTCCGGAAGTTAAGGAGCAGGTCGAAAGCATGGACGCCGAGTTCCTGATGCTGGACTTCAAGGACGAGGACGGCGCGGGCGAGGGCGGCTACGCCAAGGTCATGAGCAAGGAGTTCATCGCAGCCGAGATGGCGTTGTTCGCCGAACAGGCGAAAGATGTCGACATCATCATCACGACCGCGCTGATCCCGGGCAAGCCCGCACCGCGCCTGATCACCGCCGAAATGGTCGAGTCGATGAAGGACGGCAGCGTGATCGTGGATCTCGCCGCCGAGCAGGGCGGCAACTGCGAGCTGACGGAACCCGACCAGGTCGTCGTAAAGAACGGCGTGTCGCTGATCGGCTACACCGACCTGCCGAGCCGGCTGGCCGCGCAGTCGAGCCAGCTCTACGGTACGAATCTGCGCCACCTGCTGACGGACATGACGCCAGAAAAGGATGGCGAACTCGTCGTCGACATGGAGGACGAGGCGATCCGCGGCGCGACGATCTGCATCGGCGGCGAGACGACCTGGCCGCCGCCGGCACCGAAGCTGTCCGCCGCGCCCAAGGCCGCGAAGCCGGCTGCCGCGCCGGTCGCCATACCGGAAACGAAGAAGTCCGCCGCCGGCCCGGTCATGGCGATGGCCCTCGGCGGCCTGGCGCTGTTCGGCCTCGGTGCCGTGGCGCCGCCGTCGTTCATGGCGCACTTCACGGTATTCGTGCTGGCCTGCTTCGTCGGCTACATGGTCATCTGGAACGTCACGCCGGCGCTGCACACGCCGCTGATGAGCGTGACCAACGCGATCTCGAGCATCATCGTGATCGGCGCGATGCTGCAGATCAGTTCCGCCGACAGCCTGATCATGTGGATTGCCGGTTTCACAGTGATGATTACGAGTATCAACATCGCAGGCGGCTTCGCCGTGACGCGACGCATGCTCGAAATGTTCCGGAAGTGAGGTCGACATGAATAGCGCTGGCATCGTTACCGTCTCCTATATCGCAGCGACGATTCTCTTCATCCTCGCTCTCGGCGGCCTGTCGAACCAGGAGACCGCTCGCCGCGGCAACTGGTACGGCATCATCGGCATGGCCATCGCCGTGCTGGCGACCATCCTCGGTGTCGTCACACAGCACTACACGCTTCTGCTCGTTGCGCTCCTGATCGGCGGCAGCATCGGCCTGATGCTCGCGCGCCGCGTGCAGATGACGCAGATGCCCGAGCTTGTCGCCATCCTGCACAGCCTGGTCGGCCTGGCTGCGGTGCTGGTAGGCTTCGCGAACTTCATGGATCACTCGACCGCGTTGACCGGGGTCGAGCTGACGATTCACAGCATCGAGACCTATCTCGGCGTGCTGATCGGCGCGGTCACCTTCTCCGGCTCGATCATCGCCTTCGGCAAGCTGTCCGGTCGCATCAGCGGCAAGCCGTTGATGCTGCCCGCGAGGCACTTCCTCAATCTCGGCCTGCTGCTCGTGGCGATCTGGTGCGGCCGCGAATTCGCACAGCAGGCTGCGGTCGGCGGCGGCATGGTGCCGCTGGTGATCATGACGGTTATCGCGCTGATCTTCGGCATCCACATGGTCATGGCCATTGGCGGTGCCGACATGCCGGTCGTCGTCTCGATGCTGAACAGTTATTCGGGCTGGGCGGCGGCGGCGACGGGCTTCATGTTGAGCAACGACCTGCTGATCGTCACCGGCGCGCTGGTCGGCTCGAGCGGCGCGATCCTGAGCTACATCATGTGCCGCGCGATGAATCGCAAGTTCCTCGCGGTGATCGCCGGCGGTTTTGGCACCGGCGGCGGCACGACGGTGTCCGGCGGCGAAGTCGAAGGCGAAGTCGTGCCGATCCAGCCGGAGGAGACGGCCGAGCTGCTCGCCAACGCGAAGGAAGTGATGATCGTGCCCGGCTACGGCATGGCGGTCGCGCAGGCTCAGCACACTGTCTACGAAATCACGAAAGCGCTGCGCGGGAAGGGGATCAACGTGCGCTTCGGCATCCACCCGGTCGCGGGCCGCATGCCCGGCCACATGAACGTGCTGCTGGCGGAGGCCAGGGTGCCCTACGACATCGTGTTCGAGATGGACGAGGTCAACGAAGACTTCCCGAACATCGACGTCTCCGTCGTTATCGGCGCGAACGACATCGTCAACCCGGACGCACAGGAGAAACCCGACAGCCCGATCGCCGGCATGCCGGTGCTCGAGGTCTGGAAGGGCGGCACGACGATCGTGCTGAAACGCAGCATGGCCACCGGCTATGCCGGCGTCGGCAATCCCCTCTTCTACAAGGACAACACACGGATGCTGTTCGGCGATGCCAAGGACAGCCTCGACGCGGTGCTGAAGGCGCTCTGACAGACGACGCCTGCTCCAAAGTATTGTGAAGCAGAGAACCCGGCCCTGAGCCGGGTTTCTCTTGTGCCGGCACGGGCGGCCTAGCCGCCGCCGGGCTGACGGTTCTTCATACGATCGATGACGCGCCGCCGCTGCTCGGGCGTGAGGCTGCGCATCCGGTCCCGCACCCGCTCGCGCTGCTCGGGCGTCAGATCCTGCCAGCGCTCACGCAGCCGCTGGCGCTGCTCCGGATTCATCTCGCGGAAGCGGCGGAAATTTTCGCGGAGCCGCTGCTGCTCCTCCGGTGGCAGGGACTTGAAATCACGATAGCGATCGCGGATTCGCTGGCGTTGTTCCGGATCGAGACCCCGCCAGCGCTGGAAACGATTCCTGGCTTGCGCTTTCTGCTCGTCGTCCATATCGGACCAGCGTTCGGCGCCCGCGGCCAGACGCTGCTTCCGCTCTGCCGGCAGGTCGTCCCATCGACCCTGGAATCCCTGCAACACTTCCTGCTGGGTCGGGCTGAGCTCGTCCCAGGACTGGGCCCCGGCCGGGATCGCGATCAGGCATCCCGCCGCCAGCAGCACCATGAACCAGGCTCTAATCTTCATCGTCTTCAGTCTCCGTCAAATCGGGTCCGGTCTCGCCGTCCTCGTCAACATCTGTAGTCTCGGCCAGAGCGGCGTTGAGCCAGTCTTCGTCGCGGGGTTCCCACAGCGCCAGAAACTCCAGCAGTTCCTCGTCCGGTAGCGGGCCGTCGGCGGCCGGGGCCGCCATCATCGCCATCCATCCAAAAAGCAGGCCGCAACATGTCCTCCGCCACGGGTGCACTACCGGGCTCAACCTATCTCCGGCTCATCTTCGAGCCACAGATAGAAATCCAGGTCATCCAGCAGCTCAAGTTCCTCGCTGCCCAGCAATATCTCCATGTCCTCCGCCGGCTCGCTGGTCCCTGCCAGTGGCGCGTAATCGATATCCGTTCCGGGCTGACGGATCAGCAGGATGACTGCCGCGGCCGCCACGGCCGCGGCTGCCCCGGCGGGCACCAGCACCGGCAGTCGCAGGCCACGTCCCGCCGGGCGCTCGGCGCGGGCCAGCGCCTCCCTCCGCGCCTCGGCCAGACGCTTGCGGACCTCCGGCTCCAGCGCAGCGGCGCGACGTCGGTAGAGCGCCCGCGCTGTCTGCTCCAGCCGTCGATCGTCTTGATCAGCCATCCCAGTGTTCTCCCAGTCGTTCCCGCAGTGCGGCCAGCGCCCTGAAGTAATGCGTCTTTACGCTGCCATCCGAGCAGCCCATCGCGCTGGCGGTCTCGGCAACGCTCATGCCCTCGAAACAGCGCAAAACAAAGGTCTGCTGCTGCCGGGCCGGCAACGCCCGGATAGCCGCCTCCAGAGCCTCCATCGCCTCGCCATCCATCAGTTCGCGATCGGGCTGTGCGCCTCGAGCCGCCGGCGCCGTCTCCACCGGATCCGGCATATCGTCGTAGCGGCGCCAGAACATCACCCGATTACGTACCGCCTGGCGCCGCTGCCAGTCGCGGGCCCGGTTGATGACGATGCGGAAAAACAACGGCCGCCACTGGTCTTCGGGCCGATCGGCGTAACGACCGGCAAAACGGATCATCGCATCCTGGACCACGTCCAGTGCCTCGTCCGCGTCAGCCATCATCGATTTCGCCATGACGTATGCTTTGCCCTCGACGCTGCGAAGAAATGTATCCAGTGCGGCGGTGTTATTCAGCGGTCCCTCCAATCCAGCTCGTCCTTGTCATATGGCGGGTCGGGCTCCCCGATCAGAATCCGCCATCGGCGCGCCGTCTTCAAGGCTTCCGAGGGACGACATCAGGGCCGTTGAATCTCCTCTCTGCACAGGTTACAACGGCCGTGGACGCGGCTGGTTGACAGGCCCGGCAGCCGGATCGCCGAAACACTTATGCACACAGACCCCGGCATCTCCAGTGTGACGTTGATATTACTTTACATAGATTCTTTGTTCTAGCTCGTAGTCAATTGTTTTTATTATATTTTCGTTTTTCATGAGCAATTTTCGATCAAAGCGAATCTTGCTCCCGGAAAGCTCGGATAAATCTCATCCTGCTACAGGCAATTCACAGACTTATCCACAGCTTCTGTGGACAAACGGGAGCTTGATTTGAACCCCACGACGGTGGTCCGGGTCGCAGTCAACGCTCCGCTGCGTAAGGCCTTCGATTATTTGCCGCCGCGGACCGGTCCGGCGCCCTCGGCCGGCGCCAGAATCCGGGTGCCCTTCGGTCGCGCCCACAAGATCGGTCTGATCATCGAAGTCGGGGCCATAAGCGAGCTGCCGCAGAGCCGGCTGCGCCACGCCGAGCGCGTGCTCGACCCACAGCCGGTGATCGACGACACCCTGTTACGGCTGTTGGTCTGGTCCGCCGAGTACTATGCCCACCCTGTCGGAGAGGTCTGCGCCGCCGCGTTGCCCGGGCTGTTGCGCAAGGGCAGATCGCCGGACGCGGCCGAGGTCGCCTACAGGGCGACTACCGATGGACTGGCGATCGACCTGGACGGCATGGCGCGCCGGGCTCCCCGCCAGGCCGAGCTGCTCGCAATCCTGAAGCAGGGCCCGGCATTGGTGTCTGACCCGCGCCTGCAGGCGCTCCAGGCCGGATGGCGAGACGCATTCCGGCGTCTGGCCGAACGCGGGCTGGCCGAGAGCTGGTCCCAGGCGGTCACCCCCGTTAGTCCGCCAAGCCTCGTCGCGCACCCGGGCCCGGTGCTCATGGACGACCAGCGCGTCGCGGTGGATGCCATCGTCGCGGCCCTGCCGGGGTATCAGGCGATCCTCCTCCACGGCGCCACCGGCAGCGGCAAGACCGAGGTCTATCTGTCCGCCATCGAATCGGTGGTCGCCGCCGGCCGCCAGGCCCTGGTGCTGGTCCCTGAGATCGGTCTGACTCCACAACTGGTGCAACGTTTTGGCTCCCGCTTTGATTTCCCGCTGGCGGTACTCCATTCCGGCATGACCGACACCGAGCGTCTGACGGCCTGGCGTGACGCGCGCAGCGGCCGGGCACCGGTGGTCATCGGCACGCGCTCCGCGGTGTTCGCACCGCTGCAACATTGCGGTCTGGTCATCGTCGACGAGGAACACGATCCTTCGCTCAAGCAGCAGGAGGGTTTTCGCTATTCAGCCAGGGATCTGGCCGTGGTCCGGGCCCGGCTCAGCAGCGTGCCGGTCGTGCTGGGCTCCGCTACGCCCTCGCTGGAGACCCTGCAAAATGCCCGTAGCGGGCGGTATCTGAGCCTGCCGCTGCCGGAGCGCCCCGGCGCGGCGCGCCACCCGGAGCTGAAAGTCATCGACCTGCGCCGGGTACCCAACCGGGACGGCGTGAGCCCGCCGCTGCTAGCCGCGATGGAACGCCATCTGCAGGCGGACGGACAGGTGATGCTGTTCCTCAACCGGCGCGGCTACGCCCCGGTCCTGTTTTGCACCGAGTGCGGCTGGATCGCCGGGTGCGCCCGCTGCGATGCACGCATGACGCTGCATCAGGGCTCGGCGCGCTTGCGCTGTCATCACTGCGGCAGCGAATCGCAACCCCCCGCATCGTGCCCCGACTGCGACAGCGAGTTAAAGCCTGTCGGGCAGGGAACCGAGCGCATCGAGGAGACGCTGAAGGGGTTCTTTCCGCAGCAGCGGATCGCGCGCATCGACCGCGATGCCACCCGCAGCCGCGGCAGCCTCGACGACATCCTGGCGGACATGCGCGCGGGGCGCACCCGCATCCTGGTCGGCACCCAGATGCTGACCAAGGGGCACGACTTCCCCGGCGTGACGCTGGTCGGCGTGTTGAACGCGGACCAGGGTCTGTTCGGCACCGACTTTCGCAGCGACGAGCGTCTGGCCCAGACCATCCTCCAGGTTGCCGGACGCGCCGGACGTGCCGATCGTCCCGGCGAAGTGATGATCCAGACCGCCTATCCCGAACACGCTCTGTTGCAGGATCTGATCAGCGGCGGTTATGACGCCTTTGCAGACGCCGCGCTGGGCGAGCGGAAGGCGGCGGGATGGCCTCCGTTCAGCCACCTGGCATTGATCCGGGCCGAAGCTCACCAGGCCGGGCAGGCCATGAGTTTCCTGCAGTCCTGCCAAGAATGGGCGGAATCCCTCGCCGCTCCGGCCATACGCATTCTGGGCCCGGCGCCAGCGCCGATGGAGCGCCGCTCCGGGCGTTATCGGGCACAGCTGCTGCTGCAGTCGACCAACCGTGGCCCGTTGCATCAGCTGTTGCGCGAGCTGCTGGCGAAGATCGATAAATCGCGGACCGCCCGTAGCGTCCGCTGGTCGCTGGACGTGGATCCGGTGGAGCTTTTTTGAAGCCCGACCCGCGTTTCGTTCACGCCGGGGCCCGCTGTAGAATGCTCGGTTCATCCCGGAGAGAAATCCCTTGAAGACGCAGATCGAATCCCTGGTCTCGCAGGCGCTGAAGTCTCTGGCCGGCACCGCGTTGCCGGCCGAGGTCGCCGAGGTCGAGCCGCGTGTCGAGCGCACGCGCGACATCAGGCATGGCGAATTTGCGTGCAACGTGGCCATGACTCTGGCGAAACCGGCGCGCAAGAATCCGCGCGAGATCGCCGGGCTGATCCAGGCTGCGCTGCCGTCTTCGGATCTGGTCGAGGCGACCGAGATCGCGGGCCCCGGGTTTATCAACTTCCGTCTGTCCGCAAAGGCTTTCCAGCACGAAGTCGAAGCCATACACGAGCAGGGCGCCGTCTATGGACACAACGACGCCGGCGCCGGTCAGTCGGTGATCGTCGAGTTCGTCTCGGCCAATCCCACCGGCCCGCTGCACGTCGGACACGGCCGGGGCGCCGCTTATGGCGACAGCGTGGCCAAACTGCTGGAAGCCTGCGGTTACCGGGTGCATCGCGAGTATTACGTCAATGACGCCGGACGGCAGATGGATATCCTCGCCGCCAGCATCTGGCTGCGCTATCTGGAGCTCACCGGGGACCGGCTCGATTTCCCGAGCAACGGCTATCGCGGCGGCTATATCCGCGAGATCGCCGACGTGCTGCTCAGCAAGGTCGGGGATCGCCTGCACCGGCCCACCGCCGCGGTGTTCGAGCATGTGCCCGCCGACGCCCCGGCCGGCGACAAGGAAACCCATATCGACGCGCTGGTCGCAAACATGCGCCGCTTGCTCGGCGAGGACTACAGGACAGTGCTCGATGCCGGTCTGGACAGCATCCTCAGCGATATCCGTGCGGACCTGGAGGACTTCGGCGTTAGCTTTGACGAGTGGTTTTCCGAGCGCAGCCTGGCCGACTCCGGACTGGTGCAAACCGCCATCGAGCGTCTGCAGCGCGACAATCGAGTCTATACCAAGGATGGCGCGCTGTGGTTCCGGGCCATGGACCTGGGCGACGAGAAGGATCGCGTGGTGGTGCGGGACAACGGCCAGAGCACGTATATCGCCTCAGATATCGCCTATCATCTGGGCAAGCGTCAGCGCGGCTTCGATCACTTGCTCGACGTGCTCGGCGCCGATCATCATGGCTATGTGGCGCGGGTCCGCGCGGGGCTGGAGGCCATGGGCGAACCCCCGGAGAGCCTCGAAGTGCGGCTGGTGCAGTTCGCCGTGCTCTACCGTGGCGGTGAGAAGGTGCAGATGTCGACGCGCTCGGGCGAATTCGTCACCCTGCGCGAACTGCGCGAGGAAGTCGGCAACGACGCGGCGCGGCTGTTCTATGTGATGCGCTCCAACGACCAGCATCTGGACTTCGATCTCGAGCTGGCGAAATCCAGAACCAACGAGAATCCTGTCTACTACATACAATATGCTCACGCGCGGATCTGCAGCGTCTTCCGCCAGCTGCACGACAAAGCGCTCGAGTGGGATCCGCAAGCGGGATTGGGGGCACTGGAGCAGCTCCATGAAGATCACGAGCAGAGCCTGATGCGAGCCCTCGGGCGTTACCCGGAGGTGATCGAGCTGGCAGCCGCTAACCGGGCGCCACAGACCGTGGTCAACTATCTGCGCGAACTGGCCAACGAATTCCATACCTATTACAACGCCCACACCTTCCTGGTCGACGATGCGGCCTTGCGCGACGCCAGGCTGAGCCTGATCGCCGCCACCCGCCAGGTGCTGCGTAACGGTCTCTCCATGGTCGGCGTGTCGGCGCCCGAGAGCATGTAGGCGGCAAGCGGTGGCAAGAGATTACAAGCATCGCAAACGCGGCAGCCGCTCCGCAGCCCGCAGCAAGAACCAGAGCGGTTTTGCCGCAGGTCTCGCGGTGGGTCTCGCCGTGGCGCTGCTGGTCCATCTCTATCACAGCGGCGGCGTGGCTCCGGAGCAGGCGCCAGTACGGACACCGGCCTCCGCCACGGCGCTGCAGGAAGAACCGGAGGACAGCGGGCCGGTGTTCGATTTTTACGAGATCCTGCCGGACTTCGAAGTCGTGGTCCCGGGTCCATCCGCTGGCGACGATGCGCCGGCCCAGGCGCCGCGCGATGTGCCACCGGGCACCTACTATCTTCAGGCCGGTTCATTCCGGCAGTTCGATGACGCGGATCGCCGCAAGGCCAGCCTCGCTCTGCTCGGTCTGTCATCCGACATCCGCAAGGTCACGGTCAACGATCGCGATCACTATCGCGTCCAGATCGGCCCGGTCAGCGACCCGGGCCAACTGCGACGCATGCAGCAACAGCTCAGCGGGGCCGGCATCGAGTATCTGGCCCTGCGCGCCAAGGAGCCGGCCCGGTGATCCGCACGCTGATTCTGCTGGCTGGTCTCTCCGCGGTTGCGCCACAGCCGGACGCTGATGCGCCGGTGGCGTCATCTCCAATAGTGTTTTCGGTCGCCGCCGTGGGCGACATCATGCTGGGCACGGATTATCCGCAGAACCGTCTGGCCGATGACGACGGCGCCTCGCTGCTGGAAGAAGCCGCGCCGGTGATCAGCGCGGCGGACATCGGTTTCGGCAATCTCGAAGGCGTATTGCTCGATGGTGGCGAGCCGGCCAAGACCTGCAGCGACCCCGGTGCGTGCTATCTGTTCCGGTCGCCGACCCGCTATGCGGACCATCTGGCGGCGGCGGGTTTCGACGTGATGAGCCTGGCCAACAACCACGCGCGGGATTTCGGCGAAGAGGGTCGCGATTCGAGTATGACGGCGTTGGCGGCACGCGGTATCGCGCACTCGGGGCGCGAGGACGACGTCGCGTCCTGGATGGTGCGTGAGCAGCGGGTAGCGATGATCGCCTTTGCTCCGTTCAAGGGCGCCAACGATCTGTTATCGCCCGATGCCGCACGCGATCGGGTCGCATCCTTGGCCGCGGACCACGACATCGTCATCGTTTCCATGCACGCCGGCGGCGAGGCCGGCGACGTCAGCCGGGTGCCGTTCGAGGAAGAGTTTTACCGTGGCGAGAATCGCGGCGATGTGGCCCGCTTCGCGCGCGCCATGGTCGATTCGGGCGCGGATCTGGTCATCGGTCACGGTCCTCATGTGCCCCGCGGAATCGAAGTCTATCGAGGCCGCCTGATCGCGTACAGCCTGGGCAATTTCGCAACCTACTATGGTATCCGCGTCACCGGTGACAACGGGCTGGCGCCGTTGCTGGTGGCGCAGCTCGGCGCGGACGGCGCTCTCATCGGAGGCCACATCTATTCCTTCCGCCAGCGCCGCCCGCGCGGCCCGGTGGCGGATAGCAGCGACGAGGCGGCGCGCGTGATCCAGCGCCTCAGCCTGGCCGATTTTCCGGATACAGCGCCCGAATTCGACGGCGCCGGCGGTTTCAGGCCGCGGCCGGCAGCTCAATCCTCGATCGCGGACTGACGGAAGTCGATCCCCAGCGAGCGTAGCTTGCGATACAGGTGCGTGCGCTCCATGCCGACTCGCTTGGCGAGACGGCCGACCTTGCCGTCGCAGAAGATAAGCTGCTGCTGCAGATAGGCGCGTTCGAATTGCTCGCGGGCCTCGCGTAGCGGCAGCGCCAGCAGATCCTGTTTGACCAGTGGTTCGCTGGGAGCTGCTTCGGCGACGATCAGTTCCTCGACCTCGGCCAGCGTGATCTCCTCGTCTCCGCCCATGATCAATAGCCGGTGGACCAGGTTCTTGAGGTCGCGGACATTGCCGGGCCAGGGATAATGCCGCAGGCGGTTTTGCGCGGCGACGCTAAAGCGACGGTAGGGCAGCTGCTCCGCCTCAACCAATTTGTCGACGTAGTAGCGCAGCAGCTCGGGCACGTCCTCGGAATACTCCCGCAACGGCGGGATCCGCAGCGTCACCACGGAAAGCTGCGACAGCAGGTCGCGACGGAAAGCCCGCGGCGCCAGCTTGTCGAAGCCCGGCGGTGCGGAAGTCAGGATCGTGCACTTCAGCGGCCGCTGCGTGGTGCCGCCGACGCGTGTATAGCTGCCGGCTTCGATAGCGCCGAGCAGCGCCTTCTGACCTTCCGGCGGCAGATCGCCCAACTCGTTGATAAACAATGTGCCATTAGCGGCCTCGTCCAGCACACCGGGATGGGTGTGACCTTCGGCCTCCAGCCCGAACAGCTGGCGGGACGCGTCCTCGTTGACGACTGATGCCGCGATCAACGGCACAAACGGCAGCTCCGCCCGCGAGCTGCGCGAATGCAGGTAACGGGCAAACATCTCACGGCCGGTGCCCGGTTCACCCTGCAGCAGGACCGGCGTATCGTGGAGCGCCACGCGCTCAACCTGATCGCGCAGACTGCGCATCGCCGGGCTCTTGCCCAGCGGCGTCAGCATCGGCGGCACCAGTTTGCGCGCGCCGATCTTGAGCTGGGTCCTGCCCGACTCCAGCGCCCGCTCGACGACACGCAGCAGATTGGCCAGAGACACCGGCTTCTCGATAAAGTCGAACGCACCCAGACGGGTCGCCTCGACTGCGGTCTCGACGGTGCCGTGGCCCGACATCATCACCACCGGGCACGCATCGCGGGACGGGTCCTCCGACCACTCCCGCAGCAAGGTGATGCCGTCGACATCCGGCATCCAGATATCCAGCAGCACCAGGTCCGGCTCCTGCGCTACCCGACTCTGGCGGGCCTCGCTGGCGTTGCCCGCGACAGCCACTTCGTAACCCTCCTCGGTCAGGATCTCGTCCAGCAGACTGCGGATGTCCGACTCATCGTCTACGACCAGAATACGGGCGGTACTCATGCTCTTTCTCTCCGGTAGTCGACCTTGCCTGCGTCGCTGCGCAGTAATGCTTCCCTGGCCGCTTCGTCGGCCGGCAGTACGATGCTCAACATGGCACCACCGCCGCTGACATTGGATGCCTCGACCTTGCCGCCGTGCTCTTCAACCAGCTTCTTCACGATCGCCAGGCCGAGGCCCGTGCCCTTCGGTTTGGTGGTCACATAAGGATCGAACACATGCTCGAGCGCATCCCCGGGGAAGCCGGGACCGTTGTCGCGCACGGTAATACTCACGGCGGGACGAGCATCTACCTCTATCACGCCGGTGCTGATGGTCAGACAGGCATCTGGCTGATGCTCCAGCGCTTCGATACCGTTGCGGATAAGGTTGTGCAGGATCTGGCGGATACGCACGCCGTCGACCTCTATCTCGGGCAGCGCGGGATCGAGCTGCAGCCGGATATCGGACTCGATCTCGCGGACGCGGTAGAGCTCGGCCACCTCCCGCACCAGTCGGTTGAGGTTGGTGCGGGCCAGATTCATATCCGGCGCACGCGCGTACTCGCTAAAGGCATTGACCATCTGCTTCATGCCTTCGACTTGCTGGATGATGGTCCGCGTTGCCCGCTCCAGGACCTCAGCATCCTGATCCTTCATCTGCTCGAGGAAGCGCCGGCGCATGCGCTCAGCCGATAGCTGGATCGGTGTCAGCGGATTCTTGATCTCATGGGCCAGACGGCGCGCCACCTCACCCCAGGCGGAATCCCGCTGAGCCTGGATCAGCGCGGTGATGTCATCAAACACCACCACATAGCCCGCCGGCTGTCCGTCTTCGGAAGGCAGAGCGGAGCAGGCGCACATCAACACCCGCCTCCCGACCTCGCCACGCAACACGATCTGCTCACGCCATTCCGCCTCGCCTTGCTCGATATGCGCGCGCCCGACTTCGACAAACTGCTCCAGCAAGGGCTTGCCCCGGGCCACCTCCAGCAGCGGGCTGCCGATCGAAGCGGCCAGATCGACGCCGAGGATGGCGCCGGCCGCCTCGTTGGCGGTCCGTATACGCCAGTCGGTCTCCAGCGAAACCACACCGGTGGAAAGCCGCCCCAGGATCACCGCGAGATAGGCGCGTTCGTTCTCAACCGCCTGCTGGCTGCTGCTGGCGACCTCGCGGGCCTCCGAAAGACGCCGCGTCATGTCATTAAACGAGCGCACCAGGAATCCCATATCGTCGCTCCCGGGGAGCGGCAGCTGGGTATCGAAATTGCCATGGGCCACGGCGCGGGTGCCGGCGATCAGATCCTGGATCGGAGCGACCAGCCGACGGGAGAAAAAGAACGCGCCCCAGACCGCGGCCAGCATGGATAACAGCAACACCATCGTCAGCGTCAGGCTGAGGCTGTATTTGAGCAGCCGTCGCATATATGACAGCTCCCCGTACTCCGCGTACGAGGTTTGCACCGCGTCGGCCAGTGAACTGATACGCTCGGAAACCGGGAATATTGCCAGCAAAATCCGCTGCTCGGCGAACGGATTCGGGGTCGGGATAGTGATCGCGGTACGGATCTGATAGCCATGGTCACCGATAGGATCGAGACTGACATAGCTGTCGTTGGTGCGGATATGCAGCAGGATCTCGTCGTTGGGCGTAGCTCGCACCTCCAGGTCGTCGCGCTCCGATATGGAGGCCACGATTCTATTGTTGCGTCCGACGACCGTGATTTCGCCGGCACCAGTATCCCGCTGCAGTCGTGACAGCTCACTCGCCAGGCCTGCGTTCGGGCTGCCACGCAGGCGTTTGGCCATCATCTCGGTGGTCTGCGCATAGTCGCGCATCTGGGTTTCCAGCGTGGCGCGGCTGAGGTTGAGTGCGTTGGAGAGCCCTTTCTCGACGTCGACGCTGAACCAGCTCTCGATGCCTCGATTCAAAAATTGAATCGAGAAATAATAGACGATCAGCAGCGGCACGACTGCCAGCACGACAAAGGTCGCGACCATGCGCGACTTGAGGCGCGATCCCGGCACGTGGCTGCGGTATTCCTGCACCAGCTTGATCAGGTTGCCGACGATCAACACCAGCAGGGTCAGCACGCCGAGCGCGTTGAACAGGAACAGCCAGCCGTAGAGGCGGCCGAACTCATCGGCGTCCTCGGTCGCCATCGCCAGCAGGAACATCGCGCCCAGCCACAGCAACAGCCCTGCCGTCAGCAGCAGCATCATGCCGACCCGCTTTAACGCTGCACTGGCCATCGATACCACTCGCTGGTGACACGCCAGTCACCCCAGAACAGGGTCAACACGCGCAACGGACCCGACATCTCCCTGATATCCATCTGCACGCGGAGATTGCCGTCGTAACGAGTTTCAGGCTCCAGCAGAGCTTCATCGATCACCGGCAGTCTCTGGATCTCGCCGAGCCGGGCCAGAGCGTTGTCCAGGCCGCTGAAGGACTCACGCTCGCCGCTGTTGAGGTTGGAAAGCACGTAACGACCGGTCAATGCATGAAAGTCGAGCTGATAGCGCTGGCGCAGACTGGCGATAGTCTTGTCCCAGACATAGCGGCGTCGCTGCGAAACTTCTATCTGCAGCTCGATGTTCAGGGAGACGCCGTTCTCAAGCGCGTTTTGGGCATCTTTGCTAAGCCGCAGATCGACGCGCCCATTGAGGTAATAGACGCCCTCCTCGACCGCCGTGTAGGCAGAACGGATGTCGATGGATCCGTCTTTGTCGGCATGCGCCGCGGGGGCTGACAACAACGTAAAGAGGGCCATCCACGCGACGAGTATTCGCCGGGCGGCGGATCGCCTCGCACCAACCTTGTCTGAACCTGCGCTCATTGCTCAGCCTGATTTGTTCAGACAAGCATAATAGAAGCCGTCCATGCCTGTCTCACCGGGCAGTATCTGGCGGCCCGGCGCCGCATCGATGCCCCACCCGGCTGCGGTCTGTTCGACGTCGAGCCCGGCATCGGGGGTGCGCGCGAGAAAGTCCCGCACCTGCGCCGGCCCTTCTTGCCCGAATATGGAACAGGTGCAGTAAACCAGCCTGCCACCCGCTTTGAGCGTGGGCCACAGCTGATCCAACAGACGGGATTGCAGGCCCGCCAAGCGGGCGATGTCGGCTTTCCGCCGCAGCAGCTTGATGTCCGGATGGCGACGGATCACGCCGCTGGCCGTGCAGGGCGCATCCAGCAGGATGGCATCGAAAGAGCGACCATCCCACCATTGATTCGGCGTCGCCGCATCGGCGGCGATCAGGGACGCCGACAACCCAAGCCGGTTCAGATTGTCCTCCACCAGGGCCAATCGCTCCGGATCCATATCCACGGCGGTCAGATCCAGCGTCGGGCACAATTCCAGCAGATGCCCGGTCTTACCACCTGGCGCCGCGCAGGCATCCAGGCAGCGCTCTCCCGGCATCGGCGCCACCAGGTGGGCGGCGAGCTGCGCGGCGGCATCCTGCACCGACACCAAACCCTCGGCAAAGCCGGGCAGCGCGCCCACATCAACCGGCTGCTCCAGACGGAGCGCCTGCGGCGCCCAGGGCGAGGACGCGGACGGCGGCGCCCCGGCCATCGCCATCCACCCATCCCGCGAGCCGGCGGCGGCGTTGACACGCAGCCACATCGGCGGATGCAGATTGTTCTGCTCGAGGATCTGCTCCCAGTGTTGCGGCCACTCCTGTTGCAACTGACGGATCATCCAGCCCGGGTGGCTGTAGCGGCCCTCCGGGCTGGCAGCGACCGCGTTCTCCAGGGTCTCCCGCTCGCGCAGATAACGGCGCAGGACGGCGTTGACCAGCCCTTTGGCGCGCGCGTGTCCAATGCCGGCCGCCGCATCTACCGTCGCAGCCACCGCCGCATGATCGGGTACCGCCATGCCGGAAATCTGTTGCAGGCCGACGAGCAGCAAGCCATTGAGTTCCGCGTCTCTCTTTCTGAGCGGTTTGTCCAGCAGCTGTCCCAACAGCAACTGCAGGCGCGGCTGAAAGCGGAGTGTGCCGTAGACCAGTGCCTGGACCAGGGCCCGGTCGCGTGCGTGGTCGAGCGTATCCAGGGCTGGCGGCAGCGTTTCGCTCAGGGAGCGTCCCGCCGTCGTCACCCCGGTCACCACCCGCGCGGCGACGACTCGGGGCTGCGCGCCCGCGCTCACGACTCTGCGCCGCCGAGGCGTTCACCGACGGCCTGATGACCGTTGAGGAATGCTGCCGCATCCAGCGGGCGCCCGCCCGGCATCTGCAGTCGGGTAATGCGCAGGACGCCGCAGCCTGTCGCGGTATCCAGACCCTCGCGGCCACCGCGTAATACGAGGCCGGGCGAGCCCTCGCCGGGCTGTTCCAGCGGCGTCGCCTCGAGAATCTTCAGACGCTGCCCGCGAAACACAGTCCAGGCGCCGGGCCGGGGCGTGAACGCGCGCACGACCCGATCCAGCTCCGCTGCGGGACGATGCCAGTCGAGGCGAGCGTCCGCAGCGGTCAATTTCTCCGCGTAACAGGCCCCGGCCTCGGGCTGGGGCGTGGGTCGCAGCGCCCCGGCAGCCAGTTTCTCCAATGCCTCGACCAACGCGCTGGCGCAGATATTGGCCAACCGTGTCTTGAGCTGACCGGCGGATTCGGCCGGGTCGATCGGGGTCTCATGGACCCGCAGGATGTCGCCGGTATCCAGGCCCTTGTCCATCTGCATCACCGTGATGCCGGTGACCGGGTCACCCGCAAGGACGGCGCGCTCGATGGGCGCCGCGCCGCGCCATCGAGGCAGCAGGGAGGCATGGCCATTGATGCAGCCCAGGTGCGGCAACTCAAGCAGGCTCTGCGGGATCAGCAAACCGTAGTCGACCACGACCATGACCTCGGGCGCGAGAGCGGCGAGATCCGCGATCAGCGCGGGGTCTCGCAAACTCTCAGGGGTTCTTGTAGCAAGACCCCTGTCCGCAGCGAACTGGCGCACGGGCGTCGGTGTCAGTTTGCGCCGCCGCCCTGCGGGCCGGTCGGGCTGGGTCAGCACGAGCTTGACGCGGTGGCCCGCGTCGAGCAATGCACTCAGGCTGGCGACCGCAAACTCGGAACTCCCTGCGAAGATCAGGTCCAGTGTCCTTGCTCCGCAGTGAGCGGCTCAGATGGCCGGTGAGCGGGCGCGGACGACGGGCTCAGGTGTCTGGCTGCGGCGACTCTTTTCCAGACGTTTGCGGATGCGCTGCCGCTTGAGATCTGAGAGATAGTCGACAAAAAGCTTGCCCTCGAGATGATCGATCTCGTGCTGGATGCAGACCGCCAACAGGCCCTCCGCCTCGCTCTCCACTGTCTCTCCGTCCAGATTGGTCGAGCGCAGCCGGATGTGATCGGCCCGCTCCACGCGTTCGTAGATGCCAGGCACCGACAGACAGCCCTCGTCCATAGCCTCGACACCGTCTTTCTCGAGGATCTCCGGGTTGATAAAGACCCGCGGGTCGTCCCGTTCCTCGGAGACGTCTGCCACCAGCATGCGGATATGCACATCCACCTGTGTGGCGGCCAGACCGATACCGGGCGCCTCGTACATGGTCTCGAGCATGTCCCGCGCCAGCTGGCGAATCTGCTCGTCCACGACCTCCACGGGCTTGGCCACGGTACGCAGCCGTGGATCGGGATACTCGAGAATCTGCAATTTGGCCATAAACGACTATTTTCTAATTTCGTGTAGTGCGTCACAAATCGACGCTAGAATTATGACAATACTGACACCATCTGCTAATGTCCGTTCCAGTCTCGAGCGAGGTCCCGACCTGTGCACGTGGGCTGCGCTCGGTTCACCGCCTTTTTGGCGGATGATTTGTGGCCAATTATAACAGCCAAGCGCCCGCGGACGTGGGCGTCCGGAGACGACCGATGGAGCGAGATTCGGCCCTGTCCCCCTCTTCAACTCGTAGCCGCCTGATCCGTTCCGTACCGGTGCTGATCGCGTCGATGCTGCTGGGTGCATGTGCGTCATCGCCCCCGGCGGAGGAACCGGCCGCAGCGCCGCCTGCGCCGCCACCTGCGGTGGCGAAACCGGCACCCGCGCCCGCCGCGCCGGCCCCGGTCTATCGAGAGCCGGCGCCGAGGCTTAACCCGGCTCATCCGGATCGCTATGTGGTGGTCAAGGGTGACACCCTTTGGGACATCTCCGCGATGTTCCTCAAGGATCCCTGGTACTGGCCCGAGATCTGGTACGCCAATCCGCAGATCGCGAATCCGCATCTGATCTACCCCGGCGACGTGATCAGCCTGGTCTATATCGATGGCAAGCCGCGTCTGGTGCTCGAGCGTGGCGGCACCGATCGTCTGTCGCCCCGGATCAGGACCGAGCCCCTCGACCAGGCCATCCAGACTATCCCGTACGAGATCATCCAGGCATTCCTGTCCAAGCCCTCGGTGCTGGACAAGGACACGATCGAGAACGCGCCCTACATCATGACCAGTCTTGATCGCCATCTGGTCCACGGCGCCGGTAATGAAGTGTATGTCCGCGGCGCTGATTTCGCCGACAGCGAAGTGTACTCGGTGATGCAGGTGGGCGAGGAATTGCGGGATCCGGATGACGGGGATCTGCTCGGCTATCAGGGCATTTATGTCGGCGAGGGCACCATCGTCCGCACCGGCGACCCTGCCACCTTGTTCCTCAACTCCACCGAACGGGAGGCGATGGACGGCAACAAGTTGCTGCCGGCGGTCAATGACTTCCCGCTCTATTTTGCTCCGCGCTCTCCCGAACAGCCCATCGAAGGCTCGATCATCGCGGTGTTCGACGGCGTGTCGATCGTCGGTCAATACCAGATCGTGACCCTCAATCGCGGCAGCACGCACGGCCTCGATCAGGGCCACGTGCTCGCCGTCTATCAGGGCGGCCGGACAGAGCGTGATCCGTTCTCCAAGGGTCTGATGTTCAAGGAAAAGGTTACGTTGCCCGAGGAATATGCGGGTCTTTTGATGGTATTCAGGGTCTTCGATGAGATCAGCTACGGGCTTATTGTCCGGGCTGAGAGCCCCATCAACGTGCTGGACATGGTGCGTAATCCCTGACGTCCTGACCGGGCCCGTGCGTCAATGACCACTCAGAAACGCCGGCTCCAAGCCGGCGTTTCTACTTTGAAGACCTGCCCGCCAATGAGTGATCTGGAAGCCTGGCTAAAGCTGACCCGCACCCCGGGCATAGACGCGGCCGCGGTCGAGTCTATGCTGCATCACTTCGGCAGCGCCGAGCAGGCCACCGCGGCCGGCCCGGACGCATGGCGCAGGATCGGGCTGGCCTCTCATCCGGACCGGGCCGGACCGGAGATTGCCGCGGACGTCGCCATTGCGCTTGAGTGGCTGCAGGCAGATCCGGTTCGCCATCATCTCCTGACGCTGGCGTCCGCTGACTACCCGCCCTTGCTGCGACGGATCCAGGACCCCCCGGTCGCGTTATTTATCGATGGCAATCCCGGCCTTCTGGCTGAGCCGCAGCTGGCCGTCGTCGGCAGCCGTAACCCCAGTCCCGGCGGTCGCGACAACGCCTTCGCGTTTGCCGGATTTTTGAGCCGCTGCGGTCTGTTGATCACCAGCGGGCTGGCTCTGGGAGTCGACAGCCAGGCCCACCGCGGCGCGCTCGACGATGGCGAATCGACCATCGCCGTCTGCGGCACCGGTCTCGACGTGGTCTATCCACGTGCCAATGCAGAGCTGGCGAGCCGTATCGCGGAGCACGGCGCGCTGGTCTCGGAGTTCTTCCCGGGCACAGCACCCTTGCGCGGCAACTTCCCGCGGCGTAACCGTCTGATCAGCGGTCTGGCGCTGGGCGTGCTGGTGGTTGAGGCAGCCTTGCGCAGTGGTTCCCTGATCACGGCCAGGCTTGCGGCCGAGCAAGGCCGCGAAGTGTTCGCCATCCCTGGCAGCATCCATAATCCAATGGCACGGGGCTGCCATCGTCTGATCCGCGAGGGCGCCAAGCTGGTGGAGTCAGCCGAAGATGTGCTGACCGAACTGGGTCCGCTGGTGGGCAGTGTCGGCGATAATGTGACCTCACCAGTGGTCAGCGACCAGGGTCCGCAAGAATCGCCCGAGGCTCCGGATGCAGAGTACATGCGACTGCTGGATGCCTGCGGCAGCGACCCGGTCAGCGTAGATCAACTGGCCGAGCGCACGAAATTGACGGCAGCTGAGGTTTCCTCCATGCTCCTGATCCTGGAGCTGCAAGGATATGTGGAGTCCGGAACGGGTGGCCGTTACACCCGCGCAGGTAAGAGGTTCTGATATGAAGGAAAACGTCCTCGACGTCCTGATGTACCTGTTCGAGACGTACACCGACGCCGACACAGAGCCCGAACCGGATCGCAATGCCCTGCGCGACGAACTCGAGCGGGCAGGCTTCCATCACGGCGAGATTGACAAGGCCCTCGAATGGCTCGACGGTCTCGCTGCCCGTGACGAAGATCCCGCGTGGCAGTCACCGACCGAGCGCGCTATTCGGGTCTTCAGCGAAGAAGAATTTATGCGGCTGGACGCGGCCTGTCGCGGCTACATTATGTATCTCGAACAGATCGGGATCCTGTCCCCGGCGCAGCGCGAGCTGGTCATCGACCGCGTCATGGCGCTGGGCTCGGAAGAAGTCGATATCGAGCAGATCAAGTGGGTCGTGCTGATGATTTTGTTTAGTCAGCCTGGTCAGGAGACGGCCTACGCCCGCATGGAAGATCTGGTTTTTGAGGATCAAGTTACTGCTGCCCACTAGGCGGACAAGGCGAGCAAATCCCGGAGCCGTGGCCATGGCCACGGCTCGGGTTTTTTAGAGACATGAGCAAGCATCTGATCGTCGTCGAATCTCCAGCAAAATCGAAGACGCTGGAAAAATATCTGGGCAAGGATTTCAAGGTCCTGGCCTCGTACGGTCATGTGCGCGATCTGAGGCCGAAGGAAGGCGCGGTCGATCCGGCGAATGATTTCGCCATGAGCTACGAGATCATCGAGCGCAACCAGAAGCATGTCGATGCGATCGCGCGGGCTTTGAAGAAAGCCGACGCGCTGTATCTCGCTACCGACCCGGACCGGGAGGGCGAGGCGATCTCCTGGCACCTCCACGAGATCCTCAAGGAGCGCGGCCTGCTGCAAGACAAGCCGGTGCACCGTGTCGTGTTTCACGAGATCACGCGCAGCGCGATCGATGAGGCGATGAGCAACCCCAGGGAGTTATCCACTCAGCTGGTCGATGCCCAGCAGGCCAGACGCGCTCTGGATTATCTGGTCGGCTTCAATCTCTCGCCCCTGTTGTGGCGCAAGATAAAACAGGGTCTCTCGGCGGGCCGCGTGCAGAGCCCGGCGTTGCGAATGATCTGCGAGCGGGAACGCGAGATCGAGCAGTTCAAGGCGCGTGAGTACTGGACGATCGAAGCGGCCGCGGAGGCGAGTGAGCAGCCTTTCTCGGCGCGGCTGGCTATGTTCGATGGCGCCAAGGTCGAACAATTCAGCATCACCGATGCCGAGCGTGCGGCAAGCGTGGAGTCGAAACTGCGCGAGGCCGCGAGCGGCCAGCTGACGGTCACCGGGGTCACGCGCAAGCAGCGCCGCCGCAACCCGTCAGCCCCGTTCACCACGTCTACGCTGCAACAGGAGGCGTCGCGCAAGCTGGGCTTTGGCGCGCAGAAGACCATGCGTACGGCGCAACGGCTGTATGAAGGCATCGACGTGGGTGAGGGCTCGGTCGGCCTCATCAGCTATATGCGTACCGATTCGGTGGCGCTGGCGAATGAAGCCGTCCAGGAGCTGCGCGAGGTAATCGTGCAGCGTTTCGGTCAGGAGAATCTGCCGGAACAGCCACGCCTGTACCGGACCAAGTCGAAGAATGCCCAGGAGGCCCATGAAGCCATCCGGCCGACCTCGGCGGCGCGGCATCCGGACACCGTGGCGCCGCATCTGGATCGCGATCAGGCGCGTCTGTATGAGCTGATCTGGAAGCGCGCGGTGGCCTGTCAGATGGAGAGCGCCGTGTTTGACACGGTGGCCGTAGACCTGAAGCCTGAGCGCGGCAGCGACGAGTTGGCCAGCTTCCGGGCCACCGGCTCGGTGCTGGTGAAACCGGGATTTCGCGCCGTCTATATGGAAGGGCGGGATGACGCGGCCGACGACGAGGGTGACCGTCTGTTACCGCCGCTGGAAAAGGGTGACGCGGTAAGACTGCTGGATATCGTCAGCGAACAGCATTTCACCGAGCCTCCGCCCCGGTTCTCCGAGGCCAGCCTGGTCAAGACGCTGGAGGAGTACGGCATCGGCCGGCCTTCGACCTATGCTTCGATCATCTCCACGCTGCAGAACCGCGAATATGTGGAGATGGACAAGCGCCGGTTCTTCCCCACCGACATCGGCCGCATCGTCAATCGGTTCCTGACCGATCACTTCACCCGCTATGTGGATTACGACTTCACCGCCCGTCTCGAAGACGAGCTGGACGCGATCTCCAGGGGTGAAGAGGAATGGGTGCCGCTGCTGGAGCGATTCTGGCAACCCTTTATCGAGCTGGTAGAGGACAAGGCCGTCTCCGTCACCAGGGCCGAGGCCGTCCAGGCCCGCGAGCTGGGTACCGATCCCAAGTCGGGCCGGCCAGTGTCGGTGCGCATGGGCCGCTACGGGCCTTTTGTGCAGATCGGCACGCGGGAAGACGAGGAGAAACCGAAGTTCGCCGGCCTCAGACCCGGACAGAAGATGGACACCATCGAGCTGGCCGATGCGCTCGAACTGTTCAAGCTGCCGCGGGCGCTGGGCGAAACCGCCGAAGGCGAAGAAGTCTCGACCAACATCGGCCGTTTCGGCCCCTATGTCCGCTACGGCAAGAAATATGTCTCGCTCAAGCCCGAGGACGACCCCTTCAGCATCACGCTCGAACGGGCGCTGGAGCTGGTCAAAGAAAAGAAGGAAGCCGACGCCAACCGCCTCATCAAGGAATTCGAGGCGCAAGGCATCAGCGTGCTAAACGGCCGCTACGGCCCGTATATCACCGATGGCAACAAGAATGCCCGGATTCCCAAGGACGTTGACCCCGCTTCCTTGACACTGGAGCAGTGCCAGGAGGCGATCGAAAAGGCGCCGGCGCGACGCGGCCGCAAGAAAGCCGGGGCGAAAAAGAAGGCCAGCAGCAAGACAACGGCAAAAAAGGCGCCAGCCAAAAAGAAAGCGGCCAAGAAGAAAACAGCCGGCAAAAAAGGCACCAGGAAAAAGGCGGCGGTGAAAAAGAAAACCGCGACACCCAAGAAGTCGACCGCCCGCAAAACCACAACGCCAGGCAAGACCAGCGGCGGACCGTCCGTAGCCCTCGACGCGGGTGATTGACCGGCAGCCATGAGCCGGGTCCGTGCTGTCGATCGAGCTGCCCGTGCGCTCCGCGATGGCGGCGTCGTCGCCTACCCGACGGAGTCAGTGTTCGGCCTCGGCTGCGATCCGCTCGATCCCGAAGCCGTGGCGAGGATCCTCTCGATCAAGCGGCGTCCCGTGGACAGTGGTTTGATCCTGCTGGCTGCAGCAGTGGAGCAGCTCGACGCCTATATCTGCCCTGCTCCGGCCGAACGCGAGCGGATGCTGGCCAGCTGGCCGGGTCCGGTAACATGGGTCGTCGCGGCGACGCCCGGCGTACCGGCCTGGATCACCGGCGGTCGCAGCAGCATCGCCGTTCGGGTTACCGCGGAGCCCGTGGCCGCAGCCCTGTGTCGGGCGGCAGACATGGCCATCGTCTCCACCAGCGCCAACCGCAGCGGACGGCCACCGGCGCGCAGCACCCTGCAGACGCGTCGCCGGTTCGCTGCCGTCGTAGACGAGATTCTGCCGGGCGCAGTGGGCGGCTACTCGCGACCGACCGAAATCCGCCTCGCCAGCACGGGTGATGTGCTGCGGGCAGCCTGAAACGAAACGGGGAAACAGATGAGCGTCGACGAGTCCGAGATTGGCGCGGTAGAAACGTGGCTGCGCGCGCTCCACGATCAGCTTACCGACGGTCTGGAACAGCTTGACGGCGGCGGCCGCTTCCGCCGCGAGCAATGGGAGCGCCCTGAAGGTGGCGGGGGCGATAGCCGGGTACTGGAAGACGGCGCTCTGTTCGAGAAAGGCGGGATCAATTTCTCTCTGGTGCATGGCGAGCGCCTGCCGCCAACGGCGAGCGCGCGGCGACCGGAGCTGGCCGGCCGCGGCTTCAAGGCCATGGGTGTGTCCATGGTGCTGCATCCGCATAATCCTTATGTGCCGACGACCCACGGCAACTGGCGTTTTTTTGTCGCCGAGAAACCCGGCGAGGCGCCGGTCTGGTGGTTCGGCGGCGGCTTTGACCTGACCCCCTATTACGGCTTCGAAGAGGACGCGGTGCATTGGCATTGCGTGGCCAGAGACGCCTGCGCCGAATTCGGCGACGATGTCTATCCGCGTTTCAAACAATGGTGCGACGAATATTTCTTTCTGCGCCACCGGAATGAGACACGGGGTGCCGGGGGCCTGTTCTTCGACGATCTCAACGAGTGGGGTTTCGAACGCAGCTTCGCCTTCTCGCGCAACGTCGCGGACGCGTTCCTTAAAGGCTACCGGCCGATCGCGGAGCGTCGCCGCGAGACCGCATTCGGTAAACGGGAACGGGAGTTCCAGGTCTATCGGCGCGGCCGCTACGTCGAGTTCAATCTGGTCTATGACCGCGGCACATTATTCGGTCTGCAGTCAGGCGGCCGCACCGAATCCATCCTCATGTCGCTGCCGCCTCTGGTCAGCTGGCGCTACGACTGGCGCCCGGACCCGGGTTCGCCCGAAGCCGCCTTGTACGAGGATTTTCTGCGCCCCCGGGACTGGCTTGGACTGAATCCGTGAGCCGCTCCCAGCCGCGATTTCATCTGGCGTTTCCGGTTACCGATCTGCAGGCGGCACGCGATTTTTATACCACCGTGCTGGGATGTGGCATCGGCCGTGAGGCACCACGCTGGATCGACTTCGATTTCCAGGGTCACCAGATTACCGCCCATCTGGTGGCGTCCATGGATGTTGCTGATGCCAACGCCGTGGACGGCGACCGGGTGCCGGCGCGGCACTTCGGGCTCATCCTGGCGTGGGACGAGTGGGAGTCGCTGGCCACCCGGCTGAAGGCGCGTGGCACCAGGTTCCTGATCGGTCCAAAGGTGCGTTTCCCGGGTCGGGCCGGAGAACAGGCCACACTTTTTTTGCTTGATCCCGCAGGTAACGCGCTGGAATTCAAATCCTTCCGCGACGACAGCCAGGTGTTTGCGCGCGAGTCTGCCGCGAGCCCGGGGCCGGATTGAAACGGTAGTTCAGAACAACTGACCGAGATTGGCCAGTGCCAGCACGAACAGCACAACCCAGGTCAGCACCACACCCCAGAATCGGCCAAACGAGGTGCCAGCGGTACGCAACAGCCCCAGCGCATGCAGGATCCTCGCGGCCAGGAATATCGCGCCACTGGCGATCAGCAGCCAGCGGGCGCCCCCGCTCATCTCGTAACACAACATCATTAGCAGCACGAACGGAGCGTGTTCGGCCAGATTTCCGTGGGCACGGATGGCCCTGTTCAGGGTCGTGTTCCCGCCATCCCCGATACCGATCTTCGCCTTGTGCCGGAAACCAGCGACACGGGCGGAAAGGGCCAAAAACAACAGACTGATCAGCGCCGCAGTGACACCGGTGATAACAGGGTGCATCGGATTCTCCTCGATTCAACGGGGATCAATTGTAATCGCTGATTGTCGCCGGTCACGCGTCAGGGTCAGGGTTTGCCGTGCTGACAAGCCGCATAGCGGAAACAGTCCAGCAGATGATCGTTGATCAGCCCGGTAGCCTGCAGATGCGAATAGATGATGGTGCTGCCGACAAAGCGGAAACCGCGCCGTTTCAGATCCTTGCTGATGCGGTCAGACAGCGGTGTCCATGCGGGAACATCCTGCTGGCGGCGCCAGCGATTCTGCAGCGGGATGCCGTCAACAAAGTCCCACAGATAGTCGCTGAAACTGCCAAACTCTTCCTGCACCGCGAGAAAAGCGCGCGCATTGCTCACGGTGGATGCGACCTTTAGCCGGTTGCGCACGATTGCCGGATCCTGCAGCAATTTCTCGACCCGGCGCGGCGTGAACCGCGCGACCTTGCCCGGATCAAAGCCGGCGAACGCGCGTCGGTAGCCATCGCGTTTGTGCAGGATCGTGGCCCAGGACAGACCGGCCTGGGCGCCCTCGAGGGTGAGGAATTCGAACTGGCGACGGTCGTCACGCACCGGCACGCCCCATTCGCAGTCGTGATAATCGAGATAGGCCTGGCTGACGCCGAGAGCCCAGGGACAACGTTGCGTTTCTTTGGATGCTTTGGCCATCACGGCATATCGGGCTGTCAGAAAGAGCAAACCCCGGCCAGTCACCCGGCCGGGGTTTGCCGTCAGTGCCCTAGGCCGGGCCTGTAACGGATAGGATCAGGAGCTGCCGCCGCACTTGCCTTCGCCGCATTTGCCCTCGTCACCCTTCTCTCCGCCACACTTGCCCTCTTCACCCTTCTCGCCGCACTTGCCCTCTTCACCCTTCTCGCCACCGCACTTGCCTTCGCCGCACTTGCCTTCTTCACCCTTGGCTTCGTCGCCCTTCTCGCCGCCGCACTTGCCTTCGCCACACTTGCCTTCGCCCATGTGGGCATCAGCCATGTAGCCGCTGCTCAGCGCGGTCATCGCGAACGGGGTGGTGTCCGCGTTGGCCACGGAAATCCCGGTCAGGGAAGTCGCCAGCGCAGCGCCGACAGCCAGGGAAACGGGTTTGATGGTTTTCTCGCTCATGCTCTCTTTCTCCTATCGGAACAAGCCCCTTGCGGGACTAACGTACCCCGGTCCGGGGCGCTATCACAGTCGCCAGCGCAACGCGTTGGCTACCTGATCTCGTACTTCGCTGATGTCTTCATCAGCCTCACCGACGACGGCGATGCTGCCGCCGTCTTGCAGCGGCACGATAGTGCCGATGAATCCGTCTTCGTCCAGACTCACTTGTGTATCGACCTGCTCCTCAGGCAACAACAACACGGTGACCGGCCCATGGCTGGCCTGGACCACAAAATGCGCCACCATGTGACCGCGGAACGGGCACAGCCGGACATAACTGACCGCTGGCGGCGCCACCGACAAACGGGCGCCTGCCTGCTGCAAGACCTGGTCGAATTCGCCGGTCGCCACCACCGACTCGGTGCGCCGCAGCGACGCCGGCTCGTGGTTCATATGGGCCATCACGTCGGTGGCCAGATCACCGCTACTGAAATAGCGGGCGTCGTAATAATTGTTGACCGTCACGCCGACAGCGATGAGAACGCTCGCGGCCACCGCTAGCGACAACCAGCGGCGTGGGCGTCGGACGGCCGCCGGGGCCCCGGCGGCAGGCACGTCGATACGCAACGCGCGCGCCAGCAGTGACTCGAATGCGTCATCACCGCCGGGTCCGATGTTGTCGTCTCGCAGATTTTTGCCTTCGTGTTCCATCAATGCTCGTTATCGTCTGCCACTTGCGCCATACCCAGCGTCTGTTTCAACCTGGCTCGCGCCCGATGCAGCCGGGTCAGGACTGCGCCCTCGGTCAATTCCATCAGCTGGGCGATCTCGCGGGCCGTGTGCCCCATCAATACCTGCAGCGCCAGCGGCTCGCGGTAATCGTCATCGAGTTCGAAGATCGCGTGCCGCATCTCATCGAGGCGGGGATCGTCTTCGGCGCTGCTCAACTGCTCCTCGAAATCCTTGAAATCTACCGTTTCCAGACGTTTCCGCTCGAAGGTCCGGGCGAACTCGCGCCGGACGATGGATACCAGCCAGGCCTTGGCCGAACTCGCATCCTCGAGGTTCCCAAAGGCCTTCCAGCCCCTCAGCAGCGCCTCCTGGACCACGTCCTCCGCCAGTTGCCGGTCACGGCCAAGCCAGAACGCATAGCGGTAAAGATCTGGCCGCAGACGCAGGCTGAGGTCGTTGAACTCCCGCCGGAGTTCCAGCTCGGATTTTGCTGCTGTCATGGTTTTAGACCGGCCCCGGGGGAAATTTATTACGCGGAATATAGACGTGGAGGTGGCGCTGACCAAGAAATCGCGCCAAAATTCCCCGCGCCACGGAGCAAATCAGGAGAAGCCGGATGGGCTCTGCCGCCATCGGATCGTTCCCGTCGTCTCGCATGCGCAGGTTGCGTCGTCATGAATTCTCGCGTCGATTGGTGCGGGAATCGTCCCTGTCGGCGGACGATCTGATCCTGCCAGTGTTCGTCCTCGATGGCGAAAATCGCCGCGAAGCGGTCGAATCCATGCCGGGTGTGGAGCGACTGAGCATCGATCTTCTCCTGAGGCAGGCTGAGAACTTACTCGCCTTAGGCATCCCGGCGGTCGCTCTGTTCCCGGTGACCCCTGCAGAGGCCAAGTCCGAAGATGGACGCGAAGCCTGGAACCCCGAAGGCCTGGCCCAGCGCGCAGCGCGGGCACTGAAGTCTCGCTGGCCCGAGCTGGGCGTGATCACCGATGTAGCCCTGGACCCGTTCACCACCCATGGTCAGGACGGCATCATCGACGATACCGGCTATGTGCTCAACGATGTGACCGTCGACGCCCTGGTGCGTCAGGCCAGATCCCATGCCGAGGCTGGCGCCGATATTGTCGCCCCTTCCGACATGATGGATGGACGCGTCGGCCGTATCCGCGAGACGCTGGAACAGCACGGCCACGTCAATACCGCGATCCTGGCCTACTCGGCCAAATACGCCTCGAGTTTTTATGGCCCGTTCCGGGATGCGGTGGGCTCGGCGGCCAACCTGGCCGGCGGCAACAAATACAGCTATCAGATGGATCCCGGCAATAGTGACGAGGCGATCCGCGAGGTAGCGCTGGATATCGCCGAAGGCGCTGATGCGTTTATGGTCAAGCCGGGCATGCCATATCTGGATATCGTGCGGCGGGTGAAATCGGAGCTGGGCGTGCCCACCTTCGTCTATCAGGTCAGCGGCGAATACTCCATGCTCAAGGCTGCCGCGGCCAACGGCTGGCTGGATGAGCGCAGCGTCGTGCTGGAAGCCCTGTTATCGATGAAACGCGCCGGTGCGGACGGCATCCTCAGCTATTACGCCAGTCAGGCAGCCGCCTGGCTGCAGGAGTGATGAGCACCGACGGACCCGATCTCTACGGCCTCGTCGGTCATCCGGTCGCCCATAGCCGCTCGCCGCTGATCCACCGTCGCTTTGCCGAGCAAACCGGGCAGCACATCGAATTCGTGCTGATCGATGTGGCTCCGGGCGAATTTATCGGGCAGGTAGCGTCATTCCGCGGCCGTGGCGGGCGCGGTCTCAACGTGACCCTGCCCTACAAGGGCGATGCCTGCGACTACGCCGATCGTCTGAGCGAACGCGCCCGTCTTGCCGCCGCGGTCAACACCCTGGCCTGGCTGGAAGATGGCCAGGTGTTTGGCGACAACACCGACGGCGCCGGTCTGGTCGCCGATCTGCAGATCAATCTGGATGTCGCTCTCGACGGCCGGCGGGTCCTGCTGATGGGCGCCGGCGGCGCCGCACGCGGGGCGCTTGCACCGCTCGCTGCGGCAGGACCGGCGGAGATCGTGATCGCCAACCGCACCGTCTCCAGGGCGGCGGCGCTGGCTGCACAATTCCGCGGCGTCGGTTCGATCACGGCTACGGGATATCAGGACATCGACGGTGCGTTCGATGTCATCATCAACGCCACCTCGGCCAGTCTTGAACGGACGGTGCCGCCGCTCCCGGAATCCGTCATCGGTGCAGACACCTTCTGTTACGACATGATGTATCAGGCCGGCCCCACGGCCTTCCTCGCCTGGGCCACAGCACGCGGTGCCGGTGGCGTTGCCGACGGCTCCGGCATGCTGGTGGAACAGGCCGCGGAATCGTTTGAGCTGTGGCGCGGCGTGCGGCCCGACACCGCGCCGGTGCTGGCGGAAATACGCAGCCTGCTGGTTTGAGGCCCGCGCTCAGCTGGTGCCGAGGTAACGGTTCTTCAGACGCACATAATGCGCTGCCGAATAACGCAGCATCTCAAACTCGTCCTGTTCCAGATCGCGCACCCGCTTCGCCGGCCGGCCCCGATACAAGGAACCGGCGCTCAGACGATAGCCGGGCGCCACCAGACTGCCGGCGGCGAGCATCACATCGTCTTCCAGCACTGCACCGTCCATGACGCAGCTGGTCATGCCGATCAGACAGCGGTCGCCGATTTCGCAGGCGTGCAGCGTGACCTGGTGCCCGACCGTGACATCGTTGCCGATCAACAGCGGCAGCCCACCGGGCGAATACGGCCCGTCATGGGTCACGTGCAGCACGCTGCCGTCCTGGATATTGCTGCGCTGGCCGATATGGATCTCGTTCACATCTCCACGCACCACCGTACCCGGCCACAGGGAGACATCGTCGCCCAATGTGACCTGACCGATCACCACCGCCATCGGATCCACATAGACACCGCGCCCGGCCACCGGCCGGTGCTCGCCAAAGGCTCTCAGCTTCATCCGCCCTGTACCTGTCGCATGGTCACGAGCTCCTCGGCGCTGGTCGGATGGATCGCGACGGTGTCATCCAGATCCTGCTTGCGCGCGCCCATGCGGATAGCCACGGCAAAACCCTGCATCATTTCATCCGCGCCCGGACCGATCACATGACAACCCACGACTTTCTCCTCGGCACCGGCGGTGATGAGCTTCATCGCGGTCTGGCTCTTGTCCTCGAACATGGACTGGTACAGCGGCACGAACCGGGATGTGTAGGTTTTGACCGCCTCGCCATAGCGGGCGTGGGCCTCCGGCTCGGTCATCCCGACCGTGCCGATCGGTGGATGGCTGAAGATCACCGTCGGGATGTTGGCGTAATCCAGATGCCGGTCTGTCATCCCGCCGAACACCCGGTCCGCCAGCCTCCGGCCCGCGGCGATCGCCACCGGTGTCAGCGCCTCGCGACCGGTGATATCGCCCAGCGCATAGATGCCGTCCACGTTGGTGTTCTGGTATTCGTCGGTCGGCACGAACCCGGCCGCGTCCATCCTTACGCCGGCGTTGGCCAGCGCCAGATCCGCGCTGGCCGGACTGCGCCCCACCGCCCAGAGCAGACAATCGTAGCCGCGGAAATGACGGCCATCCTCGATCTCGAGATCGATCTGGCCGGCACTGCCCGAAACGGCCAGCGGTACCGCCCGGGTCACCACCTCGATACCGTCTCTCGCCATCGCGTCCATCAGGCTCTCGCGCAGCATCGGATCAAAGCTGCGCAACACGCCGTCCTTGCGCGTGAGCACCGTGACCTCACTGCCGAGGGATCTGAATACGCCGGCCAGTTCCACCGAGACATAGCCGCTGCCGGCAATCAGCACCCGCTCCGGCCGCTGCTCGAGTTCAAAAAACCCATCCGAGGTAATCCCCAGATCAACTCCGGGTACATCCGGCAGGGTGGGGTAACCGCCTGTCGCGATAACCACATGCGGGCTGGTTAGCGTGTGGCCCGATACGCCCACCTTGTGCGGGCCAAGAAACCGCGCGCGACCCTCGAACGTCGTGATGTTCTTTTGTTCGAGGTTACGGGCATAGATACCGTTCAGGCGCGCCACGTAAGCGTCGCGCTTGACCTTTAATTCATTCCAGTCATGACCCTGTGTGCTGATCGAAAATCCATAGCCGGCGGCCTCGTGCATCACATGGGCGATGGACGCGGCATTCCACATGACTTTCTTCGGCACACAGCCGACGTTGACACAGGTGCCGCCCAGGCGTCCGGATTCGATCAGGGCCACGGACGCCCCGTACTCGGTGGCGCGCTGGGCGGCGGCGAGGCCGCCACTGCCCCCGCCGATCACGATCAGGTCGAATGAATTCTCCATTGCGCGCTCCCGATGAGCTCCGGACACGGACCGCAGAGTTTACTGTAGGAGAGGCGCAAGATCGCAACCGGCCCTGATATCATTACCTGCCGTTTCCACGACCATCCCCGATATACCTATGAATAACCCTTTACTCGAACTCTCAGATCTGCCCCGTTTCAGCGCCATCCGACCGGAACACGTGGAGCCGGCCGTGGATCAGGTGCTGGCCGAAAATCGCGCGGCGCTGCAGTCGCTGCTGCACGGCTCGGAGGCAAGCTGGGCCAGCGTCGTCGAACCGCTGGAACGTATGGGTCACCGGCTCGGCCGGGTTTGGGCACCTGTCGGTCACATGAACGCAGTGGTCAATTCCGAGCCGCTGCGGGAGGCCTACAACCGCTGTCTGCCCAAGCTCAGCGACTACAGCACCGAGCTGGGCCAAAACGAGGACCTGTTCCAGGCCTATCGATCCGTGTCCGATGTCGACACCAGGCTCGATCCGGCGCAGCGCAAGGTCATCGAGCACCGGCTGCGGGATTTCCGTCTCTCCGGCGTTGCGCTGGCCGGCCCGGAGAAAGAACGCTTCCGTAGCCTGATGCAGGAATTATCCACGCTGCAGGCGAAGTTCGAGGAGAATTTGCTCGACGCCACCAACGCCTGGTCCCGACAGATCACCGACGGCGATGAGCTGGACGGGCTGCCATCGGATGTGAAGGAGCGCGCGCGCTCCGCGGCAGAGGCGAAAGACCTCAAGGGCTGGCTGCTCGAGCTGGACTTCCCGACCTACCATGCGGTGCTCAGCCACGCCCGCAGCGACGGTTTGCGGCGCGACTTTTACGAAGCCTGGACGACCCGCGCCTCGGGCATCGGTCCCCATGCAGGGCGCTGGGACAACACGCAGATCATGGAACAGATCCTGGCGGCCCGTCATGAGGCGGCCAGCCTGCTCGGCTACGCCAGTTTCGCGGAATATTCGCTGGCCACAAAGATGGCCGAGGAAACCGGCGAGGTGCTGGGTTTCCTCGAGGATCTGGCCGCGCGCAGCCGCCTGGCCGCAGAGCGCGATTTCGCCGAGATCGAGACATTTGCCGGGCGCACGCTGCAGGCCTGGGATGTGGCCTATTACGCCGAGCGGCTGCGCCAGGAGCGTTACACCATCTCTGACGATGCGTTACGGCCCTATTTCCCGGTCGACCGCGTCATGCAGGGCATGTTCGCGCTGGTAGAAACCCTGTTCGGTATCCGTATTGCGTCGGTATCCGGCAGGGAAATCTGGCACGAGGACGTCTCCTACTACGAAGTTTCGGACGCGGAAGGGCCACGCGGCGGTTTCTATGTGGACCTCTACGCGCGCCAGCGCAAGCGCGGCGGTGCCTGGATGGACGACTGTGTGGGCCGGGCACAGCTTGGCGACCGACTCGATCGGCCGGTCGCGTTTCTGGTCTGCAATTTTATGCCGGCCACCGGTGACCGGCCGCCGTTGCTGACTCATGACGAGGTAGTGACCCTGTTCCACGAGTTCGGCCACACGCTGCATCATCTGTTGACCCGGGTGGACTATCCCAGCGTCTCCGGGATCAACGGCGTGGCCTGGGACGCGGTGGAGCTGCCGAGCCAGTTTATGGAGAATTTCGCCTGGCAGGCTGACGTGTTGCCGACCATCTCCGGCCATTACCAGAGCGGCGAACCGTTGCCGGCAGACTTGCTTGAGCGTCTGCTCGCCAGCCGCAATTTCCAGTCCGGCATGCAGATGGTGCGGCAGCTCGAGTTCGCGTTGTTCGACTTTCGCATCCACGCCGCAGATCACGCGCTATCGACCGCCGAGATAAAGCAGACGCTGGATCAGGTCCGCGACCAGGTCGCGGTCGTGCCCTATCCGGAGATCAACCGATTCGCCAACGGCTTTTCGCACATCTTCGCCGGCGGTTACGCGGCGGGGTACTATAGCTACAAGTGGGCGGAGTTGCTGTCGGCAGATGCCTTCGCCGCATTCGAGGAATCCGGGGTGCTCAATCCTGAAACCGGGCGTCGGTTCCTGCAGTCGGTACTGGAGGTCGGAGGGAGCGTAGACGCGATGGATACCTTCGTCGCCTTCCGCGGCCGCAGGCCACAACCGGATGCGCTGCTGCGGCATTCGGGCATCGCTGTCGAGTCTCCCGGGAATCATTGATGAAAGTAGCCAGCTGGAACGTCAATTCCCTGCGCGTGCGCCTGCCCCAGGTGCTGCGATGGCTCCAGGACGAGCGCCCTGATGTGCTCGGCCTGCAGGAGACCAAGCTGCAGAATGCGGACTTCCCCCGGGACGAACTCGAGACCGCGGGCTATCGCCTGCTGTTCAATGGCCAGAAGACCTACAACGGCGTGGCGCTGCTGTCGCGCCTGGAGCCCGCAGATGTGGTCACCGACATCCCCGGTCTGGAGGATGACCCACAACGCCGCGTCGTCGGCGCGACCATCGGCGATATCCGGGTGCTAAATCTTTACGTGCCCAATGGCCAGGCGGTGGGCTCGGAGAAATTTGAATACAAACTCCGCTGGCTGTCCGCAGTGAAGAAATTCCTGGCGGATGAGCTGGCCCACTCACCAAAGATGCTGGTCATGGGCGATTTCAACATCGCGCCAGAAGATCGCGATGTCTACGATCCGCGGGCATGGGATGGCCAGGTGCTGGTCAGCGACGCCGAGCGCTCAGCACTGCGCGAGATCATGGCGCTGGGTCTGCAGGACTGTTTCCGGCTGTTTCCGCAAGAGGACAACAACTTTAGCTGGTGGGACTACCGGGCCGCGGCCTTTCCGCGCAATCACGGCTTGCGCATCGACCTGATACTGGCCAGCTCGCGGATGGCTGAGCAGTGCAAGGCCGCCGCCATCGACAAGGAGCCGCGGGACTGGGATCGACCGTCGGACCACGCGCCGGTCACCGCCGATTTTCAGGTCTGAGCGCCTGATCGTGTGACCCCGGTCACAGATTCATCGACCCGCCATGGCGACCCCCCGGCAGCTCATCTAGACTCCGCCTATTATGGAAGACGAATCCGGTGAGGCCCGAGTCGTTTCCCTCCGCTTAAGGCGCAGCGACCACGACATCACGAATACCGTCCAGGTCTCCTCCTGGCGCGCCGTCAGCGAAGCCGTCCACGACATCTTCGTCGATCTTTATCCGAACGGGCAGTGGAATCCGCTGCGTAAGGCATTCCGTGATTTCGACGATCTGTTCCGTGGACGCACGCCAGGTTATCTGGGCTGCGACACCGTCTATCACGATATCCAGCACACGCTCGATATGACCCTGGCCATGGCGCGTCTGATCAAGGGTCACGAGCAGACCCACTCACGCGCCGAACAGCTCGGCGCCGGCCGCGCGATGATCGGGATCATCACTTCACTGCTGCATGATTCCGGCTATATCCGCCACGCCGCCGATGAGGGGCATCTCCACGGTGCGGAATTCACCCGCAGCCACGTCACGCGCAGCGCAATATTCCTCGACCGTTATCTGGCCGAAAACGGTCTCGGCGCGGCGGCGCCGATGGCCCGTCAGATCGTGCATTACACCGGTTACGAGGTGGACTTCTCACAAATCCACATCGCCAATCGCAAGGACCGCACGCTCGGCCATCTGCTCGGCACCGCCGACCTGATGGCGCAGATGGCCGATCGCTGTTATCTGGAAAAATGCCGCGATCGTCTGTTCCCCGAGTTTGTGTTGGGCGGCATCGCCATGTATCTGGATCCCCAGGGGCATCTCGTTATCCGCTATCGTTCCGGTCTGGATCTGTTGCGCAACACGCTGGATTTCTACGAGACACAATGCACGCGCCGACTCGATCACGACTTCGGCGGCGTCCATCGCTGCATGAAGGCGGTCTTCGATGGCCGGAATCCGTACATGGTCTCGCTGGACAAGAACATCTTCTATCTGAAGCGCGTATTGCGCGGCGAGCGCTGGCCGCTGCTGCGTCGGCATCCGCCCTGCATCCTGGCTGACGGGGAATCGGTGGAACGGGTACGCTGCCTCGTCGCAGATCGCCTGCGGCAGCTGCGGGCCCAGGCCGCCTAGATCAGATCCGGCAGGGCTTCCAGCGAGGCCACTACACGATCCGGCCGGGCCGCCATCGGCCCATGTCCCTCGGTATCGATCCACACCGTGGACATCCCGCATGCCGCAGCACCGAGGATATCCCGGGTTTCGTGATCGCCGACAAACACAGCGCGTTCCGGCGCAACCGCCAGCTCATCTAGCGCGGTCTGGAACAACCGCGGACCGGGCTTTACCGCCCCATGCTCGCAGGAGAACACAATGGATCCGAACAGGGCGCTCAGCCCCAGCTGATCCAGATAGCGCCGATAAGCGCCGGATGACGCCCACAGATCGCTGATCAAACCAAGCCGATGGCTTCGACGGAGTTCCTCGAGCAGCTGGACGCGTGCGCGGGGGATCGTACCCATCTCGTGCTCCGCTACGAGCGCGTCGATCCGCTCCGTCTCGGCTGCAGGCGACTCGACCAGTTCGGCAAGAAATTCCGCCAGACTCGGAAACGGATCTGTCGGACCGTCTTCATAGCGGTTCAGAATGCGCGCCATGAGCGAGTCGACCAGGTCCGTCAGAGGCTCGGGCGCCAGGGCACGGCCGCCTAACTGACGATACGTGGTGGCGTAGTCCTGATCCGGCCCGAAGCGATCAAAATCCTCGGCCAGCGTGCCATTGAGATCAAAGATGACCGCGTCGAATCTGTCCAGGAAAGCCATCACCGCGTGACCGCCAATGTTCCCCGGCACCCGGGAACACAACCGACCTCAGCCACGTTTCTGCTGACGTTTGATGTCGCGTGCATGACCACATGAGTATCATGATTGATGCACGGTGGCGATATCGGAATCCAGGCAATTCATCGGCTGGGCCGATTTTGAGGCCGGAGTCAAACGACAACTATTGGTCATAATCTGCTACCTGGCACGCTCCTGCCCGTACGGGAGCTGCTGACCCAAAGCTGTCTGTCGCTAGAAGGGTCGAATTAGTCTGCATTAGCTGACATTACACATGGAGCCTACATAGTGAGAGTTTTCTTTTATGGCCTCTTTATGGACGAGAGTTTGCTCGCCACGAAGGGAATAGAGCCTTCTGAGGTAAATTTAGGCTTTGTGGACGGTTATGGTTTGCGCATCGGTGAGCGGGCAACATTGGTCCGCCGTCCGGATAGCCGCGCCTACGGAGCCATGATGGATATCGCTCCAAGCGAGGCAACAGAACTGTATGCAGAGGAAAGCGTCGCGGATTACTTGCCGGAGCCGGTGATTGTCGAACTCATGGATGGCACACAGGTTGAAGCAACTTGCTACAACCTGCCTGGCGATAAAGTGACTGGGGCCAACAAAGAATATGCGGAATCGCTATTGGACGTCGCCACCAGATTGGATTTCCCTGATTCTTACCTGGACCAAATCAGGCAGGCGCGAACGTAGCGGAAAATCGGTCTGTCGACTAGCCGGGTGAAGCCTGTCGCGATCTAGAGAGGAGAATTAGCGAATGGAAAAAGAAAAGACTGAGGAAAACGAAAGACTCCTTCGGCTTTTCAAAAGCTTCGACATGGACCACGACGGATCGATCGATGAAGCCGAGTTCGGCGAGATGCTGGAAAGTCTCGGCTGGGGTTCTTCGGTGGAGACGCGGTCCCTGGAGTTTGCTGCTATCGACCTGAATTCAGATGGACTGGTGGAATTTCAGGAGTTTGCCGATTGGTGGCTTGACCAGGTCTAATTGTTCGGAGGTCCTTGTAGGGCCGCAGGTTTTGGGGCGGGGAGTGGTGCGAAGCGCAGGCGCCGGCCGGATCAACAGGGTCCCGCAACCTTCAGGATGCGTGCCCGACTCGCTTGCGGACCTTCGGAACTATCAGTAATTCGTAGGAAACGGCCTTGGCGATGCTATAACATCCGCTGGCACACGGATCGCTGCCGTGCCCCAGGGGAGTGAGTGGCATAGATGAGTTCGTTAATCTCAGAGCTTAAGCGACGCAACGTCTTCCGGGTAGCGGTGCTCTACGGCATCGTCGCGTGGGTGCTGATCCAGGTCGTGGACGTCGTCATGCCGCGTCTCGGCATCCCCGAATGGGGCATCACGCTGGTGATCGTGCTGCTGGCCATCGGCCTCCCCATCGCCCTGATTTTCGCCTGGGCCTTTGAGCTGACGCCGGAAGGCATTAAGCGCACGCGGGAGGTGGATCCGGATACTTCGATAACGCCGCACACCGGCCACAAACTCAACCACCTGATCATCGGCGTCCTCGGGATCGCTGTGACCTATCTGCTGGTAGACAAGTTCTTCCTCGAAGACACGACGGATCCCGGCGCCAGCCAGGTACAGGTAGTCGAGATGCCGTCACTGACCTCCATCGCCGTGCTGCCCTTCGTCGACATGAGCCCGGACAAGGATCAGGAATACTTTACCGACGGCATATCTGAGGAACTGCTCAACCTGCTGGCCAAGATCCAGGACTTCAAGGTGGCCGGACGGACATCTTCATTCGCGTTCAAGAACAAGAACGAGGACCTGCGGGTCATCGGCGAGAAGCTCGGCGTCGCCACTATCCTCGAGGGCAGCGTCCGCAAACAGAAAGACCAGATCCGCGTGACCGCCCAGCTGGTCAAGGTGGACGACGGTTATCACCTGTGGTCCGACACCTACGACCGCAAACTCGACGATGTGTTCGCGATCCAGGACGAGATCGCCACAGAGGTCGTGAGCGCCCTGAAACACAAGCTGCTGGGCGCAGAGGACAAGGCGGTGCTGGCCTCGGCGCCCAGGACCCGCAACACAGAAGCCTATACTGCATACCTGCGCGGCAAGCACGTGATGCGGGTGCGTAACGAAGAGAATCTCTATATCGCCCTGAGGGAATTTCGCCACGCCACCAGCGTCGATCCCGAATTCGCTCCGGCGTGGGCGAGCGTGGCCAACGCCTATACGCTGCTGGCCAATTACGAGTACCGGCTGGCAGATGAGGTGCTGCCGCTGGCCCGTGACGCCGTGGAGAAGGCGCTGTCCCTGGATCCGCAGCTCAGCGAGGCCTGGGCCGCCAAGGGACTGTTGCTCAAGCAGGAGAACGCTGGTAGCGAGGAGGCGATTGCGGTCCTGGAGAAAGCCGTCGCGCTCAACCCCAGCGACGCGCAGACGCTGATGTGGCTGGGCACCGATCTCCAGAGAGCGGGTCGCTATGAGGAAGCGGACGCGACTCTGACACGAGCTTACGAGATCGACCCCCTGCTCCCTACGCTGCTGGCCAACCTCCTGCTCAATCGCGCCGCCGTCGGTGACAGGGATGGTACGTCCCGTTACCTGAGCGAACTCGAATCCGTGGCGCCGGCCGCCCTGACGACCTATCGATCGCAGGCTCTCGCGTCCTATTATCTCGGGCAGGCTGGCGAGGCCTACAGAGTCCTCCACGAAGGCTATGCTGCCGGCGTCTTCGATAGTCTGACCCTCGGCCTGCTGGCTGACTGGTCCCTCGACTATGGCGATCACCAGCAGGCGGCCAGCTATGCCGTCGCCATGCGGCAGATCAACCGCCTGTCTGCATGGGCAACAGCGACGGACGCCTCCATCCTCTATCTCGATGGTCACGAGAAAGAAGCAGCAGGCCTGCTCGATGACGCGCTCCTCCGCCAACCGGAAGATCCCTTGCTGTGTCTCGTGGCGGGCATCTTTGCGACGCTGCGCGGTGACAAGGATGTCGCGAGATCCCATTTCGAGACCGGTCTGGGCCGGCCGTCCGATAGCGCGGGCTGGGCGGTCAATAATGTTGACGCGCTGTTCAGTGCGGGCTACCTCGTGGAACTCTATCGGGATGGCGGGGACGAAAGCGCAGCCAGGGCGCTGTATGAAGCCGCTTCACCAACAGCTGCCGCCGAAAGTAACGGCACGTTCGCGATAGCCTGGAGCAACTATCACCAGGCACGGCTGGACGCCGCCATCGGCGATGTCGAGGCGATGAAGCACCGCCTTCGGCTTGCCGTTGATCAAGGCGGGCAGTCCATATTTAACACGCAGTGGGAGACGATGTTCAACCGCTACCGGGACGACGCGGAGGTCGCCGAGTTGCTCCGACGCCTCGACACGAGAAGGGAAGAAACCCGCCGGAGCATGGTTGCCGAGGGTCTGATCGCGGAGCGCCAGGGGCCCTGACCCCAAAAGTCTTCGCTATTCCACGGTCACGGATTTTGCGAGATTACGCGGCTGGTCGACATCAGTGCCCTTTTGCACTGCTACGTGATATGAGAGCAGCTGCAGTGGCAAGGTGAATGCGATCGGCGCCTGGAATGCGCCGATGTGACGCGGCATCTCCATCACGAAGATACCATCGGCTGGCTCGATGCCTACATCCGGGTCGGCGAACACGATCAACTCGCCGCCGCGGGCCCGCACTTCCTGCAGATTGCCCTTCAACTTTTCCAGCAGCTCGTTGTTCGGCGCGACGGTGACAACCGGCATGTCGGCGTCCACCAGGGCCAGCGGACCGTGCTTGAGTTCGCCGGCGGGGTAGGCCTCGGCATGGATGTAGGAGATCTCTTTTAGCTTGAGCGCTCCCTCCATCGCGATCGGGTACTGGATGCCGCGCCCAAGGAACAATGCGTGCTCCTTGTCGACAAATCGTTCCGCCAGGGTCTCGATGGCGTCGTTCATCTGCAGTATTTCTTCCAGTAGTGCCGGCAGCGCCTTGAGCTCGGTCACCAGCTCGCGCTCTTTGTCTTCGTGCATGCCGCGACAACGGGCCAGTGATAAGACGAGCAGGTTGAGCGCGGCGAGCTGGGTGGTGAAGGCCTTGGTCGAGGCGACGCCGATCTCCGGACCGGCGCGGGTCATCAGCACCAGGTCAGACTCACGCACCAGCGCGCTCTCCGGGGCGTTGCAGATACCGAGGACCGCGAGATAGCCCATGCCGCGGGCGGCGCGTAGCGCCTCGAGCGTGTCCAGCGTCTCGCCGGATTGGGAGATGGTGACGTAGAGCGTGTCTTCCGGCACCACCGGCTGCCGGTAGCGGTATTCGCTGGCGATCTCGACCATGCACGGGATGCCGCACAGGCTCTCGATCAGATAGCGCGCGACGAGACCCGCATGGTAACTGGTGCCGCAGGCGACGATCTGCACCACGCGGGTGCGGGCGAAGATTGCGCCGGACTCAGGCCCGAAAGCCTGGGCCAAAACACGTCCGCCGCCAAGACGCTCTTCGAGGGTCTCGGCCACCGCCCGCGGCTGCTCGTGGATTTCCTTCTCCATGTAATGGCGGTACTGGCCGCGTTCCATGGCGTCGGCGGCCAGCTCGCTTTCCTTGATCGGGCGTCGCGCCGGTTTGCCGGTGGCGTCATACACGTCTACGCCGAGCCGGGTGACGCAGGCGACGTCGCCCTCCTCCAGAAACAGGAAGCGACGGGTGACCGGGAGCAGCGCCGAGACATCGGAGGCGACAAAGCACTCGCCGATACCGATCCCGGCGACCACCGGGCAACCCTGGCGCGCAGCCACAATGCAGTCCGGATCGTCTTTGGCTATCACCGCCAGCGCGTAGGCGCCCTGCAGCCGGCCCACCGTGTTCTTTACCGCCTCCAGCAGATTGCCGGTCTCGTCCATGGCCTCACCGATCAGATGGGCCACGATCTCGGTGTCGGTCTCGGATTCAAAGCTATGGCCGCGCCCGATCAGCTCTTCGCGCAGCGTCTCGAAGTTCTCGATGATGCCGTTATGGACCAGCGCGACGCGGTCGCGGGACATCTGCGGATGCGCGTTGCGCTCGCTGGGTACGCCGTGCGTGGCCCAGCGTGTATGGGCGACGCCGCTCAGGCCGTTTAGCGGCTGGCGTTCCAGGCTATCCACCAGGCGTTGCACCTTGCCTTCGGCCCGGTTGCGCTCGATACCGCCCTTGTCGGTCAGCACCGCGATACCGGCGGAATCATAACCACGGTATTCCAGGCGCCGCAGACCCTCGAGCAGGATCGGGACCACGTTGCGTTCCGCTATTGCGCCGACGATTCCACACATGTCGAGTCTTGCTCCGGGAAAATGATCAGTATGGCCAGCGGCGCAGGGACAATCCGTGCACCGTTTCTCAGATCAACGTTTCTTTTTCTCCGGCCGTTTCCAGCCGGTGATCGTCTTCTGCCGCGCCCGGGCCACCGTCAGCTCGCCGGAAGGTGCGTCCTTCGCCAGGGTCGAGCCGGCGCCGACCGTCGCATCATCGCCGACTTCCACCGGCGCCACCAGTTCTACCCCGGAGCCGATAAAGGCCCGGTCACCGATCACCGTGCGGTGCTTGTTGGCGCCGTCGTAGTTACAGGTAATGGTGCCTGCACCGATATTCACATCACGGCCGACCGTGGTGTCGCCGACATAGCTGAGGTGGTTGGCCTTGCTGCCCTCGCCCAGCTCGGTGTTCTTGATCTCGACAAAATTGCCGACTTTGGCCCGCGCGGCCAGACGCGTGCCCGGCCGCAGGCGCGCGAATGGACCGATGCTGCAGCCCGGGCCGGCGTGGCTGTTTTCGATCAGACTGTGCGGCAACACCACCGTGTCGGCTTCGAGGATCGAATCGCGGATCACGCAATAGGGCCCGACCCGGACCCGGTCGCCGATCTCCACCCGGCCCTCGAGCACTACGCCGACATCCAGAAACACGTCGCGGCCGCTGCTCACCGGACCGCGGATATCGATCCGTGCGGGATCTGCGAGCGTCGCACCCTGATGCATCAGCTCGGCGGCGCGGCGCTCGCGCAAGCGCGCTTCGGCCGTGGCCAGCTGCGCGCGGTCGTTGATGCCGGCGACCTCGGCGACCGAGCCGGCGGTCTCGCCAAAGACTTCGACGCCGTCGGCAACCGCCAGCGCCACGATATCGGTCAGGTAATACTCGCCTTGCGCATTGTCGTTACCGATCCGGCCGAGCCAGTCGCGCAGACGGCCGGCCGGCGCGGCCACCAGTCCGGTATTGACCTCTTCGATCGCCAGTTGCTCGGCGCTCGCGTCTTTTTGTTCGACGATCCCGGTCACGCGACCGGCGCCGTCGCGAAGAATCCGGCCGTAACCACTCGGGTTGTCGAAGGTGGCGGTGAGCACCGCCAGCGCGTCCGGCGCGGCACTCCCGGCAAGGCGGCGCAGCGTCTCGGGTTCGATCAAGGGCACGTCACCGTAGGCGACCACCACGATATTGTCGTCCTGGATGCCGGGCAGCGCCTGGGCCACCGCGTGGCCGGTACCAAGCTGCTCGGCCTGGTGCGCCCAGTGCAGATCCCGCCCGCCCAGTGCGGCCTGGACCTGATCGCCGCCAAAACCATAGACGACATGGATAGCGTCGCAGCCCGCCGCCTCAGCCGCATCGACCACATGCTCGAGCAGGGGCCGGCCGGCCAGCGGCTGCAGCACCTTGGGCAGATCCGAGCGCATTCGGGTCCCCTCGCCGGCTGCGAGGATGACGATCTCTACGGGCATGGCACACCGGAAAGTCGGAAAACGCCCATTCTATCGTCCGGACACCGCATCACGCAGCAGATTTGTTCACAGATCGCCGTTTTCAGCGACAGCCGGTCGCATGCCTCGTCCGTGGCCGTTACAGACAAAAAAACCGCGGCGATGTGACCTGCCACGGCTCTTTGATGCACGATCCGGCCACGCCGGCCGGCTATCGGGACTGTGCGGATTTCTTGATCTTTTTCAGCAGATGGATCTGCGCCGCGGCAGCCGCCAGTTCGGCCTGGGCGGTGGCCACCTCGACCGCACTGGTGCGCTCTTTCAGCATCTCTTCGGCGCGCTTGCGCGCCTCTTCGGCCGCGGCCTCGTCCAGATCTTTGGCGCGCATCGCGGAGTCGGCCAATACCGTCACGCTTTTCGGCTGTACTTCGAGCACGCCGCCGGAGACGTAGAAATAGAGCTCCTCCTGGTCACCCTTTTCGGACTGCCGCTGGACCCGCACGCCACCGGGTTTCAGCCCGGTCAGCAAGGGCGCATGCTGGGGAGCGATGCCGACCTCACCCATCTGCGCCGGCGCGAAGACCATGGTCGCTTCACCGGTGAAGATCTCACCCTCGGCGCTGACGATATGGACGTGAATGGTTTTCATAACTGAGTCCCGCGGGCTCACGCCCGCCACCGGCCTTATTGCAGGGTCTTGCCTTTCTCGACCGCCTCATCGATGGTGCCGACCATATAGAACGCCTGCTCCGGCAGGTGATCGTATTCACCGCTGATGATGCCGTTAAACCCGGCGATGGTGTCGGCCAGCGACACGTATTTGCCGGGCGATCCGGTAAAGGTCTCGGCGACAAAGAACGGCTGCGACAGGAAGCGCTGGATCTTGCGCGCCCGGGCCACCGCCAGCTTGTCGTCCTCGGACAGCTCATCCATACCCAGGATCGCGATGATGTCCTGCAGCTCCTTGTAACGCTGCAGCGTCGCCTGCACCGCTCGGGCGGAATGGTAATGATCCTCGCCGATGACCAGCGGATCGAGAAGACGGCTGGTCGAGTCCAGCGGATCCACCGCCGGGTAGATGCCCAGTTCGGCGATCTGTCGCGACAACACCAGGGTCGCGTCCAGATGCGCGAAGGTGGTCGCCGGCGACGGGTCGGTGAGGTCGTCGGCCGGTACGTAGACCGCCTGGAAGGAGGTGATCGAACCGGTTTGTGTCGAGGTAATGCGTTCCTGCAGCGCGCCCATCTCCGCGGCCAGCGTCGGCTGATAACCCACCGCCGACGGCATGCGGCCGAGCAGCGCCGAGACCTCGGTACCGGCCAGGGTGTAACGATAGATGTTGTCGATAAACATCAGCACGTCGGTGCCCTCGTCGCGGAAGGCTTCAGCCATGGTCAGACCGGAAAGCGCCACACGCAGACGGTTACCCGGCGGCTCGTTCATCTGACCGTAGACCAGCGCCACCTTGTCCAGCACCCCGGCGTCTTTCATCTCGTGATAGAAATCATTGCCCTCGCGGGTCCGCTCGCCGACACCGGCGAACACCGAGTAACCACTGTGCTCGATGGCGATGTTGCGGATCAGCTCCATCAGCGTCACGGTCTTGCCCACGCCGGCGCCGCCGAACAGGCCGATCTTGCCGCCCTTGGCGATGGGCATGATCAGATCGATGACCTTGATACCGGTCTCGAGGATTTCCACCGAAGCGGACTGTTCCTCAAAGGTCGGCGCCGGGCGATGGATCGGCAGGCGCTGCTGTTCTCCGATCGGGCCGGCCTCGTCGACCGGCTCGCCGAGCACGTCCATGATCCGGCCCAGGGTCTTGGCGCCGACCGGCACCGAGATCGGCTCGCCGGTGCCGGTGACGGCCATGCCACGTTTGAGTCCCTCACTGGAACCCATGGCAATGGTGCGCACGACACCGTCGCCCAGCTGCTGCTGTACTTCCAGAGTCAGCCCGCTTTCGTTGATCTTCAGTGCGTCGTAGATCCCGGGGATCTGGTCGCGGGGGAATTGCACGTCGACGACGGCGCCGATGATCTGGAGAGTCTTGCCGGAGCTCATGAATCGATTCCTCTGTTAAACATTCCTGGTGTAGCGCGTGGCGTGTTCAAACCGCCGCGGCGCCACCGACAATTTCCGAGAGTTCCTGTGTAATAGCCGCCTGGCGCGCCTTGTTGTAGACCAGCTTGAGATCGTCGATCAGCGTGCCGGCGTTATCGGTCGCGCTCTTCATCGCGACCATCCGCGCCGCCATTTCGCAGGAGACGTTCTCGACCGCAGCACGGTAGACCTGTGACTCGATATAGCGCGCCAGCACACCGGGCAGCAGCTCCATCGCGCCGGGCTCGTAGATGTAATCCCAGTGGGTCTGCAGCGCTTCCTGATCGCCGACTTCCACCGGGATCAGCGTACGCACCACCGGTTTTTGAGTCATGGTGTTGACGAACTCGTTGTGGGCGATAAAGACCCGGTCGAGGGTGCCCTCGCGGTAACCGTCCAGCATCACCTGGATGGTGCCGATGAGATCGCGGACGTGCGGGATATCGCCGAGATCGGTGACCGCGGCGACGACATTGACATTGACCCGCCGGAAGAACTGCCGCGCCTTGCGCCCCATCAGGCAGAGGTCGACCTCGACGCCCTGCTGCTGCCAGTCGATGATCTCTTTCAACAGCATGCGGAACATATTGGCATTGAGCCCGCCGCACAGACCGCGGTCGGTCGACACGATGATATAGCCGACACGTTTCACTTCCTCGCGCGCGAACAACAGCGGCGGCTTGAAGTCCGGGTTCGCCATGCGCAGATGGCCGATGACCGTGCGGATCTCTTCCGCATAGGGTCTCGACGCTTCCATCCGATCCTGCGCCTTACGCATCTTGCTCGCCGCGACCATCTCCATGGCCTTGGTGATCTTCTGCGTATTCTGGATACTCTTGATCTGGGTGCGGATTTCCTTGCCGACTGCCATGTTCTACTCCGGGATCAGTAGCTGCCGGTCTGAGCGAATTCTTCGACGCCGCGCTTCATGTCGGCCTGGATCTCGTCACCCCAGTCACCGGTGGCGTCGATCTTGTCCATCATCTCGCCATAGTTGGTCTTCATATGGCTGTGCAGCGCGCGCTCGAAATCACCGAGCTTGTCGATCTCCGCCGCGTCGGTGGCGCCGCTGTCTACCGCATACAGGGTGACCGCCATCTCGGCGACCGACAGCGGCGAATACTGCGGTTGTTTCAGCAGCTCGGTTACGCGCCGGCCGCGATCCAGCTGTTTGCGCGTCGTCTCATCCAGATCGGAGGCGAACTGTGAGAACGCCGCCAGCTCTCGGTACTGAGCCAGCGCCAGGCGGATACCACCGCCGAGCTTCTTGATGATCTTGGTCTGCGCAGCGCCACCGACACGAGACACCGACAGACCGGCGTTGATGGCGGGCCGGATACCGGCATTGAACAGATCAGTCTCCAGATAGATCTGGCCGTCGGTGATCGAGATCACGTTGGTGGGCACAAAGGCAGAGACGTCGCCGGCCTGGGTCTCGATAATCGGCAGCGCGGTCAGCGAGCCGGTTTTGCCTTTGACCTTGCCACCGGTGAGTTTCTCTACATATTCGGCGTTGATCCGGGAAGCCCGCTCGAGCAGACGCGAATGCAGATAGAACACGTCGCCCGGATAGGCCTCGCGGCCCGGCGGCCGGCGCAGCAGCAGCGACACCTGACGATAGGCCCAGGCCTGTTTGGTCAGATCGTCAAAGATGATCAGCGCGTCTTCGCCTCGATCACGGAAGAACTCGCCCATGGCGCAGCCCGAGTAGGGCGCGATGTACTGCATGGCCGCGGAGTCGGAAGCACCGGCGGCGACGACAATGGTGTGATCCATGGCGCCGTGCTCTTCGAGCTTGCGTACGACGCCGGCGATGCTGGACAGCTTCTGTCCGACCGCCACGTAGATACAGGTGATCCCGGTGCTCTTCTGGTTGATGATGGTGTCGATCGCCACTGCAGTCTTGCCGGTCTGGCGGTCGCCGATGATCAGCTCGCGCTGGCCGCGGCCGACCGGCACCATCGAGTCGATGGCCTTGAGCCCGGTCTGCACCGGCTGATCCACTGACTGGCGCTGGATCACGCCCGGCGCGACTTTTTCGATCGGCGAGGTTTCGCTGGCGTTGACCGGTCCCTTGCCGTCGATCGGCACACCGAGGGAGTTCACCACACGGCCCAGCAGCGCCTCACCCACCGGCACCTCGAGGATGCGTCCGGTGGTCTTGACCGTATCCCCTTCCGATATGTGCTTGTAGTCACCGAGCACGACCGCACCGACGGAATCCTGCTCGAGGTTGAGCGCGGTGCCGTAGGTGTTGCCCGGGAATTCGATCATCTCGCCATAGGCCACATCGCCCAGACCATGGATGCGGACGATGCCGTCCGTGACCGACACCACCGTACCGACGTCGCTGTCTTCGGTGGCAGCCTGGAACTGCTCGATCTTCTGTTTGATGAGATCGCTGATCTCGGATGCCTTGATTGACATCTTCGCAAATCCTCTCAGTGGGTCAGGGCGCTGGCGAGGCGATCGAGCCTCCCGCGGA
>CAMYOC010000049.1 GCA_947259915.1 uncultured Gammaproteobacteria bacterium
GAGACGACTCAACGAACGACCAAGAGAAACGCTAAACTTCGAAACACCAGCCGAGCGGTTTGGCCAATGTGTTGCATCGACCGATTGAATCCGCAGCCGTTTGCAGACCTTCACGCGTAACTTCAGGCTGACCCCGGTCTGCGCCGCAGCAATCTGTCCGCAACCCAAAGCGGACATCGCGGTTTCAATCTGGCCGGGTATGCTTAATGGGCTAGATACAACAACAATACTAAGCAGAAAAATCCTAAGGGGACCAACTCATGACTAAGAAAGTACTCATTTGCATTTCTTTCCTCGCAGCAATACTCCTTTCGTCCGCTACGATGGCGGAAGATGGGGTGGCAGCTGATCCGGAGCATTACACTGTCGAATTTGAAAACGATAGAGTTCGAATCATACGGATCAAATACGGGCCAGGCGAAAAGTCCGTTATGCATACGCATGGCCCGAACGCGGCGGTTTTTCTTACCTCAAATGCTGTTCGCTTTACCCTGGCTGACGGCACATCCGTGGAGACGACATCAGAGGCCGGTGCTACTCAATGGTCCGATTCGGAAGAGCACTTGCCAGAAAACCTGAGCGACGAACCACTGGAAGTCGTTCTCGTTGAACTGAAAGAATAGTAACTACGAATTCATCGGTTTAAGTCATGGCGGGCACTTCAGCGTTCCTGGAACGTCCGCTTGTGGCTGTGACTTCAATCGGTCGATGCAACACCTAGACTCTAGCACTAGAGCAGGAGGTGTTGCAGATGAGGAAGAGACGGTACTTTACTCAGCCCGAGATGGAAGAGGTCTGGGACCGGTGGGAGAGCGGTGAGTCGCTTAACTCGATAGCCCGCGGTCTGGAGCGAGGCCATTCAGCGGTACAGGGCATGCTGTCGAGAACCGGTGGTGTTCGCCCTGCACCGAAGAAGCGTTCCCGCCTTGCACTGACACTGGCCGAACGCGAAGAGATCTCTCGAGGCATTGCCGCCGGCCACACGATGCGAGCGATCGCTGCACAGCTGGGCCGAGCACCCTCAACGATCAGTCGCGAGATTAATCGCAACGGCGGTCGCCGTCGTTACCGAGCCAACCAGGCCGACGAGGCCGCCTGGCAACGCGCGCACCGGCCCAAGACCTGTAAACTGGCACAGAACCCTGTGGCAGCGCGCCTTGTGGCCGGGAAGCTGATGAAGCGATGGTCGCCGCGCCAGATCGCAGGTTGGCTGAAGCGCACCTACGCGGATGATGAGAGCTTCCAGGTGTCACACGAGACGATCTACCTCACGCTGTACATCCAGGCCCGCGGGGCCTTGAAGAAAGAGCTGATCAAGTACTTGCGGCGCAGCCGCGCAATGCGCCGCTCACGCCATCACACGCAGAAGACGAGCGACCATGGGCGCATCACCGACGCCGTGTCGATCAGTGAGCGGCCGCCTGAAGCCAAGGACCGGGCCGTGCCCGGTCACTGGGAAGGAGACCTTTTGTGTGGCAGTAACAACAGCCAGATCGCGACCTTGGTGGAGCGCCACACACGCTACGTGATGCTGGTCAGAGTGCCGAGCAAGGACACCAAGACGGTGACCAATGCACTCATCAAGCAGGCCCACAAGTTACCGCGGGAACTCTACAAGTCCCTCACCTGGGATCGCGGCAAGGAACTGGCCGACCACAAACGGTTCAGCTTGGCGACTGACATCGACGTGTACTTCTGTGACCCACAGCAACCATGGCAGCGTGGCTCCAATGAGAACACGAACGGGCTCTTGCGCCAGTACTTCCCGAAGGGAATGGACCTGTCCAACGTCCATCAAAATCGACTGAATGCTGTTGCAAGAGAACTCAACGAACGACCGCGAGAAACGTTAGACTTTTACTCGCCGGCCGAAAAATTTAATGAATGTGTTGCATCGACCGATTGAAATCACAGCCGTTTCTGGCCGCTCGGGCAAACGCCCGCTTCGAGTCGGTCTGGATCGTTTTGACTCGGGTGAACGCGGTAAGCAGGGCCCGCGCAGCCGCACCAGATGCGCCATTCCACCCGTTTTTGGTCTATTTCAGGCAACAATTTTGCGTTTAAGATCATGCCAATCAATAGCTTAGGTATTTTTTCGCCCGAAATCCGCCTGAAGCAATATGCCAACAAAAAGACCGACTGTGGCATTGTTTTGGTCTGGCCAGCCTGCGAAAATTTCGCCCACTGACGCCGAAATGACGGAAACGAGCTATGAGCCACTGTCCAGATCGACGCCGATTCCTGCGCACCGCCGCCACCCTAGCGCCGATCGCGTGTCTGCCCACGATGGCTTTTGCCAGCGTGCAGGAGCCCCGTCGTCTGCGCTTCTACCACACGCATACCGCAGAGAAACTCGACGTCGTCTATTTCGAGGACGGCAGCTATCTGAACGACGGTCTCGGTGAGCTCAATTATCTGCTGCGTGACTTCCGTTCCGGCGAAATCACCGACATCGACCCTGCGCTGTTTGACTTCCTGCATGCGGCACAACAGCGCGTCGGCAGCAACGGCAGTTTCGAGATCATCTCCGGCTATCGTTCACCGGCCACCAACGAGATGCTGCGCAAGCGCGGCGGCGGGGTGGCCAGGACCAGCCTCCATATGCAAGGCAAGGCCATCGACGTGCGGCTGACCGACGCGGATTCAAAACATCTGCGTCAGGCCGGTCTGGATCTGGCCCGCGGTGGCGTCGGCTACTACGAAAAATCCAACTTCGTTCATCTGGATACCGGCCGCGTCCGCTGGTGGTAAGCGGCGCCGACGCGTGATCCGATGACGAGCGGCGCGACTGCGCCGAACTGCCCGGATGCCCTGCGCAGTGTTTGCCGCTAGACTCTGAGCGCAATGAGCGCTATCCAGCCAGCCGATCCAGCGGCCCGTCGCCGGGCAGTCTGGCTGCTGGTCATCGCCGCAGTGCCTGGCGCGCTGCTGATCATGATCTTCGAACGGCACGGCGCGGCCCTGTTCGAATGGCTGATCTCCGATCCCGCCCGGGCGCAAGCGCGTCTGCGCCTGACGTTCCTGCTCAGCGGCGCCGTATTCGCATTACCCCTGCTTATGCTGGCAGCGTATCTCCGCTCGCTGGCCAGACGCGTACGCAAGACCGGGCGGTTTCCGCTACCCGGGCAGTCGGTGCTGCGTGACACGCCGGTGCTCGAGGGTGACCCGGCTCTCGGCCGCGCGCGTATGTTTGAGCACTTCGCCGCCGCGTTGATGTCCGCGGCCCTGGTGCTTGCCTTTATCTGGTGGCGTATTTTCTCGATGCTGAACGCGAGCCTGTAACCCGCGCGGGAGCGCTTTTGTCGAGTGACGTGTCGCACTACACCGCTGGAGGATGACGATGCTGAGGCTCTATGACTATCTGGATTCCGGCAACGCCTACAAGATCCGTCTGCTTCTGAGCCAGCTGGGCTTGCCCTTCGAACGGGTCGAAGTCGACATCCGTCAGGGCACGACCCGGCGACCGGAGTTTCTGGCCAAGAACCCGAATCAGCGGATTCCGCTGCTGGAATGGCCGGACGGTCGTCGTCTGGCCGAATCCAACGCCATCCTGTTCCATCTGGCCGAGGGCACTGCGTTCCTGCCCGACGACGCCTGGGAGCGCGCCGAGACCATGCAGTGGATGTTCTTCGAGCAATACAGCCACGAGCCGTACATCGCCGTGGTCCGCGCCTGGCATCACAACGGTCTGGTCGAGGAGAACAGCGCCGCGCTGCCGGCAAAGATGGAGGCTGGCAATCACGCATTGAACGTGATGGAGCAACATCTGAAGACCTGTCGATTTTTTGCCGGCGACCGATACTCCATCGCCGATATCGCGCTCTATGCCTACACCCATGTCGCTGACGAAGGCGGATTCGACCTCGCCGGCTATCCGGCCGTCGGCGACTGGCTGGAACGGGTGGCCGGCCAGCCCGGGCATGTCCGGATTGCTGACCCGGTCGGGACCCTGGTTAGCTGGCCTTGAGGCGGCGACCGGGAAAACCCGGACCGCCGATCCGTGACGGCAATTGTTGCGGTGGGCCGGACCGGTGACAAACGACACCGCCCCTTCGCGGCGCAGGCTGCCGGCCGGTATCTGGGTGCTGGGCCTGGCATCGCTGTGCATGGATGCATCTTCGGAGCTGATCCACAGTCTGCTGCCGGTCTTTATGGGCACCGTCCTCGGCGTATCGATGCTGACCATCGGCATTATCGAGGGCGTGGCCGAAGCCACGGCGGCGGTCACCAAGGTGTTCTCGGGTGCGATCAGCGATTATCTGAAACGGCGCAAGACGCTGGTCGTGATCGGTTACGGGCTGGCGGCGATCACCAAATTCGTGTTCCCGCTGGCGACGTCGATCGGATGGGTGTTCGGCGCCCGTTTTGTCGACCGCATCGGCAAAGGCATCCGCGGTGCCCCACGCGACGCGTTGATCGCGGACATCACCCCGCCCGAGCAGCGCGGCGCCGCCTACGGTCTGCGTCAGGCTCTCGACTCGGTGGGTGCGTTCCTCGGTCCGTTGCTGGCGCTGGTGCTGATGATCTGGCTGGCCAGCGACATCCGCGCGGTGATGTGGTTCGCGGTCCTGCCGGCCATGATGGCGGTGGCGCTGCTGGTGTTCTTTCTGCGTGAGCCGGGCGGTGTCAGCGAGCAACGTGGCCCGCGCACACCCCTGCGGCTGGGCGATGCCCGGCGTCTGCGGTTCGATTACTGGCTGGTGGTCGCCCTCGGGGCCGTATTCACGCTGGCCCGATTCAGCGAAGCATTTCTGGTGTTGCGCGCCGAGGATGTGGGTTTGAGCCTGGCCTTCGTGCCGCTGGTGATGATCGTGATGAATATCTTCTACTCGGGCTTCGCCTACCCGGCCGGCGCCGCCGCGGACCGGATGAGTCGACGCAGCCTGATGCTGATCGGTCTGGCGCTGCTGGTGGCCGCAGACCTGATGCTGGCTTACGCCAGCTCGCCGGCGCTGGCGCTGGCAGGAAGCGCGCTGTGGGGCCTGCACATGGCCTTTACCCAGGGCCTGTTGTCGAAAATGGTCGCGGACACCGCGCCGGCCGACCTGCGCGGTACCGCCTTCGGGTTGTTCAACCTGGTCAGCGGCGGCGCGCTGTTGCTGGCCAGCGTGCTGGCCGGTGCATTGTGGAGCGTGTACGGTCCGGCCGCGACGTTCCTCGCCGGCGCAGGTTTTGCGGTCGTGGCCGCGCTGGGTCTGCTCGCGCGCGGGGCGCTTCGCGCGCGCGCCGGTTGAGCCGATGACGCCTGCTCACGTACCCTTGCAGCTGTCCGCGGATTGCGGCAACACCCATCCTCCCGATCAAGGAGTGTCGATTCATGTTCTGCGTGGCCTACCGCTTCCATCCGCTCGAGGAGGATGACACCGCGTTCATCGCCTGCTGGAAGGAGATGACTCAGCTCATCGAAAGCGAGCTCGGCGGCCTCGGCTCGCGTTTGCATCGGACCGAGGACGGCGACCTTTACGCCTATGCTCAATGGCCCGACCGGGCCAGCTGGGAACGCATGTGGGAGACCGAGGACAGCGGCCGCATGGCCGAGCTCACCGAGTACTGGCGCGAGCTGGCCGGACCCTCGGAGATCGTTTTCGCCGGCGACGTGGTCGAAGACCTTCACGTGCCCGGCGGGGCCTGAGCGGTCCGGCGGGCCGTCTCTGCCACTCCACCTTGCAACAACATCCGCCCTTGTCCGCAAACGAATCGGCGCCCCGGGTCTGGGTCCTGCTGGGCAAGGGCAAGGGTGGCAACGTGCAGATGCTGAATCTGGCCGAGGCCCTCGGCTGGCCCTATGAGACGCGCCAGCTCTATCACAACGTACTCAATCGCGTGCCCAATCTGTTGCTCGGTGCGTCCGCGTTGAGCGTCGACCGCTCGCGTTCGGATCCGCTCGAGCCGCCGTGGCCGGACCTGGTGATCGCGGCCTCGCGCCGCAGTGCGCCGGTGGCGCGATGGATCCGCAAGCAGTCCGGCGGTCGCAGCCGTCTGGTGCATCTGTTCCACACTCAGGCGCCGCTGGATGACTTCAATCTGGTCATCACCCTGCCACAATACCGCTTGCCGAAGCGGGCCAACATCCTGCATCTGCACAGCGCGTTGAACCGCATCGACCCGGACCGACTGGTGCGGGACGCGGCGCAATGGCGAGCGCAATTCGCATCACTGCCGCGCCCCCATATCGCGCTGATCGTCGGCGGCACCAGTTCCTCGTATGTCCTCGATCCGGCCACCGCCGCACGGCTGGGACGCGAGGCGAGCGCCGAGGCCCGTGATGCCGGCGGTTCGCTGTTGATCAGCACGACGCCGCGCACGCCGGCCGCGGCAGCGGATGCGTTGTTCGCGGACATCGACGCGCCGGCCTTTCGTTATCGCTGGCAGGCGGAGGATCCGGACAATCCCTACTTCGCGCTGCTCGCGCTGGCCGATCGCTTTATCGTCACCGTTGACAGCGCCTCGGTGCCGGTCGAGGCCTGTGCCAGCGGCAAGCCGGTGGCGTTGTTCGAATGGCCACGACGCCAGGCGAGCGGCCCCTGGCAGCGTCTGCTCAAGCGCTCGCCGCTGCGACAGCTTTACCAGGCGCTGCTCTATCTCGGGCTGTTCAAGCCTGCCAGGGACTTCGACGCCTATCACCGGATCCTCAGGGAGCGCGGTCTCGTCAGTCGACTTGGCGAGACCGCGGCAACACCACGTCAGCCGCTTGAAGACGGTCTGGCCGTGGCCGTCGAGCGGATCAGCGAACTGGTAAAATAGCGCGCTTGTCCTTGCTTGACGGGCCCGGCTTGGAATCTTGATTATGCCCACAGATCACAGCACCCAGACCGCCGACGACGCGCCCGACTCACGCGCGATCTTTGTGGTTGGGGCAGGACGTAGCGGCACCAGCACCATCACCCGCGGTCTGCAGGCGCTCGGCGTCGAGCTGGGCGATCGCCTCAAGGCGCCGACGGAGAAGAACCCGACCGGCTTTTTTGAGGACCGGGATCTGCTACGTATCGCCAAGCGCGTGCGCAGCGAGCTGGGGCTGCGCGCAGAGAGCGTGTCGCTGATCGATCCGGGACAGTGGGGATCGCCGGCGCTGGAGGCCCTGACCAGCGAGGCGGAGGACACCATCCGGCGGCGCTTCGGCCGCTACCCGCTGTGGGGCTTCAAATATGCGCAGACGCTGCGCATGCTGCCGTTCTGGGAATCTGTGATGGCGCGGACCGGCGTCAAGCTCGCTTTTGTGCTTGCCGCGCGTAATCCGTTGAGCGTGGCCCGCTCGCGCAGCAAGCTCGACCCCTTGCGCGGGCTGCAGGAGAAGACCGATCTGGAGTGGCTGGTCAACGTCGTCCCGTATTTCCGGCGACTTGCCGGATATCCCTTCGTGGTGGTGGAGTACGACTTGTTGATGGAAGACCCCCGTGCCCAGCTCACGCGGATGGCGACGGCGCTGGATATCCCGTTGAACGAGGCGAGCCGGCGGGGCATCGAGGAATTCGCCAGCGAGTTTCTCAAACACGGGATGCGTCACACTCGTTTCGTCGACGCGGACCTGGAGCGTGAACCGCGCCTCAATCCACTGACCCGCGACGCCTATCGCTGGCTGCGCCGGCTGGCCACCGACGAAATCAGCGCCGATGACGCGGCGCTATGGCAGGACTGGGCCCGGCTCGAGTCACGTCTGGCCGAGACGGCGCCGGCACTGCGTCATGTCGATTATCTGGAGGCGGAAGCCCGCCGCCATCGTGGCGGCGCGTTGGGCCGGCTGGCGGCAAAGGTGTTCGGCCGAGGCTGACATTTAATCAGTCTGCTGTGTCGAAGTTTTTCGATGCGAAAAGATTGCCTGGTTCGGGGTTCGGACCTTAAAAAGCTTCAGTCCGGCCTCGATATATTCTGGCCTGAACCCCATTGCAGCGCCTTAGAGGTGTCTTTCGGGGTCTGAAAATGCGGGTTTAAGCGCCGAGGACCGGCCAAATCAACCGGGATTGCAAACCAATACAGACAGTTATCGTGGTCCGACCCCAATGCAAGTCGTCCGACTGAATGCGCATGTTAGGCGCATTAGCGGGTACTTGTGACATAGGTCAGTATTTCAACGACCTGTCCTGGCGTCTTGGCCCAAGCCATCGCTGACGCATCCACTTCTTTCAATGCGTGAACGATATCTTCATCGTGAAGTGTGATGTAAGGCTTTCCGATAGCGGAACAATATCCGGCATCAAAAGCCGCATTCCATTGTTTGTATTTGTCTCCGAAGCGGACAACCGCGATATCGCATTTTTCCAACAAAGTTTTGGTGCGAATGCTGTTTACCTTGGAGGATTTGTGATCACGCCAAAAACTGCTGGATTCAGGTCCCAGCATGTCCCCAGCCGCGTCGCTTGCCTGGTGATCTGTCACGGCAGACGAAAAGGTTACTGGCAAATCCCGCGCTTTCGCGCCATCAGATATTTGCCGTCGCCAATCTGTATGGATTTCGCCAGAGAGGTACACGGTCCATTTCATTTCGGCTCCTGACTAACATTGCAAATCATAGAATAGTCTAAATGTTGTGGTGTTCACCTATGCGCCTAACTTCTGCGGTAAATTGCCGAGTGTAACGAGGTCAATTTGACTGCTTTGTTAGCTGCGATTCAGCCACTGCACAGCCAGCAATGCAATGTCTTCATTCAAATCGCAATACGAATCATCGAGCCTACCCAAGGCACCCTCGTGCGCATCCAATGCACCGTATTGCTGATCGGTCAACTCGCTATTGAACGGCCTTCCAATAAAATCGATAGCCCGATGAAGCAGAGATTGGGCGGCGACAGCACCGATTTCACCAAGGCACACTTGCGCTCGCGCTAGTCAACCCTTACTGCCGGGTCCGCACCCACGGGCAGCAGCTCTTCCGTTTCCTCCCGGTTCTTCAGGAACGGCACCAGGCAAAGCGGGATCAGGACGATCAGTGAGTCCAGGGCCAGGACGGCGGCGTAGTCGAAGCGCTCGGCGACGATGCCCTGCCAGTAATTCCCGATGCTGATGGCCAGGTTGCCCATACCCATGAACGCGGTGAACTGGGTGGCCGCGACCGCGGGGTTGGTCATGCCCATGAAGATGGCGTTGCGAACACCGAAGCTCATGCCGAAAACCGCGCCGTGGGCGATGATAGCGGCGTAGAGCAGGTCCAGGGGAACGGCCTGCAAACCGTGCGCATAAATCTGCATCGCCAGCATCATCGTCGGCACCGTCGTCAGCGCATAGGAGGCGGCCAGGGTCTTCTTGAGTCCGTAGCGGTCACCCAGCCAGCCCCCGAACAGACAGCCCAGTCCGGCAGCCACGGTATTGTAGATGTTGATCGCCGCGATCTGACTCTCGGTCAGTCCGTAGTCCACCTGGATCGTGTTGAGGATGGCGTAGGCGAGCGCCATGGCCCCGCACGGCAGCAAGGAGAACGCCACGCCGACCATGGGCCCCCGGCCGGATCGCCAGAAGCTGTCGTAGGTGACCTTCACGAACGAGATCAAGTTCGTCACCAGCTTTCTCAGGACGTCGCGCTCCCTCGGCGCTGAGGGATCTGCGTAGGGGTCCCGCACGAAGAAGACGACGAATAAAAGGTTCATTGCCATCATCCCGCCGATGTACGCCAGGGTGGCGTCGAAGCCGTATTGCCCGAAGACCCATATGGCGGCGCCACCACCCAGGCCGATGCCCAGGTACTGGCCACCGAACATGAATCCGTTGCCCCGGCCCCGTTCATCTTCCTTGAGCGCATGCACGGCGAGGGAGTCGATGGCCACGTCCTGGGTGGCGCAGAAAATATTGTTGAGCACGATCATGGCCAGCAACAGATCGAAATTCGCCGCGAAGTCGATCTTGGCGACAATCATCAAGGTCACGACCATCATGCTCGTGCAAAACAGGATCCATGCCTTGCGACCGCCCAGTCGCGGCAGCTTGATCAGGTCGATCAGGGGCGCCCACGCCCACTTGAAGGCCCAGGGCAGGTACAGGGCGGCGACGAAAGCGCCAATCTGGTCCAGCGGTATGCCCTGCTGGCGCATAAAGGCCACCATGGCAGTCGAGGTGAAGCCAACAGGTATGCCTTCCGAGATGTACAGGATGCCGAAGGTCAGGAAACGGCCGTTGGTGCTGTCGAGCAGATTCTTGGCGCTCAAGTGGGCTCTTCTTTTGGGTGTTCGCCGGCCGGCGGAGAGGCGACGTTAGCAGGAATGCCGCGATTGGTGCCAGTTGTTGCGCGGACGGCCGCGGCCCTGTGGGGGTCGTTGGAGCGCGTCGTTCATTGTCCCGGTTGCCTTCTCGAAGTTACCTCCGGCACCGCCTGCGCGAGTTGGGAAAATGCGGTCTGACCTCATTAATGCCCGACTTACGTGAGCTAACGCCGTTGCCGGCGTTCCATGCTCTGTATCAGCACCTCGAGCTCGTCCGGGTCGAGATCACCGTCGCCGTTCTTGTCTGCGCTGGCAAAGTCACTCTCCGGAAACCACTGGACCCCGTCGCCGCTGGCGGCTAATTCGCTGATCGAGGCGCCGCCGCTGTTGTCGGCATCGATTTGCTGAATCCATAACTCGGTCCGGCTGAGACCGCCTGTACCCGGGAGCGCCCCATCAGCCGTAGTGGTCACGGACGCTACCTCCGGCGAGCGGCCGCCTGACCCGCCCACACCTGTTTCTATGCCGGGAGTCCCGGCCGATAGAGTTTCCGCGTTTGGCGTTGATGCCGTCTCCGCTTCTGCAGTTGTCGACAATCCGGCCGCTGACGTTGGTGCCATCTCCGCCGCCGGGGCTGCAGACAATCCGGTCGCCGGTGTTGGCGGAACCTCCACCGCAGGAGTGACTACCGTTACGGCCTCTGGTGTTGACGCCACCTCCGCGGCTGTGGCTGGTGCCATGCCGGTCGCGGGGATTGCTGCAGTCTCGCCGGATGCCGGGGTTGCCATCCCCGCCCCTGGCACGGTCTCTGCCGTTGCATCCGCCTGCACCCGGCGCTCGGCCTCGCTGATCAGGCCATCACCGTCGGTGTCGTAATCGGCGAACGATTGTTCGATGCGCCGGTTGAATTCCATGTCTGCGTAGTAGGCCGCCCGGAGTTCATAGAGCGACACATAGCCGTCGCCGTTTGCATCGGCCCGGTCCACCAGTTCGTCGGCGTTCACCGGGAACGCCGCCAGCACGGCGACAATGGTGATGAGACGTTGTGCCATCATGACAGACCGTCCTCGGCGCGCAATAATGGTGTCAGGTGAGATGGTAATATCATTGCGGATACTTCGTTCAGGCAACATTGCCGTAATTCTCATGCTCTATCAGGCTGTAGTAGCCTAACATTGAGCATAGAAAAAAGGTGTCGGGTGAGGTGGTCAGGGTTTATTTATCAAGACGATTAATCTGACCCCCGCTCAGCATCAGGCTTTTTATTCGCTCTAGCTGATCAAGCTCCGGACACCACAGACTGGTTCCAGCCCAGATTGCCGCTTCATAGACGACCGCTACCGGACGTTTGCAGCCTGTTTGAGAATCTCAGTTGGGTCGTAGTGAACCTCTGATCGGCTTAGCAGACGCCGGTCGCTCACGCCGCTCTTAGCGCGTGGCGCAAAAAATGCGGGTGGATCCGCCCCATGGCCACCGCCTTGACGATGTCAGCACGATGGACGAACCCTGCCGTCATTGCCTCGTGGAGCCATTCTTCCCATTGCGCCGTCATCGGGTGTTGCGGACGTTTCCACGGCTGCTCGCGAACGTGGCTGAAATGGATCAGACGCGTGTCGTCCCTGACCATGTTGTAGTGGTTCCAGCGCGGATCGATGGCCTGGATTAGCGCCGGGTCCACCCAGGCCAGACGGATAAAATCCTTGTAGCGGATCTGACCCGGACCCGGCTCGGCGGTGTTGGGCACCACCGGATCGAACATCGTCTCCGGATCCCAGTCCTTCAGCCGCGCGCAGTCGAGGACCATCACGCTGGTCTCGTTGCGCGGCGCGACCGGCTCGCCGGCAAACGTCCCCTCGATATTGCGCACGATGCCGATGGCGTGTGGCGGCTGCAGCTGCGCGGCCAGTTCCACCACGTCCGCGAGCACCAGCTGGTCGGCATCCATATAGATGCCGGTGCCCTGATAGGCGCACAGCCTGGGCACGGTAAAGCGGACAAAACCGAACCGTGTGCCGCCCTTGCGCTTGTGTGTCTGGCAACCGGCGATGATCTCGATCTCGGCGCTGGTGTGTTTGCGGATCGAATATTCCAGTACCCGTTGCGCCACGTATTGACTGGGATCGGTGCCGATGACGATCTTGATCATGTTGCACTCTCGGCGGCGCCGGCAGCAGCCCGCCCCTCGGAAATCATGCGACCTTGCGCAGGAAACGACGCACCCGGGCGACCGGGCTGCCGCTGTTGACGACGACGATAAACACCTTTCTTAGCTCACCTTCAGGGCAGCAGATCTCGCGCACGCCGTGCCAGGAATTCTTGCGCTGCATAAAGATCAGGCTGCGGTTACCCAGCGCGTCAGCGCCAAGCACGCGGTCAAAGTCATCAAAGCCGGGCGCCGAATCCCGCCGGAAGCGGCCTCCATCGTCGAGGATCAGCGTCTCGCCGCCCCACTCCGTGCGCCAGTCCTCGGCCGTGTTCAGATAAAAGATATGCGAGCCCAGCTTGTGGCGGGCGTCACAATGGGGCGAGACGGAGCAACCGTTGGGCGTGTAATGCCAGTGGTAACTGAGATCCAGCAGACGCACACCGAATATGCGGCGCAGAAATTCCCGGTAGCGTGGACCCCTTAGCTCGTCGACGAAATCCTGCCACGGCGCTGGCACCACGACTTTGTCGCTGTACTCCAGCGTATAGCGGTCATGGCTCTGCTGACCGTGTGCGCGCTCGACACCAAAGACCTTTTTGAACAACGCTATTCCGGGCAGATTGTCGCGCAGCGCCTGGTAACCCGCAGCGGTCAGCAGGCCTTCCGGATTGAGCCAGGGATAGGGCTGCTGTTGGCGAAAATACTCGCCGTCCAGCGCGTCCATCTTCTCGTAGTTCAGGTATTCCATGGTGTTCAGACCCTGTTCCCGGACCGGTTGCTGTGGATCCAGCGCGCGAGCGCGGCCTGAGCCAGACGCTTGACCCGGCCGGTCGGGATCAGCTCGCGTTGCCAACGCACGGCCAGCGTCTCATCCAGCGCATAGGCGATCGGCTTTCCGGTCTCCACCGTGAGCGAGGAGATCGCCTCGTCGGAGATACCTTCGAGCAGCTTGCGTATCGCTCTTACGCTGGTCTTGTGGGCCACGACCAGCACCCGCTCACCGGCGCCGAGGGCCGGGACGATGTCCTCTTCCCAGCAGGGCAGGACCCGTCGCAGCGTGTCCTGCATGCTTTCGCCCCGGGGCAGCGACTCCGGCTGGAGTTGCGCATAGCGCGGATCGTTGCCCGGAAACCGCGGATCGTCTTCGGCGACTGACGGCGGACGCTGCGCATAACCGCTCTGCCAGGTGGCGAACTGCCGGAGACCGAACTCCCGGGCCGCCTGCTGACGGCTCATGCCCTGCAGGACGCCGTAATGGCGTTCGTTGAGACGCCAGCTCCGTTGTACGGGCAACTCTGGCTGGTCCATTTCCGTCAGCACGATATCCAGTGTCTCTTCGGCGCGCCGCAGCCAGGATGTCAACGCGATATCGAATTCGTATCCGGCTTCGCGCAGGATGCGGCCCACGGCGCGGGCCTGATCGCGGCCGCGCGCATTGAGATCCACATCGCTCCAGCCGGTCATGCGCCGATCCCGATTCCACTCGCTTTGGCCGTGACGGACGATAACCAGGTTTGCGTCAGCCATTACCCGGCTCCAGCATCGCTCGCACCCGCGCCGCAACGTGCTCTGCTTCGCGCAGCGCCGGCCGCCCACCGGGCGCGAGCTCGCGCCCGAACATCTGTGCAACGCCGGCGTCGACCAAGGCCCGATGCAACAATGAAGCCTTACGGCGCGGCCGCACCCAGCCCCGATCGATCAGACGCGCGCAAAGATATTGCAGGCCACGCTGCGGCCGGATGGTGCCACGCTTGTTCAGCCGCGGTTTGCGCGATCGGCGCAACACCCATTCGGCAAGACGCGCCCGCGCTCCGGCCCGGCGCTCGGGCAGCGGGTAGATATACAAGGGCTTGCCGGCGGCGGAGGCTTCGCTGAGCATGGATTCACTCTCGCCGGTGACCACCAGGATGTCGGCCAGCGCCAGATAGCCCGCATAGGGATTTTCGGTCGCGTCTGGCGCCCAGCGGTGGAGCGCATTATTGGGTCCAAGCGCTTGCTCCAGCGCATCGGTCGCCGCGGTGCTTGTGCGCGGACTGGTGATGGCAAACACCGAACCGCCGAGCGCGCCGGCAAAGGCACGGACTTCCTCGCCCATAGTCGCCGCAGCGGACGAGTCGCAACGATGCAGGGCCGAGTCACCGCCAACGATCAGCGCGATGCGCGGTCGCGGCGCGTTACCAAACAGGCCCTGCCAGCGCGCGGCCGCAGACTCGATCGCGGCGCGGTCAAACGGATTCAGCGGCGCCAGTGTCTGTAGCCGATGAGGATGGGCGAACTGGCGAAAGTGGGCGCAGCCAACTACCAGATCGAAGTGCTCCGCCACTTCGCCGCCCTTGCGTCCCAGGTGGACCAGACGGCTGCCGCCGGCATTCTGCGCGCCGATCCAGCGGGCCACCGGCGCGCTGCGCCTGCCGACCGAAATCACCAGATCCGGCCACGGTGGTGTCAGCAGGTCCGAGCCGCGGCGATCCACGCCACGCAGACTGGGACCGAGCAGCCCGTTGCTGAGGTAATTGAACAGATTGAAACGCAGCTGCTTGACCTCGGTCGGCCAGCCCAGGGCTTGCGCCAGCGCCCGGGATTGTATCGAATGCCCGGCCTTATCGTCCGCCAGCACCCACACCCGGGGCTGTTCGCCCAGACAACGACCACCCCCGTGATGGTCCCATGACAGTCGGCCGAAGCGGTGCCGGGTGCGGATTGTCAACCGCCAGTGAACCAGCGGATGCCGGCGGGCGGCGCCGTCGATCAGCGCCAGCCACCATGCCTGATCACGGGTCCGGCGTCGGGACTCATCAGCGGCACCAGGATCCTGGTCATCGATCACCAGCAACACGAACTTCGCGGCCACTGCGAACATCTCGTCGAGCAGCCAGGGCACATCCTCGTCGGGCAGATATTCCAGCAGCCGGCTGCAGATGACGCCGTTCGCCGGCCGCGGCATCGTACCCGGTGGACGACGCAGCGGATTGTGCCGCGATGCGTCGACCCCGGCGATGGTATCGCCCAAGGTGTAATGCACCAGATCAGGGTCGCCGGCCTGCGCCATGAGTTCGGGCAGACTGCGCCAGACCGCGGCTGGCGACGGCCTGACGGCACTCCGCGCCGGGCCGTCCGTCTCCGCCGTCAGCGCCAAAAATTTTCGGCTCGGGCGTTCAGCGGTGAACGGCTGGAAGCCTGCTGCGTCTGCGTCATGCTCGAGGGCCTCCCAAACCGGGGCGACCGGATTCGCCTGATAGACGAATTGCCGCGGGAAGGGCCGCCAGGGCTGTGTCTGTAACACGGTGAAATGGATCAGATGCGAATGGCCTGGACGATACTCGTCGTCCCGGGCGTTCCAGCCGTGATCGATCGGACCCCACAGACCGCTGATCCTTCGCGCGCGCGCTTCCAGGCGCTTGCGCCGCTCCCGGCGCACCGCTGCCAGCGGCCACACCGTGGCCATGCGCGCGCAGTCGACCAGCATCACTGACGTGTCGCGGTCGGAGATCGACATAAAACCGTGCTCACCCATGGGCGTATCGAACAGGTCGGCCGGATCGCTGAGATAGACCTGGTCCACGTCGTTATAGATGGCGCGCCCGGTGCCGCCGGCCAATTCGGGGATGGCAAAGCGATAGTTGGTAAAACCGGTCAGCCAGCGCCGCGGATCAAAACCCGGCAGCTCTTTCATCAGCGTGATCTCGTAGACGCGCGCAGGATCACGCACCTGCTCGACCGACCAGATAAAAACGCGCTCGGCGCGCTGCTGCGCGGTCTCGGTGCCGACAAAGATCCGCACCGGCGCCCGCTCGCTGGGCACAAACCCCTCGCGCACGCCCAGCACCACGCGCTCCAGATCGAAGGGCGTGGTCGGCGGACTGGATTGCTCGATACCGGCCAGAACGGCCTGGCGCTCGGCTACCATCAGCGGGGTCTCGGGTGGCTGCGGATGAACCGGGTATTATACGCGAACCCGGTTTGCCGAGCCGTGGCCGGGCCTGCCCCGGCGCATGGCCCGGCGCGCCCTCGAGAGAACTCTGCATGAAGTTCCTGATCCACATCATGCGCGCCTATCCGGCGCGTACCCTGATCACCCTGGCTGCGCTGCTCGTCGCCGGCATCGTCGCCGGCGTCAGCCTGACCGCCCTGCTGCCGGTCCTCAATCTGGCGACCGACCCGCAAACCGCCGGTGATGACAATGTGCTGGTCAGGGCGCTGAGGGCTATCGGTCTGACCCCCACCCTGGGTGTTCTGCTGTGGGTGCTGGTGATCGGAATGGCTCTGAAGAGCCTGATCACGCTGTTCGCCAACCGGCACGTCGGCTACACGGTGGCGCAGATCGCCACCGACCTGCGGCTGAACCTGCTGCGGGCCCTGCTCGAAGCGCGCTGGGACTACTATGTTCATCAGCCCGTCGGCGCACTGAGCAATTCCATGGCCACCGAGGCAGCCCGTGCCGCCAATGCCTATCTGGACGGGTCGCGCACCGTCGCGCTGTTGATCGAAACCCTGGTCTATGTGGCCGTGGCGATGATGGTGTCCTGGCAGGCCACCCTGGTGGCCCTGGGGTTTGCTTCGCTGATCGTGCTCGGTTTTGGCCGCCTGGTGCGCACCTCCAAACGCGCCGGTAGCCGGCAGACCCAGCTGCTGCGTTCCCTGATCGGCCGTATGACGGACACCCTGCAGTCGGTAAAGGCACTCAAGGCCATGGGTCTGTCAAAGCGGGCCAATCTGGTGCTGGAAGGCGAGACCGGCCAGCTGAACAAGGCGCTGCGGCGCGAGGTCTTTAGCCGCGAGGCGCTGAGCTCTCTGTACGAGCCGGTGATCATCGGGTTCACCGCGCTGGGCTTGTTTGTAGCGGTCAGTCGTTTCGCGGTGCCGCTGGCGAGCATCCTGGTGCTGATCATCCTGCTGGTCCGCGTGATGGCGGCCCTGGGCAAGGTCCAGCGCTATTACCAGAAGATGGTCATCGATGAGAGCGCCTATTGGTCGATGACCGCGACGATCGAGCGCGCGGAGCAGGCGCGCGAAACCAGCCGGGGCGGTCTCAGCCCCGGCTTCGAGCACGCGATCGAATTGGAGCGAGTCTCGCTGGCCTTTGGCGACACGCCAGTGCTGCGCGACCTGAGCCTCACCCTGCCCGCCGGCGCGTTCACCACCATCATCGGCCCATCGGGTTCCGGCAAAACCACGATCATCGACATCCTCACCGGGCTGCTGGAGCCGGGGTCCGGCCGCGTGCTGGTCGACGGCTTGGATCTGAGCCAGTGCGATATCGGCCAGTGGCGCTCGATGATCGGCTATGTGCCCCAGGAGACCCTGCTGCTGCACGACACCATCGAGCACAACATCACGCTGGGCGATCCGCAGCTGGGACCCGCCGACACCGAGCGGGCGCTGCGCGAGGCCGGCGCCTGGGACTTTGTCAGCGCGATGCCCGAACGCATACAGTCGATCGTCGGCGAACGCGGCGGCAAGCTCTCCGGCGGCCAGCGCCAGCGCCTGTGTATCGCCCGCGCGCTGGTGCGTCAGCCAAAATTGCTGATCCTCGACGAGGCGACCAGCGCTCTGGACCCCGACAGCGAAGCCGCGATCTGCGAGACTCTGGAGAACCTGCGCGGCCGGATCACGATCCTCGCCATCTCCCACCAGACCGGCCTGGCCGCGGTCGCCGACCGGGTATTGCGACTGGAGGCCGGTGCCTTGCTGGATTCGCCGGCCACCGATCTGATCGCCGGAGCGCCCTAGGCGTCACCGCCGCGGGGCCTGCCACGTCCAGCCAGCGGCGGTACAATGGTCGGTCTACGCGCCCGTAATCTCAGCCTGCCTGACGTCCCGGGCGCCGCTGAGCACAGAACAAGGAAACGACATGGATAAGTTCACCCCAAGCGCCGTCCTCGCAGTCTTTATCGGCTGTACTGCCGGCCTCGCAGGCTGCGGCCGCGACGATAACAATGAGCCCGCAAGCGCGCCGGCAACGACTGACACCACCGAGGTGGTGGAGATGGAGACGATCCCGGCACCCGAGCCCGGTGAGCCGTTCGAGGTCCGCGCCGACCGCTTCGCCGATGTCGAGGTGCTGCGCTATCAGGTGCCGGGCTTTGCCGAGATGCCGCTGCCGCAGAAAAAGCTGGCCTACTTCCTGTCACAGGCCGCGCTGGCCGGGTGGGACATCATCTGGGATCAGAATTACGAGCACAATCTGCGTGTGCGCCGGACCCTGGCCGCGGTCATCAATAGCTATAGCGGCGATCGCGGATCCGATGATTATCTTGCGCTGCTCGAATACGCCAAGCGGGTGTGGTTTGCCAATGGCATCCATCATCATTACTCGTCGCTGAAGATGCAGCCCGGCTTTGACCAGGCCGCGTTCGAGGCGATGGTGCGCGAGTCGGATCCGGCGCTGCTGCCGCTTGAGAATGGTGGCGACGTCGACACGCTGCTGGCGCTGCTCGGACCGGTGTTGTTCGATCCGACGGTGGCGCCGATAAAGGTCAATCTGGATTCCGGCCAGGACCTGCTGCTGGGCTCGGCTACCAACTATTACCACGGCGTCAGCCAGGCGGAAGCCGAGGCCTTTTATGCCGCGCGCATTGACCCGGATGACCCGCGACCGATTTCATGGGGCCTGAATTCCCAACTGGCCAAGATCGACGGAAAGCTCGTCGAGCGTGTGTGGAAGATCGGGGGTATGTACGGCCCGGCACTGGAACAAGTGGTCTACTGGTTGGACCGGGCACTGGAAGTGGCCGAGAACGACGCACAGCAAGCCTGGCTCGAGGCGCTCATCGCCTACTATCGCAGCGGTGATCTGAAGCAATACGACAAATACAACATCGCCTGGGTCAAGGACACCGATTCCCGCGTCGATTCGGTCAACGGGTTTACCGAGGTTTATGGCGACCCGTTGGGCTATCGCGGCGCCTGGGAAGCGATGGTCTCGATCCGCGATCTGGAGGCGTCAAAGCGCATCTCTGCGCTGGCCGAAAACGCGCAGTGGTTTGAGGACAACTCGCCGCTGCGGGAGCAAGACAAAAAGCCCAATGTGGTCGGCATCTCGGCCAAGGTCATCACCATCGTTACCGAGGGCGGTGATGCAGCTCCGCTGACACCGATCGGCGTGAATCTGCCGAACGCAAACTGGATCCGCAAAGAACACGGGTCGAAGTCCGTGACCCTGGGCAATATCATCGAGTCCTCCGAACAATCCTCTGCCGCAAGCGGTCTGCATGATGAGTTCATGCTGACCGAGGCAGAGAAGGATCGCTACCATCGTTACGGCACGCTCTCGTACTTCCTCGACGTGGATCTGCACGAGGTCATCGGCCACGCTTCGGGCCAGATCGCACCGGGCGTGGGCACGCCCAAGGAGACGCTGAAGAACTACGCCTCTGCGCTGGAAGAGACCCGCGCCGACCTGGTCGCCCTGTACTACATGATGGATCCGAAGCTGGTCGAACTGGGTCTGATGCCGTCGCTGGAGGTCGGCATGACCACCTACGATCGCAACATCCGCAACGGCCTGATGATCCAGTTACAGCGACTCAAGCCCGGAGAGAACCTGCAGCAGGCCCACATGCGCAACCGCCAGCTCGTCGCCGGCTGGGCCTACGAAAAGGGTAAACCGGACAACGTCATCGAGAAGGTCACGAAGGACGGTAAAACCTACTTCGTGATCCGGGACTATGACGCGCTACGCCAGCTTTTCGGACAGCTGCTGCGCGAGGTGCAGCGGATCAAGTCCGAGGGCGACTATGAGGCCGGCAAAGCGCTGGTGGAAACCTATGGTGTGCAGGTCGATCAGGCCCTCCATCAGGAGGTGTTGAAGAGGGTGAAGCCGCTGAACATCGCGCCCTACAAGGGCTTTATCCAGGCCGAGCTGGTCCCGGTGGAGGACAGCGGCGAGATCCTCGATGTCGTGGTGGAATACCCCATCGACTTCGCGCGACAGATGCTCTCCTATGAGGAGAACTTCAGCTTCCTGCCGGTCTCAAACTGACCCGGGCGCCGGGCCCGTAATGCGTCAGCTGCTCGCGCGGCCCACGACCCCGGGGTCGGCGTCTCACGAGCAGCCGGGGGAGCAACATCCATGAATTACGACCTGTTCGATCTGGTCGGGAACGTGGGCGTCGCGCTGATCGTGCTCGCTTATCTGGCGCTGCAGATCGAGCGCATCAGCGCGCGTGATCTGAGCTATTCGGTGCTCAACGCGGTCGGTGCGGGTCTGATCCTGGTGTCACTGAGTTCGGACTTCAATCTCTCGGCTGCGATTATCGAGGTATTCTGGATCGGCATCAGTCTGATCGGCATCTTCAAGGCGGCCCGTGCCCGGTGACAGAGCAGTGGCACAGCCGCGGCACGTGAGCGTGATCGCGCAACCGTACCTATGATCACGGAGACGATCAGCCGCAGCGAGGCCCGGCGTCTGGCGCTGATCCGCGCCGGACTGCTCAAACCGGAATGGACCGGCCTGCCGCGTCGTGCTGGCGGTGGCGGTCAGCGCGCACGGGATGCGGCGCTGCAGATCATCGAGCGCTTCGGCTATCTGCAGCTGGACACGGTCGCGGTAGCCGGTGCCCGCAGCCATGCGCTGGTCCTGTTGTCGCGTCTGGAGAATTTCGAGCCGCAGTTGGGCGAAGCGCTGCTGCAGCCGGGCGAGCCGCTGTTCGAATACTGGGGCCACGAGGCCAGCTGGCTGCCGCTGGACGACTATCCGCTGTTTGGCTTCCGCCGCCGCGCCTACCGCCGCCATCCCTGGTGGGGCGACCTGATCCGACAGCATCCGAAAGTTGCCGACAAGCTGCGCCGGCGGGTGCAGATGGAAGGTGCGCTGCGCTCGCAGGACATGGAAGGCCGCGGCTCGCGTGGCTGGTGGGACCTCAAGATCGCGCGCAAGGTCGCCAGCGCCCTGTGGTCCGCTGGAGAATTCGCGATCCGCGAGCGACGCAATTTTCAGCGCAGCTTCGACCTGACCGAGCGCGTGATCCCGGGCGAATTGCTCGATGCCGAGGTGGACGAGTCCGAAGCGCTGCCTCGTTTGCTCTTGCGCGCCCTCGCCGGCCACGGCTGGGCCAGTACCGGCACCCTCGCACAAACCTGGCGTCTGACCCACTGCCAGCCAAAGATCCGCCTGGCTCTGGAAATGCTGCGGGAATCCGGCGAGATCCTGCCCTGCCGGCTGCTCGACCGGGACGGCAGGGCCACCGCCGGCTGGATCCGCCCATCGGATCTGACGCTGGCGGGTCGCGCCGGCGGACTGCGGCCACGGCGCGACCGCGGCGTGTTGTTGTCACCCTTCGACCCCGTGCTCTGGGACCGGAACCGGGTGCGCAGGCTGTTCGGTTTCGAGCAGGTGCTGGAGATCTTCAAACCGGCCGCGCAACGCGTGTACGGCTACTATTGTCTGCCGGTCCTCGCCGGCGAACGACTGGTGGCGCGTGTGGATCTCAAGGCCCAGCGCAAGCTCGGGAGCCTGCAGGTACTGGCCACCCACTATGAGACAGACGACGATGCGCAGCGCGTTGCACCCGCGCACGTGAATGCGGTCAAATCCGCCCTCGAACGCTACGCCGGCGCTCTGGGTCTGGAGCCGTACCAGGCACTATGAACGGCACAGAAATGCGCGCTATTGCTGGCCTGCGAGACTCGCGACCGCCCGCGCGGCAGTCAGGGCCAGCGCCAACGCCCGGTCCATCGTCGGGACAGCGCTCTGGCTCTATAATGCGAGCCCTTGCTCGACAGGCAAGGGGCCCGACAGGCAAGGGGCCCGACAGACAGGGGGCTCGACAGGCAGGGGAAAAAGAGCGTGACGACACGGCAACACATGACAGGCCGGCCGCCGGGTACCCGCGGCACGTGCATATGATCTGGCCTGGTTTGAATTTCCTTGACTCGATCACCGGGGGATACGGCGCCGAATATCCGCCGCTGATTCGATGATCCGGGTCATGGGCGCCGACAACTTCCCGCAACTCGTCAGCGAACGGTTGCGGCTGCGCGCATTCAACGCGGCCGACGCCGCTACTGTCCGGCGCCTCGCCGGCGACCGCGACATCGCCGCGACCACGCTGTCGATCCCCCATCCCTATCCTGAAGGTCACGCCGAGCAGTGGATCGCGTCGCATCACGAGGCGTTTGTCGACGGCCGGCGGATCAGCCTCGCCATCACTCTGCTAAAGGACGATAGCCTGATCGGCGCGATCAGCCTGATGCTCGACGGCAACAACCGCCGCGCTGAAATGGGTTACTGGGTGGGGCGGCCGTTCTGGGGCCAGGGTTATGCCACCGAAGCCGCGCGAGCGATGCTCGACTTCGGTTTCGAGAATCTCGGTCTGAATCGGATCTTCGCCCACCACATGCAGGACAATCCCACCTCGGGGCGGGTGCTGCTCAACATCGGCATGCAGCAGGAAGGGGTCCTGCATCAACACATATTGAAATGGGATGAATACAAGGACATTGCCTTGTATGGTCTGACCCGCGACCGCTATCGTTCCAGCACGGACAGCGGCTGACCGGCCGCTCGCTTGCCACGGAGTAATGGCATTTATGGATATTTCGATCTGGTGTCTGCTGGTGGCCTTTATGATGATCTATGCGCCGCGCATGCCGGCCATACGCGGCGTCATCGAAGCGGAGGGCCGCTATGATCTGGCCAACCCGCGACCTCAGCAGGCGCGTCTGACCGGCCGTGGCGCGCGGGCCCAGGCCGCACACGAGAACTCACTCGAGGCTTTTGCGCCGTTCGCCGCCGCGGTATGGGTCGCTCATTACGGCGGCACCGATGCTGGGTTGCGGGACACGCTGGCGCTGGTGTTTGTCGCTGCGCGGGGCCTGTATATCCTGGCCTATCTCAACGACCTCAACCCCTGGCGCACGGTCGTATGGACGATCGGCATTTTCAGCGTGATCGGCTTGTTCGTGTCGCCGTTGTTCTGAGCCGGTCCCGCCGTCAGACCGTGCCACCGAGCCGCCGGATCTCTTCGGACTCGATCACCCGTACGCCGCTGACGCCAGTCTCGGCCACCTGCATCATCGCGATCGCCAGTTCGCGGTCGCTGACCGCCTTGTAACGGGCCGGGACCAGCGGAGCGAAGAGGCTCATCGCCGCGTTGCCGAGTTCCTCGCCGAGCCGGAACTCGTCCCGCGCGCCGCGCAGCAGCGAGGGACGGAACAATGCCAGCCCGGGCAGATCGAGCGCCTCGAGTTCGGTCTCGGTCTCGCCTTTTACCCGCAGATAGAAATTGCCTGCGTCCGGATCGGCACCGAGCGACGACACCACCAGCAGACATCGAGCCCCGAGGTCCCGGGCCAGACGTGCAAACGCGACCACGTAGTCGTGATCGACACGGCGGAACGCAGGCTTGCTGCCGGCCTGACGGATCGTCGTCCCCAGCGCGCAATAGGCCTCATCGATCGGACCGATGTCGGCCGCCGATGCGGGCAGATCATCAAAGTCCACCACATGACTGACCACCGGCTCGCTGGTCTCGAGAGGCCGGCGTACCAGCGCATGGATGCGCGTGTAGCGGTCACTGTCCGCCAGCTGCGAGATCAGCCTGCGGCCGATCAGACCGGTGGCGCCGGCCACCAGGGCACGGCGCTCGGTGGCCGCAGACGCAGCCATCAGGTCAGCGGCGTCAGCACGATCTCTACGCGTCGGTTCATCGCACGACCATCCGGCGTGTCGTTGGACCCGATCGGGTTGCTCGGTCCACGGCCGCTCACCACCAGCCTCTGCTGCAGCACCTGCTGACTTTCCAGATAGGAGGCGACGCTCCGCGCACGGCGCTCGGACAGCGCCTGATTATAGTCCAGCGCGCCGGTGCTGTCGGTAAATCCGATCACGTCGACATAGGTCTTCTCGTACTTGTTGACCACGATGGCGACCGAATCGAGCACCGGATAAAAGTTTGCGTTGACGTCCGACGAGTTGGTCGGGAAGGTCACATTGCCTGGCATGTTCAGGATGATGTAGTCACCGCTGCGCGTCACGCTGACACCGGTCGCCTGCAAACGCTCACGCAGCTCCCGCTCCTGCTTGTCCATATAGGCACCGACACCACCGCCGACCAGCGCGCCGATACCGGCGCCGATCAGCACTTGTTTACGGCTGCCACCGACGATGATGCCGCCGATAGTGCCGGCGACGGCGCCGATGGCGGCACCCTTGGTAGTGTTGCTGGTCTTGGTCTCGCCGGTATACGGATCGAGAGTCTGGCAGCCAGCGGCCGCCACGGCGGTGGCGACGACGGCGACCAGGCCCAGCCTGAATGTATGCGGAGTCGAAAGGGTCATGGAGTTCTCCTCGGAGTGAATCAAGAACGGAACAATGTGGCGGGCGTGGCGTTCAGGCTGCGACCGGTTGTGCCCGCGGATCGGACAGGATCAGCGGCAGCGGAAACACCCATGCCGGGTCCGGCAGGTATTCCAGCATCAGGTTGATCCGCGGCGTGTCACCCTCGTTATGGACGGCATGAGTCCAGCGGTTGTTGAAATCGTAGGCAATACCCGGGGTCATCGCGAAACGCTCGTCACCGATAGTGTAGAAACAGCTCGGGCAATCGCTGATCGCGACGTGTATCCGATGGGCGCGGCTGGCCAGCGCCTGGCCGTCGCGATGCGGTTTGATCACGGCACCCGGCGGCAGCCGCACGAACAACGCCCGGGTCAGCACGCCGGCGGGCCGGGCGATCGGCTGCAGCACCGCCGAGACGATGGGCAGCACACGCGCCTGCCAGCGGAACCAGTCGGGGAAGGTGAAGATGCTGGTCTCGCTGTTGCGCTCCTCCATCACCGGCAGCATGGGTGCGCCGTCACGGCCGTTGCGTTGGGCCCAGTCCAGCAGCGACTCCTGCAGGGTCTTGAAGCCTCTGCGGGAATAGGACGGCACCCACTCGTGGCGCAACACGATCGAATCCGCCGCGCAGTGGCTCTCGCTGCCGGCCAGTGACGCGCGCCGGATCGGTCGCGCGTCCCAGTCGGCATCGCTCAGGCCGAGCAATTCCGCGGCCAGATCCGAGAGATCCAGTGTAGCCAGCTCTTTGTAAGGTACGCCGATGTCCATCATCGTCCCCGTCGCATCAACCTGCGTATCGTCACCTATGGTAACGCAGGCCCGCAGGATGATTCTCTCTTTGCGTGCCGGCTGCGGCCCGGTCAGGCATCGTCCCGGGTCCGGCGCCGGACCAGTTCGATAAAGCTCATGGCCACCGGGTTGGCCGCATCGGCCTCGCGGCGGCTGCGTGAGACCTCATACCAGTCCACCGGACTGAATGCCGGCAATCGGGTGTCGCCCTCAAACGCGCCATGTACCCGGGTCAGAAGGATCCTCTCCGCCCGCGGCAAGGCCTCGCGATACAGCCCGGCGCCGCCGATGATCATCAGCTCCCCGGCGCCGTCGCGCTCGGCCCGCGCCACGGCCTCGTCAAGACTGTGCACCAGCTCGCAACCCGGCGCCGCATAGTCTTGCTGACGCGTCAGCACCAGATTGAGCCGGCCAGGCAGCGCGCGGCCGATGGATTGATGGGTCTTGCGCCCCATCAGGATCGGCTTGCCCAGGGTCGAGCGCTTGAAGTGCTTGAGATCCGCCGGCAGATGCCAGGGCAAAGCACCATCGCGGCCGATCACGCCGTTTTCGGCCGCGGCCACCACCAGGGTCAGCCGCACTAGATCGACACCGCTGCCTTGATATGGGCCTGGGGCTCGTAACCTTCGATCTCGAAGTCCTCGTAGCGGTAATCGAAAATCGATGGCGGCCGCCGCGCAATGCGCAGCGTTGGCAACGCACCGGGCGCGCGGCTGAGCTGTTCGTCCGCCTGCTCGAGATGATTCAGATACAGATGCACATCACCCCCGGTCCAGACGAAGTCTCCGGGCTGCAGATCACATTGTTGGGCGATCATGTGGGTCAGCAATGCGTAGGACGCGATATTGAAGGGCACCCCCAAAAACACATCACAGCTGCGCTGATAGAGCTGGCAGGACAGCTTGCCGTCACCGACCCAGAACTGGAACAGGCAATGGCACGGGGCCAGGGCCATGCGACCGGCGCGGACGTTGTCCTGGGGGCTGACCTGCTCATCGGGCAGCTCGGCGGGATTCCAGGCGACGACGATGATGCGGCGTGAGTCCGGGTTTTCCGTGATCTGTTCGACGACCTGGCTGATCTGATCGACACTGCCGCCGTCCGCGCGCGGCCAGGCCCGCCACTGGCGGCCATACACAGGACCGAGCTCCCCGTCTTCGGTGGCCCACCCGTCCCAGATCCTGACGCCCTGTTCCTTCAGATAGCGGATGTTGGTGTCGCCGTTGAGGAACCAGAGCAGCTCGTGAACGATGGAGCGGATGTGCAGCTTTTTTGTAGTCAGCAGCGGGAAGCCCTGACCAAGGTCGAAGCGCATCTGATGACCAAACACCGACAGGGTGCCGGTACCGGTGCGGTCTTCCTTGCGCAGACCATGCCGACGGATGTGACCGAGCAGATCGAGATATTGACGCATGGACTCAGGTACGCGCCGCGGCCGCCGGCGCGCGGTAGGCGAGGAACAGGAACAACAGACCGAACAGGATCATCGGCGTAGACAGGATCTGACCCATGGTGACCCAGTCCAGAGCCAGATAACCCAGATGCGCATCCGGCACCCGCACGAACTCGACACTAAAGCGGAACAGACCATAGAGCAGCAGAAACGCGCCGGAGACGGCCATGACCGGCGGACGTCTCGACGAGTACAGCCACAGGATCACGAACAGCACGATACCCTCGAGACCTGCCTCATAGAGCTGAGATGCGTGGCGTGGTTCGCCATTGACAACAAAGGCCCACGGCACGTCGGTGGGCTTGCCCCACAGCTCGCCGTTGATAAAGTTGCCGATGCGCCCCGCACACAGGCCGAGGGGCGCAAGCGGGACGACAAAATCGGCCGTCTCGAAAAACGACTTGCCGACCTTACGGCCGAACAGCCAGATGGCCAGCGCCACGCCCAGCAGACCGCCGTGGAAGGACATGCCGCCCTCCCAGATACGCAGCAGCGATAGCGGATCGGCGAGGATCCCGGCCATGCCGTAGAACAACGTATAGCCCAGACGGGCGCCGACGATCAGACCGACCGCAAGGTAGAAGATCAGATCGTCCACCCACTCGATCTTCCAGCCGAACTCCGGCCGCCGGGCGCGGCTGCGGGCCAGAAACCAGGCGACGGCGAAGCCAATCAGGTACATCAGCCCGTACCAGCGGATCTTGAGCGGTCCCAGCGCCAGGGCGACCGGATCGATCTGGGGGTAGGTAATCATGGGCGCGTAGTTTAGCAGCACCGATGGCGGCGCAGGACCCACCGACTGCCGCCACCCACCGGCTCCGCAGAGCTAGCTGTCGGCGCCGACGACGCGGCAGAACACCGTTTTCAGGTACGCGGTCTCAGGGATCGCGGGATGCTGCGGGTGGTCGGCGGATTGGCCACCGATTTCGAGCACCTGCACCAGCCGGTCCACGTGGCGAGCGGCTCGCTGCAGCGCCCCCAGCAGATCCGCGGTGGAGAGATGATGGGAGCAGCTGCAGCTGACCAAAAACCCGTCGCGCTCCAGCAACAGCATGGCCAGTTGGTTGATCCGTTGATAGGCGGCCAACCCGCCGCGGAAGTCCTTTTTGCGCTTGATAAACGCGGGCGGATCGACGATGACGGCGCGGAACCGGCGGCCTTCATCACGCAGCCCGCGCAGCACCTCAAAAGCGTTGCCCTGCATCAGCTCTGCCTCAACACCCAGCCGGCCCGCGCCCGCTTCGACCCATTGCAGCGCCTGTCCAGAGGCGTCGACAAAGCTGGCGCTGGCACCGCGGCTGGCGGCGCCGAGACCCCATGCGCCGGTGTAGCAGAACACGTCGAGCACGCTCTCGGTCGGATAGCGGGCGAAGCGCAGGCGGTTGTCACGCTGGTCATAGAACCAGCCGGTCTTCTGCCCCTCGCGCACCGGCGCCATGAACTCGAGTGCCCCCTCGCGCACCGGCACCTGTTCGGGCACCTCGCCCCAGGCTACCTCCACGTATCGATCCAGCTCCTCCAGCTCGCGCGCCCCGCCGTCGTTACGCCACAGGATGCCGGCGGGCGACAATTCGCGTCTGACCGCGTCGATGATCTCGCCCTTGAAGCGCTCCATCGCGGCCGTCGCGCTCTGCAGCACGACGATATCGCCGTAGCGATCGGCTACCAGCCCCGGTACGCCGTCTGCTTCGCCGAACAACAAGCGGTAACAGCCGTTGCCGTAGAGCGCATCGCGCAGGCTCCGTGCGACCCGCATCCGATGTACGAACAGCGAGCGTCCGGGCGGATGGCCCGGATCCCTGGACAGCACGCGGGCGGCGATCAGCGCATGGGGATGGACGCCGGCATAGCCGAGAAAGCGGCCCCGGTCGCTGACCACACGGACGAGGTCGCCCGGTTCAAACGACTTTAGCGGCGTCGCCGCCACGTCCACTTCATTGCTGTAGATCCACAGGTGTCCGCCGCGCAAGCGCCGGTCCTGGCGTGCCTTGAGTTTGAGCTCCGGCAGAACCGGGGCGACTGTTGCGGCTTCACTCACGTTGTTGTCTCACTGCTGACATCGGCGGCCCGGGATGGCCTCCGGTATAGTCTCCAGTCTATCCGAGTTCGTCGTCTCAGGAGCGTCCATGACCGCTGCCGCCAACCACCTTGCCACCGAAACCAGCCCGTATCTGCTGCAACACGCGGATAACCCCGTGGACTGGTATCCGTGGGGCCCGGAGGCCCTGGAGCGGGCGCGCGAGGAAGACAAGCCGATCCTGCTTTCGGTGGGCTACTCGGCCTGTCACTGGTGTCACGTCATGGCCCATGAGTCGTTCGAGGACACCGCCACTGCGGCGCTGATGAACCAGCTGTTTGTCAACATCAAGGTAGACCGGGAGGAGCGCCCGGACCTGGACCAGATCTACCAGCTTGCCCACCAGCTGCTGATCCAGCGCCCCGGCGGCTGGCCGCTGACCATGTTCCTGACGCCGGACGATCACACGCCGTTTTTTGGCGGCACCTATTTCCCGGATCGTCCGCGCCACGGCATGCCGGCCTTTAGCGAGATCCTGCAGCGCGTGGCCACCTACTACCGGGAGCACCGTACCGAAATTCGCGAACAGGCCGGAGCGGTACGCGACGTGTTCCAGCGGATCTCGACGGTGGACGACGCCACGGCCCTGCCGTCGGCGACATTGCTGGATAAGGCCCGGGAACAGCTCGAGGAAAACTTTGACAGCGCCCACGGTGGCTTTGGCCGGGCGCCGAAGTTCCCCCACCCCACCAGCATCAAGCGCCTGCTGCGCGGCTGGCGCAGCACCGCGATGGGCGACGCTCCGGATCTGCGCGCATTGTTTATGGCCAGCTTCACGCTGCAACGCATGGCCCAGGGCGGGCTCTATGACCAGGTCGGAGGCGGGTTCTGCCGCTACTCGGTCGACGACCATTGGATGATCCCCCACTTCGAGAAGATGCTCTACGACAACGGGCCGTTGCTGGCGCTGTACAGCCAGGCCTGGGCCGCCACCAACGAGCCCCTGTTCGGACGCGTCGCCACGGAGACCGCCGACTGGGTGCTGCGCGAGATGCAGTCGGACCAGGGCGGTTACTACGCCACGCTGGACGCGGATTCCGAGGGCGAGGAAGGTCTGTTTTATGTGTGGGACGCACCCGCGGTTCAAGCGCTGCTCGGCGAGGAGGTCTTTGCGCCATTCGCCGAGGTGTTCGGCCTCGACCGCCCGCCCAACTTCGAGGGCCGCTGGCATCTCCATACCTTCCGGCCCGTGGCCTCGGTGGCCGATGCGCGCGGGATGACGGCGGAAGATCTGGAGACGCAGCTGGCTGAGGCGCGCCGCCTGCTTCTGGACGCGCGCTCCGAGCGGGTACGCCCGGGCCGGGACGAGAAGATCCTCACCGCCTGGAACGGTCTGATGATCCGCGGCATGGCCATCGCCGCGCGCCATCTGCAGCGGCCGGAGCTGGCGGATTCCGCCATCGCCGCCACCGGATTTATCCGCGAGCATCTGTGGCAAGACGGGCGCCTGCTGGCCTGCTGGAAAGACGGACAGGCGCGCTTCCCGGCCTATCTGGATGATTATGCGTTTTTGCTCGACGGGGTCCTCGAGCTGTTACAGGTGCGTTGGGACGGCCAACTGCTCGACTTCGCTACCGCCCTGGCCGACGCGCTGCTCGAGCATTTTATGGATCGCGAACACGGGGGCTTTTTCTTTACCGCGGACGATCACGAGTCGCTGATCCATCGCCCGCGACCCTTCTCTGACGATGCGACCCCGTCAGGCAACGGTATCGCCGCCCTCGCCCTGGCGCGTCTGGGCCACTTGTTGGCAGACACCCGCTATCTGGATGCGGCCGAATCGACGCTGCGCGCGGCCGCCGGGCCGATGGCGCAGATGCCCTATGCGCATTGCAGCCTGCTCGACGCGCTGGAGGAACAGCTTTATCCGCCGGAGATCATCATCATCCGCGGCGAAGCGGACGCCATGGCGGACTGGCAACGTACCGCGCTGCTGATGTACGCGCCGCGCCGACTGGTCTTCGCCATCCCGGCCGACGCCACGACCCTGCCCGAAGGTTTGGCGACCAAGGCGCCGAGGAGTGAAACCAGCGCCTATCTCTGCCGCGGCACGTCCTGCTCTGCGCCCATCGAGTCACTGGCGGCGCTGACCTCGAGTTTGCGCGAGTCGGCCTGACCGAGGCGTTCGAGCAAGCCGCCGATGATCCGGCCGGCCAGATCCTCCATGGCCGGCGCCTGGCTGCGACGGGGCCCGGCCACGTTGAGCACCGCCACAGCATGCTCCGCGAGAAAGTCCATCAGCTGATCGACCATGCGGTCGATATCCGTATCGGTGGCGTCGACCAGACACAGAGGACGGCCGAGACGCCGCGCCAGCTCGTCAGTGAGACGGGTCCCGCCGGTCAGCGGCCCAACCGCGATGATCGCGGTCGCGTCGCTGTCCCGGATATTGGCCTCGGTACGCCAGGCCGGATCGATGCTATCGGCTTCGCGCAACGGGTAGCGGGCAGGGATCGGGCCATCCTCGGCCCATCTGCCCCGGGGACACCAGCCGCCACATGGAAACCCGTGGTGGAGCGCGGCATCCAGTGCGGCGCGATCGACGCCGGTCTGCCCACCGCTGACGATGCGGCGCAAACCGGCAGCCCGGCTCAAGGTGCCGAGGCCAGCGGAGAATCGATGGCCTTGCGGTGCCAGCCATCCTGCTCGCGCAGCAGCTCGTAGGCCGGCCAGTAACGATTGTCCAGTTTCAGCGTGATGATCTCGACGGAGCGGTTCCAGTTGAGCGTCTTCAGACGCACCGCCGCCCTGTCGGCACGGCCGGCCACCGCATCGAGAAATGCATCCAGGTCCGGCGTCGGCTGCCCGTCGACCTCGACGATGCGCTGACCCGCCCACAGCTTGTAGCGTGAGGCCGGCGAGCCGTAGCCGAAATAGGCCACGTACACCCCGTAAGGCTCGACGCCGCGTTGCGCGGCGATGGCCCTGTGGGGCGCCTGCAGCATGGCACCGGCCCAGACCACCAGACGATCGATGTCCTGACCTTCCAGCGCCACCGTGGCCAGCTTGAGACGCTGCTCGGTGTCGTCACGCCAGATGGTCAGTTCCACCTCCGGCTTCTGGCTCAGCATCTCGACCTGGTGGAAGCTGGTCACCGGTTGATCGTCGACGGCAAGCAGCAGATCACCGGTAGTCAGGGACGCCGCTGCCGGGGAGCCGGCCACCAGGCGGATCACCTGCAGCACCTCCCTCTGGTCACCGTTGTGACCCTCCAGACGTCGCGCCCAGGACTCGGGCAGGCCGAAGTTCCGTGCGCTGGCCAGCGGGATGGTGGCGAATTCCGCTTCCAGCGAGCGGATCGGTTTCTGCTCACGCACGATCTCGGCCACTTCGGCAACGATGGCCGACGGCACGCCCTTGTTGACCTGATTAAGTTCTTTACCCGCGTGGTAGGCGAAGCTGGACCAGAGCGAGATGACGTCGCCAGCATCATTGATAAGCACGCCGTCAAAATCCGACGGACCGTTGACCAGCGAGATGGTTTCCAGATTGGTGTCGCGAAAGCGCAACGTGCGCGACAGCGGGAAGGCCACCGGATCGATCGACGCGACCTCGGTGCGCTGAGACGCGAGGCTCTGATCACCCTTGATGCCGACCGCCCATACGGTATCGCCGGCGCGTACCTTTGCGTCGGCAAAGCGCACGGTGCGCACTGGCGTGTCGCCGATCAGCGCCGGATCGTATTCCACTACGGCCAGGTTATGCAGCGGATGAGTCCACACCACCCGGGCGGGCAGTTCCAGCGAGCCGGCGATGGTGATGCGCGCATCACCCATGGATACCGGCACCGTATTGCGATCCACGACGACCAGACCACGCTCGGCGTCGATGACAACGCCGGTCCCCTGGTAATGGCGTTCGGACACCCCGGAGATGGGATAGGGCATGTCGAAGTTGACCATTACCAGCGACTGACTCAGACGCCCGAGTCGCGCGTCGGGCTGAGCGACGAAACGGGTGCTGGCCGGCTCCGGGGGCGGCGCCATACCGGCTTCGGCAAGTGGCTCGCAGGGCCAGTAGCCCGCGACGTCGTCGCGACGGCAGAATGCGGCCGGAAACCAGCGCCGATCCATGCGCAGCACGCGCAGCGTGCTGTTGCGGGGTTCTTCAAAACTGAAAAAACGTACCGCCACCTGCTGGCCGTCGGCGAGCCCCTCGACGATACGGCGAAAATCCTCAAGCTCCAGCGTCGGCTGACCGTCGATCTCTATGATCACCGCCGCGCGCGGGATCCCGGCCCTGGCGAATACATAGCCCGGATTGGCGACGTAGATGCCCTCCGGCGGCATATTGAGATGCCGCGCCTGTTGATAGGAGAGCTGATTGACGACAGCGTCACCGAACTCGATAAACGCGTCGGGCGTGATGACGTGCAGATCGAGCGGCTCCACCTGCATCTGCACCACCTTGCCCCCGCGCCGCAGCTCGAGATCGATGGTCTGCCCCACGTGGCTGTCGAGCACCTGCGCCAGGGTGACGAACCCCGGCACTGACGCGCCATCCAGCTCCACCAGGATGTCGCCCGGCTCTATCTGCCCCGCAACCGGCGACCCCGGCACGACCTGCTCGACCACCAGCATGCCGGTGGCGTCCGGGAAGCGCGCACGGATGCGGGTCTCGGTGGCATCGTCCAGACCCAGCCGGCGCAGCTCGTCGAATGGCGTGTAGACGAATTCGGTCATCAAGGTGCCACGGGGCACCGGTCTGCCCTCGCGGACGTAACTCAGCGCATGCTGCACCCGATCCAGCGGCAGGAAAAAACTCGAGGCGGCCTGGGTGTTGGCGCCGGCGTTGAGCGCCACGACCTGGCCATCGATATCGATCACCGGCGAACCGGAGGAGCCGCCGGATGTGCTCGAGGCTGCCTGGAAATAGAAGGTATTAAAATCCCCGTACTTGCCGCGACCGTAGTCGGGCGCCCTGCGATCCAGCCGTGCCAGCGTGCCGGCGAGGATCGACAACTGTTCGCCGGCATCGTTACCGACGACCCGGATCTCGCGACCGACTTGGGCGCCGGCGGGCTGCAGCGGCAGTTCCGCTGGCTGGATAAAGCGCAGACTCGAAGGGTCATAGCGATAAAACCCAAAATCGTGGACCGGGTCTCGATAGACCGCGCGCAATTCGACTTCCTCGTTGTTGATAAAGATCGCTTCGGCCACCACCGGCCCCGGCGTGACCACATGTCGGTTGGTCAGAATCAGACCGCGCTCGGCATCGACTACAAAACCGGTGGCCTGAGTCGACTGGTTCCAGTTGGTGTCGAACGCGCGGGTCCCGTCGACGCGGATCGACACCACGCCGGACGCGACTTGCCCGAGGGTGCTACGCCAGTCCGTCTCCTGGGCAGTGGCCGCGCCGGCAAACAGCGACAGCACCAGCAGCAGCCTCTGCAGCATGGACACGGACAGGTTCATACGCCCGGCTCGTAGCCGAAGTTCTCGATGAATCGCTCGCGGAAATTATCCGGATTCAGATGATGGTTTTGCGTGCCGTGACTGGAGATCTTGATCGCCCCCATCAATGAAGCGATACGGCCGGTGGTCTCCCAGTCGGCGCCGGCCATCAATCCGTATAGCAGGCCGGCACGGTACGCGTCACCACAGCCGGTGGGGTCGCTGACCGCACTGGGTCTCGCCGTCGGGATTTCCGTCACCTGACCGTCGCGGATCACCACGGACCCCTCGCTGCCACGGGTGATCACCAGCGCGTCGACCCGCTGCGAAATCTGCTCGGCGCTGAGACCGGTGCGATCCTGCAGCATCTGGCCCTCGTAATCGTTGACCGCGACCACGCTGGCCTGTTCGATAAAGCGCTCGAGGTCGTCGCCGTCGAACATCGGCAGACCCTGACCGGGATCGAACACGAACGGGATGCCTGTCTCGGCGAATTGACGCGCGTGATCGATCATCGCCTCGCGGCCGTCCGGCGAGACCATGCCCCAGCTGAATCCCGCGTCGGCCGGCACCGCGATCTCGTGGGCATGACCCATCGCGCCGGGATGGAAGGCGGTGATCTGGTTATCCTGCATATCGGTCGTGATGTAGGCCTGGGCGGTAAAGGCCGACGGCACCTCGAGCAGGAAGCGCCGCGATACACCGTGGTCATCCATCCAGCCGGCATAGGGCGCGAAATCGTGGCCGACCGCGCCCATCGGCTCTCCCTCGCCGCCGAGCAGCTTGAGATTGAAGGCGATGTTACCGGCGCAGCCGCCGAACTCCCGGCGCAGCTCCGGCACCAGAAACGCCACGTTCAGCATATGGATCTGATCGGGCAGGATCTGATCGGCGAAGCGGCCCGGAAAGACCATGATGCAGTCATAGGCAAACGATCCGCAGATCAGTGCGGGCATGGCAATCTCCTCACGGCGATGTCGCCGGATCAGCCTCAGGCGGCGTCGGTGTCCGGGGCCCACGCCACATCGAGGTGACGCGCGGCACGGACGTCATCAAGCCGGCGCACCGGGGTGGTATGGGGCGCGGACTTGAGCATCTCCACATCCTTGCTGGCTTCTCCGAGGATCGCCGCCATGGCGTCGACAAAACCGTCCAGGACTTCCTTGGCTTCGGTCTCGGTGGGCTCGATCAACAGACACTCCGGGACCAGCAGCGGGAAATACGTGGTCGGCGCATGATAACCGTAGTCCAGCAGGCGTTTGGCGAAGTCCATCGCGGTCGCGTTGAACTGCCTGGCCGTGACGATGAACTCATGGCTGGCGCGACGGTCCGGGTGGGCCAGCTCGAAACCCTTCTCCTGCAGGCGCGCGGCCATGTAGTTCGCGTTCAGGGTGGCGAAATCAGCCACCCGCCGCATGCCCTCGCGACCGAGCATCCGCGCGTAGACATAGGCGCGCAGCAGAACGCCCGCGTTGCCCATGAATGCCGACAGCCGGCCGATGGTCTGTGGTTTGTCTGCCTCGGTCAGCCAGCGATAAGACGCACCCTCTTTGCCCACCACCGGAAGCGGCAGGAATGGCTCCAGACATTCGGCGACGCCGACAGCGCCGGATCCCGGGCCGCCGCCGCCGTGCGGCGTGGAGAAGGTCTTGTGCAGATTCATGTGGATGACGTCGAAGCCCATGTCGCCCGGCCGCGCGCGGCCGAGGATGGCGTTGAGATTGGCGCCGTCATAATAGAGCAGGCCGCCGGCCTCATGGACCATGTCCGAGATCTCGAGGATGCTGCGTTCGAACACACCGACGGTCGAGGGATTGGTCAGCATGATCCCGGCCGTGTTGGGCCCCAGCACCTGCCGCAGCGCCTCGATATCCACATCACCGTCGTCACGGGTCGGGATTTCGATCACCTTGCAGCCACACATGGTGGCGGTGGCCGGGTTGGTGCCGTGGGCCGCGTCGGGGACGATGATCTCGTCGCGATGCGAATCGCCGCGCGCCTGATGATAGGCGCGGATCATGGCAACGCCAGCAAACTCGCCCTGGGCGCCAGCCATCGGCGTCAGCGACACCGCCTGCATCCCGGTGACGTCCTTGAGCATCTCCTGCAGTTCGAACAAACACTCGAGGAAACCCTGGCCGTGACTGACCGGTGCCAGCGGATGCCGGCCAATAAAGCCCGGCAGCATGGCCAGCGTGTTGCAGGCCCGCGGGTTGTATTTCATGGTGCATGAACCCAGCGGATAGAAGTGCGTATCGATAGAGAAATTGAGCTTCGACAGCCGGGTAAAGTGGCGCACGGTCTCCAGCTCAGAGACCTCGGGCAGACGCGGTGGCGTCTTGCGCCGCAAGGCCGCGGGCAGATCGATCGTCGCCATCTCGGCCGGCGCCTGGGCCTGGGCGCGGCGGCCCGGGCGGGAATATTCGAAAATGACAGGCTCAGTCATGACGTTTTGGCAACCTCTGTCGTCGGGTCCGGGGTTCAGCCGAGCGCCTTGAGTGCAGCGTCGTAATCCGGCTCCTGGCCGATCTCGGGCACCAGTTCGGAGTGCACCACGTTGTCGTTCTCATCGAGGACCAGCACCGCGCGCGCGCACAGGCCGGCGAGCGGTCCGTCCTCGAGTTGTACACCGTAGTTGGCGGCGAATTCCGGCGCGCGCATGGATGACAAGGTGAGCACGTTGTCCAGGCCTTCGTCGCCGCAGAAGCGTTTATGCGCAAACGGCAGGTCGGCGGAGACCATCAGCAGCACGCTGTCGGCATGTTCACGAGCATAGTCGTTGAACTTCTTGGTCGAGAGCGCACAGACCGGCGTATCGATGCTGGGGAAGATCGACAGGAGCTTCTTCTTGCCCACCCAGTCGCCGAGCGAGACGTCGTTGAGATCGCGATCGGTAAGGGTGAAGTCGGGCGCTTTCGAGCCCACGCGCGGCAGGTCGCCGTTGGTGTGGATCTCGTTACCGTGCAGGGTCACTGTGGCCATGGTGTTCTCCAGATTCGAAAAATGACGTTGCGGGCGAAGCTCAGGCGACCTGAGCTTCGCGCATGATTTCGCCCAGAGCCCGGGCGTATGCTTCGATATCCTGTTCCAGTTTGGTCTCGGTGGCGCACACCAGCAGCGCGTTCCCCAGTTCAGGGAAATCCGCAGACAGATCGTAACCGCCGAGCAGGTCACGCTCGGCGAGGGCCGCGAGCACCGGTGCTACCGGGCGATCCAGCGTCAATACCGCTTCATGGAAACGCGCTCCCTTGAATAACGGCCGCACGCCGCGTATCTCGCTCAGACGACGCACCAGTTCTTTGGTGTTGGCGACCGACGCCGCCGCGACTCGCTCCAGGCCGTCGCTGCCGAGCAAGCTCATGTAGATGGTGGCGGCGGTGACCATCAGGCCCTGGTTGGTGCAGATATTGGAGGTGGCTTTGGACCGACGGATGTGCTGCTCCCGGGCCTGCAGCGTCAGCGTAAACCCGCGCCTGCCCTCCACGTCGACCGTGCGGCCGACGATACGCCCGGGCATCTGGCGCACAAACCCGATCTTGCAGGTCATAAAGCCAAAATAAGGGCCGCCTGAAGACAGCGGCACGCCCAGCGGCTGACCCTCCCCACAGGCGATGTCGGCACCATCCGCGCCCCACTCTCCCGGCGGTTTGAGCAAGGCCAGGGACAGCGGGTTGACCACCGCGATGGCCAGCGCATCGCGCGCATGAGCCCAGTCGACCAGTTCGTCGACCTGCTCCAGGTTGCCGAGGAAATTCGGTTGCTGGATCACCACCGCAGTGATGTCCTCATCGTCGAAGCGCGCCAGCGCCTCACGATCTATCTGACCGGTCGCAGCATCCATCGGGATCGGCTCAAAACTGAGCCCCTGGTTGCCGGCGACGGTGCGAGCCACATTCGAATAGACCGGATTGACGGTACCGGCCACGAGGATCCGCGCGCTGTGCGATTTGCGATTCGCACGCACCGCCATCAACGCCGCCTCGGCCACCGCCGACGCGCCGTCATAGAGAGAAGCGTTGGACACATCCAGACCGGTCAGACTGCTCATCATGCTCTGGTATTCGTAGATGAGCTGCAGCGTGCCCTGGCTGGCTTCCGCCTGATACGGCGTGTAGGCGCTGTAGAACTCACCACGGGTGGTGATCTCCCACACTGCCGCCGGGATGTGGTGCTCATAGGCGCCGGCACCGATAAAGCACAGCGCACCGTGATCCTGTGCGGCTCGCTGATGCATGAGTCGCTGAATCTCCATCTCGCTCATGCCGGCCGGCACATGTTCCAGCTCGGAGATCCGCAGCGACTGTGGGATCTCGTCGAACAGATCATCGATGGTCTCGACACCGATGGCGTCGAGCATCGCGCGGATGTCATCTTCGTTATGCGGGATAAAAGGCATCGGTCAATTCCTGTATTTGCAGCGGACTCCTGGCGGAGCCAGCGGCGTCACTCGTCCAGGATCGCGGCATAGGCCGCGGGGTCGAGCAACGCATCCATACCCGCATCGTCATCCAGCCGGATCTTGACCAGCCAGCCGTCACCATAGGGGGCGTCATTGACCTTCTCCGGCGCATCGGCCAGACCCTCATTGGCCTCCACGACTTCGCCGCTGACCGGGCAATAGACGTCGGAAGCCGCCTTGACCGACTCGACCACGGCGCAGGCATCGCCGACCGCCAGCTTGCGGCCGACCTCGGGCACCTCGACGAATACCAGATCTCCCAGCGCGGCCTGGGCATGATCGGTGATACCCATGGTCACGGTGCCATCGCCGGCATCGCGCACCCATTCGTGAGATTTGGTGTATTTCAGATCGGCAGGTGTTTCACTCATATCCCCATCCCCTCGCAGATAGCACGGGCCCGGAACCCGTGGTGCAATCAAATACTAACTAAACCCTTGGCTTACCGTGGCGCACGAACGGCGGCCTGACCACGCGCGCCGCCAGGTGTCGTCCGCGTATCTCGACCGTGCAGGTATCGGCGGTCGCGGCGGGCACCCTGGCCAGACCGATCGAGCGTCCCAGGGTCGGCGAGAAGCTGCCGCTCGTCACCTCGCCTTTGCCGACGCCCTCCACCAGCACTCTCTGATGCCCGCGCAGCACGCCTCGATCCTCCAGCAACAACCCGACCAGCTTGCGCCCGGCTCCATCGCGGCGCTGTTTCTCCAGCACCTCGCGACCGATAAACGCACGTTCGGCAGGCTCCCAGGCAATGGTCCAGCCGAGACCCGATTCCAGCGGTGATGTCGTTTCGTCCATGTCACCGCCATAGAGGTTCATGCCTGCCTCCAGACGCAGCGTATCCCTTGCGCCAAGGCCACAGGGCCGGATACCGGCCGCTGCCAGACAGGCCCAGAGCTCGGTTGCGCGGTCGCCGGGCAGGATGATCTCCCAGCCGTCCTCACCGGTATAACCGGTGCGGGCCACGAACAGATCACCGGCGGCGGCGGCAAAAAACGGCGTCAGTTCCATCGCCGCCTCGCGGCCTTCTTCAGGCAGACAGGTCGACGCCTTGTCCCGCGCGTTCGGGCCCTGCACCGCGATCATGGCCAGCTCGCGACGCTCCTTGACGTCGACATCAAATGTTTCAGCGTGGCGCCGGATCCAGGCCAGATCCTTTTCGCGGGTGGCGGCATTGACCACCACCCGGTACCAGTCATCGCGCAGATAGTAGACGATCAGATCGTCGATAACGCCGCCGTCCTCGGTCAGCATGCAGCTATAGAGCGCCTTGCCCGGCTCGCCGAGCTTGCCGATGTCATTGGCCAGCAGCCGTCTGAGGAAATCCGCGACACGCTCACCGTACAGATCGACGACGGTCATGTGCGAGACGTCGAACATACCGGCGTCCTTGCGCACCGCATGGTGCTCCTCGATCTGTGAACCGTAGTGCACCGGCATGTCCCAGCCGCCAAAGTCCACCATCCGCGCACCCATGTCGACGTGGGCGTCGTAAAGCGGTGTTCTGTCTCCCATCTGCAAACTCCCGGATCGGCCGGCCCCCGCCAGTTGGCGGCGAGAGCAATAAAAAAGGCGACAGGACTCACGTCCTGCCGCCCCTCTGTCCTGATACCTGAGAGATTGAGCGCAGCGCCCTGAAGCGCCGGCCGTACCCCTTCGGTGGGCCGCGATGGCGACCGCTCTCCAGAGTCAACATGGTCCCGCCGTCTCGTTTGCCTGAGCGTTTCCGGGCGGGTTGCGCCTTCGGCGTCCTGCCGCACTGCGGCAGGATCTCTCCCGCGGGACCATCTGGTTGAATCGACGATAATAGCCCAAGCCCCGCGGCCCGGCCAGCACACGCGCTTGCCCTGCAGAGGTGCGCATACCAATATGTCGCGGCTGAGTCCCTGTCCTGCCCTTCGAGTCGAGAAAGCTGATGCGAAACGTGCTTGCCCTGACCCTGATCCTGCTCACTCCCTGCGCTGTCGCCGAAGTCCAGCCGGACACCGCGACGGCCACCCTGCATCAGTTGTTCGAGCTTGACTGGGAGCGGCGTCTGGCGGATGAGCCCACCCAGGCGTCACGGCTCGGAGACCGGCGCTATAACGATCGCTGGCCGGATCTGAGCCTGCAGGCGCTGGCGCGTCGGCACCGGGACGACCAGGCGGCGTTAGCGGCGCTGGCGGCCGTCGACCGGGACGATCTGGAGCCGCTCGACCAGGTCAATTACGACCTGTTCAGACGCAATCTGCAGAATCGGCTGGATATCCACCGCTTCGGGCGTCAGTCGCTGTACGGCGGCAACGAGGCGACACCGATGAACCAGCGCGACGGCGTGCAGACCGCCTATGACCTGGCAGAAAGCCTGCGCTTCGAGCGCGAGCAGGACTACCGCGACTGGATTTCCCGGCTGCAGCGCTTCGGCGTCTATGTGGACCAGACCATCGCGCTGTTCCAGGACGCCCTCGACCGTGGCATCGCGCAACCCCGAATCATCGTCGAACGCATCCGCGACCAGCTGCCACCGCTGCTGGTGGCAGATCCCGCTACAAGCCCCTTCTATACCCCGTTCGGCACGATGGCGGAGAGTATTTCGCCGGCGCAGCAGACGGCGCTCCGGGCCGAGGCCACCAGCGCGATCGAGGACGTCGTAGTCCCGGCATACAGTCGCTTTGCTGAATTCCTGGACAACACCTATCTGCCTCGCTCACGCGCCAGCTTCGGCGTCGGCGCGGAGCCGGAGGGTCAGGCCTTCTACGCCAACCGCGTGCGCTATTTCACCACCACTGACCTGACTCCGGAACAGATCCACGCGATCGGCCTGACCGAGGTCGCCCGTATCCGCGCCGAGATGCAGGACCTGATCGACAGCCTCGGCTTCGACGGCAGCTTTGCGGATTTCCTCACCTTCCTGCGCACCGACCCGCAGTTCTACTACGAGACGCCGGAAGCCCTGTTCGAGGCCTATCTGGCGACCAGCAAGCGTATCGATCCCGAACTGGTAAAACTGTTCGGCCGTCTGCCGCGCATGCCCTATGGGCTGCGCCCGATCGCAGATGCGGTGGCGCCCCATACCACCACCGCTTTTTACTCGCCGCCGGCCGATGACGGCAGCCGCGCGGGTTTTTATTACGTCAACCTCTATGAGCCATCGACCCGACCCAAGTACGAGATCGAGGTGCTGACCGTGCACGAAGCCATGCCCGGTCATCATCTGGAAAACGCGCTGACCATGGAACTGGGTCAACTACCGGCATTCCGCCGTCATGATTATCTGACCGCGTTCAGCGAGGGCTGGGCGCTGTACACCGAAAGCCTGGGGGCAGACCTGGGTCTCTACCGGGATCCGTACTCCAGGTTCGGCCAACTCACCTACGAGATGTGGCGAGCGGTGCGGCTGGTGATTGACACCGGCATCCATGCGTTTGGCTGGGAGCGCCAGCGCGCGATCGAATTCTTCAAGGCCAACGCAGCAAAAACCGAGCTGGATATCGTCAACGAAGTTGATCGCTACATCAGCTGGCCCGGCCAGGCCCTCGCCTACAAGATCGGCGAGCTGCAGATCAAGCGCCTGCGAGCGGAGGCTGAAACGCGGCTGGGCGAGGAGTTCGACATCCGCGCCTTCCATGATCAGCTGCTGGCGACGGGACCGGTGCCGTTGGCGTTGATGGAGCAGAACACGCGTCGCTGGATCGAGCAGCAGGCTGCAGCCCGCTAGCCCGGGCATCGGCTATCATTCCCGCTCCGGACAGCCGCAGACAAGCTTCAAACACCAATGATCCAGCAGACCGCCAGCGTGATACGCCGCCACACCCTTGGTGTAGCCGTCGACCATGTGCGTGTCGGCGGCGGCGCGCCGGTGGTCGTGCAGTCGATGACCAATACCGACACGGCGGACGTGGACGCCACTGTCGAGCAGGTCAAGGCGCTGGCAAAAGCCGGCTCGGAGCTGGTGCGTATCACGGTCGACACCGAGGAAGCCGCCCGCGCGGTGCCGACCATCCGCGAGCGGCTGTTCCAGCTCGGGGTGAACGCCCCGCTGGTCGGCGATTTTCATTTCAACGGCCACAAGCTGCTGACCCGCTATCCCGAGTGTGCCGAGGCCCTGTCCAAATACCGGATCAACCCCGGCAACGTCGGCCGCGGCAGCAAGCGGGACCCGCAGTTCGCCGCCATGATCGAAGTCGCCTGCCGTTATGACCGACCGGTGCGCATCGGCGTCAACTGGGGCAGTCTGGATCAGGAGCTGTTGACCCGGCTGATGGACGAGAACTCGGCCAGCAGCGAGCCACTGGACGCCGACCAGGTGGTGCACAAAGCCATGATCGCGTCAGCGGTCGGTAGTGCCCGGCGGGCGGAGCAGATCGGTCTGGCCGCCGACCGCATCATCCTGTCGTGCAAGATGAGCGGCGTACAGGACCTGATTGCGGTCTACCGCGCACTGGCGGATGCAAGCGACTATCCCCTGCATCTGGGGCTGACCGAAGCCGGTATGGGCTCCAAGGGCATCGTCGCTTCCACGGCAGCCCTGGCCGTGTTGTTGCAGGAAGGGATCGGCGACACCATCCGTATCTCGCTGACGCCGGAACCCGGAGGTGACCGCACCCGCGAGGTCATCGTCGCCCAGGAGATCCTGCAGACCATGGGGCTGCGCTCGTTCACACCGATGGTTATCGCCTGTCCGGGCTGCGGGCGCACCACAAGCACCGTGTTTCAGGTTCTCGCCCGGGACATCCAGGCCCACATACGCCAGCGCATGCCCGAGTGGCGCAAGCAATTTCAGGGCGTGGAAGACATGACCGTGGCGGTGATGGGCTGCGTGGTGAACGGTCCCGGCGAGAGCAAGCATGCGAACATCGGCATCAGCCTGCCGGGCACCGGAGAAACACCGGTCGCGCCCGTCTACGAGGACGGCAAGAAGACCGTGACGCTAAAGGGCGACGCCATCGCAGCGGATTTCCAGAATCTGGTCGAAGCCTATGTCAGCCGTCATTACCCGCCAAGAGCCTGATCCGGAGCGCGTCACAGCGTAGAACGTGCGGCGCCGCGTCATGTGACGGTGCGAGATCGCGGATAGAATACGCGCATGTTATTTACAACGGAGTCTGACTATGGGTAAGGGCACGAAGTACGCCTCCAAGACCCCGGACGAAAACGGTTATATCCATTACAGCGAAGAAGAAGACCAGATCTGGTCGGAGCTTTATGCGCGCCAGATGAACATCCTGCCAGACCGCGCCTGCAGCGCTTATCTGGAGAACCTGGAACGACTGGAATTGTCCCGCGACCGGGTACCCCAGTTAAACGATATATCCGCGGTGCTGCGCGAACAGACCGGCTGGGAGGTAGCGCCGGTACCAGCGCTGATCCCGTTCACCGAGTTCTTCGAATTGCTGGCCGCCAGGCGTTTCCCCGCGGCCACCTTTATCCGCTCCCGCGAGCAGATGGAATATCTGCAGGAGCCGGACGTATTCCACGAGATCTTTGGCCACACGCCGCTGCTGCTGGATAAAGGCTTCGCTGCTTTTAGCCATGCCTACGGCCGGGCCGGCGCGGCAGCACGCAAAGAAGATCACGCGATGCTGGCGCGTCTTTACTGGTTCACCGTGGAGTTCGGTCTGATCCAGCGGCCCGGACGCCCGCTGCGGGCCTATGGGGCCGGTCTGTGCTCCTCTATCGGCGAAGTCCAATACGCGTTGGACAGCGATGTGCCGGTACGCAAACGCTTCGACCCACTCGAAGCCCTGCGCACCCCGTACCGCATAGACATCTACCAGCCCATCTACTTTGTCATAGAGAGCTCCGACGAGCTCTACCGACTGGCCCAGATGGACCTGCTCGGCATGATCGACGAGGCGCGTAAGCTGGGCATGCATCCTCCCGCTTTCCCGCCCAAGGAAAAGGCGGCGAGCTGAACCCCGGCCGTGCCGGAGCATCCTGAGGAAACCCGATGAACGAATTGACTGCTGAACGCTGTGAACCCTGCGAGGGTGGCGTAAGACCGATGAGCCGGGAGGAAGCCGGAGGGCTGCTCGCCAATCTCCACGCAGACTGGAGCCTGAACGCCGATGCCACCGAGATCCGGCGGGATTTCACCTTCAAGGGGTTCTACCGCACCATGGCGTTTGTCAATGCGGTGGCCTGGGTCGCGAATGGCGAAGCCCATCATCCGGACCTGGAAGTGGGCTGGGGCCATTGTCTGGTGCGTTTCACTACCCACGCGATCGACGGTCTGTCACGCAACGACTTTATCTGCGCCGCCAAGGTCGACGCGCTGCTATAGCCACGCGGGCGGCGATCTAGAACTGCCCGCTGACGCGCAGACCCACCAGGCCCGCGCCGGCCACCGGCTCGACCGTGATCGGATCGCGGGGCCTGACCAGCCACCAGTTCCAGCCGATCGCCAGCGCGGCGCCGCCGATTACGTCCCAGGTGTCATGGTTATCGGAATCGACCCGCGTCCAGCCGGTATAGGCGGCGAGCACATAGGCGGGCCAGGCATCCGACCAACCGTACCGCCGGTGCAAAAAGGCGGCGCCCGCGAACGCGCTGGAGGTGTGGCCGGAGGGAAACGCGTCGTTGTCATCCCCGTTGGGCCGCTCCTTTTTGATCGCGGCCTTGAGCCCGTAGGTGCTGGCAACGGTACCGGCAAAGGCCCACAGGAATTGTCGACGGCCGGGCGCGTCATCGCGCCGCCAGGCGATACCGTAGGCCGCCAGCGGGATCGCCACACGCAGCACGTCGCCGGAGGTCTCGACCGTGTCGGCCCGAGCATCCCCTATATGCCAACCCGGGATCATCAGGGCCAGCGCCAGCCACAGCTCCGGCCGCAGGCGGAGAGAGCTTTTCATGACGCCGGCTCGTCCATGGCCAGCGCGGCACTGGCGGCTGCCGGTGTCTCGTAAAGCCGGCCGAGTCCGTGCGCCGCCAGCCGGGCCGCCGCCTCGGCGGGACGCGCATCCTGCTCCCGATCCAGTGCCCACTGGGCGTGCTCGCAGAGCAAGGCGAGCCCGGTGGCCTGACCCAGCAACAACGCCAGTCGCCGCGCGCCGGCCTCGAGCCGGTCCCGATCATCGTCTTGCTGTCTTTGCTGATACCACTCGGCCGCGCGCCGCACGCTGATCTCGGCCAGCGCTGCCGCTTCGACCAGCCGCGCATCAGTGCAGACGGTGCGGCAGCGCGCCGTCAGCGACAACAGCGGCTCCGCTCCGCCGGTGGCGGACAAGGCGCGCAGCAGATCCAGGGACAGCACATTGGTGGTGCCTTCCCAGATCGGCAGCACCTGTGCATCCCGCAGCAGCATCGGCAGCCCGGTGTCTTCCACATAACCGGCGCCGCCAAAACTCTCGATCACCTCGCTGATCACGGCTACCGCCTCACGGCCGGTGGTCAGTTTGGTCAGGGAAGTGAGCAGCCGCAGCTCCGCCGCCGCCAGCTCACCGAGCTCGCCATCCTCGCGCCGCCCGATGAGATCCACCAGATAAAAACACAGGTGGAACGCCGCCTCGGTGCGTGCCTGCAGCCAGGCCAGGGTATCCAGATGCAATGGTTGCTGACTCAGAGCCTTACCAAAGGCGATACGACGCCTGGCGTAATCACGCGCCAGCGCCATGCCGCGCCGCATGGTGGCGATGGCGCAGACGCTGTTCCAGGTGCGCGTCATCTCCAGCATCGGCACGATATCTCGCACGCCATTCGCAGTATCGCCGACGAGGCGCGCCGGACAGCCGTGCAGCAGCAATTCCGCGGTGGGAACCTTGCGCGTACCGAGTTTGTCTTTGAGGCGACAGACTTCGATCCCGTTCAGCCTGCCGCTGGCGTCGCGGGTCTCCACATAGAACAGTGCAAGGCCGCGCCCACCAGACGGATTACCCTCGGGCCGGGCCAGCGTAAGCGCTATTTCCGACGTTGCCGCCGAGGTAAACCACTTGCGGCCGTGGAGCCGCCAGCCACCGTCATCATTGCGGATGGCCCGGGTCTCGGACCCACCCACGTCGGACCCGCCGGTCGCTTCGGTCATCCACTGGCCGCTGGTCCAGGCAAAGGCCGGATCACGACTGATCAGGCGCGGGACCGCCTGCTCGATCAGCGCCTGGTTGCCCGAGTCGAGCAGTGTGCGGGCGGCGCCGTCGGTCATCGCCAGCGGACACGTGTAGACATCGGAAGACGGATGGAACAGATAGACGAGCGCGAACTGCAGGCTGCGTGACAACGGCCCCCATTGCTGCTCGTAGGCGGTCGCGATAAGCCCGGACTCGGCCGCGATCACCGCTGCCCGCCGCCACAGCGGCGACAGTTCGATGCGGTCGACGCGCTGACCCCATGCGTCCCACCCGGTGAGGACCGGATCGTTGCCGCGATCCTCGAGCTGCATCCGATACAGGCTGCCGCCGGCCAGTTCGCCCATCTCTCGCAGCTGCGGCCTGACCCGGTCCATGGCGTCGCCGAAGCGCCGCTCGAGGAGCGAGCGCAGCATACGGTCGTCGTCGAATTGATTGCCGAGCTGCGGCGCTGTCTGGCAGAACAGGTCCGGCGTCCGGGTCATCAGATGCCGAGCTTGTTCAAAGCGTCCATGATGCGACCCAGAGTCATGGTCAGAGTCGGGTGAGTGGATTCGAAGCGGTCGATGAACTCGGCCAGAGGCTCGGTGACTGCCTGCTCATCGGTTTTCGGCGGCGTCTGCTCAGCGGCCAGCACATGGCCGATGCGGGTCTGCAGCTCGCCCAGGGCCTCCATCTCCTCTGGAGCAAGCGCGTCGTCCTGCTCCAGTTCCCGGGCCAGTTCATCCAGTAGCTGTTCCAGTTCTCTCTTCGGCATCATTCGCTCCAGGATGCTTGCGCATCGATGACTGCTGCGCCCGCCGCGCGGGCAACGCGGGGCAGGTCTCCGCTCAGGCCCATGGCCCGACGGATAAATTCATTCTTCAGCATCGCCGCGTCGTTGACGAGGGTCAATCCCAAACGGCGCGCCACGCCGACCAGCTCATGCCGGTCGAGAAACAGCTGGCCGATGGCATCGATGCCGCTGGCTGCCAGCAGATTCTCGCCCTTGCGCCAGCGCTCGTAGCGTCGCAGCGGCTGCTGCTCACCGGGATCCCGGTCCGCGGCGACCGCGTCGAGCACGACCTCGGCCAGCGCGGCTGCATCGAGGAAGCCGAGATTGACGCCCTGGCCGGCCAGCGGGTGCACGGTGTGGGCGGCGTCACCGGCCAGCGCGAAGCGTGTCGTGGTGTAATCCCGGGCGTGCTGCAGACGCAACGGGAAGCTGGCGCGCCGACCGCTGTCCACGACCTCCCCCAACACGCCCGCACTGGCATCGGTGACCAGCCGGTGGAATGCGTTGGCGTCGGCCTCCTGCAGTGCTGCAGCCTGCTCGGGGGTGGTCGACCAGACGATCGAGCAGCGACCGTCGTGGAGCGGTAACAGGGCAAGAGGGCCGTCAGGCAGGAACCGCTGCCAGGCGGTCTCCTGGTGGGGACGCTCGGTGCGGATGTGGGCGACGACGGCGGTCTGATCATAGGACTTGCCGTCGACCTCGATACCAGCAAATCCGCGGCTCGGTGAGGCGCCGCCGTCGGCGCCGACGGCAAGCGAAGCACCAATCTGCTGGCCACCTTCCAGCTGCAGAACAACACGATCTTCGTCGAGTTCGAGTCCGGTGACGCGCTCGGGACAACATAGCGTAACGCCAGCCAGCCGCCGCAGCCGTTGCCACAAAGCCCACTGGATCAGACCGTTGTCGACGATGTGCCCGAGACAGGAGACGCCCAGCTCCGCGCTATCAAAACAGATCGAACCTCGACCGAACGGCTCGGCCTGCGCATCCCACACCACCATGCGGCCATACGGGCTGACACCGGCATCCTGGATTTGCGACCAGACTCCGCACGCTGCCAACACCCGCTGCGAGGCCCGCGAGATGGCGGACACACGCAGACCCGGGAATCGCTCCGTGGTGAAGTCCGGCACGCCGGGTTCGCGGGCTTCCACGACCGCCACGCGAAACTCGTCGCGGCCGCCGGCCAGCAGACATGCCAGCGCAGCACCGACCATGCCGCCGCCGATCACCACCACATCGAATTGACGATTCATGCGACAGGCAGACCGCGCGCGAGCCGCGGCAGCCGGCCGGCAAGGCCGGTAGTCTGGCGCACGAATCCGGCCTTGGCGGCCGGCAGCAGATCGAGGCCCAATAGCGCCAGTCCACGAGCCGCCTTGACCGGCCCGAGAGGATTGGTAAACAGACGCACCAACGAGTCGGTCAACGTGATCACCCGTTCATGGTCCTCGCACCGCCATTGCTCATAGGCCTCAAGCACCGACGCGCCACCGGGATCGTCGCCATCGCGTACCGCTGCCGCGAGCACCTCGGCCAGCGCTGCCACATCGCGCAGCCCCAGATTAAAGCCCTGGCCCGCAACCGGATGCAGCGCGTGAGCGGCGTTGCCGATCAACGCCACGCGCGGCGCCGTCTGCGAGCCAGCCCTGACCAGGGTCAGCGGATAACTCTGGCGGCGCCCCACACGCTCGATGCGGCCGAGCCTGAATCCGAAAGCCTGCTGCAGTTCATCGAGAAACGCGTCTTCTGGCGCCGCGAGCACACGCGCCGCAGCCTCGGGCGCCATGGTCCACACGAGCGAGCAGCGCCGCCCGGCCATCGGCAGCATCGCCAGCGGTCCGTGCTCGGTAAAGCGTTCGAAGGCCTCGTTAGCGTGGGGCTGCGAGGTGCTGACATTTGCGATCACCGCGGTCTGGCCATAATCACGGCTGTCGTTATCGATACCAGCCAGCTCGCGCAGCGGCGAACGCGCGCCGTCTGCCGCTACCACCAGCGCCGCGCCAAAACGCTCGCTGCCGCCATCCTCGCGACTCACGGTGACTTCGGCCCCATCGCCTGCCACCGTCAATGCAGAGACCCGGGCCGGACATATCATCCGCAGGTTGTCATGACCGCCGATCTGATCCCACAGGGCCGGACCGATGGCACGATTCTCGATCACGTAGCCCAGCGCCTCGAGCCCGTAGTCGCGGCTATCCATGCGGGTGAAACCGAAACGGCCCCGGTCCGAGACATGGATGCGACGAATCGGCGTCGCTGCCGACTCCAGCGCCCGCCAACAACCCATAGCGTCGAAAATACGGCGGCTGCCATAGGCCACGGCGGTGGCGCGGTCGTCGTAACTGGGCTGCTCGCTGCTCGTCGGCGGCAAGGCTTCGATCACCGCAACCCGCAGCGGTAGCGGCGCCAGCGCCGCGGCCAGGGAGGCGCCGACCATGCCGCCGCCGACGATCACGATGTCATAGGATTCGGACATGGCCCCCAAGGCGCCGGCTCAGGCGGCCTGTATCAGCTCCTCGATGGCTTCCGGGTCAGTGGGGACCGAGCGGCTGAGGACGTCGCAGCCATCTCGGGTCACCAGCACATCATCCTCGATACGTACACCGATACCGCGCCACTTGGCCGCCACGCCCTTCGCATCGGGGGCTATATAGATGCCGGGCTCCACGGTCAGCACCATGCCAGGCTCGAGCTCGCGCCATTCCTCACCGACCTTGTAGTCACCGACATCATGCACGTCCAGACCGAGCCAGTGGCCGGTGCGGTGCATAAAGAAGGGTTTGTAGGCCTCCTCCTTTATCAAGGTCGGCAGGCGGCCCTTGAGGATACCGAGCTTGACCAGCCCGCGGGTGATGGCGCGTACCGCTGCGTCATGCGGCTCGTTCCAGTGATTGCCTGGCTTTACCTTATCAATGGCGGCTTTCTGCGCCGCCAGCACCACCTCATATACGGCCCGCTGGGCGGCGCTGAAACGGCCGCTGACAGGGAAAGTGCGGGTAATGTCCGAAGCATAGCCATCGATCTCGCAGCCGGCGTCGATCAACAGCAAATCGCCCGCGCCCAGTTCCGCGTTGTTTTCGGTGTAATGGAGGATGCAGGCATTGGCGCCACCGCCGACGATCGGGTTATAGGATGGCTGAGAGCCGTGGCGACGGAACTCGTGCAGGAATTCCGCCTCGATCTCGAATTCCTTCATCCCCGGACGCACGGTCCGCATGGCCCGGCAATGGGCGTTGGCGGCGATCTTGGCGGCCCGCCGCATGGTGCTGATCTCGGCGCGGGACTTATACAGACGCATGTCATGGAGCATGTGATCCAGCGCCACAAACTCCTGTGGCGTATGACAGCCCTTGCCCGCCTGGGCACGCAGCTCGTTCACCCACCCCATCAGGCGAGTGTCGAATTCCGGATGCACGCCCATCGTGTAATAAACCCGTTCGCATCGCTCCAGCAGTCCGGGCAGGATATCGTCGATATCCGAGACCGGGAACGCGTCATCGGCGCCAAAATCGGATACCGCCCCCTCGGTGCCAGCGCGCCGGCCGTCCCAGGTCTCGCGCACCGGATCTCGTTCTCGGCAGAACACGATGTACTCACCGTGCTCGCGGCCGGGGATCAGCACGGCGACGGATTCCGGCTCCTCGAATCCGGTCAGATAGAGAAAATCGCTGTCCTGCCGATAGGCATACTCGCTGTCCCGATTGCGTTTGCGCACCGGGGCAGCCGGCAGGATAGCGATGCCACCCTTGCCCATCATCCGCATTATCTGTTTCCTGCGCCGCTCGAATTCTCTCGGGCTCATACGTGCTCCGGGCCTGGTTGTGGAATGGGGGATCAGTGAAGCTGCGCGGGCCTGAGCGTGTCGGCTTCAGGCGGATTCAGTACGTCGTAGACAAGCTGGACACCCACGCGCACATATTCGACCAGATTGGCATAGGCATTTTCGCCCTCTTCTTCGCCCTCACCATCAGCGAACTGAGCCTCGGTGATCTGGGACATATCTTCGAGGATCTCGCGCAGTTCCTCCGGCAACTCTTCAAAGGTCTTCACGCCGCGCACGGCCAAGCCGTAGAGAAAGCCCTGGCACCATCGACCGAGGGCGTCCGCCCGCAGCCCGAGCTGTATCTCGTCGCCGGGCAAAAACATTTCGAATTCGAACTGAGTACCGCTGAGGAGATCAGAGGCCGCCTGATACAGCGCCGCCAGCCGCTGCCTGGTATGGGCATCCGCGTCATCGGCCGCCGCTCCGGCGTCGGCCAGCGTGTTCTGAATCCAGGCGTCCGGCAGGTCGTCGGCGGCGATACACATCAGACCGCACAGCGTGCCGTGGGCTTCGGCCGCAGCGCTGCCTCCGATCGCTCCACCGAGGCAATCCTGTATCTCGTCGTATTCGGGTCTTTGCACCGCTGTCTCTGCTGTTTCGGCGACCGGGCGAAAGGGTTTTCCTGCTTAATCCTATCACCCCTCAGGAACATGGCACACAGACTGTGAACGGCTCGATTGACCATGGTCGCGGGCCACGCGTAGTATTCGCGGCATGAGCGATAGTGCAATGCAAGCCTTTGACCTCGAGCTGAAGCGGCTGGAATCCCGGCTCGACGAGCTGGTAACAGTTTGCGATGACCTGAAGGAAGAGAACCGGTCGCTGCGGCACCGGCAGGACACCCTGATGTCAGAGCGCGCCACGCTGCTGCAAAAAAACGAGCAGGTCCGGGCACGGGTGGAAGCAATGATCGGCCGCCTCAAGGCCATGGAACAAGGTAGCTAGATATGGAAATGGCTCAGGTCAGTGTCCGCATCCTCGAGAAGGAATATCAATTTGCCTGTCCCGCGAGCGAGCGTAACGATCTGCTCAATTCGGCGGAGTTCCTGAACGCCAAGATGCGTCAGATCAGGGATTCGGGAAAGGTCGTCGGCCTGGACCGGATCGCGGTGATGGCAGCCCTCAACCTGGCTAATGATCTGCTTAAGAACCGGCACGAGGGCGAGACTGTGGATTCCAGTCTCGGACTGCGCCTGAAGTCTATGCGCGAGCGCGTCGAATCGGCGCTGGAGACCAGTAAACAGCTGGAGCTGTAATCGGCGATACTGGTCGGCAATGGTCTCGCCGACGATTTAAAAATTTGGTGTCTCCTGCGGTGTCCGATAGCGGTCCGGGTATTTCTCGACCCTAATTACCAACCCAGGGGCTATGTTCTGTCGGCAAAACTGAGCATGTCCGCGTCGCCGCGGAAAGCCTTAATTGTCACGGCCTGCCCCACCTTTTGCTCTGGTTCGAGAGCAAAGGTCCGCACCGGCACAAGCGGGAGACACCATCCCTTTCCATGACGACCTCCGAGATCCCAGACATCGCCAGCGAGCGGGCGCGCATCCGCCGGATGCTGCGGGCGCGGCGGCGGGCGCTGTCGCGCAGAGCTCGCCGCGAGGCTGCCCTTCGTGTGGCAGCCCGGATCTGCCGGTTGCCAGGCTTCTCGGCGGCCCGCCGGATAGCAGCCTATCTGCCGTTCGACGGCGAACTGGATCTGCAGCCGCTGATGCGCCTGGCGAGCGCCAATGGCAAACAATTGTGTCTACCGATGATTGACCCGCGCCGACCAGGGGTTATGGCACTGGGGCATCTGGGTTCGGGCACCCGCCTCCTTCCCAACCGTTTCGGCATCCTCGAACCGTGGCGTCGCTCGACGGTGCAGCTGCCACTGACTCAGATCGACGTGGTGCTGGTGCCGCTGGTGGCCTTCGACGATGCCGGCAACCGGCTTGGCATGGGCGCCGGTTACTACGATCGTCTGTTGCAACGCAGGCAGCATGGTCGGTGGCAGCGCCCGCTGCTGATCGGCACCGCCTTCGACATGCAGAGAGTAGGACGCCTGCCATGTCAGCCGTGGGACGTTACTCTCGATTATGTGATTACCGAAAAGCGCAGCTATCGGCCGTTGCAGAAACACCTTCGCTAACAAAAAATCATGGAACCATACGATGAATTATTGGTTGTTCAAATCAGAGCCGGGTGAATTCAGTATCGATGATCTGGCGTCACGACCTCGCAAGACTGAGCATTGGGACGGCGTACGCAATTATCAGGCGAGAAACTTCATGCGCGACAAAATGCGCAAACACGACCTCGGTTTCTTCTATCACTCCAGTTGCGCCGAGCCCGCGATCGTCGGCATCGTGCGGGTCACAAAGGAGGCTTACCCCGATCACACAGCCTTCGACCCAGGCGACAAACACTTCGATGACAAGAGCGATCCGACATCGCCCCGATGGTTCATGGTCGATGTGCAGTTGGTGCAGAAGCTCGACGTCCCCATCACCCTGCAGACGTTAAAGTCCTTTAATAATAGGGCTCTCAGAGATTTCGCTTTATTGAAACGCGGCAATCGTCTGTCGATCATGCCGGTGACGAAATCTCAGTGGGACTTTATCCTCGGCCTGTAACGTCCATCCGATCGCGAAAAATCGCAGCATGGAAAATTCGCCGCGACCAGCGACGCGTGACGCGCGCGTGACCGGCGTCACTTTTTTCTGACTTGCAAAACGCGGAACGCTTGGTGGAATTTCCAACACTGTTGTATATACTCATGCGCGAACCCCTAACACGGAGATTGTCATGGCGAAGAAACCTGCATCGCGGAAGAAAACCGCAAGCAAGAAGAAACCGGTGCGTAAGAAGAAGGTAGTGCGCAAGGCGAAGGCGAAGAGGAAGGTCGTACGTAAGACTGCGGCGAAGAAGCGGCCGGCCACCAGGAAGAAAGCGGCGAAAAGGAAAGTAGCCAAGAGGAAGGCCACCAAGAAGAAGGCCACGCGCAAGAAGGTAGCCAAGAAGAAGGCCACCCGGAAGAAAGCGACCAAGAAGAAAGCCACGCGCAAAAAGGTAGCCAAGAAGAAGGCCACCCGAAAGAAAGCGACCAAGAAGAAAGCCACGCGCAAGAAAGCGACGCGCAAGAAAGCCACGCGCAAGAAAGCGACGCGCAAGAAAGCCACGCGCAAGAAAGCCACGCGCAAGAAAGCGACGCGCAAGAAAGCGACGCGGAAGAAAGTAGCCAAGAAGCGGCCAGCCGCCAGGAAGAAGGCGTCGAGGAAGAAAGTCGCCAAGAAGCGGCCAGCTGCCAGAAGGAAGGTGTCGAGGAAGAAAGTCTCCCGCAGGAGATAATCGACGCTTCTGACGCTGAAGCTTCAGCAAAACAACCGGGTCGTCCCACAGGACGGCCCGGTTTTTTTGTACTAGCATGCCGCCAGCGGAACGGACAGATTTGGAGCACCCATGACCCAGGACGAGATGAAAGCGGCGGCGGCACTGGAGGCCTTACGCTTTGTGGATGGTGGATTGATCGGCGTCGGCACCGGCTCCACCGTGAACCATTTTATCGATGGCCTGGACACCATCCGCCAGCGCTTCGATGGCGCCGTGTCCAGTTCGGAAGCGTCAAGCGAGCGCCTGCGAGCGCTCGGCATCGAGGTCGTGGACCTCAACGAGGCCGGCGAACTGGCGCTTTACGTCGATGGCGCCGATGAGGCCGACCCGCGACTCAATCTGATCAAGGGTGGAGGCGGGGCGTTGACCCGGGAGAAGATCGTGGCCGCCGCCAGCCGGACATTCGTCTGCATCGCTGACCACAGCAAGCTGGTGGACGTACTCGGGGGCTTCCCCTTGCCGGTGGAAGTGATCCCGATGGCTCGCGCCTATGTCGCGGGCCGCCTCGGCGCGTTGGGCGGCAAGCCCGTGCTACGGGAAGGCTTTGTTACCGACAATGGCAACCAGATCCTGGACGTCCATGGGCTGCGCATCTCGGATCCGGTCGCGCTCGAGGGCGAGATCAACCAGATTACCGGCGTCGTCACCAACGGCATCTTCGCGCTGCGCCCGGCAGATGTGCTGCTCCTGGGCACCGAAAACGGTGTCGAGACCATCGGGGACTGAACGCTATCGCTGACTCCGGGTCGGCACCAGAAAGCTCTTACCCGCCGGGCGCGACAAGGGCCCGCCGTTTCGCCCCCTGGTCTTTTTTCTCCGTCATGCGGCCTGCTGCTGCGCCGCGGGTGCCGGTGGTGCGGGCGTTTGATAGTCCCGCAGCCGGAACCGCCGGGTGCGCCACCAATATTCGACCGTAAACCCCGGCCATAGCGTCACGTTGCGGCCGTTCGCGTCCAGATACCAGCTGCGACAGCCGCTGGCCCACACCGTCCGTGCCAGCCTGCGCTGGAGATGCCGGTTAAAGTTCGCTTCCACCGCGGGCCGGACCTCCAGTGCGCCGACACCGCTCTGTTCCATCGCAGCGAGGCCATCCATCACATAGCGCACCTGGGCCTCGAGCATAAAGATCACGGAGTTATGACCAAGTCCGGTATTGGGGCCATTGAGAATGAACAGATTGGGGAAGCCGGACACGCTGATACCTTTGAAGGCCTCGATCCCGCCGGACCAGCGCTCGGTGATATCCAGTCCACCGCGACCGACGATCACCCCCGGGGGCAGCGGCGCCGTGGCCTGAAATCCGGTGCCGAGGATGATCGCATCCACTTTGGTCTCGTGACCATCAGCCATCACCAGGCCCGTCGCGGTGATCTCCCGGATCGGGTCAGTCACCAGATCGACGTTGGTTCGATTCAGTGTCGGATAGTAATCGTCGGACAGCAGCACCCGTTTGCATCCCGCCGGATAGTCCGGCGTTACCTGTTTACGCAGCGCCGGATCCGGGATGCCGCGGCGTATGTGTCGCCGGGCCATGGCCTCGATCGCCACGCCAAGCCGCGGCCAGACTGTAAAGACCACCGCGCGGCTCTCGAGCCGCCAGTACAACAGGCTGCGGAAGATCCGCTGGGTGACCGGCCAGCGTTTGAACAACCATCGTTCGAAACGGCTGATCATGCGATCGGGACGCGGCAGTATCCATGGCGGCGTCCGCTGGAACAGGTAGAGATGGCCGACCGCCGGCGCGATGGCGGGCACGAATTGTATCGCGCTGGCGCCGGTACCGATGACGGCGACGCGTTTGCCCGCAAGCGGATAGTCGTGATCCCAGCGGGCGGAATGGAAGATCTCGCCTTCGAAGCGGTCGAGACCGGGGATATCCGGTAGCGCGGGCCGGCTCAAACCGCCGGTTGCCGCCACCAGCACCGGAGCCCGGTAGCGGGCGCCGTCGTCGGTCTCGACATGCCAGCGTTGCTCGCGCTCCTGAAACGCGGCACACGTCACCGCGGAAGACAATCGGAGATACGGCGAGAGACCGTATTTCTCCACGCAGTGACGCTGATAGCCAAGGATCTCCGGCTGACGCCCGAACATATGGGACCAGTCCGGGTTTGGCTCGAAGGAATAGGAATACAGATGCGATTGCACGTCACAGGCGCAGCCCGGATAGCTGTTGGCCCACCAGGTGCCACCAGCTTCGGCGTCTTGTTCCAGTATCAGGAAATCGTTGATGCCGGCCTGTTTGAGCTTGATCGCCATGCACAGGCCGGCGAAGCCCGCACCGATGATGATCACTCTGACCTCACGCGGCGGTGAGGATTGCGTGGGCTGCCCAGACTTCGGTTGCATCTCGTGACTGCCGGTCCTGTTTATCAATGATTAGTGTGCGCCGGTCGCGCAAGCCTATGCTCGACTGATCCTGGAGAAAAACTCCGGTTGACTCAAAACTCGAAGCTCGCGCGCAGGCCGAAAACCCAACCGTCCGCATTCTCCGCCGCATCGAGTTCCTCAGAAATATATTGCACGTCCGCAGTCAGCCACAGTTGCGCGCGCAGCGCCAGCCGATAATAAGCCTCGGCGACCTGCGACCGGTCGATCTCGAGATTGCCGCCGTCCAGATAACCGTAGGCCACACCGATGTTGTCCAGCGGCCGGCCCCAGGCCTGCCCGACGATGTCGATACCCGCTGAATACAACGCGTCATAGTTGATTGCGGCAGCGTCGTCCTCCACCGCAATCCGGACGAAACCGCCCCAATAAGGACCTAACTGCTGGTCGAAGGACAAGATGATCTGTTTCCCTCGCGCATCTCCGTCTCCACCCGGCTCAGGCAGATCATGTGACGTTGCCGCCAGGATCACCCGATAATTACCCTCACCCAGGCCGCTGTTGACCCTGCGGCCCACCTGCAGGCCGAAAAAATCGTAGCTGCCGCCGGGTCCATCACTGCCGACATTCATGGCTACGCCCCGCAACGACCAGTCGCCGGAATCCCACTCGAGAGCAGCACCCGCATCATAGGAAGGCAGCAAAGTAGACGGGGCGTTGACCAGGGCCGCATTCATGAACTGGCTGTATTCGTCGTTTGAATACCGGTTATGGTCCAGATAGTCGGTGGCGTCGATAATGCCCATCGTGAGCTTAATCTCGCTGGCCCCGGCAACGCGGAAATCGTGCCGGTACCAGGCCGTCAGCAAATGGCTGCGATCCCGACCGTTGATGTCCTTGACGTCATCTTCCAGATCCGCGGCCCAGGCGCTCAGATTGACCGGCAAATTGTTCAGGCCATTGCCGCTGGCGAAGCCCAATTTGACGTGGAGGTGATTGCGCTCGTTCGCGGAGAAATTCAACTCTGGCTGCAACGGCGCCGGGCTACGGCATTTATCCTCGGCCCCGGAGGCCTGCTGACACTGCACCGCAACGGCGACTACGCCATCGAATTCGAGCCCGTCCGCCAGCTCCACAGCATGTGACCGTCCGGCCATGCAAAGGAGGAGCAATATTGCAGCCATCTGAGCGCGTCGCCAGTGGCCGCGAGACCTATCGACGCAACACGACAACCGGCTCATCCTTGTAATGTGTTTCGACCCACAGGCGAAATCCGCATTTCTCTGCGACACGGATGGAAGCCGCATTGTCAGGATCGATCATGCAGGCACTCCCATTGGGGCCCAGATGGTCGTGCCCCCATTCCAGGGCCGCCTGCACCGACTCGGTGGCGTAACCGCGCCCGAAGGCCCAGGGCGCCAGCACCCAGCCGATTTCGTGGAGGTCTGTCAGCGGAGGCTCGATCTCACGCTGGAAATCACTAAAACCAACCTCGCCGATAAAACGACCGGACGCCTTGTCTTCCACCACCCAGTAGCCAAAACCCATCAGGGACCAATGCCCCACATACCGCAGCAGCCGCGACCAGCACTCCTCCCGGGTAAACGGTCGCCCGCCGATATGCCGTGTGACGATCGGGTCACCCCACATCGCCGCGCTTGACTCCAGATCGTCCAGCCGGTGTCCACGCATCCGCAACCGCGGGGTTTCCAGCACGGGTATGGCAGCGGAAACGTCGGGCAGCTGGGACAAGCAACACCTCAAGACGGACTCTTAGGGAAGCACGGGGATCGACCTTAGAAGAAAGACCTCAGAGCGTCCAGCCAGCAGGCAGTCGCGCGCGGACAGGAGCGGCCGATCTGCGGGCGTTAAGATAGCGGCATCCAGCGACCGGCCGCCGATCGCCAGGTGCCTGCCGACCACCAGGCGCCGGGGACCAAGAACTCCCGGGCCGGCGACGGGTCGCAAGGTCTTAGCAACAGAGTCGAGATCAGCTCATGATAAAAGCCTGCACATTGGTGATGATGCTGTTGGTTTTTTCCGCCGCCCAGGCAGGACTGCATTACGAGTGGGCGGACGAGTTCAGTGCCCGTGAGCGAGGCATGCTGACCGACTGGGTCCAGCGGACCGCCGATGGTCTGGAAGCCCTTGGCGGCCGCCTGCCCTTTGACATACGCGTGCGTTTTCAGCGTGCCAGCAGCGGGCTGGAACCGGTGCCCTGGGCCAATACGGTCCGCAGTCCCGGTCAGGGCGTGCGTTTTGTTGTCAATCCGACTTTCCCGCTTGATGAGTTTTTACAGGACTGGACCGCACCGCACGAACTCAGCCATCTGTTGATCCCTTATCTCGGTCGTCGTCACGCCTGGTTCGCAGAGGGCTTTGCCAGCTATATGCAATACCAGGTCATGTATCACATGGGGGTGATGGACTGGCCCCAGGTCGTCGATCGCTACCGGCGACAGATGAGCAAAGCGGAGGGCAATTACCATCTCGACGGCACCTCCTTTCCTGCCGCCGCGTCGCAACTGCGCGCTGCCGGTCAATATCCGACTCTTTACTGGGGCGGCGCAGTCCTGTTTCTGCGCGCGGACAGCCGGCTGCGTCAGCGCGGAGACCAGACGCTGGGCACGGTGATCGCGGAATATCTGACCTGCTGCCGCATGCGCACCAGCAAACTCTCCGAGCTGATCAGCGCGCTGGACGAGATCTCCAACACTACGGTCTTTAGCGAAGAACTGACCCTGTTCGACGCTCAACCAGGTTTTCCCGAATTCGAGGACGCATTGGAAGGGCTCGCTGAAGCGGAGCCGGTGCCGCAGCCCCAAGCTGACCAGTAAAAGAAAAATACGCCCGCAGATGCGGGCGTATTGGACCTGTCCTGGCCGAAATGACGGCCTTGTGCTGCTTACTTGGAGAAGGACATCTCGCGCAGCAGCGACGTGCTCATGATCGTGCGCAATTTGCCGCGGTCGATATTGGCCATATCTCCCTTGTCTGCGCTGCCAAAGATCTTTGCGGTCAGACCCTCGAAATATTCGGTCGGGGTGTCGAGCATGTCGGCGCCGGAATTCCACTCGACCATCAGCCACAGATTTGGCTCGCCATCACGGGCGTGAACGTTTGCAAACATCGTGTAGCTCTTGACCTTGCCGTCAGCCACCTGCATGTCCAGAGAGCGGCGGTAGTTGGCCTTCAGATCATCCAGATAATCTACGAAATGACCGGGCTTGGTGTCGACGCCGGTGACGGTCCAATAGGTGCCCCAGACATGGGGATCGCCATCCGCGGCAAAACCGGACAGCGGTAACAGCAGCGCTGCGAGTAAGATGAATCTCTTCATGGAGTATGTTTCCTTGATGGGTGTTTTTGAATGTCACCGCACGGCCCCCTGGCGTGTGGTCGACGGCCGCAGCATAGACAGTTGCCGGGAAAAAGGAAGCTGCAGCGCAACAAATCGGTCAGCAAGGTCCGAGTATCGACTCGATTCAGCGACTCATCAACTCTGCGACGTCCGGCCCGCCACCCATCGCGTGACGCCCACATGGCGGTTTTCCGGCCTTCGGATACCATGGGCGAACCCGCCCAACCGACCAGACGGGAACAAAAATATGGCGAAACACCTGCCCTACCGTGCAACCACCTCCTCCGGCAATATGTTCGACTTCGAGTTTCCGTTGCATGAGGAGACCGTGTCGCCGGTCACCGTGTCCAATCTCTTAGGCGCCGTTCTGGCGGCGCTGGATCGCGAGATAAGCTTGATCGGCCAGGTAGGCAATGGCGATGTGCTACAGGCGATGACCATGGCGCTGGCCGTGCGTACCCGTATGCTCCCGGGCAATACGGCCCAGCTTGACCCGCTGGTCAGTGCTTTGCTGCAGGCTGCTCTGGCCGCCCCGGTCACGCCCGCCGAGGGCAATCTTCCGCCGGATGGCACCCGGGATATGCATTGACACAGGACGTGCGAGCGATGTGCGGGCCGCAGTGGACTGACATCGTTTGGCCGCGACTTCACGTCGAATATAATATCGGTTACCTATGACCGACCGGAGTGACCGCAATGCCCAGGCTACTAGTCCTGATTAGTTTTTTTCTGGTGCTGGCTCTGCCTGCCGCAATGGCCGACGAAGTCAGCGAAAGAGGCGCCGACGAGAGCGTCGTCCGCCTGTCCGAGCCGGTGGAAGTCACGGATACCTATGAGGTGTTCGGGGCCCCGCTGACCGCATCGGGACCCGGGCTGGGGCTAAAAGAACTGGTCAGCAACAGCGACCGCTATCTGGACAGCGAGGTGCTGGTGACGACGCGTATCGCCAAGGTCTGTCAGAAAAAGGGCTGCTTCTTCGTGGCCCAGGAAGGCGATGCCATCGCTCGCGTCACCTTCAAGGACTATGGATTCTTTATCCCCACCGACTCGGGCGGCAAGACGGTCACGCTGGCCGGCACTCTTACGCGCAGCGAACTGAGCCCGGAAAAAGCGCATCACTACCGGAAAGACCTGGGTGAGGCGAAAGCAGGGCCGGCGGCCGCTACGATGGAATATCAGATCGTAGCCACGTCGATCCGAATTCCGAAGGGCTGATCAGGGCGCCAGACTGACGGCGATCCGGCTGGCGGCCTCCAGCCCACTCAAGAACGCACCTTCGATCCGGGAGCCTGCACACCAGTCCCCGGCGATGGCCAGGCCGCGGGCTCCGAACCACAGGGCTCCCTTGTCCAGGGGCGCGCCGGCCAGAGCATAACGCCAGCGATGGGCGCTGGCGTATTCGGCCCGGACAGCCGTGGCGCCCTGCAGGCGTGCGAGCTCGGCAACAAGAGCACCGGCCACGCTTTCAGGATCGTCTTCAAGATGTGCCCGGGACCAGGCGGCGCTGGCGTGAAGCACCCACGCCTGGACCGACGGCCGGCCGGGCTTCGATGCCTGGGACGCGATCCAGGACAAGGCTCCGGTATTGACGAAGGCGGCGTCCCAAGCCTGCAGCAGTGGACGATCGAACACCGCCATCACCGCCCAACAAGGGCGCATGTCTATCGGCTCCAGGGCCCGGTGGACCGGGGCATAGTCGATCAGAGCCCGACACTGTTCCGGCGGAACGGTGAGGAGCAGACAATCGGCCTCCAGCCGCTCCCCGTCTGATGACTCCAGCATCCAGCCGTCACCCAGGGACTGTGTCCGGATCACCTGCCAACCAAAACGGCAGTCGGCCAGGGCCCCGGCCAGGTGTCCGCAGACGGCGTTCATGCCCGGCACGCCGACATAGCGGCGAGTCCCGGCGCTTGCCGGCCGGATGGTGTCGGACTCGATCACCGCGATGCCTGCATCCCAGCGCTGCACCAGACCGGCATCGCGCCAGGCCTCCACCTGGGAGATAAACCGCGGATCCCGGGCGGTGAAATATTGGGCCCCGTGGTCAAAGCGAAAAGTGCCCTCGCGACGGGTGCTCATGCGACCGCCCGGCCCGCGGGCTTTCTCCAGCACGACCACCCGATGTCCGTGTTTGACCAGTTCCCGAGCCGCGGTCAGCCCGGCGAGACCGGCGCCGATGACCGCGATCCGCTGCGCGTCAGCGCACGGATTGGATGAGGGCGGTGTGGTTGGTCTTAGGCCTGTCGTCATCGTCATTCATCACCCGGGAGGCGAGCGCCCCACTCGCAGCGCCCGTAATGTTGTGGCGGGCTGCAACCACAACGAATTTGCCGACCCTGCCCCCGATCCTCCTATCCGACAGGCCGAATCAAAATTCGATGCCTTCAGCCGCGGCCGTGCGGATCAGAGCGTCTTCGATCATCGCCCGAGCCCGGGCGGTGGTCACGTGCAGATAGGCATGCAGGGCAGCGTCCTGCTCGTTGCGGTTGCGGCACTGACGACTGTAAACCTCGAAGGCAGTCAGGTTCCGGACCAGATCGACCAGATGGTGAGGACACTCACATTCGACCGTGGACGTCACCCGCGCCAGACGCTGCAGGGCCTGGGCGGACAGCCGGCGCGGCGGTGCCTCGTCCTCGTCCACGCTGGCCGGGAGCATCGGTGCGAGTTCGCCCTTGGCCTCGGGTTCGGATGCGGCGCCCCGTGCGCCGAGCAGATCGCCGATGGCGTGAAGGTCGACGGGTGATCTCAGCACGACCGCACCATCGTTGACCAGCCGCTCGACATCGGCAGAGCGACCGAAACCGTAAATCACCAGGATGCGGTCGGTACGGGCCGCGCGCCGCAGGTCGGCGATGCGCTCTGGAGAATCGCTCTGGACGGTCGGCACTTCGATCACCAGGGCATCGACCGAAGCCAGGCTCGCATCGGAGGCAAAGCGCTCCGGATCCGTTTCCGCCAGCACCACCGCTGTCCCGGGCGGCGGCGAATCACTCAGGACCACGGACAGGGTCTCGCCGAGTACCGCCAGCTTCACCGTCCCGGAGGACAGGTCGCTGCGGGTCTGGCTATGATCCTGATAGGTGGCCATCCGCGCACGCAGGGCATCGGTATTCTCGGAGGCGATCTGTCCGATACGGTCACCGCGATCCACCAGCGCCTTGAGCAAAGTGAGCCGCTCTACGTCTTCGTTGGAGTACAGCCGCTGCCCTCCCTCGCTGCGGCCTGACTCAACTGCCTTGTAGCGTCGCTCCCAAACGCGCAGCGTGTGTTGGGAAATCCCGGTGAGTCGGGACACCGTGCCGATAGAAAAGTCTTCAGTCGCGGACATCAGGCTGTGCTCCTAGATCAAGCTTCGACAAAACCGGCGATCATGCCTTGCGGCGCGCGATCAACATGTAATTGACACCAGGATAGCGGTGGATACGGAATTTGCGGTTCAATGGATTAACGCCGACCCCGACCCGGTCCCGGACCTCGAAGTCATAGTCTTCGAGTATGGTCTCCAGTTCTTCAGGCTTGGGGAATCGGCGCCACTGGTGGGTGCCGCGGGGCAGCCAGCGCAGTATGTATTCAGCACCTACGATCGCCGCGACCCAGGAGGCAAGAGTTCGGTTGATGGTCGAGATCACCATGACGCCGCCGGGCCGCGTCAGACGGCAGCAGGCGCTCAGGAACGCCGGCAGATCGGCCACGTGCTCGACGACCTCCATGTTCAGCACCAGATCGTATCGCCGGTCACCGGCCACCAGCGACTCGGCGGTCGTGACGTCGTACTCGATTTCGAGATTCTGACTGCCGGCGTGCTCGCGGGCGATGGCGATGTTGCGCTCGGCCACGTCCACGCCGTGGACGCGCGCGCCGAGCCGGGCCATGGACTCGCTCAACAAACCGGCGCCGCAACCGATATCCAGCGTTGCCACATCCCGCAGCGGCCGGTCGGCGGGTAGCCCGGGCCAGAACTCCCGCAGCCGTTCCGCCAGGTAATCCCGGCGCAGAGCATTGAGTCGGTGTAGCGGCCACATAGGGCCGGAGTCGTCCCACCAGGTCTCGGCCAGCCGGTTGAAGGCGGCGACTTCCGCGGGATCGACAGTAATGCTGGACATGGACACTCCGGATAAATGTCTAGGTATTGTCTACATATTATATTGACAAACAGCCCCAGATTGCTAGCATTCGTTCCGTTATCGTGTCGGGCCCCGGCTCCGGGCCAGTCCAGAGATGGCCAGATGCCGCAAACTTTGGGCGGTCAGGCAGGGTATCGTGGCACACCCTAGGTGACCTCCAGGGCAGCGCTGACTCCACCGCTGGAATCATCGGGAGAAAGGGACTTGGAAGACTCAGGACTGATAGCCCTGGTCCAGGGCGCCAGCCGCGGGATTGGATTGGAGTTTGCCCGCCAGCTCGCCGGGCGGTCTGATGTGGGGCGGATCATCGCCAGCTGTCGCGACCCGTCCAGCGCCGACATGCTTCGGGAACTCGAGGCGGATGCCCCCGTCGACGTGCTGGCGATGGACGTGGAAGACGAGGCCAGCATCGTCACGGCCGCCAGGCAGACGGCCGCCCGGTTCTCCCGGATCGATCTGCTGATCAACTGCGCCGGGCTGCTTCACGACAGCGAGGGCATGGGTCCTGAGCGGCGGCTGGATCAGCTTGAACCCTCCAACCTCCATCGTAGCTTCGCGGTGAATGCCATCGGTCCGGCCCTGGTGGTGAAACACTTCCGCAATCTGTTGCAGGCATCGAAGCGCGCCGTGGTAGCCAACATTTCCGCCCGCGTCGGCAGCATCGCCGACAACCGGCTGGGCGGCTGGTATGCCTACCGCGCCTCGAAGGCGGCACAGAACATGCTTACCCGCTCGATGGCCATCGAACTGGGACGGGGTGCGCGGCCGGTCACGCTGATATCGCTGCATCCCGGCACCGTCGATACGGACCTGTCGCGGCCGTTTCAGCGCAACGTGCCGGAAGGCAATCTGTTCAGCACCGAGCGCGCAGTCGGGCAGCTGCTATCGATCATTGATGGCGTGACGCGGGAAGACAGCGGCCGGTTCTTCGCCTGGGACGGCAGCGAAATCCCCTGGTAGGGACCGGCCCGGGGATCATGCTGCGCAAAAGCCATCTGCCGACCAAGACCTGTCGCCAATGCGGCAGGGACTTTGCGTGGCGCCGCAAGTGGGCGCATTGCTGGTCAGAGGTGAGATATTGTTCCCGCCGCTGCGGCGGGCAACGCCTGAAATCGGAGGATCATCGTGCTGTTCAAGCCTGAGCCAATCAAACCGGGTCCGGGGCAGGAATCGGTTTGGAGCTATCCCCGGCCGCCGCATCTGGAGCCAGTCTGCGAGCGTTTACGCGTGTTACATGCGGGAGAGGTGATCGCCGACACGACTCAGGGCTTCCGGGTACTGGAAACCAGCCATCCACCGGTCTATTACCTACCGCCAGACGATGTGCGCCGCGATTTCCTGCTGGCGGAACCAGGCCGATCCCTTTGCGAGTTCAAAGGCGCCGCCCACTATTGGACCGTGGACGTCCACGGCAGCCGATCGGAAAAGGCGGCCTGGAGCTATCCGGAACCCAGCCACCGTTTCCGGTTGATCAAGGACTACCTGGCCTTCTACGCCTCACGGGTGGATGCCTGTTTTGTCGGTGAGGAGCAGGTTGAGGCTCAGGCCGGAGATTTCTATGGTGGCTGGGTGACGTCGCGAGTGGTGGGACCCTTCAAGGGTGGCCCGGGATCGATGGGCTGGTGACGGATCGGACAGTCAGACCGCCGCGGGATGGGGAAGCCTGGCCGTCGGGCTGACCCAGGTTATTCCGGTGGCGCACTGTCAGTAAAACGCCAGCTCGCAGACTGCGAGATCGGCCGTGAATTCGCGCCCGATCGCGACCAGCCCGATCCGCCGGAGTCGGCTCGGATCCAGTGGCGCGTTCAGGCGGTAAGGCTGGAAGATTGCAAACGGCAGTTCAACCGTCTGCCATTCCGGGCCGGCGGTGAACTCGGCCCGGTACGACTGCCACGGTCGGGTGACGTCAGGGGTGCGCAGGTGGACCGAGTAACGTTCCCCGTTGCCGCGCACGGTCAGGCGAAGGCCAGTGTAATCCGCAGCGTCGAATGTCCGGCCCCAGGTTCCCAGGTCCAGCGCCGCCTGGATAAAGCCGCCGTTGTTTTCCAGTCGCACGTCGCCGGTCAGCCGCATGCATGCTCGTCCGTCGATGCTTTCGAACGACACGCGCTCCTTGGAGACTCCGCCCATTACCCGATCGCTGAAACCACGCCAGCTCGTGCCGACTCGCGATCGTTGCGTGGGGTCTTTGAAGTCGTCGATCACCATGACCGTGTCCGCCGCCAGAGAGGAGAGCGCGCCCGCAGATATCAGGCAACACAGGACGAAGCTTATCAGGATCGCATTGCGCGGACGCAGCCTCATCGGGTGACCGCCTGGGCCCCCGAAGCCGCAGATCCAATCCCTCGGATGAGCGCCGGTATCTGCTTGCGGAACGGGAAGAATCCGTGCGTCGCGTGGGGCCAGGCGCGCCGGTCCCAGTCCCGCAACACGGGCACCAGTTTGATGGCTTTCGCGGCCAGCGCTTCGGCCAGTTCAGCGGTGGCCTCCGCGGTCGGCCCCGCCGGGACGTAAGGCGTGACGAGTTGTTCCAGGCGTCTGTCCACGGCCCACGCCACGATTCTGCCGACACTGTCATTGGTGTTGGCGTGATCGACCCGGACCGCAGCCGTCAGCCCCCCGCGCCGCAGCGTGTCGTCGACGGCACCCTCGGCGAATGCCTGCACCCGGGGTGAAACACCGAAAGGCGATCGCCGCCCTGTCGCAGTGAGCACGGCGACGCGGTCAGCCGCCGCATAGTCACGCCGCGACAAGCCTGGACCCAGGTCCTCCTCCGTCACCAGCAGTCCGCTTCGCAGGCCGCGACCCGGCAACGCCGGTTCGGGCGGCGCGACAGGCAGCGGCATCGGGCCGGAGGGGAGCGCGGCAGCGGTGGTCGACAACGTCCCGGCCGGATCAAAACGGCCCTCTGTGAATCGGGCAATGTTGGCTCGCCGGGCGAGATAGGTCTTGCCGCGGGTCTGCAGCCCGGCGACCCAGCGCCACGACAGGGTGTTGGAAGCCGGGTCCCCGTCCAGGAGGTGACGCAGAAAGAAATCGGCGCCCAGTTCCCACGGCAGCTCCAGAGTGAAGATCCAGATGCTCGCGAACCACATGCGCGCGTGATTGTGAAGATACCCGGTCTGCGCCAGTTCCTGCGACCAGGCATCGAAACAGTCGACTCCGGTCGTTCCGCCGGTCGCTGCCCGCCATCGGTCGTGCAGGCCGGCGTCCCGGTCCAGTTCATCGACCAGCTCCGTGACGCGGACCCGATAGTCGTCCCAAACACCGGGTCGGAGTTCGAGCCACCCTTTCCAATAGGTGCGCCAGAAAACCTCCTGGACAAACTTCTCTGCGGCGGACAGGGAATGATGCGCCAGCACCGCGGCCACGACTTCCTGCTCGAGGATCAGCCGATGACGGATCCAGGGCGAGAGCGTGGACACCGCGGTGTGGCGGCCCGGTCCGCGATCATAATTTCGCTCTCGGGAATAGGCTCGCCCGGCCCGAGGCACGAACGCTTCCAGTCGCATCAGAGCCTCATCGCGGGTTGGTCGCCATTCTGTCATCGGTACTCCGATTTGCCAGAGTCTCGCCCTGAGCGGCTAGAAGCGCCGGGCGGATTACTGTTTCCTGGCGACCCAGGCGTTACACCAGCCCTGTGCCTTGACCTGCTTGCCAGGGAAGATGGAGCACGGGGCGGCGCCACCCTCGCCCTGACTCTGGTACAGCGCGCAATTGTGACAGAACTGTTTGGCGCCGGCGTCTCCGGTGCGTTTCGGGAATTTGGCGGTGTCGACATCGGCGGCGTCGTGCACGTAGCCGAGCCTCAAAGCAGACGGGTCTTTCTCGTCTACGAGGGGCAGGTCGGCGGCGTTCGCGACCCGGTAAGCGATAGATGCGAGAGGCAAGTACGCCAGGCTGGTAACGCCGAGTTTCAGAAACTGCCTTCGCTCCTTGTGAGCCTTCTCTTTCATCGTCTTTCTCCGTTAAAAAAAGGCCGGCGGGGGACCGCCGGCCAAGGACGCGGTTTCATTTGCTGAAACCTTGGGGGCATGAGGTTCAGATCATGCAGAGCAAACTTAGCTGGCCGGAGGCAGAATCACCTCGTCGATGACGTGGATCACGCCGTTGCTGGCGGCGATATCGGTAGCGATTACTTTGGCCTGATTGACTCGGACATTGTCGCCGGCGACGGTAATTTCAATCATTTCACCGCTGACGGTTTCGGCATTGTCGAGCTTAACAACGTCGGCGGCGGTCACCGTCCCGGGGACGACGTGGTAGGTCAGGATGGCGATCAGCTGGTCCTTGTTCTCCGGCTTCAGGAGAGTCTCGAGGGTGCCTTCCTGAAGTTTGGCGAAGGCTGCATCAGTGGGCGCAAAGACCGTATACGGGCCTTCCCCCTGAAGCGTGCCCACCAGGCCGGCGGCCTCCAGCGCAGCAGCCAGGGTGTTGAACTGTCCGGCGGAGACGGCCACTTCGACGATATCTTCCGGCGGGGCTTTCATCTCTCCGTGGTGTCCGGCGGACACAGGGGAGGCGAGGAAAAGAATGGCCAGCAGCGCGGCTTGGGCGGCGAGGAATATAGTCAAAGGGTTCTTTTTGAAAGCAATCATGGTGGGTCTCCAATCTGTTGTGTCCCGGTTGGAGCTAAATACTAACAATGTTCTAGGTTTTGTCAAGAACTAATATAGATATTATTTAGACAAATAGACAGATCAGACACAAGTATGCGGGATAGCATCTGCCCTGAACGGAATCCCGCGTCGGGATGATGCGACCCGGATAGGCGGCCCGATGCCGCATGCGTATACTCCCCCGACTGTCACCGGGCCAGACGATGCCCGGAATCTTGGGGGAAGAGTTATGAATAAGAAAATCATAGGGGCGGCCCTGCTGGGTCTGACCTGTCTGCCACTCGTCGCCACGGCGCAGCAGGAAGAAGACGAGTCCTATATCTACGCGACGTATATGTATTGCGACGTCACCCGCGATGAAGAGGCGGACAAGATCGTCGAAACCGTGGACAAGCCGGTCATGGATGGCCTGGTGGCCAACGGTACGATCACCGGCTGGGGCTGGCTTGCCCATCACACCGGCGGCAAGTGGCGTCGTATCCGCTATCACACGGCGGGGAGCATGGGCGATCTGCTCGGCGCACTGGACAAGATCGGCGACGCGATCGAAAAGGCCAATGGCGGCGACGACACCATGGGCAAGATCTGTAATCAGCATGATGACTACATCTGGCGTTCGGTGGCCGGCTCCGGGGGAGCGACCGTCGACTCGGACCGGGGTAAGGCCGGTCTGTCGGTCTATCACGTGTGCAAGATGGCCGATGAGGGGCGCGCTGACGAAATCGTCAAAACCGTGTTCGCACCGATTTATGACGCCCACGTCGGCCCAGGCAAGCTCAATTCCTGGGGCTGGTCAGAGCACATCGTCGGCGGTAAGTACCGCCGTCTGGCGACGATGACCGCGGATGACTGGCCGACGCTGCTCAAGGTCCGCGGCGAGATTTTCGAGGCCATGGACGAGGCCGACAATCCGCTGGCCGACGAATTCTCCGAGATATGCGGCTCGCATTCGGATTATCTATGGGAGATCCAGCACGAAGGCTAGACCCGAATCCGCTGTTTCCTTTGCATCACCACAGACCCCGCTCCGGCGGGGTCTGTTTTTTTGTCTGAAGTGGCTCAGGTTACCGGGTTCAACGCCGGAGTATCGCCCACCAGCGCGCGATATTGAGCAGGCTCATCAAGGAAGCGGCGACGTAGGTCAGCGCGGCCGCGGTCAACAGACGTTGGGCATGGGGCGCGTCGCCGGGGCGCAGGATACCGCCCTGTTCGAGCATCGGCATGGCCCGATTGAAGCTGGCGTCGAGTTCGGTGGGCAGGGTCGCCATATGCACCAGGATCGCGGTGCCAAGCGTGGCCAGACCACCGAGGAACACCAGGATACCGGCCGAGGGCGCGCCGCTGATCATGCCGATAAACGGCGACGCCATCAGCGCCGCCGCACCGAGCCGTTCTACCCCACGGGTCGCTGTGACCAGACGGGTCCGCCAACGCAGGGGTCTGTAGCCGGTATGGTCCTGGTGGGCGTGGCCGACTTCGTGGGCGGCGACAGTGATCGCCGTCAGCGACCGCCCGTCGAACTTGTCGGGCGTGAGCCGGACCGCCTTGTCTTTTGGGTCGTAGTGATCCCCCGCCTCGGTTCGCTCGACTTTGACCTGTCGCAGCTCCAGCGCATCCAGTAGCTGCCGCGCCAGCTGCGATCCGGTCTCGCGATAACGATCACCGGGTTCGCTGTAGCGACGCATGATCCGCTGGACCCAGAGGCCGGGACCAAACACCACTGCGAGCAATATCAGAGCCGGAATGAGTAGATGCATGGTTACCTATAATACGTTTAATAGCTCGGTGCGCGATTTGCTCTTCGGCGGGGGCAGCGTGTTACAAAAAAAGGGTCCAACCGTCGCCGGTTGGACCCGTGCCTGCGGCCCAAAATCCGTTATCAGGTTAGCAGGCGTTAATCGTGGCGTAATCAACAACGATCAGCTGCGGCAAAGGCCCTTCGCTGCCATCGGTCAGCGGATCGCGGGCGATCGCTTCCAGCACCTGACCGCCGTTGAGCGGGAAATTCTGGACTTCGATCGCGACAACACCCTTGTCGCCGGCAGGTGTCACGTAGATGTCGTAGATGCCGGGTTCGACGCTGAGAATGCCCGTGTCAGCCGTGAACGGTACGTCCGCGAAACTCGGGGTCACGCCCGGGTCGTTGAAATCCGTCCCGAGCGGGAGCAGATAGATGTCGACGTCGCCGGTACTCGGGGATGCGTGAGTCACACGAAGCTTGGTCTCGGTGATCACCGAGCGCGTGTTGCTGTCCAGCGCGATCGGCTGCAGTTCCGGTTGTGACAACGCAAAGCCGGTCACGATAGCAGTCGCCTCGCCGGCCTGTTCGGCATCGGCCGGAAACGACAACACAGGCGTGGGGTCGCCGGTGGGGGTGATGTTGATGACGTAGCTGGTAGGTGCAGGTATGGCGTCGATGGAGCAGAACGCGGTAAACGGCACGTCCACAGCCAGCGGAATAGCGTCATCGGCCGGTGTGGCGTCATCGTCGGCGAGGATGTCGACATTGCCCGCATCGGGCGACGCGTGTACCGCATAGGCGGCGGCAGGTGTGGCGACGTCAAGCAGGTCGCTCGACCCCGCACCGTCGAGTATCACCAGCTGGATCGGAGTCGTCCCGGGACCGGTATTTTCCACTGCCGCGATCAGGAGGTCGAGACCGGCAGTCAGAGGGACCTCGCCGGAGTCGTAGACCACGTCGTCAGGAAGACCAGCGACGGTGACGCGGATCTGATAGTTGCCCGCCGGCACGTCGAGCTGGTCGGTCGCGTCCTGATAGGCCAAAGGCGCGGGGTTGATCGGCGCGCTGGCGTTGAGGTCGGCGCCAGGTGCAGTCACGTAGACATCGACTGCTGGCGCGTCGGGCGCGACGTGTACGACCTGCGCCCGGAAGCTACCGGCCGGTAATGCGACATTGCTCGGGTTAGCGACAACCAGCGCGGAAATCGGTGCGGTAACATCGCCCACCGCAATCGCGGTGTACTCGGTGCGTCGATTCAGCGTCAGGGTTTCGTCGATAACGATGGCATCGTCGCCGGGAAGAATGGCTTCGATTTGAACCTGGGTAGTGGTCGGGACGCGCAGGAACCCGGAGCCAACGGTGTAGTCGACGCCAGCCGCCACCACGTCGCCATTGACGATGACGTTGACTGCAGGTGCGTCCGGCGATGCGTGAAACACGCGGAGCTCCGGCGGCTTTTTGCTACCGCCGCCGCCGCAAGCGGCCAGCGAGAGTGCGATTACGGCAAAGGATGCCGTGGCGAGGATTCTGTTCATCGATATCTCCATTGTCGATTATCGGCTCGGCTGAAATTCAAGGCTCTTTGGTGACTCTGTGCCCGGATCGACCTGTCAAGGCGACTCGCCTGCGAGCAGTATGGTTCGAGATCCGAGCGAGGTGAGACGATAACCAGCGGAACGTGAAGCGGAGGTGAGCCGTCTGTGAAGAACGAGTGAAGATGGCGGTACGAGCATCAGGATAGATTGACTCGGTCGGTCTGAGACCTGCAAAGGGTCAGAGCGTCAATCATGGCGATCCGCGCTGGTATCCAGGCGGGGAGTTCGAACAAAGGTCCTTATTCAAATGGGCCCGCATCGATAAACAAAAAAGGCCCCGCTGCGGGGGCCTTTTCTATTTATGGCTGGGGGACCAGGATGATTCGCCGCTGCGCGGCTCACCCCTGCGGGGCCGGCATCGCTAACGCGATACCGTTTGTCGGCGCGGTGCGCCTCGGTTCGAACAAAGGCTCTTATCCATATGGGCCCGCATCGATAAACAAAAAAGGCCCCGCTGCGGGGGCCTTTTTTGTTTATGGCTGGGGGACCAGGATTCGAACCTGGGTTGACGGAGTCAGAGTCCGTAGTCCTACCGCTAGACGATCCCCCAAGAGATCAGCGCAACAAGGCCGGGTGACCCGGCCTTGTTTGCATTAACGCTTGGAGTACTGGGTCGCGCGGCGAGCCTTGCGCAGACCGACCTTTTTGCGCTCGACCTCGCGGGCGTCGCGGGTAACAAACCCGGCCTTGCGCAGCGGCTTGCGATGGACCTCGTCATACTCGATCAGCGCACGGGTCACGCCATGACGGATAGCGCCGGCCTGACCGGTAGTGCCGCCGCCGGTGACCTGCACCGTGACGTCGAACTTCTTGTCCATCTGTACCAGTTCCAGCGGCTGGCGCACGATCATGCGCGCGGTCTTGCGGCCGAAGAATTCGTCCAGCGGCTTCTGGTTGACGACGATATTGCCTGATCCGGGGCGCAGATAGACTCTCGCGATGGAGGTCTTGCGTCGGCCGGTGCCGTAATTTTCCTGTGCGCTCATAGTTTTCTTCTTTCTAGATTTCCAGTGGCTGGGGCTGCTGCGCTTCGTGCTTGTGTTCAGCACCCGCAAACACCTTCAGCTTCTTCAGCATCTGGCGACCCAGCGGGTTGCGCGGCAGCATGCCTTTGACGGCTTTCTCGATGACTTGCTCGGGGGCCGTATCCATCAAGGTCTGAAGATTTACCGTCTTCAGATTTCCGATGTAGCCGGTGTGGTGATGGTATTGCTTGTCGGCGAGCTTGTTGCCGGTCACGTGCACCTTGCTGGCATTGACCACGACGATGTAGTCGCCGGTGTCCACGTGCGGGGTGTACTCGGGCTTGTGCTTGCCGCGCAGACGACGCGCGAGTTCGGTCGCCAGTCGGCCCAGGGTCTTGCCCGAGGCGTCGACGACGAACCAGTCATGGCGCACTGTCTGCGATTTGGCGGAAAACGTCTTCATCGCTTGGTCATTCCTGAAAAGGTTCAGCGAAAGAGCGGGAATTCTACAGAGCAGCCGGCCTGTTTGCAATGCCGGCCCGGAGCGCGCCGCAGGCACCGGTCGGGGCGGCTTCAGGCTGCTGCTTTCTGGATAAAATCCCTATATTTTCAATCGCTTGACTTCCTTGCCTCCGACCAGATGCTGGTCGATGATCTCGTCGAGATCGTGCTTGTCCACATAGGTGTACCAGACGCCCTCCGGATAGACCACGACCACCGGGCCCTCGGCACAGCGATCCAGGCAGCCGGCCTTGTTGATCCGGATACCATCCGGGCCCTTTAGCCCCAGCTCCTTGATCCGGGTTTTGGCGTATTCCCGCGCCTCCTCCGCTCCGGCCTCCTGACAGCATTGGCGGCCGTCCTCGCGGAGGTTGGTGCAGAAGAACACGTGGCGTCGGTAGTAACTCATCGGCGTAACGCGGCCGGCGGCCGCCTCAGAAGCTGTACTCGAGACCGACGACGGTGAAGTAGTCGGTCTTGTCGGTATCAGGTGAGACGTCGCTGTTGCGACGGATCTCAAACGTCGCCTTGCCGGCGATCGCGCCCAGGAGGCCGGCACGCAATTCCGTCAGACTGGACAACACGGTGTTGTCTGAGCCGTATTCAATCGTCACCAGCTGACCGAAATCCGCGGTCTCGGAAAGCTTCAGCGCGTATTTCAGCCCGCCATAGCCGATCGGTTTGGTGTCGCTGCTGCCGTCCTGTTGTTCGCTGTTTCGGATACCGCCGCCCGCTTCTGCCGTCAGATGCTGCCGGTCGGTCTCGAACAGGATGCGGCCATAACCGGCTGTGCCCAGATATTCTTGCCTGACGCCGGCGAAGTTGTCCTTACGGAACACGCCGCGCCCGACCAGATAGCTGACGTCATCGATAAACCACTTGGCCGCCGCGGATGCCGCATAGCGCTCATCGGTAGTGACATTGTCGTCGGTCTTGCCCATCGCGAAAAAGCGGCCGTCGTACAGCCATTGCCCCTTGGTCTGATAGGACCAGGTGAATTCGCCGCTTATCGCGGAATTCTCTGAATTACCGCTGCGCTGGGAATAACCGAAACTCACAGCGCCGGCCCAGCCCGCCTCTTCTTTCTTGCCCGCGGTGCCGAAGTCCATCTCGGCCGCAGCGCTTTCGGCCAGCGCCGGCGCGGACGTCAGGAGCAACGCTGCGGCGACAGCGGCGGTCCTCTTGGCGTAAGGCAGGGCGGAAACCGGGCGCCGATTCGATAGGTGGTTCATCTTATCTTCCTTACTTGGAGTCAGAGGTGTAGATACATCATTCTTGGCAGCGAGAGCCGGAGACCAGGAAAGAACCCCCGCCCCGCCTCGCGCGCGAAGCGCGCTAGAATATCAAAATGTTTTCCGCAGCGCCGCATTCCCATGCCAAGCCCCAGCGAAACCACCACGCCCACAAAAGCCGCTGACGAGGCCACCGACGCCGGATTCCCGATCGCGCTGGCCGATCGCTGCGTCAAATGCGGCCTCTGCCTGCCCCATTGCCCGACTTATCGGTTGTCCGGCCTCGAAGGGGAATCCCCGCGTGGGCGAATTGCGCTGATGCAGGGACTGGCCGGAGGCCGTCTCAAGGCCGAAGGAGCCTTGCTGGACCATCTCGAGAACTGCGTGGGCTGTCGCGCCTGCGAAGCGGTATGTCCGGCCTCGGTGCCCTATGGCGAACTGCTGGACGCCGCCCGCGGCCTGATGCCCGACCGCAGTCCGCGCATGCTGGGGACCCTCGCCCGTCATCCGCGCACGGCTGGCTGGGCCATAAAGGGGCTGGCCGGTCTGCGTCGCGCGGGGCTCTTTTCCTCGATTGGACGGGATGATCAGGGTGGTTGGCTGACACGCAGCCTGCGGCGCATGCCGTTGCCGCGCCCCGCCGCACCGCTGCGGGCGTCTTTCACCTCAAAGCAGGCAACCCGCGGCCGCGTCAGCCTGTTCGCGGGCTGCGCCAGCCGGGCGCTGGACCGGGCAACCGAGATCACCATCGCCCGCTTGCTGGCCAGGCTCGGCTATGTCGTCGATGTGCCACATGACCAGACCTGCTGTGGTGCGCTGGACCAGCACGCAGGTCGGGCGGAATCGGCGCAGAAGCTGGCCAGGCAGAACTGCCGCGCATTCGGGGCTAACGACACCGCGGTGCTGAGCACGGCGACGGGCTGCACCGCGACCTTGCTGGACTACGGGCGCCTGGCGGCGCAAAACGGCGCTGCGTTTCAGGCTCGAGTTCGCGATATCACCGACTTCCTCCTCGAGGCATGGGACCCCGACGCGCAGCCTGCCAGCGCGCTCCACGCTAGTGTGGCCGTGCATCTGCCCTGCACTGCCCGTCACGTGACCGGTTCCGCGGCGGCGACCGAGACGCTGCTGGCGCGTATTCCCGGTCTCGACCTGCATCGGCTCGACCCCGGCTATGGTTGCTGCGGCGCCGCCGGGCATCATTTCCTGAGTCGCGGCAGCCAGGCCGACGCCCTGCTCGAGCCACTGTTGAGACAGATCGATGAGCTCAAGCCGGATTTCGTGGTCACCACCAACATCGGCTGCGCGCTGCATCTCGGTGGTGGCCTCGCCGGCGCCGGCGATCCGCCCCCGGTCCTGCATGCCGCCGAACTGGTGGCTCGCGCATTGGGCGTGACGGATTGAGTCGGGGCGGCGCCGGCCCGTTGCTATAATCAAGCGCATGGATCGCAAATACAGCCCGCTGGATCACCTCATAGCTGGCGCCGACGAGGCCCTTCGCACGGTGTTCTCGCCGGCGGCGAGACCCGCGCGCGAAACGCCGGGCCGCGATTTTGACGAGACCCTGGATGACCCCGAAGATCGGCGTCATGTCGCCGGCTTGATGCGGGTCAACCACGCCGGGGAAGTGGCCGCTCAGGGCCTGTATCGGGGCCAGGCCGCCACCGCCCGTCTGGAGCAGGTCCGCGCAGCCATGGACGAAGCAGCGCGGGACGAGACCGACCATCTCGCCTGGTGCGAAGACCGATTGGCGCAGCTTGGCAGCCGGCCCAGCGTGCTCAACCCACTGTGGTACGCCGGTTCATATCTGATCGGCGCCGGTGCCGGTCTGATCGGGGATCGTTGGAGCCTGGGCTTTGTCGCCGAGACCGAACGCCAGGTGGCGCGCCACCTGAGTGAGCACATTGCACGCCTGCCACCTGAAGATGTCCGCAGCCGCGCGATCCTGGATCAGATGCGTGACGATGAGTTGCGCCATCGGGAGACGGCGCTGGATGCCGGTGGAGCACAACTGCCGGCACCGGTCCGGGGACTGATGTCGCTGGTGTCACTGGCGATGACGCGAGGTGCATACTGGATCTAGCGGAAAGCCCCGGTTCTCTTGCTCTCCTACGCCGCGCCGTGTATTAAGGTGTCTGAATAATCAATATGTTGAACCGCCAGAGGGAGTCTCATGGCTGAATCCGCCCAAAATCTCAGCGACATCCCGGCCATCAATAAATTTTTGAGCCTGTGCCGGATACGCACGGTGCCAGCAAAGACCGTGGTCATCCACGCCGGCGACCTGCCCGACATCCTCTATTACATCGTCGACGGCTCGGTCGAAGTCATGATCGAAGACGAAGACGGCAATGAGATGGCGCGGGCGTATCTGAACAAGGGTCAGGTCTTTGGTGAGATGGGTTTGTTCTACGAGCAACCCACCCGCAGCGCCTGGGTCCGCACCCGCACCGAGTCCGAACTGGCGGAGATGACCTATCCCCGCTTCCGCCAGATCGCCAACGAGAGCCCCGGACTGCTGTTCGAACTCGCCACCCAGCTGGCCAGCCGCCTCGAGCGGACTAACAAGAAACTGGGCGATCTCGCATTTGTCGACGTTACCGGCCGCATCGCCCACGCGATCATGGATCTGTGCAACGAGCCTGATGCCATGACCCATCCCGACGGCATGCAGATCAAGGTCAGCCGTCAGGAATTGAGCCGTCTGGTCGGTTGTTCGCGGGAGATGGCCGGCCGGGTGCTCAAGGTGCTGGAAGAGCAAGGCCTGCTGACAGCCAAGGGCAAGACCATCGTGGTCTTCAACGTCAGACGCGGCGAAACCGGCTAGACGCTGACCCGCGCGAGGAAATTCTTGAGCAGCGATTTGCCGACCGGGGTCAGGATCGACTCGGGATGGAACTGCACGCCTTCCACGGGCAGTTCCCGATGCCTCAAACCCATGATCTCCGCCCGGGCGCCGTCATCGGTCCCGGTCCAGCTGCTCACCTCAAGACACGCTGGCAGAGGCTCGGGCGCCACCATCAGAGAGTGATAGCGCGTCGCCTCGAATGGATTGTCGAGGCCCCGGTAAAGACGCCTGCCGTCGTGATGGATCAGCGAGGTCTTGCCGTGCATCACCCGCGGACTGTGGACGATGCGGCCGCCAAAGGCCTGGGCGATGCTCTGATGTCCAAGGCAAACACCCAGGATCGGGATAACGCCGGCGAATGCCGCTACCGCGGCGAGCGAAATGCCCGCATCGTCGGGCGTCCCGGGGCCGGGCGAGATCAACAACCGATCCGGCCGCAGGCGACGGATGCCGTCCAGCGTGATGCGATCATTGCGGAACACCTGGACCTCGCAGCCCAGCTCGCCCAGGTATTGCACCAGGTTGTAGGTGAACGAGTCGTAGTTATCGATCACCAGGATCAAGCGCTGGCTCCGGTCTCGCCGATCAGGCGGCAGCGAGTTCTTGGCGCATGGCGTCGATAGTGGCCTTGTAGTCGTCGCTACCGAAGATCGCCGATCCGGCGACAAACGTGTCGGCACCGGCTCGGGCGATCTCGCGGATGTTGTCGACCTTGACGCCGCCATCCACCTCGAGGCGGATATCCCGTCCGCTGGCGTCGATCAGACGCCGGGCTTCAGCCAGCTTGTCGAGCGCGGCAGGGATAAACGCCTGGCCGCCAAAGCCCGGGTTCACCGACATGATCAACACCATGTCGATCCTGTCCATGACGTGCTGCAACCAGCTGAGCGGCGTAGCCGGATTAAACACCAGACCGGCCTTGCAGCCGCTGTCGCGGATCAGCTGCAGACTGCGGTCCACGTGCTCGCTGGCCTCAGGATGGAAGGTGATATAGCTGGCCCCGGCGGCGGCGAAATCCTCGATCAGACGATCCACCGGCCGCACCATCAGGTGCACGTCCAGCGGCGCATCGATACCGTATCGCTTTAACGCCTTGCACACTGCCGGTCCGAACGTGAGGTTCGGCACATAGTGGTTGTCCATCACATCGAAGTGGACGATGTCGGCCCCGGCGCCGAGCACAGCGTCTACGTCTTCACCAAGTCGTGCCAGATCCGCCGAGAGGATAGAGGGCGCGATACGATAATCTTTCATCTTGGGTCCGGAACACCTGCGAGGCCGCCAACTCTACCCCAAGGCCACGCGCGCTGCAGCAGGCCGCTCATCTCGTACCCCGGGTCTCGCGGATGGTGTCATAGGCGGCGCGGATCTCCCGGGTCTTTTCTTCCGCCACCGGGATCATGGAATCGGGCATGCCTCGCGCCCGCAGCTTGTCCGGGTGGTGCTGGTTCATCAGACGACGATAGGCGGTCTTCACCTCCCGGTCGCTGACCGTGGGTTCGACCCCGAGCACCTTGTAGCTCTCCGCCACCCGATTGCCGGCCGCACGCTCCGCTGGCCGCCGCGCGCGGGCACTTTGAAGTCGGATAAGGGCCTCGATCTGTGCCAGCTCCACGCGGCCGATGCCGAGCTGGCTGGCCACGTCCCACATCACGCGACGGGCAGCCGGGTGTACCGAGCCCGCCGCCAGCATGGCCTGCATCTGGATCTCGACAAAGGCCCGGTCCAGGTTGCGGCTGCGCCGGCCCGGCCGTTGCATCCGCTCGATCGCGTCCCGGATCGGATAATCCGGGCCCTTGCCCTCGTTGAACAACCGTATCGCCTCGGTGACCTGCTCCGGACTCAGACGCATATGGTGCATGATGGCCCGCGCCGAGCGGATTTCGTCCTCGGATACGCGACCGTCCGCCTTGGCGATACGACCCATGACGACGAACGTGGCGGCGAAAAACGCGTCCTGGACCTCCGGCGCCGGACGGCGCACCGCCTCGCCGAGGCCACGGTCGAATTGATGACCCAGCAGCGCACCGAGAGCCGCGCCCCACGGACCACCCGTCATGGCGCCGAGCGCGGCGCCGACCAGCTTACCGCCCCAGCCCATAGCGCAGGCTGCCGGCAGCAAGGCGGCCCTCATCGGGGCGTCTGTATAGGCGTCGGGACTGGAATTGACGGACACTCATGGCTGCTGCAAGAATGCTGGGTTTCCTGGCTGGCGCAGCCAGCTCGTGTGTCGCTAAGTTTTTCGCTTTGAGGAGATTCGGACGAATGGTATCAGGACAGGACAATACCGGCACGGCAGACCCGCGCCTCGAGTCGGTCGCCATCGCCGCGCGACAGGCCCTGCTGTTCGGAGAATTCTCCGCAAAAGCGGCCGGCCCGGAGAACTTCGAGGATCCGGTGATGCATACCTATTTTTTGCACTATGTGTTCGGCGCACTGGAGGCGATCGGCCAGCACGACTCGCTGCCGCAGAAGCTGGAACAGGAAGACCGGATCAATGCCATGGGCCACGCGCTGATGACCTTCGAGGGCAGCAATCGTCAAGAGGTGACGGGCACGCTCAAGATGCTCCACCGTGCGACCGATGAGGCCGCGCTCAAGATCCGCGAGGAAGGCCGCAACGCGGCACAGGCATGGGATCTGGGCAGCAACGAAGATGCCACCCTGCGCTTCTCTGAGTTGCTGCAAGACCCCGACAACTTCCCGCGCGAGGTCCAGCCCTCGCCGCCGCTGAACTCTGACCCCGGCGCGCACTGAGGCTCCTCGTGTCCACAGTATTCGAATCCCGTATCCCGGGCCTGGAGTTGATCCACCAGGGTAAGGTCCGCGATGTCTACGCCATCGACGAGCAGCGACTGCTGATCGTCGCCAGCGACCGTCTGTCGGCCTTCGACGTAGTGCTGCCCGACCCGATACCCGGCAAGGGCGAGGTGTTGACCCAGATCTCGAATTTTTGGTTCGAGCGCACCGGCGACATCGTCCCCAATCATCTGCTCGATGACAGCGTGGAATCCGTGCTCCCGCCCGGCGTGGACCCGGCGCCGCTGGCTGGCCGCAGCATCGTCACCCGCCGGCTGCAGCCGCTGGCGATCGAGGCGGTGGTGCGCGGCTATCTCATCGGCTCGGGCTGGAAGGACTACCGGCAAAGCGGCGCGGTATGCGGTATACCGCTGCCCTCGGATCTGCAGCTGGCGGATCAACTGCCGCAGCCGATCTTTACCCCGGCGACCAAGGCGGCCAAGGGCGAGCATGACGAGAACATCAGTTTCGATAGAGCCGCGGCGATCGTCGGCACCGATCTGGCCAAGAAGGTGCGCCAGGTTTCCCTCGACCTTTATCAGGCTGCGGCAGATTACGCCCGCACCCGGGGCATCATCGTTGCCGATACCAAGTTCGAGTTCGGTCTCGATGCGGATGACCGTCTGTTTTTGATCGACGAATTGCTGACCCCGGACTCATCACGGTTCTGGCCCGCCCGTTCCTATAGGCCAGGAATCAGCCCGCCAAGCTTCGACAAACAATTCGTGCGCGATTATCTGGAGACCCTGGACTGGGACAAGAAGGCCCCGGGCCCGTCGCTGCCGGCGGAGATCATCCAGCGCACCGCGGAAAAGTACCGCGAGGCACAACGGCTGATCACCGGTCAGCCAAACGACTGATCAGTGCTGCCATCTGGCTGACGCCCTCGGTCAGTGCGGCAGGTCCGGCTCGAGTTCCATGAAGCGCCGTAAGCGGGCGCTGGTGAACGCAGAGACGCGGGTCTTCTCGTTGCGCGCCCGTGGTGGCCTGACGGTGAATTCGGGGAAACCGACGATCCGCTCCTCCTCACCCAGGAGACAGAGCGTCCCGGTGGTCTCTTCGGTCAGACAGACGATGCGCTGCGGATATCCTGCCACTGCAGCCCCACCTCGCTGGCTCTGCTCATATGGTGCTCAACATAGCAGAGCGGCAACCATGTCCTTGCCAGCCATGGCCAGTTCTGCAACGCTTGTGGCGGCCACCCCGCGTAGAGGCAGGCGATGACAGACTCTCTCCAGGCGATGCTGGAACGGTTCCTGTGGGAGCCGCCCGACTTCTTCACCGACGGCCCGGGCAGGATATTGCTCGGCCCGCTGCGCGCGATCTATGCGCTGGCCCGGGACATCGCTACCGGACAGCTGACCCTGCGCGCGATGAGCCTGGTCTACACCACGCTGCTTTCGGTAGTGCCACTGATCGCCTTCAGTTTTTCGGTGCTGAAGGGTTTTGGCTTCCACAAGGAACTCCAGCCGCTGCTCTACACCGCGCTCGAGCCGCTGGGCACCAAAGGTGTCGAGCTGACCGACCGCATCATCGGTTTTGTCGACAATGTACAGGGCCGGGTGCTGGGCGGAATCGGTCTCGCGCTGCTTATCTATACCGTGATCACCATGGTGCAAAAGGTCGAAAACAGCGTCAACTGGATCTGGCAGGTCAAGCATCCGCGCTCGCTGGCGCGACGCTTCAGCGACTATCTGAGCGTGCTGTTGATCGGACCGGTGTTGATGTTCGCCGCGATGGGCATGATCGCCTCGATATCGTCCAACGCGCTGGTGCAAAAAGTGACTGCGCTGGAGCCGTTTGGCACCGGTCTGCTGCTGGCCGGCAAGCTGCTGCCGATTGTGCTGGTCTCCTTCGTGTTCGCCTTTATCTACGTGTTCGTCATCAACACGCGGGTCAAGGTTCTGGCCGCAGTCATCGGCGGCACCAGCGCCGGTGTGCTGTGGGCCACTGCAGGTAAAGTGTTTGCTGCCTTCGTGGTCGGGTCGACCAAATACGCGGCGATCTACTCCAGCTTCGCGATCCTGATCATCGCCCTGATCTGGCTCTACATCAATTGGCTGATCCTGCTCCTGGGCGCACAGATCGCATACTATTTTCAGCACCCGGAAACGCTGCGACGGGGGCGGCGCCGGATCGAGGTACGCGGACGCCGCCGGGAAGCCCTGGCGCTGGATATGATGATGCGGGTCGCGCGCCAGTTCATGCAGGGACCGCCGCCGCCCAAACTGGACGATCTTGCCCACGAGATGGGCGCACCGGCCGACGCGCTGGCGAATATCGTCGAAGCGCTGCGCCAGGGTGGCATGATCGACTACGCCGAAGACGGCGGACTTCTGCCGGGGCGCGATCTGACCAATATCAGTGTCGCCGATGTGTTGCGCGCAGTGCGTCATTCATCGGTCGGAGCCAGCGGGTTGCCAAAGGCCCAGGCGGCCGCCGAGGAGCTGCTCGATGAGATCGAGAGCGGCATCGACAAGCAGCTTGGCGAGCTGACGCTGAGGGAAATGGTGAGCGCCGAGACGGGTCCCTCAGGCGTCAGGAGTCCGGCCGCGGTCGCCTGACCGACCCGATCCCGAATCGCGCCTACTCGCCGGCGATTTTCATGTTCTCAATAAGAATCGAGCCGGTCCGCACCGCGCCGCGCGCGTCGATGTCGTCACCGATGCGCGCGATCCCGGCCAGCATGGATCTGAGATTGCCGGCGATGGTGATCTCGCTGACCGGGAACTGAATCTCTCCGTTCTCTACCCAGAATCCGGCGGCGCCCCTGGAGTAGTCGCCAGTGACGGTGTTGACGCCCTGTCCGATGAGTTCGCTCACCAGGAAGCCGCTACCCATTTCCGCCATCAGATCCTCGAGGCTGCCCTGACCTGGGCCAACGATCAGATTGTGGATGCCGCCGGCGTTACCAGTACTCTTTAGCCCCAGACGCCGCGCCGAATAGCTGCTGAGTACATAGGATTCGAGCTTGCCGTCTTCGACCAGCACACGATCCCGGGTGGCGACGCCCTCGGCGTCGAACGGCACGCTGGCCATGGCCGCGGGCAGATGTGGGCGCTCGTCGATGCGCAAGCCCGGGGGGAAGATCTGTTCTCCAACGGCGTCGAGCAGGAACGACGCGCGTCGGTATTGGGACGTGCCGCCGATGGCGGACACGAAATGACCGATCAGCCCCCGCGCCAGTTCGGCCGGAAACAGGACCGGCGCGTCTCGAGTGCTGAGTTTGCGCGCGCCCAGGCGCGCGACCGCCCGCTCCGCGGCATGTTGACCCACCTCGTCGATGGACTCCAGCGTGGACGGATCACGACTGGCGGTATACCAGTAGTCCCGCTCCATGCTGCCATCCGCGGCAGCCGCCACCAGCACACAGCTGACGCCATGGCTGCTGGATGCATAGCCACCGACAAAACCGTGGGAGTTGCCATAGACCCGCAGGCCGCGATGGCTGTTCAGGGTGCCGCCTTCTGAATTGGTGATGCGTGGGTCGAAGTCCAGACCAGCCGCCTCACATTCGGTGGCGATGCGGATGGCCTCCTCCGGGCTCAACGCCCAGGGATGATCCAGGGCCAGGTCCGGTACCTCGGCAGGCATCAACTCGGGATCAGCCAGACCCGACAACTTATCCGCGGCAGTAAATCTGGCGATGCTGCAGGCCTTGGCCACGGTCTCCCGGATCGCCTGCGGCGCAAGATCGGAGGTGCTCGCGCTGCCCTTGCTCGGCCCGAAGTAGACAGTCACGGTAAAGCCACGATCGCGCTGATATTCGAGCGTCTCGACCTCTCCCCGGCGCACCATGACCGACAGACCGGTGCCGAGGCTGGCTGCCGTTTCGGCCTGATCGGCACCCTGGGCCGCGGCATCGGTCAAGGCTTGTTCCACCAGACCTTCGAGGCTGGATCGGGTCATTCCGAATTCAAATGCGGGATCGTTTTGCACGGGTGATTCCTGTCGTCGCGGCGCAGCGAGTTTAGCAGAGGCGCGGCCGGCGGCTGATGGTATCATCGCGCCCTTTGCCGCAGCAGGATCCGGCCGATGAATCCCGAACAGGCCTCGACAACGCCACTGCCTCTGGATTGGGTCCGGGCACAATTCCCGGCGCTGGCGACGGACTGGATCCTGATGGACAATGCGGGCGGATCGGTGCCGCTGGGCAGCGTCATCGATCGGGTCAGCCATTACATGGCCCGTTGGCCTGTCCAGCTCGGCGCCAGCTATGCACCATCGGCCGAGGCGGGAAAGTTGCTGGAAGACGCCCGCGAATCACTGGCGGCGATGATGGTCGGAGCCGATGGCGCCAGACCCGCAGCCGACGAGCTGGTGGTCGGCAGTTCCACCTCCAGCCTGGTCTCAAGGCTGGCCCGGGCCATCGCACCGGATCTGGCTCCCGGCGATGAGATTATCGTCACGGATGTGGATCACGAGGCCAATATCACGCCGTGGCGCCGGCTTGCTGCGCTTGGCGTCAAGCTGCGTACATGGCACCTGAATCTGGAATCCCGCCGGCTCGAGATCGATGACCTGCGGCCACTATTGAACGAGCGCAGTCGCCTGTTGTGTTTCACCCACGCCTCCAACCTGTTGGGCGAAGCCACGCCGGTAAAAGACATCACCGCACTGGCCCACAAACATGACGCGCGGGTGTGCGTAGACGGCGTCGCCTATGCGCCACACCGGCCATTGGCGGTCCGCGACTGGGATGTCGATTTCTACGTCTTCAGCATGTACAAGGTCTATGGTCCCCACTGCGCGGTGATGTTTACGCGCAGTGATCGGCTGGCCGAGCTCAACAACATCAATCACCAGTTTATGGACGGCATGGAGGGCCCGGGCAAGCTCGAGCCCGGCGGTTTCCCCTATGAATTGCTTTATGGGGCAGCCGGCGTGCCCGACTATCTGGCTGAACTCGGCCAGCGGCTCGATGGCGGGGCCGACGACGCACAGCCGTGGCGGGCCATTGCCGACCAGGAAGCTGCGCTCAGCTCGCGGCTGCTTGATTATCTGCACAGCCGTGAGGATGTGGAGATCGTGGGTAGCGCCGGGAATTTGTCGTCGCGGCTGCCGACGATCTCCTTCACCGTCACCGGCCAGCGCTCGTCAGCGATTCCACCCCTGTGCGAGCCCGCGCGGATCGGCATTCGCTGGGGACATTTTTATGCGCCACGACTGGTCGAACGACTGGGGCTGACCGACCGGGATGGCGTGGTCCGGATCTCTATGGTCCACTACAACACCATCGACGAAGTGCACACATTGATCCGCTCGCTGGACGCGGGTCTGGATGGGCTACGCGGTTGAAACGTCGGGTTGAAAAACCGCCGAGGCCGAGCAAGACCCGGCGCAAGCGCGAAAGCGACGCGCTGCAGGCCTTGGGCGAGGCGCTGATCGATCTGCCAGCCGAGGTGCTCGCCGACGCGCCCATTCCGGAAAATCTGCGGGAGGCGGTAGAGCTTGCGCGCGGACTCAGCAAGCACGGCGCGCTGCGGCGTCAGCGTCAGTACATCGGCAAACTGATGCGGGGTCTCGAGTCGCCGCAGGAGCTGGAGGCCTTTCTCGCCCGCCGGGCGAATCTCCAGGAGCGTGATCGTCAGCGCTTCCACGCGCTGGAACGCTGGCGTGACCGGATCATGGATGAAGGCGACGCCGCCATCGATGCGTGCGCGGCGGCGCTTGGCGCCGATCCGGCCCAGCTACGTTCGCTGGCGGCAGCAGCCCGAGATCCGATCGACGACGCGCAACGCAAGCGCGCCGGTCGAGTGCTGTTCCGCTATCTGGACGGCCTGGACCGGGCGGGCAACAAAGACAATAGCACCGGCTGACCGCTGCCGCGCGCGGTCTTGCGCTGCTAGAATAGGCAAATGAAACCTCTCGTCGGCGTCATCATGGGATCGAAGTCGGACTGGGACACCATGTCCCACGCTACCGCAATCCTCGACAAGCTTTCGGTTCCCTACGAAGTGCAGGTCGTATCCGCGCACCGCACGCCCGATCTGTTGTTCGACTATTGCGGCAGCGCCCGTGAGCGCGGCCTTAAGGTCATCATCGCCGGCGCCGGCGGCGCCGCCCATCTGCCCGGCATGGCGGCGGCCAAGACCTCGCTGCCGGTACTCGGCGTGCCGGTTCAATCCCGCGCGCTCAACGGCATGGATTCCCTGCTTTCAATCGCGCAGATGCCGGCCGGTATCCCGGTGGGCACGCTAGCCATCGGCAAGGCCGGCGCCAGCAACGCGGGTCTGCTCGCCGCCGCGATTCTCGCCACCAGTGATGACGCCATCGCCGCAGCCCTGGACCGATTCCGCGCCGCACAGACCGAGACGGTCTTGCGGCAGCCGGACCCAAGGTCGGGCGATAGCGGCTGAGCATGAAGATCGGCATCATCGGTGCGGGCCAGCTTGGCAGGATGCTGGCCTTGGCGGGCTATCCCCTCGGTCTGCGTTTCGTCTTTGTCGATCAGAGCGCCGAAGCACCAGGCGGTCAGGTAGGGACGATCATCACCGGCGCCTTCGATGATACCGCAGCGCTTGCGGCTCTCGCCGACAGCGTGGATGTGGTTACCTTTGACGTAGAGAACGTGCCCGAGAGCGCGGTGCGAGAGATCGCAAAACGCAGACCATTCCTGCCACCGGTCGAAGCGCTGGCCGTGGCCCAGGACCGGCTCAGCGAAAAAACGATCTTTACCAGCCTGGGTATCCCGACACCTCGGTTTGCGCCGGTCTCAAGCAGGGAAGAACTGGATCAGGCCATCGCCACGATCGGTCTGCCGGCGGTGTTGAAAACGCGCCGCCTCGGCTATGACGGCCGTGGACAGGCGTTCCTGCGCACAAGCGCGGATGTGGCGCCGGCCTGGGAGCGTTTTGGCAGCTATCCGCTGATCCTGGAGCAGCTGATCGACTTTGACCGCGAAGTCTCGCTGATAGGAGTGCGCCGACCCAGCGGCGAGACGTGTTGCTATCCGCTGGCGGAGAATGTGCACGTCGACGGCATCCTTTCCCACACCCGTGCGCCGCTGGCCGCGCCCGCGCTGCAGGACACCGCCGAGCGTTATGTGATGCGCCTGATGCAGCATCTGGATTATGCGGGGGTCCTGACCGTGGAGTTCTTCGCCGAGGGGGATCGATTGCTCGCCAATGAGATGGCGCCGCGGGTTCACAATTCCGGCCACTGGACCATCGAGGGTACGGTCTGCAGCCAGTTCGAGAACCACGTGCGCGCCATTCTCGACCTGCCGCTGGGCGAGACCCGGGCAGTCGGCCACGCCGGCATGGTCAACTTCCTCGGCGAACTGCCCGCTCTGGCGCAGGTACTGGCAACACCGGGCGCCCATTTCCACAGCTACGGCAAGACACCGCGGCCGCTGAGAAAGCTCGGGCACTGCACCGTGGTGCGCCAGGATCCCGCCGCGCGAGATGCGGGCCTCGATAAGCTGCTGGCTCTGGCGGGACGCACGCCGGCGGCTTGAGATGCCAGCCGCGAGGCGGCCCGGTCTGCTCAGTATTTCATCGTCGCAAGTTACCCGATATAGTTGCTACCCCGGCACGATACGGATCGGGATGCCACGTATCTCCGCCAGGCAGAGCAGGATTTCGTATAGCAACCGATGTATCTCTCACTGTTTCAACTCCAGGAACACCCGTTCCGGCTCAGTCCGGATCCGAATTTCCTGTTCCTGAGCAAGCAGCACGCGCGCGCGCTGGCTTACGTCGAATCGACCCTCTGGTTCACCGACGGCTTTGTTGTGATCACCGGGGAGATCGGCTGCGGCAAAACAACGCTGATCGAAAAATTCGTTTCCGAGCTCGACGACAGCGTGACGATTGCGCGGATGTCACAGACCCAGGTCACGGCCGTACAGTTCCTGCAGGGGCTGTTGTCACAGTTCGGCTACCGTCCGTTCAAGATGGGCAAGGCGGAGCTGATCGACACCATCGATCGTCATCTCGAGGACCTGCTGTCGAAGAACCACAAGGTTCTGATCGTCATCGACGAAGCGCAGAACCTCGACCGCTCGGTGCTCGAGGAGATCAGACTGTTATCCGGCGTCGGCGGCGGCAGGGAGAAGGTCCTGAGCATCATCCTCGCCGGGCAACCTGAACTCAACGAGACACTGGACGCGCCGGATCTTGAGCAACTCGCACAACGTACCCGCCTGCGCTATCACCTCAGGCCGCTCAGTGATGAAGAGACGAGCGAATACATCACGCATCGGCTTGCGGTCGCCGGCGCGGGGGACAGGGAGATTTTCGAGCCCGCTACCTTCGAGCTGGTTTACAAGTACAGCGGTGGCGTGCCGCGTCTGATCAACACGCTGTGTGACACCGCGATGTTGTCGGCCTTTGCCGAGAACCAGGATCACATCGGTGAAGACCAGATCCTCGCCGCGGTCGATGAGTTGCAATGGTCGGACTACAAGAGCCGTACCAACCGGCTGTCAGTGTTGCGGCCGCGCAAGAAGAGGAGCTTCATCGAAGGGGCGCCGATCGCCAAGCTGATGGTCGCGCACCCGAATGAGGAATCCGTCGAGTTCCCGATCATCCAGGGGCGGTTGATCCTCGGGCGCACCGAAGACAACGATCTGCAGATCGACAGCAAATTTGTCAGCCGCCATCACGCCCAGATCCTCACCTACAACAAAGACTCGATCCTGCAGGACCTAAATAGCACCAACGGGATTTACATGCAGGGTAAGCGGGTTAAAAAGCGCCGTCTGCGCGATGGTGATCTGTTTTTGATCGGCGAGCACGAGTTGCTCTACGTCCGTGAGAGCGAGGCCGTGGCGGCCGGGGAGACCGAGGCGGAGAACGCCGGCGCCGAATGAGCCCGCCATCGGTGCCGCTGGCGCGCCGTGACAAGCCACCCGACCGGATCAACAATCCAGCGCTAGAGCAGGCCCGGCGCCTGCGCGGCCGCCGGGCCTGAGGGGGGACGGCGTACTCCTGTACGATGCTGCCGCGGTCCGTGCAACCGTCTGGCAAATCCTATTCGATTGGCGAGAAATGTCAACATGTGTTCGATACTGACCACATGCGCCTCTGTTCACGGCAGCATCCTCGCGCGCTCTAGCCGGTCCCGCCTACCGTCAGGGTGTCTATCCGCAAGGTCGGCTGACCCACGCCGACCGGTACGCTCTGACCTTCCTTGCCGCAGATTCCGACCCCGGCATCGAGCTGGAGATCGTTGCCCACCATGCTGACCCGGGTGAGCACATCCGGACCGTTGCCGATAAGGGTCGCGCCTTTGACCGGGCGGGTGACACGGCCATTTTCGATCAGGTAGGCCTCGCTGGCGGAAAAAACGAACTTGCCTGAGGTGATGTCGACCTGACCGCCGCCGAAGTTCGGCGCATAGAGTCCTCGCTCCACGCTGGCGATGATCTCAGCCGGATCATGCGGTCCTGCCAGCATGTAGGTGTTGGTCATCCGCGGCATCGGCAGATGAGCAAACGATTCCCGCCGGCCGTTTCCAGTGGCTCCGGCGCCCATCAGGCGGGCGTTGTGCTTGTCCTGCATAAAACCCTTGAGCACGCCCTTGTCGATCAGCGTGGTGCACTGGGTGGGCGTACCTTCGTCATCCACGTTGAGCGAGCCGCGCCGTCCCGGCAATGTGCCGTCGTCGACCACCGTGCATAACGGCGATGCGACCCGTTCGCCGATGCGTCCGGCAAAGGCCGAGGTACCGCGACGATTGAAATCACCTTCGAGGCCATGGCCGATGGCCTCATGCAAGAGCACGCCCGGCCAGCCGGGACCCAGTACCACGGGCATGGTGCCGGCCGGCGCGTCTTCGGCCTCGAGATTCACCAGCGCCTGGCGCACGGCCTCACGGGCGAATTCCAGGAAGCGCTCGTCCTCCAGCAACCAGTCATAGCCGTGACGGCCACCGCCGCCCGCGTAACCCTGCTCGCGACGCCCGTCCTGCTCGGCGATGACCGAGATATTCATGCGGATCAACGGCCGCACATCCGCAGCCAGCGTGCCGTCCGAGGCGGCCACGACGATCACGTCGTGCACGGCGGCCATGGTGACGATCACCTGCTGAATGCGCGTATCCATAGCGCGCACGGCCTTGTCGACGCGCTCGAGCAGCGCCACCTTGTCATGATCCGCCATGGTATCGAGGGGATCGATCGGCGCGTACAGATGTCCCGACTCACCGGCCTTCCAGGCCTGGACCTGGTTACTCTGTCCCTGCCGGGCGATAGACCGGGCGGCTCGGGATGCCTGGGTCAACGCCGGCATCACGATCTCGTCGGAGTAGGCGAAGCCGGTCTTCTCGCCGCTCATGGCGCGGATACCGGCACCCTGGTCAACGCTGTGGCCCCCTTCGCGCACGATCCCGTCTTCGAGACTCCATGATTCGTGACGGCTGTACTGAAAATAGACGTCGGCAGCATCGACGGATCGCGTCATCACCGCGCCGAGCAGACGGCCTATATCGTCTTCATCGATACCGGCGGGATGGAGTATCCGCTGACGCGCGATCTGCAGGGCCTGCTCGGTCATATCAATCCTCATCCTGTTCGAAGTCATGCTGCGACAGACGATGTTCCAGCGCGGGAAAAGCCTGGCGGATCTCGGCTTGTCGATCAAAATCGATATCGGCAAACACCACACCGGGACCGTCGTCGAGACGAGCCGCAATCTCGCCCCACGGATCCACTACCATGCTGCAGCCCCAGGTCTCACGGCCGTTGGCGTGACGCCCGCCCTGAGCCGCGGCGATGACCCAGCTCAGGTTTTCGATCGCGCGTGCCCGCAGCAGCGTCTCCCAGTGCGCGCGCCCGGTTGCGGCGGTGAAAGCCGCCGGCAGGGCGATGGTCTGCAGCCCCTGGTCGAGCATGCCGCGGAACAACTCCGGGAATCGGATATCGTAACAGACCGCCAGTCCCAATCGACCTGCCGGTGAGTCCAGGACTACCCGTGCATGCCCGGCAGCCGCCCAGGCTGATTCGGCATAGCGCTCTGCACCCGAGGGAAGGCTGACATCGAACAGGTAGATCTTGTCATAGCGCGCTCGCAACGCGCCGGTCGCGTCATATGCAAGACAGGCCGAGAACGGCAACGCCGCGGTGTCGCGTAACGGCAGTGTCCCGCCGATGATCCACAAACCCAAATCGTCAGCGCAGCGGCGCAAAAAGTCCTGGATTGGCCCGCGCCCGGGTTCTTCGGCCACCGCCAGCCGGTCCTGTTCCCGCATTGGCATGCAGGCAAAATTCTCCGGTAGCACCGCCAGACTGGCGCCACCCGCCGCCGCTTCTTCCAGCAGTTGCCGGGCCGCATCCAGATTGGCCTCGACATCAGGCCCCGACACCATCTGCAGTGCCGCCACCCTGCAGCGGCCCGATGGCATCTCAGACGTCACGCTCATTCATCCTGGTCGGAGACGGGACCCGGTCGTCCCGCGCCCGTCTCGTTACCTCCGCTTGCTGAATCCGCTTCAGCGTCAGCCACGCTGATCCGTTCGACCTCGGGATCGTCCCAGGGCCCGGTGATCCGGTACTGCGCGCCGACGATACCGCTGAGTGAATCCTTGAACAGTTCCTTGAGCACAAACAGACCGGCGCCGATAGCGGGGCCCGCGGCGATGGCGCCGACCACCGGCAGGGTATTCCCGACCTCGGCGCTGACCACGGCGATCTGGTCGTAACTGCGATCGACCAGATCGACGGTGCCGACGATGCCGATGTCCGCTGAACGTCCTTTCATGATCAGATTATCGGAATATGCCTTACCTTCGCCGATGCGGAAGTCACCGCGGAACTTCTCAAAAAAGAACCCCTTCTGAAAAATGTCACGGAAATCCAGCACCAACCGGCGCGGCAGAGCCTGGACGCTGAGCAGGCCGAATACGCGTCCGGTGCCCGGCTCCACCTCGGTCAGGCTGCCCTGCTCGAGGGTGATTTTCGCCGTGCCCTCGGCGACCACGAGGATAGATGGAGGCAGCCCGCCGCTCCAGCTCAGATCGGCATCGAACACGCCTTTCTCGGCATCGATGCCGCTGGCAAAACCCATGAATTCGAGCGCACGACCCACATTGCCGCTGTTAAAGGACAGCGTGAATTGACTCCGGTCCTGGTCTTCCGAAAGAACCGAACTACCCGCCAGCACGAGCTCGAAGCCCTCCCCTCGCATGGTCAGACCATCAGTACTGAAGCCCCCGGGGATGCGTTCGATCGATCCGTCCAGGCTGCCAAGACGGGTGGATTCCAGCGAAAAATCGACGATGCTGATGCTGGCCGCGGGTACCAGCTTGGGATCGAGGGTGCCCCCGCCGCCGTCGCTCTCCTCGTCATCGACAGCAAGACGCTCCATGTCGACGATCACCGGGTCATCCCCGTAAAGATCGAACGGGATCATCACCGTGCCGGTCATGCTGGCACTGTCGATCCGGGCCTGCCAGACACCGTCGGTTTGCACCAACTTTAGCGATGCATCGCTGACATGCTGCTCCATCACCCGGAGGTCGGTGACGAACAGATCGACCGCGGTCAGTACCTGCTCCGGGCCAGGGCCCTCACCCTCGCCGAAATCCACCTCCAGCCAATCATCCACTGACAGCGCCTCGGTATAGCCACCGATAACCAGACCGGCACGCGTCGGCGCCGGTACATCCTGGCTCCCTGACTGCACGGTGGCGCCAAGAAATTGCATCGCCTCGTCACGCAAATCGAAGCGCGCCTTTGCCGATAGTCGATCGGCCAGCGTCATGTCCCATACGGTCGTGCCGGGTTCCGGGAAGTGGAAATTGATGCCCAGCGAGACACGCTCCGCGGCCGTCTTGGCCAGCGGGGCCGGCAGATTGACAGCCATGCCCTCGAGTTCGCTGTCGAGATGGATATAGAAGGCATCGCCGGGATCCGGACTGGGGAAGTGAACGTAGGCCTGCCAATCGCTCATGCCCTCGAGATGCTGGGCCAGCGGCACGCCAACCGGGTCGAGGAGTCGTTCCGCGGTAACACGCCCGCTGGCGAGGGCCCGGGTTGAGCCGTCGTCGCGGGGCACCACATCGATGGTCACCGGCTCGCCGAATAAGGTCGCGGTCAAGCCCTGCCCGGAAAATTTCCGACCCTGCATCCGCAACCTGCCGTTTACCGACTCCAGCGAATGCGGAATGTATCCATAGCCGAGCACCGCATCACTGATATCTATATCAGCGTTGACCCGGTTCGCCGGCAGGTCACGCAGCGGCAGCAGCATATCGACACGAGCCTCTGCCAGCCCTTGCTCGATACGGAGCTTGGCAAAGCCCTCCCCGAGCCGGGCTGCGACCGGGCTGTCGAGCAGATAGCGTTGCAGATCGCGGAATTCCCCGCGGGCCGGGCCGCGCACGGACAGCTGGCCGGCAGGCAGATCGGGTAGCGAGACCTGGACCTCATCCAGGGTCAATCCCGCCATCTGACCTGATTGAATCGTGGCGCTCAGACCCTCGTTCTCGAACTTCATCGCGGCCTGGATCGACTCCCCGAGGGTCCAGCCATTGGCGTAGTCGAGCGTCAGGTCATCGACGTCGAAGGTGACCTGGAACAAACCCTCGTCGTTACGATAGGGAAACCCCTTTAGCGGTCCGCGGATGACCGCTTCCACGTCTCTCGCCGTGCCGCTGATCAGCGCACGATCCATCCAGCCGAGCACCCGGGGCGACATGATGCCGGCGGGCAGATAGGGCGATGCATTGGCGAGATCGACCTCACGCATCCGCGCGTCCAGATCGATGACGCCCGGTTCGTCCCCTACCGGCAGACGCAGTCTGAAACCAAGCTGCAGATCCAGATCCGCGCTGGCCGCGTCGAATTCGTCCCCGATGATGGTGATCCCGTCGCTGCCCTCGCTCCATACCACCAGACCGTTTAATCGGGTCAGGTTCAGCGGCGCCCGGAACAGCCGGGGGAAATCGAGCGACGCGTCCCCCATGGCGAGCTCGATACGTCCGCCGCGCGGGTCGCTACGCAGGCGGCCGACCAGCCCGGTTACGCCCGGGATCTTCTCCCATGGATCGATGCTGACCTGGTCCAGCAGCACATCCATCTCCACACGGCGTTGCGGCGTCTCGTCGGCGGTTGTCTCCACGGCCATCTCGATCTGCTCCAGATCGCCACGCGGATTGAGCGACAACAAGGCATCGCGCAGGGCCTCGTCGGGCAGCAGCGGCACCAGGGGCATCAGGTCCTGGAGACGGATACGCTCGGCCGCCAGCGCCCAGCTGCGGGTTCCTGCCTCGTCCATCCCACTGCGCACCTCGATCAGCGGATTGCGCCAATCGCGGCCGGCGCGCCGTACCGTCAGATCCGTAGCCTGCAGCCGCCACCCGGATTCGAGCCGATCCCAGTCGAAACGGCCATCGATCAGCTGATAACCGGCACCTTCCGGAGCAGTCATCGCATCCGCCATGGCCAGACCCTCAATCACGGTCTCCGCCGATACCCGCATCACAGAGGTCCCCTGCAGATCGAGCCACAGGCGCAGATCGGCCTCGCCGGCGAGGTTCGGCAGGTCCTGCTGGCCCGCCAGACGGTGCAGCGCAGAAAAATCGAGCTCCTCAAACCACAGCGAAATCCGCCAGTCGGAATAGACCCCAGCCGCATTGACTGTGGCCACCGTCCATCCGGAAACGCGGCGCGCCAGCTCCCCCGGCGGGACCAGAGACAGGTCCACGCGCAGCGCCTTATCGCTGCCGCTTAAGTCGACATCGGCGTCCCGGAACACCCAGCGGCCGCCGCCCTCCATCTCGTCATGGAAGACCACCCGGCCTCCGCGCAGACGGATGTCGGCGAGCACGGCCTGGCCGCGCGGTTTGATCGAACTCACCGGCACGCCGAGGATGAAAAGCTCGCCGCTGCTGTCGCGACGGATATCCAGCTCGGCGCCATCGATCGTGAAGCGGTCGCCGATGACCCGCCAGCCAAACAACAATTCGCTGACGTCGAGGCTGAGACTGGCGGTGTCAGCGCGCAGCAGCACGGAGTTTTTGTCCGCGGACAGTATGGCGGCGTCGCGCAGCAGGATTTCAGGTCCGTCGAAGCCGAGCCGCGCATCCATGCCGCCGATCTCCACCGGCAAGCCGAGCACGCCGCTCGCCCACTCTTCGATCGGCGTGCGATATTCGGGTAGCTGGTCCGCTGCCACGCGGAAGGCGCCGATGATCAGCGCGGACAGGATCGCCAGCCCCGCGAACAGGCCGGCGAACCACTTCCACAGACGTCGTGCGAGGCTGGCCATTGGGCTCCGTTCAGGCGGAGCCGCCGCTCCGGCGGCGGTCAGATGGGAACGACATCGAAGTGATCCTGAGCATAGTTTGCCTCGGACTGCAGACGGATGGGTCGGCCGGTTCTCTCCTCGAGATCTGCCAGACTGCCGGATTCCTCATCCACGATAAGCTCCAGTACCTCCGGATGCGCCAGCACCAGCAATTCCTGGAACTCGAACTGTCGGGACTGGCGGAGAATCTCCCGGAATATTTCGTAGCAGACGGTCTCCGGCGTCTTCACCGAACCCCTGCCCTCACAGATTGGACAGGATCGGCACAGGACATGTTCCAGGCTTTCGCGGGTGCGCTTGCGGGTCATCTCGACCAGACCGAGCGCGGACACCTCCGTGATCTGGTTACGCGCATGATCGTTGGCCAGCGCCTTCTCCAGCGCCTGCAGCACCTGGCCGCGATGCTCCGCGAGTTCCATGTCGATAAAATCAATGATGATGATGCCGCCCAGGTTACGCAGCCGCACCTGTCGCGCGCTGGCCTGCGCGGCTTCAAGATTGGTCTTGAAGATCGTCTCTTCGAGATTGCGGTGCCCGACAAAACCACCGGTATTGACGTCGATGGTGGTCATCGCCTCGGTCTGTTCGATCACCAGATAGCCGCCGGACTTGAGCTGCACATGCCGGTCCAGGGCGCGGCCGATCTCCTCCTCCACGCCGTACAGATCGAAGATCGGCCTGGCGGCTTGATACTCCTCGATCTTGTCTGCCAGCTCGGGCACAAACATCGCAGCAAAGCTGCGCATCCGCTCGCAGGTCTCGGCGTCATCGACACGCACGTTCTCGATCCCGGGACCGAGCAGATCGCGCAGGATGCGCAGCGCCAGCGGCAGATCCTCGTGCACCAGCTGCCGTGGCGACGCAGTCCGCGCAGTTTCGTTGATAACGTCCCACAGCCGATGCAGAAAGATCATGTCCGCACGCAGCGCATCGAGCCCCGCTCCCTCCGCCGCAGTACGCACGATAAATCCGCCGTCCTGTCCCTCTGGCACGGAGCCGAGGATCTCGCGCAGGCGCGCGCGCTCGTCCTCGTCCTCGATCCGGGCAGAGACACCGATGCCACGCCCACGCGGCATATACACGAGATAACGGGACGGGATAGTGACGAAGGTGGTCAGTCGCGCGCCTTTGGTGCCGATAGGGTCTTTGAGCACCTGTACCAGCAACTCGTCGCCTTCACGCACCAGACTCTGGATATCGGGCTGCCGCTGGTCGTCGGCGATCTCCCCATCCACCGTCTCCTGATGTACGGGATCACGGTAGATGTCGCCGGCGTGCAGGAAGGCGGTGCGCTCGAGACCGATCTCCAAAAACGCCGCCTGCATCCCTGGCAACACGCGCGACACCTTGGCCATGTAAATATTGCTGATCAGACCGCGGCGCCTGGCGCGCTCGATAAACACCTCCTGCAGCACGCCGTTCTCCACCAGCGCTGCCCGCACTTCCCGCGGTGTGCAGTTGATCAGGATCTCCTCATTCACCGACTGGACCCCGGGTCGCCGGACGCAGACTGCCGCCGAGTTCGGCGATCATCCGACCCGTCTCGAACAGGGGCAGGCCCATGACGCCAGAGAAACTGCCGTCCAGGTGTTCGATGAACAGGGCTGCAAAACCCTGCACCGCATAGGCGCCGGCTTTACCCATGGGCTCGCCACTGGCCACATAGCGCTCGACCTCCGCATCATCCAGCTCGCGGAACGACACGCGGCTGCTGCTGACGGCAACTCGTCGCGCCTCGCCGCGCGCCCCGGCCACGGCGGTAACAACCTCATGCACACGGCCGGAGAGCCGACGCAGCATGGCCGCTGCCCCGATCGCGTCCGCCGGCTTGCCAAAAATCTCATCCGCAAGGACCACGGCGGTGTCGGCCGCGAGCACGATCCTGCCGTCAGCGCCATCGAGTTCGTCGAGAACGCGCTCTGCCTTGCTCAACGCAACGCGTCGGGTAAATTCATCGGGTGTTTCACCGGGCAGCCGGGTTTCGTCCACATTGGCCGGGCGGACTTCATGCTCGACATTGATTTGCCGCAGCAGCTCCCTGCGCCGGGGCGAAGCCGACGCCAGAACGATAAGCTCTTGATTCACCGAGGCAGTTTCACGCCTTCAGGGATCAGATTCAAGACCTCCGGCGGTCCATCCGGACCGGGGCTATTCCCGATGATAGGGATGCCCGCGAAGCAGGCTCCACGCCCGGTACAGCTGCTCGGCTACCACGATCCGGACCAGCCCATGGGGCAAGGTCAGCGGAGACAGCGACCAGCGGAACTCGGCCTGCTGCAGACACGCCGCTGCCAGGCCATCCGGGCCGCCCACTAGCAGGGCAAGATCGCGACCGTCCTGCATCCACCCGTCCAGACGCCGCGCCAGCTGTTGCGTATCCAGGCTGCGACCGGCCACGTCCAGCGCGATGATGCGGTCGGAAGAGCCGACCGCCGCGAGCATCCGTTCGCCTTCGCCAAGCACTGCCCGGGTCGGATCCGAGCCTCGGCTGCGGCGACCCAGCGCGATTTCCTTGAGTTCGAGACGACATTCGTGGGGCAGGCGGGCCGCATAGGCGCCATAGCCGGCGTCGACCCAGTCGGGCATCCGCGTTCCGGCGGCCAGCAGGCGGATACGCATCGGCGAAGGGGCGCGGCGAGCGGCGCGCTAGCCCGCGGGACTGGCGGCGCTGCTGTGGGCAGCTACGCTCCAGAGCTTCTCCAGGTTATAAAAGTCCCGCACCTTGGGCAGCATCACGTGCACCAGCACGTCCTGGAGATCCACCAACACCCATTCGCCCCCGTCCAGACCCTCCACGCCGGTCGGTCTCTGCCCCTGCTGCTTGCACTGGTCGATAACATTCTCGGCCGCGGAGCGGACGTGCCGATCCGAGGTGCCGCTGGCGATGACCATGGTGTCGGTGATCGAGGTCATCGACGCTACATCAAGAACAACGATGTCCCTGGCTTTCATGTCTTCGAGCGCGGTAATTACAGTGTTGGTGATCTCTGGGCTGCTCATCAAGTCCTCTCGGTGTGGCGGGCATAACAGCCCGAATCAAGGATGGTCTTCCTGACCCCGTCAGGCATCAAAAAGCGCGGGTCGCCGCCGTTGAACACAAACTCTCTGATGGCGGTGGATGAAATCTCCAGCTGGGTCACGGCGTGGATGTAGATACGGCCGGCACGGGTTTCGTGCAGATCTCCGGCTCGACCGGTGCCGCGATCCACCAACAGCTCGCTGAGCGGACCCATGTCCGGGACCCGCCAGCCGGGCCGGTGTGCGACCACCACATGGGCCAGCTGCAATATCTCCCGCCAGTGGTACCACTTCGGCAGGTCCAGGAATGCGTCCATACCGACGACCAGACAGATCGAGCGATGCGCGTACTCCGCGCGCAGATCGAGCAAGGTGTCCACCGAATACGACGGACCTTCCCGATGCAACTCGCGGTCATCGACGACAAAACCCGGCTGGCCGCTGATCGCCGCGCGCACCATCTCCAGACGGACCCTGGCATCCGCCACCGGCCGTTCGCGATGCGGCGGCGTACCCGCCGGCAGGAACCGCACCTCCGGCAGGCGCAGGGATTCCATCAACTCGAAAGCGGTACGCAGATGGCCGTAATGGATCGGATCGAAGGTGCCGCCGAAGATCGCCATCGGATCCAGCTGACTAAACCCGGCCATCAGGCAGCGCGACCTCGTCGTTGTCTGCCGCTGCCGGCCATGGCCGACACCAGATCGGTCAGCGCCTGCCACGGGCGTCCGGGCAGCGAGCCCTTGATCACCCGGTCCACACGCGCGGCATGGCGCAGCAATCCATGCAGGGCCGGCAACGGTTGCCGCGCGAGGATGCGGCGAGCCAGAGGCTGACGCCGTGGCCAGATCCCGGCATTTCGCATGGCATTACCCTCGACATCGCCCTGCCCCAGCTTCCAGGCCACACCGGCCAGCGCGCGGATTTCCCGTGCCAGCGCCCATAACACCAGAACCGGTTCCACCCCCTCGCCACGCAGCCCGGCGAGGATGCGCTGGCTCCGCGCCAGGTCTCCCGCGTCGACGGCATCGACCAGCGCAAAGACGTCGAACCGCGCGCTGTCGGTCACCGCGCGGGCGACGTCTTCCTCTCTGACGTTGCCCTGCCCAAGCAACAACGCCAGCTTGCGGATCTCCTGGTCCGCGGCCAGCAGGTTGCCCTCCACCCGATCCGCGATCAGGTCTGCCGCGCCGGGTGCAGGCCGCAGTCCCTCCTCGGCCATCCGCCCGGCGATCCAGCGCGGCAGCTGGCTGCGGTCGAGCGGCCACACCTGAACCACGACGCCGGCCTTGTCCAGTGCCCGCACCCAACTCGATTGCAGGGCTTTCTTGTCGATGCGGGGCGCGAGGATGAGCAGCAGATTGTCCTGCGGCGGGTCTCCGGCATAGGCGCTCAGGGCCTTGGCGCCGACGGTACCGGGCTTGGCCGAGGACATGCGCAACTCCAGCAGGCGACGTTCGGCAAACAAAGACATGTTCGCGCTCGCAGCCGCCAGCTCCTGCCAGTCGAATCCGCGTTCAACGGTGAATACGGTGCGATCCTCGAATCCGGCCTGGCGGGCAGCGGCGCGGATACGATCGGCAGCTTCAATGGTGAGGAGCGGGTCGTCCCCGGTGACGAGATAGACCGGGGCGAGTGCCCGGGCAAGCTCCGCGCCGAGCTTATCGGCGGCGACGATCACAGTACGCAGATTTGGGCGAAGCCATGTTGAGACGAGTGTATCACGGCCGCTGCAGTGCAGAAGCCGGTCGCCGGGGACTCAGGGCGTCACCGGCACAGGAGTCTCTGCGGGCATCGGGCCGACTACCAGGGCCGGATCCAGCCGGGTCTCGAACAGGTTCATGCGCCAGTCCAGATGGGGCCCGGTGGCACGCCCGGTGGCGCCGACCTCGGCCACTGGCTGACCCTGTTTTACCGCCTGGCCCTCAACGACCAGAATCTTGCTCAGATGGATAAACGTGGACGTCAGCCCGTGACCGTGATCCATGACCAGGGTTCCGCCGGAGAAATACATGTCCTGATCCACAAGCGTGACGACCGCGTCCGCCGGCGCCGCTACCGGCCTGCCCACCGGCGCCGCCACGTCGACGCCGTAATGCGGCCGCCGAGGCTCGCCATTCAGGATACGCTGGCTGCCATAGACACCGGTCACTGGTCCGTGGAGCGGCCAGACAAACCCGCTTTCGAAGTCGGTCCGGGGATCATCATGCTTGCGCACCGCGCGGATCCGCGCGGCCTCCTGCTGAATCCGTCGACCGACTTCCGGCGGCGGCGTGACCCGTGACTGCGGCAGTCCGTCCACCCGCTGAATCCGATAGGACCGAGACCGGACCGGGAGTTCTCGCGTCAGTCGGCCGCCTTGAGTCGAAATCGTCAAGGTAGATGGCCCCACCTCGTCGCGGCCAAAACCGATCAGGAAGGCGCCGCTGGCGGACACCCGGAGCGGGCGGTCATCCAGCAAGACCGCGGCCCCGGGATCGGTACGCCCGATCAGCAGCCCGCCCTGGACCGCCTCCCCGTCAAGCATCAGGGATGGTGGATGACCATCGGCGTATACGGACAGGCTGCCTGCTGCGAGGCTGGCGGAAAAAACCACGATGCGGATCAGACACTGCATGACAGAATGTTATAACATAACAGTCTGTCTCCGTGGATGTGAATCAGGAAAAATCATGGACTCCTCCCGCACGGCCAGCGCGTTTGCCGCCCCCGACCACGACCACACGGCCTGTGTCAGCCGGGCGCTGGCTGATGCCGAAGCGCATTGTCGCGCTCATGGGCTGCGATTGACCGCGACCCGGCGGCGAGTGCTGGAGATCATCTGCCAGGGTCACGAGCCCGCCAAGGCCTATGACATCCTTGAACAGCTCGGCCGCGCCGGGCGCCACCCGGCGCCACCCACCGTGTACAGAGCCCTGGAGTTTCTGCTCGACGCCCGCCTCATCCATCGCATCGATTCGCTCAACGCCTATGTGGCGTGCGTCCATCCGAACCGGCAGCACAGCGCCCAACTGCTGGTTTGCAGCAGCTGCGAGCAGGTCGCCGAAATCGATGATCCGCAGATCCAGGCGGTACTCGACCAGGGCGCATCAAGACATGGATTCAAGGTGGATTCACAAACCGTGGAAATCCATGGCCGTTGTCCGCGTTGCCGTGCGGCCCAGGGAGCCGACCATGAGGGCGCATGAGCCAATCGCATCGCGGGGATCTGTCCGCGCGGATCGACCGCGGTCGGAGGCCTGATGTCGCAGATAGATAAATCTGGCGAATCACTGGACGCGGTCGCCATAGGCATCTCGGCCCTGTGCGTGGTCCATTGCCTGGCCATACCCGTGCTGGTCGTGCTGTTTCCGATTATCGGCGGCACCCTGTTGGCGAATCATGCGTTTCACGCGCTGCTGCTGTTGCTGGTGCTTCCCACCAGCACGCTGGCCTTGTATCTGGGCTATCGGCGGCACCGCGCGCCGCGCGCGCTGCGGTTCGGCGTCCTCGGCATGGCGATCCTGATCCTGGCCGCGCTGCTCGGCCCGGAGGTCTTGAGCCCGGTCGGAGAGCGTGTGACCACCAGCGTCGGCGGTGGCGTGCTGGCGCTGGCGCATTTCATCAATCTCCGCCAGTGCCGGCGGCGCGGCAGCGCCTACGGTAGCGGCTCGGAGCCGGGCGACATTTCGACTCCCTGATCGATGCCCCGCCGGGTCACCAGATAGGTGGCAAAACTGCCGAGCCAGTGACCGCCCTCGTAGTGCTCGCCGGTCACCGAAGCCAGACCCGCACGCGCGTGATTTGCCGCGCTGGCCAGGATCGCCGGTCTGCGCGCATCCCCGGCCGGCAAACCGTATGCGATGCCCTGCAGCATCCACGCACGGCTCAGGTTCAGCCCGTCCAGATGCGCCAGTTTGCCGTCGGTAGGATCAGTGACACGCTCCGGACGGACCCAGTCGCCATCCCCATCGTCCGGTATGCCCGGGAGGAAGCCTGCCAGCCACGCGCTGAATGCGTCCGCATCCAGGACACGCCGGATCAGATCGGCCTCGGCCAGACACGGCGAGAGGAAATCCTGCCCGGAAGGCTCGTAGTCGAGCGGGCAGGCACGGTCGCCAAGATAATAAGCGCGGCTACGCTCGAGCAGGAGCGTCGTCATCGGATCGTTGCCGGCGCTCCGGGCCCAGTCGAGGATCAGACCCATAGCGAAGGCGGTCTGCGCATGCTCGCCGATGCGGATCGGATAAGACAATTTTGGCAGCCAATCTGCAATACGCGCGGCGGCGGCCGCTTCCAGCGGCGCCAGTGTCACGGCCAGCTCCGCCCCCGGCTCACCCCATTCGCGCAATTCCGCAGCAAGCTGCAGAAGCCAGGCTAGTCCATATGGGCGCTCGAACGATGCCCGACCGGTCGCGCTCAGATACGCCACCTCGACCTCAATGTTCGCTGCGGTGAGACTGCGCGCCAGTGCGGCACGGGCCGGTGGCACGAATGCCGCGTCCGGCGTCAGGCGGGAGAGGCGTGCAAGCAGCCAGTGCCCGTGGACCGAAGAGTGCCAGTCGAAACAACCATAGAAAGCCGGTGTCAGCTCGCGCGGTGGCGCCACATCGGCGTCGCTGTCCAGCACATGGGCGATCTTGTTCGGATACTCCTGGTGCACGCAATCCAGTGCCAGGCCGGCGAAGCGCGTGGCCATATCACCGTCGAGCACCGGGACACCGTCATCGGCGTGGGCTCCATTCATCAGCAGCGACCCCCCCAAAACAGCAATGCCAAACGCACGCCTCATGATCGTCCGGCCATCGGCCCGAGATGACGGCCGCCCAACAAATGCAGATGCAGATGCGGTACTTCCTGACCGCCATCCGCCTTACAGTTGATGACCAGTCGATATCCGTTTTCGGCCAGCCCGTGCTGCCGGGCCAGATCTCGCGCCACTATGAACATGTGACCGACCAGGGCGGCATCGTCATCGGACAGATCGTCCGCGGTCGGGACGGGCTTGAGCGGGACAATCAACAGATGCACCGGCGCCGCCGGGTTGATGTCGGGGAAGCAGATCAGGTGATCATCGCGATAGATGATGTCGGCCGGGATCTCGCCGGCAATGATTTTCTCAAAAATAGTGCTCATCTTGATGCTACCGTGGGTTCCGTGAAGCAGGTTCGCTCGCCTATGATAAGCCCAGGTTCAGGCCCGGGACGATCCGGGCGTGATCACGGCGGCGCCAGCTCGATCGACGCGGCCGCGCGGCCCGGCAACAAGGAGGCTGGACACATGAGACCCCCACACTGCGGAACCGTCGGCAGGATCCTGTTCCTTGCCCTGGTCCTGCTCGGGACCGGCTGCACTGGTCTGCGCAATCTCGAGTCGCCAGAGGTCGTGCTGACCGCCATCCGGCCGCTCGACTCTTCCACGCTGTTCGAGCAACGCTTCGAGGTGGGTCTGCGGATCTACAACCCCAACAACCGCGATCTGGATATCGACGGCATCGACTTCGAGCTGGACGTCAACGGCCAGCGACTGGCCCGGGCCGCGGGTGCCAACGAATTCCTGCTGCCGCGATTGGGCGAAGCGGAAACAACGGTGGTGGTCAGCACGTCACTGATCAGCGTGGCACGACAGCTGATGACACTGCAGCAGTCCCAGGCCCTCAACTACCGGATCAGCGGCAGGGTCCATCTGGGATCTGCTTTCGGTATCAGCCTGCCGTTCGAGAAGAGCGGACAACTCGGTGGCGAGACCACCTTGTAGTGCTCTGTCGTCAGGGGAACAGCTCGGTCTCGACCGGCCGCTGCCCGCAGTAAGGACAGGTCACCGAGGTGCTCAACATCGGCCGGCCACAAGCGCTGCACGGCCGCGGCTCGGACCGGACCCGCAGGCGGCCGTCGCGCTTGCCGTCGAGCTCGTCGAGCTCCTCGATTTTGGCCCGCAGCTCTGCCTCGGACAGCCCGAAGCGCTCGTGCAGCACCTCCCACAAAGCCATGGTGATCAGCTTGAGCCGCTCGTGTTCCCGCTCCAGCGCTTTGAGCCGGATACCGTCGCCGCCGGACCCGGCCAGGGTCCGCGGGATAGGACTGACCGGACCGATCTCGCCGCGCGCCTTGTCGAGCATCAGGTCGCCAAAAATCCCTGCCAGGATATCGATCATGGGAATGCAGCCTCCAGCGTAGATCCGACGGGGGTTGGCGGGATCGTCGGTCCCGCGCGCAGACGCCAGCACGGCCGGTCCTGATCATCGATCAGATCTCGCCGATACAACCAGACACGGGCGTCTTCGGCATCGTTATCGAACCAGGCGGCCGCGGATCCGAGGCGGAAAGAATACCCCCAGGCATCCATATCGGCACACATGCGATTGCTGCCAAAGCCCGGTATCAGCCCGGCCAGCAGTATCTGCAGATAACAGACCGCGTTCTCTTCCTCGTAGTCTCCGCCTGCATCGGTGTCGAGCTGATCGCGGCGCCGCGGACTCATACAGACATAATGGCAGGCCTCGTGGAGTACCGAATGAACGGGCGTGTCGGGACGCGCATACACGCTGCCGCCGATCAGTCCGGCTTCCTCGTCACCCCAGTAGGACCCGGGCACCGGCTGCGAGGGCGCGACCATCTCGAGCTGCAGACCGTAGCGGCCAAGCAATTCAGCCAGGGCATCCGACCAGCCGTCATTGAGGCGCTGCACAATCACGGATCCGCCGCCTCCAGCGACGCCATCCGGCGTGCGATGACGCCGGCGATCTCCCGCGCCAGCGCCCTACGCAGCAGAGACTCTTCATCGGCCTTGGCCAGCACTTCAAGTTCGTTATAGGTATAGATCCGCGTGCGCGTGACGCTCTGCGGCGCGAGGATGACCTCGTCGCCGACGACGACGCGATAGATGGCGGAATAGAAGACGCGGTATTCCTGGGGGCGGTTACGCGCGGAGATAGACTCTACCTCGCGTCCCGAACGATCTCGCACGATCTGCAACACAGCCCTGGCATCAGAAGAGGCTGCAGTGGTGGTCACCTTCGACACCTTGAGCGCCCGCTCCAGCTCTCGGGCGAGGTCGGTATTGCGATCGGGAATTTCGACAAACACCGGCACCATGTCCGGCGATGGCGCGACGCGACCCTGCAGCTGGTAACCGCAGCCAGCGACAGCCAGAGCCAGCAACACCAGAGTTGTGCGTAAGGCTGGCATCATCAGACGACGATATTGACCAGACGTCCCGGCACGACCACCACCTTGCGGATCGCATGGTCGGCAACAAAACGCTGCACGTTGGGTTCGGCCAGCGCTGCCGCCTCGATGATTTCCTTGCTGGCGTCAGCGGCAACGCGGATACGACCGCGCAGCTTGCCGCGCACCTGAACCACCATCTCGACTTCCTCCTCGACCAACGCCGACTCGTCCACGGCCGGCCAGGATGCATTCACCACCAGGCCCTGCTGACCGAGCGCCTGCCACATGACCTGAGCAATGTGGGGCACGATCGGCGACAGCATGAGCACGACCGCCTTCAGCACCTCCTGGCGCACAGCCCGCGCCGCCTCACCCGAGTCCTCGAAGCGAGCCAGGCTGTTCATCAATTCCATGATCGCGGCGATCGCGGTATTGAAGGTAAATCGCCTGCCCATGTCGTCACCGACCTTGGCGATGGTCTGATGCAGACGACGGCGCATGTCGATGTGGACGGCCTCGAGCTCCAGATCAGCTGCGGGCCCGCTCGGCGTACCAGCGGCGATGTGGCTGCGCACCGCCTTCCAGACACGCTTGAGGAACCGATTCGCGCCTTCCACGCCTTCATCGGACCATTCCAGCGACTGCTCCGGCGGCGCCGCGAACATCGCAAACAGACGCACCGTATCCGCGCCGTACTTGTCGACCAGTGATTGCGGGTCGACGCCGTTGTTCTTGGATTTGGACATCGTCGTGCGGCCCGCGTGCACGACTTCGGCGCCGTCCTTGTCCCAGGTCGCCGCGGTGATCTCGCCCTTCTCGTCGCGCACCACCGACACCTCGCTTGGCGCAATCCACAGACGTCCCGCATCGGCGCTGTCGCGATAGAAGGAGTCGGCCAGCACCATACCCTGGCAAAGCAGGTTGGTGGCCGGCTCGTCGCAGCCGACCAGGCTGCTGTCGCGCATCAATTTGTGCCAGAAGCGGAAATAAAGGAGATGCATGACCGCATGCTCGATGCCGCCGATGTACTGATCCACCGGCAGCCAGAAGTCCGCGTTCTCGTCGACGATGGCCTCGGCCCCCGGAGAGCAGTAACGGGCGTAATACCAGGACGACTCGACAAAAGTATCAAAGGTATCGGTCTCGCGCTCCGCGGCACCGCCGCAGCGCGGGCAACGGGTCTGACGCCATTCCGGATCCGCCTTGAGCGGCGACTGCACACCCATGAACTTGACGTCTTCAGGCAGCACCACGGGCAGATCCGACTCCGGCACCGACACCGGACCGCAGTCGGCGCAGTGGATGATCGGAATCGGACAGCCCCAGTAGCGTTGACGAGACACGCCCCAATCCCGCAGCCGGTAGTTGATCTTGCGTCCGCCCCGGCCCTCCTGCTCGAAGCGCTCAGCCAGTTTGTCGAAAGCCTGCGCCGAGCTCAGACCGTCGTATTCACCGCTGTTGATCAAACGGCCGTGATCGAGGAAGGCCCCCGCTGCCAGATCGGCCTCGGCGCCGTCGACCGGTGCGATCACTTGCACGATGGGCAGGCCGTAGCGGGTGGCGAACTCCCAGTCCCGTTGATCATGGGCAGGCACGGCCATCACCGCGCCGGTGCCGTAACCGGCCAGCACGAAATTTGCCACGTAGACGGGCACATCTGCCCCGGTCACCGGGTGCCGGGCCGGGATGCCCAGGGCCATGCCCTTCTTTTCCAGTGTCTCGAGGACCGCCTCTGACGCCTGCACCCGGCGGCATTCGGCCACAAACCCGGCCACCGCGGCATCGTCCGCCGCCGCCGCTTCGGCCAGCGGATGCTCTGGTGCGACGGCCATGTAGGTCGCCCCCATCAGCGTGTCTGGCCGCGTGGTGAACACGGTCACCGGCTCGTGTCCGGGGACGTCGAAACGGATCTCCATGCCCTCGGAGCGCCCGATCCAGTTGCGCTGCATGGTCTTGACCGCGTCGGGCCATCCGGGCAGGCGGTCGAGCCAGTCGAGCAACTCGTCAGCGTAGTCGGTTATCTTCAGGAACCACTGCGGAATTTCGCGACGCTCCACCGGCGCGCCGGAGCGCCAGCCGCGACCATCCACCACTTGCTCGTTGGCCAGCACTGTCTGATCCACCGGATCCCAGTTGACCACCGAGCTCTTGCGGTAGACCAGGCCTTGCTCGTACAGGCGGGTGAACATCAGCTGTTCCCAGCGGTAGTACTCCGGCCGACAGGTAGTGACTTCGCGGCGCCAGTCGTAGGCAAAACCCAGCCGCTGCAGCTGGTTACGCATATAGCCGATGTTTTCATAGGTCCATTGCGCCGGCGGTACGCCATGCTTGATGGCGGCATTCTCCGCCGGCAGCCCGAAGGCGTCCCAGCCCATCGGCTGCAGCACGTTCTTGCCCAGCAGACGCTGGTAGCGGCTGATCACATCGCCGATGGTGTAGTTGCGCACATGGCCCATGTGCAGGCGGCCGCTGGGATAGGGCAGCATCGAAAGACAATAAAACTTCTCGCGCGTCGGGTCCGGCTCGACCTCGAAGCACCGGGAATCGTCCCACTGCGCCTGTACCGCGGGTTCGATGACGTCTGGTTTGTATGTCTCTTCCATGGGAGTGTCTTGCCGCAGTGCGGTTGGCGCAGGATAACGCGAGGCCCGACCTTGTACCAGACGTTACTCAGGCGGCGGAACGACGGCAGACAAGTACTGCCCCCAGCCCCGCCAACACCAGGACCAGTAGCCAGCCATTGCCGACGATCACAAACGGCGTGGACCCGGTGTAGGGTCTGATGCTGGCGGTCAGGACGTCAGTCTCGAATTGCGGCGAGGTGTCGATGACGCGGCCGTCCGGCGCGATCACCGCCGAGATACCCGTATTGGTCGCCCGCAGCAGATAGCGGCCAGCTTCGATGGCGCGCATGCGCGCCATCTGCAGATGCTGGTGCGGCGCGATGGAGTCACCGAACCAGGCGTCATTGCTGACATTGATCAGTACATCGGCCTCCGGCAGGAACACGCGCTGCTCTGCGCCGAACGCGTCCTCGTAACAGATCGACGCCGCCGCCTGCAGACCCGCTACCGACAGTGGCTCCGGCGTCGCGTCGCCGGCGGCGATATCCACATAGGGCAGACTCATCAGACGCATCCAGTGGCGGACGAATTCGGGCACCGGAAAATACTCACCAAACGGCACCAGATGCCGCTTGCGATAGATGCCGGGCGGCTCGTCGAGAACCAGCAACGCGTTGTAATAGCGTCCGCTTTCGGGATCCCGCTCGAGCATACCGAGCATGATCGCCGCACCGTGGCCGGTCGCTTCCAGACGCATCGCCTCCAGATAATCGAGCTCCTCATGGACGATCGCCGGGATCGCGGCCTCGGGCCAGATGATCAGATCCCGATCGAGAACCTCGCGGGTCAGCCTCCGATACAGGTCTTTGGTCGGTTCGAGTTCCTCCGGCAGCCATTTCCGGTCCTGAGCCACGGCGCCCTGGATCAGCGCTACGCGCAGCTCTCTCTCGCCCGGCGCCACCCAGTTTTTTTGCGCCAGGACCACGCCGCCACCGAGGATCATCGCACCCAGCGTCAACGCAAGAATCCGTTCGCGCACGCCGCCGCCGATCAGCGCCACGCCGGCACCCGCCAGCAGGGCCGCTGCCAGGCTGATGCCGTAAACCCCGAGTACCGGCCCATAGGCCGCCAGCCAGCCGTCGCTGAACGCATAACCGAGGCTGAGCCAGGGGAATCCCGAGAACAGCCAGCCGCGCAGCCACTCCATCAGGACCCAGCCGCAGGGCAACAGGACGAACCAGCTCCAGCCGCCGCGAACCACAGCACGGGCGTGCAGGAAGCCGAGCAGCGCCGTGTAGCCAGCCATGATGGTCACCAGCGCCAGCATCAGCACGACAGCCAGCGGGGCCGGCGCCTGACCGAAGATATGGATGCTGATATAGAGCCAGTAGGTGCCGGCGAGGAACGCGCCGGCGCCCCAGCAAAACCCCAGCCAGGCGGCCTGTCGCGCCGGGACCCGGTCCCATAACAGCCACAACACGGCCGGCGAGATCACCGCCAGTGAAGAGACGCCGAACGGCGCGAAGGCCAGGGGCAGACATGCCCCGGCGGCGGCAGCCGCCATCAGCATGTATCCCGGTCTCAGGAGCGGTGGCCTGACGCTCATCCGGACCGGCTTATCCGGCCGCGACTCGCCGGGCTCCGGGCAGCCTGGCCTGGACCGTGTAGATGCGTCGCCGGTCCGACTTGACCACGGTGAAACTGATGTCGTCGAGGCTCACCTTGTCACCACGCCGCGGCAACCGGCCGAGTTGATGCATCACCAGCCCGCCGATGGTGTCGTATTCCTCGTCATCGAGTTCGGTGCCGAACTCCTCGTTGAAATCCTCGATCCGGGCCAGGGCACGCACCGCATAGACTCCGTCACCCTCCTCGCGGAAATCCGGTATTTCGTCCGGATCATGCTCGTCACCTATATCGCCGACGATCTGTTCCAGCACGTCCTCGATGGTGAGCAGGCCGGATACCCCGCCATACTCGTCAACGACGATGGCCATGTGGTTGCGGTTGATGCGGAACTCGCGTAGCAAAACGTTCAGCCGCTTGCTTTCCGGGATATAGATGACCGGCCGCAGCACCTCGCGGATATCGAAGCGCTGATCCTCGTTCTCGGCGAAAAAGCGCAGCAGGTCCTTGGCCAGCAAGATGCCCACCACCTCGTCCCGGTCCTCGCCGATCACCGGAAAGCGTGAATGTCCCGAGGCGAGGATCGCCTGTAACAGCGCCCGGGGCGATGCGCTGCGCTCCAGTACGACCATCTGAGAGCGCGGGATCATGATGTCGCGGACCTGCATCTCGGAGACGTCCAGCACACCCTCCAACATCGCCCTCTCCTCATCGTCGAAGACGTGTTCGCGGCTGGCCTCTCTGAGCACTTCCAGGAATTGCTCGCGGTCTGTGGGATGGGGGGCGAAGGTCCGCCACAACCACTGCAGCCAACGCGGCCGGGCGGCGGCGGAGCGGGGACTCGGAGGTTGATCGTCGGCCATTTAGGGTGTCCCATCCTCGGCGCGGACCGCCGGCGGGGCTGCACCGGCCGGGATCCGGTAAGGGTCAGCATACCCGAGACCGCCCAATATCTGCACCTCCAGGGCCTCCATCTGCCGCGCCTGCTCGTCGTCCTGATGGTCATAACCAAGCAGATGCAGGGTGCCATGGACCACCATGTGGGCCCAGTGGGCCTCTTCGGGCTTAGCCTGCTCCATGGCCTCACGCATTACCACCGGGCGGCAGATCACCAGATCCCCGAGCGCTGGCTCATCGACAAAATCGGGTACATCGGCAGGGAAGGCCAACACGTTGGTGGGGCTGTCCTTGTGCCGATAGCGCTGGTTCAGTTCGCGACTCTCGTCTGCGTCAACCACGCGTACGGTCAGCTCTGCCGCCTCGCGGTGCGATGCCGTCGTCGCGGCGACCCAACGCTGGAACTGACTGGCCGCCGGCACGCTCTCGCCCGGCGAGGCCAGCTGCAGCACCACCGTAGCGCTCATGTGCCACCCTGCTCGTCATCAGCTTTGTCGTAGGCCTCGACAATGCGCTGGACCAGCGGATGGCGCACCACGTCGCGGGAAGTAAAGAAATTGAAGGCGACACCGTGGATATCGGTCAGCACTTCCGTGGCATGCAGCAATCCCGACTGGCGGCCGGACGGCAGGTCAGTCTGGGTCACGTCGCCGGTGACGACGGCGCGAGAGCCGAAACCGATCCGGGTCAGGAACATCTTCATCTGTTCGCCGGTAGTGTTTTGGGCCTCGTCGAGGATGACGAACGACTCGTTCAGGGTTCGTCCGCGCATAAACGCCAGCGGCGCGACTTCGATCACGCTGCGCTCGATCAGACGCCCAACGCGCTCGAAACCAAGCATCTCGTAAAGGGCGTCGTACATCGGGCGCAGATACGGATCCACCTTTTGCGCCAGGTCACCGGGCAGGAACCCGAGCCGCTCGCCGGCCTCTACCGCCGGGCGCACCAGCACGATGCGCCGGACCTGATCCGTGTCCAGTGCCTCGACCGCACCGGCGACGGCCAGATAGGTCTTGCCCGTGCCAGCCGGGCCGATGCCGAAGATCAGATCCTGTTGGCGGATATTGCGCAAATAATCGCGCTGGTTGCCGCCGCGAGCGTGGACCCGGCGCCGCGGCGTCTCGAAGAACATGTCACCAGCCGCCGCATCCTGATCCGGCACCATGCCCGACTCCTGCACCGCCATGTGTACCCGCTCCGGACTGATCTCCTCCGACTCGGTCAGCCGAAAAAGCTCGCCGAGAATGCCGGCCACCCGTTCCACCAGCTCCGCCGGACCACTGACGCGGAATTGGTTGCCGCGACTGCCGATGGTGACCCCCAGCCGCTCTTCCAGCTGACGCATGTTTTGATCGAATTGACCACACAGATTGGCCAGACGCTTATTGTCGGCAGGCTCGAGCTCGAATTCGAGAGTGGTGGTCTGCGCCGTCAAGTCATGTTCCATTCAAGCCGCGCGCGAGCGATCGGCGAGGCGGCCGCGAAGGGAGTTCGGCAGCGCTTCGGTGATCAGCACATCGGCGAAATCTCCGATCAGCGCCGCCGGGCCATCGAAATTTACCCAGCGCATATTCTCGGTGCGACCCGCCAGCTGACGCGCATCCTTCTTCGATGGCCGCTCAACCAGCACACGCTGCACGCTGCCCACCATGTCACGGCTGATGGCCATGGCTTGCTGGTTGATCCGCGCCTGCAGCAACTCCAGGCGCTGTTGCTTGACCGTGTGATCAACGTCGTCGGACAGTGACGCGGCAGGCGTCCCGGGCCGCTTGCTGTAGATAAAACTGAAGGACTGGTCGAAACCGATCTCGGCAATCAGATCCATGGTCGCTGCGAAATCGCCCTCGGTCTCGCCCGGAAAGCCGACGATAAAATCTGACGAGATGCTGATGTCCGGACGCACCTCGCGCAGCCGGCGGATCTTTTGTTTGTACTCGAGGGCGGTATGACCGCGCTTCATCATCGCCAGGATCCGGTCGGAACCGCTCTGCACTGGCAGATGCAGAAAATTGGCCAGTTGTGGCACATCCGCATAAGCGTCGATCAGACTCTGGGAAAACTCCAGCGGATGGGAGGTGGTAAAGCGGATCCGTTCGACGCCGTCGGCGGCCGCGACAAAACGGATCAGGCTGCCGAGATCGCACAGGGTGCCGTCTTCCATCGGGCCGCGATAGGCGTTGACATTCTGGCCAAGGAGATTGATCTCCTTCACCCCCTGCTCTGCCAGGCGCACGACTTCCGCGACCACATCATCGAAGGGCCGGCTGATCTCCTCGCCGCGGGTATAAGGCACGACGCAGAAACTGCAGTACTTGCTGCAGCCCTCCATGATCGAGACGAAGGCCGTAGGGCCATCCGCGCGCGGCGCCGGCAGGCGGTCGAATTTCTCGATCTCCGGGAAAGAGATATCGACCACGGCGCGACCCTTGCCGCGGACCTGCTGCAACATCTCCGGCAATCGATGCAGGGTCTGCGGGCCAAACACCATGTCGACCTGCGGCGCGCGGCGGATCACCGCGTCGCCCTCCTGGCTGGCCACGCAGCCGCCGACACCAATCACGATCTCCGGGCGCGCCTGCTTGAGCATTTTCCAGCGCCCCAGCAGCGAGAACACCTTCTCCTGGGCTTTTTCGCGTATCGAACAGGTGTTGAGCAACAGCACGTCCGCTTCCTCGGGCGCGGACACGAGATCGAGACCATGGGAGACCCGCAGCACGTCCGCCATCTTGGCGGAATCGTACTCGTTCATCTGACACCCAAAGGTCTTGATATAGAGCTTGCCCTTCATCCGAGCCTGCCTCAGGAGGCTAAAAGGTACTACCTGATCTTGCGCCGATTCAAACCGGTCAGCGGATGTAACCGAGACTCTCGAGCTTGACCAGGATCCGGTGCGCGGCCTGATCCGGAGAGACTTCGCGGGTGTCGATAACGATTTCCGCCTGCTCTGGCGCCTCATAGGGATCGCTGATACCCGTGAATTCCTTGATGATCCCGGCCCTGGCCTTGGCGTACAGACCCTTGCGGTCGCGCTGCTCGCAGACCTCCAGCGGCGTGGCCACATGGATCTCGACCATGCCGCCGACTTCTTCCACCATTTCGCGGACCTGACGACGCGTGGTCTGGTAAGGCGCGATCGGTGCGCAGATCGCGATGCCGCCGTTCTTGGCAATCTCGCTGGCGACATAGCCGATACGCAGGATGTTCAGGTCGCGGTGCTCGCGCGAGAAACCGAGTTCGCTGGACAGGTTCTTGCGTACGACGTCGCCGTCGAGCAACGAGATGCGTCGCCCGCCTTGCTCCATCAGCTTGACCATCAGCGCGTTGGCGATGGTGGACTTGCCAGAGCCGGACAGGCCGGTGAAAAAGATCACGAAACCCTGCTGGTGCCGCGGCGGATGCGTCTTGCGCAGCTCCTCGATTACGTCCGGGTAGGAGAACCAGGACGGCACGTCGAGCCCCTCCTGCAGACGCCGGCGGAATTCGGTGCCGGAGATATTGAGCACCGTCTCGCCCTCATGGGTCTCGTCTACCGGAACGTATTGGGCCCGGTCCTCGACGAACACGACCATCTGGAACGGCACCATCTCGATACCGATCTCGTCCCGATACTCGTTCATCAATTCCTGAGCGTCGTAGGGACCGTAGAAGTCCTTTCCTTTGCTGTCCTTACCGGGTCCGGCGTGATCGCGGCCGACGATAAAATGGGTGCAACCATAATTGCGCCGGATCAACGCATGCCACAGTGCCTCGCGCGGACCGGCCATGCGCATCGCCAGCGGCAGCAGGCTCAGGCTGGTGGTCTGTTCCGGATAATGGTGCAGCAACCGCTCATAGCAACGGACGCGGGTGAAGTGGTCCACGTCGCCCGGCTTGGTCATCCCGACGACCGGATGGATCAACAGATTGGCCTCCACGTCGCGGGCAGCGCGGAAAGTCAGCTCCTGGTGCGCCCGGTGCATAGGATTGCGGGTCTGGAAGGCCACGACCTTGCGCCAGCCCAGCTTTTGCAGACGCTGACGCAGTTCGGCCGGGGTATCCCGAAGATGGCGGAAGTCATAATGGATCGGGGGTTCCACGCCGCGCAGCCGGCCGCCCACATAAACCGGATGCGCCAGGTTCATCAGATAATGGACGCCGGGATGCGCCTGATCGGTGGCGCCGAACACACCACGCGCTTCGGCCTCCTTGTCCGGCGTCCAGACGTCACCGACCTCCATGGTCGCGATCAGCACGCCTTCCTGATCGCGCAGCGCGATATGGGCGCCGGCCTCCAGATTGGCGGCGAAGGCCTCGCTCACATCGAGCGTGATCGGCATCGGCCACAGGGTCCCGTCACCGAGGCGCATTTCCTTGACTACGCCGTCGTAATCGGCCTGACTGAGGAAACCTTCGAGCGGCGAGAAGGCGCCGTTCAACAACAGCTCGATGTCGCAAAGCTGCCGCGGCGTCAGATCCCACGACAGATAGTCCATCGCCTTCTTGCGCTCGGCGTCAGCCGCAGCCTGGTCAAGATAAAGGTCCTTGAGTTCGCCGCCGTGCGGCGGGATCAGCTGCGGGGCGCTGTCGTGGCGATCCATAATCCTGTCTCCGTAAAAGAAGCGCCGCGACCCGGCAACCGGATCGCGGCAACTAAAATGTGCTGTGGGCCCGGTCCGCCTAGAACGGGATATCGTCATCCAGCGCCGGTTCAGCGGCAGCTGGTTGTTGTGCCTTGGGTTTGCTCTGGTAGTCCCCGCCCGCCGGGGCGCCCGCGCCGGCGCGACCGCCGAGCATGGTCATGTCTCTGCCTTTGATCTCGGTCGTGTAGCGATCCTGGCCCGACTGATCCTGCCACTTGCGGGTCTGGATCGAGCCCTCGACATAGACCTGGGAGCCCTTGCGCAGATACTCGGCCGCGATCTCCGCCAGACGATCGAAAAAAACGACCCGATGCCACTCGGTGCGCTCCTGCTGCTCCCCGGTCTGCTTGTCTTTCCAGGACTCGGAGGTGGCGAGGCGGATATTGGTGACCGCGCTGCCGCTGGGGGTATAGCGGGTTTCGGGATCGGCGCCGAGATTGCCGACGAGGATGACTTTATTGATGCCGCGGGCCATGAGCGCTCCTGAGGGTTATGCCGTGCAGGCCAAAGTGTAGACCGCGCATTTTAACCCGTGCATCAGCGAAAACACACCCTGATCACCGGGAAACGCGGGGTTGACGTCTCGGGTAGTGACGGGCTTTGGCTCGTGCTGGTCAATCCGCGTATAGTTGAGGATTAACTTCTTGCCGCCAGCAGTGTGCATGGAAACGATCCGGATCCGGGGTGCGCGCACCCACAATCTCCAGAATATCGATCTCGATCTGCCGCGGGAAAAGCTGATCGTGGTCACTGGCTTGTCGGGTTCGGGCAAGTCATCTCTGGCATTCGACACCATCTATGCGGAAGGCCAGCGACGTTACGTGGAGTCGCTGTCGGCCTACGCCCGCCAGTTCCTGTCGATGATGGAGAAGCCCGACGTCGATTCCATCGACGGTCTGTCACCGGCGATCTCGATCGAGCAAAAATCGACCTCGCACAACCCCCGATCGACCGTCGGCACGGTCACCGAAATCTACGACTATCTGCGCCTGCTGTTCGCACGGGCCGGGACCCCGCTCTGCCCTCACCACGGGGAGCCGCTGGAAGCACAGACCGTCAGCCAGATGGTAGACCAGGTCCTGGCACTGTCCGAGGGTACGCGGCTGATGCTACTGGCCCCGGTGGTCCGCGACCGCAAGGGTGAACACCACAATCAGCTGGCCGAGCTGCGCGCACAGGGTTTCGTCCGGGCCCGGATCGATAACGAGGTGTTTGAGCTCGATGACCCGCCGGATCTGGATCTGCACCGCAAACACACGGTGGAGGCCGTGGTGGACCGCGTGCGGGTACGCGAGGATCTGCGTCTCAGGCTGGCGGAGTCCCTGGAGACCGCGCTGCGGCTCGCCGACGGCATCGCCCAGGTGGCGTTTATGGATGAACCCGGCCGGGAGGAGCTGCTGTTCTCGGACCGCTTCGCCTGCCCGGTCTGCGGCTACAGCATCCCGGAGCTGGAACCGCGGATGTTCTCCTTCAACAACCCGGCCGGCGCATGCAAGACCTGTGACGGTCTCGGCGTGCAGCAGTTCTTCGATCCGGAGCGGGTGGCGGCCAGTCCCCATCTGAGCCTCGCTGGCGGCGCCATCCGCGGCTGGGACCGTCGCAACGCCTATTACTTCCAGCTGATCCAGTGCCTGGCCAGGCATTTCAAGTTCGATATCGAGCAACCCTTTGCCGAGCTGCCCGAGAAACTCAGACAGATCATCCTCTACGGCAGCGGCGACGAGGTGATCGAGTTCAGCTATCTGGACGGTCGCGGCGGCAGCACCAAACGCCGCCATCGCTTCGAAGGCATCATCCCCAATATGGAACGCCGATACCGCGAGACCGAGTCCAATACGGTGCGGGAAGAGCTGGCCAAATATCTCAGCATGCGCCCATGCGGCGACTGCGCGGGCACCCGTCTCAACGAAGGGGCCCGGCATGTGTTCGTCAACGAGCGCAGTCTGCCCGAGCTGACCTCGCTGTCGGTCGGCGCAGCCGGCCGCTTTTTCGGCGAGCTCGATCTGCCCGGCTGGCGCGGCGAGATCGCCGGGAAGATCGTCAAGGAGATCGGTGACCGGCTCAGCTTTCTGGTGGATGTCGGGCTGGACTACCTGTCGCTGGACCGCAGCGCGGAGACCTTGTCGGGTGGCGAGGCGCAACGTATCCGTCTGGCCAGCCAGATTGGCTCCGGACTGGTCGGCGTGATGTACATCCTCGACGAGCCGTCTATCGGCCTGCATCAGCGTGACAATCAGCGCCTGCTCAACACGCTGATCCAGCTGCGGGACCTGGGCAATACCGTGATCGTCGTGGAGCACGACGAGGAGGCGATCGCGGCCGCCGACTACGTGCTCGATATCGGCCCCGGGGCCGGCGTCCACGGCGGGCAGATCGTCTCCCAGGGCACACCGGCCGACGTCATGGCAGATCCGGCGTCGCTGACCGGACAATATCTGTCCGGACGGCGCAGCATCCCGGTGCCGGAAGTCCGCACCCGGCCGCAGAAGAAAAATGAAATCCGCATCCGCGGCGCTCGCGGCAACAACCTGAAGGATCTGGATGTTGCCATCCCGCTGAGCCTGATGACCTGTGTCACCGGCGTCTCGGGCTCCGGCAAATCGACGCTGATCAACGACACGCTCTATCTTGCCGCCGCCGAACATATCAACCGGTCGGCCACCAATCCGGCCGCACACATGGCCATCGAGGGATTGGACAAGGTCGATCGGGTGATCGACATAAGCCAGAGCCCGATCGGCCGGACGCCGCGCTCCAACCCGGCCACTTACAGCGGTCTGTTTACGCCGATCCGTGATCTGTTCGCCGGCACCGCGGAGGCGCGCTCGCGGGGCTACAAACCGGGCCGTTTCAGCTTTAACGTCAAGGGCGGTCGCTGCGAGGCCTGTCAGGGTGACGGCGTAATCAAGGTCGAGATGCACTTTCTGCCCGACATCTATGTCGCCTGCGATGTGTGCAAGGGCAAGCGCTATAACCGCGAGACCCTCGAGATCCGCTACAAGGGCAGTAATATCCACGAGGTTCTGGAGATGACCGTGGAGGACGCGCTCGAGTTCTTCCGCAACGTGCCGGTGATCAAGCGCAAGTTGCAGACGCTTATGGACGTGGGCCTGTCCTATGTTCGCCTGGGTCAGAACGCGACCACGCTATCCGGCGGCGAAGCGCAGCGGGTCAAGCTGGCCAAGGAACTGTCCAAACGCGACACCGGCAAGACTTTGTATATCCTCGATGAGCCCACCACCGGGCTGCATTTCCACGACATCGCACAATTGTTGCATGTGCTCCATCGGCTACGCGACCACGGCAACACCATCGTCGTGATCGAGCACAATCTGGATGTGATCAAGACCGCCGACTGGATCATCGATCTCGGACCGGAGGGTGGTGATGGCGGCGGTGAAGTGATCGCCATCGGCACGCCCGAGGAAGTTGCCGCGACGGCGTCTTCGTATACCGGTCAATTCCTCAAGCGGATTCTCGAGCGCGCTGGCAGCCAGCCGAAATCCAAGCGCCGGGCGTGAGCGTCTGCCGTCAACAGGGCCGGCAAGCCCCGCTTGCATGATCTAAACTCGGGGTTTGACTCAGTGTCCGGGGGGCGTTGCAATGCGCAGACTGTTGATCGGCAGTTTTCTGGCGGCCGTGGCCATGTTCGTTTGGGGATTTTTGTTCTACGTCGTCAGTCCGGCCATGGACTCGGCGATCAAGACCGTCACCGACGACGCCGCGACCCAGACCATGCTGCGGCAACACTTCACCGAGTCCGGGACCTACTTCGTGCCGAGCCCGAATCTGCCCGAGGAGCAGATGACTCAGCTCCATGAAGCCGGTCCGCTGGCGATGGTGACCGTTCGCCAGGACGGGGCGCCACCGATGGATCCCATGGTGCTGGTCTACGGCTTTCTCCATCAATGGGTGGTCTGTCTGCTGCTGGCCGTGCTGCTGCTCAAGGCCGCACCGGGGCTGTCGGGGTATGGAGCCCGGGCCGGCTTCCTGGCCCTGGCGGGTTTTACCGCGGCCTTGTTTATCGACTACGGCACGACGATCTGGTGGTACGCGGATCGCGACTTCGCGCTGACCAATCTGGTGCACAACACCGGGGCCTGGACGGCAGCCGGTCTGGTGCTGGCCTGGATGCCGGGCGCAGGCAGGGCCGCGGCCGGTCGCTAGTAACCGGCGGCGTGGCCGTCCTTACGCGACTCGGAAGCGCCGTAATAGACGCCCTGGCTATGGTTCCGCATGATCGCCTGATAACCGCCAAAACCACCGGGATCGGAACCGAGCCTGTGACCCATGCTGCTTAACTTGTTGACGGTCTCCAGCGGAAAGCCGGTCTCCAAATAGACGATGCCGCCGTCTTTCATGCGCTCACCGGTCGAGCGGAACGCACCACCGGCCAGGGTTTCGTTGGCCGGCTGACTGGAACCGCCGTGGCGGACCCGCGGCGCGTCACCGGCCTCCTGCAGATTCATACCGAAGTCGATCAGATTGACCAGGATCTGCACATGCCCCTGGGGCTGCATGGCGCCGCCCATAACGCCGAAGCTCAGCCACGGCTTGCCGTCTTTGCTCACGAATGCCGGGATGATGGTGTGGAACGGACGCTTGCCCGGCGCGTAGACATTGGGGTGCCCGTCTTCGAGACTGAATAATTCGCCGCGATCCTGGAGGATGAAACCGAGCCCGGCCGGCGTCATCCCCGAGCCCATGCCGCGATAATTGCTCTGGATCAGCGACACCATATTGCCGTCGGCATCCGCGGTGGTCAGATAGATGGTATCGCCCTGCTCAAGCCGCTCGTCGCCGGCCGGATAAGACCGGGCCGCACGCGTCGGGTTGATCAGGCTGCGGCGCCCGGCCGCGTAATCCTTGGAGATCAGGCGCGCCACCGGGACATCGGCGAAGTCCATGTCGGCATAGAACCGGGCCCGGTCCTCGAACGCCAGCTTTTTCGCTTCCACCAGCGTATGGACATACTCGGCACTACCGAAACCCATGGCCGTAATGTCGAAGCCCTCGAGGATATTGAGCATCTGCAGCGCGGCGATACCCTGACCGTTGGGCGGGAGTTCGAACACCTCGTATCCGCGGTAGCTGGTAGACACCGGCTCGACCCACTCGGACCGATGGCTGGCCAGATCTTCGTAGCTCAGGAAACCGCCGTTCTCGGCCATGTATGCAGCGATGGCCCGAGCCATGTCACCCTTGTAGAACACATCGCGACCGCCGTCAGCGATTTTTTGATAGGTGTCGGCCAGGGCCGGGTTGCGGAACACATCGCCCTTCTTTGGGGCGCTGCCGCCGGGCGCGAAGATATCGGCAAAGCCGGGGTAACGGGACAGCCTCGGCACGCTGCGCTGCCAGTAATAGGCGATCACCTCGGTGACCGGGAAGCCCTCCCGGGCGTAGCGGATAGCCGGCGCCAGTACCTGGGTCATGGGCAGACGGCCATAACGCTGATGGAGTTCGAACCATCCATCGACGGTGCCGGGAACGCTGACCGGTAGCGGACCCAATGGCGGGATAGCCTCGTAGCCGTTATCGCGGAAATATTGCAGCGTCAGCGACTGCGGCGAGCGGCCGCTGGCATTGAGTCCGTTCAGGGCCTTTTTGTCCGCGTCCCAGACGATCGCGAACAGGTCGCCACCGATGCCATTGCCAACCGGTTCCATCAGACCCAGCGCCGCATTGGCCGCGATCGCGGCGTCCACTGCGCTGCCGCCTTCACGCAGGATCTCGAGCGCGATCTGGGTGGCAAGAGGATGACTGGTGGCGGCCATGCCGTGGCTCGCGATGACCTCGGAGCGGGTGGTGAAGGCTTTGTCGGTAATGCGATCAGCGCCGATGGACATGGAGCTCACCAGGGTAAGGAGGAAGGCTCCCATGATACGGAAGGCGGCCTGCGGCATGTTCGGATTTCCTTGCTTGGGGTGCCGGGAAGCCGGCGGAGTAGGCATCGTCTATCATGCCGCAGATGCCCCGGCATGTTAACCGCGTGCTGGCCGTGGCGTCCGCCAGTCCCCGGAGGAGATGATGGGCCCCGATGCTGTCTTGACCGTCGTCGTTATGGGGGGCTGTGCCGGCGCCTTGTTGTTGACCCGGATCGCCCCCGACGCGGTCCTGATGGCCGGGCTGGCGGTGCTGTTGATCAGCGGCGTGGTCTCCCCTGCCGAGGGTCTCGGCGGGTTCGCCAATCCCGGTACCGTTACCGTCGCAGCCTTCTATGTCATCGCCGCGGGTCTGCGCGAGACTGGCGCGCTGGACCTGATGGTGGGGCCGCTGTTCCGTGACACGCACACGGTGCGCAAGGCGACCGCGCGGATGACCGGACCGGTGATGATCATGAGCGCCTTTGTCGCCAACACACCGATCGTCGCCAGCTTCCTGCCGGCGGTCGCCGACTGGGCCCGGCAACGCGGTTTCTCTCCGTCGCAGCTGCTGATGCCGCTGAGCTACGCCGCGATCCTGGGCGGTACCTGCACGCTGGCTGGCACGACTACCAATCTTGTGGTCAACGGCATGCTGATAGACGCGACCGGTGGCAACGGTCTCGGTTTTTTCGAGATGGCCTGGGTCGGTCTGCCCTGCGCAGCCCTCGGCTTCGTCTATCTTTGGATCGCGGGTCCGGCCCTGCTGCCGCGGCGCTCTCCGGCCCTCGAAGAACTGCGCGATATCCGCGAATACACGGTAGAGATGCTGGTCAGCGAGCAGAGCCCGCTGGCCGGCAAGACCGTTGAAGAGGCCGGACTTCGACATCTCAGCGCGCTGTTCCTGATCGAGATCGGCCGGGCCGGCATGGCCTTGCCCGCCGTGTCCTCCGACGAAGTTCTGCGTGCCCATGACCGGCTGGTGTTCGCCGGCGCCAGCGAGTCGGTGCTTGACCTGCAGCAGATCCGCGGTCTGGAACCAGCCACCGACCAGGTGTTCAAGCTCGAAGGCCCACGCAGCGAGCGTCGCTTCTTTGAGGCAGTGATCGGACGTGATTCACCCTACGCCGGTCACAGCATCCGCGAGAGTCGTTTCCGCACCCGCTGCGGCGCCGTGGTCATCGCCGTGGCCCGCAACGGCAGCCGCATCCGGGGCAAGCTGGGCGATATCGAGATCGAAGCCGGCGACACGCTGTTGCTCGAGTCCGGTCAGGATTTTGCCGACCGCCAGCGGGCCGCCAACGACTTCCTGCTGATCCGGCCGATCGACGGCGTGTCTCTGCGTCGACACGACCGGGCGCCGGTAGCCTGGGGCATCCTCGGCGTGGTTGTTGTCACCGCGACCACGGATTGGCTGAGTCTGCTCCAGGCTTCGCTGCTTGGCGCCGGGGCGATGGTCGCAGGCCGTTGTTGTACCGTGAACGTGGCACGCACCAGTGTCGACCTGCAGGTGATCCTGGTGATCGCCGCCGCGTTCGGGATCGGCAATGCGATGCACACCTCGGGCGCCGGTGCAGTCATTGGCACCAGCATCCTCGCGATCGGCGGGGATCATCCGCTCGCATTGCTCGCCGCGATCTATCTGGCCACGTCCCTGCTGACCGCACTGATCACCAACAACGCGGCCGCGGTGCTGATCTTCCCGGTGGCGATGGCGGCCGCCGGGCAGGCGGGCATTCCGGCGGTACCGATTGCGGTGACCGTAGCGATGGCTGCCTCGGCCAGCTTTATCACGCCAATCGGTTATCAGACCAATCTGATGGTCTACGGACCGGGTGGCTACCGCGCCTCGGACTATCTGCGCTTCGGCCTGCCGCTGCATCTGACGCTGGGCATGGTCACCGTGCTGCTGGTACCGGTGATCTGGCCGCTGCAATAGCCGGGAGCCACGGACGCAGGCAAAGAAAAAGGGGCGCCATGCGCCCCTTTTTCCCAGGGTTCTTTCTGATCGCTATCGCTAGCGAGATGGTCTGGTCATTCCTTGCGTGGCGCCGCCGGTGCCGGTTGCGCGGAACCGCCGCCCGCGAAGTCACCACTGGTCTTGCCCTTCATGATCTCGTCGTACCACAGCGGATGATGCTGCTTCGCATATTGCTCGTCGACCTCGCCATGGACCATGCCTTCCAGCGCGCCCTCACTGCCGATCGTCGCCAGATAGATATGCAGACAGATAAACATAAAGCAGATCAGCGACGACGCGCCGTGGATCACGTTCGCCAGCTGCATCCCGGCGCGGTCCGTGCCCCAGTTCGGGAACAGCAGGAAGAGCCCCGAAACCACCATGGCGCCGCCAGCGAAGATCAGCGTGTAGAACAACAACTTCTCGCCAGCGTTGGCGAATCCGGCCGGCGGATGGCCGCTGCCGCCCAGATAACCACCACCCGAGACCAGCCACTTGAAGTCATACGACTTCCAGATGTTGTGGTGGAACCACTTGATCAGCATCACCAGCAGACCGGCGGTAAAGAACAGGGACAGATAGTCGTGGATCGGTTTGGACATATTGGCCCAGGCCGCAAATGCTTCCTTGCCCATGATCGGGATCAACAGCGTCCGTCCCCACAGCAGGCTGAGCCCGGTAATGGCCAGAACGAGGAACAACACGGCTGTGTACCAGTGGATAAAACGATCAATGCCAGGCCAGCGCGGGATCTTGCGCCCGGTGCGACCCTGCAGCTTGTAGCCACCGGTCATCAGATGATAGATCGCCAGCACGACAAGGATGGAACCGACGCCCCACAGACCGAGGTGCAGCACCGGACCGTCGCGGAGTTCGCTCCAGGTCTGGCCCTGACTCTGGATCAGGACATCGGTCTCCTGGCCCTGGACGGCTGAGTAGCCCGCGTTGCCGCCACGCACCTCACGCCAGTAATCGGCCCGCGGATTGCTCTTGTCGTCGGCCTGCTGACCCGACTCCTGAGCCTGGCTGGCCGGGATGAGCAGCGCGGTCAGCGGCAGGGCCATCGAGACCGCAAGCGCTAACGTGATGCTCCAAATAAATATGCGGCGGCGCCGACTGGTCTTGCCGCTCCCCACCGTCTCTACCGATCTTTCAGTCATCTGTCTTCTCCCGCTACCGGGACTGCCCCCGGCCCGGCGGTCCGGCCCGGTCTGGCCGCGTCCCCGCGCGCCTATTGCCTCGCCTGTCCCTGCTCGAACCGGTCACTCAGTTGCTGATCCAATTCGCTGCCGGATTTCGCCAACAGCGGATCGGTCTTGCCCTGGTACTCGCCCGGCTTGTAGAAGGTGACGGGCTCACCGCAGCCGGACAAGGCGAGCAGCGCTGTCGCGCTGATCGCCAGGCCCAGCTTCCGCAGCTTACCCTCGAACGCTGACGTGTCGTCTGCAGGTCTCAAGCGTCCCGCTCCCCGTAGGCGGCATCCCAGCCCCAGTTATCCGGGCGCCCGCCGCGACGCGTGATCCGCTCGCGGTAAATGTCGGCAACCATATCGCCGTCGCCGCCCAGCAGGGCTTTGGTGGCACACATCTCGGCACAGGCCGGCAATTTGCCCTGGGCCAGACGGTTGCTGCCGTACTTCTCGAACTCGGCGGCGGAGTTGTCTTCTTCCGGTCCGCCGGAGCAGAAGGTGCACTTGTCCATCTTGCCACGAACCCCGAAGGCCTCCTGCTGAGGATACTGGGGCGCGCCGAACGGGCAGGCATAGAAGCAGTAGCCGCAGCCGATACACAGGTCCTTGTCGTGCAGCACCACGCCGTCGTCGGTGGTGTAGAAGCAGTCCACGGGACACACCGCGGCACAGGGCGCGTCGGTGCAATGCATACAGGCGACTGAAATAGACTTCTCGCCGGGAACACCATCGTCCAGGGTGACTACCCTGCGTCGGTTGATGCCCCAGGGCACCTCGTTCTCGTTCTTACAGGCGGTGACACAGCCGTTGCACTCGATGCAGCGCTCGGAATCACACAAAAACTTCATTCGTGCCATGGTCGTGATCTCCTAGGCTGCGGTTATGTTGCACAGGCTGGCTTTGGATTCCTGCATCTGCGTCACCGAGTCGTAACCATAGGTGAATACAGAGTTACAGGCCTCGCCCCGGACATACGGTGCCGCGCCTTCCGGATACTTGTCGAGCAGGTCTTTGCCCTCGTACCAGCCACCGAAGTGGAACGGCGTAAATACGACTCCGCGCGCCACTCTTGGGGTGATCATGGCTTTCACCTTGATCCTGGCCCCTGCAGGACTGCCTATCCAGATCCACTGCCCGTCCTTGATGCCTGCGTTATTGGCGTCTGCCGGATTGATCTCGGCGAACATGTCCTGCTGCAATTCCGCCAGCCACGGGTTGGACCGGGTCTCTTCGCCGCCGCCCTCGTACTCGACCAGGCGTCCACTGGTGTGGATGAGCGGGAACTCCTTGCTGAAGTCCTCCGCCTGGATCGAGGCGTAGCGGGTCGGCAAGCGATAGTGGCTCTTGCGATCCTCGTAAGTGGGATAGCTGGCCACCAGATCTCGCCGCGACGTGTAGAGCGGTTCACGGTGGATCGGTACCGGGTCCGGGAAGGTCCAGACGATGGCTCGGGCCTTGGCATTGCCGAATGGGGCGCAGCCGTGTTTGATGGCTACCCGCTGGATGCCGCCGGAGAGGTCAGTCTTCCAGTTCTTGCCCTCGGCGGCGGTCTTCTCCTCCGCGGTCAGGTCATCCCACCAGCCGAGCTGCTTGAGCAGATCCGCGGTGAATTCCGGATAGCCGTCCTCGATCTCGGCGCCCTTGCTGTAGGAACCCTCCGCGAGCAGATTGCGTCCCTGGTACTCGACACCGAAGCGGGCGCGGAAGTTGAGTCCGCCGTCGGCCACGCTCTTGCTGGTGTCGTAGAGGATCGGCGTGCCGGGATGCTTCATCTCGGGCGTGCCCCAGCACGGCCATGGCAGACCGTAGTATTCGCCGTCGCAGGGTCCGCCCTCCGCCTTCAGCGTCGTCGTGTTGAAGGTGTGCTTGTTCTGCATTTGGAGTTTCAGCCGTTCCGGACTCTGACCGGTGTAGCCGATGGTCCACATGCCTCGGTTGATCTCGCGCAGGATGTCCTCGATCACCGGCTCCTCACCGTTGACCTGGATGTTCTTGAACAGCTCGTCGGAGAATCCGAGCTTGCTGGACATCTTGTACATGATCGTGTGGTCGGGCAGCGACTCGAACAGCGGATCGATGACCGGCTCCCGCCACTGGAACGAGCGATTCGACGCCGTGACCGAGCCATAGGTTTCGAATTGTGTCGTCGCCGGCAGCAGATACATTCCTTCCTGACGATCCGGCAATACCGCCGTGTGGGTCGGATAGGGATCGACCACCACCAGCAGTTCCAGCTTCTCCATGGCCTTCTTCATCTCCGGGCCGCGGGTCTGGCTGTTGGGCGCATGGCCCCAGAACACCATCGCCTTCAGGCTGTCGCGCTGATCGATGTTAGCGGGGTCCTCGAGGACGCCGTCGATCCAGCGGGACACGGGCATGCCGGCGGAGTTCATGGGGTTGGCGAATGGCACGTTGGCCCCGTCCGTCTTGCCGTCAACATAACTCGTGTCGAACCGGCCCTTGACCCATCCGTGATCGAGACCCCATACCCGGCTCCAGTGCTTCCAGGAGCCTTCGGACAAGCCGTAATATCCGGGCAGGGTGTGTGACAACACGCCGAGATCGGTCGCGCCCTGCACGTTGTCATGGCCGCGGAAGATGTTGGCGCCGCCGCCGGACTTGCCGATATTGCCCAGCGCCAGCTGCAGCACACAGTAGGCCCGGGTGTTGTTGTTGCCGATGGTGTGCTGGGTCCCGCCCATGCACCAGATGATGGTGCCGGGCCGGTTCTCCGCCATAGTCTGGGCGGCCTGTTTGACCTCTGCCCCGGGGACACCGCAGACCTTTTCCACCTCATCAGGAGTCCATTTCGCGACTTCCTCGCGGATTTCCTCCAGGCCGAAGACGCGCTGGTTGATGTACTCCTGATCCTCCCAGCCGTTCTCGAACACGTGCCAGAGCATGCCCCAGATCAGCGCCACGTCACTGCCGGGGCGGATGCGGACAAACTGATCGGCATGAGCCGCGGTGCGGGTGAAGCGCGGATCCACGACGATCATCTTGGCGCCGTTTTCCTTGCCGCGCAGGATGTGCTGCATCGCCACCGGATGCGCTTCTGCGGCATTGCTGCCGATGAAGAACATGGCCTTGGCGTTGTGCATGTCGTTGTAGGAGTTCGTCATCGCGCCGTAGCCCCACGTGTTGGCTACACCGGCTACCGTGGTCGAGTGGCAGATTCGCGCCTGGTGATCGACGTTATTGGTGCCCCACAGGGCGGCGAATTTCCTGAACAGATAGGCCTGCTCGTTGTTGAATTTGGCCGAGCCGAGCCAGTAGACCGAATCCGGCCCGGAGCGCTCGCGGATATCGAGCATCTTGTCGCCGATCTCGTTAACCGCCGTGTCCCAGGAGATGCGCTTCCACTTGCCGCCTTCCAGCTTCATGGGATATTTCAGCCGCCGCTCGCCATGGCCATGCTCGCGCACCGCCGCGCCCTTGGCGCAATGCCCGCCCAGATTGAACGGCGAATCAAAATCCGGCTCCTGGCCGGTCCAGACGCCGCCCTGCACCTCGGCGATGACGCCGCAGCCTACCGAGCAATGGGTACACACCGATCGTTTGGTCACGACTTCGCCGGCCGCGCCGGTGGTCACGGCTTCCGCGCGCTGGATCATCCGCGGCGCCAGACCGCCCGCGACCGCGGCGCCGCCCAGCGCCATGCCGGTGCGCTTCAAAAACGTGCGCCGATCGATGGCTGCACCCAGGACGCCGTTCCGCGCCTGCTCGATTTCGGTCTGGTTGAGATCCCGTTTCTTTATCAGCTTCATCGCCGATTCTCCTGGACAGTAATCTGTTCTGTTGGATGCGCTGGCAAACCCCGCGCGCTCACATACGTGCCTTGTCGTAGTACGCCTTGATATGTGGAGTGACGTGATATCCCTCGGAACGAGGTTTTTCCGTCGGCATCACCGACGGTTCCGCCGCGACGGCAGACCGGGTGACCGCTGCCAGGGCCGTGGCCCCACCTACTGTCGCCAATCCCTTCAGGAATTCGCGGCGATTACTGCTCTCGCTCAGCGCTTTCTTACTCATCTCACTGTCCCTCCTGCTCGAACCTTGTGTCCGTTGAGCGGCTCTCCCGGCCGACCATCCTGATAGGCCGCACGGCCTCCATCGCCCCGGGTGCCGTCATCCGGAACGCCTGTGTCTCGATATCGATAAACTGCTCACCGAGCTGCCCCACGGCCCGGTAAAAACGCGCGTTGCGTGCCTGCTGCATATCGCGGAAGAAACGCCCGATCCAGGGCGCTATATGGCGGGCGAAGAACGCCGCCTGTTGTTCCAGCGAAATGGTGTCGGCCCCGGCCACGCAGATGCTCATCACCTCGCACAGCGCGGCGGCGTGGTCTTCGGGCTCGCGGACCCCGTCCTGACGCTCGAACCCCATCCGCTCCAGGTCGGCGCGCAGTGTGGCCAGCGGCTGCTCCATAAGGAAGCCGGTGACGTACCAGGAGCCATAGGGGATCAGCTCTCCGCGTCCGACGCCGATGAACAATTCCTGGTATTCGTCGTCCAGCTGCTGGACGGTGGTGCGGACGGCGGCGGTTTGCAGCATCTGCCAGGCGGCGCCAAGCAGCGTGTCTTCGCTGGCAGATCCCGGGTCGATGGACGCCAGCAGATCGAGGGTTTTCTGGTCCGGCGGGGCGGCGAGAAGATGCCCGAGCAGGCTATAGGTGTTGGCGCGAAGCTGATCCTCAGGGTCGCCGACCTGAGTCGACGGAGGCCTAGTCTCCGCAGTGCCTGCAGCTTCGATGCTCATGTCCCGGCCCTATCCCCCATATCGATAAATCATAGCAATAACTAGACCAATTCAAACATGTAAATAAATGACAATTATTGACTTATAACACTAAAAGAGCGTCCTTTAGCATCGCGCATTGAGACAAATTGTCCGACGGGGCGCTCGATGTGGATCAGATTTCCCCGGCGCGCATCAGGCCGGACCCTGGGGTGCGCCGCTCTTCATCATGTCCTTGACGCGGCAGTGGTCGCACATCTTGAGTCTGCGCACCGCCTCTTCGGACTGGAACATCCAGTGCCCCTCCAGCTTGCGGGTCATGACCTCGAGCATGGATTGCGTCGCGAACGGCTTGCCGCAGACGATGCAGCAGAACGGCTCCTCTTCGTGCAGCGTCCGCACATGCTCGCGTTGGCGAGACTCGTAGAGAAACCGCGGGTTCAGGGTGATCGCATCCTCCGGACAGGCCACCTCGCAGAGGCCGCACTGCACACAACTCCACTCGTGAAAATTGAGCTGGGGAAGCCCCTGCCCGTCGCGGACCGCCGAAGCCGGACAGACGCCAACGCAGCTCATGCACAGGGTGCAGGCCTTCTTGTCGACCTTGATCTCGCCAAAGGGCGCCCCAGCCGGCAACGCGACGCTGCGTTTTTTGCCCGGGCCCTGGCCGTACAGATGATCGATACTGAACTTGAGTATGGTGCGCTTCTCGTCCGGCGCCTCGAAACGCGCCGGCCTCGCCACGCTACTCCCTGACAGATCTGCCAGTCCCGCCCGGGTGGCACTCTCGTCGTCCGCATCGAGCCGCTGGATCGCCTCGGCGGGAAGTCCCAGGCCGGTCATCACCGCGCGCGCGTAGCCGATCTGCCGGTCCAGCTCCGCGGTCACCCGGGCCGGTGTGTCTTCGGATCCCAGCAGGACCACGGCTGCTGCGCCGTAGGCAAGACAGGCGAACCAGGCATCCAACCCGACAGACCCTATCTCCTCAAGCTCTACCGGCAGCACCCGCTCGGGCATCTCGGCCGCGATGTAGGCGCTCAGTTGTCCGACGGATGACGCGTCGTGGAACATAACCGCTGGCGCCTCGCCCCCGGCGTTCCGGTAGGCATCGAGCAGTCCACGAACGTGGCGCAGCAGATCACGCACGGTCGGATATGCATAAGTCATGGCACCGCTTGGACACGCGGCCACGCAGCTGCCGCCGCCCTGACAGAGCTGGGGATTGACCTCAACCCGGTCGCCGAGCGAGATGATGGCTTCGGCCGGGCAGGCATCGATGCAGCGCCGGCAACCGGCCAGACCGCTGCTGCCGTGGGCACAGATATCCAGGTTGTAATTGAAATACTTGGGCTTCTCGAATTCGCCCGTCATCTCGGGCAGGGCCTCCAGCGCAGCCTCCAGCGCCTCAGGATCTCCCGCTGGCGCCAGATAGCCCGGCGGTGGCAGCTCCGCGGTCAGCATCGGCGGCTTGCCGAGATCCAGCACCATGTCGAAGCCGGTGTCCTTATGACCGAGCAGATCTGCCAGGGAGACCGCTTTGCCACCGGCGCTCAGCTCGAGTCGGAATGCTCCGAGGCTGCCGGAGAGTTCGGCCATGCCACCGCGGATGACGGTCAGCCCCGCCTCGCTCGAGACGGACGGGGCCTCATCGCCAGACACGAACACGGTGCGAACCAGGGATGCGTCAGCCCGGCCGGCCGCTTCAAGCGCCGCGGACCGCTCCCCGATCACCAGCAGCCGGCCCCGGGACAGGTAGCTCACCAGGGAGGTCGGCTCGACCTCCACGCGTTTGGCATTGGCCAGAGCGCTGGCCCGCGCCTGACCCTCCGGGCCACCTGCCGGCAGCTCATACGTCATGCTCGTCATCCTTTTTCGTCGGTATCGATGGATCGTTGGCGGAGTCGCCGTCTACCGGGTCGCTGACGGACTCCTCCGTCCCGCTGCCGGGCTCATCATCGGCGGCTGTCCGGATCTCTTCCTCGCCGTCGTCGGCCTCTGCGAGACGCTCCAGGGCGCGCTCCATCTGGAAGCGCATATCGGCGGTGATGATATCCCCCAGGGGTTCGAATTTGGTGTAGTCCCCACAATAATCGTCGAGACCATCGCAGACGTTGAATTTCGGACTGTGAAAAAGTTTGCGCAGAGCAGCGCGCCTCAGGCCGTCGCTGACCCCGGGCGAAAGAAAGCCGCTGACGTCGGCATCCTCAGCCAGGCTGTCTACAGCAGGCATGTCGGCGTCGGTCAAAAGCGCGGGTGGCTCCGGGACCTCGGCGCTCTCGCTTGCGTCCACGGTGGCCGGAACGACGGACTGCGTTCCCTCCTCTGACCGCGCAGCAGCTTCGGCCTTCCGCCGCGACCAGCGCTCGATGAAATCTGGGGCATCTTCCTCCGTCCCGACTTCGATCCCGGTCTTTTTATCATCACCAATCATGTCGTCAGCCTCTGGTGCTCCAGTTCTTGCGCTTGCGCTTGCGGGGTGGTGCCGGCTTGTAGTGCTCGACCACGAAACGCTCGAGCTGGACATAGACCTCTGGCGGGATCGGCACCCGATAGACGGCGTCGTTGGCCTCGATGGCCGCGCTGCCCTCGTCCTGGTCAGCGGTCACCTTGACCGGGATCAGACCGCCTTCCTCGCGGTCATCACAGATGACGAGCAGCGCCGGATCGCTGCCGACCAGATTCGACCAATAATTTTGGGCGACGTCCCGGAAGAGGTCGAGTTTGAATCCGCCCCAGAGAAAATGTTCTTCGCCTTCAACGTCTTTGATCAATGCTCCCTGAGCACCTGCGCTGGCCAGATTCTCCCCGGCAACCACCGCGACCGCGCGCCAGCTGGGCACGCTCCACGCACCTCTGGAGATGGTCTTCCTGCCGAGGATGACAGAGACAGACAGGCTGAGCTGTGGCGGTACAGGCATGAATCCCCTTGCGGTGCCGTGGCGGCACAAAAAAACCTGGTGTCCCGTTTGAGCCCCGCGCGAGCCCGGGTTTCGCGGACCCCGGTAGAGACTCCAACTTTACCAGCAAGTCGTGGCCCGGCAGCGACTCTGTCTTTGCAGATCCGGACACCGTGCGTTTTACGGCCTCCACGGCTGGCACCTGTGCCGAATTGTTCCAGCCTTGCCCGCTGTTGGTACAAATTGCACCAGCCCCCCTGCATCCCGACGCGTTCCAGAGCTGGACTCGGGACCTTCGTCACGCAGTCAGGCCATCACCGCAGGAGGGTACGCTTCTTGCAAGCTGATCGGAATGGGACGGTTTGGCCTGGCAATCGGCCAGGGCGACCGACTCGATCGCGCACCGTGCCGGTGCGCGCCTGCAAGGAGCGATCAGATGAAGGCCAGCCGACCACAGACCGTCAAACGACGCACCGATAGCACAGCCGGGGAACGTGCCGTCGACGAAGCTGGCGCGGCAGTGGCCGAGGAACCGCCCCGCTTCATGAGCGTCAGGCAGGTGGCCCGCTATCTGCAGCTCAACGAAAAAAAGATCTACGCCCTGGTCAGCGAGGGCAAGATCCCGGCGAGCAAGCTCACCGGCAAGTGGCTGTTCCCCCGTGACCTGGTGGACCAGTGGATCCTGGAATCCAGCCACGGGGGGCTGCTCACGGACCGCATGGTGATCGCCGGCAGTGATGATCCACTGCTCTATCGCGCCATCATGCAGACCGCCAATGAGCTGCAGGCGGGTGCTTTGATCAGTTACACGGCGACCGGGACCCAGCTCGGCCTGTCGCTGCTGGCGCGACGCCGCGCAGATGTGTGCGGCATCCATTGGGGGCCGGTCGACGAAAGCGAAAAGCGCCATCCGGCTCTGATCCGTCAGTACCACCAGCATGCTGACTGGACCCTGGTCAGGGCGTTCAGGCGCGAGCAGGGACTGATCATGGCGCCAGGCGTATGGACAGCCACCAGCGGTATCGAAGACCTGTTCGGCACCGAGACGCGCTGGGCGACGCGCCAGGAGGGTGCGGGCTCGCAGCGTTTTTTAAAGGAGACGATCAGCCGTAACCGGCTCAATCCGGCCCGGCGGCGGATCACCAGCCATGCATTTTCGGAACGGGACGCGGCCGCCGCCGTGGCGATGGGGCAAGCCGACGTGGCGCCGGGGGCGCGCGCCGCCGCCACTGAATTCGGACTCGATTTTGTCAGCCTCGGCTGGGAAGGCTTCGACCTGGTGATGAACCGGGGGATATTCTTCCGCCGTCTGTTCCGCTGTCTGCTCGACAAGCTGCGCAGCACGGAATCGCAGAAGATGGCGCAACTGCTGGGCGGCTACGATCTGTCTGAAGCCGGCGACCTGGTCTGGGCGGCCTGAACGGGCCGCCAACGCGATTCAACGCACGGCCAGATCCTGCTCGATGACATGCTCGACGCCGAGCTCCGGCAGCTCGAGCGTTATCCGTGCCCGGATGCCCGCCTGAGTGTTCAAACACCCGTCGGCGGCGGCGGCCGTGACGGCGCGCTCGATCTCCTGCTGCGAGCCGATACCCACCTTTTTGAGAAACTTCCTGATTTCGCCCTTCAGGACTTCCTGATCGATCGTGCCTTCTGCCATGGTTTATCCCCGTCGTCTCGATTGATGAATCGCATCGTCTTCTGTTGTGCTTGTGCCGGGCGCCGCCTCCGCGCCCGACCATTTGTTTCAGTCGCCGCCCGAACCCAGCTTGCGTTCGAGGGTCTTGCGCGAGATACCCAAACGCCTCGCTGCTTCCGATTTGTTACCCGCGCTCGCCGCCAATACGCGCTCCATGTGATGCTGCTTGACCTGCTCCAGGGTCCAGTCGAGCGGATAAGGACCGGACCCGTCAACCGCGCGTGGTTCATCGGTGACAGCGACCAGTTCGGGCGGCAGTTCGCCGAGCAGCACCGTACGTTCGACCACGTTGCGCAGCTGACGCACGTTGCCGGTCCATGCACGCGCCTGCAAGGCGCGCAGGCTGGCCGCGTCCAGCGGCACCGCAGCCATCGCCAGATCGGCCGCAATTTCGGCCATGAAGTGTTCCACCAACGCCGGGATATCGTCGCGCCGCTCGCGCAGCGGAGGCAGCTGCAGGTGGACCACGTTTATGCGATGGAACAGATCCTCGCGGAAACGCCCGCGCTTTATCTCCGCCGGCAGATCGTGCTGAGTAGAAGCGACGACCCGGGCATCGACCGCCACTTCCCGATCCGAACCGACCGGGCGGACGTTGCCTTCCTCCAGGGCGCGCAACAACTTGACCTGCAGACCAACCGGCAACTCGCTGATCTCATCCAAAAACACGGTGCCGCCCTTAGCCGCCATGAACAGACCCTCGCGGACCTGGTGGGCGCTGGTAAACGCACCACGCGTATGGCCGAACAACTCGCTTTCCATCAGCTCCGGGGCAATCGCACCACAGTTGACCGGCACGAACCTGCCTTTGCGCCCGCTTTGACGGTGCAGCAGTCGCGCGACCAGTTCCTTGCCGGTGCCGGTCTCGCCCTCGATCAGGACCGTGGCCGGGAACGGCGCCACGCGCCGGATCATCTGCTTGATCCGGCTGATCGAAGCGGCGGCGCCGATCAAACGCGGGCTGTGCGGCATCGCTTGGCCTCGCAGGGGCATGGGTGATTCTGTCACCGTTGCCGGTGCCGCAGCATCCAGGCGCTGGATAGAGCTTGCCGCGTCGTCGACCGACACCGGCTTGAATAACAGATCCCGGGCACCCGCCCGCAGACCCTCCAGCGCACGTTCGACATCGTCACGGCCGCTTAAGACCAGCACGCGCGGCAGCGGGTCGATGTCGTGGAGGCCCTCCAGCAGAGCCACCGTCGACACGTGGCCCGGGGCGTCATCTACCAGCACATAGTCAAAATGACAGCGCTTGCAGACCTGCCAGGCGCGTTTTTCATCCGCCACGCCTTCGACCAATGCAAAGTACCGACCCAGACCGGTCTGCAACTTCGATCTGAAGCGCCGGTCGCCGGAGACTATCAGCACCGACAACCGTCTGGCGGCGGTCGCGCTGTCGGCGGCGGTGCCGATGACTCCGCCGCGTGTCTCCTCATTGGTCGATTTCATGCTTCCTGTTGAACCCGATCCCCGGCCGCCCGGCCGGAATCCTCATGACCCCGGCGGTCAGACTGCGGCCGAGGACGCCATCAGATGCGACAAGATGACGCAAATTACGCGCCAGGGTCTGACATTTTGTCGCGGAAATTCCTATTCTAGCGGCAACGGAAACCAAAATTAAACCAGCAGAATCCCCAAAAGGCGTATATGGCACCCGAATTGCATCGTTCCGGTGTTCGGATCGGCGTCGGCGTATCGGTCGCCGATCCCCCCACCGTGCCCCTAACCCAGATGCAGGAGCCGAGCCAACATGAATGATTTTTCGAATGCGCTCTCCACCGCATTCGCTCTGGTGACCTCGCTGGACCGGGATCTGTTCGAAATCGTCGGTCTTTCGCTGGAAATCAGCCTGACCGCGGTTCTTGTGGCGACCATCATCGGTCTGCCGGCGGGCGCGGCGCTCGCTCTCTCCCGATTCCCGGGCCGGCGCCCGCTCATCATCGTGCTCAACGCGCTGATGGGGCTGCCGCCAGTGGTGGTCGGTCTGGTCATTTACCTGCTGTTGTCCCGCAGCGGTCCGCTGGGATCGTATGGCCTGCTGTTTACGCCCACCGCGATGGTGATCGCGCAATCCGTACTGGTCACACCGATCATCGCCGCACTTGCGCGGCAGACCGTCGCCGATCTGCACGAGGAGTACGACGAGCATTTGCGCGCCATCGGCAGCGGGCCGCTGCAACGCATGGCCACGCTGCTCTGGGACGGTCGTTTCCGTTTGTTGACCGCGATCCTCGCCGGCTTTGGTCGCGCCATCGCGGAAGTCGGTGCGGTGCTGATCGTCGGCGGCAACATCCTCCACTCGACCCGGGTAATGACGACAACCATCGCGCTCGAGACCAGCAAGGGGAATCTGGCCATTGCGCTGGGTCTGGGACTGATCCTGGTGACGCTGGCGGTGAGCGTCAACGCAGCCGCGATGTTGTTGGGGGAGACAGCCCATCGACGCTACGGCTGATCCGGCGGTGGCTGCCGATACCACAGACACCAATGGCCTGCTGCCCATGGTGGTGGACGCGGTCTCCTATCGCGCCGGGGACCAGGCGCTGATAGACCATGTTTCGTTCAGGCTCGAAGACAGCCGCCGCACCGTGATACTGGGTCCCAACGGCGCCGGCAAGAGCGTGTTGCTGCGTCTGTGCCACGGGCTGCTGGCGCCGAGCGCTGGCGCTATCACATGGGGCGGATCAACACCGGCAGCAACCATGAAACGGCGCGGCCTCGTCTTCCAGCGGCCGGTGATGCTGCGTCGCTCGGTCGCGGCCAATATCGAACATGTCCTGAAAACCCAGGGCATCGGACGAGATCGACGCCGCGGACTGGTGAGCGCGGCGCTGGATCAGGCTGGTCTGAAATCGCTGGCACATCGCCAGGCGAGAACGCTTTCGGGCGGTGAGCAGCAACGACTCGCCATCGCCCGGGCGTGGCTACTCGAGCCTGCGGTCGTGCTGCTGGACGAACCGACCGCGAATCTCGATCCCGGCGCGACGCGCGCGGTCGAGGAACTCATCATCCGCCTCGGTGCCACTGGCGCCAAGATCCTGATGACGACCCATGACATCGCCCAGGCCCGCCGTCTGGCCGAAGAAGTGATGTTCCTGCATCACGGCCGCTTGCTCGAGCATCGCCCGGCGGTCGAATTCTTTGCGGGCCCTCGGGACCCGGATGCCGCCGACTTTATCGCTGGCCAATTGATTAACTGAGTAGGAACGCAACCGTGCGGAGACGCAACACAAAACGTGCCTGGCGCTGGCTCCGGCTGTCGTTGCTGGTCGGTGCCTGTTTGCCGGCACTGGCGGCCGCGGAGTCGATCACCGTAGCCTCGACCACATCGACGGAAAACTCCGGTCTGTTCGAATACCTGTTGCCAAAATTTCAGGCCGACACCGGCATCGAAGTACGCGTAGTCGCGGTCGGCACCGGCCAGGCGATCAGGGTGGCGAAAAACGGTGACGCGGATGTGCTATTCGTCCATCACCGGCCGTCGGAAGACGCCTTCGTCGCTGCAGGCTATGGCGTCAAGCGGTTTGCGGTCATGCATAACGATTTCGTTATCGTCGGGCCGGCGTCGGATCCGGCCGGCATCAAGGGTGGCGATGATGCCGCACAGGCGCTGGCCGCCATCGCCAGCAGCAAGAGCTTGTTCGCTTCCCGCGGTGACGATAGCGGGACCCATAAAAAGGAGCTCAGCCTGTGGCAGACCGCAGGCGTTGATCCGGCCGCGTCCGGCACATCATGGTATCGCGAGACCGGTTCCGGCATGGGTGCGACCCTGAATACCGCCAGCGGGATGAACGCCTATGCGCTGACCGATCGGGCCACCTGGATCCGCTTTGGCAACAAGGGCGAACTGGTCATCCTGGCGCAGGGCGATCCGGTCCTGTTCAATCCCTATGGCGTGATCCTGATCAGCCCCGAGCGTCATCCCCACGTCCGCGCCGACGCCGGCCAGGCCTTTATCGACTGGCTGGTCTCGCCGCCGGGCCAGACCCTTATCGGCGACTACCGTATCGATGGCGAGCCCGCGTTCTTCCCGGATGCCATCGAGACCCCGCCGACCGAGTAAGATCCGAACGTCCGAGCGTGACCGCCGGCGCAGCGGATGTTAAAAGAGTGATGATGAGCGACTGCGGCGCAAAATCAGCGGGCTACCCCCGCGAAACCGTCACCGGTCTGATCCTTGCCGGCGGCCAGGGCACCCGCATGGGTAGCGTGGACAAGGGCCTGGTCGAGGCCCTGGAGCGGCCTCTGATCGAGTGGGTGCTGGATCGACTGAGGCCTCAGGTCGGACCGATCCTGATTAACCACGCCCGCAACGCAGAGCGCTACGCCGCCTTCGGCTATCCGCTGGTCACCGACCGGCAAGACGGGTTTCTTGGACCGCTGGCCGGCGTCGCCAGCGCAATGCATGTGGCCACGACACCGCTGATGCTGACCGCGCCTTGCGATACGCCTGGCCTGAGGGAGGATCTCGGCACTCGCCTGTATGCCGCCCTGGTGCGCGACCAGGCCGAGATTGCCGTCGCCCATGACGGTGAGTGGTTGCAGCCGCTGTTTATGCTGTTGCGCACCGGTCTGAGCCCGAGCCTCGACGCATTCCTGACCGGTGGCGGGCGCAAGGTCGACAAGTGGTTCGCGCTGCATACCGTCACCCGTGTCGACTTCAGCGACTGGGGCAATGCTTTCGCCAATCTCAACACGGCTGAGGAACTGCGCGCATTCGAAGACACGGCTGACGCAGGGTCCACCGCGCACTCTGCGCCGGCCGGGACACACGGATCATGAGCCGGCGCCTCCCCGCAGATGTGGATCCCTGCGCCGAGGAGGCCCGGCAGGGCAAGTCGCTGCCGCTGACGACAGCGCGGCAGCGCATGCTCGAAGCGGTGAGCCCGGTTGCCGGTGTTGCAACGCTGGCGCTGGCCGAGGCTCTCGACCGGGTGTTGCTCGAGGACGTCTATTCCGGTGTCGATGTGCCGTCTCATACCAATTCCGCGATGGACGGATTCGCGGTGGCGGCGTCGGATCTCCCTGCAGAAGGGGAGCGTGCCTTCGCGCTGGCCGGCACCGCCTGGGCCGGTCGGCCCTACAACGGCGAAACCGGCGCGGGCCAGTGCGTGCGCATCATGACCGGGGCGGCGATCCCGGCGGGTCTGGACACCGTGATCATGCAGGAGCATGTGCGCATGGATGGCGACGATGCGGTGATCGCCGCCGGCCATCGCCCCGGGCAACACGTCCGGCAGGCCGGAGAGGACGTCCGCGCCGGCGACCTCGCGGTAGCTGCCGGCACCCGTATCAGCGCGGCCCATGTCGGACTGCTGGCATCGCTCGGCGTGCCCACCGTGCAGGTACGGAGACGCCCGCGGGTGGCATTCTTCTCCACCGGTGACGAACTGCGCCCGATCGGCGAGCCGCTCGGCCTCGGCCAGATCTATGACAGCAACCGCTACACGCTGGGCGCGATGATCGCGCGATTGAATCTGGAGCCGCTGGATATGGGCGTGGTCCGCGATGATCCCGCCGCCCTCGAAACCGCGCTGAGCGAAGCCGCGGCCCAGGCCGATGCGGTCATTACCTCCGGCGGTGTCTCGGTTGGGGCGGCGGATTTCGTCACCGACACGCTGGCGCGTCTGGGCAGCGTGGGTTTTTGGAAGGTGGCGATGAAACCCGGCAAGCCGATCGCCTTTGGCCGCATCGGTAATGCGTTGTTCTTTGGCCTGCCCGGCAACCCGGTATCGGTGATGGCGACGTTTTATCAGCTGGTGCAACCCGCGCTGGAACGGCTCCGCGGTATTGCGCAACCCCCGCCGCCCGTGCTGCTGCGCGCGCATTGCACGGACCGCCTGCGCAAGCGCCCGGGCCGGGTCGAGTTTCAGCGCGGCGTGCTGGAGCATGGCGGAGACGGTCGCTACACTGTGCGCGGCGTCGGTCACCAGGGTGCCGGCGTGCTCAGGTCCATGGCCGAAGCCAATTGTTTTATCGTGCTTGCGGCGGATCAGGGAGAAGTCGCCGCGGGCTCCGAGGTGTTGGTCCAGCCCTTTTCCGGTTTGATCTGAAACCGCCGGCTTGCACCATCGCCGCATCGATTCAGACAAGCATCGCAGAAGACAGGAGAGACATATGGCTGCCGCTCAGAACAAAGGCACGCGCGAATTCCTGCCGCTGCATATCGCGGTGCTGACCGTTTCCGATTCGCGCAACGAGGACACGGACAAGTCGGGCAAGCTGTTGGTCGAGCGGCTCGGAGCGGTCGGTCATCATTGCGCCAGCAAACAGATCGTGCCGGATGATGTGTATCAGATCCGGGCCGTGGTCTCCGCGTGGATCGCGGACGAGGGCATCGAGGCGGTTATCACCACCGGGGGCACCGGCGTCACCGGCCGCGACGGCACACCCGAAGCGGTGCTGCCTCTGCTGGACAAGGTCATCGATGGCTTCGGTGAGACCTTTCGCGCCATCTCCTATGACCAGATAAAGACATCGACCATGCAGTCCCGAGCCGTCGCCGGGGTCGCCAACGGCACCTATGTATTTTGTGTGCCGGGCTCCTCGGGCGCCTGCGCCACCGCCTGGGACGAGTTGATCTCGGCCCAACTCGATTACCGCACCCGGCCCTGCAACCTGGTCGAGCTGATGCCGCGGCTGCGGGAAACCTGAGCTGGCGACCGTCGACACAAACACATCGATGAGCCCATCACAGCAGACCGCCGGAACGACCCTGCTGGTCGGCACCCGCAAGGGTCTGTTCCGGCTGAAACCTGTCCCCGACGAGGATGCCTGGCGTCTCGACGGGCCGTACATCGCCGGTTACGAAGTGATCCATGCCTGCGCGGCGCCGCGCAATCCACGCCTGCTCCATGCGGCGGTGTCCCATCCGGTGTGGGGCGCCCATATCTATCGCAGCGTCGACGGCGGCGACAGCTGGGAACCACTGGCGGTTGCCCCGCATTTCGATCATCAACGTTTCGGCGCCGCGCTGAAATCGATCTGGTTTCTGGCCTGGTCGCCACGCGGTGACGCGCTTTACGCCGGTATCGATCCGGCAGGCCTGTTTGTCAGCCGCGACGCGGGCCGGAGCTGGGAGGCGATCGACGCGCTCAACGAACATCCGACGCGGGATCTCTGGGAACCGTCCAGGGGTATCTTCGCGGTCCATTCGATCTGTATCGATCACCATGATCCGGCCCGCCTGGCGGTCGCGGTCTCGGCCGGCGGCGTCTACTGCAGCGAAGACAGCGGCGCTTCCTGGCGACCCGCCAATACAGGCGTCCGGGCGGAGAATCTGCCGACGCAGGATCCCCTCGCCGGCCATAACGTGCATCGGCTGATCATGCACCCGCGTGCGCCCTATCGACTCTATCGACAGTGTTATAACGGCACCTATCGCAGTGACGACTGGGGCCGCAGCTGGATCGATATTACCCAGGGTCTGCCCAGCGATTTCGGTTACGCCATCGCCACGCCGATCGGGGATGCGGACACGGTATTCCAGATCCCCGAGTCGGGTTCTCATATGCGCACGACCGTTGACGGCAAGCTGCGGGTCTACCGCAGTCGCGACGCGGGGCGCAGCTGGGTCTCCGTCAGCGAGGGTCTGCCCCAGGCACATGCGTATGTGACCGTGCTGCGCGAAGCCATGGATACGGGCGATCACGGCGGCGTGTTTTTTGGCACCTCCAGCGGCCATCTGTTCGCCAGCATCGATGACGGCGACAGCTGGCGGCTGATCGCCGGATTTCTGCCAAAAATCCTCTGTGTGCTCGCACTGCCCACGCCGCCACCGTCAGCCGTACCCCAATGAGCAATGACCTGGCGGAGCTGCTCGGCGCGCGTCGCGGCATCGTCTGCGCCATCGGCGCCGGTGGCAAAAAGAGCACGCTGTACCGCATCGCCGCTGCCCACGACGGTCCGCTGGCGTTGACTACCACGGTATTCACCACCTGGTTCCCCGACACGCTGGGTCTGACCGTCGTGGTGGATCAGGAAAAAACGCTGCCCGGCGCGGTACTCGCGGCTGCGCGTGAGCATCGCCGGCTCGGCTATGCGACACCGTCGGCGAAACCGGGCCGCTACGGAGGTGTCGATCCGGAACTGATTGGCGCGATCCACGAACAGGCGGGCCTGGCTGTCACCCTGGTCAAGGCAGACGGCGCGCGCATGCGCTGGCTAAAGGCACCCAAACCGGGCGAACCGGTATTGGCAGCGAGCTGCACCACGGTCATCCCGGTGCTCTCCGCCCGCGCCTTGGGTGAGCCTCTCTCGGATCGTATCGCGCATCGACCGGACCGGGTCGCAGCCGTGACCGGCCTCGCTGAGGGCGACACGGTTGGACCGCTGCATCTGGCGCGTCTGCTGACCGCCGAGGGCGGCCTGCTCCAGGGTCTCGGGCAGCAGCTGGTGGTCCCGGTGATCAACATGGTTGATGACGACGCACGCGCAGAACTCGCACGGGAGGCCGCGATCACCGCGCTCGATCTGAGCGATCGCTTTGATCGTGTGGTTCTGGCCTGCATGCGCAGAAACGCAGATCCGGTGGTCGCGGTGATCGAACGGTGAGGCGGCTGGCGATCAGCGTTACAATCGGGCCATGAAACAGGTGACCGTCCGTCTGCCAACCGCCTTGCAGTCCTTCGCAGACGGTGAGGATCAGATCCGCGTCCAGGCCGGGACCGTCGGCGACGCGCTGGCTGCAGTGGATGGCGGACGCGGCACGCTGCTGGCTCGCGTGCTGACACCGGACGGCGCTCAGCGGCCGCTGGTCAAAGTGTTCCTCGGCGATGCCGACATCCGCACCCTGGACGGTCTCGACAGCCGCGTGCGCGAAGGCGACGTGGTCTCCATCATCGCCGCGGTCGCCGGAGGCTGAGGCATTGTTCACCAGTCACAAGACGCCGCGGCCGCGGCGCTGACCGCGCGGGATCCGGCTGGGCAGATGGCCAACACAACATCCAGAGTGCTGAAGTTCCGACATCCCGGCGCCGGCCGTGGCACCGCAAAAGCCAGCCCCAGGGGCAGACAAGTGGATGCGGACGCCGTCGACGAGCTGCGCGCGCTGCTCGGCGATCAGCCGCGACGCCGCGACCTGCTGATCGAACATCTGCATCGTGTTCAAGACCACTATGGCCACCTCAGCGCGCGCCATCTGGCCGCGCTGGCTGCGGAGATGCGTCTGGCTCAGGCCGAAGTGTATGAAGTCGCCAGCTTCTATGCCCACTTCGATATCGTGGCCGACGGCGAGACCCCACCGGCGCCAGTCACGGTTCGGGTCTGCGATAGCCTGAGCTGCGAGCTCGCCGGTGCAGAACATCTGCTCGACCAGCTCGGTGCCGACGCCTCCGATCAGGCGCGGATCGTGCGCGCGCCCTGCATGGGCTATTGCCATCGGGCGCCGGTCGTCGCCGTCGGCCAGCGGCAGATTCCGCGCGCATCGGCCAGGGCTGTTCTGGAAGCAGTCGAAGAACGGAAGGTCGAAGCGGAGATACCGTTTTATCGCGATCTCGATGCCTACCTCGACGACGGCGGTTACGAACTCCTCAGCCGTTGTCTGGCCGGCCAGCAGCCTCTCGACGAGATCATCGAGACGCTGGAGTCTTCCGGCCTGCGCGGCCTCGGCGGCGCGGGTTTCCCACCCGGGCAGAAATGGAAGCTGGTTCGGGCGGAACCCGGACCCCGCTATGTGGCGGTCAACGCGGACGAAGGCGAGCCTGGCACATTCAAAGACCGCTACCATCTGGAGCGCGATCCCCATCGTGTCCTGGAAGGCATGCTGATCGCCGCCTGGGCGGTTGAGGCCGAGACGGTCTATTTCTATCTCCGCGACGAGTATCCGGCGGTCCACCGAATTCTCAGCAAAGAGATCGCCGCCCTCGCGGATCGCGGTCTGGTCCCGCACACCCGGATCGAGCTGAGACGCGGCGCGGGTGCGTACATCTGCGGTGAAGAGTCTGCGATGATCGAGTCGATCGAGGGCAAGCGTGGGCTGCCCCGCCACCGCCCACCTTACGTTTCGGAGGCCGGCATCTTCGGCCGTCCTACGCTGGTCAACAATGTCGAGACCCTGTACTGGATACGCGACATCCTCGAGCGCGGGGCCGACTGGTTCAGCAGCCAGGGACACGGCGACGCCCGCGGCCTGCGCAGCTTCTCGGTCTCCGGACGGGTCATGGATCCCGGACTCAAGCTCGCCCCGGCCGGCATCACCGCGCGGGCCTTGATCGAGGAATATTGCGGCGGCATGGCGGACGGGCATGAATTTCTCGCCTATCTGCCCGGAGGCGCCTCCGGCGGCATCCTGCCGGCCCGGCTCGCCGATCTGCCGCTGGATTTCGGCTCGCTGGAAGGCCACGGCAGCTTTGTCGGCTCGCACGCAGTAATCGTGCTCAGCGATCAGGACGATCTGCGCCGCGTGGTGCTGAACCTGATGCGCTTCTTCGAAGACGAGAGCTGTGGCCAGTGCACTCCCTGCCGGGTCGGCACGCGCAAGGCGGTGGCGATGATGGAGCAGGACGACTGGGATAGGGGGTTGCTGGAGGAACTCTCCCACACCATGGCCGACGCGTCGATCTGTGGTCTCGGCCAGGCGGCTCCGAATCCATTGTTGTGCGCGCTGCGTTATTTCCCCGAGGTGTTCGCGTGAGCGGCGACAGATCGATCCGCTTTTTCCTCGACGGCGAGGAGATCGAAGCCCGCCACGGTGAGAGCATCTGGTCCGCCGCTCACCGCGCCGGCGTGGAGATCCCCCATCTGTGCCATCGTCCGGAACCCGGTTACCGGCCCGACGGCAACTGCCGCGCCTGCATGGTGGAGATCGAGGGCGAGCGCAATCTGGCGGCAGCCTGCATCCGCCAGCCAAAGCCGGCCATGGAGGTCCGCTTTGTCAGCGAACGAGCAGCACGGGCGCGCCGCGGTGTGTTCGAGATGTTGCTGGCAGATCAGCCGCCGCGGCATGTAGCGCACGATCCGGACTCGTTGTTCTGGCGCTGGGCGGATCGGATCGGCATCCAGCAGAGCCGCTTCCAGCAGGACGATGGACCGCGGGCCGACACCAGCCACCCAGCCATGTCGGTATTTCTCGACGCCTGCATTCACTGCAACCTCTGTGTGCGCGCCTGCCGCGAGGTCCAGGTCAACGACGTCATCGGCATGGCCTACCGGGGCTCACGCAGCAGAGTCGTGTTCGACTTCGATGATCCCATGGGGCAGAGCAGCTGTGTCGCCTGCGGCGAATGCGTCCAGGCCTGCCCGACTGGCGCGCTGATGGAGACCACGCTGGCAGAAACCGGGACCGCGGCCACGATCTCGACCACGGATACGGTGTGCCCGTATTGTGGCGTCGGCTGCCAGATCCGCGTCCAGGTGGACGATGACCGGATCGTCGCGGTGGACGGCCGGGACGGTCCGGCCAATCGCAATCGGCTATGCGTCAAGGGCCGCTTCGGGCTCGACTACGTCCATCACCCGCAGCGGCTGACAACGCCGCTGATCCGCCGCGACGACGCGCCGAAGTCCGGCACCGACCAGGTAGACCCGGCCGACCCGTCGACGCATTTCCGGGAGGCGAGCTGGGAGGAAGCGCTGGATGCGGCAGCCGCGGGATTGCGTCGCATCAGGGACGCCCACGGCGGTCGCGCGCTGGCTGGCTTTGGCTCCGCCAAGTGTTCCAACGAAGAAGCTTATCTGTTCCAGAAACTGGTGCGCGCCGGCTTTGGCTCAAACAACGTCGATCACTGTACGCGGCTCTGCCACGCTTCCTCGGTGGCCGCTCTGCTGGAAGGCATCGGCTCCGGTGCGGTGACCGCGCCGTTTACTGCCTGCGAGGATGCCGATCTGATCCTGGTCATCGGCGCCAACCCCAGCGAGAACCACCCGGTGGCGGCTACGTTCTTCAAACGGGCGGCGAAGCGCGGCACCAGGCTGATCGTGATGGACCCACGCGGCACCGCGCTTAAACGCCATGCTTCCCACATGCTGCAATTCCGCCCCGGAACCGATGTGGCGATGCTCAATGCGCTGCTCAACGTGATCATCGAAGAGGGTCTGTGGGACCGCGATTACGTGGCCGCGCACACCGAAGGCTTCGAAGCCCTGGCCAGGCATATCAAGGACTTTTCGCCCGAAGCGATGGCGCCGTTGTGCGGCATCGATGCCGAGACGCTGCACACGGTGGCGCGGGAGTTCGCCTCGGCGCAGGCCGCGGTCGTCTTCTGGGGCATGGGCATCGCACAGCACGTGCACGGCACCGATAACGCGCGCTGTCTCATCGCGCTGGCGACGATCACTGGCAATGTGGGCAGGCCCGGCGCCGGCCTGCACCCGCTGCGCGGGCAGAACAATGTACAGGGCGCGTCGGACGCCGGGCTGATCCCGATGTTTTATCCGGATTATCAGGCGGTGGATGCGGCCGAGTCGCGCAGACGCTTTGAACAGGCCTGGAGCACCGAACTGGATCCCGAACGCGGGCTGACCGTGGTAGAGATTATCAATGCCGCCCGCGCCGGCGATATTCGCGGTATGTACATCATGGGCGAGAACCCGGCCATGTCGGATCCGGACACGCAGCATGCCCGGGAAGCGCTGGCGAACCTGGAGCATCTGGTGGTGCAGGATCTGTTCCTGACCGAAACCGCTTTCCACGCAGATGTCGTGCTGCCCGCCTCGGCCTGGCTGGAGAAAGACGGTACGGTGACCAACACCAACCGACAGATCCAGATCGGGCGAAAGGTGCTGAACCCTCCGCGCGATGCGCGCCAGGATCTGTGGACAATCCAGCAGATCGCGCAGCGGCTGGGACTGGACTGGGACTATGCTCATCCGCGGGACGTGCACCGGGAGATGAGCGGTCTGATGGATTCGCTCGATCACATCACCTGGGAGCGGCTCGAGCGGGAGGACGCGGTGACCTACCCTTGCCCGGGCCCGGATCAGCCCGGCCAGGACATCGTCTTCGGCAGCGGTTTCCCGCGTCCGGGCGGCCGCGCCCGGCTGGTGCCGGTGGACTTCCTGCCGCCGGGCGAGAGCCCCGATGAGGAATTCCCGCTGATCCTCACTACCGGCCGGCAGCTCGAGCACTGGCATACCGGCGCGATGACCCGCCGGGCGGCGGTGCTCGACGCGCTGGAGCCGGAGGCCGTGGCCTGTATGTCCGGGCGTGGACTCGCCGGGCTGGGCATCGTGCCCGGTGACGTGATCCGGGTCGTGACGCGTCGCGGAGCGATCGAACTCAGATCGAGGCGCGACCCGGCCGTGCCCGACGGCATGGTCTTTATACCGTTCTGTTACGCCGAAGCCGCCGCCAACGTGCTGACCAGCCCAAGACTGGACCCGTTCGGCAAGATCCCGGAGTTCAAATTCAGTGCCGCCCGCGTCGAAAAGGCCGACGCGGTTGCGCTCTGAGACGATCGCGCTCGACCCGATGTCCAGGCGGCTCGCATCGAACGCGCCTGATAACGCAGGAGTACTTATGCAATCTCTCTTCCGCCTCACTGCCCACATCCTGATCCCGCTTACCGCGGTCCTCTGCAACGCCGCGTATGGCGCCACGCTCGTCGTCGCCAATAAGGCGGAAGCCACTGCATCGCTTATCGATCTTCCGAGCGGCGAAGTCGTTGCCACCCTGCCAACGGACGCGGGCCCCCACGAGGTCGGCATCTCCCGTGACGGGCGCTTCGCTCTCGTGACCAACTACGGCAATCGCGAAAACGTCGGCCGCACGATCACGCTGATCGACATCCCCGCCGCCGAGGTAGTAAAGACGATCGAGCTGGGCGAACACACGAAACCCCACGGCGTCGAATGGCTTGACCAGGAGCGCGCTGTCGTCACCGCCGAGGACAGCAAGGCCCTCCTGGTGGTGAACGTCACTAGCGGCGAGATTGTCAGCACGATCGACACGGATCAGGAGATCACTCACATGGTCGCCGTCGATGCCCGCAGACAGCGTGCCTACACGGCCAACATCGGCTCGGGCTCGATCACCGTGCTCGATCTGGAACAAGGCGCGCGTGAGCGCAACGTCATGACCGGCGACGGCGCGGAAGGCGTCGCGGTGACGGCCTCGGGTAAGCACATCTGGGTGACCAACCGGGCCGCCGACACGGTGACCGTTCTGGACGCCGGCACCTTCGAGAAACTCATGGAGATGCCATCGAGAGGTTTCCCGATCCGCGCCACGGCCACGCCGAAGGACCAGGTGCTCGTGACCCGTGCGAGCGCAGGGGACCTCGTGATCTACGACGCCGAGACCTTCGCAGAGATCCGGACCGTGAGCTTTGATCTTGAAGCCATGGACGTCGAGGAGCGGCTTTTCGGTGACCGCTTCGGCGACAGCTCGGTCCCGATCGGCGTGATCGTGGACAGCGCGGGCGAACGTGCCTTCGTCGCCCATGCCAACGCTGACGTCATCACCGAAGTCGATCTCGCGACGGGCGAGATCGTACGCTCACTTCGTGCTGGCAGGGAGCCCGATGGCATGGGCTACTCCGAACAGACAGTCGAACACTGACCGGGTCTGGCGCCACGCTGCTATCAGCGCGGGCAGGATGAGGCCGGGAACCGGGCAAGCTGCCGGCGGCATCAGCAGCGGCATCACCCTAACCACCAAGCGGATCTGCGCCGCGCTAACGGTCTGCTGCCCGCCTGCTCGGTGCAGCCACGTACATCCGGGCTGCCCGGGTGGTTGTTTGCTGCAGATGCCGCAATTCTGATTTCAGCGGCTCGTTCGCGGCGGGTCCCGGATTGCGCGGGATAAGGCCGGCTGCGGACATATGCTGCACCTCCGTGCTCCTGACATGACAGCGTTGTCATTTTGCTGTATTTTTGCCTGACGGTCAGAGCTGTCAGCCAGATTAACCGGTGGCTATCGGCCCTATTCCCAGGCACATCCAACAACGCGGGAGACCAGCTGTCGCCATGGCCATCGCAACAATCAACAAACAGGCCGAGCAACCCGATATCGAACAGCGCATCGAGGACTTGCTGGGCCAGATGACGCTGGCAGAGAAGATCGGCCAGATGAACCAGGTCGAGTCGGGCGGCGAGCACGCCATCGATCATCTCCGGCATTCGATCCAGGCGGGACACGTCGGTTCGGTGCTCAACCAGGCCGATGTCGACATCGTCAACGAGCTGCAGCGTATCGCCGTACACGAGAGCCGCCTGGGGATCCCGCTGCTGGTCGGTCGCGATGTCATTCATGGCTTCAAGACGGTGATGCCTATCCCGCTGGGGCAAGCCGCGAGCTGGAATCCGGACCTGGTGCGCGAATGCGCAAGCGTCGCCGCGCGCGAAGCGGCGAAATCCGGTGTCAACTGGACCTTCGCCCCGATGATCGACATCACCCGCGATCCACGATGGGGCCGTATCGCCGAAAGCCTCGGTGAGGATGCGTATCTGGCCAGCGAGCTGGGCGTTGCGATGGTCCGGGGCTTTCAGGGCGACGACCTGGGATGCGCCGGCTCGATCGTCGCCTGCGCCAAGCACTTTGCCGGTTACGGCGCGGCCGAGAGTGGCCGCGATTATGCGACCACCAACATCCCGGAGAACGAACTGCGCAATGTCCATCTGCGGCCGTTCGAGGCTGCCGTCGACGCTGGCGCGAATACGCTGATGACCTCGTTCAGCGATCTGGACGGCGTGCCGGCGACCGCCAACGATTTCCTGTTGCGCCAGGTGCTGCGTGAGGAATGGGGCTTCGACGGTTTCGTGGTCAGCGACTGGGACTCCGTGCGGCAACTGGCGATCCATGGCCTGACAGAAGACGATGCAGCCTCGGCTCTGGCCGCGGCGAGCGCCGGTTGCGACATGGAGATGGCCGGCGGAGCGTATCTCCATCACCTGCCGCGGCTGGTCGAGGAAGGCCATATCGACGAGGCGTTGATCGACAAGAGTGTCGCCAATATTCTCCGCGTAAAGTTCCGGCTCGGCTCGTTCGAGCATCCCTACACCGATCCGTCGCATCTGCCCGGATTCGGCGATGAGCAGGCGCTCGGTATGGCCAGGCAGGCCGCGCTGCAAAGCGTAGTCCTGCTCAAGAATGATCACGCCGCGCTGCCCTTGTCTGCAGAGCGCCTGACATCGATAGCGGTGATCGGCCCGATGGCAGACGCGCCCTATGAGCAATTGGGGACCTGGATCTTTGACGGTGACATGCAGCTCAGCGTGACGCCGCTGCAGGCGCTTCAGGACATGCTCGGCGGCAAGGTCGATGTCCGCTACGTTCCGGCCATGGATACGACCCGCAGCCGGCAATCTGACGCCTTCGACGAAGCCGCGGCGATCGCTGGCGATTCGGATGTAGCGGTGATGTTCCTCGGCGAAGAATCGATCCTTTCGGGTGAGGCGCATTCGCGTGCCGACATCAATCTGCCTGGCGACCAGGCGGAACTCGTGCGGCGCGTCCGCGCGGCCGGCAAACCGGTCATCGCGGTCATTATGGCGGGCCGGCCGCTGACCCTGAGCAACATCGTCGATCAGGTGGACGCGATCCTGTTCGCCTGGCATCCGGGATCGATGGGCGGACCGGCGATCGCGGACCTGTTGTTCGGCATCGAGTCGCCGTCGGGCAAGCTGCCCGTGACCTTCCCGCGCATGGTCGGCCAGATACCGATCTATTACAACCAGAAGAACACCGGCAAGCCGCCGTCGCCGGAGACCATCATCCATATCGATGACATCGACCCTAAGGCGTCGCAGACGTCCCACGGCCTGACCGCGTTTCATCTCGATGCTGGCTACACGCCGCTGTTTGCCTTTGGTCACGGCCTGTCTTATGCGCGGTTCGAATATCAGAACCTGAGAACCAACGCCTCCGAGATCCGGCCTGGAGACACGCTGCAGGTCAGCGCCGAGCTGACGAACACCGGCGAGGTCCCGGCTGAAGAGGTGGCGCAGCTCTACGTGCGCGATCTGGTCGGGAACGTGACGCGACCGGTAAAGGAACTCAAGGGCTTCAAGCGGCTGCGTCTCGATCCGGGTCAGACGATTGTGGTCGAGTTCAGCTTACACACCGACGAGCTGGCTTTTTATGACCGCAACATGCAGCTGGTGACCGAACCCGGCGAGTTCCATGCGTGGATAGGCGGGAGCTCGGAGACCGGGTTGCGGACCGAATTCCGCATCGTCGATAGCGACTGAGCCTGACGCAAGGACATGACCAGCAGCACACGATTCACGGTAACGGTAGCCATGATCGTGGCGCTTGGCGGTTTCCTGATGGGGTTCGACGCATCAGTGATCTCTGGTGTGGTCGGCTTTATCGAGATCGAATTCGAGCTGAGCAAAATCCAGCTGGGATGGTCGGTTGCCTCTCTGACTCTGACCGCCACGCTCGCGATGATGGTGGCGGGCCCGGTGAGCGACCGCATTGGCCGTCGACCCGTGCTAAAGATCGCGGCGGCTCTGTTTGCCGTGTCGGCCATCGCGTCGGCCCTTGCGCCAAATTTCGTCACCCTGGTAATCGCGCGCATGGTCGGTGGCCTCGGCGTCGGCGCAGCGCTCATTATCGCGCCGATGTACATCGCGGAGATCGCGCCGGCAGAGATCCGCGGCCGCATGGTCTCATTCAACCAGCTCAATATCGTCATCGGCATCTCGGTCGCCTTCTTCAGCAACTATCTGATACTGACACTCGGACAATCGGACTCGGCCTGGGCGCAATCGCTGCATTTCGGCGAATGGAGCTGGCGCTGGATGCTCGGGATCGAGACGCTTCCGGCCATCCTGTATTTCCTGGCCTTGATGATCGTGCCCGAAAGCCCGCGCTGGCTGGCGATGCGGGGCCGCGAGGACGAGGCGCTACAGATACTTGAGAAGGTCAGCGGGCCCGAGCAGGCGCGAGCGAATATACGCGAGGTGCACGATAGCCTCACCGCCAGGCAGGATGGCCAGCCGGGTTCGCTAAGCCAGCTGTTCCGGCCGGCGATGAGGCTGGTCCTGACAATCGGCGTTGCGGTGGCGATCCTGCAGCAGATCACCGGCATCAACTCGGTGTTTTTCTATGCACCCATGATCTTTGAGCAATCGGGTATCGGCACCGACGCATCGTTCATGCAGGCCATCCTCGTCGGGATCACCAACCTGGTGTTTACGATCGCCGCCATGGCACTGATCGACAGACTCGGCCGCCGACCGCTGCTGGTCTTCGGGTTGACGGGCATCGCCGTATGCATGCTGACCTTATCGTATGGCTTTGCTTCCGCGACATATACCCTGAGTCAGAAGTCGATCGACGCGCTCCCCGCGGCAATCGACCGGCAGCTCATCGAGCCGATGGCTGACACAAGCTTTGACAGCGACGTCGCGTTTCGCAATGCGGTGTCGGATGCGGTTGGCAAGGACATCTTCAAACAGCACGAATCCGAGTTGGTCAGCGCGGCGATCAGCATGAATCCGACCTTGATCCTGATCGGCATTCTCGGTTTTGTCGCCAGCTTCGCGGTGTCACTGGGCCCGGTGATGTGGGTACTCTTCTCCGAACTGTTCCCGAACGCGCTGCGCGGTATCGCGATATCGTTTGTCGGCCTGATCAACTCCGCCGTCAGCTTCGGGGTGCAGCTAGTCTTTCCCTGGGAGCTCGAAAACCTGGGTAATGCCGGCACCTTTCTGATTTACGGCATCTTCGCTCTGATTGGTCTCGTCGTCGTCATGCGTCTGTTGCCCGAGACCAAGGGCCGGACGCTCGAAGAGCTCGAAACACTGCTTGTAAGGAATTGACATGGATCTGCCTGCACATCACATCCTGGCCCTCAGACGCGCCACAAAGGCATTCGTGGCGGCACTTTGTATCTGCACCATGGCGGCGTGTTCGAGCGAAGTCGAACAGAGCGCAACAGCCATCAAGGTCGAGATCGTAGAGACCACGGACGGTTATCAGCTGATGCGCGGCGGCGAGCCCTACCAGATAAAGGGTGCCGGACTGGAATTCGGCGATATCCAGTCTTTCGCGGCACATGGCGGCAACTCCATCCGTACGTGGACTACCGCAAACGAGGTGGAGACGGCGCAGGAAGTGCTCGACAAGGCACACGCGCATGGCGTGACGGTAGCACTCTGTCTGCCGATGGGCTCAGAGCACTGGGGCTTCGACTATGACGATCCCGAGGCGGTGGCGGCACAGCTCGAGGGCTTCCGCGACGAGATCCTCAAATACCGCGACCACCCTGCTCTGCTCGCGTGGATCATCGGCAATGAACTGAACTACGATTATACCAATCCGAAGGTCTACGATGCGGTCAACGAAGTATCGCGGATGATCCATGAACTGGACCCGAACCATCCTACAACCACGACGGTAGCCGGGCTCGGAGCCGATGTCCTCAACGACATTGTCGAGCGGGCCCCGGACCTCGATTTCGTCAGTTTCCAGGTTTACGGTCAGCTCTTCATATTGCCCGAATTTTTAGAAGAGACCGGGTACGAAGGGCCGTTCTTTGTCACCGAATGGGGCGCGATCGGCTGGTGGGAAGTGGCGAAAACCGCATGGGGTGCGCCGATCGAGGCGACCAGCACCGAGAAAGCCAATACCTATCTGAAGGGATACCGCGAGCAGCTCGAACCGCTGGAGGGCCAGCTCATCGGCTCTTATGTTTTTCTATGGGGGCAGAAGCAGGAGCGCACACCGACCTGGTTCGGCCTGTTTACCGAAGCAGGCGAAAAGACGGAAGCGGTCGACGTGATGCACTACATCTGGAACGGAGCGTGGCCGGACAATCGTTCCCCCCAGGTCCAATCGATGATGCTGGATGGCAAGCGCGCCACCGATAACGTAACGCTGACCACCGGTCAGACCTATGCTGCCGTGGTCGCTGTGATCGATCACGAGAACGACGAATTAGCCTACCGGTGGGAGCTAAAGCCGGAGAGCGACGCGACCCAGGTCGGGGGCGCATTCGAAGAATCGATTACGAACCTGGCCGGCCTGGTGGAGGCTTCGGCCGGGACGGCGCAAATCACCGCGCCCCTACCGGGCGAGTATCGCCTGTTGGTCTATGCCTATGACGATCACGGCCACGCCGCGCATGCGAACATCCCGTTCCTGGTCGTCCCCTGAGGCGTGGCGTACGCGGCCCCCGGGCAGGTCCAAAAAGGGACCGCTCAGCTGGCGGCGGGCCGCGCCAAATACATCACTCCTCGCGATCGGATCGGCTCGCGTAGTCTTGAGCGTGCGTAAGGTTTTCGGTAGCGAATAATGGACTACGCAGAAATTCGACGATTGTCGTTGCAGGGCTTCCTGGCCTTTCTGGGTTTGACGGCGCTGATCGCGATCGTGTCGGTGCTTTCTGGCGAGTTCGGTGAGATTCAGGGCAAGATCCTGGTGACCACGATTACCATTTCCGTGGCCAGTATCTTCTCGATGTCGTGTGCCGCCTTTATCGAGAACAAGGAGCTGCCGCGAGTCGGCCTGACCGGGATCAGCCTGTCGGTGTGTGCCGCCGCCCTTGTCATCGCCGGTGTCTGGTCCGATATCGAGAATGATGTCTATTGGAAAACGGCGATTAGCATCGGCATTTTGGCATTCTCCTTCGCTCACGCCCTCCTGCTGTTGCTACGCGATCTCGATGAAGGACAGAAGTGGATCCAGACGGTGTCGTGGCTCAGCATTGCGCTGCTTGCGGTTCTGATCGTGATCGCAGTTTGTGCTCAGATCGAACGTGCGGAGTACTACAGGATCCTCGGGGTCGTGGCCATCGTTGTCGGACTCGAAACGCTCGCAATCCCGCTGCTGTTTGCTATGGCTCGGGCCCGACGGGTAAGCAAAGACAAGCTCATCCTGGATAAGCTGCGGGAAGGCGTATACAGGAGTGCTGACGGCAGGATCTATCAGGTGAAAGAACTCGACAACGATCCTGACGCTGAAGCGGAAGAGAGTCGCCTGCCGTCCGAATCCGGGCGATGACGCTAGCGTTAAGCGCCGTGTCAGCCAGCACCTGCCGCCCAGCACCCGTAGCTCCTATATCGTTAGCGATTGCGCACTCTACTGATGTATTATCTGGGGCGAAAAGACGGGCCAGGCGCTCTCTTAACTGGTGCTTCAGTTCGTCTGCTGGCCCGGCCGCAGCTCGATAACAATGCGCAGTCTCCGGAAGCGACCGGCAAAACGATTCGGCTACCCGATCAAACAACGTATGCGGAGTATCTCGAGCAGATGAAAACGTATCCAAGGCTGACTGAAATGGGCGTACTGCATCCGCAACAGATTTGCAGTTACTCGGTCAACAGCATCGACTACATCGATGTCCTGAGGGTTGTGTATTGCCGCCCGAAGGGTTCCATATTGCCCATGACCAGGACCTACAAGTTCCCCCGCGTTCAGAAGTCAGCGAAGATCGGAGACGGAGCAGCCAAGACGAAATCCGTCATGGCCAGCGATCCGGCATTGCTGGCAGCGGTCGAAGAGCTCAAGGCGTTGATGGAATCGAAGCAACAAAAGGCAGATGTCGCAGATTCGATCCTCGAAGAGCTCCGCCTGCTGGAAGAAGATATCGCGCTGCGCAGCGAATTTATAAAAGAGCTGGTGAGCAAGATCAAGTCGGTCTGATCTCTGCAGGATCCGCAAACCGCCAGGAAAAAACAACGGACCCGGACGATTCTGCCATACAGAATGCACCCGGGTCCGCGTTGGATATCGACCGAACCGCTAAGGCGAAGCCTCAACCGTCGTTTACAGACACCACGCCATTGTCAAAAGAAGGCGGCGTAGCCGGCTGATAACTGTAACCCCAGTCAGCCATTTCCGAGATCGTCAACAGCGGGTCGCCCGGGATCAACCGCGTCCAGCCGGTCGCGTCCGTCCGATACAGGTCATCCGCGGTCAGTTCGTTCAGCGGTATCGAGAAGGGCACCGGATCGCCGTTGGGATCCAGGTTCGCACAGCACTCGAAAAACGTCGCCGATCCGAAGAAGTTATCCAGCACCGACCGGTAGGCCTTCAATGCCTGTGCCTGGATGACCGGATCTTCGTTGTAGTTGAACAGCTCATGCAGCGCACGCGCGGTGTACCACTGGTTCTCTCCGGACGCCCGCCTCGCGAGCGCTGTCGCCCAGAGATAGAACCTCGCCTTGGCGCCCGTGCGGCCCTCCGGGATCGCATCCGCCAAAGCGAATTTGGTCTCGGCGTCCGGGTTATTGACGTCGAACTCTCTGATCACCACATTCCTGTATGGATTCTGCGGGTCTTGTGCGACACAAGAATCCGGCCAGACGCCTGCGTTCTCGCAATACAGATTGAGCAAAGTGTCTGTGGGAAGCGGTATCGAAGTGATATTCGTCCCACCACTGTTGCTACCACCACAGCCCACTGTGATCAGGGCAATCAGCACCATCAACGGCAACCGGAAAAGAGCCGCGTGTGTTTTTATCGAATGACGGTTTCTCATAATGCGGATTCCTCGGAAATACATACGTTGCGGCTAGAAGCTCCAGTTGAAATAGGCAACGACCTGCCACAGGTATTCATTTTCAGCTCCTTCCACCAGAAATTCATTGGTCGGGGAATCATCATCGACGCCTCTCAACAGTCCCCGGATGCCGATCTTGGTCGAATTCAGCTCGTCATATTTTTCATCGAGCAAGTAAGAATAATCGACCTTGTACTGGTAGGGAAAGGTGATATTGAACTGCCGATGGAAGTCGTAGGGGCCGAACGCATTGTACTTGGCATAGGCGTAGAGGATGTGCTTCTTGCGAAACACCATCTTGCCGTCCGCCCAGTAGTACTCGCGCGTCCCGCCATCGGGCTCACCTGTCGATTGCTGGTTCGCGCCGATGATGTTGGTAACCAGCCTCAGGTCCCGGGTCGGATTGAACACCATCCTGCTCGACACTTCCCACACTTTCTCTGAGGGAAGCCCTCTGCCGAACGCTGCATTCGTCTCGAATTCCTCCAAAAAGAACTCATACGAATCCGTGGGCGTATCATAATTCGTGTAATTGAGACCGACATTGAAGGCAAAACCGGCGTCTTCGCGAGTGTCGTTGTCCCAGGCGTAGAAGGGCGTGGCGCCGGTCGGATCATAAGTCACAAACAACTCGGCTGCCCTGGCTTTCCGGTTGTCCAGGATCGCAAACGGGTCGTCGTCGCGGTTTCGCGGGGTCAGGCCAGGGTTTATCTGCCCGCCTCCGGCACTCGGGTCACGGTTCGGCAGCGCCTTTTCCAGGTTGTCGCGATACAGCCCCCGCGGGAACACCATCCAGTTGCCGAAATTCATCATCACGCCGGCTTCGTACTCTTCCTTGTTACCGAATTCCGAGTACGGCAGCCGCGTGCCGAATTCCCTGAGCGGGGCGCCGCCATCGGCCACCAGACCGCCGTAATTGCTTGCCACGTATGCCTGGGCGCCGAGAACGGGGAAGGTCAGCCTCGTCTTGATCCCGAGGGTGTCCTCGAATTCGATGTCATCCTCGAAGATGCTGCCTTGATCCAGACGTTCATAATCGTCATCGATCTTGTCCGAACTGCCGATGATACCGCCGATCTCGAGCTCGACGCCGTCCTTGATAAAGCCAAGATCAGTCTTGGTATACAAAGTGGTCTGGCGGGTCTCGACTTCAGTCACCGCAGTCGCGGTAGCCGAGTCATTGCTCGTGGCCAGGTCTTCCGAATGGATAAAGGTCCAGTCGATGTTTTTGAAGGTGTTGCTGTATCTGACCACTGCCTTCGGATTGGCACCCCAATAGACTTCCGGACCAACAAGCAGAGTGAGTCCTTCGAATATGCCCTTGCCGTCAAACTGCACACCCTGTGGCGCCTTGGCGTTCCAGATGTCCTGACCCGCCATATCCGTGGTCTCTCTGATCAGACCATAAAAATCGCCTTCGTAACCCCAATGATATCGCGGCGTGTGATAGAAGGCCTCCAGGTCAAAGATCTTGCCGGTATATTCCGCGCTGAAATCGTAAATCTCGATCCGGTCACGATCGCGCAGCGTGATGTCTTTTACGACCGGGACAGTGCCGCCTTCCAGTTCCACGGCCCTTACCCGGATGGGGTTCCCGCGTCGGCCGTATTGAAGCTCCAGCGGCTCGGTGTCGGCTACGTTGCCGAGGACGTTCAACGAGAATTGCCCTTCGATCTTGTCGGTAGGCGCAAATCCGAAATCCAGGAAGACCATCTCACCGTTGGAGAATTCGTCGCCAAAGTCGCCCTGCTCGTTGACCCCGGCCTGGGTACCCTTTACCAACATTTCCGTGCGCAGGCTGCCGCCTTCGAAATGCAATATCTTCCTCTGTTCGACGCTCTCCTCCTTGAGCATGCGTACGTCGGCCTTGAGCTCGAGATAATCCATATTCATATCTTCGATCTCTTGATTGATCGCGGCCTTTTTGTACTCATACGGATCCATCTTCCAGATCTCTGACAGCACGTCATAGGCCATCCTCGGTCTGGCGGTGTAGACACCATCGGAATTTTGCGTGCCGAGAGCGGCAATACCGAACCACTCCTCGTTCATGTTGTTCTGGTCTGGCGCCCAGTCGAACAGATACGCCTGGTTGGACCAGGATGCAGTCCTGTCCTGGATATCCAGGTTCTCTGTCTGCTTGTACTTCCACCATTCGTCACGCCATTCGAACACGAAACCGCCGATCGCGTTGCCTTCCTCGCCATTGCCGTAGCTCTTGTTGTACATCTCCTGCCACTGTTCCTTGAGGATCTCGGCCTGTGCTTTCTGGTCCTCCTGACCGGTCCGCGCATTGAAGGCATCGCTGCCGAACTCGAAGAACAGGACTGGAAGGTCGAGCTTCTGGTCGACGTCCCGCCACAAGCTGGTAAAGCTCTTGCCACGGTATGCGTTGGTGCCCAGCACATCCATATCCGTGCAGTACTCTGCGATGAGATCGATGTACTGGATATCGCCATTGACGATGCTGAAGGGGTGATTCGGATCGATGCCCTTGCCTGCCTTCATCACTTCGTTGAACAGGCTGTACAGATATCTCGCCTTCTCCGTGTTGCGCTCGCCTTCGGGGAGGTTCTCGATCTCGAAGCTGGACCAGGACAGACCGTAGTTGCTCTCGTTACCGAGCGCGTACATCAGCACGCCCGGCGTATTCTTGTACTTCTCGACCAGTTCCAGCACTTCGGCTTTGAGCACCGCCCGGGTGAGCTCGTCGGAATAGTCGGTATTCGGGACCCACCTGCCGCCGATGGTGGCGCCATACCGTCCCATCAGCGGGTTTACGACCGTCATGATGCCGTGTTCCTGATAGATATAGGTGATCCATTCAGGCGGTATCATCGCGAAACTGCGTATCGCATTGACGTTCGCAGCTCTCATCAGCCCCATGTCATAGTCGAGGACCTTTCTGATGAAATCATCAGATTCGCCCCACAGGTTGTAGGTGTAGTTCTGATTCCTCGGCGAGTAGCCCCAGACGACACCTTTTACAAAAAAGTCCTCGCCGTTGACTTTTAGTCGCCACCCACCTTCGTCTTTGTATGTGGTGACGACGTCAGCCGCGTAGGCCTGACTCATCAACGAAGCACTTAGAGCCACGATGGCTATCAGAATGCCGCAGATTTTCTTTATGCACCGGAAGAAGCTTATCTCCGCCATAACGACCACTCTTTGTTTTCAGTATTCAATTGATGAAAGATGCCAGGCTGCCGCAGCTTCCACGCTGCGCCAGCCATGACAGTCCCCGCGTTCACGCAATTCAAGCAGAACCCACCCGGAATCAGTTGTTGGCTGAAAGCGTGATGTTGTCAAAGTAGATGATGTTTTCAGTGGATCGTCCCTGGAAATCGGGGAAGACAATGAGCTGGTCGATATCGATCGCCTCAAACAAACCAATATAGGCGGTGAAATCGAACGTCAGTTCTTCCCACTGACCGACCAGCGTGTTCGGAACCTTGATTTCCGGTTGCGCGCCACCATTTGCAATCGCGAACTTGATGCCCACGTCGCTGATCACGTCTTTGTAGACCATGATCTTGACGATGCTGTTGCTGTTGTCCAGCGTAATCGGGCCGATATCGCCGTGGGCTGTTTCAACACCCGCAAAGGGTTGGCCGGCTAACCGGGCGGTGAACTTGCCAACCGTTGCCGAGCTGTTGATGCCCCCCGGCACCGGATTGGCAACCACCTCGAGCGGCGGGTTGTCGGCGTTTTCGAACACCGTCCAGGCGAATCCAGCGCCAGTGCCGGCGGTTTCAAAATCGACCAGTGCATTCCCAGGCGGCGGCGGTGGTGGTGCACCCACCGCATTAAAGGTGATGTTGTCAAAGTAGACGACATTGTCCCCGGCCCGCGCATCATTAAAGTCCGGGAACACCACAAAGCCGGTGATATCGGTCGACTCCGGCTCTCCGATCTTGCCCGAGAAGTCGAACACACCATGATCTTGACGATCGCGTTGCTCGCATCCAGCGTAAACGTCGGCAGATCCAGCGTGTTGGTCCCCGCAAACGGCGCACCCGCCTGACGCGCGGTGAACTGCGCCACTGTGGCCGACGGGTTGATCCCCGACTGATCCGGGTTCGGAATGATCTCCAGCGGCGGATTGTCGTCGTTCTCGAACACCATCCACGCATAGGCACCACCCAGACCACCTGGCTCAAAGTCCAGCGGTCCGAGGTCGCCAACGGGTGGCGGCGGCGGTGGCGCCGGACAACTGCCCGTCTGCTGCTCGATGTCATCAAACTGGAACGTCCAGTTGGCCGGATCACCGCCCGCATCACCGACCGTGCCGTTGTCAAAGATCAGCGTATGACCGGTCACGTCACCGGAGATCCCGGTAAAGTCAAAGCACAGCTCCTGCCAGGTGCTGCCACCGGTGTGCGTCGCCGTCGTCTCCTGGTTTAGTGGCTCCAGCTTCAGCGTCACCACCACTTCACGCGGTGAGAACACCTTCATCCGGTAGGAGTCCGCCGCCGCCAACGCCTGCGGAGCGTCGAGCACCAGCGTGCTCCCGGCAAAGGTCGCACCGGCAAACTTCTGCATCTGCCCGACCTGGGCACTGGGGTTGATCCCGCCCGGCGCCGGGTTGGCGACAACCGAGCCCACGCCACCTTCAAAGTCGGCAAAGGTGTAAGACGCCGGATCACCCTCAAAATCAACCAGCGTGTCGCCCGGCGGTGGCGGCGGCGGTGGTGCACCCACCGCATTAAAGGTGATGTTGTCAAAGTAGACAACATTGTCCCCGGCCCGCGCATCATTAAAGTCCGGGAACACCACAAAGCCGGTGATATCGGTCGACTCCGGCTCTCCGATCTTGCCCGAGAAGTCGAAC
>CAMYOC010000050.1:0-61011 GCA_947259915.1 uncultured Gammaproteobacteria bacterium
CCGCGGCGACCACGGCCAGCTGCATGACCTGCTCCTGGAAGATCGGTACGCCCAGCGTGCGCTGCAGCACTCCTTTGACCTCGTCGCTGGGATAAGCCACCGCTTCCTCGCCGTTACGCCGTCGCAGGTAGGGATGCACCATGTCGCCCTGGATCGGTCCGGGGCGGATGATCGCCACTTCGATCACCAGATCGTAATAACAGCGCGGACGCAGCCGCGGCAACATCGCCATCTGGGCGCGAGACTCGATCTGGAACACCCCCAGGGTGTCGGCGCGGCAGATCATATCGTAGACCACCGGGTCTTCCGCCGGCACGCTGGCCAGACTCAGCTGTCTGCCGCGAAACTCAGCGAGCAGATCGAAGCTGCGGCGGATGGCGGAGAGCATGCCCAGCCCGAGTACGTCCACCTTGATCAGACCCAGTGCATCGAGATCATCCTTGTCCCACTGGATCACCGTGCGCGCCGGCATTGCCGCATTCTCCACCGGCACCAGTTCGGCCAGATCGCCGGCGGCGATAACGAAGCCCCCCACGTGCTGCGAAAGATGACGCGGGAAACCGAGCAGCTGCCGCACCAGTCCGAGCAGCCGCGCGAGCATCGGATTGTCCGGATCGAAACCGGCTTCGCGGACCCGATCATCATCGACCTCGCAGCCGTCCCACCACTGTATGGCCCGGGCCAGCTGATCGATCTGCAGCGCTTCCAGACCCAGCGCCTTGCCCACGTCACGGATGGCGCTACGCGGCCGGTAGCTGATCACCGTCGCCGCCAGCGCCGCCCGCTCGCGACCATATTTGCGGTAGATGTACTGGATTACTTCTTCACGCCGCTCATGCTCGAAGTCGACGTCGATATCCGGCGGCTCGTCGCGCTCGCGGGAGATAAAGCGCTCGAACAACATGGACATGCGGGCTGGATCCACTTCGGTAATGCCGAGACAAAAACAGACCGCCGAGTTGGCGGCGGAACCGCGTCCCTGACAGAGGATGCCGCGGCCGCGGGCAAAGCGGACGATATCGTGGACGGTCAGAAAATAGGGCTCGTAACCGAGCTCCGAGATCAGCGCCAGCTCGTGCTCGATCCGCGCGCGCACCTCCGCGGCTAACCCATCGGGCCAGCGTCGGAGCGCGCCCGCCTCGGTCAGCATGCGCAAGCAGCTCGCCGGCGTGTGCTCCGCCGGCACCAGCTCCGCCGGATATTCGTAGCGCAACTCATCGAGGCGGAACCGACAGCGCTCTGCGATGCGTACGCTTTCCGCCAGCAGCGCCGGCGGATAGAGCCGGGCCAGTACATCGCGCCGGCGCAGATGGCGCTCGCCGTTCGCAAACAGAGCCAGACCCGCGCTATCCAGCGGACGCCGCAGACGGATAGCCGTCAGGGTGTCCTGCAACGCGCGCCGCGCGCGGCTGTGCATATGCACGTCACCGCAGGCGACTGCCGGCAGTCGCAGATCTTCGGCCAGGGCCTGCAGACGCTGCAGACGCCGCACGTCATCGCCATCGGCGAGCAGCTCTACCGCGATCCAGCAGCGCTCGGGGAATTCGTTTGTCAGCCACGCGGCATCTTCCCTGCACGGTGCGGCGCCGGGCAGCCACAGCGCGAGACAGTGATCCAGCGGCGGCGCCAGATCCTCCCTGCTGAGTCGATAGCTCCCCTTGGGCGCCTGGCGCCGGCCGCGGGTAATCAGACGGCAGAGCTGAGCATAGCCCTGCCGGTCCGTCGCCAGCAGCACCAGACGCAGACCGTCCTCGAGCCGGAATTCGCTGCCGACGATCAGCTCAAGTGCAGATTCACGGGACGCCTGCCAGGCCCGGACCACGCCCGCCACCGAACACTCGTCGGTGATCGCCAGCGCGCGATAACCGAGATCCGCGGCTTGCCTGACCAGCTCCTCCGGATGTGAAGCGCCGCGCAAAAAGCTGAAATTGGACACACAGTGCAGTTCGGCATAGTCGGGGATCATTAACCGAACACCCCGTGCAAAAACCAGCGCCGTGGCTTGCGGCGTTCACGAAAAATCCACAGACCCATACCGCCGGGACTGGATGCCTCGTAGTAATCCCGGGACACATCCTTGCCGTCCCACCATCCGGTCTCGATGCGTTCGGGTCCGTGGCGCAGCGTCAGCGGCCCCTCCAGCCAGGGCTGCCGGTGTTTCATCTGCAGCGGCCGCGGCGTCTCCAGGATCCACAGTGGCCGCGCGCGATCGCCAGCCTCGGTACCGCGCGTACCCGGCTCGACGTAATCCCATGCCGCCTCGGGACGATGCTCGGGCAACAGGCATATACCCCGCACCGCGCCGGTACCTAGCCGCGCCCGCAGCCGATCCACCAGACGGCAGGCTGCCTCAGCCCGTCGCGGTCCGGCACCGTCTTCCAGACCCAACGCCAGCAGACTGCCGGGCAGCGGTAACACCGGACCGCTGCGCAAGGCCAGGCTGACCACCGGCGCATGCAGACGCGCCTGTTCCAGATGCGGCATCAGCAATTCGCTCAGGAAGCCGGCATCGGCGCTCGGTTCCGCCAGACCGAGAGGGAAACGGGTGTTGTGTCCGTCGTTGTGCCGGAACATGAACTCGGGCTGCTGTACCCCGGCCTGACGATGACGCAGGAACGCCGACAGCTCATCCAGCAGGTGTCGCATGCCCTGCCCCATCATCGCGCGATCAAACGTCTCGGCGGGCAGTTCGAGACTGCCGCGGTAACGGGCGGGCGGACGCACGCCACGACGCGGCTCGGCAACACGCCCAAGCGCCCGGTCCAGATCAGCAAGGCAACGCACGCCCAGACGCCGCGCAAAGCCGTCCCGCGGCAGACGCAGGCATTCACCCAGGGATTGCACACCCATACCTTCGAGCATGTTGAGCTCGCGCTCGGACCAGCCGGTACACCGCAACGGCAGCTCGGCCAGCGCACCCGGCAATGCTGCGACATCCGTCACCCGTGCCCCGTCCGCACCTCGTGCCAGCCACAGCGCGGCCCGCGGCGTGGGCGCCACCGCATGGCGCAGGCTGTACCCGAGTGCCGTCAGCCCGGTGCAGATCTGCTGGCACAGACGATCGAGGCCACCGAACAACTTGAGGCTGCCCTGGATCTCCAGCAGCAAGCGATGCGGCATCTCCAGGCTGACCAGGTCGGTATAGCGCATGGCCCATTGCGCCAGACGCCGCAGTCTGCGTGCCTCGCGCCGCGGATCGCGTTCCACGACCTGCAGCTGCGGACTCAGTGCCAGCGCCGCATTGAGCGGCAGACCCGGCGTGACGCCCTGGTGCGCCGCGGCGCTATTGCTACGGCATATACGGCGACCGCTGCCATCGCCTTCCACCACCGCCACCGGCTGTGCATCCGCGGCGGCGGCAAAAATCTCCAGCGGCAGCCGGTCGCAATCCAGCGCCATCCACAGCTGGCGCCGACGCACCGGCACGGGCGGCGGTATCTCCGCGACAGGTGACGACGCCGGAAACAGAGGCAGTGAGGCCTGGGACCTGGGCATGGAGGGGGCGGCGCGTTTTAGTGGCCGTCATGAAGAAACAGATCCCGCAGCGGGAGACTGGCAGGACGGCCGCCGCGGCTTTTGATCACGTCCAGCCATCCGTTCGCGCCTGCACCCAGATACAGCTTGAGCGCGGCGGGGGACGCCGCGCGCAAGGCGTCGGGCGGGCGGAACAGGATACAGGGCACGCCCTCGTCCTCGGCCGCCAGCTGCAGACGCCTGAGTTGACGATGGGCGGCATTCCTGGCCCAGGCCAGCACGATCTGACAACTGGCCGAGACCAGCGCCTGCTCCGCCGCCCACAGGGCTTCACTGTCGATCGCTGCATGGACCAGCAGCAGCCGGGCCACGTCGATGCCGGCCGTCGCCAGGGCCGGCGCGTAGGGGACATAGGGCGGCGCGATCCACGCAATCCAGCCGTGGCGAGCTGCCGCTTCGTCATGGCCATCGTCGCTGAGCTGGCGCAGCAGGGGCACGATCATTTGCAACTCGCCGGTGCCCCAGCGCTCGACCACGATCTCGGTCAGTCCGGCACGGGGCCAGCCGCCGCCCGGCAGGATCGCGTCCAGCGCGCGGTAGCCGCTGGACAGGGTCCGCATGCCCTGCGGCGCTTGCCGGCCACGCCACACCCGCGGATCCGCCAGCAGGGCGTCCAGCGATTTTTTCATCCGTGGACGTCCCGGCGTACGACACCGACCACGACGCCTTCGATAGTCAGCTCATGCTCACTCATGTCCACCCGGATCGGCTCGAAATCCGGATTCTCCGGCAGCAGCCAGACGATGCGCCCTTCCTGACGATAGCGTTTGACCGTCACCTCGTCGTCGATACGCGCGACCACGATCTGCCGGCTGCGGACCTCGGGGGTCCGGTGCACGGCGACGAGATCGCCATCGAGGATGCCGGCATCACGCATGCTCATGCCGTGGACCTGCAGCAGGTAATGGGGCCGGGGATAAAACAGATCGGGATCCACCTGATAGCGGGCCTCGATATGTTCCTGGGCCAGGATCGGCTGACCCGCCGCCACCCGCCCTACCAGCGGCAGACCCAGCTGCTCGCGCAGCGTGTCCTTGAGACGGATGCCCCGGGACATACCCGGGATCAACTCGATGGCGCCCTTGCGTTCCAGCGCGCGCAGATGATCCTCCGCGGCATTGGCCGACCTGAATCCCAGCGCGAGGGCGATCTCGGCCCGGGTCGGCGGCATGCCTTCCTCTTCGATGCCCTGGCGGATCAGCTCCAGCACCTGGTACTGGCGAGGGGTCAGTTCATACATGGCAAACACTCTACTGTATGGATGGACAGGTACTGTTGATATATACAGTAGCCCGGGGAGCGCGGCAAGCCTTTCCGCTGGCGACGATCCGTGCCGCACTGCAAGCAGCATCGACGCGAGTCGCTTATCATTCGTGTTCCGGCAGTTGTGCCGGGACCCACCACCACCCGTCGAGTCTGCAAGGACCATGGCCCAGCGATCCGCCCCCGAGGCTCTCATCATCGGCGCCGGCCACAATGGTCTGGTCTGCGCCTGCTACCTGGCTGCCGCCGGTGTCCGCGTCACCCTGCTGGAACGCCGCCACGTGGTCGGCGGCGCCGCGGTCACCGAGGAATTCCATCCCGGTTTCCGCAACTCCGTGGCCAGCTATACCGTCAGCCTGCTCAATCCCCGGGTCATCGCTGATCTGCGCCTGGCCGAACATGGGCTGCGCATCCTCGAACGGCCGCTGAACAATCTGCTGCCGCTGGCGGATGGCGATGCCTTCTCGGCCCGAGTGGATAGCGGCGGTCTGCGCGAGGAAGTCGCCCGTTTCTCGCGCCGTGACGCCGAGCGTCTGGACGAATTTCAACGCATGCTGGAGATCGTGGCCGACCAGCTTCGCGCCACGCTGCTGGAGACCCCGCCCGGCCCTGGCGGCGGTATTCAGGCCGTACTGGCCGCACTGCGGCTCGGGCAGCGCACCCGCGCGCTGTCCGCCGTCAGCCAGCGCGATCTGCACGAGATCTTTACCCGCAGTGCCGGCGAGATCCTGGATGACTGGTTCGAGTCCGAACCGATCAAAGCGCTCTATGGCTTCGATGCGGTCGTCGGCAACTATGCCGGACCCTACGCCCCGGGCTCGGCCTACGTGCTGCTGCATCACGCCTTTGGCGAGGTCAACGGCCGTCGCGGTGTCTGGGGCCACGCGGTCGGCGGGATGGGCGCGATCACCCAGGCCATGGCCGCGGAAGCCCGGCGTCGCGGCGTCACCATCGTCACCGACACCGAGGTGCGCCAGGTGCAGGTGCGCGCCGGACGCGCCCGCGGCGTGGTGCTCGCCGACGGTCGCGAGCTGAACGCGGACATGGTGATCGCCAACGTCAATCCGCGCCTGCTCTATCTGCAGATGATCGATGCCGGCGATCTCGATCAGGACTTCCTCGGCCGTATCCGCCGCTATCGTTGCGGCTCCGGGACGCTGCGCATGAACGTCGCACTGGCGGAGCTACCACGCTTCCATTGCCTGCCCGGCGAGGGAATCCAGCCCGGTCATCAGGCCGGTATCGTGATCGCGCCGTCCCTGGACTATATGGAGCGCGCGTGGCTGGATGCCCGCCAGCACGGATGGTCGAAACGGCCGGTGGTCGAGATGATGATCCCCAGCACCATGGACGATTCGCTGGCGCCAGCCGGACAACATGTAGCCAGCCTGTTCTGCCAGCATTTCGCGCCCGAGCTTGCAGATGGCCGTTCCTGGGAGACCTGCGGCGCCGAGGCGGCCGAGCGGGTGATCGATACCGTGACCGACTATGCGCCGAATTTCCGCGCAAACATCCTCGGCCGCATGGTCCTGACGCCGGCAGATCTCGAGCGGGAGTTCGGTCTGGTCGGCGGCGATATTTTCCACGGCGCGCTGGGTCTGGATCAGCTGTTCAGCGCGCGTCCGGTGCTGGGTTACGGCGCTTATCGGGGCCCGCTGAAGGCGCTGTACATGTGCGGTTCCGGCACCCATCCAGGCGGCGGCGTCACTGGCGCGCCGGGGCATAATGCGGCGCGGGAGATACTGCGCGACCTCAAACATCCCCGGCGTGGCCACCTGAGCCTGTGATCGCAGCGTCGCTGCCGCTGTTAGAATCCCTTTTTTTCGCCAACCGAAGGAGAATCCCATGTCGACTGCCAGTGCCCGCCATATCCTCGTTGAGACCGAAGCCGAATGTCAGGACCTGATCTCCCAGATCCAGGATGGCGGCGACTTTGCCGAGCTGGCGAAAAAACACTCCAAATGCCCCTCCGGCGCTCGCGGTGGGGATCTCGGCTCGTTTGGCCGCGGACGCATGGTGCCGGAGTTCGATCAGGTCGTTTTCTCCGGCGAAATCGGGCAGCCGCTGGGCCCGGTGAAGACACAGTTCGGCTACCACGTGCTCGAGGTGACCGAGCGTACCGACTGATTATTTCGGACCGTTTCGGCGTCCGACCGGCCCGGACAACGACACCATCCAGCAAAGTCGGGCCAGATCATCCTCAGACAGCCTGGCAAGGCGATCCGCAATGTTGCCGGCCGACAGCAGATTTTGCTTGATTAGCCGCCATCGTTTCGGTAGTTTGGCGGCGACGAAATGCCGGTCTCTGCAGGACCGGCGCTTCAAATTCGTGTTTCGTCAAACCGATATCGGAGATTTGAATATGAAAAACAAACTTGCTCTTACCGCCGCTCTGGCCCTGATGGTCGGCATGTCCGGCTGCGCCAGCGTCGACGCTGTCAAGAAGGCACAGGCTACTGCGGACGAAGCCAAATCCATGGCTTCCCAGGCCGCCAGCGACGCGTCAACGGCCAAGACCGCCGCCACGGCTGCCGAAGCGGCTTCGGCCGACGCCAAGCGGATGGCTGCCAACGCTCAGAACACAGCCAACAGCGCTGCTCAGGCTGCGGCTGGCGCGCAGAGCTGCTGCAATGCGAACACCGAGAAGCTCGATCGGATGTTCAAGAAGTCCATGTCGAAGTAAGACCTGGTCAGATAGTCGCTGCGTTCGCGCAGCAAATAAGCCGCGACCCCGGTCGCGGCTTTTTTTGTGTCCGGACTGACAAAACCGTCTTGATCCGGACGTCACCCGGCCGGTCGCTGCTGCCGCTGCCCGCTGCGGCTCCCCGCAGACGGCCGCCTGCCCGAGAATTCGGGTCACAAGCGTCTTCGACCCGGTTCGCCGGCGCTATTGACGCTCCCCGAAGCACTGCGTAGGCTTCCCGCTGCAACAGAGGCCGGAGAATCCGATGACCATGCGCGTCACTTTCGAGATCAGCGACAAGGACTTGCGTCACTTCCGCGAGTGCATGCAGAAGGCGCGCGACGCGGTCCGTGATGCTGAAGAGAGCGACATCATCGATGCCGCCAGAGAGCTGTTTCTGGAAGTCGCCGGGGCCAACGCCCCGACCTTTATCACCGCTCGCCTGGAACAGCTCGAGGCGATGGTCGGGATGCTGACCGACGAGGATTGGGCCATGCCCGAGCCCGAGCGCAGCCGGGTGCTGTGTGCCCTGGTCTATTTTTGCGATCCCGAGGACCTGATCCCGGACAGCATCCCAGGTATCGGTTATCTGGATGATGCCATCATGATCGAGCTCGTATTCCGGGAACTCAAGCATGAAGTCGAGGGCTACAAGGACTTCGTTGTCTTTCGCGATACTTTTTCTACCCGCATGCGCGGCAGCGGAGACGCCCGTGATGCACGACTCAAGACCAAGCGCGATAGGCTGCTGGAACGGGTCAAACGGCGCAAGGCCAAGGACGCGGTCCCGGAAGCCAAGAAGAAGCGCAAGTTCTCGCTCTGGTAGGACCCCGCCCTTGACGCGGATCTGCGGGCTGCCGACACTTTGACGCAAAGTCGCAATCGCGTCCCGAGCTTATCCACGAAGCCGAGGTAAACGGATCATGCGCCGGGTGGTGTTTAATCAGAAAGGTGGTGTCGGCAAATCCAGCATCGCCGCAAATCTTGCCGCCATCAGCGCCAGCCGGGGTATCTCGACGCTGCTGGTGGATCTCGATCCCCAGGGTAATGCCTCCCAATATCTGCTGGGGGCCGACTACGAGGCCAGCGATCGGGGTATCGGTGATTTTTTCCAGGACTGTCTGAGTTTCCGCCTGCTGGAACAGGAGCCGGCAAGATATATCGAGGAGACCAGCTTCGAGGGTCTTGATCTGATCCCGTCCTCGCCGGATCTCAACGAACTGGAGAGCAAACTCCAGGCTAAACACAAGATCTACAAGTTCCGCGAGCTGATGGACGATCTCTCGGCGCAATATCAGGCGGTCTATATCGACACGCCGCCGGCCTTCAATTTCTTCACCCTGTCTGCTCTGATCGCGGCCGAAGGCTGTCTGATCCCCTTCGACTGCGATGATTTCTCGCGACGCGCGCTGTATCAGCTGCTGGAGAACGTCGAGGAGACGCGTAGCGACCACAACCGTGAGCTGCACGTCGAAGGCATCGTCATCAACCAGTTCTTGCCACGGGCCAACCTGCCCCGGCGTCTGGTCGAGGAACTCTGCCAGGAAGGCCTGCCGGTGCTTGCGACGCGACTGTCTTCATCGGTGAAGATGCGTGAGAGCCACGACCAATCCATACCGCTGATCTATCTGGCGCCGCGCCACAAATTGACCACCGAATTCGTGGCGCTGTTCGAGGAACTCGCGGCCGCTCCGGTCCGCTAAACGCTGCGGCAGTGATTCAGTCGTCGTCGCGCAGACCGAACATGTCGGCCTCGCTGCGTTGCAGAGCGCGCCGGTAATGGCCGAAGCCGTCCTCGTAGTCGGCCATCGCGGCCTGCACTACCTCGGCCGCCTGGCCGCGGCCATAGGTCGCGGTGATCCTGATCGACGAATCCATCTCGTCGCTCATCTTGTAGGTGCCGAAATAATGCTTGATGCGCTGTACCTTGATGTCGGGCAATTCCGCGAGATCGTTGACTCCGCTCCAGATGTAATCGTTGCGTAACACGGCGATGATCTTGTCGTCCGCCTCGCCATTGTCGAGCATCTGGATGCCACCGATGACGCGAGCATCGAGGAGGATGCCGCCGCGGTCGATGCGCCGCTCGCTGATCACACAGATATCCAGCGGATCGCCATCCGCCAGCTCGGCGCCGGGCGTCAGGTCACGCACCCGGTCGCCGCAATAGGTCTGCGGGATAAACCCGTACAGAGCCGGCGGTTGCGAGGAGGTGCGCTGCGGCCGATCGACGATCGTATACCCGGTTTCCTTGTCCACTTCGTACTTGACCAGATCGAATGGCGTGATCTCGATAAACGCGCGCACTTCGAGCGGCGGGTTCTTGCCCGGCGAGAGTCCGTGCCAGGGATGTGGACGCCAGCCGTGAAATTCCGGTTTGCGATCTTCGTTCGACACTTGTATCACCTCCGCGCCGTGGCTTCTCGCCGGGCTTTGTGGCCGCCGCCAAACGGCGGTTTTCAACTTACGCTAAGCTCGTGCAGCCGCTGGCTGGCGCAGCTCGCTCAAAAGCGCACCAGCGCCGAGCCCCAGGTAAACCCGCCGCCGAAAGCCTCCAGCAGCAGCATCTCGCCGCGCTTGATACGTCCGTCGCGGACCGCCACATCCAGCGCCATCGGCACCGAGGCCGTGGACGTATTGCCATGCTCGGCCACGGTCTGGATCACCCGGTCCATGGGCATGTCGAGCTTCTTCGCGGTGGCCTGGATAATGCGGATATTGGCCTGGTGCGGGATCAGCCAGTCGATGTCGGATTTCTCCAGTCCGTTTGCCGCCAGGGTCTCGTCGACGATACGTCCCAGCGTATTGACCGCCACCTTGAACACTTCGTTGCCGCGCATCTGGATGTAATCGCGCCGCGCGTGAAAATCCTCCGGCTTTTTTGATACACCCGAGGGGAAGAACAACAGGTCCTTGTACTGGCCATCGGCATGGATATGGGTGGAGATGATGCCGGGCTCGGACGACGGCTGCAGCACCACCGCACCGGCACCGTCACCGAACAGAACGCAGGTGTGGCGATCGCTCCAATCCGTCATCTTCGAGATCGCCTCGGCGCCGATGACCAACGCATTGCGCGCTTCGCCGCTGCGGACAAATTTGTCGGCCACGCTCAACGCATAAATAAAACCGGTGCAGGCGGCCTCGAGGCTGAACGCGGGGCAACCGTGGATGTCCAGACGATGCTGCAGCAGACAACCGACGTTGGGGAAGACCTGGTCCGGCGTCGTGGTACCGACAATAATCAGATCGATATCTTCCGGCCCGACCCCGGCGTCCTCCATCGCCCGCAACGCGGCCTGTTCGGACATGTCGCAGGTCGTTTCATCCTCGGCGCAAATATGGCGACGCTCGATCCCGCTGCGGGTGCGGATCCACTCATCGGTAGTGTCGACCATCTTCTCCAGGTCGGCGTTGGTCAGGACACGCTCGGGCAGATATCTGCCAGTGCCGGCTATGCGGGAGTAAATCAAACCGCGTCCTCCATTACGTTTTGGCGGGTCATCAGCGCCCCGATCTGGCCCGGCGCATCCTTCCTGATCTCGATCAGGGCCGTGCGCAACGCGTTGCGGAAAGCGATCTCGTCGGCACTGCCATGGCTCTTGATGACGATGCCCTGCAGCCCCACCAGGCTCGCCCCGTTATACAGCCGTGGGTCAAGTTTAGCCTGAAGTGAGCGCAACATGGGCGCCGCGGCAAGCGCGACCAGCCGCTGGCGCCAGGACTTGCCGACCTCATCACGGATACTTTGAAACAGCATCCGCACCAGGCCTTCCATGGTTTTCAAGGACACATTGCCGGTAAAGCCGTCGGTGACCACCACATCGACCCGGCCGGACATGATGTCGTTGCCCTCGATGAAACCGACGTAGTTGAGTTCGCTGCGCGCGAGCATCTTGCCGGCCTGACGGATAGCCTCATTGCCTTTGTTTTGCTCGGTGCCGATATTCAGGAGTCCGACGCGCGGTCGCGCGATACCGTGCAATTCCGCGGCGATGACGGTGCCCATCACCGCAAACTGAAGCAACTGCTCGGGGGAACAATCAGAGTTCGCGCCCAGATCCAGCATCAAAGTGTGGCCGTCGCGCGCGGGGATGCCCGAAATTATTGCCGGCCGATCGATGCCCGGCAGGGTCTTGAGCACGAAACGGGAAATCGCCATCAGCGCACCGGTGTTGCCGGCGCTGATGCATGCCTGGGCCCGACCTGCCTTGACCAGATCGATCGCCACGCGCATCGAGGAATCTTTCTTTTTCCGCAGCGCGTCCGCGGGCGCCTCATCCATCTCCACGATCTCACTGGCCGCGACAATTTCGGCGCGCGCGCGTCGCTCGGCACCAGCAGAGGCCAACAAGGGCTCGATCTGTTCCCGGTCGCCGACCAGGAACAACGAGACACGGGGATGATTGGCCAGGAACGTCAGCGCAGCAGGGACGACCACGGCGGTGCCTGCGTCACCACCCATGGCATCTACGGCGAGGACCGGATGTTCCATGCCCCTGACCTCAATGGATCGGCGCGGCATTCAGGCGGCGCCGACTTCGGCCAGCTATTCCTCGTCGTCCTCGACGGGGGCGGGGGTCGCGATCACCTTGCGGCCGCGATAAAAACCATCGGCACTGACGTGGTGCCGGCGGTGCGTCTCGCCAGTCTTTGGTTCGACGGACACAGCCGGTTTGTTCAAACCGTCGTGGGAACGACGCATATCGCGCCGCGACGAAGTCTTTCTGTTTTGTTGAACAGCCATCTGTTTACTCCTTGTCCGAAACCGCAGCCATGCGGTATTTCCGGCCTAGCGTTTCAAATCTTTTAGCACCGCAAACGGATTTTCCGCCTGCTCCGTCGTCTCCTGCTGCATCGACGACAAGGTGTCGGCCAACGGGCCACATGCCTGCGCGTCCTCGTGGACCGGAGCCAGCGGCAGCGACAACAGCAATTCGTCCTCCAGCAGCTGCCCCAGGGACACCGGGCCGGCGACCAATGGCCAGGGCTCGAACCCGGCCGGCAGCTGCTCTTCGTTCCCGGCGACAGCGACGGCGAGATTCAACGCTTGCTCGATCTCGATCCGCACCGTCTCCAGACAGCGCTGGCATCGCAGCGGCAACGCGCCGGCTATTCTGCCCTCCACCGCCAGCGCCGCCACCGGACCCGCCAGCGGCCGCACGCTGATGTCTGCTTCCAGCTCCACATCGCTGTCTGTAAGTGCAGCGGCCAGACGCGGCAACTCGGCCACCGGCACCCCAACATGCAACTCGCCCTGGACGGGCACATCTGGTGAAAGAAGGTCCGTCAGGGCGAGCGGCATAATCGGCGAATGGTAGCCGGGATTGCGCGGACTGTCAAAAGTATGTTCCACTCCAATCCATTGTTTTTGAGACAAATGTCGCCACGGACAAACCCCCGGGCAAGCAGACCAGTCAATGTCCAATCCCGAACTCGTTATGGCCTCCGGCTCACCCTATCGGCGGCAGCTGCTGGACCGGCTGGGACTCGATTTCGCCGTCGATGTGCCGCAGGTCGACGAACGCCCGCTCGCCGGCGAAGATCCCGCCGCGCTGGTGACGCGTCTCGCTCAACTCAAGGCACGGACCGTGGCCGCACGTCGGCCCGGCACGGTAGTGATCGGCTCCGATCAGGTTGCGGTCCGGGACCGCGAAGTGTTGGGCAAACCGGGGATCGAGACCGCGGCGGTCGAACAGCTGCGCCGTAGCTCCGGACAGCCGGTCGAGTTCCTCACCGCGGTGGCCATTATCGATGGACGCAGCCCCGGAGCGGAACCGCTGCTGCACATGGATGTCACCCGGGTGCAATTCCGCGTCCTCGAAACCGCCGAAATCGAGCGTTATGTGAGCCGGGACAAACCGCTTGATTGCGCTGGCGGCTTCCGCTGCGAGGGACTGGGCATCGCCCTGTTCGAACGCATCGACAGCCAGGATCCCACCGGCCTGATCGGCCTGCCGCTGATATGGGTCTCAGCCGCCCTGCGCCAGCTCGGCTTCGATCTGCTCTAGCCAGAGCGGGATCTGCTCCACGCTATCCAGACAGCCGGCCGGATCGTGCGCGCGCAGACGTGCCGTCGGGTGAGCGCCCCAGGTCACCGCCAGCGCGGATGCGCCCGCGGCTTGCGCCATCAACAGGTCAAACTCGGTGTCACCAATCATCAGCGTCTGGCCGGGAGCAAAACCGAGTTCGGACATCAGGCTGCACAGCATCTCCGGATGCGGCTTGGAACGGGTTTCGTCCGCGGTCCGGGTCGCGTCGAAAAAATGACCCAATTCAGTGTGCTCGAGATCATGGTCCAGCCCCCGCCGGCTCTTGCCCGTCGCCACCGCCAGACGGCAGCCGCGCTCGCCCAGCATCAGCAGCGCTTCAGTGACCCCCGGATAGAGTCGCGACGACGCTCGCTCACGCTGCACGAAGTGATCCCTGTAGCTTGCGACAAAGTGCTCGTAAGCGTCAGTTTCCAGATCCGGGAACAGCGCCTGCCAGGATTCCCGTAAGCCGAGGCCGATGATGCTGCAGATGCTCTCGTCGCTGCGTGACGGCAGGCCGAGATCGGCGATCGCCGCCTGGGCGGCGCGCACGATGGCGCCGGTTGAGTCCATCAGCGTACCGTCCCAGTCGAACACCAGCAGCGGCCAGCGCCTGCTCAAGTGCCCTCCCCCAGCTTATCGACGACGCTGCCGAGGTCCTCAGGTAACGGCGCGCTAAACGAACGCAATTCGCCGCTGACCGGATCCTCGAAACTCAGCGCATGGGCGTGCAGGAACATGCGTTTGAGACCGATCCGCCCCATCTGGCGGTTGAACACCGGATCTCCATACTTTTCGTCGCCCGCCAGTGGATGGCCGGCGGCCGTCGCCTGAACACGGATCTGGTGCGTGCGGCCCGTCAGGAGCGCGACCTCCATCAGCGTCGCACGCGTCCAGATCTGTACGGGTCTGAATCGGCTGGCGGCAAATTTGCCGTTCTCGTCGAGCTCTACATGCCGTTCGCCACCGCGTCGCTGATGGGTGCTGAGACGATCCTCCAGCACGGTCTTGCCGAGCTGCCACTGTCCGCGCACCAGGGCCAGATACTGCTTCTCCACAACACCCTCGCGCAGCATGTCGTGCAGCGAGCGCAGATAGCTGCGTCGTTTGGCGATCAGCAGACAACCACTTGTGTCCCGGTCAAGCCGGTGCACCAATTCCAGATAAGGCGCGTCAGGTCTCGCCGCCCGCAGCGCTTCGATGACGCCAAAGCTGAGCCCGCTGCCGCCGTGCACCGCCATCCCGGCCGGCTTGTCGAGGACCAATAGTCGCTTGTCCTCGTGGATGATGCGTGCGGACAGGAACGCCAGGGTCGCTGCCGCAGGCGTCGGAGCCACCTTTTCAGCCATACGGACCGGCGGGATACGCACCACATCTCCGGCTTGTACCCGGTAGGTGGGACCGATACGCCCCTTGTTGACTCGCACTTCGCCTTTGCGCAGCAGTCGGTACAAGCGGCTCCTGGGCACGCCCTTCAGGCGCGGCGCCAGAAAATTGTCGATACGCTGGCCGGCCTGGTCGTCGCTGACTGTGACCAGCTTGACCGCCGCTTTCGGCACTGACTCTCCGGCAGGCAAAATATTCCCCTTTTCAGGACCTTATGCGAGGCATTTGGCGTTGATCACGAGGCCGCGAGGTTGCTATAGTACCGGCGGAGCGACCTCCGGGCGGCAGTTTACGCCTGACGCCGGTCAGTCGCGAGACGGAATACACGTGGCGACCCGGATTAATTCGGATCGCCGAAGTTGTTGGATTTGAATGTTCAGTCCATCGCGAAACCGATGATCCCCGCGCGGAGCCTCGAGGCACTGCGCCCGACTCTCGGACGCAAGCAGGACCGAAGACTATGACAGCTTTCCTCTGGCTCTTGCTCGCGCTGATCGCGGGCACCTGGCCACGTTTGTGGCGCGACGACCGCTCTGGTCGACTGCGCCCCACCGCTGTTCTGCTGGTCCCCGCCCGTTGTGGATCGTCGGCCCTTGACCTGACAAGAGCCGATTACAATGAAAAGAATGCTAGTGAACGCGACTCAGGAAGAAGAGTTGCGCGTGGCCATGGTCGACGGCCAGCGGCTGATCGACCTCGATATCGAAACCCCTGCCCGGGAACAGAAAAAGGCCAATATCTATAAGGGCCGGATCACCCGGCTCGAACCCAGCCTCGAAGCGGCCTTCGTCGAATACGGTTCCACCCGTCATGGGTTCCTGCCGCTAAAGGAAATCTCCAGCGAGTATTTTGTCGAGGGTGCCGACACCAGCGGTCGGGTCAACATCCGCGACGTGCTCCGGGAAGGCCAGGAAATCGTCATCCAGGTCGAGAAGGAGGAGCGCGGCAACAAAGGCGCGGCGCTGACTACCTACCTCAGTCTGGCCGGCCGTTTCCTCGTGCTGATGCCAAACAATCCCCGCGCCGGAGGCGTTTCCCGACGCATCACCGGTGCTGATCGGGACGAGGTCCGCGACGCGCTCAAGGCGATCGAGATCCCGGAGGGCATGGGCGCCATCGTGCGCACCGCGGGTGTTGGTCGCGGCGACGAAGAGCTGCAGTGGGACCTCGATTATCTGCTGCAGGTATGGGAGGCGATAAAAGCCTCGGCAGTGCAGCAACCGGCGCCGTTCCTGATCTATCAGGAGAGCAATACGGTGATCCGCGCACTGCGCGATCACTTCTCAAACGACCTCGGTGAGATTCTCATCGATGACGAAGGGGCTCACACCGAGGCGCGGGAATTCGTCGAGCGCGTAATGCCGCACAATCTGCGCAAGCTCAAGCTCTACCACGACCCGGTGCCGCTGTTCACCCGCTTCCAGATCGAGAGCCAGATCGAGTCGGCGTTCTCGCACACGGTCGAACTCCCCTCCGGAGGCAGTGTGGTCATCGATCACACCGAAGCGCTGGTCTCGATCGATATCAACTCGGCCCGCTCGACCAAAGGCGAGGACATCGAGGCGACAGCGCTGAATACCAACCTGGAGGCGGCGGACGAAATCTCGCGTCAGCTCCGTCTGCGCGATCTCGGCGGTCTGATCGTCATCGACTTTATCGACATGGGCCCGCAGAAAGCCCAGCGCGAGGTCGAGAACCGGTTGCGCGACGCGGTAAAGATGGACCGGGCCCGGATCCAGATCGGGCGCATCTCTCGTTTCGGCCTGCTGGAGATGTCACGCCAGCGTCTGAGACCCTCGCTCGGCGAGTCCGCTCATACCACCTGTCCCCGCTGCCTCGGCCGCGGCACGATCCGCGGCGTAGAATCGCTGTCTTTGTCGGTGTTGCGCCTGCTTGGCGAAGAAGCACGCAAGGACCGCACGTCCAAGGTCATCGCCGAACTCCCCATCGATGTGTCGACCTATCTGCTCAACGAGAAAAGGGCATGGCTGACCACGATCGAAGAACGCGAGCACGTCAATATTGTCATTGTCCCGCGCGGCAATCTCGAATCACCGCACTACCAGCTGCGCCGGGTACGCGACGATGCGGTGCGCCTGCCGGAGAATGCGCCGGTCAGCTATATGTTGCCGGAGTCCGAAGCCGAGACCAGCGACGTGATCGAGCGTGCGACGCGCCAGCAACCGATGGCGCAGAAACCCGCGGTCAGCAAGATCGTGCCCAGCACCCCGGCCCCGACGCCGACACGGCTCGAGCAGAAGCCGCAAGAGGAAAAGGCACCGGGTCTTCTCGCCCGTTTCTTTGCTTTGTTCAAGAGCGAGCCTGAAGACAAGGCCGCCGCAGCCGAACCTGCCAAAAAACGCCGCGACGGCCGCAGCCCCGGCAAGGAACGCGCCGGCCAGCGCCGCGAACGTCCGCAGGGAAGATCGCGACAGCGCGGCCGCGGCGGCAAGGAAGGCGGTCCGCGCAAAGGCGGCCAACAGGATCGCCGGTCTGGCGGGCGGAACGCGCGCAAGAGCGCTGACGCGCGGAATGAAAAATCACCGCAACGTGACGACAGTCGTGCCAAACCCGATGCGGCCAAAGCCGGCCCTGATGAGCAGAAATCCGCGGCTCAGGGCGGCGACAGACCGCCACGCAACCGTCGCGGTGGTCGTCGCCGGCGCGGTGGCCGCAAGCGCGGCCAGCAGAACGCCGGGCAGTCGCAGCAGCAGGACGCCACGACGTCGACTGCCAACGACGGCAAACCCAAGAGCGGGGAAACAGCGGCCACCGCGCCCGCCGCGGACAAGGCTGCGCGTGGCAACGACGCTCAGGGTTCGTCGCAGCAGCCATCGACACCGCCACGGGAGGCGGCCAGACGCGCGCCCCAGACAACAACAGCAAAGCAGCAGTCCTCATCCGATACGCCCGATCGGGCGAGCGCCGATGCGCCACGCAGCGGAGACAGCCCCGCACCGCAAGTCGGCCCCGGTGATCAGGGCACGCGGCCCGCACGCACCGCCCCTGCTACGCCCGCCCCTGCTGCGCCCGCCCCGGCCAAAAGCGGCGGCCAGCGTGAGGCATCGGCTACAAATGCGAGTCCCAACAAGAACACCGCCGCTGCGGCATCATCAGCGTCGACGGCATCACCCGCACCCGCAACGCCCAGGCCGACGCCGCCACCCGCGGCAGATGGCCGCAACATGGCACCCGCGCCGGCCAGGAAAGCCGCCCCTGTCGACCAGCCACCCGGTCCGGTAGCGCGACCTGTCGCGCCGCCAGGAGCCGCCGCACAGGTCGGACCGGTTGCTAACCCCTACCCCGGCGGACGTCCGGTTGGACCGGTGAGCAATCCGCCGCCAAGCCGTAACGTCAGACCTGCCCCGAGGCCTGCCAAGCCAGCGGCGGCTGCCGAACCGGGACCGGTGTCGCGACCGTCGGCCGCTGCTGCGCCAGCGCCTGTCGAGCGCCCCCGCAGCGAGGCGGGTAGTCCAGCACCACGACCGTCCGAACCGGCGAGCAAATTGCCGCAACCCGCCGCGTCGCGCCAGCCCGGCCAGGAGCCGATCGTTCGGGAACGGACAACACCGGATCCCAAGGGCGATCGCCCGACGCCGGGCGGCGGCGAGTAGACCCCATTCAGAGTTCAGAGGCGCTGCGCGGATCCCGGCGCAGCGCCTCGATCAGACCGCGTCCGGCCATTTCCACCAGATCCAGGACCTGCTCGAAGCCATTCGGCCCCCCGTAGTAGGGATCGGGAACTTCATCCGTACCGGCCGCTTCTCCCGCGAATGACATAAACAGACGCAAGCTGTGTTGGTTCTCGACCGGCACCATGGCCTGGAGATCCGCCAGGTTGGCTCGATCCATGGCCAGCACCAGGTCAAAACGGGTGAAGTCTCCGGCGACCACCTTGCGTGCACGCAGGTGGGAGAGATCGACACCGCGCTTCAGCGCGGCCTCGGCCGAACGCTGGTCCGGTGGATGGCCCAGGTGGTAGCTGTGCGTCCCCGCCGAATCCAGCTCGAGGGCGAGATCCGGGGCCTCCCGTTCGACCAGCATCCGCACGACGCCCTCGGCGGTCGGAGAACGGCAGATATTACCCATACAGACAAAAAGAATCGATTTAATTATCATATCTATTAGACGGTTATGTCGGATACCTAAATGTCTTTATCAGCTAGAGGTCGAGCCGTTGGCAATGATTTTACACCGTCGCTCGGGCTCTGATCTGACCGACTTGTTGCCGTGCCGGTTCTCAGCCGGCAAATGATCATGCTTGTTATGATTGCCGGCAATCGAGGCTCGCGTTGCCGCCTGCGATCCGGATCACTGACCCGATGACGAAGAATCGGAACCAACCCGACAGGTATATCTGAAACATGGCACAACTTCCGATGGCTGCGGACATCCTCGATCAGCTGCGCGCGTTGAGCGGTCAGCTGGTGCGTTTTCAGGGCATGGATTGCCGCCTGGTCGACGTCGTGGACGAACCGCCGATCGCGGTGCTGCAGCGGCTCCAGGGACCGGGCGAAATCGCCGCCGACAGCTACGGGCACCCGGTGGGCATGGGCCCGGGATTTATCGACGTCGCGGTGTTCGATGAATCCGGATCATTGAGCACCGAATTCCGACTGATCCTGCTGGCCGGGGAGGCGGATGGCAGATCGACCGGCTGATCCGCCGCAGCGCCCGCTCAGGGCTCAAGCAGGCGGCGGACCTCGTCGAGCTGCAGCTGGGTGTCGACTCCGGGCCCGGGGATCTCGTGCGCAATATCGGTAAGTATCGTGTAGCCAAGCCACAGGGCACGCAGCTGCTCCAGACGCTCGATCATTTCCAGCGGACACGCTGGCGTATCCGCCAGGGCGCGCAGCGCGCCGGCCCGATAGGCATACAGACCGATATGGCGCAGTGCGTCGCGGCAGCGGGTCTGTGAAGTCAGACCAGACGGCGCCGATTCCCGATGCCACGGGATGGGCGCGCGGCTAAAGTACAGCGCGCTGCCGTCTTCCCGCGCCACCAGCTTTACCACGTTTGGATCCAGGTATTCGTTCAGATCATGGATCGGCGTGCACAGGGTGGCCATCTGCGCCTCGGGCCGGCCATGCAGCAACGAGGCGACCTGACCGATCACCGGCGGCGGGATCAACGGCTCGTCGCCCTGCACGTTCACCACCAGTTCGTCATCGTCCCATTCGAGCTCGCGGCTGACCTCGGCGATGCGATCCGTCCCCGAACTGTGCTCCTCGGAAGTCATGACGACGCGGGCGCCGAAGGTCTCGCAGACGTCAAAGATCCTGATGTCGTCGGTCGCGATCACTACATCGCTGGCCCCGGCCTGGCCGGCCCGTTCCCAGACGTGCCGGATCATCGGCTTGCCGGCGATCTCCAGCAGCGGTTTGCCCGGCAGACGCTGGGAGCGATAGCGCGCAGGTATGACGACAGTGAATCTCATGCCTCGATCCGGTCCAGATCCTCCAGGCTGAGCTCTCTGGCCTCCTCGACCAGCATCACCGGGATGCCGTCCCGCACCGGGTAAGCGAGGCGATCACCGCGGCAGACCAGCTCTTCCGGATCCTTGGTGTAACGCAGGGTGCCCTTGCACACCGGGCAGGCCAGCAGGTCCAGCAGTTTCTTGTCCATCGTCGCTTATCCCTTGTTTGCGTCGTGATTACGTCGCCCGGAGAGAATCAGGCCCAGCAGGCTCTCTGCTTCGCCAGGCGCAAAGCGCGCCTCCACCGGCAACACCCAGCATCGCGCATCGGCGAATGGTCGGCATTTTACGGCATCTTTCTCGGTCATGATGACCGGCAACTCGTCGCCGAAATCCAGATCCGCCGGGGTAAGTGGCGCGTGATCCGGAAACGGATGGCGGATCAGGTCCAGGTCGCTGCCCTCCAGCATCGTGAAGAAACGTTCAGGATCGCCGATGCCGGCGAGCGCATGCCAGCGCCGTCCCGCCGCGTCGGCCAGGCTCATCGCCCGTCCGTCGCTCAGATTGAATATGGTGTCACCAGCCAGATCCATGCGCAGCTCCGACGAACCCCGGGGCTGTCCGCCGTTGACCACGACCCGGTCGACCACATCCAGACGTGCTGGCGGCTCGCGCAGCGGCCCCGCGGGCAGCAGGCGACCGTTACCAAAACGTCTGCGCCCGTCGACGACAGCGATCTCCACGTCCCGGCCCAGCGCGTAATGCTGCATGCCGTCGTCGGCGATGATCAACTCCGCGCCGTCGCTGGCGAGCATGGCGGCGGCCGCACAACGGTCCCGCCCCACCACTACCGGCACGCCCGTGCGCGCGGCGATCAGCATCGGTTCGTCACCGACGTCATCTGCGCTGAGCTCAGCGCTCACGCGCATCGGCCGCTGCGTGGCCCGTCGGGCGCCATAACCCCGGCTCACCACGCCGACAGCCACCCCCCGGTCCGCCAGCGTGCGCGCCAGCCAGATCACCAGCGGCGTCTTGCCGGTTCCGCCCACGCTGATGTTCCCGACCACGACCACCGTCACGCCGGGATGCCTGACCGTAAGCAAGCCACTGCGGTAGGCCAGGCGACGTGCGGCGGTGGCGACGATAAACAACACGCTCAGAGGCAGCAGCAGCCATCCGCCCGCGCCACCTTCGTACCAGACTCGCTCCAGCCAGCCCCTGAATATCACGACGATCAGGCCGCCTGAAACTGCATCCTGTGCAGCGCCGCGTACTGGCCGCGCAGGGCCAGCAGCTCGTCATGGGTACCTGACTCGATGATGCGACCCTGGTCCATGACCACGATGCGGTCGGCGCTCTCGATCGTTGATAGCCGGTGGGCGATGACCAGGGTCGTCCGGCCGCTCATCAGCGTCGCCAGCGCGGCCTGGATATAACGCTCGGCCTCGCTGTCCAGCGCCGAGGTCGCTTCGTCGAGGATCAGGATCGGCGCATCCTTGAGGATCGCGCGGGCGATGGCGATACGCTGGCGCTGGCCACCGGAGAGCAGCACACCGCGGTCACCGACGATGGTCTCCAGCCCCTCTGGCAACTTGTCGGTGAATTCCATGACGTGCGCCGCCTCGGCAGCCGCCTCGACCGCGGCGCGCGGAGAATCAGCGGCAGCGCCGTAAGCGATGTTGTTGTAGATCGTGTCGTTAAACAGCTTCACTTCCTGACTGACCAGACTGATCTGGTGGCGCAGGTCCGTCAGCGCATAGTCACGGATGTCAGTACCGTCGAGCAGGATCGCGCCGCTGGAAGGATCGTAAAATCGCGGCAGCAGACTAACCAGCGTGGTCTTGCCGCTGCCCGAGCGTCCGACGATGGCAAGCCGCTGGCCGGCCGGCACATCGAGATCGACCTTGCGCAGGACCGGGCCTTTGTCTTGCTGATAGACGAAGCTCACGTCACGATAGCGGACCTGTCCCCGGGCGCGCTGCAGACGCAGATCACCGCCCTCGTCCTCGACCGGTTCGTCGAGCAGTTCGAATATGCTCTGACCGGCAGCGATGCCCTGCTGCAGCGGTGCGTTGACGTTGGTCAGGCGCTTTAGCGGCGTCATCATCAACAGCATCGCGCTGAGGAAAGAGCCGAAGTCTCCAACCGTGATCATCTCGCTGCCGCTCTCCAGGGTGGCCACATAGATCACCCCGGCCAGACCCAGCGCGGCGATGAATTGTATGACCGGAGAGCTACCGCCCTTGGCCGCGGTCAGCTTCATGTTGAGACGCTGGTTGTGCTCGTTGACGATCTCGAAATCCCGGTTTTCTTTATCCTGACCGCCGAAGATCTTGACCACCTTGTGCGCTTCGAGGACCTCCTCGGCGGCGCGGGTGACGTTGCCCATCGAGGTCTGGATGCGCGCGCTGTAGCGGCGGAAATGATGGCTCACGAGGCGCACCAGTATCGCGATCACCGGCCCGACCACGAGGATGAACAGGGACAGGCGCAGGTTGACCCAGAACATATACGCCACCAGACCGGTAATCGTCAGTGTGTCCCTGACCAGGATGGTGATGACCTGGGAGGTGCAATGAGCCACCTGCTCGATGTTGTAGGTCAGCTTGGAGAGCAGCATGCCCGAGGAATTGCGATCGAAATAGGCGGTCGGCAGGCGCAGAAACTTATCAAACACTTCTCCCCGGACCTGCTTGACGACGCGCCGGCCGACCATCGCCATGCAGTAGGTGGAGGCAAAGCTGGCGATGCCGCGGACGATGAAGATGCCGAGGATAGCCAGCGGCATGAGCCGGATGTAGGTGGGGTCCCGCTCGACAAAACTCTGGTCCAGCAGTGGTTTGATGATGGCCGCGAAACCGGTCTCGGTCAGCGCATAGACCACCATGCCGCAGAGCGCCAACGCGAACATGGTCCAGTGAGCCGTGGTGTAGCCGAGCAGCCGGCGGTAGACGCTTGCGCCACGCTCATCGCGCCGGCGGCGGCTCATCTGACGTCGCCTACGGGCTGCTCCACGGTGGCGATATTGATCTTGCCGAAACCGAGCCGGCCGGCCATGTCCATCGCCGTCACTACGGCCTGATGAGAGGCCCGCGCGTCGGCGCGGATGACCACCGAGAAGTCGCGCCGTTCGCCGGCCTCCTGGGCCATGGCCCGCCGCAACGTGGCCGGCCGACGGTTTATCACCTGACGTCCGTTGACCAGATAATCGCCCTGAGCGGTGATGGTGATCTCCAGGCTTTCCTCCTGGCTTGCAACCGGGGCGGTTTCCGCTTCGGGCAGCTGCAGCAAGATCTCCGTCTCGCGCACAAAACTGGTCGTCACCATGAAGAAGATCAGCAGCAGCAGCACGACGTCGATCAGCGAAGTCAGATTAACTTCGGGCTGTTCGCGCGCGGTGGGCCGCAGATTCACGTCCGGGGCACCTGCGCGGACTCACCACGGTGGATCGTGTCGACCAGCTTCATCGCTTCTTTTTCCATCTGCACCACCAGGCTGTCGACCCGGCCACGCAGATAGCGGTAGCCGATCAGACTGGGGATGGCGATAGACAGGCCCGCCGCTGTGGTCAACAACGCTTCGGAAATGCCTCCTGCGAGCACCGTCGGGTTGCCGACCCCGTGGGTAGTAATGGCGGTAAACACCTTGACCATGCCGATGACGGTGCCCAACAGTCCCAGCAACGGAGTAACGGCCGCGATCGTGCCAAGAGAATTGAGATAGCGTTCGAGCTCATGGACTACGTGACGGCCGGTGTCCTCGATGCTCTCCTTCATGATGTCGCGGCTACGGCTGCGGTTCAGAAGTCCGCTGGCCAGGATCTGACCCAGCGGCGAGCTTTCCGAGAGCGCACGCAGATGAGACTCGTCCAGCTTACGGTTATGCGCCCACTCCCACACCTTCACGGTGAGATCATCGGGCAACACCCGCCGCCGTCTGAGCGTCCACAGCCGCTCGATGATAATGGCGACTGCGACCACCGAACAGAGGAGAAGTGGCAGCATCAACCAGCCGCCGGCACGTACGATTTCAAACATCCTTGAGGGTGTCGTCCTTGGTGAGACGGGCGGGTGCTCCGCCGACCTGCCGCATGATACTGCGAATCGAGCCGGCAAAAAAATCCGTCGTCGCGGCGCGCCTGTCAGTCGCACTGACGCCAGCGCCAGTAGCGGCGGTCGACGCAGCGCCAGCCACGCAGCTGCACTGCCCCGCCGCTCGCGGGCAAGGTTACTTCCACCGCGCCTTCGATGCCGGTCATCCTGGCCCGGGCGGGCCCCCAGCGCTCGCGCACATCGGCATGGGGGAATCCCCAGCGGTTGCCGAATCCGGCCGGATAGATCACCCAGTCGGCGGCCACGGCGGCGACAAAGGCCGCGGTCGAGGAACTGCGGCTGCCGTGATGGGGCGCCACCACTACCTGCGCACGCAGAGCCTCGCGCCTGGCCAGCAGGCGGCCCTCTGCACGGGCTTCGATGTCTCCGGTGAGAAGTGCTGCGGTGCCCCCCGCGCTGCTGATGCGCAGCACACAGGAGCTGTCGTTGTCGCCATCGACGGCCACCGGACCTGGGTGGACGAAGCGGAAACTGACCCCGTCCCATCGCCACGCCTGTCCCGCACGGCAGCGATCGCCAGCCCGCATCGGCATGCCCTGATACAGCCCGCCGACGCTGCGGCGAACGCGTCGGCCGGCCAGCAGACCGGGCACACCTCCGCGGTGATCCAGATCGGGATGACTGACCACCAGCATATCGATCTGACGTACCCCGATCGCGCGGAGAAACGGGACCAGATTTGTCGACCCGCTATCCCCGCCGGGCCAGGCGGGTCCGGTGTCAAAGACCAGAGCGTGCTCGCGTGTGCGCACCACCGCCGCAAGACCCTGCCCGACATCCAGCATCGTCAGCGTAAACGAACCGTGGGGCGGCGGCGTCCCCTGCCAGCATAGTAGCGGTAGCAGCAGGGCGGGCGCCGCGCCGCGCCCGCAAAAACCTCTCGGCATCAGCGCCAGCCCCGCGCCAGCCACGCCTAGCAGCAACGCCAGCCGGGGCGCGGTCGCCGGCTCGAGTACGGCCGGGCCCGCTTCCACGATCCAGGACAGCCAGCCCAGCAGCTGAGCCAGCAGCTGATCCACGACGCGAAACAGGAATGACGCGCCCCGGACCCAGATCAGGCTGGCAACGCCGGCGAGCAACGTTGGCGGCACGATCAGCACGCTGAACACAGGCACGGCAACCAGATTGGCCAGCGGCGACAACAACGGCACCTGGCCGTAGATCCCGACCAGCACCGGTGCCAGCGCCAACGAGACGCCCCACTGCGCCCTCAGCCACCGTGCCGGCACTCCGACCCGGCGCAGCCCCGGGGACACCAGCAGCAGGCCTCCCACGGCGCCGAATGAGAGCCAGAAGCCCGCCCCCAGCGGCACCAGCGGATTCTGCGCCAGGATCACCACCATGGCGAAGGCAAAGGCCAGCCACGGGGCCAACGCGCGTCGGCGCAACAGCAAGACGGCAGCGACGACGATCATCAGCAGCGCCCGGGTCGTCGGTAGCGCGAAGCCGGCGAGACCGGCATAGAGTCCGGCCGCCAGCAGACCGCCCGCCGCGGTCGGGGATTGCCGCAGCGGCACCCGGCGCAACGGCATCAGAAGCCAGGCCAGGCGGCCCGCCAGCGCCCCCACTGCTGCGGCGATACCGACATGGAGACCGGATATGGCCATCAGGTGGGATGTTCCGGTTCGCTGCAGCAGCCGCCTTTGCTCGGGCTCGATGCGGCCTGAACCGACCAACAACGCCGCAATCATCCCGGATCTGGGACTGTCCGGAAGGGCCCGTTGGACCGCATCCGCCAACCTGCTGCGGACGCTGGTCCACGGTGCCGGCGAGCGGCCCAGGCGCTGGTTATCACCCCCGTTGCGGACGTAGCCGGTCGCACCGATGCTGTTTAACAACAGCCATCGCTCGTAATCGAAACCGCCCGGATTGGCCTGCCCTCTTGGTGCGCGCAAGCGCAGCGACAAACGCCAGCGTTCGCCGGCCGCTACCGTCACGCGTGACCGGTACCAGCTGATGCGCATGCGGGACGGAAGATCCTGCTGTCCGTCCACCGAGTCAGGCGCGAACAGGAAACGTAACCGGCCCGGCTCTGCCGCCGGCAGGCCGACCACACGGCCGATGACCATCCGGTCAAGACCCCGTGGCGGCGTGACCAGCCTCGCCTCGAGGGCCGCGTGGGCGACAAAAATATTCCAGACCCCGCCCGCCACGGCTGCCAGGATGAAACTCCTGAGCCGCCGACCCAGAAACGGCAGCAGCAACACACTGCCGGCTGTCAGCAACCATGCGGTCCGGGGGTCGGGCATGACGGGGAGCGCAGACACAGCTAGGATACCGGTCAGGAATCCAGGGGCGAGCAGCCGCATCCGATTCCTCCCCCCGAGTGAAGACAGACATTACGACCACCATCGCGCGCGAGCGCCAGCCACCATGCCCAGACGCACCTTGAGCAAGATCCTGCCGAGCCAGGCCCAGATCAAGAGACGCTGGTTTCTGCGTCCGTTCCGGGCCGTGTTACACGATCCGGCCTTGTGGGCTACACATCGTAGGAATGTGCTGCGCGCGGTGGCAGCAGGCATATTGATCGGGTTCATCCCGTTTCCCATCCATACCGCGCTGGCCGGCGTGGTCGCCGTAATGATGCGGATGAACCTGCCGGTGGCGATTCTCACTTCCTGGCTGAGCAATCCGCTGACGTTCGGCCCCATATACTACGGCGCCTACCGGGTGGGTCTGCTGGTGTTGGGGATGCCGCCGGACGACGGCACCATCGAATTCACCGCGGCCGGGATCGCGGAGGACATGGGCCGGGCCTGGAAGCCGCTGTTGGTGGGATGCGCGATTTGCGGCGTGAGTATCGCCGGGGCGAGCTATTTCGCGCTCAACCGCGCATGGATCTACCTGGCGCGGCGCCGTTTTCACCGCCGCGACGTCGAGCGGCGCCGCGCTTAGAGGTCGCTGGTCTGCTCGAGCCTGCCATCGCGCAGCGTCAGCACCCGATCCATGCGCGCGGCGATCCGCGGATCGTGCGTCACCAACACCAGGCTGGTACCCAACTCCCGATTGAGCTCCAGCATCTGTTCGAACACCCGTTCGCCGGTGTGCCCGTCCAGATTGCCGGTGGGCTCGTCGGCCAGCACCAGCGCAGGGCCGGTAATCAACGCCCGCGCCACTGCCGCGCGCTGCCGCTCACCACCGGAAAGTTGTCCGGGGCGATGGTCGAGGCGTTCACCGAGACCAACGCGCTCCAACAGCGCTGCGGCCTGCTCCGCCGCCACCGCCGGATCCTCCCGTCCCACCAGCAGCGGCATGGCCACGTTCTCCAGCGCGCTGAACTCGGGCAGCAGGTGATGGAACTGGTAGACAAACCCCATGTGCCGGTTGCGCAAGCGACCACGCTCAGCCGCGTCCAGCCTGGACAGATCCTGACCCAGTACGCTGACCGACCCGGCGCTGGGCTGATCCAGCCCACCCAGCAGCTGTAACAACGTGGTCTTACCCGAACCGGAGGCACCGACGATCGCCAGCAGGTCCGCCGCCTTGACCTCGAGCTCAACGCCATCGAGAACCTTCAATTCCTGGCCCCCTTCGTGGAAGACCTTGCTCAGCGTGCGGCAGCTCAACACCGGAGACGATGCCGCGCCGCGAGACGGCTCATTCATAACGCAATGCCTCAGCAGGTTCGACGCGCGACGCGCGCCAGGCTGGATAGAGAGTCGAAAGGATGCAAAGCACCAGGGCGATCATCCCCACCACGGTCACGTCGGACCAGCGGACCTCGGATGGAAGATCAGTAATGAAATAAACGTCCGGCGCCAGGAATTGGGTATTGGAAATCTGCTCGAGCGCATGGATCAGGGTCTCCGTATTCAGCGCCAGAGCGATCCCCAGCGCGATACCGGCGGACACGCCGAGCAGGCCGATAAGACTGCCCTGGATCGAGAACACGGCCATGATACTGCGACTGCTCGCGCCCAGCGTGCGCAGGATCGCGATGTCTCCCTGCTTGTCCTTCACCACCATCACCAGCGTGGAAACGATATTGAACGCGGCCACTGCCACGACCAGCAGCAGGATAATGAACAACATGCGTTTGCTCATCGCGATGGAGCGAAAGAAGTTGCGATGTTGTCGGGTCCAGTCGGTGACGTAGTACTCCCCGCCCAGGCCCAGCGCCACATCCCGGACCACCACCGGCGCGTCGAACATATCGACCAGCCGCAGGCGGATGCCGGTCACTTCGTCAGCGAGCCGGAACAAGCGGGAAGCGTCGTCCATATGGATAAAGGCCGTGCCGCGGTCATACTCATACATACCGGCGGAGAACACGCCGGTGACCCTGAATCGCCGCAGCCGCGGCATTACGCCGGCGGGCGTTACGATGCCCTGATTGACCGCCAGAATCACGCGGTCGCCCTGATCGACCGCGAGGGCCTCGGCCAGCGCGGAACCCAGTACGATGCCGTATTCGCCGGCGCGCAGATCCTCGAGGTGGCCGCTGACCATCTTCTCGGCCACGCCCGATACGCGCTGCTCCGCCTCGGGCAGGATGCCGCGCACCGCCACACCGCTGACGCGGTCACCGTTGACCAGCATGCCCTCACCCTCGATAAACGGCGCGGTCTCGACGACACGGGGATCGCGTCTCGCCTCCGCTGCAGCCTGCGGCCAATCCGCCATGCCGCCCTCGAAGGCGGTTATCGCTGCATGCGATGTCATGCTCAGGATGCGCAGCCGCAGCTCCTGCTCGAAGCCGTTGACTACCGACAACACCACCACCAGCACCGCGACGCCGACCGCGATACCGAGCATGGAGATCATGGAGATAAATGAGATAAAGCGATTGCCGGTGCGCGACATGATGTAGCGGCGCCCGATAAAGCTCTCGAAGCGCCGTGCCCCGGCTAGCCGGGGTTTGCGCTCAGCCGTGGTCATAGCGCAGCGCCTCGGCGGGCTCGACCTGGGCGGCACGCCATGCTGGATAAAGCGTCGCCAAAGAGCACAGCGCGAATGCCAGACCCAGGATCGTATAGACATCGGGCCAACGCACATCCGATGGCAGTCGCGCGATGTAATAGACATCCGCCGGCATGAACTGGACTCCGAACAACGCCTCGATCTGTGGCGCAATGGTGTCGATATTCAGCGCCAGCGGCACACCCAGCGCGCCGCCCAACGCGGTACCGATCAAGCCGATGATGATCCCCTGGACCAGGAAGATCCGCATCACCGCGCCAGGCGTCAGGCCGAGGGTACGGAAGATCGCTATCTCGCTGCGCTTATCGGTGACGACCATCACCAGCGTAGCGACGATATTGAACGCAGCGACCGCCACCACCAGCAGCAGGATGATGGTCATCATGGTCTTCTCGATGCGCACCGCACGGAAATAGCTGGCGTTCTCTTCGGTCCAGTCACGCGCGCTAAAACCCGCGCCCAGGCGCTGCGCAAGCGCGTGGGTGACGCTGGGCGCGTCGAACATATTCGTCAGCTCGATGCGCACACCGGTCACCTGATCATCGAGGCCCATCGCGCCGGCCGCATCCTGCAGATGAGTCAGCGCCAGCAGTCCGTCGTATTCCTCCATACCGACTTCGAATAATCCGGCGACCTCGAAACGGCGCAGCCGCGGCACCAGGTTGGCGCCCTCCCCCCGCGGCACCATCAGCACGACCGGATCCCCCGGACCCAGCCCAAGCCGGGCCGCCAGCAGCCGGCCCAGGATGACCCGGCCCGAACCCGGCTTCAGGTCCGAGAGCTGGCCCGCGATCAGGTGATCCGCGACCCGTGATACGTCGCCCTCCAGAGCGGGGTCGATACCGCGCACCAAGGCCGCTTTCAGATTGGCGCCGTTGCCAAGCATGCCGGCGATCTCCACAAACGGCGCCGCGGCGTCGATACCGGGCACCGCGAGAACCTCGTCCCGGACCGACGGCCAGTCGGACAGATGGCCGTCGGGGCCGCTGATCGTGCCATGGGAGGTCATCGCCAGCAGCCGCTGGCGCAGCTCATTTTCAAAGCCGTTCATCACCGAAAGCACCACGATCAGCGCAGCCACGCCGATCGCGACGCCCAGCAGGGACATCATCGAGATAAAGGATACGAACTGGCTGCGCCGGCGCGCGCGCAGGTAGCGTAATCCAATGAACATTTCCAACGGGCGGAACATGGCGCGCAATTAAACCACATCCGCACCCGCACCGATCCTCCCTGCGCTCAGCATTTCCTCCGGCTCGCCGGGACAGCCATTGGTCGGCATTTTTTTTGTCAGGACGGGGCAAGGAGACGCGGCTGCCGGAACGGTCGCAGCCGTGCATCGCCCCGGTGTCGGCGCAGTGCAAGGCTGCGCCGGCGCTCACCCGCGGTTTCGACGTATGCCAGGAAGCGCGGCTGGCGTCTCAACACACGGACCTGCCGCAGCGGCCCGGCGATTTTCAGCCCGCCCAAGGTACCCGGGCGACCCGGCGCCGACTATCAAGAGTGTGACGCCGGTGCTGACACGGCGCCACCGGCATTGTTATAGTCGGGCCGAGCCAATCTGGAGATTTCGAGCATGAACATGAAGTTAGCCGCTCTTGTCGCCGCCGCGTTCATGATCATGAGCGCCGCCCAGGCGGATACGCTGCTGGTCGAGAATGTGGATGAGACCGCGGCCAGTGACGCGCGCCCCAGTCGCGGCATGACCATGGTGCGGGTCGAGGGCCGCTATGGCGCCCCACGGGTCAAACAGGCCGCGGTGGGGCATCCGCCGATCAGCCGCTGGGACTACGGGGATTACGTGGTGTTTTTCGAGTACGACCGCGTGTTGCACTCGGTAGAAAAACCGCGTTTGGCGAATAATTAACATCAATAAACCGCTGTAATTATCTAATTTTAAATGCTTTAAAGGCCCGTCGACGTAAATCGACGGGCCTTTTTTTGTCCGCCGCCCGTGTATTGGCGGCGCATCCCCGCAGGGCCGCGTCGATTGCGGACCCTGTGAGATAATCCCCGCTTTGCCGCCAGCCGCCATCATGACCGCGTCCCAGCTCCTCAACCTGCCGCCGCTCCCCGAGGCACCGGCCCGCCAGTGCTGGGGCCAGGCCTATGGTTGCGCCAAATCGCTGGCGCTCGCGGAACTGGCCGCGAGCAGCAGCGCCCCGATACTGGCACTGGTGGCTGACCCGCGCACCGCGGACCGGCTGTGGGACGAGCTGCGCTTCTTCGTGCCATCGCAGATCGACGTGTTGCTGTTCCCGGACAGCGAGACCCTGCCCTACGACGCCTTTTCGCCACACCCGGATATCACCTCGCAGCGGCTGGCGACCCTCAGCCGGCTGTCACGCATCGAGCGCGGTATCGTCGTCGCTGCCGTGCCCAGCATCCTGCAGCGTCTGGCCCCGCCGGCCTGGGTCATCGGCAGCAGTCTGCACATGCAGGTCGGACAGCGGCTGGATATCGACGCGTTTCGCGGCGCCATGGCCACCGCCGGTTACGCGACGGTTTCGCAGGTGACGGAGCACGGCGAGCTGGCCGTGCGCGGTTCCCTGATCGACATCTTCCCCATGGGCTCCGACCGCCCCTACCGGATCGACCTGTTCGATGACGAGGTAGAGAGCATCCGTCGTTTTGACCCGGAGACGCAGCGCTCGGAATCGCCGCAGGAGGCGGTGGACATCCTCCCGGCCCGGGAATTCCCGTTTACGGCAGAGGCCATCGCCGCATTCCGGGAGCGCTTCCGCGCAGCCTTTCCCGGGGACCTGAGTCAGGTGCAGGTTTACACCGATGTCTCTGACCGCATCGCCCCCGGCGGGATCGAGTACTACCTGCCGCTGTTCTTCGACGCCACCGCGACGCTGTTCGACTACCTGCCGACCGGGTCTCTGGTCGTGGATCTGGATCAGGCCAGCGCGGTCGCCGCTGACGCCTGGCAATCGATCGAAGAGCGCTATGAGCAATTGCGCCATGATCTTACTCAGCCGCGGCTGACGCCGGCCTCACTGTTCCAGAGCGCCGACGAGCTCGCCGCCAGCCTGGCGCGTTCCGGGCGTGTCGAGCTGCAGTCCTTCGCCAGCGATGACGGCAGTAATCTCGGCAGCAGCGCGCTGCCCCCGGTCCAGCTCAGCAGCCGCGCTCCGCAACCGGCCGCATCGCTACGTGATTTCCTCGACGGCTTCGACGGCCGCGTCCTGTTTACCGCCGAGTCTCCAGGGCGCCGGGAGATGCTGCGCCAGCTGTTGGCCGAACACGCTATCGATCTGCGTGTGTTCGAAGATTGGGCAGGCTTTTTGGCGGCGGATGCGCCGATCGGTCTGGCGATCGCACAGCTTGAGCAAGGCGCGTCTTTTGCGCGCGCCGGTATAGCGGTGATACCCGAAGCGCAGCTGTTCGGAGAGCGCGTCCGTCAACGGCGGCGACGGCGCCGCGAACGCGACCCCGAGAGCATCATCCGCGAACTGGCTGATCTGAGCTCCGGGGTCCCGGTGGTCCATGAGGAACACGGCGTCGGCCGTTACCTGGGCCTGCAGACGATCTCGGCAGGCGGACACACAGGGGAGTTCCTGACCCTGGAATATGCCGGCGGTGACCGTCTTTATGTGCCGGTTCAGGCACTCGATATGATCACCCGCTACATGGGCGCCGCGGCCGAAAACGCCCCGCTACATCGACTCGGCAGCGATCAGTGGCAAAAGGCGCAACAGAAGGCGGCACGCCGCGCCCGCGACGTGGCGGCCGAACTGCTCGATGTCTATGCGCGCCGGGCAGCACACACCGGCCGGGCGTATCGTGCCAGCGAGACGGACTATCGCGCATTCCGTGATGACTTCCCCTTCGACGAGACGCCGGATCAGGCCGAGACGATAGACCAGGTGATCGAAGACCTCGCGGCACCCATGCCCATGGATCGGGTGGTCTGCGGCGATGTCGGCTTCGGCAAGACCGAGGTCGCGATGCGTGCGGCCTTTGCTGTCACCCAGGCCGGCGGACAAGTCGCGGTGCTGGTGCCGACCACGCTACTCGCTCAACAGCATTATCAGACTTTCAGCGACCGCTTTGCCGACTGGCCGGTGCGGATAGAAGTCCTGTCCCGGTTCCGCAGCGGCGCACAGGCCACCGGTACGCTCGAACAGCTGGCCAGCGGCACATTGGATGTCGTGATCGGCACGCACAAGCTGCTGCAAAACGATGTGCGTTTCGCCAATCTGGGGCTGGTGATCATCGATGAAGAACATCGCTTCGGCGTGCGTCACAAGGAGCGGCTGAAGAAATTGCGCGCCGAGGTGGATGTCCTCACCCTGACGGCAACGCCGATCCCGCGGACCCTGAACATGGCCATGGGCGGTCTGCGCGACCTGTCACTGATCACCACGGCACCGTCTGAAAGACTCGCGGTCAAGACTTTTGTCAGCGAGTGGCAGGAAGCGGTGATCCGCGAAGCATGTCTGCGCGAAGTGCGACGTGGCGGCCAGATCTATTTTCTGCACAACCGGGTGGAAACCATCGAGCAGACGGCGCGCAAGCTCGAGACGCTGGTACCCGAGGCCCGGGTCCGTATCGCCCACGGGCAGATGCGGGAGCGTGAGCTGGAACAGATCATGCTCGACTTCTATCACCGACGCTTCAATCTGCTGGTGTGTACGACCATCATCGAAAGCGGCATCGATGTGCCGACCGCGAACACCATCATCATCGACCGCGCCGACCGGCTGGGCCTGGCTCAGCTCCATCAACTGCGCGGTCGCGTCGGTCGCTCGCATCATCGTGCCTACGCCTATCTGATCACGCCACCGCGCAAGGCCATGACCGCGGACGCGGTCAAGCGGCTGGAGGCCATCGAGTCGCTGGAAGACCTGGGTGCCGGATTTATGCTGGCGACGCACGATCTGGAGATCCGCGGTGCCGGCGAACTGCTCGGAGAAGGCCAGAGCGGTCAGATCCACGAGGTCGGATTCGCCATGTACTCGGACATGCTCGAGCGGGCGGTCAAGGCGATCAAGAGCGGTCGCGATCCGGATCTCAGCCGGCCACTGGATCACGGCACCGAGGTCGGGCTCGGCGTGAGCGCGCTGCTGCCCGAGGATTATGTCCCGGACGTCCATCTGCGCCTGATGCTCTACAAGCGCATCTCGGCGGCACCAGACGCCGCCACGCTGCGCGAATTGCAGATAGAGTTTATCGACCGTTTCGGGCTGCTGCCGGAGCCGGCGAAGATACTGTTCCGGCTGGCCGAACTGAGACTCAAGGCCAGCGCGTTGGGTATAAAACGCCTCGATGTGGGGCCGCGTGGCGGTCATCTGCAGTTCCGCGAACAGACCTCCGTCGACCCCGCCCGCCTGATCCGTCTGATCCAGGAACAATCGCGCATCTTTCGTCTGGACGGCCAGAGTAAGTTACGGTTCAATCTCGAGCTTGAAGATTTTGAGCGGCGCTTTGCCTGGGCCCATGACCTGCTCGCCGACCTCGGTGCGGAATCCGAGGCCGCCTGAATCCGCCCGCCATGACCAACGAGGACTGCTGATGACGGATCCTTTAAGCGCACGCGCCGTGAGGTGTCTCCTGGCCACCGTCATCCTGCTATGCAGCGTCGGAGCGAGCGCGCAACAGCTCGAGGCATTGCCGCGTTTCCAGATCGAACTGGTGGTGTTCGAAAACCTGGCTCAACCGGCGACGGCGGAAGCGCCGCCGCTCGAGTGGCTGGAGCCGCCACTCCTGCAGACCCCGGGGTCGCAGGAATCTGCAGCGCTGGCTCTGCAAAACACTCTGACCGAAGCAGAGACATCAAACCCGATCTTCTTCCGCCTCTCGCCGGCACTGAGCATGGAGAATATCGCCGCCAGCCTGCAGCGCCGCAGCGAATACCGGGTGCTGTTGCACGAAGCCTGGATACAAGACGGGTTCGAGGGAGAAGCGGCTCGGCCGGTCGATGTCGGGCTTCTCGAGCAGCTCAAACCGGTGACCGGAAGCAGCCGCCGTGCCCGTTCCAGCAGCGGCGAGCCGCTGACCGGAACGATGACTTTTTTCCGCGGCCGCTATCTGCATCTGGACCTGAGTCTGAACCTCGGCGACGGCCCAGGTCGCGAACTCCGCGAGCGCCGGCGGGTGCGCATCGGCGAACGCCACTACTTTGACGCGCCTCAAATCAGTGTGATCGCTACGGTCACGCGCATCGAGACCTCTGAGCCGGCGGATGCGGCGGCCGCTGACGACTAGGAGCTAAGACCCGCCCGCGTCGACGATTGCCCGATCGCCGCCGTCGATCACAGCCTGCTCCAGCGATTCTTCCAGACTCGCCAGCACCTCGGTCAACGACATGGACGCATCCGGGGACAGACTGACAGCCGCGCCGCTGACAGTGATAAAACGGCTGATCGGCGAGTGCGGATGGTGGATACACAGCGCCTTGACGCGCTCGCACACACCGGCTGCGAACTCATCCACCGGGCCGCCGTCCACGCGACTGGCAAAGCAGGCGATGCGCCAGTCGTCAAAACGGGCGCAGACGTCGCTGCTGCGCCGAAAGGCCCCGCGGATACCGCTCGCCACCTGGCGCAGACACACATCCGTGGCCCTGCGTCCAAAGGTGTCCAGATAGGGCTCGACGTGGTCGATGGCATAGAGAAACAGATCCAGCGAGCGTGATTCGCGCAGGCACAGGCTCCACTCCCGCTTCAGCGCCTCGTCGAAAAAGACACGACTGCGTAAACCGGTGAGTCGATCATCGGGCGCGCTGGCACGGGCCTCGGCCAGGGCCCGTTGGCGGTTGCGCAGCTTATCTTTCAGATCATGCAGCGCGCCTACATCGGTAGCGGTGCCGATCCACCAGCTGATCCGACCTTTCTCCTCGAAAGGCTGCAGCCTCAGCTGATTCCAGAACATGCTGCCGTCTTTGCGGTAGTTGCGCAGCAGCACCTCGCAGCCGCGACCCTCGGCGATCGCCTCGCGTATCTCCGACACGGCGCGCTGGCGCCGGTCATCACCCTGCAAGAAACGGAAGTTGCGGCCCACCAGCTCTGCCTCGGTGTAGCCGGTCATCTGTTCGAAAGCAGGATTGACATAGACGATCGGCATGTCCCTGGCTCGGGCGTTGGCCACGATGACCCCGTCACGGATGCCGTGCAGCGCGGCCTCTAGCAGTGAGTTCTTCAATCGCCGGGTCACTCGCGTCTCCGTTATCAGAGGTCCCTCATCAGCCGTTCCAGTACCGCGCGCACGCGGCTCATACCGAGATCCATAAAACGGTCTATCTCCGCATGGATCCCCTCGCTGCCGTCGCCGCGTCCCGCCGCCATATTGACGACCACACAACAGCTGGCGTACTCCAGACCCAGCTCGCGCGACAGCGCAGCCTCGGGCATGCCTGTCATACCTACCACGTCACAGCCATCCCGTTCCATGCGGTCGATCTCAGATCTGGATTCCAGCCGCGGCCCCTGGGTCGCGCCATAGGTGCCCCCGTCGTGGAGCGGGACCTCGGCGGCGCCCGCTGCCAGCCGCAGCATTCCGCGCAGCCCAGCCGAATACGGCTCGCTGAAGTCTACGTGCAATACGGACCCGGATGCGCCGTCGTGGAAGGTATGCGCGCGCCCCCAGGTGTAATCGACGATCTGGTCCGGCAGCAGCAGATCTCCCGGGGCCAGACCGGCGCGGATCGCGCCGACCGTGTTAATAGCGATGATCCGACGGATCCCGAGCGACTGCAGCGCCCAGACGTTTGCGCGGTAGTTGACCTCATGCGGGGCCAGCGTGTGGCCGCTGCCGTGGCGCGCAAGGAAGAAACCCTCGCCGCCGCCGAGACTGCCGTGTATGACCGGCGCCGACGGCGGCCCGAACGGTGTCGGGATCACCTGTCGGCCGAGCACCTTCATATCATGCAGCCGGTCCATACCGCTGCCACCGATGACGCCGATCAGCGCTCCGCTCATGTCTGATCCTCCGCTGCCCTCGCCAGCGCGAATATGCCCTTCAATTCCCGAAAATGCTCGTGATAATCCATGCCGCAACCAAACACGTATCGGTCCGGCACTTCCAGACCGATGATATCGGCCTCAGCGCCGGCAGCGCGACGATCGTGCCGCTTGCGTACCAGGGCCGCAGTGACAACACGATCTGCCGCCTGCTCGCGGCAATAGGCGGCGATCTCCATCATGGTAATGCCCTCATCGAGGATGTCGTCGACGATCAACACCGTCCTGCCGTGTAGCGACAGCCTCGGCCGGGCCAACCAGTTGAGCCGCCCGCCACGCGTGCCGCCGGCATAACGGGTGGCGTGGACGTAATCGAGCTGATGGAGGAAATTCAGCCGGCCGCTCAGCCAGACCGCGGGGATCATGCCGCCGGTCATGACCGCCAGCAGGATCGGGTCGCTCGTCGCCATCTGTGCGGAAATGGCCGCCGCCATCTGGTCCAGCGCCCGCTCGATCGCGATCGGCTCATGGATGATCTCGGCCTCGCGCCGGACCCGCTCCAGGTCTCCGGCGGTGATGGTGGATGATCCGGTTCCCATGCTCACCCTACCCGTCCAGGACCAGGTCGGGACGCTCCATCAGGTGCGCCACCACGCTGCATGCCTCGCGCCATCGTGCAGAGGCGCACAGTTTGTCACGAGAACTCTCGCCTCGACCGTGGAGGTGCGCGAGACGCACCTGGCTGGCCGGTTCCGCATAATCTTCCAGAGCTTCGACCAGCGTCGCCGCAGCGGCCCGATCGTTGCAGACCAGCACCATGTCGCAGCCCGCCGCCAGGGCACGGTCCGCGCGCTCGGCGATGTCCCCCATGGCCACAGCCGCCTGCATGCTCAAATCGTCGGAGAAGATGACACCGTGAAAACGCATCCGGCCTCGCAGCTCATCCCTCAGCCACCAGCGGGAAAAGCTGGCCGGCACCGTGTCCACCTCGGAGTAAACCACATGGGCGGTCATGACCGCCTCGAGCCCTGCGCCGATCAGACGCTCGTAAGGCAGCATGTCATCGGCGATATCCGCATAAGGCCGATGGTCCACAGGCAGCGCCTCGTGGGAATCCGCCACCACCGCGCCATGACCGGGGAAATGCTTGCCGGTCGCCATCATGCCCGCCTCCCGCATTCCGCGTATAAAGCGGCCGGCCAGCTCTGCCACCACGTCCGGCGAACGATGGAAGGCGCGGTTACCGATCACCGAACTGATCCCGTAGTCCAGATCGAGCACCGGCGCGAAACTCAGGTCTACGCCGAGCGCGCGCAGCTCAGCGGCCATCAGCCAGCCGGCAGCCTCGGCGCTGTTGCGCGCCGCGGCCGGGTCCAGATCATAGTGACGACCGATCAGATGCGCCGGCGGCAGCGGCATCAGCGCCTCACGGAAACGCTGTACACGACCACCCTCCTGGTCTACTGCCACCAGCAGTCCGGGTCTGCGTATGTCATGGATTTGCGCGCTGAGTCGGGCCAGCTGCTCAGGCGACTCGTAGTTGCGCGAAAACAGAATGACGCCGCCGACCGCCGGATGGCGCAACAACTCCCGATCCTCGGCATCGAGTTCGAGACCCGCCACATCCAGCATCACCGGGCCCAGGGTCATGCGTCCTCCTCGATATCCACCAGGGTGCCCACCGGCACGCGCTCGAACAGCTCGATGATGTCCGCGTTGCGCATACGCACGCAGCCATGAGACGCCATCACCCCCATCGGCTCGCTATCCGGCGTGCCGTGGACATAAATGTAGCGGCGCATACTGTCCACCGCACCAAGACGATTGCGGCCCACTTCACATCCGCTCAGCCAGAGTATGCGGCTCAGGATCCAGTCGCGTTGCGGATAGCGGTCCGCAAGCTCGCGGGTCCAGATCTCACCGGTCGGACGGCGTCCCACCAACACCGCGCCCGGGGGCAGGCCAGCGCCGATCTTTGCGCGGATCACGTGCCGACCGCGAGGTGTCTGTTCGCTATCGCGCTGCTCACCCGGCCCGAGGCGCGCCGTCGACACGGCATAGCGTTGGCGCTCGTGTCCGTCGCCGATCAGAAGAAGGCTTTGTGTTTTCAGACCGATGACCAGGCGCGGCGTATCCAGCTCAGGCATCGGCCCAACTCGCGTACGGTCGATCGGCCAGCATCAGATTGTAGTAGCGCGCATCGCCGGTGACCTCGGCGCCGAGCCAGGGCGGATGCGGGAAAGCCTGGTCCTCGGATTCGAGCTCGATCTCTGCGACCAGCAGCCCGGCATTGGCGCCGAGGAATTCATCGACCTCCCAGTGCTGGCCACTATGGTCCAGATGATGACGCAGCTTCTCTACTGTCCGCCCCGCGCAATACTGCTCCAGCATAACGCGCGCGTCCGCGAGGGGCAGCGGATACTCGAACTCGCTGCGGCTGGCGCCGATGGTGATGCCTTTTAGATTGAGGCTGGCGTCCTCGCCGGCTATTCGCACCCGTATCGAACAGACAGGACTCTCGGCCAGGTAACCCTGGACCATAGGCTGAACGCGCGTCACCGCGCCACGCCAGTCATCGGAGGCCAACAAGAATTTGCGTTCGATCTCTATGCCCATCAGATCAATCCCGCTCGAACAACGCGATGGACTCCACGTGAGCCGTGTGCGGAAACATATCCATAATGCCAGCACCGCGCAGACGGAATCCGTGCTGGCTCACCAGTATCCCGGCGTCCCGCGCCAGCGTACCCGGGTGGCAGGACACATAAACCAGACGCCGCGCCCCGGTCTGGGCAACGGCCGGCAGGATCTCCTGAGCCCCGGCGCGGGGTGGATCGAGGAAAACCGCGTCGGCAGGCTCCCGCAGCCAAGGCAAATCCGAGCAATCCTCGAACAGATTGGCCGGATGGAATTGCGCCTGCGCGGACAGTCCATTGCGTTCGGCGTTGGCGCGGGCGCGGTCGATCAGTGCCGCATCGCCCTCTATGCCGACAGCGGCGGCGCCGAGACGCGCGATGGGCAAGGTGAAATTGCCGAGGCCACAGAACAGATCGAGGATGCGCTGACCCGGCTCGGGTGCCAGCAGTTCCATCGCCCTGCTGACCATCTTGCGGTTGAGTGCGCCATTGACCTGGATAAAGTCCGTCGGCAGGAACTCATATTCGAGGTCGAACTCCGGCAGGCTGAAGCGCAGCGACGTTGCCGACCCTCCAAGCGGACGCACCGTGTCGGGTCCCTTTGGCTGCAGATACAGATCCACATTGTGGACCCGTTCGAATGCTTCCAGTCGCTCCAGATCCTGAACGGTCGGCGGATCCAGCACGCGGAGCACAAGCGCGGCGCGGTTCTCGGCCACCGAGACCTCGACCTGGGCCAGCCGGCGCCGGATGCTCAGGGATCCAATGAGTTCGGCCAGCGGGTGGATCAGCTGATCGGCCGGTGGCGCCAGCACCGGGCAGGCATCAAGATCGGCCACATAGGATTTTGCCCGTTCACGGAACCCGACCAGCACGCGCCCCTTTTTGTCCACATACCTGACGCCGAGACGCGCCCGCCGGCGATACCCGGCATCCGGGCCGGTCACGGGTGGGAACATCGTCGCGGGCTCGACCTGGCCAATCCGCTGCAGATTATCCAGCAGCACCTTTTGTTTCGCTGCCCGCTGTCCCGGCCCCGACAGATGCTGCAGGCTGCATCCGCCACAAACACCGAAATGCGGGCACAGCGGCTCGACCCGATCAGCTGCCGCCTCGATCAGCGCGACCGCTCTGCCCTCATCGTGATTGCGCCGCCGTTTCAGACAGATCACATCCACGGTCTCGCCGGGCAGCGCGTCTTCCACGAACATGATCTTGCCCTCGGTGCGGGCGACGCCACGCCCATCCTGAGTCAGATCGACGATGGTCATCCGCTGCGACTCGCGCTGACCGGCGGCTCTCATGCACCCGCATCCCAGGCGGACAAAAACGCCTGCAGATGTGCGCGGCCATCCTCTTCGAGCAGCTTGCGGATGCGCTCGAGTTCCGCTTCATGCTCGGAGCGGTCGAGCCGCCCGCGCATCAGCTCGAAACGCAGATAGACGAGGAAGGTATTGAGCACGTCGGTTTCACAATAATCGCGTATGTCGCCGATACCGCCCTCCAGGTAACTCGGCCAGACCTGGTCCCCGCTCATACCCAGCTTCCCCGGCAGACCGAGGAGTACCGCGATCTCATCAAGCCTAGCCGCCGCCCGGGGCTGGAAACCCGCCAGCACGTCCATCACGTCGGTATGCCGCCAGTGATAGCGGCTGAGATAGTTGTTCCAGCGGAACGACTGTTCCCGGTCTCCGGTCTCCCAGTAGCGCGGTGCGGAAATGTGATGCCGCAATGCCCGGTAATGCAGGACCGGCAGATCGAAGCCTGACCCGTTCCAGGAAACCAGATCGGGCGCGTAACGCTCGATGCCATCGTAAAAGCGCTGGATCAGCTCGGCTTCGTCAGCATCCGGCTCGCCGAGGCTCCAGAGTCTCATCTCGTCGCGGGTACGCAACAGTACCGATACCGCGATCACCCGATGCTGATGCAGTGGCAGGAACTCGTTGCCGGTCTTCTCCAGGCGCTGGGCGAACATGACTTTGGCCACCGTCGCATCATCGAGCTCACTCAAACCCAGATAGCGCCGCCCGAACTCCACGTCCGGGATCGTCTCGATATCGAAAACAAGGCAATGCATCGGTTCAGCCCGCGCCTGCTGACGGCGCTTGTACCCAGTCCTGCAACAGCACTGCGACGGCGACCACGAGCCCCGCCTCGTCGGTCAGCGAGATATGCCCGTCGCCGATCCCGAGCTCGCGCCGCCGTTCCTCGCCGCGCGCCGAATAGATGATCTCGGGCTTACCCCAGCTGTTTTGCACCACGCCAACATCGCGGATCCACATGCCGTGGGCAAAGCCGGTGCCCATAGCCTTGACCACCGCCTCCTTGGCAGCAAAGCGCATGGCGAGAAAGCGAGCCGGGCGACGTTGACGCCGATAGGCCTCGAGCTCGGCCGGCAGCAGCAGACGCCGCACGAAATGTTCGCCAAACCGTTCCAGGGTCCGCTGCACCCGGTCCAGACGCACCACATCGGTGCCGATACCGAATATCACCTGAGACGGGCCTCGACCATCAGCCGCTTCATCTCTATCACCGCGGTCGACAAGCCATCGAAAATCGAGCGGGCGATGATGGCATGGCCGATATTGAGTTCGCGGATCTCGGCGATGCGCGCGATGGGCTGGACGTTATGGTAGTGCAGCCCATGACCGGCGTTGACATGCAACCCGATGCTGTCGGCCAGCTCGGCGGCTGCGCGGATCCGTTCGAGTTCCTGCTGGCGGATGTCTTCGTCCCCGGTATCGGCGAACGCGCCCGTATGCAGCTCGATGACCGGCGCACCCACGGCGCGCGCGGCTTCGACCTGGATCTCGTCCGGATCGATAAACAGGGACACGCGCATCCCGGTCCCGGACAGCGTCTGGCAGGCGGCCCTGATCCGGTCTTCATGATCGGCCACGTTGAGACCGCCCTCGGTGGTCAGTTCCTCGCGCCGCTCCGGGACCAGACATATGTCGTGGGGACGGATGGCGCAGGCAATTTCCAGCATCTCGTCGGTGACCGCCATCTCCAGATTCATGCGGGTCTGCAACACGCCGCGCATGGCACGCAGGTCCCGATCCTGGATATGACGGCGATCCTCGCGCAGATGCAGGGTGATGCTGTCCGCGCCAGCCTGTTCCGCCATCAGAGCCGCATAGACGGGATCCGGATAACGGGTCCCCCGGGCTTGCCGGATCGTGGCCACGTGGTCGATGTTGACGCCAAGCAGGATGTTCTTTTTCACGTTATCAGCTTACCGCAACGACCGGATGCCCCGATGCCCGGCTTATTCTGCCAGAATCTCGCCCGCCGGGCCGCCGGCACGCATGGCCCGCAGCACCTCACGGCTTTTTAGCGGTCGCCCCCCCAGATAAATATCCAGCGTCCGTTGCAACACGTGGCGCAGCTCCCGCAAGGTCTGCTCGTCGTCGAGTTCTTCTGCCGCCAGTGCCAGCAGCGAGCTGCCCCGCACCAGGAGTCCCTGATCACCGCCCTCATGCAGCGGCACCGCCCCCAGTTCGGGCACGTATCGATACATGCCGTCGGCAGCCAGCGGCTGACCCTCCGTATCCGCGATCAGATTGAGACCGTAGCCCATCGCATTCAGCAGCCGTTTCTCGAATACCCTGAGCACCGCTGCCTCCGGCTTGCCGGCGCCCAATTCCGCGAGCGCCCGTTCATAATCTGCGAAAGTCTCCGGATGCGCGTCATGCTTCTGCAACAGACGCAACAGCAGTTCGTTGAGATAGAACATGCTCAGCAGCCGCTGCCCGGTGGTACGCAAAGACGGACCGCGTGGCTCGGCGGCGGTCAGCGTCTGCAGCTCGCCGTTGCCGCGGCAGCTCACCAGCATCGGGCGGAACGGCTCCAGCGACTCGCGCCGCCGGCCGGGCCGGCGCGACCCGCGAGCCACGGCAGCAACGCGGCCATACTCGCGGGTGAATAACTCGACGATCTCGCTGCTGTCGCGGAATGGCCGATGATGGAGCACCCAGGCGGGCTCCAGCTCGATACGCCGTTGCTCACTCATTCCTGATCAAAACCGAAGCCCTGCAGCTCCCGCTCGCGATCTGCCCAATTCTCTTTGACCTTTACTCTCAGATCCAGGTGGACGCTGCAGGCGAAGTGCCGCTCCAGGTCCTGCCGGGCCGCGGTTCCGCACGCTTTTAGCTGAGCGCCGCCCTTACCGATCACGATGCCTTTCTGGCTGTCCCGCTCGAGCCAGACCACGGCGGCGATCCGGCGCAGGCTGCCGGTGCTTTCCATCGCCTCGACCTCGACAGTCAAGCCATAGGGTATCTCGTCGCGCAAGCGCAGCATGAACTTCTCGCGGATGATCTCCGCCACCTGAAAGCGTTCGCTGCGATCACTCAGCTGCTCCTCGGGGAACAGGGGCGGGCCTTCCGGCAGGCGTTCGATGAGGCTGGAGCGCAGCGTCTCCAGGTTGGTGCCTTGCGGCGATGAAATCGGGATGATCTCGGCGAAATCGGCCCGTGCGCTGAGCTGTTGGAGATACGGCATCAGCGCAGACCGCGGCTGTACCTTATCGACTTTGCTCACCGCGGCGATCAGGGGCCGCCCACTGGCAACAGCACGATCGAGCACATCCTGGTCCTCGTCGCGCCACTGCATTGCCTCGAATACCGTAACGACGATATCCGCATCCGTCATCGAACTCGAGGCCGCCCGATTCATCGCGCGGTTCAGCGCTCGCTTTTGACCCCGGTGCAGACCCGGCGTATCGATAAACATGATCTGCGCCTGCGGCCCGGAGTCGATGCCGAGGATGCGGTGCCGGGTCGTCTGTGGCTTGGGCGTTACGATGCTCACTTTGTGGCCCAGCAGTGTATTGAGCAGGGTCGATTTACCCACGTTGGGGCGACCCACCAGGGCCACAAACCCACAGCGGAACTCAGACATCCTCTGTCTCAAGCAACGCGATCATCGCGGCGGCGGCCGCCTGTTCCGCCTGTCTGCGGCTGCGTCCTTCGCCGGCGGTACGCAGCGCGAGTTCCGGGAGTGCACAGGCCGCGGTGAACCGCTGTCGGTGGTCTTCGCCAGAGACCGCCTCGATCTTATAGGCAGGCAAGCTCCGGCCGCGGGCCTGGAGCCTTTCCTGCAGCCGCGTCTTCGGGTCCTTGAGTTCATCATGAGGCGGCAGCGCATCGAGGCGGCTGCGCAGCAACCGCACCACCAGGTCGCGAGCGGCCTGGTAACCGCCATCCAGATAGACCGCGCCAAGTACCGCCTCGAAGCAGTTGGCCAGGATCGATGCGCGTCGATGACCACCGCTTTTCAACTCGCCCGGACCGAGCGTGATCCGCTCTCCGAGCGATAGTTCGGCGGCGAGCTCAGCGAGGGTTTCCCCACGCACGAGGTGGGCCCGTAGTCGGCTCAAATAGCCTTCGTCGGCCTCGGGCAGCGCATCATAAAGGGCCTGCGCCACCACCATGCCCAACAATGCGTCGCCGAGGAACTCGAGACGTTCATTGTTGCGCCCGCCGGCGCTGCGATGAGTCAGGGCCTGCTCAAGCAGTGACAGATCCCGGAAACGATATGCGAGCGCCCGCTCTGACCAGCGTGGCGCGACCGTCAACGCGCGATCTCGACCTTATTGTCGAAGACCAGCAGCAGATACAGATTGGCGACGTAGTTCACCCGCGCCTCGTAAGAAGCATCGACCAGATAGCCCTCGGCGCTGCGGGTGATCTTCAGGTCCTTGGCCGAAATCCGGCGCACGCTGTCCACGTCGAATCGGCGTCCGATCGCCTTGCGGATATCCACGATCGAGGGCCGGTTGCCGTCGAGCTCCGTCTTGGCTTTGGTCAGGGCCGATTTGACGTCCATGCTCTCCAGATAGACCGGCGCCAGTTTGACCCCGGCCAGGATGAACAGGCCGATAAAGGCGGCCAGGATAATGAACCCGATTACGGTGACGCCTTGTTGTCTCTGATACATGGAAAACTCCTCCTGGGCGGGACTCTTCATCACTCTGTCCCCTCACTCGATGCGGTTTGCGATGCGGCTCCAATCCGGCCCGGAATTGTTCAGGTCCCAGTTCATCCAGATCGCGACCGCTTTGCCGACCAGATTCGATTCGGGCACGAATCCGACGCCATCGTAACGGCTATCGCGACTGTTGTCGCGGTTGTCGCCCATCATGAAATAGTGCCCCTGCGGGACGCGAAACTCACCCTCACGGCCGAAACGGCCCTTGGCCAGAAGCACTTCATGCTCGACTTCCGCGAGCGTCTCGAGACCGAGCAGCGCGCCGCTGGCGCCCGGCCCACGATAATCGCCTTCGACGCGCAGATCGACCGGTGTGCCGTTGATAAAAACCTGTTTGTTGCGATAGTTGATCACGTCGCCGGGGAGCCCGACCAGCCGTTTGATGTAATTGGTCTTCGGCTCCGAGGGTAGCCGGAACACGACCACGTCACCGCGTTGCGGCTCTCCCAGTTCGACCAGCTTGGTCTTGGTCACCGGCAGACGCAGGCCGTAGGCGTACTTGTTGACGAAGATAAAGTCGCCGACGCGCAGGGTCGGCAACATGGAACTCGACGGGATCCGGAACGGCTCGAAAAGAAACGACCGCACCACCAGCACCAGCAGGATGATCGGAAAAAACGAGCGCGCGTACTCCACCAGCGTGGGCTCGGAACCGGGCGACCCGGTCGCGCCGCGCGCCCGCGCGAACCACAGGCGGTCCAGCAGCCAGACCAGCCCGGTGAATGCGCCGGCAACGACCATCGCCAGTTCGAAATCGAAATCCTGACGGAGCAGGTAGGCCGCCGGCAACACCGCCAGCAAAAACACGACCCGGGCCGCGCGGAACAATATCGGCGGCGCGGCGTCGGCCGCCGCATCGCGGGCCCGACGATAGCGCAGCACCAGCGCGTCGGCTGCCCAGATGAGGCCGCTGGCGGCCAGAATCAGAAAGATAATCAGTGACATTCGTGGGTCCGGATTGAGTAACTGGACGGCCTTTACTTATCGACGCTGCCGCCATCAAGGCGGCCGAGTATTGGTTATTTCTTTTCCACCTGCAACACCGCCAGGAACGCCTCCTGGGGAATCTCCACCGAGCCGACCTGCTTCATGCGGCGCTTGCCTGCCTTCTGTTTTTCCAGCAATTTACGTTTGCGCGAAACGTCACCGCCATAACACTTGGCGGTGACATTCTTGCGCAGCGCCTTGACCGTCTGCCGCGAGATGATCTGGCTTCCGACCGCGGCCTGGATGGCGACGTCGAACATCTGCCGGGGCACCAGCTCCCGCATCCGCTCCACCAGCTCCCTGCCCCGCCGCTGTGCGGTATCCCGATGGACGATCAAAGACAAGGCGTCGACCCGCTCGCCGTTGATCAGGATATCCAGCTTGACCAGCGGCGCTGGCTGATAACGATCGAAGCGATAGTCAAACGAGGCATAGCCGCGGCTGACCGACTTCAGACGGTCGAAAAAGTCCATCACCACGTCGGCCATCGGCAGTTCGTAGACCAGCGACACCTGGTTGCCCAGATAAAGTAGTTTCTTCTGGACGCCGCGCTTGTCGATACACAGCTTGATCACGGCACCGACATGATCCTGTGGCACCAGGATGCTCGCCTCGATAATCGGCTCGCGGATCTCGTCGATGCTGCCGGTCGCAGGAAGCTTGGACGGATTGTCGATATAACTGACCGTACCGTCTGTGGCCAGGAGCTCGTAGACCACGGTCGGCGCCGTGGTGATCAGATCCAGATCGTATTCACGCTCCAGTCTCTCCTGCACGATTTCCAGATGCAGCATGCCGAGAAAACCGCAGCGGAAACCGAATCCCAGTGCGGTAGATGTCTCCGGTTCGAAATGCAGCGCCGCATCGTTGAGGCGCAGCTTGTGCAGCGCTTCGCGGAAATCCTCGTAGTCCTCGGAGTTGATCGGAAACACACCCGCAAACACGCGCGGTTGCACTTGTTTGAAACCGGGCAAGGGCTCGGCGCAGGGCCGCCCGTCCAGGGTCAGGGTGTCGCCGACCGGCGCCCCGTCGATCTCCTTGATGCCGGCGATAAAGAAGCCGACTTCGCCAGCGGCCAGCGATTCACGATCGGTCATCTTCGGTGTAAACACGCCGACGCGGTCGGCAAGATGGCTGCGGCCGGTGGACATGACCCGGACCTTGCTGCCCTTGCTCAGACTGCCGTTGACCACCCGGATCAGTGAGACCACGCCGACATAATTGTCGAACCAGGAGTCGACGATCAGCGCCTGCAGCGGCGCCTGCTCGTCACCCTCGGGTGCAGGGATGCGCTGCACCACCGCCTCCAGCACCTCTTCGACACCGAGGCCGGTCTTAGCGCTGACGCGCAAAGCCTGGCTGGCGTCGATACCGATGATCTCTTCGATCTCCTGGCAGACGCCATCCGGGTCGGCGGAAGGCAGGTCGATCTTGTTGATGATCGGCACCACTTCGAGACCCTGCTCGATCGCGGTGTAGCAATTGGCGACGCTTTGCGCCTCGACCCCCTGGGCCGCGTCGACGACCAGCAGCGCACCCTCGCAAGCTGCCAGGGAGCGGGATACCTCGTAAGAAAAATCCACGTGTCCGGGCGTGTCGATCAGATTCAGCTGATAGCTCTGGCCGTCCCGGGCCTGATAGCGCAGGGCGACGCTCTGCGCTTTGATGGTGATGCCACGCTCACGCTCCAGATCCATGGAATCAAGCACTTGCGCGGCCATTTCGCGGTCGGCGAGCCCGCCGCAACGCTGGATAAACCGGTCGGCCAGGGTCGACTTGCCGTGATCGATGTGAGCGATGATCGAGAAATTTCGGATATTTTTGATGGACATGAGCACGTCGGCAGGGCCCCGGATCAGGGCGCGGCGCGAATTATATACGCTCGGGGGCCGAACCAGTGGCGCGCATGGGCCTCAGGCCTGATCGAGCAGCTGCCTGACCCGATCCGGAAGCAGGCGGAAATGGCAGACTTCCTCACCGTCCGCCACCAGCACCGGCACCTTATCTCCATAACGGAGACGCAGCGCCTCTTCCTGGTCGACATCCACGATCTCCAGCTCAGTGTCGCGCCCGGCCAGCAGCGGCCTCAGTTCGGCCAGCATCTCAGTGCAAAGATGGCACTGAGGACGGCTGTAGACGGTAAAACGGGGCGCGCTCATCTGGCCCGGCTCGCCCGGGCCACAATCGGCAGCTCACGCCGGCCCGAGCCGCTTGCAGGCTCAGCCATGCCCACGACCTGGGGACTGAATGCCGCACGTCCGTGCCGCCGTCGGCCGAAATTTCGCGCCATGACAAGACCCGCCAGCAGGCCCGGGACTGCCGCGACCACGCTCGCCGCCTCGCTCCAGGCTACCGGGGCCAACAGCCGGGCAGCGATGGCCGCGACCAGCATGGTCAGCAGGGGCACCAGGTACATCATCAATGAAGACTGCAACAGCGCGGTTTCCGAGAGTCCGATCCTGATTCGATCACCGGTCTTGAGCGCATGCCCGGCCGTGTCCACCCGCACCTCTCGCAGGCGCTCACCCAGCAACCGTCCCAGCACCCCACCCCCGCAGCCGCGCCCTTCGGCACAGCGCTGACAACCGGCGTGGCTGTCGCAGCTGACCCAGGCGACACCCTGCGCGACGCGCAGTACACGGGCCGTCTCGATAATCACCGAGCTGCCGTCTCGCCACCGGAGATGGATCCGGCGATCATTTCCACGGTGATCGGCGGCACTTCACCCATGGCGGTCACCTGGAACCCGCCGACCATGGTCGAAAAAGCGCTGGCGGCGCCAATGCGAGTGGCGCCTTGTAACTGATCCGAGCTGCGTTCAGGCTCTTCGATAAACACGGATACAGACGCGATCCCGTCGCTGTAGACCAGATGCTCGGTAGGATGCTCCGAGCCGGCCATCATCTCGACGTTGCTGGTAGTCAGCTTGAAGCCGGGCGGAAGGGATGTGGCGCGCCACCCTCCTGCCGAAGCCGAGGCCCGGGCCGTTGCCGCAGCCGCGTCCTGTGTCACATACCAGGTGAAATCCCCGGTCTCGATCGTCGGCTCGACCCTGTCGGCGGCGATGGTCTCGGGGAGCCGGATGCTGACGAACATCAGCTGCTCTGCGACATTGCGATAGATGTCGATGAGCTGGGCTTTGAGCAACATGCCGGTGCTTTCGTCCATCCACAGGCGAAAGCCGTAACGGTATTTATCGCGCGGACGAATTTCGAAGCTCACCGCATTGCGCCCCAGACGCATGCCATCGCGCAGACGCACGAACTCGTAGTAGGCATCGAGTTGCTCCGAATACCGCGGCAGGGCCGCGCGCAGCGGGCTGTCACCCTTGCGCCGCTCGACCATCACCGATTTCTGGTCGGCGAAAATACAGGTGACTTCCTGATCGTCGCGGATGATCTCGCGGCTCGGGCCGTCGAGCGTGACCAGCCGCTCGGTGACCTTGCCGTCCTCGACCCGATGGACCACATGCATGGTCTCGACCTGGCCATCGACGATGTGCACAAACGTGCCCTCGTAATTGAGCGCCTCTACAGCTTGATCCATGCGCTGCAAAAGCGCCCGGGCCTGCTCGTCGGTCGCCCCTGCCGTACCCGCCAGCAGCAGGCAGGTCAAAATCGATAAAGATCGGGCGCGGCTCATCGCTTGTTTTCGTCACGCTCCACGACTTCGCTTTCGGCATCCGGCTCAGCCGCCTCCGATTGGTCAGCCGGGGCACGGATCATCCTCACCAACGAGCCCTGGCCACCGAGCATGGTGGCGTACTCGCTGTGATTGAGGTAGTAGCTGCTGAGCCGATCCGGCGCTCCGGCCCGCCGCGACAAGTCGACCGGCACGGTGTAGGCAGGCACCGGCGAAGTCTCGGCCGCCACCGGCATCTCGGCGGATGGCTCCAGCCCGTTGGAGCGAAGACCCACGATGGCGACTACGGCCACGGTGGCAGCCACCGCGGCGCCTGCCAGCGGCTTGCGCCAGCCCGAGAGCGCCACGACTGGCGCAGCGGTCTTCGGGATCGATGCGCCATCCAGGCTCCGGCTGACCCGCATGCTGACTTCGAGAGCGCGCTCGGTGGCGAGTTCGCCGCGCAATGCATCGCCGATCAGAAAGTAGCGTGTGGCTGTCTGTCGCAGCTCTGCATTCGACGTCAGCCGTCGCATGAGCATGTCACTCTCGCGCTCCTCCAGCTCGTCGTCCAGCCACACCGACAATTGCTCTTCGATAATTCTGCTCATGCTTGATCCCTGTCCACCAGCGGCCTTACCCGCTTGTCGATTGCGTCCCGTGCTCTGAAGATCCGCGAACGCACCGTGCCCACCGGGCACTCCATCGTGGTCGCGATCTCTTCGTATGTCATGCCCTCGAGCTCTCGCAGCATGATCGCGGTCCTCAGGTCCTCGGGCAGCGCCTCGATCGCCTGGTTGACCGCTTCCCGAATCTCTTCCGACATCAGCACACGCTCCGGCGTATCGATGTCTTTGAGGCGTCCGTGGAGCTCGTATTGATCCGAATCCTGCAAGTCCAGATTGTAATCCAGCGGCCGCCGCCGAGCGGCGACCAGATGGTTCTTGGCGGTATTGATAGTGATCCGGTACAGCCAGGTATAAAAGGCGCTGTCACCGCGGAATCGGGGCAGAGCCCGATAGGCCTTGAGAAACGCCTCCTGGGTCACGTCTTGCGCCTCCGACTGATCCCGGACGAACCGCATCACCAGCTTCACCACCTTGTGCTGGTAGCGAGTAACCAGGACGTCGAAAGCCGATCGGTCGCCTGCCTGGACCCGCTCGACCAGTGCCTGGTCGCTGTTAATTTTGCCCATACGGGCAAACCCCTTGGCAATACGGCATGCCGTTCGCCACTGAGATAGACCCATTGGCGCATGGAAAGTTCGGTCCAATCCGCCGTCTGGCGGCAGCTGATACCGGGATCGGCGGGATTCTAGCAGCCGACCCGCGGATCAGCCATGCACGGACTCCGGATCCAAACGCAGCCGCACGCGCAATCGCCGGCAGTCCGCGGCGCCCGCCAGGCACGGGATAATCATCCCACGCTCCCGTCCTCCGTCTATGCGGCGCCATGTGAGGACCAGGCCCAGAGCCGGCAGCGAGCGCCAGGCCTCCAGCGCGACCGTCTCGCAAAAATCGGGCCCCTGCCACAGGCGCCAACCTGCCCGCACCGACCAGGTGGCACGGCGGGTCCGCGGGATCCAGCGGGAACCCGTCCGCAACCAGGCGACCAGGCAAGCCGCCGCCAGCCCGAGTTTGAGTCCCGGATCGATATTGGACAAAAGAGCATTGAGCAATCCGACAACGATGATCCATCGCGCCATTCGCTCGGGCAGACGGGATTCCAGATCAAGGACGATATCCTGTTCGAATGACCTCGACGACACGTTGCAGCGCCTCTCCCCGTGGCAGCGCGCGACCGGTCAGGAAGTCCAGGATCTCCGGGTCCTGGCATTCGATCAGCTGGCGGAAGGCTGCCTGATCCTCCGCGCTGGCTTCGCCGTAACGATGATCCAGGTAATAGACCATGACCGCATCGAGCTCCCGCATGCCACGGCGGCAGCGCCATCTGAGACGCGAGAGCTCACTCACAGCGACAGCTCCGATGTGGTGGTGATGATAGTGACCCCGGCCGGGCGCCGGGAGTCCCTGTTTCCAGCCAACACGGCCTCAAAGTCGGCGTTTCAATGGCGCCGCTTGGCCAGCAGTTGCTTGGTCTCGGATATGGCCTTGGCCGGATTCAGTCCCTTGGGACAGGTGCGGGTGCAGTTCATGATCGTATGGCAGCGGTAGAGCCGGAACGGGTCCTCGAGATGATCCAGCCGCTCGCCGGTGGCCTCATCGCGACTGTCGACGATCCAGCGGTAGGCGGCGAGCAACGCGGCGGGGCCGAGATAGCGGTCGCCGTTCCACCAGTAACTCGGACAGCTGGTCGAGCAGCAGGCGCAGAGAATGCAGGCCGAGGGCTCGTTGATCTTCTCCTGATCTTCTTTGGTCTGCAGACGCTCCCGGTCCGGCGGTGGCGGCGTCTGGCTCTGCAGCCAGGGCTTAATCGACGCGTATTGCGCATAGAAGTTGGTCAGGTCCGGGACCAGATCCTTGACCACCGGCAGATGCGGCAGCGGGTAGACTTTCACCTCGCCGCTCACCTCCTCCGTCGACTTGATGCATGCCAGCGTATTGGTGCCATCGATATTCATCGCGCACGACCCGCAGATCCCCTCCCGACAGGAGCGGCGAAAAGTCAGGGTTGGATCGATCTCGTTCTTTATCTTGATCAGCGCGTCGAGCACCATCGGACCGCAGCGCTCCATGTCCACTTCATACGTGTCCATACGCGGATTCTCTCCGCCGTCCGGGTCGTAGCGGTAGACGACAAAGCGCTTGATGCGCTTGGCCGCGGTATCCGCGCGGAACTCGCGCCCCTTTCCTATCCTCGAATTCGCCGGCAGTCGGAACTCAGCCATGCACGATATCCTCTCAACGCGTGTTGCGGTTGGCGTCTTGCCTGATCAGTAGACCCGGGCCTTGGGCGGAACGACTTCGACCTCGTCGGTAAGCGTGTTCAGATGCACCGGCCGATAATCCAGACGCAGATCCCCATCTTCGACCCAGGCCAGAGTATGTTTCATCCAGCCTGCGTCATCCCGCTCCGGATAATCCTCGCGGGCATGCGCGCCACGCGATTCCTTGCGGTTCTCCGCTGAACAGATCGTCGCCAGCGCCTGACCCATCAGATTCTGCAGTTCGAGACTCTCGGCCAGATCCGTATTGAACACCATGGAGCGATCACTGACCTTCAGGTCCGCAAGGCCACCATGGATCTCGCGCAGCTTGAGAATGCCCTCATGGAGCACCTCCCCGGTGCGGAACACCGCCGCGTGGTCCTGCATCGCGCGCTGCATCTGCAGCCGGATCTCCGCGGTTGGCGTGCCGCCGTCCGCATGCCGCGTCGCGTCCAGCCGCTCGATGGTGGCCTGTCCGGCAGCGGCCGGCAGCGGCGCGTGTTTCGCGCCGGGTTTGATCAACTCGGCGCAGCGTTTGGCCGCCGCACGACCGAACACCACCAGGTCCAGCAGTGAATTCGAGCCGAGACGGTTGGCACCGTGGACCGAGACACAGGCGGCCTCGCCCACCGCCATCAGACCCGGAACCACAGCCTCTGCATTGCCGTCCCTCAGCGTGACGACCTCGCCGTGGTAGTTGGCCGGGACACCGCCCATGTTGTAGTGCACGGTGGGCAAAACCGGGATCGGTGCCTTGGTCACATCGACGCCGGCAAAAATCTGTGTCGTCTCCGCGATACCGGGCAGCCGCTCGTTGATCACTTCAGGCCCGAGGTGCTGCAGATGCAGATGGATGTGATCCCGGTGTTCACCGACGCCCCGGCCCTCGCGGATCTCGATGGTCATGGAGCGGCTGACCACGTCGCGCGAGGCCAGATCCTTGGCATTCGGAGCGTAACGCTCCATAAAACGCTCGCCCTCGGAATTGGTCAGATAGCCGCCCTCACCACGGACGCCCTCGGTGATCAGACAGCCGGCGCCGTAGATCCCGGTCGGGTGGAATTGGACAAACTCCATATCCTGCAGCGCCAGCCCGGCCCGCAGCGCCATCGCGTTGCCGTCACCGGTACAGGTATGCGCCGAGGTACAGGAGAAATAGGCCCGGCCATAACCCCCGGTAGCAAGGATGGTCATATGGGCGCGGAATCGATGCAGCTCGCCGGTCTCCAGATTCCAGGCCATGATGCCGCGGCAGGCGCCGTCGTCATCCATGATCAGATCGAGCGCGAAATACTCGACAAAGAACTCGGCGTTATTCTTCAACGACTGCTGATACAGCGTGTGCAGCATGGCGTGGCCGGTACGGTCGGCGGCGGCGCAGGTCCGCTGCGCCGTGCCCTTGCCAAAGTGGGTGGTCATGCCGCCAAACGGCCGCTGATAGATCCGGCCTTCCTCGGTACGCGAAAACGGCACACCATAATGCTCGAGTTCGATAACCGCGTCCGGGGCCTCCTTGCACATGTATTCGATGGCGTCCTGATCGCCGAGCCAGTCCGACCCCTTGATGGTGTCGTACATATGCCAGCGCCAGTCGTCCTCGCCCATATTGCCCAGCGCTGCGCTGATGCCGCCCTGGGCCGCGACCGTATGGCTGCGGGTCGGGAACACCTTGGTAATACACGCCGTGTGCAAGCCGGCCTCGGCCATACCCATGGTGGCGCGCAGCCCGGAACCGCCGGCGCCGACCACGATAACGTCGTAGGTGTGATCGATGATCTTGTAGGCGGAACTCATTTATCGGACTCCAAAAGCGATCCGCAGGATGGCGACGATAGCCACGGCGGCGAGCAGGATGTGGAGGAATTGCGAGACCAGCAGACCGGTCACGCGGACCCAGCCGCCCAAGTAGTCCTCGAGCACTACCTGTACCCCGATCGCAGAATGATAGGACAGCGTGCCGGTCAGCAGGATCATCAGCACCGTATTGAGCGGCGCGGCCAGCCATTGGGCGACAACGCCCGGGTTGCCCAATTCCAGGTTCACCGCCGACAACAAGAACCAGCTGGTAAGGACCACCATCGCCACCGCGCTGACCCGTTGCGACCACCAGTGGGCCGGTCCATCACCAGCAGCGCCGAGGCCCAGGGCCCTGGCCAGAGGGCTGCGCAAGCTCATGCCCCCGCTCCCGCGATAAGTCCTGCCCACAACAAGCCGGCCAGCACGGCCGCACCGATCAGCACCAGCCAGCCGCTGCGGATGACCTGCTCGATCTCGAAGCCCATCCCTGCATCCCAGGCCAGATGACGGATGCCGTTGAGGAAGTGAAAGCAGAACGCGAGCAGCCAAAAAAACAGCGCCAGCTTGCCGGGACCCGAGCCCAGTAATCCCACCGCATCAGCGTAAGCGGCGGCACCCCCGGCAAGAGCGTTCAGCCAGTATGCGAGTACGAAGATACCCAAAGCGAGAAACACGCCACTGATCCGGTGCATGATGGAGAGCACGGATGAGATCTGTGGCCGATAGACCTGAAGATGGGGAGACAGTGGCCGGTTGCCTGCTGCCATGGGCAGAATCCTCCAAAAACTTACGTGGCTGGATCCCGCGATATCCCGACACGGGAAGCGGTTCACGGGATCTCAGAAGTCGATGCAGCGGCCGTTCTTCTCCCAGTCACCGTAACGCGTCGGATCGGGACCTCCGCGTCCGCCGATCTCGCGGGCCCGCGGATTCTCTGTCGGACGGGTCTCAGCGCCAGGGGTGGGGCTCGAGTCCTCGTCCGTGGATTCCGCGGGAGTGCTGTCGCCGGCCGTTTTTTCTGTTCCTGGCTGCATAGCACCAATTTTGCCAGACGCGGGGATGAGACTCCACCAGAGTTTCTTGCTGATCACGGCTCACGTCGTCGCGGGCAGCTGACTTGGCAAGCCAGACGGCTACAATAGGCCGCCCAATGGCATCCGACAAGCAGACCACAGAAGCCATGCCACATTTGATCCATCTGACGGATTATGCCTGCCTCACTGTCTCGGGAGAGGACGCCACGTCGTTTCTCCAGGGCCAGCTTTCGAACGATGTGAACGCGATCGGGGCGAACGCCGGCCAACTGACGAGCCTCAACACGGCCAAGGGACGAGTGATGGCAATGATCCGCCTGCTGAGGACCGATGAGGCAACTTTTCTGGTGCTGCCGACGGCCCTGGCGGAATCTGTTGCTGCTCACCTGAGCCGTTTTGTGCTCCGCGCTCGCGCGCGCATCGTGCAGACGTCGAACCGGATTTATGGTCTGGTGACGGGAGGCGAACCGGCGCCGACGGGGGCCGACCTCGCCATCCTCGCGCTGCCGGGGAAGCCGTCACTGCATCTGGTTATCGACCTGGATCCGACGCGCAAGGCACCGCCGCTCGCGGGTTGCCCGGAAGTTTCGCGTAAACGATGGGAGCAGCTGGAGATTGAAGCCGGTATCCCGGAGGTCTTTGCAGCCACCCGCGAACGGTTCGTGGCGCAGATGATCAACCTCGATCTTGTCGGCGGCATCAGTTTTACCAAGGGCTGCTATGTCGGTCAGGAGATCATAGCCAGGAGCCACCATCTCGGCCGTATCAAGCGGCGGATGGGGCTGTTCCGCAGCGCCGTCGACGCGGCGCCTGGCGATCCGGTCTGGGCCGGCGGGCGACAGGTGGGCAGCGTCGTCCGCTCGGTCGCCACGGCTCCCGGAACGTCTCTCCTGCTGGCCACCCTCCCCGCCGACGCGGTGAATCCGGGCCTGAGCGAGAACGGACCGGTACTGGAGCCCGCCGCTCTGCCCTATACCGTCCCGGCCCCGATCACGGCCGGCTAGTCAGCCGGGTCGTCTGTGCCCTGCTCCGGACGCAGGTGCGGGAAGAACAGCACGTCGCGGATCGAAGGCGAATCCGTAAACAGCATCACCAGCCGATCGATGCCAACACCGAGTCCGCCCGTGGGCGGCAGCCCGTACTCGAGCGCGCGCACGTAGTCAGCGTCGAAGAACATCGCTTCCTCGTCGCCCTGACTCTTGCGCTCGGCCTGGGCACGGAAGCGCTGCGCCTGTTCTTCGGCGTCATTGAGCTCCGAGAACCCGTTGGCGATCTCGCGGCCACCGATAAACAGTTCGAAGCGATCGGTGACAAACGGATCGTCGTCATTCAGGCGCGCCAGCGGCGAGACTTCGGCCGGATAGGCGGTGATAAACGTCGGCTGGATCAGCTGGCTCTCCACCGTGTGATCGAACAGATCGGTCTGCAATTTTCCGGCGCCAGCGTTGCTGTCGACCTCGTAGCCGCCGGCGTTCAATACCTTACGCAGATAGTCGATCTCGCGCAGCCGGCTCGCTTCCAGATCCGGGTTGAATTTCAGCAACGACTCGTTCAGCGGCAGACGCGGGAATGCGGGTTCAAAATCGAAGGTCTGATCCTGATAGACGACACGGGTATTGCCGAGCACACACTGGCCCATCGTGCGCAGCAGACTCTCGGTCAGGTCCATCATGTCGTCACAATCGGCGAATGCCCAGTAGATCTCCAGCATGGTGAACTCGGGGTTATGACGCGTGGATAACCCCTCGTTGCGGAAACTGCGGTTGATCTCGTAGACGCGCTCCATACCGCCGACCACCAGCCGCTTCAGATATAACTCCGGAGCCACGCGCAGATACATGTCAAGACCCAGCGCGTTATGGTGGGTCACGAACGGCCGCGCGTTGGCGCCACCCGGGATGACCTGCATCATCGGCGTCTCGACTTCCAAAAACCGCCGCGCATCCAGGTACTCGCGCATAAAGCTGATCATCTCGCTACGCACCCGGAACACCCGACGCGTGTCCAGGTTCATGATCAGGTCTACGTAACGCTGTCGATAGCGCGTCTCCTGATCGGTCAGACCGTGGAATTTTTCCGGCAGCGGCCGCAGCGACTTGGTCAACAGCAACAGACGCTCGACGCGCACCGACAGCTCGCCGGTACGGGTCTTGAACAGGGTACCCTCGGCACCGAGGATGTCGCCGAGATCCCAGCCCTTGAATTCCTGATACACGCCGGTCGGCAGATCATCACGAGCCAGGAACAACTGGATGTCGCCGCTGACGTCCCGCAGCCGCGCGAAGCTGGCCTTGCCCATCACCCGCTTGGCCAGCATGCGTCCACCGACGGCCACCCGGATCGCCGCCTGCTCCAGCTTCTCGTTATCCCACTCGTCGTAGGTGCCGTGCAGATCCGCCGCCTCCGCATTCTTGCGGAAGTCGTTGGGGAAAGCCTGCCCCTGCTCGCGCAATTCGGACAGCTTGCGTCGCCGTTCCGCGATCAGTCGATTCTCGTCATGATCCTGCATCTGTTGTCCTCGGCGGCTGCCCAAGCGCGGCTAAAGGCCCTGTTTGAGACTCGCCTCTATAAAAACGTCCAGGCCGCCGTCCAGAACGGCCTGCGTGTTACCCACCTCCACCGAGGTGCGCAGGTCCTTGATCCGCGACTGGTCCAGCACATAGGAGCGGATCTGGCTACCCCAGCCGATGTCGGCCTTGGTGTCCTCCACCGCCTGCGCCTCGCTGCGCCGTTTTTGCATCTCCATCTCGTAGAGCTTGGCGCGCAGCTGTTTCATCGCGGTGGCCTTGTTCTTGTGTTGCGAGCGGTCATTCTGGCACTGGACCACGATACCGCTGGGTTCGTGCGTAATGCGCACCGCGGACTCGGTCCGATTGACATGCTGACCACCGGCGCCGCTAGCCCGATAGACATCGATGCGCAGATCCGCCGGATTGATCTCGATGTCGACGTCGTCTTCGATCTCTGGCGAGACAAAGAGCGCGGCAAAAGACGTGTGTCGTCGATTGCCCGAGTCGAACGGTGACTTGCGCACCAGACGATGGACCCCGGTCTCGGTACGCAGCCAGCCATAAGCATATTCGCCGGTAACGCTGACGGTCGCGCTCTTGATCCCGGCCACTTCGCCGGCCGAGATCTCGATAATCTCGGTGGCGAAATCATGCGCTTCTGCCCAGCGCAGATACATGCGCAACAGCATCTCGGCCCAGTCCTGCGCCTCGGTGCCGCCGGATCCGGCCTGGATGTCCACAAAAGCGTTGGATGCATCCATCTCGCCGGAGAACATGCGCCGAAACTCGAGCCGTTCGACCTCTTGCCGGAGACCCGTCACCTCGAGTTCGATGGCGCCGAGCGTTTCTTCGTCGTCCTCGTCCGCGGCCATATCCAGCAGTTCCGCGTTCTCGGCAATCCCGGTGTGCAAACGATCGAGCGAGTCGACCACAGCAGACAGCCGGGCCTTGCGCCGGCTCAGTTCTTGTGCGTGCTCCGGCCGGCTCCAGACGTCCGGATCCTCCAGCTCGCGCTGGGTCTCTTCTAGCTGTTCTTTTTTGGAAGCGTAGTCAAAGATACCCCCTGAGGTCGTCGATCCTCGTGCGCAGATCCTTGAGCAGATGACGCAGCTGACTGAGTTCCATATTTGCGGTGTCCCGGTGCCCGACCAAAGCCCTGAATCTTATCATGCCGCCGCCGCGCCGGGACCGCTCAGCCGGCAGCGATATGTTCCACCACTAGTTGCGGGCTGCGCCGGCCGCGGAATTCGTTTACGTCGAGACGGTAGACCAGACGGAGCCGGTCCGGTAGCGGGTCCGGCACCTGGTCGGCCTGATTGAATGCCAGCGCATCGATCGCGTGATTTCCGCCCGGCAGCTGCACCCGCATCTTCAGATGAAATTCTTTCAGCACCCGCGGTGACGACACCTCGAATACGTTGTCGAACAGGGGTTCCGGAAAGCCCTGCCCCCAGGGCCCGGCGGACCGCAACAGCTCGGCCGTCTCCAGGCTGAATTCGCAATCCTCGAGACAGCCGTCAGAGAGGATCTCCTGTTCAAGATCAGAAGCCGACAGATGGCGCGCCGCCACCGCGACGAAAGCATCGCCGAAGGCCGCCAGCGCGCCCCGCTCCAGGGTCAGCCCGGCCGCCATGGCGTGACCACCGAAGCGCTCGATAAGACCAGGATGCGTGCTGTCCACCTCCGCCAACACGTCTCGGATATGCAGCCCGGGGATCGATCGGGCCGATCCTTTGATGCGGCCCTCGGACTCACGGGCGAACGCGACGACAGGCCGGTGATAGCGCTCCTTGATGCGCCCTGCCACCAGCCCGACGACACCCTGATGCCAGGTTTCGTCGAACAGACTCAAAGCCACCGGTGCCTGGCCCTCGATGACGATATCCGCAACCGCATCCAGCGCCTGCTGCTGCATCTCGCTCTCGATCACACGGCGCTCCCGATTGAGCTCATCGAGAATCGCGGCAAGATCCCGCGCCTGCTGATCGGAATCGCTCAACAGGCAGCGGATGCCGAGCCCCATGTCATCCAGTCGTCCGGCCGCATTGAGGCGCGGCCCTGCGGCGAACGCGAGATCGGAGGCGACGGCTGACGCAGGATCACGGCTGCCCGCCTCCAGCAGCGCGCGGATGCCCGGGTTGCCGCGCCCGCTGCGGATCCGACGCAGGCCGTGCTCCACCAGAATCCGATTGTTGCGGTCAAACGGCACGACATCCGCAACGGTGCCCAGAGCCACCAGATCGAGCAGCCCTGCCACCAGACTGCGAGCGCCCGCCGCATCCTCCAATTCGATCA
>CAMYOC010000050.1:61023-146044 GCA_947259915.1 uncultured Gammaproteobacteria bacterium
AGATAGAACGCGACCCCCACCCCGGCGAGATTCTTGCTGGCAAACGGTTCGTCCGCCAGATTGGGATTGACGATGGCATTGGCGTCCGGCAGCACCATCGGCGGCAGATGATGATCCGTCACCAGCACGTCGATCCCCGACGCCTGCGCCGCGGCCACGCCAGCAACGCTCGAGATCCCGTTGTCCACCGTGATCAGCAGATCCGGGCCGCTGACGGCCGCCACCTCCACCAGCGGCGGGCTCAGACCGTAGCCGAACTCGAAGCGGTTGGGGACAAGAAAATCGACGCTGGCAAAGCCTAGCTCGCGCAGCGCGCGGACGACGAGGGCTGAACTGGTGGCGCCGTCCGCATCGAAATCTCCGACGACCACGACATGGCTGGCCGACTCGCGGTGCGCCAGCAGCAGGTCCACCGCGGCAGCGCTGCCGGCAAGCGATCCTACCGGCAGCAGATCACGCAGCGGCAAGCCGACCTCCCCGGTGGCGCGAACGCCCCTGGCGGCATAGAGCCGCGCCAGCAATGGCGGCAATGACGCGAGAGCCGCGGGATCGGTCAACAGCGGCCGTTGCCGTATCCGCGGCGGGTTCATGACCGTGCACCCCGCCGCCAGAATTTCAGCAGGTCGAGACGAGAGATCGTGACACAGTCTCCATCGGTGACAGCGATTGTGGCGCCGCTGATGCGTCCCCGCCGCAGGTCTTCGAACAACGACGCTGCCCATTCGCGTTCCAGCCGTGCAAAAAAATCGCCTGAGTCTTCACCCGGCATCGATGCCACTACCGCGAGCTCATCTGCGTCCGCTGCCGCCGGGGCCGTCGCCAGTTGTTCGAGACCCTGGGTATAGACATCCGTCGACAACAACCGCGCTTGCAAGTCTGGCGATGTGCTCATGACGGGCGGGCTGCTCCAGCCCCAGGGCCACACGCTATTGATCGCCAGCAAGCCCTCCTCGGCGCGACGCTGGTTGATCGGATGGTCATGGAGCAACATCTGGATCTCAGTGATCAGGGCATTGAGCCGGGCACAACCCGGTCCGCGTGGCATGAACTCGAGCACGTGCCGGCCCTCGACCTCGGCCGGCGACCACCACCGGCTGTCAGGCGCTTCGCCAAGGGTCAGATACCAGTGACCCGACCCACCACGATGCAAGCCGGCACCGGTGGTCGCCACAGACTGATCGATGGTCTCCACCAGGGCGGCTGCATCCTCGGGCATCAGATCGGGGAAGCGGATCTGGTTGAGGATCAGTTTGTCGGCACTCGGGCTCAGATTGACCGGATCGGCCCGCATCACGGCTGCCGGATGCGCGTCGAACTCCAGCCCGTATCCCGCCGGACCTGGCGGCCACAGACGCACGGCTTCAGCATCACCGGTCAGAAAAAACCCGCCGATCGCCTCCCGACCACGCAGCGTCATGCTGTCCCACCGTCCTCGATTGCAGAAACGAGACAGCGCTGCATCCGGATGCGCGCGTATCCAGGCCTGCATGGCTTGTGCTCCGCCCTCGGCCTCGACCAGCAGATGACGGATCGCAGAATTCGAGCGATTTGACAGCATGGATGCCGCACTTGTGGCCGATGGCAAAAACGCTATGGTAGGGCAAATGCGATTGAGTCTCGACCAGACTGACCGGAGTCAGTTGATCAGCGCCTGGGCCCCGGGGGAAATCCGCGTGGGTGAACGACGGTACCGGCGCAGCGTGGTACTCAAGGCAGGCACGGAGCCGCTGCCCTGGCCGGCACCACGACCTGCGGAACTCGTGCTGGAGGACCTGACGCCTGCGCTGAACCTGGCGCCGGAGATTCTGTTGCTGGGCACCGGCAGCCGTCTGGTGTTTCCGGATCCTGCGATCTACGCGCGCATGCTCGCGCTCGGTGTCGGTATCGAGGTGATGGACACCGGCGCCGCGTGCCGTACCTACAACATCCTGGTGGCCGAAGATCGGGCAGTGGTGGCGGCGCTGATCATCGAGCAATGACCCGGCGGCAGGCGCCGTCCGGGCGGCAACGAACCGGGCACAGCGCGCGGCGACCGCGCAGGAGAAGTCGACGAACGCCGCAGGCCCGGCGGCGCAGGCCCTAGTCGAACAATGCTTCTTCGGACAAGCCGTGACTGACCATGATGGTGCGCAGATGGGCCAGCGCGTCCATCTGAATCTGGCGCACCCGTTCCCGGGTCACGCCGATCTCGGCCCCAACCTGCTCCAGCGTGCGTTTCTCAAAGCCGTGGATACCGAAACGTCGTTCCACCACTGCGCGCTGCTTCTCCGAGAGGCAACCCAGCCAGGTCTCCAGCACCATATGCATGTCGCGCATCTGCAAGTGTTGGCTCGGATCCTGCGTATCTTCGTCAGCGACGGCATCGAGGAGATTGCGCTCGCCCTCACCGGCGATGGTTGAGGTCGTTGCGGTGACGCGGTCGCTGAGCCCGAGCATACGATCGACGTCGGCTGTCGGTTTGTCCAGCAACTCGCCGATCTCTTCGGCGGTAGGCTCGCGATCCAGCTGCTGGGTGAGCTGTCGCGCCGCGCGCAGATACGTATTTATTTCCTTGACCACGTGGATCGGCAAGCGGATCGTCCGGGTCTGATTCATGATCCCGCGTTCGATCGTCTGGCGTATCCACCAGGTTGCATAAGTGGAAAACCGGAAGCCCTTCTCCGGATCGAATTTCTTGACCGCGTGGATCAGCCCCAGATTGCCTTCTTCGATCAGGTCCAGCAATGGCAGACCGCGGTTCATATAACGGCGGGCGATCTTGACCACCAGACGCAAATTGCTCTCGATCATGCGCTTGCGCGCGGATTCGTCTCCGCGCAGGGCGCGTCGAGAATAATAGACTTCCTCTTCGGCCGTGAGCAGCGGTGAGAAACCGATCTCGCTCAGATAAAGCCGGGTAGCGTCGAGCTCCTGGGGGTGGCTGCTTGGCCGTCTGCGTGCGGCGGGTTTTTTTGCCGCGCTGGGTTTGCCGGCCCCGCTCTTGTCGAGACCTTTCCCGGCCACCGGCTCCGCGCCTTGGTCGAGTCCGTCAGGGGCGCGCTTACCGGAGCGGCCGGCGGAAGTTCGACCCCTGTTCGCGGCCATCGGCACCCCAGTAAAAAGAAAAACGGAAGTCTCGATCCCTCTCTCTTGCCCGGCTAGCGTGCCGGGAGATAGCGGAGCGGATCGACCGGCTTTCCATTCAGCCGGATTTCAAAATGGACCGACGGACTCTTGCCCGGCCCAGTGCCCATCTGCGCGATCTCCTGCCCCTCGGTTACCCGATCGCCTTCCGTTACGAACAGCTTGCGGTTGTAGCCATAGGCGCTGAGAAACGCGTTGTTGTGCTTGATGATAATAAGCTGCCCATAGCCTATAAGTCCACTTCCGCTATAGACCACCTCGCCTCCGGAAGCGGCCCGCACGGGCTGTCCGGCACGGCCGCTGATGTCGATGCCTTTGCCCCCCAGATCGCCCTTGCCAAAACGCGAGCTAAGACGGCCGTCTGTCGGCCAGACCCAGTCCGCAGGCGCTTTGACCGGTGCGGCGGGCGGCTGACGCGGGGCTTGTCCGGACCCCGACGCGGACCCGACGCGTTTGCTTGAAGTGGTGGAGCGTGGCGCCGTCGGGGCTGACCAGCCGTCCGGGGGTTTGAGACGGATTTCCTGGCCCGGGTGGATCAGGTTTCCGCTGCCCAGTTGGTTCCATTGCGCAAGTTTTTGCGGGTCGAGACCATGCTGCCAGGCGATCGCATAGAGGGTATCACCTCGCTTTACTGTATAGGCATCCGGGTTCCAGCTAACCAGGCTGGCGCAGCCGCCGCACAGCAGCGCGCTCAACAGCAAGACGCAAGACGGCCGCCACCGCATCAGTGACGCAGGATGAAGTAAGCCAGCACCAGCAGCGCGACAAAGATCCATCCGAGTATCTCGACATTCTGGCGCAGACGCTGTTCCATCGGCTCACCGCCCCAGCGGATCAGATAGGCGACGAGGAAAAAACGCGCGCCGCGACCGATCGCCGAAGCCAGCACAAACGGCACCAGGAACATGCTCAGCGCGCCCGCAGCGATGGTGAACACCTTATACGGGATGGGCGAGAAACCCGCCGCGAGGATGGCCCAAAAACCCCATTCGGTGAACCATGTCTGTACCCGGATATAGGCCTCCCAGTAACCGGCGGACTGCATCCACGTCGCTACCGCATCGAAAGCGAAGTGGCCGATCGCATAGCCGGCGAGCCCGCCGGCGACCGAGGTCAGTGTGGTGATGGTCGCCAGTCGGAACGCGCTGGCTGGCCGCGCCAGGGTCATCGGCGCCAGCATCACATCGGGCGGTACCGGAAAAAACGACGATTCGGCGAAACTCAGTCCGCCCAGATACCAGGGTGCCTTGGGATGCGCGGCCCAGGTCAGGACTTTGTCGTAGAGGGGGCCGAACAACTTCATCACTGACGCCCGGTCAGCAGCGGCACAAACAACACGTAATCCAGCACCCGCTCCTCGAACTCATCGCCATGTCGCTGGATCTCCAGCAGTTCCTGGCGTCCTCGTGGACCCACCGGGATGATCATGCGTCCGCCATCGGCGAGTTGCTCGAGTAGCGCCCTCGGTTGCTCAGGCGGCGCGGCGGTGACGATGATGCCGTCATAGGGCGCGTTGCTCTTCCAGCCCTCCCAGCCATCTCCGTGGCGGAATTTGACGTTGTAGATGTCCAGCTGACGCAGCAGTGCCCGCGCCCGGCGCTGCAGCGGCCCGAGTCGCTCCACCGTGTAGACCTCACCGACCAGGCCCGCCAGCACCGCCGTCTGATAGCCGCAACCGGTGCCGATCTCGAGCACCCGCGACGGGCACGGCTGTGCCACCAGCGCTTCGGTCATACGGGCCACAACGTAAGGCTGGGAGATGGTCTGACCGAGACCGATCGGCAGCGCAGTGTCCTCGTAGGCGCGGCTGGCGAGCGCTTCGTCCACAAACAGGTGTCGCGGCACGTCGCGGATCTGATTGAGCACACGCTGATCCTTGATACCCTCGGACTTGAGCCGCTGCACCAGGCGTTCCCGGGTGCGGGCCGAGGTCATGCCGATTCCCGAGCGATCGCGCCTGGAGATCACGGCCGGCCTCCTGGCAACCAGCGCTCGAGGTCCGACAGCTCCGCATGACGAGTCAGGTCCACTTGCATCGGCGTCACCGAGACCTGGCGCTGGGCCACTGCATGGAAATCGGTACCCGGGCCGGCATCCGCTTCCGGTCCGGCCGCGCCAACCCAGTAGATCCTGCGGCCGCGGGGATCCTCGCCCGGCACGACCGACTCGGCCCGGTGCCGATGCCCGAGCCGCGTGGCCGCCCAGCCTTGCAGCTCCGACTCCGACACGTCCGGCACATTGACGTTGAGGATCGCATCCCGGGGCAACGGGTCTGATTGCATACGTCGCAGGATATCGAGGGTGACCCGGGCAGCGGTATCGAAATGCCCCGCGCCGCGGCTGACCAGCGACACGGCAAGCGCGGGCAGGCCAAGAAAACGACCCTCCATGGCAGCCGCGACGGTGCCCGAATAAAGCACGTCATCGCCGAGATTAGCGCCGTCATTGATGCCCGAGACCACCATGTCCGGTTCCTCGTCAAGCAGCCCCGTGACCGCCAGATGCACGCAATCGGTCGGGGTGCCGTTGACGTAATAGACCTTGTCTTCAACCTGGGTCACGCGCAGCGGCATATCCAGGGTCAGCGAGTTGCTCGCCCCGCTGCGGTCCAGCTCGGGCGCCACCGTGATCACGTCGCCAAGTTCGCGCAGATACCGGGCCAGACAGAGGATGCCCTCGGCACGATAGCCGTCATCGTTACTCAAAAGGATTTTCACAAGCTGGACAGGACCGGCAAAAACTGGCACTAACTATACCGTAAGGAGCGCAGCTTATATGCCCCCCGTCGATGATCAAGACAGCGATCTGTTCCGCCGCTCCGTCGGCGATATCAAGCGTCTGCGCACGGAGACCGCGGTGCACGATCTGCCGCGGCCGGCGCCGTCGGCCCGCTTCCGGCGCGAGGACGAGGCGGAAGTGCTCCGGGACAGCCTCGAAGGTGAGCTCGATCCAGCGGAGCTGGAAACCGGTGACGAGCTGGTGTTCCGCCGGCCGATGGTCAGGCCCGCAGACTTCAAGCGCCTGCGGCGAGGCCATTTCAGCGTCAGCAGCGAGATCGATCTGCACGGGCTGAACGCCGCCGACGCCCACGCGGCGCTCGCCGAATTCATCAAGCAAGCCAGCGGCCGACGCCAGAGCTGTGTCCGGGTGATCCATGGCAAAGGCCTGCGTTCCGGGCCCAACGGGCCGGTGATCAAGAAACGCATCGGACGCTGGCTGCGTCAGCGTGATGAGGTCCTGGCCTACGCCTCGGCTCGGGCGGTCGACGGTGGTACCGGCGCCGTCTATGTGTTGTTACGCAACAAGGCCTGATCCCTATTTCACTCGCTGAAGTCCAGTAACTCGCGTAGCACCACAGTGGCGAAACCGCCGCGGGACAGGGTGAAACTCAGCACCAGGGCACCTCCCTCGAATGCCCATTGCAGATCCTCGACCGTGAGCCGGAGCGCACGCCGCTCATGCTCCATGCCGGCGGCGCTGACGACCGCTACGCATTCGGGCCAATCATCGGCGACGGACCGTTCAAGTCTGGCCGCCTCACCTTCGCTCGGAGGGTTGCCGCGACCCCACAACGGGCCGCTGGGATGAATATCGTGGGCCTCGATCCGCTGCTCGATCACCGCGTCGACCGCCATCACCGGGAACATCGACCGGCTGCCCTGGAGCACGGCCAGATCGCCGGGCAGGAGCCGACACCAGCTGCCGCCCTCTACCCGCGCCGACAACAGCGCATTGAATACCTGGCTGCGGCCCGCGGACAGCGCAAAACCCCGCTGCTGGCGTGGCAGACGCTGGCCCGCTGCGAGCTGACTCACCAGCGCCAGATTGCCACCGTCGCGGCCAAAACGCTGGGCGCCGAAGTAGTTGGGTACGCCCTGTTTCGCTATCGCCTGCAGACGCTGATCTATCGCTGCCGTTTCGTCCGCGCCGCTCAGCTCTTTGATCACGATACGGAATCGATTGCGGCGATGAACGCCGCGGCGGAGTTTGCGCCGATGCGGTGTCAGATCGAGTATCTCGATACCGCTCGCGGAAAGATCGATGGCCCGCAGCGGCTCAGCGGCGCGCCTCGGCAGACTGAACCATTGCTCGGTGACCGCGTGCCGGTCCTTGAGTCCGGAATAGCCTACATCGCGCTCGGCAACACCGCTGGCGCGGGCCAGGCTGCGCGCGACCCACTGTGTATTACAGCCGGTCTTGCGCACCCGCAACAGGACATGCTCGCCCTCGCCGTCCGGCGCAAAGCCCAGCTCTTCGATCACCTGGAAGTCTTCCGCCCGCGTGCGGATGCGCCCGCAAAGCCCCAGGGGCGGCCAGGCATGGGCCAGAGCCCGCGCCGGGACGTCTGCGTCGCCACTCATCGGGCCAACAGCAGCACGACCGCGTGAGCCGCGATCCCCTCGCCGCGACCGATGGCGCCAAGACCCTCGGTGGTAGTAGCCTTTAGATTGACCTGGCTGACCGCGACCTGCAGATCCGCCGCCAGATTCGCCACCATCGCCGGAATGTGCTGAGCCAGGCGCGGCCGCTCGGCGACCACGGTCAAATCCACGTTGGCGACCATGTATCCAGCCGACTGTCTGCACCTTTCCAGCGTTCATCGTCCTCCGGAAAGTGATGGCCGATGTCACCGGCGGCGATAGCACCGAGCAGCGCATCGCACAACGCGTGCACCACCACGTCACCATCCGAATGTGCGCGCAGCCCCCTCTCATGAGGCAATCTGACGCCGCCCAGGATCACATGATCGCCGGGCCCGAATGCATGTACATCAAAGCCGTGCCCTACCCGCATGATCAGTGCTCCCTTGCGGCCAGGACGGCGTCTGCCAGCGCCAGATCCGCCATCCGCGTGACTTTGATGTTGTCCGTGCGACCCTGCACCAGCAACGGCCTGCCGCCCTGCTCCTCGATCGCGCTCGCCTCATCGGTAATAGCGATCCCCGAGGCCGCCGCGGCCTGCAAGGCCTGGCGCAGCGGTCCGAACCGGAACAATTGTGGTGTCATCGCTCGCCACAAGTCGCGACGCTCGACGGTGTCGACCACGCACCCGCCGACGGCGCGTTTGAGGGTGTCGTCCACCGGCGCAGCCAGCAGCGCGCCATCCGGGCTGTTGCGCCCTCGCTCCAGCAGCTTGTCCAGATCGGTCGGATCGAGGCATGGCCGTGCTGCGTCATGCACCAGCACCCAGTCGCTGTCCCCAGCGCCTCGTTCGGCCAGCGCATCCAATGCGTTGCCGACGGATGCGGCGCGCTCGGCCCCACCCGGCGCTTCAATCAACCTTGAATCGGCCGGTCGGAAGCGCGGCCAATCCGGATCATCAGCGACCAGCGCAATGACAACACCGGCGATGTCTGCCCGCGCCAGAAATGGCGCCAGTGACCACTCGATCAGGGCGCGACCCCGCAGCTCCGCGTACTGCTTCGGCCGGCCCGCGCCAAAACGTTCGCCGCGCCCTGCCGCCGGGATCACCGCCCACACCCGGAGCGGCAGGTCGCTCATGGCTGTTCGGCCGCAGCATCCTGGTCCGGCGCCACGATCTGATACAGCGTCTCGTCGGCACCGATCATCCCCAGATCCGAGCGGGCGATTTCCTCAACCGCCTCAAGGCCCTGTTTCAAATCCAGCACCTCCGCCTCGAGACGGGCGTTGCGCTCGCTCAATTCGGTGTTCTCCTCGCGCTGCAGGGACACCGCTTCCTGGAGACTCCAGACGGATCGATAGCCGCCTTCTGACACCCACAGCCGGTATTGCAGTATCAGCACCAGTACGCCGAGCAACAGCAGTATCAAACGCATGGGCTTAGCACCCAGGCCTGATCGTGCCGCCGCAAATCAAGACCGACATCGACCGTCAGACGCTGATGGGGAAGGCGTGCCGGCCGGGATAACGCGCCGCGTCGCCGAGCTCCTCCTCGATCCGCAACAGCTGGTTGTACTTTGCGATGCGATCGGAGCGGGACATGGACCCGGTCTTGATCTGGGTGGCCGTCGTGCCGACCGCGATATCGGCGATGGTCACATCCTCGGTTTCACCCGAGCGATGCGAGACGACCGCGCTATAGCCGGCGTCATGCGCCATGCGGATGGCGGCCAGGGTTTCGGTCAGGGTACCGATCTGGTTCACCTTGATCAGGATCGAATTACCGATCTTCTGCTCGATGCCCTCAGCGAAGATGCGGGTATTGGTGACGAACAGATCATCGCCGACCAGCTGGATGCGGTCACGCAGTCTCTCGCTGTGCAGACGCCAGCCGTCCCAGTCGTTCTCGGCCATGCCGTCCTCGATCGAGACGATGGGATATCGCCCAACCAGATCCTCCAGATAGCCGGAGAAACTGGCCGCATCGAACTGCCGGTGTTCCGAGGCCAGATCGTAAACACCATCGCGATAGAATTCGGAACTGGCCACATCCATGCCCAGGCAGATGTCTTCGCCAGCCTTGTAACCGGCGCGATCGATCGCCTCGAGAATCACCTGCAGCGCGGCTTCATTGGATTCCAGATTTGGCGCAAATCCGCCCTCATCGCCCACCGATGTCGCCATGCCGCGTTCGGACAGGACCTTGGCCAGGGTGTGGAACACCTCCGCACCATAACGGAGCGCCTCGGCAAAGCTCGGCGCGCCGACGGGCAGGATCATAAACTCCTGGATGTCCACTGAATTGTCCGCGTGTTCGCCGCCATTGATGATGTTCATCATCGGCACCGGCATCACGAACTCGGACTCACCGAGACAACGGAACAGCGATTTCGATGAGGCCGCGGCGGCAGCCTTGGCGGCGGCCAGGGACACGGCCAGGATTGCATTGGCACCGAGGCGGCTCTTGTTGTCGGTACCATCGAGCTCGATCATTCGATGGTCGAGCGCCGCCTGATCGTGCGCATCCATGTCGAGCACGGCATCGCGGATTTCGCCGACCACGTGCCCGACCGCGTTGCGTACGCCCTTGCCCCCGTAGCGAGCCGCATCACCGTCGCGCAGTTCCACCGCCTCGCGCGTTCCGGTCGACGCGCCCGAAGGCACGGCAGCGCGGCCAAAATAGCCGTCGTCGAGGATCACATCGGCTTCGACGGTGGGGTTACCGCGGGAATCGATTACCTCACGTCCGCGTACTTCCGCGATCTTTGCCATCTCCATGCACTCCTGCAGTATTGTCAACGCCGCCATGCACCTGTGGCACAGGGCGTCGCGGAAAAATCGGTCTGCTGCTAGTCCGTGAGCAGGCTCTCCTCGAAAGGCCGCTGTTTGACGGTCCTGTCGAGGAGGCAAAGGGTCTCGAGCAGCTGTTCCATTCGATCCATCGGCCAGGCGTTGGGGCCGTCACTGAGCGCCCGCGCGGGATCCGGATGAGACTCCATGAACAGCCCCGAGACGCCCGCGGCCACCGCTGCCCGTGCCAGCACCGGCACGAATTCCCTCTGGCCGCCAGAGACGCTGCCTTTGCCGCCCGGCAGCTGTACTGAGTGGGTCGCGTCAAACACCACTGGCGCGCCAGTGTCGCGCATCACGGCCAGCGCGCGCATGTCCGAGACCAGGTTGTTATAGCCGAACGTGAATCCACGCTCGCAGACCATGATCGTTTCGTTGCCGGTGGAGCGCGCCTTATCGACGACGTTACCCATCTCCCAGGGCGACAGGAACTGGCCCTTCTTGATGTTGACCGGGATACCCTGACTGGCGACGTTGACGATGAAGTTCGTCTGCCGGCACAAAAACGCGGGTGTCTGCATCACGTCGACCACGCTGGCGACTTCGGCCAGCGGCGTATCTTCGTGGACATCGGTCAGCACCGGCACGCCAAGTTCGCTCTTTACCGCCGCGAGGATCGCCAGACCTTCGTCCACGCCGGGCCCGCGGAAGCTGCCGATAGAGGATCGATTAGCTTTGTCGAAGGACGACTTGTAGATGAATGGCACGCCGACCCGGGCGGCAATCTCCTTGAGTCTGCCGGCGGTCTCCATGGCCAGCTCCCTGCTCTCGATCACGCAGGGCCCGGCGATGAGGAACAGGGGTTTGTCGATCCCGACTTCGAAACCTGCAATATTCATGCGCGCGCCACCTCCGGCAGCGAAGCTTCACGATGCGCACGCGCCGCGCCGATGAAGCCGGAAAAGATTGGATGACCGTCGCGCGGCGTTGAAGTGAACTCAGGATGGAACTGACAGGCAAGGAACCACGGATGATCCGGCAATTCGACCACCTCGGCGAGCCCGTCTACTGACCAGCCGGAGAACACCAGCCCGGCCTTCTCCAGCACCTCGCGGTAATTATTATTGAACTCGTAACGATGCCGGTGGCGCTCCACGACGCTTTCCGCTGCATAGGTTTCCCCTGCAAGACTGCCGGCGCTGAGCCGACACTCCTGACCACCAAGACGCATGGTACCGCCCAGATCCGACTCCTCGCTGCGCGCCTCCACGCTGCCGCTGCGATCCTGCCACTCGGTGATCAACGCGATCACCGGGTGGGGGGTGTCCTGATCAAACTCAGTGCTGTGGGCAGCGGCCAGGCCGGCGCTGTCGCGGGCGAACTCGATCACCGCGACCTGCAGCCCGAGACAGATGCCCAGGTAAGGGATGTTGCGCTCGCGCGCATAACGGACCGCCTGCACCTTGCCTTCGATACCGCGTTCACCAAAGCCGCCCGGCACCAGGATGGCATCCATCCGGTCGAGGCAGCCGGTGCCGCTGCGTTCGATCTCCTCGGAGTCGATGTGGTGAATATTGACCTGGGTGCGGTTCTGTATACCGGCGTGTTTGAGCGCCTCGTTGAGCGAGATATACGAATCCTTCAGCTCGACATACTTGCCCACCATAGCGACGTCGACCTCGGCGTCGGGATTCTCGCGCACCTCGACCACGTGCTGCCATTCGCTCAGATCGGCGGGCGGCACGTCGAGGGCAAATTGATTCACGATGATCTCGTCCAGGCCTTGCTCGGTCAGCATCATCGGGATCTTGTACAGATCATCCACGTCTACCGCCGCGATGACCGCCCGCTCCTTGACGCTGGTAAACAGGGCGATCTTGCGCCGCTGCTCCTCGGGCAGCGGCCGGTCCACCCGGCACACCAGCACGTCCGGCTGGATACCGATCGAGCGCAGCTCCTTGACCGAATGCTGGGTCGGCTTGGTCTTGATCTCCTGGGAGGTGGCGATGTAGGGCACCAGCGTCAGATGCACGAACATGGCGCGCTCACGGCCGAGTTCGGTGCCCATCTGGCGGATCGCCTCCATAAACGGCAGTGACTCGATATCACCGACCGTGCCGCCGATCTCCACCATGCACACGTCTGCGTCTCCGGCACCCAGGTGCACGCAGCGTTTGATCTCATCGGTGATATGCGGGATGACCTGGACGGTCGCACCCAGGTATTCGCCACGACGCTCCATGCCGATGACATTGCTGTAGATGCGGCCGGTAGTGAAATTGCTGTCCTGCGACGTCCTGGTGCGCACAAAGCGCTCGTAGTGGCCCAGGTCGAGATCGGTCTCGGCACCGTCTTCGGTGACAAAGACCTCGCCGTGCTGGAAAGGGCTCATGGTGCCTGGATCCACGTTGATGTAGGGATCCAGCTTGATCATGCTGACCTTGAGTCCGCGAGCTTCGAGAATAGCACCGAGGGAGGCTGCGGTGATCCCTTTGCCAAGGGATGAAACCACGCCGCCGGTCACAAAGACGAAACGGGTCATGATGAGGAATCCGCCTAATGAAGGGGCGCACAGGCGCCGTACCAAGACGGGAGTTCAAATTACCAGAACACCGGTGCGGTCACAATCGCGCCCGGCCCCTAGCGGCGCCTGCTCCCAGCGCAGCCGCCAGCCCGCCTGGCCTGGCGCCGCCAGTGCATCCCCGGACAGCCAGCGATCGGCAATCGCGAGCAGTCGATTCTGCGCAAACACCATGGGCACATGACCGCGCCACCACGGCGGCACACCGATTTCCTGAAACAGTGTCTTGAGGCGTCGATGATGCGTGCCGCCGGCGGGCTCTACCTGTTCGCCGCGGCGCCGGAAGCGGATATCGAGGGGCGCCTGTTCCAGCCAGGAGTCATCGATCCCCCCGGCCGGGTCAGACACCCAGCTCAGGCTTCCCATCCCGGGGCCCAGTGCCAGCGACGTCCCGACACTGCGCCAGACAGACGGTTGGGGCCGGTGCGCGAGCGTCTCGAGCTGAGACGCGTTGAGCGCAAAGACGCGATCGCGATACTTGCGCAAGGATGCGCCGGACCAGTTCACCTCCGCCCGCGCGTCGCGGCGCGCCGGGATCAACGCCTCTACCACCGTCTGCAGACGGCGCGCCCCCGGGAGCGGCAGACCGCGGCGGCGCAGCCACAGCCGCAACAGGTTGCGCTGACGCGCTTCGCTGAGCTGCGCCAGCGACCCTGCACGGAGACCGTCATCAGCGGCTACGGCCGCCAGGTCGATGGCGCCGAGTTCTTCCAGCAGCCGCTGCGCCTCGGCGCAATGTCCGGCGCTGCGGCCCAGGCTGGCCGCCGCGGCTGGCCAGCGCTGGCGTAGTGTCGGCAGCACCTTGAGCCGCAGATAATTACGCCCCGGCAAGCAATCCTCGTTGCTGGGGTCCTCCTGCCAGACCAGGCCGCGACTGCGCGCCCACGCCTCGAGTTCGGCGCGGGTGAAATCCAGCAGCGGCCTGATCAGCCAGCCGCCGGCGAATGCCCGGCACCCCGGCATCGCTGCCAGACCGGCGGGTCCGGCGCCGCGCAGAAGCTGCAGCAGCACTGTTTCCATCTGGTCGTCGCCGTGATGAGCAGTAAGCAGACACGCCCCCTGCGCCAGACCCTCGCCCAGCGCCGCGTAGCGCACGGCCCTCGCCGCGGCCTCAGGGCTGTCCCCAGGGCGGAGGGGCACGGTCACCGTCACCGACTTCAGCGGCATGCCGAGTTCGGCACAATGTGCCGCGCAGGCGGCAGCCCATGTAGCAGAATCGGGATGCAGGCCGTGATCTACGTGGACTGCGTCGAGCTTGCCCACGAGGCCGTCGGCGCGCAGAGCGGCCAACCCGTGCAGCAACACCACCGAGTCGACGCCGCCGCTGAGCGCGACGCGCAGCGGGCTGGCGGGAGAGAAAACGGAAATTCGCTGCAGGGCCTCGTGCAGACGGTGCACCGAGAAGCTCACGGCCGGCGGCCCCTATTCCTCCCTGAACCGCCCGAAGGAGGCGAACCGTTGATAGCGCGCTGCCAGCAGGTCATCCAGGGAATGTCGACGCAGCTCATCCAGATTACTGACCAGCGCATTGCGCAGAGATTGCGCCATGGCGTCCGCATCCCGATGAGCACCGCCCAACGGCTCGCGCAGGACCTCGTCTACCAGACCGAGACTATTCAGCCGGTCAGCCGTGACACCCATGGCCTCCGCCGCGTCTTCCGCCTTGTCAGCGCTCTTCCAGAGGATCGAGGCGCAACCTTCCGGAGAGATCACCGAATAGATGCTGTATTCGAGCATGATCAGCCGGTCACCGACGCCGATCGCCAGCGCGCCGCCGGAACCCCCTTCACCGATCACGACGTTGACAATGGGCACGGCCAGACGGGACATTTCAAACAGATTGCGGGCGATGGCCTCGCTCTGGCCCCGTTCTTCGGCGCCGACCCCGGGATAGGCGCCGGGCGTATCGATAAAGGTGACCAGCGGCAGCTTGAAACGCTCGGCCATGCGCATCAGGCGCAGCGCCTTGCGATAACCCTCGGGCCGCGGCATACCGAAATTGCGCCGCACTTTCTCCTTGGTATCGCGCCCCTTTTGCTGGCCGATCACGACCAGGGGTTCACCTTCCAGCCGGGCGAGGCCGCCGACGATAGCGGCGTCGTCCGCATAGCAGCGGTCACCATGCAATTCCTCGAACCCGGAGAAGAGTCTCTCGATGTAGTCCAGGGTGTACGGCCGGGACGGATGCCGGGCCAGCTGCGCGATCTGCCAGGCACTGAGGTTGGAGAAGATACTGCGCGTCAGGGAATCGCTCTTGCTCTTGAGCCGGGCGATCTCCTCGTTCAGATTGACCACCGAATCGTCGCCGACGTAGCGCAACTCGTCGATCTTCGCCTCGAGTTCAGCGATCGGCTGCTCGAAGTCCAGGAAATTCATGTTCATCGGTGGTCCCCGCCGCGCCCGAGGGCAAACACTAGCGAGCCCCGCCGTGACTGGCAAGCATCAGCTGTCCAGCTGTCGCGCATAAACCAGGCGCACGTTCTCGCCCCCTACCAGCCGTCCCAGCCGCTGCAGCAACTCACCGGTGGGTCGGACCTGCCAGTCAGCACCCAGATTCAGACGCGCGGCGGCGCCGCCACCCTCGTAAACCACGGCCACCGGGCAACGGCCCTGCCGGAACGGTTGCAGGGCCCCGCGCAGCTGTTCCACAAACTGCTCACCCGAGCCGTTCACCTGCCAGCGGATCAACAAACGCGCGGCGCGCTGCTCTCGCGCTTCATCGATATCGCAGACCTTGCGCACATTGATCCGCCAGTCGTCGATAAAGTCGTCGAAACGCAGACTGCCTTCCACCACCAGGATCGCGTCCGGCGCGATGATGTTGCGAAACTCCTGGAAGGTCTCGTCGAACAAGGTCGCCTCGATGCGACCGCTGCGGTCGTCCAGCACCAGGCTGACCCGGTTGCCGCGCCGTCGCATACTGACCACGAGGCCGGCGATCAACACCTCGCGGCGATTCTTGCCGTAGTGCCGGTCGGCCTCCCGCTCGGCGCCGACGATGTCGGCGATGCGGGCGCTGGTCAGCTGCGGCAGGTCCTCCCGGTACGCATCGATGGGATGACCGGTCAGATAGAGACCCAGGGTCTCCTTTTCCGCGGCCAGACGCTCGGCGTCGCTCCAGTCTGGCAGGGTTTCGAGCGGTAGCGATTCCACCGTCGCCGGCCCGTCGGCTGCCGGCATGCCGAACATGTCCTCCTGACCGGCCGCCTGGGCCTGAGCATGCTGATCCGCCCGCCGCATGGCCAGCGGCAGCTGATGCATCAGGGTGGCCCGATTCGGGCCCAGGTTGTCGAGGGCACCGGAGCGGATCAGCGCTTCCAGCACGCGCCGGTTGGAACGCTGCAGATCAGCCCGTGCGCACAGGTCCAGCAGGTCGGTGAACGGGCCGTTGGCCTCGCATTCGTCGATCAGGCTCTGCACAGCCCCCTGGCCAACGCCCTTGATCGCGCCGAGACCATAGCGCATCGAGGCGGGCCCGGAGACGCTGAACACGTATTGAGAGCTATTGATATCCGGCGGCTGCACGTCCAGACCCATGCGCGCGCATTCATCGATCAGGGTAACGATCTTGTCGGTGTGATCCATATCCGCCGACAGTACGGCCGACATAAAGGCCGCCGGATAGTGCGCCTTCAGCCACGCGGTCTGGTAGGACAACATCGCATAGGCGGCGGAATGGCTCTTGTTGAAACCGTAACCAGCGAACTTCTCCATCAGATCGAAGATATAAGTGGCCGTGCCCTCTGCGACACCCCGTGCGGTGGCGCCATTGACGAAGATCGAACGCTGTTTCGCCATCTCTTCCGGTTTCTTTTTACCCATCGCACGCCGCAGCAGGTCCGCCGCGCCCAGCGTGTAGCCGGCGAGGTCCTGTGCGATCTGCATTACCTGTTCCTGATACAGGATCACGCCATAGGTCGGCTTGAGAATGGGCTCCAGCGTGGGGTGCATATAGTCGATGGGTTCCTGGTTCCGACCATGCTTGCGATTGATAAAGTCGTCGACCATCCCGGACTGCAGCGGGCCCGGCCGGAACAAGGCCACCAGCGCGATGATCTCGTCAAAGCGGTCTGGCTGCAGCCGCTTGATCAGATCCTTCATGCCACGGGATTCAAGCTGGAACACGGCGGTCGTGCCACAGGACTTGAGTAGCGCGAACGTGGCAGCGTCATCCATCGGGATCGAGGCCAGCTCGATGGGCGCTGCGGCGGCCTCCTGACGGATCCGGTTCACCCGGCGCATCGCGCGGTCGATGATGGTCAGGGTGCGCAGCCCGAGGAAGTCGAACTTGACCAGTCCGACTGACTCCACGTCGTCCTTGTCGAACTGGCTGACCGGACTGCCGCCGGGCTCTTCGTAATACAGCGGTGTGAACTCGGTCAGCGGACCCGGCGCGATCACCACACCACCCGCATGTTTGCCGGCGTTGCGTGCCAGCCCCTCCAGCTGGCACGCCAGATCGATCAGCGAACGGACCTCATCCTCGGCCTTGTACAGACGCTTGAGTTCGTCGTCCTGTTCCAGCGCTTTATTCAGTGTCATCCCGACTTCAAACGGGATCAGCTTGGCCACCTTGTCGACGAAACCGTACGGATGCCCGAGGATTCGGCCCACATCGCGCACCACTGCCCGGGCCGCCATGGTGCCGAAGGTGATTATCTGGGATACGCTTTCCCGCCCATAACGCTGAGCGACATAGTCGATGACCCGGTCGCGTCCCTCCATGCAAAAGTCGATGTCGAAGTCCGGCATCGAGATTCGCTCTGGATTTAGAAATCGCTCGAAAAGAAGATCATAAGCTATTGGATCTAAATCCGTTATTCCCAGAACATAGGCGACAAGGGAGCCGGCACCCGAGCCGCGGCCCGGCCCCACCGGGATGCCATTTTCCCGCGCCCAGTGGATAAAATCGGCCACGATCAGGAAGTAGCCGGGAAAACCCATGCCACAGATGACATCGATCTCCCGCTCCAGACGCTGGTGATAAACCGCCTCATCGACCGGCTCGCCGCCGGCGTCGGCGGCCGCGCACAAGGCAGGCAATCGCGCCTGCAGCGACTCCCGTGCGGTCTGGGCCAGGTATGCCGATGCATCCATGCCCTCGGGCACCGGGAAATCCGGCAATACACTGTGGCCGAGTTTCAGCTCGAGATTGCAGCGCCGCGCGATCTGCAGCGCGTTGTCCAGAGCCTCGGGTAGCTCGGCGAATTGCTCGGCCATCTCATCGCCGCTCTTGAGATACTGCTGCGGTGAATAATTGCGTGGCCGCGCCGGATCGTCGAGAGTAAAGCCCTGCTGGATGCAGACCCGTGCCTCGTGTGCCTCGAAGTCATCAGGCGCGATAAAGCGTACGTCGTTGGTCGCCACCACCGGCACGCCTGCCGCGGCTGCCAGCGTCACCGCGCCCTGATTGTATTCGGCCTCGTGCTCGCGACCGGTGCGGTGCAGTTCCAGATAAAAACGGTCGCCGAAGCAGCGCAGCCATTCGTCCAGCCGCGCACGCGCCTCGGCCGGCCGGTCACCCAGCAAATCGCGGCCGATGTCGCCCTCCCGCCCACCCGACAGCGCGATCAGACCACCGGCGCGGTCGGCCAGCCATGCACGTTGCATGACCGGGCGGCCACGGCGGCGCGTTTCTGCGTAGCTCATGCTGACCAGTTCGGACAAGTGGCGGAAGCCCTGTCGGTCCTGGCACAGCAACAGCAGACGCGAAGGCGGCAGGCTCTCACCCTCGTCGATCAGCGCATCGACGCCGATGATCGGCTTGACCCCCATGGCCATGGCGCTGCGATAAAAACGCACCATCACGAACAGGTTACTGAGATCGGTCAATGCCACGGCCGGCATATTGCGTTCGGCCGCCGCGGCGATCAGTCCCTTGATGCGGACCACACTGTCGGCCAGCGAATACTCGCTGTGCACGCTCAGATGGACAAACGGGGTACTCAAGCGGCGCTCCACGTGGCCTGCTCTACGGGTCGGAAAGAGCGCCGGTGCGCCGGACACGGACCGAGACCCGCCAGCGCCTCGATATGACTGCGGGTCGGATAGCCCTTGTGCCGCCCGAAGCCGTATCCAGGATAAACCGCGTCGAGCCGCTCCATATACCGGTCCCGGGCGACCTTGGCGACGATCGAAGCCGCACTGATGGCCTGCACCCTGGCGTCGCCACCGACGATGGCCTCCACCGTGCAGTCCAGACGTGGGCAGCGGTTGCCGTCGACCTGTACATGCTGCGGACGCAGGGCCAGACCGAGTACTGCGCGCCGCATCGCCAACATGGTCGCGCGCAGAATATTCACCGTATCGATCTCGGCCGCATCGGCCCAGGCCAGAGACCAGGCCAGGGCCGTGTGCCGGATCCGGGCCGCCAGCACCTCGCGTCGTCCAGGGCTCAGTTTCTTTGAATCGGCCAGGCCATCGGGGATCCCGGCCGGGTCGAGTATCACCGCGGCAGCGACCACGGGCCCGGCCAGCGGGCCCCGACCCGCCTCATCCACACCGGCACACAGGACGTCCGCAAATATGGGCAGTCCGGCTTGCGCGTCCCGGCGCATCAACACTCCCCATGAGCCGCAGCACAACAATCCAGCACGGCCCGGGCAGCGCGCTTGTCGGCGCCCTGACGCAGCTGACGATGGATATCACCAAATGCGGCCAGCGCATCTTCCCTGCGTGATCGGTCATCGAGCCAGTTCAAAACCGCCTCGCCCAAGGCCGCTGGCTTGACTGCCGTTTGCAGCAACTCCGGCACCAGATCGCGCCCGGACAGCAGGTTCGGCAGCGAGAATCTATCGATGCGCACGAGCTTGAAGGTCTCCAGCAACCATTGGCTGATACGTGACAAGCGGTAGGCTACTACCATCGGCCGCTTTAGCAAGGCGGCCTCCAGGGCGGCAGTGCCGGACGCCAGCAATACCACGTCTGCGGCGCTCATCGCCTCCAGCGAGCGGCCATCGATCAGTTCGACCGGCGCGCTGCCGGCGTGGGTTGCCAGCGCAGCGGTAAACATGGAGCGGATCGCCGGGCTGGCCATCGGCGCGACAAAACGTAGTGATGGGCGACGCCGGTGCAGCCAGCCGATCGCCGCGGCGAAATCCTCACCCAGGGCGCGCAGCTCACCGACACGGCTGCCCGGCAATACCGCCACCAGCGTGCCCTCGGTTTCGAGGCCAAGCATCTGGCGAGCGACCAGGGCGTCCGTCTGCATCGGGATCGCGTCGGCCAGGGGATGACCGACAAACACCGCGTCGACGCGAGCCTCGGTGTAGGCAGCGCACTCGAACGGCAGCAGACAAAGCACCCGGTCAACCGACCGCCCCATCTTGCGGGCGCGCCCAGGCCGCCAGGCCCAGATCGACGGGCTGACATAGTGGACCACGGGAATGCCCGCGCGTTTCAGCCGCCGTTCGAGGCCCAGATTGAAATCTGGCGCGTCGATACCGACGAACACGTCGGGCGGTATGGCCAGCAAACGCCGGCCGAGCTCCCGGCGCAGACGCAGCAGCCGCGGCAAATCCGCGACCACCTCGCTCAGACCCATGACCGCAAGTTTCTCGCTGGGCCACCAGGCGGTGCAGCCCGCCGCCACCATCTCGGGCCCGGCCACGCCCTCAAATACGGCATCCGGATGCTCCAGCCGGATCGCGCGGATGAGGCCGGCACCAAGCTTGTCACCCGAGGCCTCTCCGGCCAGGAGGAAGATTTTCAGCGCCATGGTGACAGTGTAGGGGGCGCAACCGACACTAGCGTACGACGCTGCGCTTGGACGCGCGCAACGTTGCCAGCATCACCTCCAGTTCGGGCTTGGTATCTGCCTCCGCGGCGATCGCCTCGACCGCGTCGACAAATTTGAGACCGGAGCGATACAGGGTCTTGTAAGCCCAACGGATGTTGCCGATCTGTGCGGCATCGAAATCACGCCGCTTTAGTCCTTCGCTGTTGATGCCGCGGGGCTCTGCCGGCTGTCCGGACACGGTGACATAGGCCGGGATGTCCCGGGTCACGCCGCTGAACATCGCGCACAGCACGTAGGAGCCGATCTGACAGAACTGGTGGACCCCGACAAACCCACCCAGGACAGCGCAATCCCCCAGGGCCACGTGCCCGGCCAGGGTGACGTTGTTGGCCAGCACGTTATCGTTGCCGACCACGCAATCATGCGCGATATGGACATAGGCCATGATCCAGTTGTCATCACCGATCCGGGTCACGCCCAGGTCTTGTGCGGTACCCCGGTTGATGGTGCAGCTCTCGCGGATGGTATTGCGCTCACCGATCTCGAGACGGGTGTCCTCGCCGGCGTACTTCTTGTCCTGGGGATCATCGCCGATCGAGCAGAACGGAAAGATGCGGCTGCCGCGACCGATTCGGGTCGGCCCCTTTATCACCACATGAGAACCGATCCGGCATTCGTCACCGATCTCGACATCGGCACCGATCACCGCATAGGGACCGATTTCGACACCGTCCCCGAGTTCGACTCCAGGATCGACGATGGCGCTCGGATGGATCAATCCGCCCCGCCCCGCGGCGCCACCATCATTTCGCAGCTGGCGGCGGTCTCACCGTCCACTGTCGCCTTGGCCGAGAACCGCCAGATGCCGCGCAGGATGCGCTCCAAGCTCACGCTGAGCGTGAGCTGATCTCCCGGCAACACCGGTCTGCGGAAACGCGCCTTGTCGATGGACACGAAATAAAAGGTCTGATCCGGGTCCGGCGGTCCCCCCTGGGTCGCGAACGCCAGCAGCCCCGCGGCCTGGGCCAGGGCCTCGATAATCATCACCCCGGGCATCACCGGACGGCCCGGGAAGTGCCCCTGAAAGAATGGCTCATTGATGGTGACATTTTTTAACGCCTGCAGAGACTCGCCGGGCGCGCATGCGATCACCCGATCGACCAGCAGGAACGGGTAACGATGCGGCAGATAATCCATGATCTGCCCGATATCCATTGTCGTGGTGTCATTCATCCTTCTGCTCCCCATCGTCGTTGCCCGCGGCCCGGCCCAGAGCCTTAACTTTTCTTGCCAGGCTGTCCAGCTGTCTGAAACGCGCGCTGTTTCTTCGCCATTGTCGTGCCTCGTCCAGCGGCAGCGCGCTTGAATAGACCCCGGGCTTGCGCAGTGAATGACTCACCAGGGTCTGACCCGTGATGACGGTATCGTCACAGATCTCCAGATGCCCGGCGATCCCGACCATCCCGCCGATCATGCAGCGAGCGCCGATCACCGCGCTGCCTGATACACCGGTGCACCCGGCGATGACCGTGTGCTCGCCGATGCGGACGTTGTGTCCGATCTGGATCTGGTTATCGAGCTTGACTCCGTCGCCAATGACGGTGTCCTCGATCGCGCCCCGATCGATGGTCGTGTTGGCGCCGATCTCGACATCGCTGCCTATAGTCAGCCCGCCCAGCTGCGGCACCTTGACCCAGGCCTGACCGTCCTGTGCGATACCGAAGCCGTCGCTGCCCAGCACGACCCCGGGATGGAGTATGACCCGTTCACCGATGCGCACGCCCGCACAAACCACGACCCGCGCGACCAGACGGCAGTCAGCCTCCAGCCGGGCGTTTTGACCGATGATACTGCCCGGTCCGATAAACGTCCGCGGACCGATTCGGGCGCCTGCTTCGACCACGGCGCCAGGTCCGACCCAGGCATCGGCTGCCACCTCGGCGGTCGGATCGACCACGGCCGCTGGCGAGACGCCGCCGGGCTGCGCCATGGCCGGAGCCAGCAGCGCCGCGACCCGGGCATAGATCAGATAGGGATTGTCCGTGAGCAACGCCGGGGCTGGGAAATCTTCGGCGTCATCGGGCGTCATGATGACAGCCGCGGCACGCGTGTCGGCAAGGAGTCGCCGATAGCGTGGATTGGCGAGAAATGTTATCTGTCCCCGCTGCGCTCTGGCCAGAGTGCCGACGCCATCTATCACAACCCCCGGATCACCCTGGACAACGCAGCCAAAGCGCAGGCCCAGATCGCCCAGGGTGCAGGTCATGGCGACCTCCGGTCAGTTAGAGCCAGAATTTGTCGCGCCGCGTGCCTGCAGAGCGGCCAGGACCTGGTCGGTCAAATCGACGCCGGTGCTGGCGTAGACCACACCGACGGCTTCACTGAGCACGATGTCGTAACCCTGCGCCTGAGCCACCCGCTGCACTTCCTCGATCAGCATGCGCTGCAGCTTGCCCAGTTCTTCGTTGCGCCGCAGACTCAGATCCTCGCCGAACTCCGACTTGCCCCGGCTCATCTCCCGCTGCAGATCCCGCGCCTCGCGCTCGAGATTTTGACGCTCATCCTCGCTCATGAAGCCCTCGCTCTGGGTCAGGCGCTCCTCCATGGACTTGAGCTGCTCCTCGCGGCCCCGCAGCTCGCGCTGGCGCGGTGCAAACTCATCCTGCAGCGCGCGCTGGGATGCCTGAGCCTGAGGCGACTCATCCAGCAGACGCCCGAAATTGACCACACCGATTTTCGCGGTCTGGGCCTGCGCCGCGCCCACGGCGAACATCAGGGTCACGAGCATCGCGCACGCAATTATTTGCTTTGCCTTCATTCAAAAAACTTCCTTACTATCGATTCAAATCAGAACTGGGAGCCGATGGTGAACTGGAACTCCTCCAGCTGATCCTCCGGCTCGTCGTTTAAAGGGATGCCGTAACTGAAGCGGAACACGCCCATCGGCGATAACCACTCGGCTGCCCCGCCCACGGACTGTCGCAGGTCGTTGAGGTCAAAGTCGAAATCCAGTTCTTCCAGTTCCCCCTGATTATTGATAATCGGGAACCGCGTACTATCGGTAGAGAATACATTACCGATGTCATAGAACAAACTGAAACGGGCCTTACCCTGGAACTTCTCCAGCGTCGGTATGACGAGCTCGAACTGGTTGGCCACCATCGCATTGCCGCCGTAAGGATTGCCGTTGGTATCGAAGGGCCCGAGCCGGCCCTCCCGGTAGCCGCGCACGGTGTCAGGACCACCACCGAAGAAGCGCTTATAGGGCGGCAAGGTCGTGGTCGAGCCGAAGTCCTCGCCCCAGGACAGCTCGCCCGAGTAACTCAGGGTGAAGGATCTGAACAGCGGCCAGTATTTTTTCCAATCGTAGCGGATCGTATAGTACTCGACCTCGGAACCGGGCCCGGTCGTCGACAGAGCCAGACGCTGCCGGGCGCCGCGGTCAGCGAACAAGGACCGGTTACGGCTGTCGTAGCTCCAGCCGGCTATCAGCTCGTAGGTATAGAAGTCCGTCTTGTCGAAGACCACGATCCCACCGGGTAACTCAAAAACCTCCTGCGTCGGATTGCCGTTACTGCTCACCCACGCTCGCTGCTGCAGGGAACTGCCACCGCTGGTGGACAATTCCGCGCTCTGCACCGCAAGGCCAAAGCGGAAACGCGAATACTCCGAAACCGGGTATCCGTATTCCAGCCCACCGGTCCAGGTCTGCGTGTCAAAATCCGACGAGCCATTGGTGAATTGTGTGACATCGCGATAGCTGACCGACATGGTCCGCGAGACGCCGTCCGGGGTCACATAGGGATTGGTATACAGACCTCGGTAGACGGTGACGTACTCGCTGGTATTGATGTCCAACTCGACCCGATTACCGCTGCCCATAAAGTTGGTATGAACGATATTGCCGTTGAGCAGCACGCCCTGGGAACCGGAATAGCCGATGCCGCCGCCGAACGAGCCCGGCTGACCTTCGGTGATCTCCACATCGACATCGACCAGATCGTCGGTGCCGGGGACCGGCTGGGTATCCACCGAGACCTCCTCGACAAACGGCAGCCGCCGCAGCCGCTGCTCCGAGCGCTCGACGCCGCGATTGGAAAGGAAGGCGCCCTCGAGCTGACGCATCTCGCGGCGGAACACTTCGTCCTTGGTAGAACGAACGCCGCGGTAGCGGATCTGTCGCACATAAGCGCGCTTGCCCGGATCGACGTAGAAGGTCACCTGAACCTCCTTGGTCTCTTCGTTGATCTCCGGGATCGGTTCCACACGGGCGAATGCGAATCCTTCCTCACCGAGACGGTAACTGATCAGATCCGAGGTCTGGGTCAGCATGCGCAGAGAGAATGTCTGGCCGGGCTTGGCCAGTACCAGGGCCTGGAGCTGCTGTTCCGGCACGACCAGATCGCCGGCCAGGTCGATCCCGGAGATGATGTAGGGGTCCCCCTCCTCCACATTGATGGTGATAAAGATGTCCTGCTTGTCCGGGGAGATCGCTACCTGGGTCGATCCTACTTCGAAACCGGCATAGCCACGGTCCATGTAATAAGAACGCAGGGTTTCCAGATCACCGAGCAGCGTTTCGCGGGCGTAGCGGTCGTCCTGACGATAAAAAGACAGCCAGTTCGGCGTGCTCAGCTGAAACGCCTTGAGCAGTTCTTCGTCGCTGAACGCCTCGTTGCCGACGACGTTGATCTGCTGGATTCGGGCACGTTTGCCTTCGTCGATCTCGATGGCGATGGTGACCGTATTGTCGTCGGACTCCTCGACCTGGGCCTCGACCCTGACGTTGTATTTGCCACGGCTGTAATACTGGTCGGTAAGCAGCTGCGTCACGTTCGTCAATACGGCTCGATCGAAGGTCCTGCCGGTGGCCAGACCGACATTGCGCAACGATTCTTCCAGCTCCTCGGTCTCGATGTCCTTGTTGCCGCTGATGGTGAAGGACTTGATCGACGGCCGCTCGCGGACAACGATGACCAGCGTGCTGCCGTCCTGGCGCAGCTCGATGTCTTCGAACAGGCTGGTGCCGTACAGAGCGCGCAGCGCTTCGTCGACGCGCTGGTTGTCCACCGTGTCGCCGATGGTCACCGGAAGATAGTTGTACACGGTGCCTTCGGAGATCCGCTGCAGACCCTCGACGCGCATATCGCGGACCACGAACGAGGTCTGCGCCACGGCGACCGAAGCGCAGACCAGGCTGGCGATCAGCGCACAGGCCGGGAGCAGTCTTTTCAGAGTCATGCAATACATACTTACCCGGCCAGTCGGGCGATATCGTTGTAGAAGGCAAAACCCATCAACATCAGCAACAGCACGATGCCGACCTGTTGGCCGATCAGTTGTGCTTTTTCCGACACCGGGCTGCCCTTGATGATCTCGGCGACCTGGTAGACGATCTGACCGCCGTCGAGCATCGGGATCGGCAGCAGGTTGAGGATACCGAGACTGATGCTGACGATGGCCAGAAAGGCCAGAAACGCCGCCACACCTGCGCTGGCTGTATAGCCCGCGATCTGCGCGATATTGATCGGCCCGCTGATGCTCTTGGGCGAGACGTCGCCGGTCACCATCCGGTACAGCATCCTCACCGTCAGGGCGGACATCTCCCAGGTCCGGGTGAGCGCCTGACCAACGGACGCCAGCGGGCCGAAGCGCTGCTCGGTGATCACCTCGTCATAGAGACCCTCTGGCACCAGCACACCCGCGCCGATCAGGCCGATCACGCCCTGTTCCGAATCGGTCATGCCGATGGCAAGATCAAGCGTCTGGCGCTGGCCGTCGCGCTCGATCTCCACGGCGACCTGTTGCTCGGGACGCGCACGCACGAATTCCACCCAGCTGGCCCAGTCCCTGAACTGCTGGCCTTCGGCCTCGATGATCCGGTCACCGACCTGCAGCCCCGAGCGGGCCGCTGAACCCTCCGCGCTGAGACTGCCGATCACCGGTGGCACCACCGGCCGCCAGGGCAGGATGCCGAGACGGGGGAAGATATCGGCACCTTCGGTCAGCGCCCTGCGGTCGCCCTCAACGACCATCAACAACTCGCGCTGGCCGCCGTCGCTCCCGAGCACCCGGAGGCGTGCCTCGCCATCACCGACCAGGCTGTCGAGCAGTTCGATGCGCGCATCCATCATGGTCGGGGTGTCGCGCCGTGCCACAGCGACGATGCGATCTCCGGCGCGCAGCCCTGCTGCCGCGGCTGCGGTGCCCTGCTCCACGCCGCCAACGACCGGCTGCAGTGCGGTAATCCCGGTCAGGAACATCAGCCAATAGGCGGCCACGGCAAAGATAAAATTGAACAGAGGCCCGGCCACCAGGATCGCGATCCGCCGCACCGGCGGTTGCCGATTAAAGGCACGGTGCCGCTGTTCCACCGGCACCGGTCCCTCGCGCTCGTCGAGCAGCTTGACGTAGCCGCCCAGCGGCACCGCCGCTATCGCGTATTCCACCCCGTCAGGTCCGCTGATACGGCTCCAGATCGGTTTGCCGAAGCCGATGCAAAAACGCAGCACGCGCACGCCCAGCCGGCGCGCCACCCAGAAATGGCCATACTCGTGGACGGCGACCAGCACGCTGATCGCGACCACGAAGGCCAGGATTGATGTGACAATTTCATTCATGTCTGGTTAGAACCGGAACTTGCCGATAGTTTCCGTCGCCGTCCGCCGCGCCTCATGATCCACCGACAAAATCTGCTCCAGATCGTCGGAGCTCTGGACACTGGATTGCGCCAAAACGTCCTCGATTATCCCGCTTATCGCGGTAAAGGGCACCTCTGCGGCCAGAAATGCCTGCACCGCCGCCTCGTTTGCAGCATTTAGCACGATCGGCGCGGCACCCCCGCTGCGTGCCGCCTCGAGGGCCAGGCGCAGACAGGGGAAGCGCACCAGGTCCGGCGCGCCGAAGTCCAGGCGCCCGACGGCCAGCAGATCGAGGGCCTCGACCCCGGAGTCCAGACGCTGCGGCCAGCCCAGCGCGTGGGCGATAGGCGTGCGCATATCCGGGTTGCCCAGCTGGGCCAGGGTAGAACCATCGCGGAACTGGACCAGGGAATGGACGACACTCTGCGGGTGAATCACGACCTCGATCCGGTCAACCGGGACATCGAACAGACAGCAGGCCTCGATCACTTCGAGCCCCTTGTTCATCATCGTCGCCGAGTCCACCGAGATCTTTCGCCCCATGTCCCAGTTCGGATGCGCACAGGCCTGGGCGGGCGTCACCTGATCCAGCGTAGCGGGATCCCGATCCAGGAATGGCCCACCGGATGCGGTCAACAGGATGCGCTGGACATCGCCGATGGTTTTCTCGCCATCGGCGCCAAGACACTGGAACACCGCATTATGCTCGCTGTCGATGGGGATCAGCGTGGCGCCGTGATCGCGCACCGCCCCGGTCAACAGCGGACCCGCCATGACGGCCGACTCCTTGTTCGCCAGCAGTACGCGCTTTCCGGCGTGGGCGGCGGCCAGGGTCGGCAACAAGCCCGCCGCACCAACGATCGCCGCCATCACGAATTCCGCTCCATCCAGCGCCGCTGCCTGTTCCAGCGCCGCGGCACCCGCGACGGCACGGGTAGACAAACCCGCGGCCCGCAGCCCCGCCTCGAACGCGGCCAGATGGGATGGATCCGCGAGCGCCGCCAGTTGCGGCTGAAATTCCCGACACTGATCGAGCAGCAGCCGGTGATTACTGCGCGCGGTCAGCGCTGCCACGCGGAAGCGGCCCGCATTACGCCGGACCACATCCAGAGTGCTGAGACCGACGCTGCCTGTTGACCCGAGGACGACCAGTCCGGTCATGACATGCGGATCCCACCGAAGACGAGGATAAACAAGGGCAGTGCCGCCAGCAGGCTGTCGATGCGGTCCAACACCCCACCGTGGCCGGGGAAGATGCTACCGCTGTCCTTGAGACCGGCGGCGCGTTTGAGCATGCTGATAGTGAGATCGCCGAGAACCGAGAACGCAGCCACCAGTACTGCCGCCGCGACCGTAAGCGGCAGACTTGTACCGAACCAGGTCGCGCCCGCCGCGGCAGCAACCGCCACCGCCAGCAGCCCCCCGGCGACACCTTCCCAGGTCTTGCCCGGGCTCACCTTGACCGCAAGCTTGTGGCGGCCAAACGCGCGACCGGTAAAAAATGCACCCACGTCAGCCGCTGCCACAAGCACGAACAGGAACAGCGTCCATTGGGGGCCCCAGGAAGCCAGCAGCCCGAACAACAACAGCCAGCCCAGGGGCATCACGATCAAGCCCGAACCCAGCGCATAGACCCGGGCCACCGGCACCGGGAAGCGGAGCATCCAGTACAAGCCGATGAGCCAGACCGACAAGCTGAGCCACAACAGACCCTCGGCACCGGCCTGCCAGAGGTCGCTGGCGAGCCACGTGGCCGCCGCTACCACCGTGACGAAGGCGGCACGCGTCGCCGGCTGCTGGCATCGACCCAGCCCGGACCATTCCCATGCGCCGACCGCCATCAACAGACCCAGCACCACCGCCGCCACCGGCAACGGCGCGGCGAACAGCAGCAGCAGCAGGCCCCCACCCAGCGCCAGCGCGGTGATCAGACGCTGCCGGATCATCGAGCCGACTCCAGAGCCTGTTCGGGGGTGCGGCCGAAACGCCGCTCACGGCGGGCGTAAAAATCCAGCGCCTTGTCCAGCTCATTATCATCGAAGGCCGGCCACAGGACGTCGGTGAAATACAGCTCTGCGTAGGCCAGGTTCCAGAGCAGGAAGTTGCTGATGCGGAATTCGCCGCCAGTGCGGATCAGGAGATCGGGGTCCGGCAGATCGGCCAGGCAGAGTCTCCCGGCGATCAGCGCTTCGTTGACCGACTCGGGATCGAGGGATCCCGCCGCCGCTTCGGCGGCGATCTGTCGCGCTGCTGCGGTGATATCCCAGCGCCCGCCATAGGACAATGCCACGACCAGAATCAGCCCATGGTTGTCGCGCGTGCGCCCCTCCGCGCGGCTCATGCGTTCGCGGACCACCGGGGTGAGTAGCGCGCGATCGCCGATAAATCTCAGCTGTACGCCCTGACGATCGAGTTCATCGACTTCCCGATCCAGGGCTTCGACCATCAACTTCATCAGCATGCCGACTTCCTGCTGCGGCCGCTTCCAGTTCTCGCTGCTGAAAGCGAACAGGCTGAGCACGCGGACGCCTCGCCGGCCACAAGCCTCGACGATCTGACGGGCAGCTTTGACGCCGGCACGATGGCCGGCCTGACGCGGCATGCCGCGCCCGCGAGCCCAGCGTCCATTGCCGTCCATGATGACGGCCACATGTTGCGGCACACGCTCGTCGGGATTGTTTGCGGGGCTCGACATCAGGGGGCGACCGTAACCGGTCAGACTTCCATCAGCTCGGTTTCCTTGGCCGCCAGGTGTTGATCTATTTCAGCGATGTGCTGGTCGGTCAGGCCCTGCACATCGTCGTGGAAACGGCGATCCTCGTCCTCGGTGATGTCCTTGTCCTTGAGCAGATCCTTGGAATGATGCAGGGCGTCGCGACGGATATTGCGGATCGCGACCCGGGCCCCTTCAGCTTCGTGGCGCACGACCCGCACCAGATCCTTGCGCCGTTCCTCGGTCAGCGGCGGCAGCGGTACGCGGATGACCAGACCGGAGGTCGCCGGCGTCAGTCCCAGATCACTGGTCATGATGGCCTTCTCCACCTTCTGCACCATGGTCTTTTCCCATGGCGAGATGGTGAGGGTACGCGCGTCTTCCACGCCGACGCTGGCCACCTGATTGAGCGGCACCTCGCTGCCGTAATAATCGACGGTGACGTGATCCAGGAGGCTGGTGTGTGCGCGCCCGGTGCGCAGCTTCTGCAGCTCCTGCTGGAATGCGGCCACGCTCTTCTTCATGCGCTCGATGGCGTCTTTCCTGATTTCGTCCAACATCCGACTTCTCCTGTCAGTCCTGCAGCATCTCCGCCTCGTTGGTGACCAGGGTGCCGATGTCCTCGCCGTGCAGGATCCGCAGCAGATCACCCTTTGCATGAACGTTGAATACGCGCAGCGGCAGATCGTTATCGCGACACATGACGATCGCGGTCGCGTCCATGACCGCAAGCTTGTCTGTCAGCACCTGATCGTAGGATAGCCGCACGTAGCGCCTGGCGTCCGGCTCGATCATCGGATCGGCGGTGAAGACGCCGTTGACCTTGGTCGCCTTGAGCAGCAGGTCAGCGCCGATCTCGATCGCGCGCAGACTGGCGGCGGTATCGGTGGTAAAAAACGGGTTACCGGTCCCGGCGGCCAACAACACCACGCGGCTTTTCTCCAGGTGGCGCATGGCGCGGCGGCGGATGTAATCCTCGCACACGTCATAGACGCGCAAGGCCGACATCACGCGGGCGTGGACGCCCAGCTTCTCCAGCGCATCCTGCATCGCCAGCGAGTTCATCACCGTAGCCAGCATGCCCATATGGTCACCGGTGACCCGATCCATACCGGATTGCGCCAGACCAGCACCGCGGAAGATGTTGCCGCCGCCGATGACCACGGCGACCTGGATGCCCATCTCGCGCACGTCGCGGATCTCCCCGGCAATCCGCAACATCGTCGAAGGGTCGATCCCGTAATCCACCCCACCCAGCAACGCTTCGCCGCTGAGTTTGAGGAGGATGCGTTTGGGAATTCGAGATTTCCTGCTCATTGCACCCGCCTTTGTATCGCTCAAAAAGAACCCCGCGTCGGAGGCGGGGCTCTCAGGTCTCAATTCTAACGCAATTCAGCGTCCACCGAGCGCTCAGGCGCCACGCGCCTGGGCCATGACTTCCTCGACAAAATTTTCCTGCTTCTTTTCGATCCCCTCGCCCACCTCGAAGCGGACGAAACCGGCGACCGTGGCGTTCTTGCCCGCCAACAGCTTGGCCACGGTCAGGTCGGGATCCTTGACGAAGGGCTGACCCAGCAGCGTGACCTCGGCCAGGTACTTGCGCAGCCGGCCTTCGACCATCTTCTCCACGATCGCGTCCGGCTTGCCCTCGTTGCGAGCCTGCTCGGTGAGGATTTCGCGCTCCTTGGCCAATAGCTCCTTGGGCACATCGGTCTCGGCCACACACAATGGCTTGCTCGCGGCAATGTGCATGGCGACGTCGCGCGCCAGCTCGTCATCACCGCCATTCATCGCCACCGCCACGCCGATGCGCTTGCCGTGCAGATAGCTGCCCACACGCTCGGCGCCTTCGATGGTCTGGAAGCGGCGCACGTTGATGTTTTCGCCGATCTTGGCGATCAGCGCGCGGCGGGCCTCTTCGACGCTGGCGGCGCCGCTCATCGGCAGCGCCATCAGCGCATCATGGTCAGCGGGGCGCTCGGCCAGGGCCAGATCAGCGACCGCCGCGGCGAAGCCACCAAAGTCCTCACCGGAGGAGACAAAGTCAGTCTCGCAGTTAATTTCGATCAGGACCGCGCCGGTGCCGTCGTCGGAGCGGCTGATCGCGACCAGTCCCTCCGCGGCCACCCGCCCGGACTTCTTGTCGGCCTTCGCCAGCCCGGCCTTGCGCATGTTCTCGACTGCCGTATCCAGGTCGCCGCCCGTCTCCACCAGCGCTTTCTTGCACTCCATCATGCCGGCGCCAGTGCGCTCCCGCAGCTCTTTTACCAGCGATGCAGAAATCGTCATTACCGTTACCTCAGTAGATCTAAATGCGACTGCCCGGGCATTGGACTCGCCGTGCCGCCGTCAGGATCGGAAGCCGGCACCCCGGCCTGCGCCAGGGGGTGCCGGCGATCAGATTCGCCTCAGGACGCGGGCCCCGCGTCCTTGTCATCGGCCTCAGCACCCGCGGCTTCCCCGGTCTTGGCCGTCTTCGGCTTGGCTTTGGCCTTTGCCTTGGCTTTTGCCGCAGGCTTGGCCTTTGCCTTGGCTTTTGCCGCAGGCTTGGCCTTTGCCTTGGCCTTGGCCTTGGCCTTGGCCGCAGGCTTGGCCTCCGCCTTCGGGGCCGGTTCAGAGGTGGTTTCGGGGGCCTGGTCCGCTTCAGCTTTCTCGGCAGGCGCCGGTTCCGCCGCTTCGGCCTCGACAGGCGCCGATTCCGCTGCCTTGGCCTCGACCGCCTTCGGCTCCTCCGCTTTACTGGCCTTTTCGATCGCTTCGGCCGCTTCAGCCTTGGTCGGCTTTACTTTCTTCGCGGCAGGCTTTTTGCGGGCCGGGGCCTTCTTCTTCGGTGCGGCAGTCTGTTCCCGGGGCTTGCCGGACTCGTCGAGTTCGACAAAATCGCTGGTCCCTTCGGGCACCGAGGGCACGCTTTCCTTGCCATCGATAACCGAGTCTGCGATCCCGACCGCGTAGAGCTCGATAGCGCGCATGGCGTCGTCATTGCCGGGGATCACGTAGTCGACCCCGGCAGGAGAGCAGTTGGTATCGACCACGGCTACCACCGGGATGCCCAGCTTGTTGGCCTCGGCCAGCGCGATCTTCTCGTGGCCGACATCGATCAGGAACAACGCGTCAGGCAGGTTCGGCATCGCCTTGATCCCGCCCAGGCTACGCTCGAGCTTGTCCATCTCCCGGCGCAGCTGCAGCACTTCCTTCTTGTTCATGGCCTCGAACGAGCCGTCTTCGGCCTGGGCCTCGAGATCGGTCAGGCGTTTGATCGACTGCTTGACCGTCTTGTAGTTGGTGAGCATCCCGCCCAGCCAGCGATAGGTGACGTGCGGCATACCGCAACGCACCGCCTCACTGCGCACGCAATCCCGCGCGGCACGCTTGGTGCCGACAAACATCACGGTACCGCCGTCGGCGACCAGTTTGCGCACGAACGCGGCAGCCTGCTCATAGAGCGGCAGCGTCTGCTCGAGATTGATGATGTGGATCTTGTTCCGCTCGCCGAAGATGAAGGGCGCCATCTTCGGGTTCCAGTAGCGGGTCTGATGACCGAAATGCACGCCAGCTTCCAGCATCTGGCGCATGGACACGTTTGCCATGTTGTACTCCAGGGGGTTGGGCCTCCATGCACCCCACCCGGAAACCCTGCGGCAGCGTCCCGTGAGGGTGCTGGCGCCGGGCACCCAACCGGGCGTGACGGTGCATGTGTGGGTTTAGATTGCGAAAAGGAAGCGCGCTTTATACCATATCGCTTCGCGCGGAACAATCTCCCCTAACCAGCAAAATCAAGGGATTGCGGCGATCCCCGGCGGGATCGCCCGGGATCGGCAGCGCAAATCTCGGGACCACTATGACGGTTACGATCAAAACACCTGAAGAACAGCAGAAGATGCGTACGGCCGGCCGTCTGGCGGCCGAGGTGCTGGATATGATCGGCGAGCACGTCCGCCCCGGCCTGAGTACCGGCGAGCTCGACGCCATCTGCCACGCCTATATCGTCGACAAGCTCGATGCGGTGCCCGCACCGCTTAATTACCGGGGCTTCCCCAAGTCCATCTGCACCTCAGTCAACCACGTGGTCTGCCACGGCATCCCCGGCGACAAGGTGCTGAAGAGCGGAGACTGCGTGAATATCGACGTCACCGTGATCAAGGATAGTTTCCACGGCGATACCAGTCGCATGTTCTTTGTCGGCGAACCGAAGGTAGCCGCCAGCCGGGTCAGCGAAGTGTCCCACCAGGGCATGCGGCTGGGCATCGAGATGGTGCGTCCGGGTTTGCGGCTCGGCGACATCGGCGCGGCCATCCAGCGTCACGTGGAGTCCCACGGCTGCTCCGTGGTCCGGGAATATTGCGGCCACGGCATCGGACGGGAGTTCCATGAGGATCCCCAGGTCCTCCATTACGGCAAGCCGGGCACCGGGATGCTGCTGCAGGAAGGCATGACCTTTACCATCGAACCGATGGTCAATGCGGGTCGCCGCCATGTGCGCCTGCTGCCCGACGGCTGGACCGTGGTCACCAAGGACCACTCCATCTCCGCACAATGGGAGCACACCATCCTGGTCACCGCGGACGGCCACGAAGTGCTTACGCTCGGCGCCAGCGGCGAGATCTGATTGCCCGTGGACAACGCCGCAGAACTGTTTCCCCATCTTTCCGAGCTGTCCGGTCAAAGTGCGCAACTCGCCGCCTTCCGCGACGCCCTTACCCGCGGTGACGACATCCTCCGCGAACGCTTTGAAGGTGACGAACCGGTGGATCACCTGGTACGTGACCGGGCCCGGCTGGTGGACAGCGTGCTGGTTCAGGCCTGGCGTCGCCATACCGGTGCGTTTGCGGAGGAACTGGCGCTGGTGGCTGTCGGCGGTTACGGACGCGGCGAGCTGCATCCATGCTCGGACATAGACATCATGATCCTGCTGCCGCGCGAGGACGACGCCTGGCGCGAAGCGCTGGAGAATTTCCTGACCTTCCTCTGGGACATCGGTCTGGAAGTCGGTCATAGCGTACGCACGGTAGAGGACTGCCTGGTCCAGTCCGGCGCCGACATCACCGTGGCGACGACGCTGATGGAATCGCGTCTGCTCGAGGGGCCGCGGCCGCTATTCGAGCAGATGGTCGAAGCGGTCGGACCGGATCACGTCTGGCCGACACCCGCGTTTTTCGAGGCCAAGCTCAAGGAGCAGACGGAGCGGCATCATCGCTACCACGACACCGCCTACAATCTGGAACCCAACGTAAAAGGCAGTCCCGGCGGTCTCAGAGACATCCAGATGGTGGGCTGGGTCGCGAAACGGCACTTCAATGCCAGCAGCCTGCGCCAGCTGGCGCAACTCGGCTTCCTCACCGACTACGAATACCGCAAGCTGCTGGCAGGTCAGACCTTTCTCTGGCGCATACGCTGGGCCCTGCACACCATCACCGGTCGCCGCGAGGATCGGCTGCTGTTCGATCATCAGATCGCCCTCGCCGCCCGTCTGGGCTATGAAGACGCCACCTACACCCTGGCGGTCGAACAGTTCATGCAGAAGTATTACCGGACGGTGATGGAGCTGAGTCGCCTCAACGAAATGTTGCTGCAGTTATTCCAGGAAGCCATCCTGCTCGATCCCGACGCCAGCGCCGCGCCCGTGAATCCACGCTTCCAGGTGCGCAACGGTTTTCTCGAGGTCAGGAACGATGAGGTGTTCCAGCAGGATCCATCCGCACTGCTGGAGATCTTCAAGGTATTGCAGGAGCAGCCGGAGCTGCGCGGCGTCAGTGCCAGCACCATCCGTCTGATCCGCAAGCAGCTGATCGGTATTGACGAGGAGTTCCGGCAGAACCCGCGTCATCATCGGCTGTTTCTGGAGATTATGCGCGCCCCCCAGGGCGTGACCCACGAGCTGCGTCGGATGAATCGATACGGCGTACTGGGCCGCTACATCCCGGCGTTTGGCCGCATCGTGGGGCGCATGCAATACGACCTGTTCCACGCCTATACCGTCGACGCGCATACCCTGTTCGTGCTGAGTAATCTGCGCCGACTCGCCTTGCCCCGGTACGATCACGAACTCCCGGCGCTGAGCGAGATCATGCAAGCGTTGCCACAACCCGAGTTGGTATATCTCGCCGGACTGTTCCACGACATCGCCAAGGGACGGGGCGGTGATCACTCGGAGCTGGGGGCGGTAGACGCCGAGTCCTTCTGTCTCGAACAGGGCCTGTCCCGCTACGAAGCGCGGCTGGTCGCCTGGCTGGTCGCCAATCATCTGTTGTTCTCGATCACCGCACAAAAAAAAGACATCCATGACCCGGATGTGATCCGCGAGTTCGCGGAGAAAGTCGGCGATCAGACGCGTCTCGATTATCTGTATCTGCTGACTGTGGCTGATGTGCGCGGCACCAACCCGAAGCTGTGGAATTCCTGGAAGGCATCGCTGTTCGGTGAGTTCTATGAGTCCACCAAACGCGCGCTGCGCCGCGGTCTGGAAAACCCCATCGACAAGGAGGAGCTGATCGCTGAGACCCAGTCCCGGGCGATCGAATTGCTGCGTTCCTGGCGGCTGCGCAAAGGCCGGATCCGCAAGGCCTGGGCACCGATGACCGATGAATATTTCCTGCGGTATACGCCGGCGGAGATCGCCTGGCACACCGAGAAGCTGATCGGTCACGATCGCGCTGATGGTCCGTTGATCTCTGTCCGCCAGGAGAGTGACCGCGGCGGCACCGCGGTGATGGTCTACACCGAAACTGCCCGCCGCACCTTCGCTCACGTCACTGCGATGCTGGACCAACTGGGTCTGACTATCGTCGATGCGCGGATCACGCCAACGGCCGACGGCCATAGTCTCGATACCTACCACGTACTGGAGAGCGACGGTACGCTCATCGATGACCTGGAGCGGGCGCAACAGATCGACCGGGCACTGACCAAAGTCCTGCTCAAGGACGATGGATCGACCCTGACCGTGACCCGTCAGGCACCCCGCCAGGTGCGCATGTTCTCGACCGCCACGCGGATCAATTTTGGTCGCGACGCCCGCAACAGGACGCTCATCGAGCTGATCGCCGGGGACCGGCCCGGCCTGTTGTCGGAAGTCGGACGGGTGCTGCTGGAGACCGGTATCGCCGTCCATGCAGCCCGGATCATGACCATCGGCGAACGCGCCGAAGACGTCTTTTGCTGCACCGACGAAAGCGGCCAGCCGCTGACCGAGGCCCAGTGTGAAGCCCTGCATGACCGCATGATAGAAAAACTCGACCAAGCGGCCTGAACCCGCCCTACGGAGCGCCATGAACCCCTTGCTGGAGCGCCTGCACCCTTACCCGTTCGAGCGGCTGGCGACGCTGATGGCCGAGGTGAGCCCGCCGCCGGGGCTGCCCCACATCCCGCTGTCCATCGGCGAACCCAAACACGCCCCGCCCGCCTTTGTCGGTGAGGCCCTGAGCGCCGCCACGGAAACCCTAGGCACCTATCCGGTCGCGCTGGGCAGCGCAACGCTGCGTGTTGCGATCGCGCGCTGGCTGGAGCGCCGCTTTGCGCTGGGTAACGGCGCAGTGGATGCGGGTAGCATGATCCTGCCGGTCAACGGCACCCGCGAGGGCTTGTTCAGCTTCGTCCAGGCGGTGGTCGACCCGGCTGCGCGCAGCCTGGTGATGATGCCCAACCCGTTCTACCAGATCTACGAGGGCGCAGCGCTGTTGGCCGGTGCTCAACCGCGCTACATGAATACCGTGGAGGCTAACGGTTTCCTGCCGGATCTTGCTGCAGTCAGCGCCGCCGAATGGGACCGGTGCGCGGTGTTGTTCTTGTGCAGCCCGGGTAACCCGACCGGCGCAGTGCTCGACGAGCCCTTTTTGCGCCGGGCGATCGAGCTGGCCGATCGCCACGACTTTGTGATCGCTGCCGACGAGTGCTACGCGGATATCTATCTTCACGAGGATCACCCGCCGCCGAGCCTGCTGCAGGTCTGCCGCGCGATGGGCCGCGACGATTTCCATCGTTGCATCGTCTTTCACAGCCTGTCCAAGCGCTCCAGCGTGCCGGGTCTGCGCTCCGGTTTTGTCGCCGGCGATGCGGAGATCATGGGCGGCTTTCGTCTGTATCGGACGTATCACGGCTGCGCCGTGCCGCTGCTGGTGCAGCGCGCCAGCGTGCCGGCCTGGGAGGACGAGGCCCATGTGCTCGTCAGCCGCCGGCTATACCAGGAAAAATTTGACGCAGTGATGCCGATCCTCGATGGCGTGCTCGACGTGTCACCGCCGCCGGCCGCATTCTACCTGTGGGCTCCGACGCCGATCGATGACGAGGTTTTTGCCCAACGACTATTCGCCACGCAGCATGTGACGGTGCTGCCAGGCCGCTATCTCTCCCGGCCCACCGACGACGGCGACCCCGGCGTCGGCCGGGTGCGTATCTCGCTGGTCGCCGGCACCGCGGAGTGCGTGGAAGCGGCCCGGCGCATCCGCGAATTCTGCAGCACACTCTAGCGAACGTAACGGAGTAAGCCTGATGGACGACGCACGCAAAATCATCGAACAGGCCTTTGAAAACCGCGGCGAATTGTCCCCGGAGACCGCGCCGGATCCACTCCGCGGGGCTGTAGAGCATGTGATCACGGGGCTTGATGACGGCAGTCTGCGCGTCGCGGAGCCGATCGCCGACGGCTGGCAGGTCAATGCGTGGATCAAGAAGGCGGTGCTGCTTTATTTCCGTCTGCATCCCAACCAGGTGGTGGATGGCGGGTTTACCCGTTTTTTCGACAAGGTACCGCTAAAACACCAGGACTACGATCTCGAGCGTTTCGAGCATGACGGCGCGCGCATCGTGCCGCCGGCCGTGGTCCGCCGCGGCGCCTTTATCGCGCCGGACGCGGTCCTGATGCCCTGCTATGTCAACATCGGCGCCTGGGTCGGCTCGGGCACCATGGTGGACACCTGGGCGACGGTGGGGTCATGCGCACAAATCGGCGCCGGCGTGCACATCTCGGGCGGTGCCGGTATCGGCGGCGTGCTTGAGCCGCTGCAGGCGGCCCCCACCATCATCGAGGACGGCTGTTTTATCGGCGCCCGCTCGGAGATCGTCGAGGGCGTCATCGTCGAGCGCGGCGCGGTGATCTCGATGGGCGTGTTTATCGGTCAGAGCACCCGCATCTACGACCGGGAGAACAACGAGGTGATCTATGGCCGGGTGCCGGCCGGTTCGGTGGTCGTGTCCGGGACACTGCCGTCCGCAAACGGACGCTATGGCCTCTACTGCGCGGTGATCGTAAAACGGGTCGACGAGAAGACCCGGGCCAAGGTCGGCATCAATGAACTGCTGCGCAGCGCCCGCTAGGTTCAGGCATCCCGGTCCAGCGCCTTGGCCTTTACGTGTCGCACATCTTTCCCCTGGACGATAAAGACGACGTATTTGGCGATGTTCTTGGCGTGATCGCCGATCCGTTCCAGCGCCTTGATCACCACCACATGATCCGCCGCGACGTCGACCAGCGCCGGCTGCGAGATCATCGCGTCATGGATGCTGCGGACGGAGCGTTTGTATTCGGCATCCAGTCTGGCGTCTTCCTTGGCGGCCTGGATCGCGTTCTCTGCGTCAGCGTTATCCAGAGCCTCTACGGCTGTCCTCAATATTTCGACCGCGAGTTCCCCCATGCTCTCGGTCGACTCATCGAAATCGGCATCGATCTCCGCGCCATCCTCGATGTGACGTCTGGCGATCTTGGCGATCTTCTTGGCCTCGTCGCCGCAGCGCTCCAGATCGGTTATTGCACGGATATAGGAGATGATCATCCTCAGATCCGCGCCCATCGGCTGGCGCTTCGCCAGCAGATTGAAGATCAGTTCTTCGCCATCGATGTCGTACTGATTGACCGTGGCCTCTCGCTCCACGACAAGCTTTGCTGATCCAATGTCCCGTTTGCGGATAGCGTTGACTGCGCGCTGCAGCTGATCGATCACCAGGCCGCCCATCTGCAGCACCAGCGTGCGGAGCTGCTCCAGTTCGGCATCGAATGCCCGCACCGTGTGTCCTTCGGTGTATTGAGTCATGTGGTCCGACATCTGAAACTCCGGCGCTGGCCAGAAGGCCGCGCTATCAGCCGAAACGGCCGGTGATGTAGTCCTCGGTCAGTTTGTGCGTGGGATTGGTGAAAATCTTGTCCGTCTCACCCACCTCTACCAGATAGCCCAGATGGAAGTAAGCAGTGCGCTGTGAGACCCGGGCGGCCTGCTGCATGGAATGGGTCACGATACAGATCGTGTAATTTTCCCGCAGTTCATCGATCAGATCCTCGATCTTCGCCGTGGCGATCGGATCCAGCGCCGAACACGGCTCATCCATCAGGATCACGTCGGGCGAAACGGCGATGGCCCGCGCGATGCACAGCCGCTGTTGTTGACCACCAGACAGACCCGTGCCCGGCTGATCCAGCCGGTCCTTGACCTCGCCGAGGAGCCCGGCTCTTTCCAGGCTGGTGCGCACGATCTCGTCCAGTTCGACCTTGTCCTTTGCCAGACCGTGGATGCGCGGCCCGTAGGCGACGTTGTCATAAATCGACTTCGGAAACGGATTCGGCTTCTGGAACACCATGCCGACCCGGGCCCGCAATGGCACCACGTCGATCTTCGGGTCGTAGATATTCTGGCCGTCGAGCTCGATCGTCCCGGTGACCCTGGCAATGTCGATGGTGTCGTTCATGCGGTTCAGACAGCGCAGGAAGGTCGACTTGCCACAACCCGACGGTCCGATCATCGAGATTACCTGATGACGTCCGATGTCCAGATTGACATCGAATACGGCCTGCTTGTCACCGTAGAACACGTTGACGTCCCGACAATTGATGATCGGGTCCGGGTGCTCGATGACGCCGAACGTCGTATCGGGCACCTCGGCGCTACGCGCCTCGCTCATGGCCGCGGACGCCGCCTCACGCGGGGCCGGCGGCTCAGGCGTTATTTCGGGACGTATATCCTGGGTCATCGGGTTGGCTTCCATAGGACTCCGCTTCCTTGATTCTAGACCAGTTGCTACCAGCGACGCTCGTATCGCTTGCGCAGGATGATCGCGCTAAGGTTCATCAGCACCAGGAACCCCAGCAGCACCATGATCGCTGCCGAAGTCCGCTCGACGAAGGCCCGTTCGGGCGCATCGGCCCAGAGATAGATCTGCACTGGCAGCGCAGTGGACGGGTCGAACAGGCCCTGCGGGATATCGACGATAAACGCGACCATCCCGATCATCAGCAACGGCGCGGTTTCACCCAGCGCCCGGGCCATGCCGATGATCGTGCCGGTAAGCATCCCGGGCATGGCCAATGGCAGTACATGATGGAACGTGCTCTGCATCTGCGATGCACCCATGCCCAGAGCAGCCTCGCGGATCGAGGGCGGCACCGATTTGAGTGAAGCGCGTGCCGAGATGATGATAGTCGGCAGCGTCATCAAGGTCAGGACCAGCCCGCCGACCATCGGCGCCGATCGCGGCATCGAAAAGAAATTCAGAAATACGCCGAGGCCGAGCAGACCGAAGACGATCGAAGGCACCGCCGCAAGATTGTTGATATTGATCTCGATAAAATCTGTCACCGGGTTCTTGGGCGCAAACTCTTCCAGATAGATGGCAGCGCCGATGCCGACCGGGAAAGACAGGGCCAGCGTGATCAGAAGCATGTAGAAAGACCCCTTCGTCGCGCCCCAGATGCCCGACAATTCCGGATCCCGGGAATCGCCATGGGTGAAGAAGGAGGTATTGAAACGCTTCTCGAAGCGGCCCCGATCACGCAGAGTCTCGAGCCAGGCGATCTGCTGATCTGACACTCGGCGCTCGCTCTCCGGCACCGTCCGACTGATTTTGCCTTTATTGAGCATGTCGGCGTCCGCACTGGCCAGCACCGAGACGCGGCGCGTCTGACCGATCAACAGCGGGTCAGTGATCACCATGTCCTGCAGATCGAACGCGGCACTGTTGCTGATCAGGGCCCCCAATGCCCTGCGGTCACGGCGTCCGGAGGCTTCGGGGAAAAGGAAAAGCAGCGAGTCTTTGATCAGTGTGTTGTAGTTCGCCCGCATCAGGCTTTCCTGATCGCGCAGGCCATCCGGGTCGATCACCTCGGGATCGAAGTAGATATCCAGATCCACGTAGGTCTGCTGGAAGGCGGAGTAACCCTTGCCGACGATGCTGATCATCATCAATGCCAGGAACGCCAGACCGACGGTCACAGATGCGATGCCGTAGACGCGGAACCGGCGTTCCGCGCCATAGCGCTTGCGCAGGCTGGCGTTGACTCTGGCCATGGCCTGATCCGCGGAGATGGGTCTGCCTGCGGCGCCGGGATCACCGATCTTATTCATACTGCTCACGATATTTTTTCACTACTCTCAACGCGATGGCGTTCAGAGCAAGGGTAAACACGAAAAGGATCAACCCGAGCGCGAATGCCGCCAGTGTCTTGGGACTGTCAAACTCCTGATCACCCACCAGCAGCGTCACGATCTGCACCGTGACGGTCGTCACCGCCTCCAGCGGGTTTGCCGTCAGGTTGGCCGCTAGGCCGGCCGCCATGACAACGATCATGGTCTCGCCGATAGCGCGCGATACCGCCAGCAACAGACCGCCGACGATCCCCGGCAGGGCCGCCGGGAAAACCACCTGTTTGACCGTCTCAGACTTGGTCGCGCCGAGCGCCAGCGCGCCATCGCGCATGGCCTGAGGGACCGCATTGATGACATCATCGGATAGGGACGAAACAAAGGGGATGATCATGATGCCCATGACCAGCCCGGCCGCCAGCGCGCTCTCGGACGCAACGGACAGGCCCAGCGACTCACCCAACCCTCTGATCTCCGGCGCCACTACCAGGGCGGCGAAGAATCCGTAGACCACGGTCGGGATGCCGGCGAGTATCTCAAGCAAGGGCTTGGCCACGGATCTGAACTGGCGCGGCGCATATTCCGCCAGATACACCGCGGTCATCAAGCCGATCGGTGCCGCGACCAGCATCGCGATGAGGGCGATCAACATCGTGCCGGCGAATAGCGGCACGGCGCCGAATGCGCCAGACGAACCGACCTGATCGGCACGGATAGCGATCTGCGGCGACCATTCCAATCCGAACAGGAACTCGGTAATCGGGACTGACTTAAAAAAGCGGGCAGACTCGAACAACACCGAAAAGACGATGCCCACGGTTGTAAAAATGGCGATCGTCGAGCAGGCGATCAGGAATCCCTTGACCACACTCTCGACCCGGTTCCGGGCCCGCAGCTCCGGGCGGATCAGTCGCCAGGCAAGCACCAGTCCGAGCCCGGCCAGCGCTGCGGCGAGGATCGTCCGAGCCCAGCCACTCAAGAGCGTCAAACGCTCCAGGTGATCGGCCGCCTGGCGTATCTCCGGCGTCAGCTCATCGCTGATGATGTTCCCGGCGACGAGATTCTTGACATCGTTCATGAACAGCCCGACACGCGCATCGGGCAGCGAGCGAATCTCGGCCGGTAGATCGCGTATCACCAGATCGGTCACGACGCTGGACTCCAGCGACTGCCAGAGGAATATCATCAGGACGGCGGGGATACCGGCCCAGATCGCAGCGAACAGACCATAATGCCCGGGCAGCGAGTGCAGCGAGCGGATGCCGCCGCCCGCGCCGGCCAGCGCAACGGCGCGACGGCGTCCGAGAAAAAAACCCGTCACGGTGATCGCAACGAGCAAAAGCAGTAGCGTCGAACTGGTCAACCCTGCCCCCGTTTGCTTGGGACACGTCCCCACGCAGTGTCCGCTATTTTTGTTGTAAATGCATGGACGGCGGCGCCGATGCGCCGCCGTCCATGGCAGGTCGTATCGAGAGCGCCCGTCAGTTGGCCGCCAGACTCAGCGGTTTGAGTCCTTTGACGTCGGCCGCGAATTCCTTGCGCTCGGCTTCCGGCATCGGAATCAGGCCCCGATCGGCCAGATATCCGTCCGGGCCCCAGGCCTTGTCACTGGTGAACTCGGCCAAAAACTCGTCCATGCCGGGGATCACTCCGATGTGGGCCTTCTTGACGTAGAAGTACAGCGGACGCGACACGGGATAGGCACCGTCGGCGATGTCGTCGAAGTCCGGCATGACGCCGTCCACCGGATTGCCCTTGACCTTGTCTCCGTTTTGATCGAGGAAACTGAAGCCGAAAACACCGAGCGCGGCGGGATTGGCCTGGAGCTTCTGCACGATCAGATTGTCGTTCTCGCCGGCCTCGACATAGCCGCCATCTTCACGGATGGTGTGACACACCGACTTGTAGGCATTCTTGTCGGCGCTCTTTAGCTCCTTGATCCATCCGAAGCTCTTGCAGCCACCTTCCATCGCCAGCTCAGCAAAGGCGTCGCGGGTCCCCGAAGTCGGCGGCGGGCCGAGCACCTCGATCTTTACGTCGGGCAGGTCCGCGTTGACGTCTTTCCAACTCTTGTAAGGGTTATCGACCATGCTTGCCACGCCCGTGGCGTCCGGCTTGGCCGGATCAGGAACCTGCTTGGCCAGCGCAAGAAAGATGTCTTTGCGGGTCAGATTGAACACATCCGCGTTCTTGGCATTGGCCAGGACGATCCCGTCGTAGCCGATCTTGACTTCGACAACCTCGGCCACCCCGTTGTCGGAACAGGTCTTTACCTCGGACGCCTTGATGCGGCGGGACGAGTTGGTGACATCAGGGTGCTGGACGCCGACGCCGGCGCAAAACAGCTTGAGGCCGCCTCCCGAACCGGTGGACTCGATCTTCGGCGTCTTGAAAGAGGTGCTGCGGCCGAAGTTCTCCGCCACCACGGTGGCGAAAGGATAAACCGTCGAGGAGCCGACGATGAAAATATAGTCGCGAGCGGTCTGGGCACCGGCCGAACCGGTGGCCACCAGGGCCGCGACTCCCGCCACGGCAAGGATTCGTTTTATCACGTCATATCTCCGTAACTTATTGAAAAACCGTGGTTCTCCAAAGGCCGCATGCTCTTACCGGCCCTTGATGCCCCCACCCATGCGAGCTTTATACGCGGCCTTTGTTACCAAAATGTGTCAGAAGCTGGGGGAAAATCAAGGCGTGGACGGGTCATCGGATTTGCTACCATGGAGCCCGGTTATTGCACTGCAAGGTTCGGGGGGGACCGCTGCTCATGGCCATCACGGTTTTCGGGATCGCATCCTGCGACAGCTGCCGCAAGGCACGCCACTGGCTGGACGCCTCGGGGCTGGTCTACCGCTACCATGATCTCCGTCGGGAGGGGGTACCGGAGAAGGCCCTCCAGGCCTGGGTGGCCAGGGCGGGCTGGGAGAAGCTGCTCAACCGGCGCAGCGCCACCTGGCGCCGGATTCCCGACGTGGACAAGGATATCCAGGAGCCTGCCCAGGCGGTGGCCCTGATGCTGGAATACCCCACCCTGATCAAGCGACCTGTGATCTGTTCCGGCCGCGACCTGCTGGTCGGGTTCGATGCCGAGGAATACGGACGCGAGCTAACGGGTCAGACTGCGTGAGCCACACCCTGGAGCTGGCCCGGGACCTGATCGGGCGGCCCTCGGTGACCCCCGATGACGGCGGTTGCCAGGTCCTGCTGGGCGAACGCCTCGCGGCGCTGGGATTCGTCCTCGAGCCCATGCGGATCGGCGATGTGGACAACCTCTGGGCACGCCGCGGCGACAGCGGCCCCCTGCTCTGTCTGGCGGGGCATACGGACGTGGTACCCACCGGCCCCGAATCCGCCTGGACCCATCCACCCTTCGCCGCCACCGTCGCCGATGGCTGGCTCTATGGGCGGGGTTCCGCCGATATGAAATCCGCGCTGGCGGCCATGATCGTGGCCTGCGAGGAGTATCTGGCCGAGCACCCGGACCCGGCCGGCTCGCTGGCCTTCCTGATCACTAGTGACGAGGAAGGCATCGCGGTGGACGGAACCAGGGCCGTGGTGGAGCGTCTCCAGGCCCGGGGCGAACACATCGACTATTGCCTGATCGGTGAGCCGTCCAGCCATGCCTGTCTGGGGGACGTGGCCCGGGTGGGCCGGCGCGGCTCGCTCAGCGCCGAGCTGACCGTCCACGGTAAGCAGGGTCATGTGGCCTATGCCCATCTGGCCCGGAATCCCCTCCACGACCTGGCGCCGGCGCTGACCGAGCTGTGCGCCACCGAATGGGACCGGGGCAACGACGCCTTCCCGCCCACCACCTTCCAGGCCACCAATCTCAACGCCGGCACCGGTGCCATGAACGTCATCCCGGGGGAAGCGCGGCTGCGATTCAACTTCCGCTACTGCACGGAACAGACGATGGAAGGCATCCAGGAGCAGGTGGAGACAGTCCTGGACCGGCACGGTCTGGACTACGAGATCCTGTGGCGGGACGTGGGCCGGCCGTTCCTGACCCCCGAGGGTGTGCTGACCGACGCGGTCCGGCGGGCGGTTCGCGACGAACTGGACGTCAATCCGGAGATGTCCACCGGCGGCGGCACCTCGGACGGCCGCTTTATCGCGCCGACCGGGGCCCAGGTGGTCGAGTTCGGTCTGCTCAACGCCACCATCCACCAGGTGGACGAGCGCACCCCGGTAGCCGATCTGGACCGGTTGAAGACCGTGTACCGCCGGGTGCTGGAATATCTGCTAGGCGGCTGAGGCGGCGCGGGGCGCCCTCCAGTTGAAGATGAGTCCACCGAGCCCGAGCACGGCCAGACAGACGAAAACCCAACCGGGCATGCTCAGCCCGAGGAAACGCCAGACCACTTCCGCGCACTCCCCGGAGCCCTCGAAAACCATGGCCACCGCCTCGCCGAGCGGGAACACATCCATGATGTAATCGAAGCCCGGTCCGCAGGCCGGCACCTGATCGGCGGGGAGGTTTTGCAGCCAGACCTGGCGCGCCGAGACCGTGGCGCCGAGACCGGCGACGATCAGGATCAGGATCCCCATGACCCGTGCGCCGATCCGACCCGGGTCGGCTACCGCGGCCAGCAGGAAGACCAGCCCGAGGCCTATAGTCGCGATCCGCTGCAGCACGCACAGCGGACAGGGCTCCAGTCCCAGACCGTGCTGGGCGAACAGGGCGAATCCCATCATGCCGGCACAGGCGGCGGCGCCGGCCAGGTTGACCGTTCTGCGGGTGAGTTCAGGCATGGGTTACTGCGGGCCGCCGTGCCCGGGCCTCAGGCGGCACCCTCTTCATAGCTCAGGTGACGGATGTCCTTGCCGTGGACCATGTAGACCACGTATTCGCAGATGTTGACCGCGTGGTCGCCGATCCGTTCCAGCGCTCGGGCGACCCACAGCGTGTCCAGCACCCGGCGGATGCTGCGCGGGTCCTCCATCATCAGGGTGATGGCCTGGCGCATGATGGCCTCGTATTCCTCGTCCACCTGCCGGTCCCGCTCGGCCGTCGCCATGGCCGCCTCCGGGTCGAGGCGCGCCAGCGCGTCCAGCGCCAGGTTCAGCATCTCCCGCACCATCTTGCCCAGATGCTTGATCTCCCGGTAGCGATTCTCCGGCCGCTTCTCGGCCGCCAGCCGGGAGGCGAGGAAACCGATCTTCTCCGCCTCATCGCCGATCCGCTCCAGGTCGGTGATGGATTTGATCATCGCCATGATCATCCGCAGATCCCCGGCGGTCGGCTGCCGGCGCGCGATGATGCGGCTGCACTCCTCATCGATGGCCACTTCCATGCTATTGACCTTATGATCGTCGTAGACGACCTTTTCGCCAAGTTCGCTATCGCCTTTTACCAGAGCCCGGATCGCCAGTCTGAGCTGCTCTCCGACGATGCCACCCATCTCCAGCACGCTGGTGCGGACGGTCTCGAGCTCTTCGTCAAATTGCCGGGAATAGTGATGGCCCAACTCTTCTTTACGCATGGATTCCCCTGCCCTGTCCGTGTAACGCCTGCTACCAACAGTATTAGAACATACCTTGGTGACGGTTTTGCGGGGGTCCAAATGCCCTCACAAAAAAAGCGGCCCCGGCAAAAATCCGGAGCCGCCCATGTCATCCGCTGGACCGCAAATTTACTTGAAGTCCATTGCGGCGCGGAAGACGATTGCATTGGGGCTATCGTCCTCGGTGCCGCCGAGACGCGGCGTGTCATCCGCGTCGGCCGCGATGTAGTTGAGCATGAACCGCAGGTACGGATTCACATAGTAGTTCACGCCCACCGTCCAGTTGGTCTCCTCGCCACCCTGGATTCCGCTGTCTTTGAGATCCAGATAGCTGTAACGGACCGCCAGTTCCCAGGCGTTGGTGGCCTTGGTGCGGCCGAACTTTCCGCCCTTGTAGGAACGGCCGGTGTCACCACTGACAAACCAGCTGCCGTAGACATAGTAGCCGGAGAAATCCGGATCATCGCCGCTGTCACGATCCACGGTCTGCTGCACATACTCACCCTGGACCGAAAACGGACCGCGGACCCAGGCGGCCTCACCGCCGAAGGTGGTGATGTCGTTGACCTCGGTGATCGTACCGGTGTCCACCAGGCGCACGGACGTCTGGTGAGACTCCGGCCGCGCCCGGACCCGGTATTCGTTGTCCGAGTCCGGCGAGTCCTGCCAGTTGCCGGACACGCCGAAGTGCAGCTGGTTCTCACCAACCTTGGGGCCCCAGGCCGCGCGGCCGGCGAAGCCGACCCCTTCGTTTACGCCCTCGGACGAGCCTTCCTCCTGACCGAAGATCGACGCAGCCCAATGCCAGGCGTCCACGTCACCGGCGACACCGGCGGCGATGCGACGGCTGGGGTGGAAGGTGGCCAGCATGGCCCGCTCGATAAAGGTGATGTACTTGGAGCTCGTCAACTCTTCGAGTCCGGCTTCCTGCTTGAACTGACCCAGCGTGATCTTGCCGAAGTCGAAGCCGCTGTAACGGACATACAGATCCTTGAGATCCACGCCGTCGCCGGCGAAATCATACTGGGCCTTGTAGCCCCAGTTGTCGGCGATATCGCCCGCGGCGAACAGGCGCGCGCGGCGGAACTCGGTACCGCGACCCATCTGGATGTTGTCGTCGTCGTAGTAAGTGGCGTCCACCTGGATACGGCCACCAACGGAGACAGTCATTTCGGCCGTAGCCGGGGTCGCTGCAACGAGACCCAGGGCACGAACCGGATGGTTCGCGAAATTTCTTGCCCGTACACCGGATGGCGCAGGGTTCGATGCGCAAATGCGACACTCGATCATCGCTTTGAACGGGCGCAGTGTAGGCCGCGAATATTTCAGGAATATGACGCGCCGAGAAACGGCGCGAGCCTGTTTTTATAGTCTCAGAAGAGTCCTATTTGGATCTGGATCAGATCGCCCACCGGCTGGAAGCCAGGGTAGGTTGCTTAGGCCTGTTGCAGATTGACCACATTGTCGCCAGGTGCCAGGCGTTCCGGCGGGAAGTGGCAGGTGAAGCGGCTGCCCTGCCCCAGTTCGCTTTCTATTTCCAGCGTCGCGCCGTGTCGTTCGAGCACGTGTTTGGCGATGGCGAGGCCCAGACCGGTGCCGCCCGATACCCTGTCCCGGCCCTTGTCGGCCCGGTAGAAGCGTTCGGTGAGCCGCGGGATGGCGTCGGCGGGGATGCCCTTGCCGGTATCGGCGACCGTTATGTGACCACCCCGCTCGTCCACGGACCATCCGATCTCGACGCGACCGGTTGCCGGCGTGTATTTGACCGCGTTGGATACCAGATTAGAGAAGGCCGAGTACAGTTCGTTCTCGGCTCCGGTGAGGTCGGCCTCGCTGTCGAGTCGAAGTTCGATGGTGCCGGGCCGTTCCGGTAATGAAAGAGCATCTTTTCGGATCATCGCAAGGAGCCCGCCCACATCGACCCGGTCTCTGGCCGGTTTCTTTGCTCCGGCCTCCAGCCTCGACAGGGTCAGCAGATCCTCGACGATGGCCTGCATGCGGCCCGCCTGATGGCTCATATCGCAGACCGGCTGCCGCCAGGCCCCGGGCAGCTCCGGATCGGAAGTCAGGCTGTCCAGATAACCGTTGATCACGGTAAGCGGCGAGCGCAACTCATGGGAGGCATTGGCGACAAAATCGCGCCGCACCTTCTCCAGCCGAATGCGGTCGGTAATGTCGCGACCCAGCAGCATCTGCTGACCCTCGCCACCGTAGGGAACCAGACGCAGCGAAAGCCGTGCGCCCGGTTTTGACGGTGAGCGGATTTCGACCGGCGCATCTTGATCGACCGATCTGAGGTAGTCGACAAACACTGGATCGCGAATGATATTGTCGACGCGCAGGCCGCGGTCCGCTTTGCGGATGCCGAACAGCTCCGTGGCGGCGCGATTTAGCCAGATGATCTCATGATCGGCGTTGAGGACCACGCTCGCATCGGGCAGCGCAGCGGTGGATCTGCGGAATTCCTTGATCACCCGGGATAGCCGCTTTTTGCGCTCGCGATGCTTGCTGCGAAGCCGATAGATGCCGGCGTAGACCTGCCCCCAGACACCGAACACGCCTCGCGGCAACTTGCCCTCGCGCAGGCTTAGCCAACGTTCCAGACGGAAAAGATTGTAGAGCTGCCACGCGAGCGCGGCGGCAAGCAGGCCAACCAGCCAGAACAGCAACCCACCGAATACGAGACCGGCCACGGCCGCGACTGCGATCAGCATCAGCAGACGACCAAGCGCGATGAATGCGGGTCGCGAGACCATCAGCTGGCTCGGGTAGAAAACCGGTAACCAGCGCCGCGCACCGTCTGCACAAAGCGATCGAAACTGCCGGGTTCCAGCGCCTTGCGCAAGCGGCGGATATGCACGTCCACCGTGCGCTCTTCCACATAGACGTTACCGCCCCAGACCCGGTCCAGTAGCTGGCTGCGGCTATAGACCCGTTCAGGATGACTCATAAAGAATTGCAGCAACTTGAATTCCTTCGGACCCAGCTGGATGTCCTCGCCAGATCCCCGGACGCGATGACTGGCGGGATCCAGCTGAAGACCGTCTGCGTTCAATACCTCACCTGCGCCGACCGTTTGTCCCCGGCGCAGCACTGCCTCGATCCGCGCCACCAACTCCCTCGGCGAGAAGGGCTTGGTGATGTAATCGTCGGCGCCGCCTTCGAGGCCGCGGACCTTGTCATCTTCCTCGGCCCGGGCCGTCAGCATGATCACCGGGACTTCGCTGGTGGCCTCGTTCTTCTTCACCCAGCGAGTCAGTTCCAGACCGCTGGTGTCGGGCAGCATCCAGTCGATCAGCATCAGGTCCGGCTGGTTGTCCACGACCCGGGCGCGGGCCGTGACGCAGTCCTCGGCTTCGAGCACGTCGAAACCCGCCCGCCGCAGTCCGAACGCAATCATGTCCCGGATCGGCTTTTCGTCTTCGACAATCAGAATCTGTTTGACGCTCATACCGGTGTGTTCATCCGATTGTAACCCGGTGAGCATTGCATCACCGATTTGTTACAGATTCTTGACACTATCGAAATGCCTTGTCAGCTCCGCCACGCGACCTGTTCCCGGAGATACACCGGCATCGCCGCGTCCGCCGCGACCGCCTCGCCGCGATCGTATGCCGCTCTCGCGGTCTCGATCAGATCCCGCGCTTCCGGCAACAGATCCGGCTCAAGCACCTCGACATCCGCATCCATCCGACGGGCCAGTTCCGGATATCGATGCCAACCTGAACCCACGCCCAGCCAGCCGGGTGCCGGCGGACCCGGCAATGCGTCCGGGCCGGCGATCGACTCTTCACCCAGGAGCTCGGCCACCCCGTTATCGCTTACCGTGTACAGACCCCAGTAGCATTCATCCATACGCGCATCGACACATACTGCGACGCGACCGCCTCCTCGTTGACGCCGGACCCCGACCGCCGCGGCAGCGAGGCTCGATACCGGCATCACCGGGCACTCGAGACCCAGCGCAAGACCCTGGACGACCGCGGTCGCGATCCGCACACCGGTAAACGAGCCGGGACCACGACCAAACGTGATCAGATCTACATTCGCCGGTGCCAGACTCGCCTCGGACAAACATTCGTCGACCATGCCCAACACGCGTCGGGCATGGATACGCGGTTCGCTGGACTGACGGCAGAATAGCGTGCCCGTGACCGCCAGCGCGACGGAGCAGCCGTCAGTGGCCGTCTCCAGCGCGAGGATATTCACGCGCAAACCGCCTCGTTCTGATCACGCAAAAACGCGCAGGCGGTGGCGCAATCCCGGATCACCGGCATCGGCGGCAGACTATTGAGAAAAGCGCGTCCATAGCTGCGACCGCTCAGACGCGGGTCACAGATCATCACCACGCCGCGGTCCTCATAGTCGCGGATCAACCGGCCGACACCCTGCTTGAGTGCGATCACCGCCTGCGGCAGCTGGAAATCCCGGAACGGCTGGCCGCCACTCTGCCGGATCGCTTCCAGACGCGCCTGCAACAGTGGATCGCCAGGCGAGGCAAAGGGCAGCCGGTCGATCACCACCAGTGCCAGCGCGTCCCCGCGCACATCGACGCCTTCCCAGAAGCTGCTGGTGCCAAGCAGGATCGCGTTGCCCAGCTTGCGGAATCGTTCGAGCAGTCTGTCGCGGGGCTCGTCACCCTGCACCAGCAGCGGAAACGCCGCCAGCGAGTCACCGTCGGCGCGCAACAGCGCCGCGGCCTCGCGTAATGCGCGGTGACTGGTGAACAACAGGAACGCGCGTCCGCCGCTGGCCTCGAGCAGCGGGCGCGCGGCCTCCACCACCGCGAAAGTGTAGTCGCGCGAGGCCGGCTCGGGCATCTCCGTCGGCAGATAAAGACGTGCGTTGCGTCTGAAGTCGAAGGGGCTGTCCAGACGCAGCGAATGCGCATCGGGCAGGCCCAGCCGATTCGCGTAGTGGGAGAAATCGTCACCCACGGCCAGCGTCGCGGAGGTAAAGATCCAGCTCCCGCCCTGCTCACCGATACGGCGTCCCAGCGCGTCGGCCGCGTCCGGCGGCGTCATATGCAGCGCAAAGCTGCGACTAAAGGACTCGTACCAGCGCACCGCATCCGCCTCGGCGCCGTCCGCGATCCGCTCCAGACCCTCGGCCGCGGTCTCGGCACGGCGGATGACCGCATCCATACCGGCGCTGTGTCCGGCCAGCGGCTGCAGCGCCTCGGCCAGACCGCTGGCGGCGGCGGCCAGCTCGTGGCAATGCTCATCGATCCCGGGCTGCGCTTCGTGCCAGGCCTGGCGACCGGGCCGCCCGGCCAGCGCCAGACGTGCGTCCCTGAGCGTCCGCAACAACGGGTCGCTCGCTGCCTCCAAATCGCCAAGGCTGGCGCCCGCGTGCAGGCCCTCGGTCTTACAGTCCCGGATCAGATTGTCGAGTTGCCGGGCACTCACAGAGATGCCGAAAAACGTGACTGCGGTCTCCGGCAGCTGATGGGCCTCATCCACGATGACCGCATCGGCGCCGGGCAAAAGCTCACCGAAACCCTCATCCCGGAGCACCATATCCGCGAGCAACAAATGATGATTGACCACCACGATATCGGCATCCAGAGCGCGGCGGCGTGCCTCGACCAGATGACAACGCTGATACTCGGGACAGCGGCTGCCGAGACAATTATCGGAGTTCGAGGTCACCTGGGACCAGACCCGGGCATCATCGGGCACGCCCTCGACCGCGGCGATATCGCCGTCTCCCGGCGCGACCGCCCACTGGCGAATCCGCGCGAACCAGCGCGCCTCGTCGCGGCTCGGGAAGCGGCCCTCTTCTGAAGCGAGATCCAGCCGGTGCCGGCACAGATAATTGCTCCGACCCTTGAGCAGACAGATATCCACCGGACGGCCGATGGCGGCGGCGACGACTGGCAGATCGCGGCTGAACAACTGGTCCTGCAGACTGCGGGTCCCGGTAGAGATGATCACCCGGCGCCCTGACAACAGCGCCGGCACCAGATAGGCGAAGGTTTTGCCGACGCCGGTACCGGCTTCGACCAGCAGGGATTCGCGGGTCGCCAGGGTTTCCGCGACCTGGGCCGCCATCTGCTGTTGCTCCGGCCGGCGCCGGTAGCCCTCGACGGTCCGCGCCAGCGGGCCCTCCGGGGCAAAGGCAAAATCCATGTCGCTCACCGGCGCCCGCTCGCGGCCTGTTGTTGCACATCACGTGCCTGGCTGCGGACGCCGGAACCCGTGGGCGCCAGGCTCTCTGCCCGTCGGGCCAGCTCACCGGCCAGTTGGCGCTGACCCTGGTCCAGACGCAGCCGGGCCAGTGCCAGCCACAGCTCGGCATCATCCGGTTCGATACGCACCGCGCGCTCCAGCGTCGACGCGGCCTGTTCCAGATCGCCAGCGGCTTGTTCGCCGGCGGCCTGAGACTGTAGTGCCACTGCGGCGGTGTTGCGCGGCGCCGGCGCGCTGGCCGCGGGCGCCGGGCCGGCATCCGGCAGCGGCTCAGCCCCGGTGACACCCTCCCCGCCCGGGACCGATCCGACATCGGTCACATCGCCGGCCCGCATCGTGCCGCCGGCGCTGACGCAGCCGCCCAACAGACCGAGGACCAGGACCACGGCGGGGATCAGTCTTTGAGCCGTTGTAACCATTCGCCAACCCGTTCTTTCAAGCCGCGACGCGATGGCGCGCAGCCTGGCTTCACCGCCAATTCCGCTGCTTCCGGCAACGCCAGCAGCACCGCCTCGCCGCAGCCTTCGCGACTCAGACGGCCGTCATCGTAATCGATCCAGACCTCGACGATACCTGGCGGTGGCTGCGGCACGAAACCACGACCGCCGAGTCCGGCAATGAGATCGCTCCAGATCGGCAGCGCACCGCGGGAGCCAGACAACCCGGCTGGCGTGTTGTCGTCACGACCCAGCCACACCACCGCCAGATTATCGCCAGTAAAGCCGGCGAACCAGCTATCGCGAAATTCATCAGAGGTGCCGGTTTTTCCCGCCGCGGTCAGCGCCGGTGGCAAACGGCGGGCGACACCGCGGCCGCTGCCTCTGGCGGTGACCTGGAGCAGACCGCGGTTGAGCTGGAAGATATCGCCGGCTGCAAACACCGCGGTCAACTCGATCGGATAACGATTGAGCGGCACGCCCTCGGCATCCAGCACCGCGCGCACTGCACGCAGCGGCGTGCGGAAACCACCGCTGGCGATGGTGGTATAGAAACCGGCCACGTCCAGCGGGGTCATTTCCACCGCGCCGAGCAGCAGAGACGGGTACGGCGCGATCTCACCCGGAACGCCGAGGCGACGCAGCACATCGATCACTTCAGACAGCCCCAGCTCCATGCCGAGCCGGACCGTAGCCAGATTGAGCGACTCGGCCAGCGCGCGGACCAGGGTGACCTCACCTTCGCCATCGCCGGAAAAATTCCCCGGCTGCCACACCGTGCCGTTATCCAGCGTGATCTCCAGCGGCGCGTCGGTAATCCGCTCCGCCAGGGTGCGCCCGTCCTCGATCGCGGCCAGATAGACCGCCGGCTTGATCAGCGATCCGACCGGCCGCGCCGCGAGCAGCGCCCGGTTGAAACCGTCAAAGCCGCTGCGGCGTCCGCCGACCACGGCGCGTATTTCGCCGGTGCGGGGATGGCTGACGACGATTGCACCCTCGAGCCCGGCAAACGCCGCATCCTGTTTTTCCAGCGCCGCCAGGCCCCGTTCGAGACTGGCCTCTGCCTGCTCCTGTGCCGCCAGCTCCAGCGCGGTGAATACCTGCAGACCGGCGCTGTCCAGATCGTCCGTCGCATAATCCCGGCCCAGCTGTCCGCGCACCACGTCCAGATAGGCCGGGTAATAACCCGAACCGCCCGGCTCGACCAGCACATCGAGCGGACGGCTCTCAGCCTGTTGTGTACGAGCCTCATCGACGATGCCCTGTTCGGCCATCAGCCGCAGGACCAGATCGCGACGTTCGCGGGCCCGGTCGGGATGTTTCCAGGGGTTGTAATACGAGGGGCCACGGACCATCGCCACCAGCAGCGCCTGTTCGTGCAGCGCGAGCTCGCCCAGCGGGCGGCCAAAATAGAAACGGCTGGCCAGACCAAAGCCGTGCACCGCGCGACGTCCGTCCTGACCCAGATAGATCTCGTTGACGTAGGCGGTCAGGATCTCCTGTTTGTCGTAGATGGTCTCGACCCACAGCGCCATCACCGCTTCGCGGGTCTTGCGGCGGAAGGTGCGCCGGTTGTCGAGGAAGTAGCTCTTCACCAGCTGTTGGGTCAGCGTGCTGCCGCCCTGACGCACCCGCCCCGCGCGCAGGTTGGCCCAGGCGGCCCGCGCGATCGCTTCCGGATCGAGACCATGGTGGCGAAAGAACTTGCGGTCCTCGACCGCGATCAGCGCGGCGCTCAGGGTTTCGGGTATCGCGTCTGGCGCGATCACCAGACGGTCTTCGCCGTGGACCGGGAAGATGCTGCCGATCTCCATCGGGTCGAGCCGCATCACCGGTACGTCTTTGCCCGCGGCATCGCGGATACGCCGGATCACACGCCCGTCGAAGTCGAGCTGGACGGTGCGCGCCGGTTCCTCACCGTCCCAGAAGCGGAAACCCCGGGTGCGGATCCGCAGACTCCGCCCGGTAGCCCAAAAGGCGGCGCTGTTGACCTGGCCACCGCTGGCTTCCCGGTAGCCCAGCTGTCGCAGGCGCCCGGCGAGGCGATCCCGCGGCAAGTCCTTGCCGGCATAGAGCTCGATCGGACCCGCATAGACCCGCGCCGGCAGCGTCCACAATCGGCCCTGAAACTCGCGATAGACGATCAGCCCCTCGGCACAGATCCACAGGGCCAGCGCGGCCGCGACGAGCAGCAACGCCGGCACCAGGATGCGGCGACGGGAACGGGCCCGGCTGCGGCCCCGGCGCGCCGGCGCGCGCCGGCGTTTGCCGGATCCGGTGCGGGATCGGGATTTTGACTTTGACGTTTTTGCCATGGGACGGGGCCGGTCAGGCGCCGGGATTGTTACAGATGCGACCCCGTATTAGAACCGTCGGCTGGACCGCTGCCGGTATCCTCTGGCTCAGGTTTCGGTTGCGGGCCCGGCCCGGAATCGTCAGCCGGCGCCGTGGCGTCGGTCGGAAACGCTGACCCGGGCCAGCCGCCCGGTTCGATCCCCTTCCGATCCTCCGCCCACGGATCGGCAGTAGCCGGCAGCGCCTCCGCGGGCGGCAACGGGGGCAGCCGTCCCCGGCCGCGAAAGCTGACGATGCCGGTGGTCCGCGGGTACAGGACGACCTCAAAGGTCCAGCGCAGATGGCTGGCCCGGGTGGCGCGGTCGCCCAGATCAGACTCGGGCACGAAACTCGCTCCGCCATCGACAGAGAGGCTGATCACAGCACCAGGACCCGTGGCGCTGGCCGGCACATAGCGCAGCCCGACCGGCAGCGGAAAATCCAGCTTGAGCCCGGCCGTTGGCGCTTCCGATGTGTTGATGAATTGCAGCGTGTAATGACGCTCGGCGCCGGGCGCGACCCGCGTGTCTGTCGCCTGCGACAGCATGCGCTCGCCGGCCTCGTCGGCGATCAGCGGCGCATGATGGATGCCGCTGAGCTCCAGCTCCGGATGAGCCATCCGGGGCGTCGTCGCGAGCAGCAGCATGATGATCCGGGCCAGGGGTCTGAGCATGGGCAGGGACAGTTAGCCTTACCGGCGCCGGCCGAAGCAAGCGCGCGCTGTGGGCGCCCGGCCATGCTGGCACCCGTAATTGGCAATATTTGACATTGCGCCAGTTTCGGCTATATTTGGTGCATCGCAGCATGTTGCAGCGCACCACCACTCTTCAGGGGTATGAAATGATCGAAAGAATTGAAAAACTGGCGCGGGATGTCCGGGCCGAGTACGGCACCATTGCCACCCGCACGATCAAGCGTCTTCGGGCCGCTACGCTGGACACCGCCGACATGATCGACGGCTCCCGCAAGCCGGTGCGCAAAATCACCGAAGCCGGTCTCCGCATCAACCGCATCTCCAGCAAGGGCGTGGAGAAACTGGTCAAGCAGCAGGCGACCTTTGTCGACACCGCCATCGAAGCCGGCGCCCTGATTGGCGACCAGATTTCGATGCTGCCTAACGCCCGTCACTGGGCGGTGCTGAACGCACGCAAGACCATCGCGATCGTCAAGAACACCGGCGACGAGATCGGCGGCGTGCTGCGCACGACCGTGGCCGCACCGACCACCACCCGCAAGCCGGCCAAAAAGAAGGCAGCGACCAAGGCCCGTCGCGCCGCCCCGAGAAAGGCCGCGGCGAAGAAGCCTGCGGTGAGAAAAGCGGCTGGTCGCAAGACCGCTGGCAAGAAGAAGACCACCCGGGCGACTTCGCGCAAGCGCGTCAGCAAGACCAAGGCGGCTGCCTGAAAGGAACAACCGGTTACATTGACGGTTCAGGAGGCCCTCTTTTGAGGGCCTCTTTTTTTACCCGCTCAACAGACGTCGGGCCGATCCGGGTGCGCTAGCGCCGGGCCGGCTTTTTCTTGCTCCGCCCGCGTTTGCTTACCTTCTTTTCCGTAGTCGCCTCACCGCTCTCCAGCGCCCGGCGCAGCAGGCGCTGCCACTCCTCGACCGAAAGCAGTCCGGATGGCACAAAACCGCGCAGGATCGCCATCGGGTCGATGCCCTCGCCGCCGCTGCGCAGCCGGCGGCTGATCGCATCCAGCGCGTCCTCCTGCAGACCGCTGAGGTCCGGCAGACCCAGAAACTCGCGCAACTCTGTCGGTTCGACCTCAACCTCGACACGGATTTTCATCTGCTGCTCCCGCTGCAACGCTATGCCTGGCACAAGCATAGCCGCACCCGCGCCCAAAGGCGCGGGCGCAGGCAGACGGGCTCAATCTTCGATGATGTAGCGGATCGCCTGGGCGGAAGTGGGCTGGACCACGCGGCCCAGACCGATGACACCCTCGCCGGCCAGCTGCAGGCTGTCACGTCGGACGAACAGCTCTTCGCGGTGACGGGTCACGACAAAAGTGCCGTTGGTGGACTGGTCGATGAGCATGAACTTGTCCCGGTTCATCTCGATGCGACAGTGGATCCGGGAGATCAGATTGCCCTTGACCACCAGATCGTTGTCATCGGCACGACCGATGGTGATGTGCTGCTGATCGGCGTTGAGCAACACTTCCTGACCCTGATAGAGCACGCGCAGACGCGCCGTCTTGCGGCTTTGCTCGCTGGCCCAGGTGATGGTCGGCAACATGCTGGTGACGTCTTCTTTTTGCCACAGCACCTCGAACAGCGCGATCTCGCCCGACTTGCCTTTGACGTGCGCCAGATCGATCTGGCGCACCGAGGCGCGCCATTCCGCTGACAGCTGGTCGACCATATTCGAGGTGGTGACGATCTGGCGGGCCTTGGCCTGGCTGGTCATACGGTTGGCGGTGTGCACCGTGGCGCCGAATACGTCGCGCTCGCCAGGCAGGACCTTGCCGTAGTCGCAGCCGACGCGGATCGCCAGCGATACGCCCTCGCCCGCCGAAACGTCGCCCTTGACGATCGAGGACTGCATCTCGCGGGCCGCGTTTAGCGCGTCATCGGCGGTCGGAAAGGTGGCCATCACCTCGTCGCCGATGGTCTTGATCACGCTGCCCTGGTTCTGGTCGGTGGCATTTTTCATGATATCGAGGCAGCGGGCGATCGTATCGCGCGCCTTGAGATCGCCGAGGATCTCATACAGCTCGGTACTGCCGACGACGTCGGCAAAAAGAACGGCTACTTCGATCTCAGTGGACATCAGGACAGGCAGAAGTCTGCAGTGGGCGCCGGGGGGACAGCGGTGAATGGAGAATAATCTCCATGGCAGGTCTTATCAACAAGATCGTGAACATCCGATTCAACGCAGTGCGGCGACATAGGCGATCCATGCGGGGTCATTATCACCCTTTTCCGCCGCCGCGTATTCGCCGCTGCCTTCACCATCTTCGTCGGTCCCTTCCCAGAAAACTTGAGTTCGGCTGAAGCCGGCCTCGTCCAGGAGGTCGATCAATTCGGGCAGGGTCCACAGCCGCCAGTGATAGCTGAAGGCCCGCTTGATCCTGGATCCGTCCGGGAAACGGAAGTGTATGTAGCAGACATAATCGCCGCTGATCGGCTCATAGCTGGCCTGCTCCCAGACGTAAGTAAAGCCGTCATTCTTGGTCTTTTCCCGGCTCTCCTCATAGGCTCCGGCACCACCAAAGACGTCGATAAAAAACACCCCGTCGCTAGCCAGACCGGCGCGGACCGAGCGGAAATAGTCGAGCAACTCCTGGCGCTGCTTGAAGTACCAGTAGCTGAAGTTAAAGGCGACGACAATATCGGCGGGCGCTATATCCACGGTGCGCACGTCGGCCTCGAGCAACTTGACCCGGCGGCGAGCAGCTGGCGACAAGGCCGCCACATGATGCGCACGGCCCCATTCGAGCACCTTTGGATCTATATCCACCCCGACGGAGCGGTGCTGCGAATCAACGTGCACCCAACGGCAGGCCGCATTGCCCGTGCCGCAGAAGTCTTCGCGCAGGAACACGGGTTTGCGCTTGCGCAGTTCGACGAAGGCCTGCTGCAGGAACTCCACTTCGTACTCGACATTCTGCACCGACTCTTCGTAGAGCGTATGGATGTCAGCCGCAGACGCCATCGTCTTGCCCCCGGATTTTTTCGAGGCTGTTTTTTTCTTTCGCGCCATGGCGCCTCTCTCGGGTTCTCGCCCGGAAACGGGCGGCGTCATTGTATAGCAAAGCCGGCGCGCCGAGGTCGGTGCCATCACGATCGACATGATGGCACCGACCCCCGCGGTCAATCGCGCGCCGGGCGCGCGTAGCCCGCATCTGCCGATCTGCTAAAGTCTGGCTCGACCGCACCGCCTGAGGACGACGTGATGAGACCGCTCGAGGAATGTGCGCACGGCTGGGGCCGGACCCTGGCCATCGCCGCTGTGCTGATGTTGCCGTCATCGCTGCCGGCGCAGACCGTCAATGCAGCAGCCCCACGCCCGATCGACGTTGAACCCTACCCCTACCCCGCCGATCTGCTCGATCAGGCGGCCGATCTGCGCGATCGCGCGCTAAACGACAGCAACCCGTTCGCCGTCGTCGCCTCGCTTAGCACCGAAGTCGGTCCGCGTCTGGCCGGCTCCGCCGGCGACCGGGCCGCGGTGGCCTGGGCCCTGAGTTATCTGCAGGACCTGAAGCTGGACCGTATTGCTGCACAGGGCGTGCAGGTGCCGCGCTGGGAGCGTGGCGCGACCCAGATCCGCATCCTCACTCCCTCACCCCAGACCCTGGCCGCGGTCGCGTTTGGCGGCTCCATCGGTACTGCAGAGAGCGGTCTGGAGGCGCCCGTTCTGCGGGTGCCGGATCTCGAGACCTTGCGCTCGCTGAGCTCGGATCGGGTCGCGGGCCACGTGGTATTCATCGACAAACGGATCGAACGCAGCCCGGATGCGGCCGACTACAGCGCAGCGGTGGCCGGCCGCATCCACGGTCCATCCGTGGCGGCGAGTCTGGGCGCCGTGGGCCTGGTCCTGCGCTCGCTGGGTACAGACAGCAACCGGCTGGCCCACACCGGCAAGGTGATCTATCAAGACGGCGTCCCGCGCATCCCGGCGGCCGCGCTCTCGGCGCCGGACGCCGATATGCTCGCGCGCCAGCTGGACGGCGAAAACGCGGTGATCCTGCAACTCAGGCTCACCGCCCGCCGCCTGGGCAGCGCGCGCTCTGCCAACGTGATCGGCGAGATCCAGGGGCGCACCAGACCCGAGGAAATCGTGCTCCTCGGCGCCCATCTCGATGCCTGGGATCTGGGCACCGGGGCTCTGGACAACGGCACCGGTGTCGCGGTCGTGATCGAGACGGCGCGGCTGATTGCCAGCATGCCCGAACGACCGGCGCGGACCGTGCGCATCGTGCTGTTCGCGGACGAGGAGATGGGTCTGAGCGGTGCCCGCGCCTATGCCGCCCGCTCCGCCGAGGGCGGGGAGACACACATGGTGGGCATGGAGGCGGATGGGGGCAGCGGCCGCATCTGGCGTCTCGATGGCGTCGTGCCCGAGCCAGCCGCCCCGCTACTGGCAGGGATCGCACCGCTGCTGGAACCGCTGGAGATCCCGCTGGGCATGGTCCGGACCAGCGGCGGTGGTGCCGACCTCGCCTTCCTGCAGAAGCTCGGCATGCCCGAAATCACGCCGCGCCAGGATCTGAGCTTTTATCTCGACTATCACCACTCCGCCAACGACACCCTGGATAAGGTCGATCCGGAAGCCTTGCGACAGGTGGTTGCAGCCTATGCGGCCATCACCTGGATGGTCGCCAACGGAGAGCCCGAATTCGGCCGCTTGCCGGATACCGACGCGACATCAGCCGACGAACCGGGGACCGGCGCCGACTAACCCGCGACGTCTTCCAGCGTCTCAGGCTGAACCCTGGACAAAGCCGCCTGGATCACCTCCAGGCCTGCACCCGGCCGCGGCGCCTGTTCGCTCAGCACCCGACGCCAGGCACGAGCGCCGGGCTGTCCCGCATACAGACCCAGCGCGTGACGAGTCATGGACGACAACTTTTGCCCGGCGTCCAGCTGCGTCTGCACATAGGGCATCCACTCACCCACGACCGACGCGCGGCTCGCCGGTGGCTGACCATCGAGGATCTCCTGCTCGAACCCGGTGAGGATCCACGGGTTGTGGTAGGCCTCACGGCCGATCATCACGCCGTCCACCACGGCCAATTCCGCGCGGGCGTGGTCGAGGCTGCGGATACCGCCGTTGAGGATCACGGCCAGCTGCGGGAAGTCCTGCTTGATCCGGTGTACAAACTCATACCGCAGCGGCGGCACCTCGCGGTTCTGTTTCGGGCTGAGACCGGCAAGCACCGCCTTGCGCGCATGGATGACAAAGACGCGGCATCCGGCCGGCGCCACCGCGGCGACAAAATCACGCAAGAAACCATAATCTTCGTGATCGTCGATACCGATACGGGACTTCACCGTGACCGGAATCGTCACCGCCCCGGACATGGCCGCCACGCAGTCCGCCACCAGGCCCGGCTCGGCCATCAGACAGGCGCCGAAACGCCCCGACTGCACGCGGTCGCTCGGGCAACCCACGTTCATGTTCACTTCGTCATAACCGAGGTCTTCGGCGATCCGGGCCGCGGCCGCCATCTCCCGGGGATCGCTGCCACCCAGCTGCAGCGCCAGCGGATGTTCGGCCGGAGCAAAGGCCAGCAGCCGCTCGCGGTCGCCGTGCAGGATCGCGGCGGCCGTCACCATCTCGGTATACAACAGCACGCGGGGAGAAATGAGACGCAGCAGATAGCGGCAATGCCGATCTGTCCAATCCATCATCGGGGCAACCGCCACCCGGCGTTGAGCGTCGCTGATCACCGGCCTAAGGATACGCGAAAGCAGATGAACGGCACCGCGGGCGCGGACCTAGTCGATTCGGGCGGTCTCGGTGATCAGGAAATCAACCACTGCCTGCAGCGCCTCGTGTTCGCTGGCGCCTTGCTCGAGTGCCTGACGATAGGCCTCGATCTGTTTGTGCGCGCTGGTGCCGCGCTTGAGCATATCGCGGGCGCGCAACACTTCCTGCAGACAGCCGAGTTCTTCAGCATCCTCGCTGACGATCTCGATCAGCTCTTCGATCAGCTGCGGGTAGGGGATGATCTCGCCCTTGGCCAGGTCGACCATGCCTTCATCATAGCTGTAGCGCATGGCGCGCCAGCGGTTCTCCATCAGCAGCATGGGTGAATACATGCGCCAGCGGCGGTTGGCGCAGCGCAGTCGATAGAGCATGCGCATCAGGCTGACCGTCAGCGCAGCCAGGGTGACGCCATCCTCCAGCCGCGTGCAGACATCGGTGACCCGCATCTCCAGAGTCGGATACCGATCGCTCGGCCGCAGGTCCCACCAGATCTTGGTGGCATCCTGGATCAGTCCGGCGTTGATCATCACGCTGACATGGCGACGGTATTCAGCGTAGCTGACAAAGCGCTCCGGCAGTCCGGTCCGGGGCAGCGCATCGAACACCGTCAGCCGGTAAGACTTGAGTCCGGTGTCCTCACCTTCCCAGAACGGTGAGGAGCAGGACAAGGCGAGCAGATGGGGCAGAAAATAGGAGAACTGGTTCATCAGATCGATGCGCAGTTCATCGTCATCGATGCCGACGTGGACATGCATGCCGCAGATCAACAGCCGCCGGGCCGCGGCCTGCATCTCGCTGGACAAGGAGTCGTAACGTTCCCGCTCGGTGTGCTTCTGATCCAGCCAACGCGCGTAGGGATGGGTCGACGCCGCCAGCGGCGCCAGACCATGACGATTCGAGACTTCGACCACCGCCGAGCGCAGCCGGGTCAGATCGGTGCGGACTTCCTGAATATTGCTGCACACCCGGGTGCCGATCTCGATCTGCGCGCGCAGAAACTCGGGACTGACCTGCCCCTGCAGCAGTTCTTCGCACTCCTTCATCAGCGAAGGGGGCGGATCGGCGCACAGATCGCGGGTCTCGCGATCGACGAGGAGATACTCCTCCTCGACGCCCACGCTAAAACTGGGTTGGCGGGGCGTAATCATCAGGTGGCCGAGCCGAGCACGCTGTAGAGATCATCTTCGGCCAGGATCTCCTCCAGCGCGCGGCCGAGAATGTTCGACCAGCGATCCGCGCCTTCCGGGGTGTTGATCAGATCCTGACGGATCTCGATCGACACGTGGGGCAAGCCGCCCGGCTCCGCATGGTGGTCGATGGTGTAGTCGGCCGGCGCCCGGCCCGAATAGGGCTCGTTGTCGCCGACCACGAGTCCCGGCACCTGGCGCAACTTCTCCATCAGCGGCACCGGGATGCGTGGGTCGGTATCCCATAGCACACCGATCTGCCACGGCCGCGACGTGCGATTGAAGATCGGCGTGAAACTGTGGATGGCGATCAGGGCCGGGATCTTGCCGTCGTCGACAAAACGCCGCAGACGATGATCGACACCCTCGTGATAGGGATGGAAAATGCTGCGCGCCCGCTCCAGCTTCTGTTCCCTGCTGAGATCATGATTGCCCGGCACAAATTCGCCGTCGCTGACCGCCAGGATGCAGGTCGGATCGTCCAGGTGGCGGTTGCAGTCGATGACCAGCCGCGAGTAGCTGGCCAGCAGAGCGGGTGCATCGAGCATGCGGGACAAGCGGCGGGTGACGTCGCCGGCGCCGATATCGCAGGCGATGTGGCGGCGCAGCGCCAGTTCGTCCAGCCCCAGGTTGTCCAGGCTCGCGGGGATACGGCGGCTGGCGTGATCGCAGACCAGCAGGACGCGCGCGCTCGCGCGGTCGTTGATCAGCTCGAAAGCCCCGGGCTCATCGACCCCAAGCAGGCTGTCGGCGGTAACCGACTCCGGGGCTCCAATGCTCGACTCGAGGACGATCTGACGGCGTATTTCTTGGGTTTGTCTACCCGTTCCGATCGGCATCGGCTGAGTTTACCCCGAAACCGGGCGGGGGCAAACGCAGCAAATCAAACCAGGCGGAGGGTCGGGCTGGTGCCGGTGTCAGCCAGCCTCGGGGAGGCCATCGGAGCCAGCTGACGGAAATCCGAAACCGGCGCCGGTTTGGCGAAATAGTAGCCCTGGGCGTATTCCACGCCGATCGCGCGCAGGGTATCCAGCACCTCTTTTGTCTCCACGTGTTCGGCCACCGTGCGGATGCCCATCGCGTTGCCCACCTCGGTGATGGCCTTGACCATGGTCTGGTCGATGCGGTCATGGGTGATCTGTTTGATGAAATGGCCGTCGATCTTCAGATAGTCCACCGGGAGGTTCTTTAGATAGGTGAAGGAAGACAGTCCGCTGCCGAAATCGTCGAGCGAGAATTCGCATCCGCGCCGCTTGATCTCGGACATAAAGTGCGCGGCGACCGAGAGATTGCTGATCGCGGCGGTCTCGGTGATCTCGAAACACAGCGCGCCGGGCGCCAGCTCGTGGGCCTCCAGCTCCTGCAGCACGTAAGCGAGGAACTTGTCGTCGTTCAACGAGGTGCCGGAGAGATTGATGGCCAGCGAATAGCCGTCGGCGGCGCCGCAGCGGCCGCTATCCACCAGTCCTTCGAGCGCCTGGCGGATCACCCAGCGGTCGAGCGTGGGCATCAGATTGTAGCGCTCCGCCGCGGGGATAAATGCATCGGGCGGGACCAGCGCGCCGGTCTCGTCGCGCAACCGCAGCAGCAACTCGTAATGGGCGCGTCGGTCGGCGATATCGCTGATCGGTACGATCGGCTGGTAGTACAGCTCGAAACGGCCATCCTCCAGCGCCCGGGTCACGCGCGAGACCCACTGCATTTCGGCATGGCGTTCGGCCGCGTCGCCATGCTGATAAACGTGCAGTCGGTTGCGGCCGGAGTCCTTCGCCGCGTAGCAGGCCACATCGGCGGCTGACAACAACGCGGCCACACTGTCGCTTTCGCCGGACATGGCCACCACACCGATACTCACACCGATATCGAACACCGCCTCCTGCCAGAAGAATCGATATTCCCTTATCGCCTGACGCAGGCCGTTACCGATTTCGACGGAACGCTCGAGGTTACAGTCCTCCAGCAAGATGCCGAACTCGTCACCGCCGAGACGGCAGACGACGTCGGAGGCACGCACGCGGCGCGTGATCAGACTGGTCACTTGCTGCAGTAGCTGGTCGCCGGCCGAATGTCCGCAGGTGTCGTTGACGATCTTGAACTGATCCAGATCGAGATACAGCAGCACATGGGTCAGGTCACGGTCGGCGCGGGTATTTTGCAGTGCACGCTCCAGGCGCACCTCGAACTCGCGCCGATTGATCAGCCCAGTGAGGGAATCATGGGTCGCCTGGTAGGCCAGTTGATGGCGCAGCCGGCGCTCCTTGCCCACGTCATGGAACACCATCACCGCACCGACCACCCGGCTGCGATGGTCGCGGATCGGCGCCGCGGAATCTTGTATCGCGACCTGCGTCTGATCGCGGCTGACCAGCATCGAATGCTGGCCGAGCTCGGTGACCTCGCCGTGACGCAGGCAGGCGAACACCGGGTTCTCCACGTCTTCGCCGGTCCCTTCATGGATGATCTTGACGATCTCGGTCACCGGTCGCCCGGCCGCCTCTTCGGCGCGCCAGCCGGTGAGATGCTCGGCGACCGGATTGAGATAATCGATGCGGCCCCTGGCGTCGGTGGTGATCACCGCGTCGGCGATGGATTTGAGCGTCACCTGGGCGCGCTCTTTTTCTTCAAAGACAGCGAGCTCGGCGCGTTTGCGATCGGTGATGTCCGACAGGGTGCCCTCGTAGCCGCGGATGGCACCCGCGGCGTCGCGCACCACCCGGGCATTCTCCAGCACCACGATGTGGCTGCCGTCCGCCCGGCGCAGACGCAGCTCGGCGTTGCGCACCTGACCCTCATCGTGGAGTGTCTCCAGCACCCCGGACTGGTCGCGCGGCTCGACGTAGAGGTTAGTGGTCGGACCGATTGCCTTCAGCGCCTCTTCTGAATCAAAACCCAGCATCTTGACCAGCGCTGGATTGGCCGAGATAAAGCGGCCGTCGGCAGAGACCTGGTAGACGCCGTCGAGCACGTTTTCAAACAGACCGCGGAAGCGGCGCTCGCTGGCGCGGATCGCTTTCTCCGCGAGCTTGCGCTCGATGGCGATACCGGCCAGCCGGGTCATCCGATCGAACAGCTCAAAACTCTTCTGCACCAGCACGCGTTTTTCGCGGTAGAACACCGCGAACACGCCGACCAGATCACCGGCCGAGGAACGGATTGGTGTGGACCAGCTCGAACCGAAACCCAGCGAGATGGCCAGCTCCCGGTGGGTGCCCCACAACGGGTCGGTACCCATGTCCGCCTCGATCACGGTCTCGACCAGGGTCTTGGACGGCGCGGGCGCCGCGGTCAGCGCGCCCACCGGCAGCCGGTCCATTGCGTCGATGAGCTTCTCCGGCAGATTCGGTGCAGCGCCCACCGCCAGATGCTCGCGTTCGCTGTCGATCAGCAAGATGGCGCAGCGCGCCCGGCCGGTTACGCCTTCGACAGTCCTGGCGACGATGTCGAGCACCTCGGACAATGGCGCGTTGGCCGCGATCTTTTCGAGGATGTCCTTTTCGCCCGCCGCCAGGTGCTCGGCACGCTTGCGCTCGGTGATATTGGTGATACTGCCGCGCACCAGTCGGCGTTTGCCGCTGACGATACGTGCCAGACGGACCTCGCAGGGGAACACCCGGCCTCTGGCGTCCTTGTGCAGCCATTCGAACACCGGCTTGCGCCCGTCCAGTGCCGCCTCGAGATGTCCCCGGACGGAGCCGAACGATTCACTGCCGTCATCCTGGCGCTCCGGGCTCACGTCCTTCGGACCCCAGCCGCGCATGGTCTCCGCATCGGTGCGGAACATATTCAGCGCGACTTCGTTGAAATCCACGAAACGGTTGGCGTCCAGATCCACGACCACGATCGCTTCCGGCGCGCTGTCTACCAGAGAGCGGTAACGGCTTTCGCTCTCGCGCAACGCACGCTCGGCCGTCACCCGCTCGGTCATGTCGCGCACACCGACGATAAAGATCTGCGCGTCTTCCACCATGGCCTCGCTGACCACGATATCGCAGGGGAATTGTGTGCCGGACAAGTGCCGACACTCGACCTGCATCGGAGACGTCTTGGCTGCGTCCCGGTTGCTGCCGGTGGCAAGCTCACGCAGGTAGGCAGCCGGCGTCCGGTCCTCGGGGAACGGCAGCGTCAGTGACAGATGACTGCCCACCAGACTGCCCGGCTGATAGCCAAAGATGCGTTCACCGGTGAGATTGATCGACAGGATCACGCCATCTTCATCGACGGTAAGGATGCCGTCCTTGACGTTGTCGACCACGGCCCGCAGGCGCTGGTCACGCAGGGCACGATCGTCAGTGCTGAATTCCTGCAGGTGGAGGCGGAGCCGCGCGATCTCTTCCTTCAGCGAGCCGACCTTCTGGTCGTACAGGCTGTATTGCCTCAGCACCATAGGCAGGAAACGCTGCAGGGTGGCCTTGTAGTCCCCGGCGTTCTTTCTGGCGCGCTCTAGCTGTAGCCGCAGGAGCTTTTTCATCACGACCCTTGTGTGCGTGACCGCCCCGCGCGTGGCGCAGGGACGTATCAAGGTCAAGACTATAGCCGCGCGTCAGGTCCCGACGGCGTGATCAGGGTCACGAATCAGACATAAACAAGGCGCAATCCGGCGCCAGGAGACGGAATTCTGACGCTAATATTAATCTTATTAAACAGACTATTAGCGAATTATTCCAGAATTCACATGAATCGTGTTCAGGCGCTCTTGCGGGACTCCCGCTTGCGCTCATGCTCTTTCAGGAAACGCTTGCGCAGACGGATGAACTTTGGTGTGACCTCGACCAGTTCGTCGTCTTCAATGAACTCCATGGCCTGTTCCAGGGTCAGGCGGACCGGTGGCGTCAGCAGCAAATTGTCGTCCTTGCCGGCAGCACGGACATTGGTCAACTGCTTGGCCTTCATCGGATTGACCACCAGATCGTTGTCCCGGGCATGGATGCCGACAATCTGGCCTTCGTAGACCGCGTCACCCGGCGCCGCCATCAACCGACCCCGCTCCTGCAGGTTGAACAGCGCGTAGGCCAGGGCCTTGCCATTGCCGTTGGCAATCATCACGCCGTTGGCGCGCTGGTTGGTCCGCGGCCGCGCCGGACCGTAATGATCGAACACGTGGTAGAGGATGCCGCTGCCCGAGGTCATGGAGCGGTACGCAGACTGGAAGCCGATCAGGCCGCGGCTGGGGATCATGAAATCCAGCCGCACCCGGTCCTTGCCGTCGGGCCGCATATCCTGAAGATCGGCGCCGCGCGCACCCAGGGCCTCCATCACCGCGCCCTGATGCACCAGTTCCACATCGACCACCAGATTCTCGTAGGGCTCCTGACGCTGGCCGTCGACCTCGCGGAAGATCACCCGCGGCCGCGATACCGCCAGCTCGTAGCCCTCGCGGCGCATGGTCTCGATCAGTACCGCCAGATGTAGTTCGCCGCGTCCGGCGACACTGAACTTCTCGGGATCTTCGGTGGGCTCCACCCGCAGCGCCACATTGTGGATCGCTTCCCGATCCAGACGCTCACCGACCTGACGGCTGGTCACATAACGGCCGTCGCGACCGGCGAACGGTGAGGTGTTGGCCTCGAAGGTCATGGAAATGGTCGGCTCGTCCACGGTCAGCGGCGGCAGCGCCTCCGGCTGGGCCGGATCGCACAAGGTATCGGAGATAGACGGCCGCGCCAGACCCGAGAAAGCGACGATATCGCCGGCCTCGGCTTCCTCGACCTCGACCCGATGCAGACCCATAAACCCAAGCACCTGCAGCACCTTTTCCTGACGCACCTTGCCGTTGAGATCCACCACCGCCACCGGCTGGTTGCGGCGCAGCCGGCCGCGGGCGATACGGCCGATACCGATGGCGCCCACATAGCTGGAGTAATCCAGCGAGCTGACCTGGAGTTGCAGCGGGCCGTCCGGCTCCACGTCCGGCACCGGACAGTGCTCGACAATGGTCTTGAACAGCGCGTCCATGCCCTCCTCCATGGTGTCCGCGCTCAGACCCGACAGACCGGTCAGGGCCGAAGCATAGACCACCGGGAAGTCCAGGTGCTCGTCGCTGGCACCGAGGCTGTCCATCAGATCGAAGGTTTGTTCCAGCACCCAGTCGGGACGGGCCTGGGGCCGGTCCATCTTGTTGATCACCAGGATCGGCTTGAGTCCGTGATCGAAGGCCTTGCTGGTGACAAAGCGGGTCTGCGGCATCGGGCCTTCCCCCGCATCCACCACCACCAGCACCGCATCGACCATGGACAGGACGCGCTCCACCTCGCCACCGAAGTCCGCGTGGCCCGGCGTGTCGACGATGTTGATGCGGTAATCACCCCAGCGGATTGCGGTGTTCTTGGCCAGGATGGTGATGCCACGCTCCTGCTCCAGCACATTGCTGTCCATGGCCCGCTCGGGCAGTTCGGTGCGCGCCTCCAGCGTGTCGGAATCCTGCAGCAGCCGATCCACGAGCGTGGTCTTGCCGTGATCGACGTGGGCGATGATGGCGATATTTCTGAGTTTGTCGATCATGAGCTTTGTGTCTGGCAGGGGCGCGGCATTATACGGCGTTTGCGCCAGCGCGTATGCGGCAAGGATCCACAGCGTTCCGGCATCCGGTCTGATTGATGGGTATCGGACCCCGGCGATCAGCAGATTCGGGCCCGGAGCGGCCAACAATCCTGGAACCGAGCCGCCCGACAGGCGCTGAGGCAGGCGGGCTGCCAGCGCGGGATCTTTATGTTGCCTGGCGTGTGACGGTGGCGCAGATGGCGGAATCGCTTCACACACGCTGCTGCGGCGAACTGCCCCGCCCGAACCGGCGGGCTAGTCGCCGTCGTGGATCTCGCCGGGCTGTCCGTGTTTCAGCGTCTCCTGGGCGGGCATGGATTCCAGCGCCTTGGATTCAGACTCGGCGATCTCCGGGATGCCATTTTCCGGCGGAGCGGATTCCGCACGCGCTACACCGGATTCACCGCTGACCCGCGCGTTCTTGCCACCAGCACCTCTGGGACCAGCCTGGCCATCGGACAGCGCCAAATCCTGAGTCGACTGCCAGTCGGCGACAAAGCTGCGCGGCTGACGCGTCTCAGCCCGTCGGATGACGACCATGACCCGCGGCGGCGCAGACGGGGCCGCGCCCAGGTCCCAGCTCACGGTTCCGGCCTGACCGGCACCCGCCGCAGGCAGCGAACGAGCGCCCTGCTGTCCGGCGCCCGGGACCACCAGCATCAGATCCAGACCATCGTGATCGACGCTGGCAGTGACTTCTACCTCGACTACGCCGTCACGGCCGTCCTGCAGCCAGCGCAGTTCGACCGGCGCCGACGGTTTGGCTCGGGTCAGGTCCGGATTGTCGGTGGGTGCCTCGCCGCCCGCCTGGAGCATCGCTAACGGACTGGCGAGCAAGAATGTGACCAAACTGGCGCTAAAGATTCGTGGATTCATAATCACTGTACCGTCACGGTAAGACAGGTCTGGCTGGAGGTTCGGCCAAAGTCGTTGACGCCGTCGATGTTGGCGTATTCGTAGACCTCCAGTACGTAGGTCCCCGGTGAGAATGAACGGGTCAGGGTCTCCTGGCCCGCGACCACCGCCTCGGCCGTCAACAGGAAGCCCTGCTGGAAAACCACAAAATCCGGGTCGCTGTTGCCGGGACCGGTGACCTGGATCGTGCGTGTGCCCGCGGAGCCGATCTGCAACCGCAGAAAGCGGCGCGTCGACAGACCGTTAGACGTGCCGAAGGTCGGGATGCTGCAGACCACTTCGGCGCCGCCGATGTTGATCGGAGTATAGATGGGCAGCACATCATTGGCGTTACCCGCGTTGTTGGTTTCGCTCGTGCCCCAGATATCCATGCCAACACCGACGATGGACTGGTTCTGCAACAGCGCGTCGATATTGCCCTCGTCGGCCGGGACGCCGGCCTTCAGGTCGGTCAGCAGCGAGTAAATCGTGGTGGTCGCAACAGTGTCCCGCTGCCAGGTGGTCATGCCGTCAAAGATCGGTCCGAAACCAAGACTGACTGCGTCTACGCCGTCATTACTGCTGTCAAAAATATCGTAGAGCACGCTGTGGACCGAGCTCTCGTTGTACCAGCCCTGATTCGGCACCGTGTTGCTTTCGACATCGAAGGTGAATCCCAGACCCTGGGTCAGACCGAGCGAGTCTTTGTAAACCGGATCACCCAGCACCATCGCCGAGAACGCGTTGGCCCAGCCCTCGGAGAAAGCCAGCCGCGGATCGAGACGGGCGTCGATGGTGTGACTGCCGCCGGGGCTGTCGGTCCGCCCGAGACGGGCTTCCAGATAATGGCTGAACTCGTGGACGATCACGTGCCCATCGTATTCGTCGGTGTCCTGATCGACCGCGGCCAATACGTAGATCGCTTGCTCGCCGTAGAAATAAGCCGTGGTCACGATGTCACCGGCGTCCGGGTTGAAGCTGGTGCTGGGTTTGTTGAACACGCTCCAGTTGATATCCAGCGGTGGCATCTGTATCGCTGGCGACGCAGTCAGCACAAGTTGCAGCGCCTGGTAGACCGAATCCAGGATCGCGAACGGTGCCGCGGCCCTGACGTTGCCGTAGGTCAGCGAGCCGGCATCCCAGCCGGAACCGGCGTTCAGATTCAGCGTGACGGGCGTTGCCCCGGTATCGAACACGGAGCTGTCCAGGGTATACAGGGCATCGCCGCCAGTGTTGTTTTGCACCCGGAAATCCCAGGACGGTGCGCCGTCTTGTTTCATCTGCGCCTTGACCCGGACCGTCACCAGCGTGTTGCTGGGCAGGAAAAGGCTGTAGTTGCCATCGGCGTCGGTCACCGTCGTATCCAGCATCGGCCCCGCCTGTTGAATGGCTTCCACGAGCACACCACGGGCCGGCGCCGGGAAAATGTTGTTGTAATCCAGGCCGCCGTTTGGCAGGTGTGGCACCCGGTCGAAGGTCACCCGGCCGCCGACCAGGACACCTGGCGGGCCGGCGGTGATCGTCGCCGAATCGGGCGCGCTGTCGAGGATGCCGTCATTGACGATCAGGGTTGCCGTGTAAACGCCCTCCACGTCGACGCTAAAATTGGGCCGTGCAACGGTGCTGCTGCTCAACGTCGCGTTGCTGCCGGCCGGCGTTGTCAGCGACCAGACATAGGTGAGCGCATCACCATCAGTGTCCCGGCTGCCGCTGCCATCCAGGGACACCACACTGCCGATCTGGACAGTCTGATCGGATCCGGCGTCGGCGATCGGCGCAGTATTGCCACCGCCACCACCACCGCCGCCGCCGCCGCCGCCGCAGGCGACCAGTGCGCTCAACGTCAGCGCGAAAAAAAGCCCGCGACCAGTGCGCCCGCCCGGCAGATGAAATTTATTTGACGCCAAGGGTTCCCTCATCGCTTTTGCTCGCCGCGTCTAAGGCTGCAGCGGCGGTTCCTGCATAATAGACGCCTGTTCCCGCAAGGCGAGCACGTGATCTTCCCAATATCTGTTTTCACCAAACCATGGAAAGGCCCGGGGGAATGCCGGATCCTCCCAGCGCCGCGCCAGCCACGCGCTGTAGTGAATGATCCTCAGCGTGCGCAATGCTTCCATCAGCCACAATTCCCGCGGGTCGAGGCGCGAAAAGGCCTCGTAGCCTTCCAGAATGTCGGCGAGTTGTAAACGCATCTCGTCGTTCTCGCCGGACAACAGCATCCACAGATCCTGTACCGCGGGACCGGTCACGCAGTCATCCAGATCGACGAAGTGAGCGCCGCTCCCGGTCCACAGGATGTTGCCTGGATGACAATCACCGTGGATGCGAAGTTCCCGATAATCGCCGGCGGCATCAAAGCGCACGTAGACCGCCTCCATCAAGGAAGCCGTCAGGCTTTCATAGGCCTCCTCCAAGTGAGACGGCAGCCAGCCCTGATCCAGCAGCCATTCCCGCGACATGTCGCCGAGCCGCTCGGGGTCGATGTGGAGCCGGTGTTTAAATGACCCGTGCTCGCCCACCAGATGGATCCGGCCGAGGAAACGTCCGACGATCTTGCGGTCCTCTTTGGTGCCCAGTTCCGGCCAGCGGCCGCCGCAGGAGGGGAACACCGCATAACGGTATTCCTGATACTCCATCAGCGTGCCGGACCCGGTGTCCAGCGGCGCGACCACCGGGATCTCCGCCTCGGTCAGCTCGAGCGCAAAGTCATGTTCCTCGAGGATCGCCGCGTCGCTCCAGCGGCCGGGACGGTAGAACTTCACCACCACCGGGCGCGCGTCTTCGATGCCGACCTGATAGACGCGGTTCTCATAGCTGTTCAGGGCCAGCTGGCGGCCGTCGCAGCGGAAACCGGCCGCTTCGACCGCGTCGATCACGACATCCGGCGACAGCCCCGAGTAAGGATGCACCTGCTCGTCTGACGATTCGGCCTCTGGTGTCATCGGCGGACCGTACCACAGCGCCGGACGGCCGTCGGCGGCCGGGTCGCGCGAGCCCCGCAGCGGATCGTTGCGCGCTTGTCTTATGTCGAGCCCGATGACGGGGTCGCAATCCGGATCGAGCCCTTGCCCGCGCTAATTACAGCCGTTCAGACCATCGATCCAGTTCGAGATCAGACTCACACCGGCCGCATCGACCAGGTCCGAGCCCAGCGGCGGCATGCCGTGGATATCGCGCCGGTTCATGCGCGAGACCAGGATGGACCGTCCCGCATCACCCGGCGCGATAAGCAGCCCCCCGGGGATGCCGACAAAGCCGTTCTCGGGTGGGACGCCACAGGCGTCGGTGTCCGCCAGCGCGGTGTCGACGCGCAGGTCCATCGACGAAGGTGTCGGCCCGCCCGGACGGTGGCACTGGCTGCAGTTAGTGTGCAGATAGGCCCGCGCCCGATCATCCAGCGGGAGGCCGGCGTCAGACGGATCCGCCAGCGCCGGTAATGCCGGAGGCGGCGCCGGCAGCGGCGCGCTGAACATCCCGATGTGCTCAAGCGTCGCCAGCTGGTTGGCGGTCCGGCCCGTCGTCGGATAGGTCAGATCCTTGTTCAACTGATCCGTCTCGGGGCCGAGCGAGAAACCGGCGGCGGCAGTGTGGCACTCCATGCACTGGCTTTCGCTGGGATAGATCCAGGTCTGGCCATTGACGTCGCGGAGCTTGCCGCCGCGGACCCGGGTGGCCTGGGTCTCGGCATCGTTCCATTCATAGGTATAACCGGCCCACACGCCGTCCGGATGACGCATCAGCAAACGCGTCTCGATCAGCTGACCACCAAGCCGGAAATCCTTTCTGATCACGCTGCCGCTCGGGAAGGTCCAGTCACCGTCGGCTTCTATAGTCAGCGTGTCCGCGTCCGGCAGCGCCAGCCAGCGTGACTTGGCCGCGCCGTCGGACCAGAACGGTGCATTGAGATCGTAGACGATCAGACCCGAGGCCGGTTCGGTCGGGTCCGCCGGATTGGCGCAGCCGGTGTCCGCCAGATCATCAGGGACGCTGTCCGGGGTCGGGTTCCCGGACTCATCGATCCGCAGGATCTCGCCACCATAGTGCAGGAAGTAGAGTTCGCCGCTCGCGTCTTCGCCAAACGCGGAGATGTTATAGCTTGTGTCGAGTAATTGTTCGGTGTCGTAACCACCCTGCCCGTCGTCCCGTAACGCCCAAAGCCGGCCCGAACCGAAGTCGCCAAAGACATAGCGACCGGCCAGCGCGGGGACGCCGGCGCCGCGATAGACAAAGCCGCCGGTGATGGAATTCCCCAGATTGTGGTCATACTCAGCCACGGGATCCACCAGACCGCCGCCGGGGCAGTTTCCGGGCTCAAAATCATGCGCGCCTTCGCGGCAGTCCCAGCCGTAGTTGCCGCCGAGCTCGACCACGTCGACCTCTTCCCACTGGTTCTGGCCGACATCCCCTGCCCACAGCGCATCGGTATCGCGATCAAAGCTCCAGCGCCAGGGATTACGGAAGCCCCATGCATAGATCTCGGGACAAGGTTGGGCGTTGCCCGCCGGGCCGCAACGCGGATTGGCTTCGAACGGATTGCCCGGCGGGATGGCGTAGCCCGGTGACGGCCAGCCCACGCCGAGGACGCCGATGCGCAGGAAGGAGCCGAGCAGCCGGGTGGTGTCCTGCGCGCGCTCGTTGGGGTCGCCGCCGCTGCCGCCATCGCCGAGACCGAAATAGAGATTCCGGTCGGGGCCAAACGCGATGTCGCCGCCGTCGTGGTTGTCGAAATCCTGATTCACGGTGAGTAGCGATTGCTCGGTGACATTTACGGGCAGGCTGCTGTCATCATTGACGACAAAGCGTGATATTACCGAGACCATCGGCCCGCCCGGATTGCCGGTGTAGGACAGATACACTTCCTTGACGGCGGGCCAGTCGGGATGGAAGGCCATGCCCAGCAACCCGCCCTCGGAATTCGCGTTGACCTGCGCGCTGATATCCAGCCACAGTTCGTGGTTGGTCACGCCGGGCAGATTGTCGAACACGCGGATGCGCCCGGCCTTTTCCAGCACGAACCAGCGGCTGTCGTCGCCAGGCGCCTGCAGTAGTTTGGTCGGCTGGGAGAATGACGCCAGGTTCGGATACGGCGCAGTGAGCGTGATCTGGGTACCGCCGACCGCGCGCGGCGGCGCGAGGCAGGTGGCATTAACCGGCCGGGTGTCCAGACCGAACACAGCCAAGCCGTCGTCGTCGATGATAGTGCCGGTGGCGAGGCCATCGGCGATGGTGGCGTTGACCGGGTTACTCAGCTCCATGGTGAAACTGCGATCGCCGTCGTCATCGACGTTGCCGATCACGTTGACCGGAATCTGGGCGCTGGTCTGGCCAGGGTTAAAGGTCAGCGTACCGCTGACCGCTTCGTAGTCCACGCCGGCACGCGCGGTTCCATTGATACTTCGATAGTCGACGGTCACGATCTGCGCGCTGTCGTCCGAAAGGCTGACAAAGAAAACATCCGGCACGATGCCCGCGTCGCCCTCCACTATGCTGCTGTCGGCGATACTGACCGCCGGCACGACCGGGGGTGGGTCCGGATTGTCGTTGGAACCGCCGCCGGAGGAGATATTGCACCCGGTCGTTGCCAGGACAGTCGGGAAGAGTAATAGAAAGGACAAACGCAGTCGGGAGTGTTCGGACAGCCAGCTGATCAAGATCGCACTCCTGCCGGTCCTGGATCCGGCGTGATAGTCAGGGCCTCCCCACCCGGGGCATATGATGACCGCGGCCCGGCATCGATTGCAATGCCAACGCCCGAGACCTGTATGCCGGGGATGACCCGCGCCTGAGAACTGCGTCACCTGGCAGACAGCGCCGAATTGCTAAACTGGCGCATCCATGCCTGTCAAAACCGAGGAGAGCTCCCGTGCCCCCATCCCCCAAACGTCCGGCCATCCTGGTCACCGGCGGCGCCGGCTATATCGGCAGCCATGTGGTCCGCCAGCTCGGCGAGGCCGGCGAGGATGTGATCACGCTGGACAATCTCAGCACCGGATTCCGGGAATCGGTGCTTCACGGTGATTTTGTCGAAGGCGACGTGGGCAACCAGGCCATCGTGTCCAGACTGCTCACGGCGCGTGGGATCGACACGGTGATGCATTTCGCCGCCGCCACGATCGTGCCGGAGTCCGTCGAGGACCCGCTCAAGTATTACGGCAACAACACCTGCGCGACCCGCAACCTGCTCGAATGCTGCCGCGATGCGGGCGTGGCCCATGTGGTGTTCTCCTCCACCGCCGCGGTCTACGGCCTGCCCCCCGGCGGCGTGGCCCGGGAAGATACGCCGACTGCACCGATCAATCCCTACGGCACTTCAAAACTGATGAGCGAGTGGATGCTTCGCGATCTGGCCGCCGCCAGCGACCTGCGCTACACGGCGCTGCGCTATTTCAACGTGGCCGGCTCGGATCCGGAGGGCCGCATCGGCCAGTCCACGGCCAAAGCGACATTGCTGGTCAAGGTCGCCTGCGAAGCGGCCGTCGGCACCCGGCCGTCGGTCAAGATCTACGGCACCGATTACGACACGCCGGACGGCACCGGCGTACGGGACTATATCCACGTCGAAGACCTGGCCAGCGCGCATCTGCGTGCCCTGGATTATCTACGGGGCGGCGGCGAGTCCCGGGTGCTCAACTGCGGCTATGGGCATGGCTACAGCGTGCGCGAAGTGCTCGATGCGGTGGCGCGGGTCAATGGCGCGCCGCTGACCATAGAGGAAGCGCCGCGCCGCGCCGGGGATTCCCCGAGCCTTGTAGCGCAGGCGGATCAGATCCGTGATGTCCTCGACTGGACGCCGCGTTATAACGACCTGGACACCATCGTCACCCACGCGTTGAACTGGGAACGCAAGCTGGCCGCAGAGCAGGCCTGATCCGGTTGTTCAGCACAGCCCGGAATTCTGGCATCACGCGGGTGAGCCGAACGGGATGATGGCGACCAACGACGGCTATCAAACGCAGCGCAGACCTGCCTGAGCAACCCTGTCTGTCTTGTCTCGTGGTCAGTCCTTGCAGTGGCCAACGCGCCTGCAGGGCAAATCTGCGCAAATCTGACCGCTTGCCAACACGTTTTTCCGGCCGCACGCGAGTATGCGAGAAACCCCGAATAAACCTTATAAATAACATTATAATAAATTGATAAAGTTATGTTTTATAATGTTTTATACGCGCCGTTCCTTCACCGAATGAAACCGGACGAGGTTCACATTCCGAGGCAAAGTGTGAACTGGGCTCTTGCCATGAGTCACAACTCACTTTAACGTCGGGATCGACTGAAAAAGGCAAACCCGTCGAAAGGCGGGGACGCAAAGCCACCGGTCTAAGGGTTGCCCTCCACGGAGGGGCTTAAGACAGCGGGGTTGCCGGTTGGAGACTTTCCATTCGTGGAAGTCCGCGAGCAGTGCTCGCCTCCCCCAGCATCCCCTCTCCCCAACGCCGAGTTGCGTCCGCCTTGTCAGTCACAAGGGGGAGCGATTGCGCGGTCGTTCCAGAATGAGAACTGAACTGACCAGCTGAAAAAGGCATACCTGTCGAAAGGCGGGGACGCAAAGCCACCGGTCTAAGGGACTCTGGAGACAGGGTTCTAGGACAGCGGGGCCGCCAGTGGGATCGGGACACGGGACTGACACGGATGCCAGCCCGGCCGCTCGAGAGAGCGGACGACTTCGGCGAGGCGATGAGCCTCACCGTCGGCCCATCAGCTGACTACCACGTTGCCGGTCGTCCCAGGAGGGGGGAGCCGGCCACAGAGGTGGACCGTGAAAAAGGCCGAAAGCAACCGTACGCCCTGGCTCGCCAGAGCCGGCATTATCATATTCATTGCAGTTTCTGCCGCCTGCGGTGGCGGCGGGGGCGGGGGTGATAGCTCACCCACCGTCGGAACTTCCCCTCCCCCCCCACCGACTCCGAACCCGCCGCCACCGCAGCCGGATCCTGGCGAGGAGATCATCGATAACGAGGTCACCGGGAGTGTCGGCGACGGGCCGATTACCAGTGCGATCGTCCGCATCTATAACAAGCAGGGGACGATGATCAACACCGTGTCATCCGACCAGGAGGCCTCTTTCATTACCGTCGTGCGTGAAAAAGGCAAGTATTACCCGCTGACCCTGACGGCCTCCGGCGGCACCGATGTGGTCACCGGCGCCGCCCCGGATTTCGAACTGCACTCTGTCGTGGCGAAGCCGCAAAACAAGACCCAGGGCAATCTCAACCCGCACGGCTCCCTGATCGTCAAGGCGGCGCAGAACATGACCGGCGGCCTGGTAGACAACAATCTGGCCTCGGCCCGGGCCAGCGTGATGACCCATTTGAACTTCGGCATGGACAGCGCGATCGTCACGGACCCGGTCACCGCTGCCGTGACCGACAATTCGGCCCCGGTGCTGGTGAAATCATCGGAAACCCTGGGCGAGATGATCCGCCGGACAAGGGATGCCCTGATCACAACCGGATACCGGGTTGGCAGCGGAGGTGCGACGATCGACGGTGACGCGGTTGTGGAAGCGCTGGCTGCCGACATTATCGACGGCGTGATCGACGGCCGCGGCGGAGCTGCTGCCGACGCCCGCATTGCCGGCGTCGCCAACATCGCCTCGGCGGTGGTGCTGGTCGAGGCAATGATCAACAAGCTGCACGTGGGTGGCGCAGACGCCACAGCCCGGATGGATGACGCCATCCGACTGGTGCGACCCAATGCGCCGTCCGGGGCCACGACCGCCAACGTATCGATTCCCGGCGCAATGCTGACCCAGGCCGCGGTGGTGACGGAAGCCGCGGTAGCCTTCTCCGGCGATCCGGAGCTGCAATCCCTGCTGGACGCGATCCGGACGATCCCCGCCGGCACTACGCCCGCTGGTATCGGCAACATCAGCGAAAACGGGCAGGCAGCGCTCGGAAATGCGCTCAACGACGCCGCTTTCGCCTCGGACAGCGAGATCGAGATCATCAATGCGGCCGTGCGCAATACTGCGCCCGAGCCGCCGCCCCCGGAACCTCCGCCGGAAGAACCCCCGCCGGATCCGCCTCCGCCCGGCAACGGCACGGCTACCGTGTCATGGATCGCGCCGACCGAGCGTGAGGATGGGTCATCGCTGGATAACCTGGCTGGCTTCAAGATCTATTATGGCCAGTCTCAAGACCAACTCAGCGAGGTCGTTGTGCTTGACGGCTCCGGCTTCACAACCCACACGATAGGCGGCCTAGAGGAACAAAGCACCTGGTATTTCGCGGTGTCGGCCTTTGATGTAGATGGCAGGGAAAGCGCCCGCTCGGCTGTGGCCAGCAAGTCCTTCCCGTAAGGGGGCCGCCAGACAAGCCGGCCACCGGGGAACCTGTTTTCCGGTGGCCGGTCTCCTTATCCTGAGCTTGCCAGGTGCCATTTCGCCCTCGGAGTGATCGGGTTTGACTGGTTTCAGCTCAGATTTTGCGCAGATTTTCTGTGACAGGGGTCACACTTCTACCCTAAACCCTTGGTTTTCAAGGGCCGCAATTCGGAGGGTTGGCAAGCTGGAATTTGGCGACTAGACTGCGGGCCGTCGTTGAACACATTATGTCCAACCCACCCATCATCTGGTAGCAGGCTGAGCTCAGCCTCCCAATATGTAGGGATTTCAAAAGGTTTCTAAATGAATTTAATGTCTCTGCGGGCTTCGCGCCGGCCACTCCCAGTCTTTGCCACCCTGATGCTGTTGGCGCTGGCGGGATGTGGTGGCGGAAACTCCAATAACAACTCTGTCGGGTCAGTTGATCCGATCCAACCGCCTCCTCCAATCGAGCCGCCTCCTCCAGTCGAGCCGCCTCCCCCGGTCGAGCCGCCCCCACCCGTAGAGCCGCCAGTGGAGCCGCCGCCGGATCCGACCGGTACGGCACTGCTTTCATGGGTGGCTCCCACCCAGCGAGAAGATGGCACACCGCTGGTGGAGCTGGCCGGTTTCCGGGTTTTCTACGGACAAGATCCCAACGATCTGGATGTCATCGTCGAACTGGATAATCCAGGCCTGTCCTCATATCTGATCGAATACCTCGGTCTCGGCACCTGGTATTTCGCGATGACCGCCTTTGACACCGAAGGCCGGGAGAGCGCGCCGTCGGATCCGGCGAGCAAGACTATAACCTGACCGGGTGACTGAGCAGCCATCGGGGCCTGTATCCGACAAGGATTCAGGCCCTTTTTTGTGCCGTCTCTGCGAAATCAGGTGGTATGCGCGTCAGGGCTTCGAACAGCCCGCGCCGATAAGCCAGCGGACATCTGAATTACGATAGGCAGGATTCCGGAGGGAACGGGTCGGTCTCCCCGCCACTCCACTCACAGGTCAGCGGATCTGGCTCAGCGCGCGCCCTTGCGCCAGAGCACGACCTCTGCGGTCTGCAGCAGGATGAGCAGATCAAACAGCAGGCTGCGGTTCTTTACGTAGTAGAGGTCGTACTGGAGTTTCTCCAGCGCGTCCTCTTCCGATGAACCGTAGGGGTAGCAAAGCTGGGCCCAGCCTGTGATGCCGGGTTTTACGCAGTGACGCTCCCGGTAGTAGGGCAGTTTCTCCGCCAGGCCATCCACAAATTGCGGGCGCTCCGGACGGGGCCCGACGAAACTCATCTCGCCGCGCAACACATTGATCAATTGCGGCAATTCGTCGAGCCGGACCTTGCGCAGGAATTCGCCAATCCGGGTGACCCGGGGATCGTTGGTGGCCGCCCATACGGCTTCGCCATCGGCCTCCGCATCCACTTTCATGCTGCGGAACTTGAGCAGCTCGAAATCAGCCCCCTCCAAACCAACCCGCGTCTGCCGATACAGGATCGGACCACGGAAGCCGCTGTCTACCCAGATCGCCAGTGCGGTCAGCAGCATGATCGGCCAGGTGACCATCAGCAGCGCCGTGCTCGAAACCAGATCGAAGGCCCGCTCCATCGCATTGCGCACCGGACCGTTCCCGATACCATCGGAGAAGATCAGCCAGGAGGGATACAACAGACTCAGCTGGACCTTGCCCGACTCGCGCTCGAGAAAGGTCAACAGATCGACCACCGAGATGCCGGCCAGTCGGCATTCGAGCAATGCCTCGACCGGCAGTCCCTGGCGCCGATCGTCCGGGGCGACGACGATTTCGTCGATATCATTTTCGCGCGCAAATTCCAGCAGGGACCCGGGCACCGCCAGCACGCGGTCCGGGTCGACCGAGCGAGTGTCGCCTCCGGAATGTACAAAACCGACCACGTCAAAGCCGCGCAGGTCTGCGCGCAGCCGCACATGTGTCAGGCTGGCCGCCTTCTCGCCGGCGCCAAAAGACAAAATCCTGCGCTGGAACATGTCGTCGCCAAAGCTGCGCAGAAACACGAAACGCGTGACAGCGAGTCCGGCAAACGCGATCAGGAAGGACGAGACGGTGACGCCCCGACCCAGATCGACCGCCGGCATCAGGTAATACATGACTAGCAGGGCTGCCATGGCAAAGGCCATGCCGATCGCGAGACGCAGAATCACGCCGGCGCCGCTGGGTTGACTGCGGGAATTGTAGAGGCCCAAAGCGATGATGCAGGTCATGATCACCCCGGCGAACACGGCCGCCTTGGGCAGAATGGACCCGACCTCGCGCTGGATGACCGCCTCGTTGCCGTTGTACCACCAGTGCGCGCCGGCATAGACCGCTGCGATCAACAGCACGACCTCGACGGCGGCCAGGATCAGGATCGGCGTCCGGACGTAATGGCTGAACAGGCGGATAGAGGCCGGACCCCGCGCACCGCCCTTGCGGCGCCTGTGCTTATCGGAGGCGGTGTTGGCTCTGGTGGCGCTTTCGGCCGATCCGCTGGTGCCAACTGCCCGGGTCATCGGCGCGGCCGGGACCGTTCGAAGATGGGGTGTCTTTTGAGCGGCAGACAGATAAGCCCCACTACGAGGGGTCTCTCCCCCGTTGCCCGGAGGATAGATTTTCTGGCCGCTCTTCATGAATTCAAACACTACGGCCTTTTCTCTTGCAAAAGTGTGACCGCCTTCACACAACGGGCAATGGAGTGCCGCGGCCAGGGATGACCCGACTGGGCGCATTTACGCTCGCGGCTGTGGTCACGCGAAAAACCGATGCCCCCCATCTCCCCTCCTGAATATCCCGGCCGCTCAGAGTATTACGCCGGTTTTGCAGAATCAAATTAATATTTGATGGGCAAGTGAGGCATTTGACATAAGTCATTGCGTCCGGTTTCTCAACCTGACCTTATCAATGTGACATAACCCACTGCAATTAAATAGCAATTAGCCGAATTTCATCCGATGTCAAACGCCGCCGGGCCTGGACGTCGCGATGCCCTGCCCACTTGAATCCGCCCCCAACCTCCCCCATCTATTCCCGCACCAGCCGCTGCCTCAGGGGACCCGAGGAACCAAACCCATGCAGTTCCAGGACTACTACAAGACCCTGGGCGTGGCCCGCGATGCCACCCTGGACCAGATCAAACGCGCCTATCGCAAGCTCGCGCGCAAATATCACCCGGACGTCAGCAGCGAGCCCGAGGCCGAAGCCCGCTTCAAGGAGGTCGGCGAGGCTTACGAAGTGCTCAAGGATCCGGAGAAACGTGCCGCCTACGACCAGTTCGGCAAGGACTGGAAAGCCGGTCAGGAGTTCAGACCGCCGCCGGACTGGGATGCCGGTTTCGAGTTCTCCGGCCCCGGCGACGGTGGCGGATTCAGCGATTTCTTCGAAAACCTGTTTGGCGGTGTGCGTGGTGGCCGGACCGGCGGTTTTGATCGCGGGTTCCAGCGCGCGCACCGGCGGACCCAGGGCGAGGATCACCACGCCAGGATCGTGATCGGGCTGACCGATGCCTTTAGCGGCACCACCCGGACGCTGAACCTGCGGATGCCCAAGGTCACCCCCGAGGGTCACGTGGTGACCGAAGACCGCTCGGTGCGCGTGTCGATCCCCAAAGGCGTCAAAGAAGGCCAGCGTATCCGTCTTTCCGGACAGGGTGCACCGGGGCTGGGTGGTGGACCTCATGGCGATCTGTATCTGGAGGTGAGCTTCGAACCCCATCCCTTCTTTGTCGCGGGGGGGCGTGACATTCTGCTTGAGTTGCCGATCACGCCGTGGGAGGCCGCGCTGGGCGCCTCGCTGGCGGTGCCCACGCTGGGCGGCAAGGTCGATCTCAAGATTCCGCCGAATTCGCGCTCGGGGCAAAAGCTGCGGCTAAAGGGCCGCGGACTGCCCGGTTCT
>CAMYOC010000051.1:0-162028 GCA_947259915.1 uncultured Gammaproteobacteria bacterium
GAGACGACTCAACGAACGACCAAGAGAAACGCTAAACTTCGAAACACCAGCCGAGCGGTTTGGCCAATGTGTTGCATCGACCGATTGAATCCGCAGCCGATAGCAGACCTTCAGGAACGCTCAGATTCGCTGTCCGGTTCCTGTACAGACACAACCCCAGCGTCCCGGACCTGATACGTACGCGCCAATTCGGCAAACTGTTGGGCTAGCCTTTTCAGATGTTCATCCTTGTTCTGGTCCCCTCTGATGCTCGTTGGCAAATTTAGCGAAAGGCGCCTTTTATCCTGACCGATTGCGGCGACGACGGCCAAATCCTTGCCTCTCATTGGCACTCGTCTGGCTTCGTAGTCCTCGCCTGTCCGCACAAGCTGATAATCACCATGCTCGATCCGATCTAGCGCCTGGCCAAGGGCGGCACGGATGATGTTTTCATTCGCGGCGAGGATTTCAGATTCTGTTTGCTGCTGAACTTCGGCAGTGAGATCGTCCCACCAAGCCGTCTGCTTCCATGACACCAGTGTTTTCCGAGGTACCCCTGTAGCGTCTGCTACCCGTTGCATATTGCCGAGGACGCAGTAGTGGACTACCGCGGTTCGTCTGTCTTCATCTGAATACCTTGAGCCCTGTGCCATTGGACGCCCCTTCTGGTGGGTGTGAACGAAGGTGACTAACTGGGCTAACTAGGGTTTGACTTGCTGGTGCTTATTTTACCTCACGGCCTCCTGGGCTGACGGCAGCACCCTGCTTGAGCCGACTGTACTGAGACCATCGAGAACGCGGCTCCTGCCCGGATTGCCTGGCTGAACTACTGCTGATGGTGGCGGAAGGGATGCGCCCGGAGTGGGTCGATCCAAGCTGATTCGGCTGATTTGGTGTCGGATCACTTTACAGTCCCGGTTTTTGCCTTCGCCGTCTGCCAGCCGAATTAGTCTGAGCTAGTCCGGTTAGTGTGCGACGACACCACCTTGAATCTAGAAGGAACCACAAAATGCTGAAATCTCGCGTTCTCGAACGATTCGCAAGATCTCTCAAGCTGCTGGCAGCGCTTGCGCTACTTGCAGCCGGACCGACCGCCGCCCAGGCAGCACAAGTCTATGGTTTCTCGGGAACCCTCACACAGGTTCCCGAAGCCCCCTATCCCGGCCAAGTTGGAGACGAGTTTTGGGGATTCATGGTCTACACGCCAGAATCTGCCACAGAAGTAGGCGGTGGAACCTGGATAGACACAGCCTCGTACATTGTTATGGGAAACGCTGATTTCCTGCTTAGTACTGACGAGAACTGGAGAATAGACAGCTTCTTAAACCCTGGAAGTCTGCTCTTTCTAACCCAGGAAAATCCTCTGAATGGCTGGATAGCGGGATTTGAAGGGCGCGCGTACACTGACGAACTTTTTCTGTTTTTGGATGGCTATGAAGAGTATCCCGGTGACATGCTGCCTCCGAGTCTTCTCTCTGGAGCTGACTTCCTAGGTGGCTCCATGTCCACTGTCTGTCACGTGCAAGATGATTCGCCGGGACTCGATTTTAATGGCGCTTGTTCAATGTTTGGGACTATCGACTCGCTTACGTTGCTCTACGCTGATGCCCCCGAACCCACCACGCTGGCCCTGCTCGGTCTCGGCCTGGTTGGCATGGGTCTGAGACGGCGCAAGGTTGCCTGACAAGGCAACAACAAGAAGCAATTAGAACTGAGAGCCCCGCCTAGGGCACTTACCCAGAGTGCCTGGCTGAACTGCTGCTGATGGGGGGAAGGGATGCGGCAGGAATAGCCTGATTTGGCTCAATTGGTGTCGGATTACTTTACAAATGCTGTAACGCCGCGTTTAGTGTGGCGCGCAAGCCATTGAAATTAATGCGGCTGCCGATTCTGGCGTGGATATTGCTTTGTTTTTATGTGAATTTCTTTTTGCCCCGATGGAGCCGACCGATGAAAACGAGAATGAAAGCCGTTTTGGTAGCAGGCTTGCTGATGATGCTGGGATCCACGGCCGCGAATGCAGCGCTCGTTACCGTGGACTTTGACGGGTTTGCAGACGGCACAATTTTGGCTGCCGGCACCGACTTGGGCGGGATCAGTTTCGACCAGGCCCTCGAGATTGATGACGGCGATATTACTGGGTTGCTTCCGGGTATGTCTCTGCCAAATTTCGCGTTGAACTTCGATGTCTTCGCCAGCAGCGTGTCCGGTTCATTCGCGGGAACGGTGGATTTCCTGTCGGTTCTTGCCGGCGACGTTGGCGGTGATATCGACACCATTAGACTTGATGCTTTTGACGCTGACGGGTTCTTAGTAGACAGCGCGATTTTCACGGGAGCAGCCGGTGAAACGCTGACTGTTTCCGGCTCCGGAATTGCGAGCTTTGCGCTCGTCGACGTGAACGATACTCTATTCATCTTCGACGATATTGTTTTTAACACTGAAGATGCCGTTGATACTCCCGAGCCCACCTCCCTCGCCCTACTCGGCCTTGGCCTGGTTGGCATGGGTCTGAGACGGCGCAAGGTTGCCTGACAAGACAACAACAAGAAGAAGGTAGAATTGAGAGCCCCGCCAAGTGCGGGGTTTTCTTTTGTCCATCGCAACTGTCCGAACGCCGATTGGCGCGCAGCGTTGATCTCTCGTGGCGGCTTGATGGAGGGTTTTTGGGTGGGTCTGACCTGCTCTGTAAGAATTGTCTTAATAGTTACAATATTTGACAAAGATCACCGGCGGAGAGGGCGGGATGGATTCGTTTGCTCCGCAAACTTACCCCTGCGGGGCGGCGTCGCGTTGCTCCACCGTCTGTCGGCCGACTTCGTCGGCCTCGGTTCGAACCCTTGTTGTCTATGACCGCGGGTTCGAACCCCGCGCTTCAGCGGTATGAAAAACAGAGAGGGGCCGCGTGGGCCCCTCTCTGTTTTTAGATCTGGCGGAGAGGGCGGGATTCGAACCCGCGGTACGGGGTTACCGTACACTTGCTTTCCAAGCAAGCGCCTTCGACCGCTCGGCCACCTCTCCGGAAAATCAGGACCGCGAACTGTAACCGAGGCCCGGCACCTCTGCAACGCGTCAGAGGACGTCTAATATCCGCTCGCTGCGGATCTGCCATCCGGCGGCCCCACCCTCGGTCAACTCCATTTCCTTGAGCACCGAGCGGAAGTTCGGGGCCTGGCCGAAGCGCTGCACGAATTCGGCCTTGACGCTGCCGTCAGGCTGAGTCTCGACTTCCAGCGATGTCGATCTGGGTCTCGGCGGGAAACGTAAAGCGCTCGCGTTGTGTCGTCTGCCAGTCCGCATGGTCACTGTAGCCGGCCGGGGCAAAATCGCTGGTGTAGTACTGGAAGTAGCCATCCACGTTCCGTTCGGTCCAGATGGCTGCCCAGTCGACCAGCAGCTGCGCGATCTGGTTGGTCAGGACCGATGCACCGGGAATCAGTACCGGCCCGGAACCGGATCCCGAACCGCTTGGCTGGCCGTCGCGCCAGGCCAGCGGAACGGGCTGCACCATCGCCAGCTGCGCGACCGGCAGCCCCTCCGGATTGGGCGCGCCTGGCTGCGCATAGTATCTCGGTGGCCGCTCGAGACAGATACCGTCACCGGCCTTGACCACCCCCTGCCGCGGGCCGACCGGCACCGGCACGGCCAGATCGGGGTCTGGTTCGTCCAGTCCCTCGGGCACCTTTAGCGGGCTGATGACCGTCGCCTCGAGATAGGCCGGATTGATGCGGCAACTGGTCTTCTGGTCCCGAAACGGGTTGCAGCCCGTGATCAGCACCACGGCGCTACACCACAGCACCAGGGCACCAAATCGACTCACCTTGGGCCTCCGGCCGCCACATCGACGCCGGCACCTGCCATGGCAGCGAGGACCGCGGGCCGATGCTCCAACGCGAGCTCGGTCAGCGGCAGCCGCAATGTCGGTCCGATTAGTCCCATCTGAGCCACGGCCCATTTGACCGGGATCGGGTTTCCTTCGAGAAACAAGGCCGCATGCAATCCTCTCAATGTGTCGTCGATGGCCACCGCCTCGTCCGCGTGCCCGGCCAGCGCCGCGCGGCTCAGCGCAGCCATAGGACCCGGCGCAACGTTCGCGCTGACCGAGACTACGCCCTGCCCGCCGCCCAGCATAAAGTCCCGCGCCGAGAGGTCATCACCACTAAGCAGACAAAAATCAGGCGGGCACAGTTCCCGCAGCCGCCGCAGCCGAGCCGGATCGGGTACCGCCTCCTTTAGCCCACAGATGTTCTCGATGCCGGCCAGCCGCGCCACCGTCTCCGGCAACAGGTCGCAAGCCGTGCGCCCTGGAACGTTGTACAGCAGCACAGGGATATCTGCCGCCGCGGCCACCGTCGCGTAATGGGCCTCGAGACCACTCTGGCTGGGCTTGTTGTAATACGGCGTAACCACCAGCGCCGCCGCCGCGCCGGCTCGTGCCACACGCCGGGTCAGATCCTCGGCCTCGCGCGTGTCGTTACTGCCACTGCCGCCGATGATCGGCAGCCTGCCTGCTGCCAGCTGCACCGCGGCGGCTACCAGCTCCTCTAGCTCGCCCGCGTCGATCGTCGGCGATTCTCCGGTCGTCCCGGCGATAACGATACCGTCCGTACCCGCGGCCACATGGAACTCGAGCAGCCGTTCGAGAGCCGCGAAGTCCAGCTCCCGGTCCGCCTGCATAGGCGTGACCAGAGCGACAATACTGCCTCGGAACATGACGTCTGGAATCCCCGGAGAATGGCTCGGCATGGTACTTTCAGCCCCCAGTATTGGCAAGCGCGCCAACCCCGTTTCCCTGATCATGTAATGGCGTTAAACTCCGGCCATGAACACCCTTTGGGCGACCCCCGTCTACGCCCGCAGCCATCGATGAACCAGCTTATCGTCATTACTGCCGTCGGCAGCGATCGGGCAGGCGTCGTCCACGACCTCACCCGGGCAGTCCTGGACTGCGGCGGCAACATCGCCGAAAGCCGCATGACCGCCCTGGGGTCCGAATTCGCCATGCTGCTGATGGTGTCCGGGAACTGGCACACGCTGGCCCGGCTGGAGTCCGAACTCAAGAAGGTCGGCGAGGAAGGCCATCTGACCGTCACCGTGCGCCGCACCGAGTCCCGACCCCAGCGGGCCGATATGCTCCCCTATGCTGTGGACGTGATCTGCCTCGATCAGCCCGGTATCGTCTTCAATCTTGCAAGCTTCTTCGCCAGTCGTGATATCGACATCGCGGAACTCAACACCCGCAGCTATGCGGCGGCCCACACCGGTGCGGCGATGTTCTCGGTCCAGATGACGGTCAATATCCCGGGCAATATGCAGATTGCCGGTCTGCGCGAAGAATTTATGGATTTTTGTGACCAGCTCAACCTCGACGCGATCATGGAGCCGGTCAAGAGCTGACGATTTTTTTATCAAGAAACCACGGAGTGACGATGAGCCAAGTGGAAACAGGCAAAAAAGTGCCCGATTTCTCCCTGCCAGCCAGCGGCGGCGAGACGTTCACGTTGAGCGCCCTGAAGAACAAGATACTGGTCATCTATTTTTACCCGAAGGACAACACCCCGGGCTGTACCAACGAAGCCCAGGATTTCCGCGATCTCTACCCCGAATTCTCCGGGGCCGGGGCCGAGGTAGTCGGCGTCTCGCGCGACAGCCAGAAGTCTCACGATAACTTTGTCGCCAAGCTGCATCTGCCGTTCAAGCTGCTCTCCGACAGCGACGAGACCGTGTGCAAGCTGTTCGACGTGCTGAAACAAAAGATCATGTATGGCCGCAAGGTCTGGGGCATAGAGCGCAGCACCTTCGTTATCGACGAGAAGGGCATCTTGCGACATGAGTGGCGCAAGGTCCGGGTCAAGGGCCACGCCGAAGAAGTCCTCGGACTGGTACGGGATCTTTGAGCGCGCAGACTCTGTCGTCCCTCGAATCCAGATCCCGAACAAAAGGTAGCAAGCAAGCCGTGACCAAGGAGCCGCGCCGGCGGATCTTCGTGCTCGACACAAATGTCCTGATGCACGATCCGACCGCCATCTTCCGTTTTGATGAACACGATGTCTTCCTGCCGATGATGGTGCTGGAGGAACTCGACGCCAACAAGAAGGGTATGTCGGAGGCGGCGCGCAATGCCCGTCAGGTCAGCCGCTTTATCGATGAACTCATCCACCGCCTGAACAAACAGCAGATAGACGTCGGCATCGAGCTGCCCGGCGGGCATCGACTGAATGGCAACAGCAACCGTAAACCGGGGCGGATGTTCTTTCAGACCCGGCTGTCGCAGCCGCTGCTGCCGGACACCCTGCCCGGCCATCGGGCCGACAACACGATCCTAGAATATTGCCTGTCGCTGCAGGAACAACATCCCGAATCCCGCGTGACACTGGTGTCGAAAGACATCAACCTGCGGATCAAGGCCACTATCGTCGGCGTCTACACCGAAGACTATTTCAACGACAAGACGCTGGATGACGCCGACCTCCTCTACACCGGCGCGACCGCATTGCCGGAGGATTTCTGGGATTCTCACAGCCAGTCCATGGACTCCTGGCAGGAACAGGGTCGCACCTTCTATCGCGTACAGGGGCCGCTGACCAAGGACTGGAGCACCAACGAGTTCTTGTTCACCGAGGACGGCAGCAATTTCGAAGCGGTGGTCCGCGAATCCGACGAAGAGAACTCGGTCATCGAGCTGGTGGAGAATTACTACAGCGACCATAACTCGGTCTGGGGCATCACCGCGCGCAACCGGGAGCAGAATTTCGCGCTCAATCTGCTGCTGAACGATGCCGTGGATTTCGTCAGCATCCTCGGTCCCGCCGGTACCGGCAAGACCCTGTTGGCGCTGGCCGCAGGGCTCGCCCAGACCCTCGACGTCAATCGTTTCCGCGAGATCATCATGACCCGGGTCACGGTCCCGCTGGGCGACGATATCGGTTTTCTCCCTGGTACCGAAGAGGAGAAGATGGAGCCGTGGATGGGCGCGCTGATGGACAATCTCGAGGTGCTGACCCAGAGCGATGAAGGCGGCGATTGGGGACGCGCCGCGACCCGTGATCTGCTGCAAAGCCGGATCAAGATCCGTTCGCTGAACTTCATGCGAGGACGGACTTTCCTCAATAGATTCATCATCCTGGACGAAGCTCAGAATCTGACATCGAAGCAGATGAAGGCGCTGATCACACGGGCCGGCCCCGGCACCAAGGTGGTATGCCTGGGCAACGTGTCCCAGATCGACACGCCCTATCTCACCGAAACCACCTCCGGTTTGACATATGTCGTGAATCGCTTCCGTGGCTGGCCCCATTCAGGCCATATCACGCTGATGCGCGGCGAGCGTTCGCGGCTGGCCGACCACGCGTCGGTCATTCTTTGATCAATCGGGCTGTGCCGCGAGCCCCGAATCGGGCATCATATATCCGTCGCCGAACTCGTCCGCTCCGGCCTGTCTAAACAACCGGCGACCCTAAAAATGATCCGTAAACTCATCTTGTCTGCCGCCGCCGCATTGCTGGTGATCGGAGCTGCTCCGACACCGCCCGTCCATGCGGCCGGCGATGATCTCCCCGACATCGGCAGCCCGTCGGATGCGGTCCTGTCAAAAGGTCGGGCGACCCAGATCGGGCGCTCGGTGCTGATGCAGCTGCGTGCGGCCGATATGATCCTCGAGGATCCGGAGCTGGATGAATATGTGGATTCGCTCGGTCATCGCCTGAGCGCCCATGCCCAGGAGGGCAATCAGAACTTCGAGTTCTTTGTCGTCAACGACGGGGGGATCAACGCGTTCGCGCTCCCGGGCGGCTACATCGGCATCAACAGCGGACTGATCCTCGCGACCCAACGCGAGAGCGAGCTGGCGGGCGTGCTCGCCCACGAGATCGCCCATGTCACCCAAAAGCACATCGCCCGACGCGCGGCCGCACAGGGCAAGTCGAGCATGCTGGCTGGCGCCGCCGTGCTGGCCGCCATCCTGATGGGCGTCGCCGGAGGCGCCAACACCGATGTAGTGCAGGCGACCGCGATGAGCGCCCAGGCCCTCGCGGTACAACAGTCGATTAACTACACCCGCATCAACGAATACGAGGCAGACCGGGTCGGACTTATCATCCTCAACGATTCCGGATTCGATCCGAACGGGATGCCGGAGTTCTTCGAGACCATGAGCCGCCTGCAAGGCGCCTGGGCAAACCGGGTCCCTGAATTCCTGCTGACCCATCCGGTCAGCTCGACCCGAATCGCCGAGACCCGCAGCCGTGTCGAACAGCTCGAACCGCGTCCGTATCACGAGAGCCCGGAATACCTGATCATGCGTGCGCGCATGAAGGCGCTAACCTACCCGACCGCAGACGGTGCAGTGACATTCTTCGCCGACCAACTGGAAAAGACGCCCGAGCAGTACGTGCACCTGCGCTACGGCCTCGCGGTGGCGCTGATCCGGGCCGGCAAAGCAGACAAAGCGGTGCCGATCCTCTATGCCCTGCGCGAGGAAGACGAATCGGTGATCACGTTCCATTCGACTCTGGGCGAGGCGCTGATGGCCGCACATCAGCCCGCCGAGAGCCTGCTGGTGTTCGAGCAGGCCATGGCGCTGTTCCCGCGCAACGTGCCGCTGACCATACGCTACGCCGAGTCGCTGATGTACGCCGACCAGTACGACAAGGCCCATGCAGTGCTGCTGGATCTGTTCAACGCCGTCTCGCCAACGCCCGTCCAGGTCAAGCTGATTGCCAATGCTGCCGGTGCGTCGGGAGAGAAAGCCGAAGCCCATTACTATATGTCCGAGTACTATCTCCGTAGCGGCAACCTGGAGATGGGCATCGATCAGCTCAACCTCGCGCTGGCCCAGCCGGATCTGAGCGAGATTCAACGCGCCCGGTTTATCGCCCGGCGCGATGAGCTGCTACCGTACTTGCCGGAAGGTACGCAGCCGCGCAACATCGAGCAGGCGCGTCGAGAATAACAAGTTGTAAGAACGTCGAGACGGTCCGGGCCGGCACCAGCGCGGATCGGAGGGGGGAGGCAATGATCAGGCATGAAACGGGCCACGGGTCCGTGCGCTCGGTATTGACGGCCATCGTTCTGGCCTTTGGCTTGCTCGGCTGCGCCGCCAATCCGGAGCAGGTTCCAGAGGAAACCTACGATCCTCTGGAACCCATGAATCGGGGCATCTACGCGGTCAACAACACCCTCGATCGATTCATCCTGCGGCCGGTGGCGAAGGGTTATGACACGGTCATACCGCGCTGGATAAAATTCGCGGTGACGAATTTCTTTTATAACCTGGAACAGCCGATCTACGTCGCCAATCATCTGTTGCAGGGCAAGTTCCTCGGTGCCGCCCGCCAGACCGGTCGTTTCGTCATCAACAGTACGCTGGGACTGGCCGGTGTCATCGACGCAGCCAAGGACGCCAATCTGCCGCGCGAGGCGGAAGACTTCGGTCAGACTCTGGCCGTCTGGGGAATCGGCGGCGGTCCGTATCTGATGTTGCCGGTACTCGGGCCGTCCAATTTCCGCGACGGCATCGGCAAGCTGGCAGACGCCCAGATCGATCCATTGATCAACTATCACGACAGGAGCCGGCGCGACAAGGCCATCATCCTCAAGATCATCGAGCGTCGAGCTGCGCTATTGCCGCTCGACAAAGCGATCAAAGAGGCCGCCGATCCGTATATCTTTGTCCGCGAGGCGTATCTGCAGAACCGCCGTTACAACATCTATGATGGCGATCCGCCGGAAGAAAGCCTGGACGATTTTGAAGCGGAATTCGAGGCGTTTGAAGACGAGGACATGGACCTGGACTAACGCCGGGCCGAGTCGGTCGGGCGTGACTCAGATTACGCCGGTCCAGCGCTCACCCCGGGTCAGCATGGTGTCGACTTCGCTGATCTGGGCCATCGCGGTAATGTCATTGGGAACGTTGACGTAGCGGATCTCGCGGACAAAGTTCTTCGCCCAGTTGACCCATTCCAGCAGCAGGGCCAGACCGGCGCTGTCACCTTCGCCGATATCGGCGAGATCCACCTCGATGCTGGCATGGTCGGCAAACATCTCGCGGCTCAATTCCAGCGCCCGGCCCACGGTCTCGAAGGTGAGATCGCCGTGCACGGCAAACTTGCCGTTGCCCAGATCCTCGATCTTGACCTGGCTCACTGGCTCGCCGCGTTCGCGGTGGTGGCCCCGGCTGTCTCCGGCTCCTTGGCCGCCTTCGCCTCCAGTTCCTTGATCACGCCATCGATACCCTTGGCACGGAATTCGCTGGCGTACTGTTTGCGGTAGTTGGCCACATACGAAATCCCCTCTATGATCACATCGTAGGCCTTCCAGCCGTCATCGGTGAGCCGCATGCGGTAGTTGACCGGCGTCACGACTCCGGTATCCAGTGTCACCCGGGTCTCCACGATGACTTTGCCTTCGGCCAGTTCTGCCTCGGCTACCGGCAGGATCTGCAACTGGTCTCCGCGGTATTCGAGGATACCGCTGGCGTAGGTTTTGACCAGCGAACGGTACAACGCGAGGATAAATCGGTCGCGCTGTTCGGACGTCGCCTTGCGCCAGTACTTGCCCATCACCAGACCACCGGTGTAGCGCCGGTCGAATCGTGGCAACAGGATATCGTCGACGACTCTGTAGAGTTCATCGGGATCGGCCTTCAACTCGTCGCGTCGCGCGTTGACGGCATCCAGCACCTGGTCCGATGCCTGGCGTATCACCTCGTCCGGACCGACGTTGGCGTGGGCGAGTCCACCGCAGAGCAGCGAGACAACAACGACACCGGCCATAAATGAGTTTTTGTTCATGGTTATTCCTCGTCGGAATCCTCGGCCTTGCTAAACAGATATTTGCTGATCAACTGCTCCAGCACCAGAGCCGATTGAGTGAACTGTATCTCGTCGTTGTCGGTAAAGGCATCCGGCGAACCACCCGCCTCCAGACCGATGTACTGCCCTCCCAGGATACCCTGGGTCAGGATGCTGGCGTCGGAATCGTCCGGGATCTGGTCATAGACCGAGTTGATGCGCATGTGCACCACCGCCTCCAGCTCCGAACCATCGAACTCGACGCTGGTCACGCGCCCGATAGTGACACCCGACATGGACACCGGCGAGCGCTCCTTGAGCGAGCCGACGTTGTCGAACCGGGCCATCAGCGTATAACCCTTTTCGCCTTCATAGGAGTCGAAATTGGTCACCCGTGTGGTCAGGAAAAACAGGGCCACGATGCCCATAAACACGAACAACCCGGTTCCGAACTCCACTGCGCGCGTCTGTCGCATGGTCTATACCTCTCCGATAAGCACGGCGGTGAGCATGAAATTGAGGATCAACACCGAGAGCGCGGTCAACACGACGGTACGCGTGGTCGCCCTGCTGACGCCCTCGGCGGTGGGGATGGAATTGTAGCCTTCGAACACCGCCAGCAGGCTGGCGGCGATACCGAAGACAAAGCTCTTGAGCACGCCCGAGAGGACGTCGTCCTTGTAGTCCACCTGATCACGCATACTGGACCAGAACGAGCCCTCGTCGACACCGAGCAGCACGACACCCACCAGCCACGCGCCGAGGATGCCCATGGCGCTGAAAATCGCGGCCAGCAACGGCATGCTGATAATGCCACCGAGGAAACGCGGCACCACGACCCGCTTGATCGGATCGACCGCCATCATCTCCATGCCCGACAGCTGATCGGTGGCCCGCATCAGACCGATCTCCGATGCCAGCGCGGTGCCCGCGCGGCCGGCGAATAACAAGGCGGTGACGACGGGTCCGAGTTCACGCACCAGCGCCAGCGCCGCGACCACGCCCAGCGACTCGGTGGCGCCGAAACGTTCCAGCGAGTTGTAGCCCTGCAGCGCCAGTACCATGCCGACGAACAGACCCGAGATACCGATGATGGCCAGCGACAACACGCCGCTGGCATAGACCTGGCGCACGATCAGGCCGGGCCGCAGCAACGCTCGCGGGCAGCCCGCCAGGATCCGCATCAGGAAGATCTGGCTGGCGCCAAAGGTCTCCAGCCATTCCTGGACTGCGTAAGCGACATCCACAAGGACTCTGCGCACGCTGCTCTCCTATTCCTGCCCGCGCCGCAAGAGTTGCTCGCTGTAATCCGGCGCCGGATAGTGGAATGGCACCGGGCCATCCGCCATGCCGTTCATAAACTGCATCACTACCGCCGAACAATTTTCCTGCAGATCTTCCGGTGAACCGGAAGCGACGACCTTGCCATCAGACAACAGATAGGTGCGATCGGCAATGGAAGAGACCTCCTCGACATCGTGGGTGACCACGACACTGGTCAGACCCAGAGCGTCGTTCATACGCCGGATCAGGCGCACGATGACACCCATGGAGATCGGATCGAGACCGACAAACGGCTCGTCATAGAGGATCAGGTCCGGGTCCATCGCGATGGCGCGCGCCAGGGCGACGCGTCGGGCCATGCCGCCGGACAACTCCGCCGGCATCAGTTCCGCGGCACCGCGCAAGCCAACGGCGTGCAGCTTGGTGAGGACGATGTGCCGGATCAGACGCTCCGGCAGGCGCGTATGCTCGCGCAGCGGGAATGCGACATTCTCGTAGACACTGATGTCGGTCAGCAGCGCGCCGTTCTGGAACAGCATGCCGATACGCTTGCGTGTGTCGTAGAGTTCGTTGCGGCCCATGCGGCAGACGTCACGGCCCTCGATCAGGATGCTGCCGTGGTTCGGCAAGATCTGGCCCGTGATCAGACGCAGCAAGGTGGTCTTGCCGGTACCGCTGGGGCCCATGATGGCGGTCACGCGACCCCGCGGTACATCCAGATTAAGGCCGTCGAAGATCTTGCGATGACCGCGGGAATAGTCCAGTTCGCGAATGATCGCGATGTTCTCGTCCCGACTGCCCTGGCCGCGGCCGCTTTTATCCGTTGTTGATTCTTCTGCCACATTGCCTCCGACGCCACCGCTGATTGAAACAGCCTGGGGGCGCAGACCAACGGGCCTCAGCCACAATTCCCCCATGCCTGCGGCGGCGGCAAGGTTGGAATCCTAGCACAAGACCCGCGAATCCAAGCACCTGCGACAATACGAAATGAGCCCCGAGCCTTCCCTGGGGCGTCAAACCGGACTAAAATGGTCCACATTCTCCAGGAGGGTCAAAACCCATGCTGCGAATGAGCAAGCTGACCGACTACGCGACGCTGGTTCTGGCCGAACTGGCCAGGGTCGATGGCGCGATGTTGAGCTCCGCCGACGTGGCCGCCCGGACCGGGCTGACCGGCACCACGGTGAGCAAACTGTTGAAGTCACTGACCCGCGCCGGGCTGGTCAACTCCCAGCGCGGCGCTCAGGGGGGGTACCTGCTGGCGCGCAGCCCCGCACAGATTTCTGCCGCCGAAGTCATCGTCGCGCTGGAAGGTCCCGTCGCCATCACCGAATGCAGCACCGAACACGGGAGCTGCGATCTGGAAGCGGTGTGTCGTGTCGGCGGCGCATGGCAACGTATCAACGTCGCGATCTACCAGGCGCTGGAAGAGATCAGCCTGGCAGAACTGCTCAGCGGTCCTGGCGAAACGCTGACCTACATCGACCTCCGCTCCGTTACCACCCGATCCGTGAACACGGCGCAAACCGAACCCCGAGCCCGTTAGGGAAGAATAAGGACACTGGAAATCATGGCCACTCATACACCGGAAGTCGAAGATTTTATCGGCAAGAAGTATAAGCATGGCTTCGTCACCGAGATCGATGCGGATACGGTCGCGCCGGGTCTGGACGAAGACGTGATCCGCTTTATATCGAGCAAGAAAGGCGAGCCGTCATTCCTGCTCGAGTGGCGGCTGCAGGCTTATCGGCACTGGCTGACCATGACCGAACCCAAATGGGCCCATGTCCACCACCAGCCGATCGATTATCAGGCGATCTCCTATTATTCGGCGCCCAAGAGCAAGAAGGACGGCCCCAAGAGCCTGGACGAGGTCGACCCGAAGCTTCTCGAGACCTACGAAAAGCTGGGTATCCCGCTGCATGAACGCGCCATCCTCGCCGGTGTTGCGGTAGACGCGGTGTTCGACAGCGTGTCGGTCGCCACTACCTTCAAGGCGAAGCTGGCCGAGGCCGGCGTGATCTTCTGCTCGTTCTCTGAAGCGGTAAGAGACCACCCGGATTTGATCGAGCAATATCTCGGTACGGTGGTGCCCTACTCCGACAATTTCTTCGCCGCGCTGAATTCGGCTGTGTTCACTGACGGTTCCTTCGTCTTCGTACCCAAAGGCGTGCGCTGCCCGATGGAATTGTCCACCTATTTCCGTATCAACGCCGCCAACACCGGGCAGTTCGAGCGCACGCTGATCGTCGCCGAGGAAAGCAGTCATGTCAGCTATCTGGAAGGCTGCACGGCGCCGATGCGTGACGAGAACCAGCTCCACGCAGCAGTCGTGGAACTGGTGGCGCTGGACGACGCCGAGATCAAATACTCGACAGTGCAGAACTGGTATCCCGGCGACGAGAACGGGATCGGTGGCATCTATAATTTCGTGACCAAGCGCGGCGACTGTCGCGGCCATCGCTCCAAGATCTCCTGGACCCAGGTCGAGACCGGTTCGGCCATCACCTGGAAATACCCGAGCTGTGTGCTGCGCGGCGATCACTCGGTCGGCGAGTTCTACTCCGTGGCGGTGGCCAACAACTATCAACAGGCGGACACCGGCACGAAGATGATCCACATCGGTCGCGGCACGCGCAGCACCATCGTGTCCAAGGGCATCTCGGCAGGCAAGGCGCAGAACTCATATCGCGGTCTGGTCAAGATCCTGCCGAGCGCGGACGGCGCCCGCAACTACACACAATGCGATTCGCTGCTGATGGGTGACCGTTGTGGCGCGCACACCTTCCCCTATATCGAGGCGAAGAACCCGACCGCGCATGTCGAACACGAGGCCACCACCTCGAAAATCGGTGAAGACCAGCTCTTCTATTGTCTGCAGCGCGGTCTGTCGGAGGAGGACGCGGTCAACATGATCGTAAACGGCTTCTGCAAGGACGTGTTCCGCGAGCTGCCGATGGAATTTGCGGTGGAAGCACAGAATCTGCTCAGCGTCAGCCTCGAAGGGGCGGTTGGCTGAGTTTTAAGCAATCAAGGAACAGACACCCATGCTCAGCATCAACAATCTCCAGGCCAGCGTCGGCGGCAAACAGATCCTCAACGGGCTCGATCTCGAGGTGGAGGCCGGCCAGGTCCACGCCATCATGGGACCCAACGGCTCCGGCAAGAGCACGCTGGCTAACGTCCTCGCCGGCCGCGAGGGCTATGAGGTTACCGGCGGCTCCGTGGTCTACCGTGATCAGGACCTGCTTGAGCTGGCGCCGGAAGAACGGGCCCGCGAGGGCGTGTTCCTGGCGTTCCAGTACCCGGTGGAAATCCCGGGGGTAAATAACGCCTATCTGCTCAAAGCGGCGCTGAATGCACAACGCAAGCACCGCGGGGAGCCGGAGCTGGACGCGTTCGAGTTCCTGGCCCTGGTCAAGGACAGGATGAAGCTGATGGGTATGGACGAGAGTTTTCTCAACCGTGGCGTCAACGAAGGCTTCTCGGGCGGCGAAAAGAAACGCAACGAGATCTTGCAGATGGCCGTACTGGAGCCGCGGCTGGCGGTGCTGGATGAGACGGACTCGGGGCTCGACATCGACGCACTGCGAATCGTGGCGGGCGGGGTCAACAGCCTGCGCAGCGCCGACCGGGCCATCGTACTCGTGACCCATTACCAGCGCCTGCTCGATTATATCGAGCCCGATTTTGTGCACGTGTTGTCCGGCGGACGCATCGTCAAGACCGGTGACAAGGATCTGGCGCTGGAACTCGAGTCCCGCGGCTATGACTGGACGCGCGAGGCCGCAAGCGCATGAGTCAGACGGCAGCCAACGACAACGGTGCTGCGGCCCTGTCCGCCGCCGAAACGGCCTTCCGGCAGAGTCTCGCCGGCCCGATGGTGGCGAACGCCACGGTCTCGGCGCTGCGCGCCGCGGGCAGAGCCGCGTTTGAAGCCACTGGTCTGCCGGGCATCCGCGACGAGGCCTGGAAGTACACAAATCTGCGCGCGCTGGCACGCCGCGCATTTGCTCACGGCGGCCCGGTCCCGGTGCCGGACGACGCCGCGGTCGAGAGTGCGGCAATCGGCGGCCTTGCGGGCCCGCGGCTCGTGTTTGTAAACGGCCACTATGTGGCGGAGCTGTCGGACCTGCCGACCGTGTCAGGGCTGGATATCGCGTCACTGGCCAGCCTGATCCAGGATCCGGAGGCAGAGCTGCCGGAGAATCTGTGCCGTCTTGCCGACCCCGGCCAGCATCCGTTCAGCGCGCTCAATCAGGGACTGCTGGAACACGGCGTGCTGCTGCGCACGCACACCGGCACTGTGATATCAGACCCGGTTTACCTGCTGTTTTTGTCGGTGCCGGGCGCCGAGCCTCAGACCTGCCACCCGCGGGTGTTTATCGACAGCGCGGTGGATTCGTCGCTGAGCGTGCTCGAGCACTATGTGAGCCTCGGATCCAGCCAAAATCTTACCAACGTGGTCACCGAGCTACAGCTGGACCGCGGCTCTCGTCTGCGCCACTACCGCGTCCAGGATGAAGCGACGACCGCCTTTCATGTCGGCGGCGTGTTCGCCCGCGTCGGCCGAGACGCGAGACTGGAGAGTCACAACCTGCATTTCGGTGCCGCTTTGGCGCGGCTGGATCTCGAAGTCGCGCTGAACCAGCCGGGTGCCGAGGTCGAGATGAACGGACTCTACTGTCTCGGCGGCCGGCAGCATGTGGACAACCACACCCGGGTCGACCATTTCGCTCCGCACACACGCAGCACAGAGGATTATCGCGGCGTGCTCAACGACCGGTCCCGTGGCGTGTTCAACGGCAAAGCGATCGTCCATGAAGACGCGCAGAAGATCGAGGCCCATCAGTCCAACAGCAATCTGTTGTTGTCCGAGCAGGCTGAGGTGGATACAAAACCGGAACTCGAGATCTACGCGGATGATGTCAAGTGCAGCCATGGCGCGACCGTCGGCCAGCTCGACCAGACCGCATTGTTCTATTTGCGCAGCCGCGGCATCGACGCAGAAGCGGCCAGGGCGCTGCTGACCTTTGCGTTCGCGGAGGCGGTGGTAGGCCGCGTTGAGCTGGAACCGGTACGGCGCCGTCTCGAGACCGCCGTCGCCGGGGCGCTGCCCGACCGTAGCCTGATCGAGAATCTCATTGGAGCCGATGCATGAGCGCCAGCCCCCTGCCACAATCGACCCGGCCCGACTTCGCCGCCCTGCGCGAGGACTTCCCGATCCTCCATCAGCAGGTCCATGGCAAGCCGCTGGCCTATCTGGACAATGCCGCTTCCTCGCAGCGGCCGCGCCAGGTGATCGATGCGGTCACATACTACGAAGAGCACGATCACGCCAACATCCACCGCGGCGTGCACACGCTGAGCCAGCGTGCCACGGACGCGTTCGAAGGCGCGAGGAAACGGATCGCGGGATTTATCAACGCCGCATCCGAGCGCGAGACGATCTTTACCCGCGGCACGACAGAGGCCATCAATCTGGTGGCCCAGGCCTACGCCCGTCCGCGGCTGCAACCCGGTGACCAGGTGCTGATCACATGGATGGAACATCACTCGAACATCGTGCCCTGGCAGATGGTGTGCGAGCAGACCGGCGCCGAGCTGGTGGTGGCGCCGATCGACGAGCGCGGCCAGCTGCGCATGGACGAGTTTGAGAGGCTGTTGGGACCACGCACGCGGCTCGTTGCCGCGGCACATGTGTCGAACGCGCTCGGGACGATCAACCCGGTCGCGGAGATGATCACCCTCGCCCACGACCGGGGTGTGCCGGTGCTGCTGGATGGTGCCCAGGCGGTTCCCCATGGCAGCGTCGACGTACAGGCGCTGGGCTGCGACTTCTACGCCTTCTCCGGCCACAAGATGTATGCACCCACCGGCATCGGCGTGCTCTATGGCCGCGAGGCGTTATTGGAAGAGATGCCGCCCTGGCAGGGCGGTGGCGACATGATCCGCATGGTCCGCTTTGATCGCACCGAGTACAACGACCTGCCGTGGAAGTTCGAAGCCGGAACGCCGAATATCTCCGGCGTGGTGGGACTGGGCGCCGCGGTGGACTATCTTGGCGCGATCGGTATGGACGCCATCGCGGCTCGCGAGCAGGAACTGCTGGCCTACGCTACCGAGCGCCTGTTACAGATGCCGGGCTTGCGTCCGATTGGCACCGCCGAGCACAAGGCCTCGCTGTTCTCCTTTGTGCTCGACGGCGTGCATCCCCATGATATCGGCACCATCGTCGATCATGACGGCATCGCCGTTCGTACCGGCCATCATTGCGCGATGCCGGTGCTGGACTTCTTCGGCATCCCGGCCACTGCGCGTGCGTCCTTCGCTCTCTATAACACCGAGGAAGAGATCGACCGGCTGGCCGAATCCCTGTTGCGGGCCCGGGAGGTCTTTGCCTGATGGACCTGAAGGACCTGTACCGGGACGTGATCGTGGATCACAATCGCTCGCCGCGGAACTTCCGCCAGATCGAGCCGCCGCGACATGATGCCGAAGGCTTCAATCCGCTATGCGGTGACAAGCTGCACGTCTATCTGCGACTCAAGGAAGGCGTCATCGAAGATATCAGCTTCGAAGGCTCGGGCTGCGCGATCTCCGTGGCGTCGGCCTCGCTGATGACCGAGGCGCTCAAGGGCAAGAGCGAAGCCGAAGCGCTGACGGTTTTCGAACGTATGCACGGACTGCTGGCGGGTAGCGATGACAATATCGGCGACCTGACCGAACTGGGTAAGCTGGCCGCCCTCGGTGGCGTCCGCGAGTACCCGACCCGGGTCAAGTGCGCCAGCCTGTGCTGGCACACCATGAAGTCCGCCCTCACCGGCACCGGCACCGCCACCACTGAATGAGCGAAAACAACAACGATGTTTGGTAAGAACAGCGAGCCTGTACAACTATATCGGGACTGCCCCGCGGTACTGATCCCTGCCGGTGACGAGGTGATCCTGCGTCGCGGCGCGAATGCGTTTATCACCCAGGCCCTCGGCGGCAGCTTCACGATTTTTTTGGACGGCAATCTGTTCCGTATCGACGGACAGAACGCGGACGCGCTGGGCAAGGATCCGGTGGAGCCGCCCACGCTCCCTCCGGACGCGTCCCGTGACGACGTGGAGCAGCTGGTCTGGGACCAGCTGCGCACGTGTTTCGATCCGGAGATTCCGCTGAATATCGTCGACCTGGGTCTGATCTATCGCTGTCAGCTACGTGCCGCCGAGGAAGGCTGGCGAGTGGACGTGGTCATGACCCTGACCGCGCCGGGCTGCGGTATGGGTGACATCCTGGTCCATGACGTGCGCAGCAAGCTGGAGATCATCCCCTCGGTAAAACGGGCCGATGTGGACCTTGTATTCGATCCACCGTGGAGCCAGGACATGATGTCCGAAGCCGCCCGGCTGCAGACCGGGATGATGTACTGAGTGGAGACCAACGCGGATGGATGATCTGCAATGGCTTGATGTAACGCGTGAGGACGGCATCCCGCTCGGATCCTACGCCGAGCTGGAGACCGACGAACATCTGATCGCCGTGTTCAATATCGATGGCCATCTCTACGCCATCGAAGACATTTGCACCCACGACGGCGCAGAGCTGGCGGGCGGCCCGATCCAGGGGGACCAGATCATGTGCCCCCGCCATGGCGCGCGCTTCTGTCTGCGCACCGGCAAGGCGCTGTCGGCGCCGGCCTACGAGGACATCTCGACCTTTGACGTCAGGATCCACGAGGGACGGATCCAGGTAGGCGTACCTGCATGAACAGCCGAAATATCAACCACTGTATGGCCCTGCTTGCGCTGGTGTGCCTGCTCTCGCCGCTAACCGGCGGCGCGGAACAAATGCTTGTCCCCGCAGAACGGGGCGCGATCGACTTTCTGCTCCAGCAGGTCGAGCAGTCTGACGCTGTGTTTATCCGCAACGGCAAAGACCATGACGGCACCGAGGCCGCCCGGCATATGCAGCGCAAGTTCAAACATTATCTGGACAAGGGCAAGGTGCATTCCGCCGAAGATTTTGTCCGGCTGGCCGGGACCGGCAGTCTGATCAGCGGTCGTCCCTATCGAATGCGTTTGACCGACGGCAGCGAAATCGAGACCGCCACCTGGCTGAATGACGCGCTGGCCGCATACCGCGCTGAACAGAACCGGCAGCGCGCGGCGCAGGCCTCGCCATGAAGCCAGGGCTCAGGCTGGTGTTCTTGACCCTGCTGTGGATGGGGGTCGGCGGCTGCGTTAGCCACAGACTGTCACCCGAGCCGCATCTGCGGGCCCATGAGGAGCCATGGCAGATCAGGCCGGCTTCGATGTCGACCCCGACGCTAAACGTGATGACCATCAATCTGGCTCACGGACGCGGCAACGGTGTCCATCAGGCTTTGCAGGATGGCGACCGGGCCCGCGAGAACCTGGATGCCGTCGGTGCGCTGATCAGACGCGAAAAACCACAGATCGTGGCGCTGCAGGAAGCGGACGCTCCATCTGCCTGGAGCGGGTCCTTTGACCATGTCAGCTACCTGGCCGAGCGAACCGGCTTGTCGTGGAGCCTGCAGGTCGCCCATGCCGAGGGCGCCGGGCTGCGCTACGGGACCGGACTGATATCCGGGCTGCCGGTCGCCGACACCGGTGCTTACACCTTCGCGCCAGCGGCGGGCACCCTGCCCAAGGGGTTCAGCCTGGTCACCGTGCGTTGGACCGATACCGGAGAGCTGGTAGACGTGGTCTCGGTCCATCTGGAGCCGCTGCGCGAGGCGGTGCGGCAGCAGCAGACGCAGCAATTCATCGCGGCCCTCGCAGACCGCGGTCGGCCGCTGGTGATCATGGGTGACTTCAACACCGAGTGGGGCCACGATGACGGCGTCCTCGAGACCATCACCCGTGATCTTGGGCTGAGGGCGTTCGCGGCAACCGCGCCGGATCTTGAAACTTTCCCGCGCCTGGACCGCCGCCTGGACTGGATCCTTGCCTCGGCGGATTTTGAGTTCGCCGATTATCGGGTGCTGCCCGATCCCGTCTCCGATCACCGCGTCGTGGTCGCGACGCTGCGAGGACGGCATGTGAAGCGCCTGACCCTGTTACGGCACGCTAAATCCAGCTGGGATGATGCGGGTCTGGATGACTATGACAGACCGCTCAATCCGCGCGGTCGGCGGGACGCACCGGAGATGGGGCGACGTCTGAAGGCAGCGGACCAGGTGCCGGACATGCTGATCTCCAGTCCGGCCATGCGCGCCGTGAGCACCGCGCGCATGGCGGCCCGCGAGATGGGCTTCCCTGAACATCGCATTATTGAAGATCGATCGCTCTATCATGCCAGCAACCGTGAGTTGTTCTCCGTACTGACATCGCTGGAAACGCTCGCGGCACACCTGATGGTGGTCGGTCACAATCCGGGGCTCACCGACTTCGCCTCCAGCCTGAGCCCGGTGCGCATCGACAACCTGCCGACCGCGAGCCTGTTCTGCGTCGATCTGGATATAGAGGACTGGAACGAGCTTGCGCCCGGCAGCGGCCGCTTCGCATACTACGACTTTCCAAAAAACACCCGGGGCGCGGTGCTGACCGCCAGCGATCTTTGAAGCGACGGTCGAGCGCGTTCGATCCAGTCACAACAGGAGCACAAGTCCATGTCTTCGAGCCGTCAGGCCGATGTCGCCGAACCCATCCACGAACTGATCGCCAACCGCTGGAGTCCCCGCGCCATCGATCCCGATCGACCGGTCACGCGGGCCCAGATCACGTCTCTGCTCGAGGCGGCGCGCTGGGCACCTTCATGTTTTGGAGACGAGCCCTGGCGCTTCCTGGTCTACGATCGGGCCAGCGCCAGCGAAGACTGGGAGCGGGCCTTTGCCTGTCTTGTCGAGGGCAACCAGGCCTGGGTAAAAAACGCGCCGCTGCTCCTGGCCGCGGTGGCCGGCGCCCGCTTTCGCCATAACGACAAGCCCAACCGTTGGGCCCAATACGACACCGGCGCCGCCAGCGTGAGTCTGTGTCTGCAGGCGAGCGCGCTGGGGCTGGTGGCCCACCAGATGGGCGGATTCGACGGCGTGAGGCTGGCGAAGACATTCGACATACCCGAGGAGTACACACCGATGGCGATGATCGCCGTCGGTCATCCCGGCGATCCACAGCTGCTCCCAGAAGCGCTGCGGGAGAAGGAGTCAGCGCAACGCCAACGTCAACCGCTGGAGGTCATCGCCTTTGCCGGACGCTGGTCGGCGCCCTACCGGGCCTGATGTCCCGCTGCGCAGAGCGCCCGCCCCGGCATGCATCTCGGCCTGCCGACTGCTGAGCAGACTCAGCATTCGATGACGTTGACCGCTAATCCGCCCTGGGAGGTCTCTTTGTACACCTGCGACATGTCGTGTCCGGTCTGGCGCATGGTCTCGATGACCTGATCCAGACTGACCTTCTGTTTGCCGTCGCCGCGCATGGCCATGCGCGCCGCGTTGATCGCCTTGACTGCGCCCATGGCGTTGCGTTCGATACAGGGTATCTGCACCAGCCCGGCGATCGGGTCGCAGGTCAGCCCGAGGTTGTGCTCCATACCGATCTCGGCCGCGTTCTCCACCTGACCGTTGCTGCCGCCCAGGGCAGAGACCAGTCCGCCGGCGGCCATCGAGCAAGCCACCCCGACTTCGCCCTGACAGCCCATCTCGGCGCCTGAGATCGAGGCGTTGGTCTTATAGAGGATGCCGATGGCGCCGGCGGTGAGCAGGAAACGCAGGATCCCGGCCTCGTCGGCCCCGGACACAAAGCGTCGATAGTAGTGCAGGACCGCCGGCACGATACCGGCCGCGCCGTTGGTCGGCGCCGTTACCACCTGACCGCCCGCCGCGTTCTCTTCGTTGACCGCGAGGGCATACGCATTGACCCAGTCCATAAAATCACCGGCCGCCCCATCGCCGCAAAGCTCCCGGTAAAGCTGCGGCGCGCGCCGTTTGACCTTGAGCACGCCGGGCAGCAGCCCCTCGGCCTCAAAACCCCGGCGCACGCAGCGGCACATGACTTCCCAGATCGCCAGCAGCCGCGCCCGGGTCTCTGCCTTGGGACGCCAGGCGCCCTCGTTGCGCAACACCAGTCGATGGATCGACAGTTGCTCGCGTTCGCACAAAGCCAGCATCTCAGTCGCTGATTTGTACGGATAGCGCAGCGTCTCCATCCGCTCTTGCTGGTCTTCTTCGCCGGCGCGCAGGATGGCGCCGCCGCCGACCGAAAAAAACTCCTCGCTCAACAACGTCTGTCCGGCCGCATCGAGAGCGGTGAAACGCATGCCGTTGGGATGGCGCGGCAGGATCTGGTCGCGGTGGAACAGCAAATCCAGGTCTTCGTCAAAGTCGATTTCCGGCCCGTCGGCCAGCCGCATGCGGCCTTGCTCGCGGATCCGCGCCAGCCGCCCGGACACCCGTTCGCCGTCAAACTGCTCCGGATCCTCACCCTCCAGACCAACCAGCACCGCCATGTCAGTGCAGTGGCCCTTGCCGGTCAGCGCCAGCGAGCCATAGAGCTGTGCGCCCACTCGCGCCACCTGGTCCAGCACGTTGCGTGCGCGCAGATCGCTCACGAAACAGCCGGCCGCTCGCATCGGCCCCATGGTATGAGAACTCGACGGTCCGACGCCGAGCTTGAAGATATCGAAGACGCTGACCGACATCAGCCGGTCTGCCTGCTAATCGTCATCGAGAGACAGCAGGCTGGCGTTGCCACCGACCGCTGCAGTATTGATGGTCAGCGTCCGCTCCACCGCGAAGCGGTGCAGATACCCCGGCCCCCCGGCTTTTGGTCCGGTTCCGGACAGACCGCGTCCGCCGAAGGGCTGCACGCCCACCGCCGCCCCAATCATATTGCGATTGACGTAGGCGTTACCCACGCGGACGCTACGCGCGATCCGCATGGCCTGGGAATCGATCCGGCTGTGGATACCCAGGGTCAGCCCGTAGCCGGTGGCGTTGATCTGTTCGATCACCCGATCCAGATCCCGGGCCCGATAGCGGATCACGTGGAGTACGGGGCCGAATACCTCCCGATGAAGCTGATCGAGGCTGTCAATCTCGACCGCCATCGGCGCGAAGAAATGGCCGTGTCCGGTGTCCTCACCGGGTTCGCAACGGTAGATCAGACGCCCCTCGCTGACGATGCGCTCGGCGTGCGCCTCGAGGATGCCCAGCGCATCGGCATCGATCACCGGACCGACGTCGGTCCGCAACAAGCCCGGATCACCGACGACCTGAAGCGCCATATAGCCCTTGAGCAATTCGATCGTGCGATCGGCGATGTCTTCCTGCAGGAACAACGCGCGCAGCGCGGAACAACGCTGCCCGGCGCTGTTGAACGCAGAGTGCACCGCATCGACGACCACCTGTTCCGGCAACGCGGAGCTGTCCACCAGCATCGCGTTTTGTCCGCCGGTCTCGGCGATCAGCGCAGCGATCGGTCCGCTCCTCGACGCCAGCGCCTTGTTGATGATCTGTGCGGTCTCGGTGGAGCCGGTAAACGCGACCCCGGCGATCCGCGGATCGGGCAGGATTGGCGCCGCCAGCTCCGGCCCCATGCCGGGCAGAAAGCCAAGGACCGCGGGCGGGATACCGGCTTCATGCAGCAGCTGCACCGCACGAAACGCGACCAGCGACGTCTGTTCGGCCGGTTTCGCGATCACCGAATTGCCGGCCGCCAGCGCGGCAGCCACCTGACCGGCAAATATGGCCAGTGGGAAATTCCACGGACTGATGCAGAAAAATACGCCGCGACCATGCAGCGACAATTCGTTGCGCTCACCCGTGGGGCCGGGCATCAAACGCGGCGCGCCAAATTCTTCTTCGCAGCGTGCGGCGTAATAACGCAGAAAATCCACCGCCTCGCGGATCTCCGCCTGACTGTCAGGGATGCTCTTGCCGGCCTCGCGTACACACAGGGCCATCAGCTCGGGGCTGTTCGCCTCAAACAGGTCCGCCGCGTGGCTGAGGATATCGGCGCGCTCGGTAGCGGGCGTGGCATCCCAGGCCGGATAGGCGGCAGCCGCCACATCGACCGCGCTGCGCGCGGCGGCCTCATCGGCAAAGCGCACGGTGCCGACCACACGGCGGGTGTCCGCGGGGTCTGTCGACTGTACCTCGTGACCCCCGAGCAGCTTGCCGTCGACCAGTGGCCCGGCGATGCGGCTACCGGCCAGCGCGCGATGCATCGCGGTCTCCAGGTTCTCCAGTTGGAGCGGATCATCGAGCAGGATGCCGCGTGAGTTTTTGCGTTCTGCGCCGAAGATATCCTCCGGCTTGGGGATGCGCGGATGACGGATCGAGCTGAGCGCCAGGACCGTGTCCACCGGGTCCGCGACGATAGCGTCAATCGGCGCGTCCTCATCCACGATCCGGTTGACAAACGAGGTGTTGGATCCGTTTTCCAGCAGGCGCCGGACCAGATAGGGCAGCAGGTCTTCGTGGTTGCCGACCGGGGCGTAGACCCGACACGGCAGATTCATCTTGTCTTCGCCGATAACCTCATCGTAAAGCTCCTCGCCCATGCCGTGGAGACGCTGGAACTCGAAGCCTTTTTTGTCGCCGGCCAGGTGCACGATGCTGGCCAGGGTCTGCGCGTTATGGGTGGCGAACTGGCAATAGATCTGCGGCCGCGCCGCCAGCAGCTCCTTTGCGCAGGCGAGATAACACACATCGGAATTGGGTTTGTGGGTGAAAACCGGATAATCGTCCAGCCCCTGCTCCTGGGCGTGTTTGATCTCGGCGTCCCAGTAGGCGCCCTTGACCACGCGGACCTCGATAGTGCGGCCGACGTCTCTGGCCAGATCGACCAGCCAGCGCACCAGTGCCAGGGACCGCTTCTGATAGGTCTGGATGGCCAGACCGAAGCCTGACCAGCCGTCCAGCAGCGGATCGCGATAGACCGATTCGAACAACTCCAGCGACAACGCCAGTCGGTTCATCTCCTCGGCGTCCACGGTCAGGCCGATGCCGACCTTTTTCGACAACAGCGCAAGCTCGAGCAACATCGGCCGCAGTTCGGCGATGACACGCTCCCGCTGCGCGTGTTCGTAGCGCGGATACAGCGCCGACAATTTCACCGAGATACTCGGTGCCGCATAGACCGAGGCGGCCCTGAAACCGGTGGTGCCGATCGCCTCGATACCCTTGCAGTAGGCCTCGAAATAGTTACGCGAGTCCGGCATCGTCAGCGCCGCCTCGCCGAGCATGTCAAAGGTGTAGCGGTAGTTCGCGTTAGTGCCGCTTTGTGAGCGTTTGAGGGCCTCGGCGATGGTGCGCCCCATCACGAATTGATGACCCATGATCTTCATCGCCTGGCGCATGGCGCCGCGGATGACCGGCTCGCCGGCACGGGTCACCAGGCGCTTCATAAAGCGGCTGGGATGTTCGACCGTGTCCTGATCGAGGCGGATGATGCGTCCGGTCAGCATCAGGCCCCAGGTCGAAGCATTGACGAACGCAGACTCGCTGGTGCCCAGATGCTCCCGCCAGTTGCCGGCCAGCAGCTTGTCGGCGATCAGCTTGTCGGCGGTCTCCTTGTCCGGCACGCGCAGCAACGCTTCCGCCAGACACATCAGCACCACGCCCTCCTGGGAGGACAGGTCGTACTTGCTCATAAACGCGTCCAACCCACCGGTCTTGCCGCGGTTGGCCCGCACCGCCCGGACCAGATCAATCGCGGTCTCACGTATCTTCGCCTTGCGCCCGGGTTCCACGGTCGCAATCGGCAATAATTCGCGGACGATGGTTTCCTCGTCAGCCAGATAGGCAGCGTTCAGCTCGCGGACCAGCGCCGGCTCCGGCATGGCGTTGTCGGCATTGACGATGGACAGGGGTTCGGGGGCGACGGGCGTGGTGGCATGCACGGCTTGGATCCTCTTCGCGGTATGCCTGCCGTACCGCCCGGGTGCGAGCGCGTCGGCAAGGCGGATTCGATCAACAAATTATAGGAGATGCGGGCCTCCGTCGCACTGACGACGGACGCCAACCGTGCCTAGCGTTTCGCCCTCCACGCCCGATAATCGGCCAGGATCCGGGCATGGTCGAACACTAGCGGCGGCAAGGCATCGAGCGGGAACACGGCGGCCTCGGCGGCGTCATCCGCCCCGACCGGATGGCCGTCAGCACGGCCGACGAAAACCGCGCTTACGGTGTGACCGCGGGGATCCCGTCCCGGATCGGAATACACGCCCAGCAGTTCCAGCTGGCGCACATCCAGACCGGTTTCCTCCCTGGCTTCGCGCACCGCCGCCGCTTCGACAGTCTCGCCGACGTCCACAAAACCGCCGGGTAGCGCCCAGCCCATCGGCGGATTTGCGCGCCGGATCAGCACCACGGAGGGCGACTCGGCAGCAGCCGGTTCGATCACCACGTCGGCGGCCAGCAACGGCGTTCGCGGTCGCGTCATGCTCAGCCCTCGCGGCGCCGGGTGAAACGCACGATCTGACGTCGGGCGCGTTTGTCCGGCCGGGTTTCGGGGCCGGCGGTGATGCTGCGTTGCAGGGCGCGCTCCTCACGCAGCGCGTCCCTCGCCGCCCGGCTTTCGGCATGCTCCTCGTAGAGCGTGGCCGCCATGGTAGCGGAGCCCCGCCGCCGGGCCAGGGCGACGACCGTGAGATCAAAACGGTAAGGCCCCTTGGACACGCTGAGCTCGTCCCCGGTTTTGACGCCGTGCGACGGTTTGACCCGCTGGCCGTTGAGATGCACCCGGCCACCGCTGATGGCGGCCTGGGCCAGTCCGCGGGTCTTGAAAAAACGCGCGGCCCACAGCCACTTGTCCAGCCTCACCTGTGCCCGTTCCGTCTCCATCGTGCTGCCGCCGGTTGCGCCCCTGTTTACCTGATGTCTGCGGAGTCTAACCCAGACACGGCTGCTATAATTCCTGCTCTTCCGGCGGAGTACCACAGCATGAATCAGGCCTTCCTGGACACCCTGGCCCACGATACCGACGCGCTGCACAGCGCCGGCCTGTTCAAGGCCGAGCGCGTAATCACTACGCCCCAGGAGGCGTCGATCCGGGTCGCCGCCGACGGCGACACCGGCCGCGAAGTAATCAATCTCTGCGCCAACAACTATCTGGGACTGGCCAATCACCCCGCGCTGATCAAGGCCGCCCACGAAGCGCTGGATGAATATGGATACGGCATGGCCTCGGTGCGCTTTATCTGCGGCACCCAGACCGTGCACAAGCAACTCGAGGATCGTATTAGTCGCTTCCTCGGCACCGAGGACACGATCCTCTATTCCTCCTGTTTCGATGCCAACGGCGGCCTGTTCGAGACGATCCTCGGCGAGCAGGACGCGGTGATCAGCGACGCATTGAATCACGCAAGCATCATCGACGGTATCCGCCTGAGCAAGGCGCGCCGGCTGCGCTACCGCCACAACAACATGGATGATCTGCGCGACCGGCTGGCCGAGGCGACAGATTGCCGCGCGCGGCTGATCGCCACCGACGGTGTCTTCTCTATGGACGGCACCATTGCCGACCTGACGGGCATCTGCGACCTCGCAAAAGCCCACGATGCCATGGTCATGATCGACGACTGCCACGCCACGGGCTTTCTCGGCGACACGGGTCGCGGCACCCATGAACACTGCGGCGTCCTCGGCCGTGTCGACATCATCACCGGCACCCTGGGCAAGGCCCTGGGTGGCGCGTCCGGTGGCTATACCTCCGGCCGCAAGGAGATCATCGCCTGGCTGCGTCAGCGTTCCAGACCCTATCTGTTCTCCAACACCCTGGCGCCGGTCATCGCCGCCACCTCGATCCGGGTCCTGGACATGCTCGAGGACGGCGCCGCCCTGCGCCAGCGGCTTTGGGACAATACCCGGTACTTCCGCGAGCAAATGACCGCGCTGGGATTCCAGCTGCTGCCGGGGGAGCATCCCATCATCCCGGTGATGCTGGGCGATGCGAAGCTGGCCACGGACATGGCCGACCGACTGCTGCAGGAGGGTGTCTATGTGATCGGTTTTTCCTTCCCGGTCGTGCCGCAGGGAAAGGCCCGGATCCGCACCCAGATGTCAGCGGGGCTGGAGCGCGCGCACCTGGACAAGGCCATTGCGGCTTTCGCCAGGGTGGGGCGGGAATTGGACGTGATCTGAGCGTTTTTGGAGAACAACATCATGCGTGCACTGGTCAAGGAAAAAGCCGAGCCCGGCATCTGGCTGCGCGATATCAACGAACCCGAACCGGGGCACAACGACGTCCTCATCCGCGTGCGTAAGACTGCGATCTGCGGCACCGACATCCATATCTATAACTGGGACGAATGGGCGGCCCGCACGATACCGGTGCCGATGGCCGTCGGTCATGAATTCTCCGGCGTCATCGAAGCCATCGGCAGTGAAGTGCAGGGACTCAAAGCCGGCGACCGCGTCTCCGGCGAGGGCCACATCACCTGCGGGCACTGCCGCAACTGCAGGGCCGGCCGTCGTCATCTGTGCATGAACACGCGCGGCGTCGGCGTCAATCGCCAGGGCTGTTTCGCTGATTATCTGGTGATCCCGGCGAGCAATGTATTCAAGCTGCCGGATGCGGTCACCGATGACATCGCCTCGATCCTCGACCCGCTCGGCAACGCCACCCACACCGCCTTGTCCTTCGATCTGGTCGGCGAGGACGTACTGATCACCGGCGCCGGACCCATCGGCATCATGGCCGCCGCTATCTGCCGCCATGTGGGCGCGCGCCACGTGGTGATCACTGACGTCAACGACTACCGTCTGCAGCTGGCGGCGAAGATGGGCGCGAGCCGTACCGTCAACGTATCCCGGCAGTCGATCGATGATGTGATGCAGGATCTGGAGATGGAGGAAGGCTTCGACGTCGGTCTGGAAATGTCCGGCAACGCGAGCGCGTTCCGCGACATGCTGCGCACCATGCATCATGGCGGCAAGGTGGCCCTGCTCGGCATCCCGCCAGACGATACCGCCATCGACTGGAATCAGGTCATCTTCAAGGGCCTGTTCATCAAGGGTGTCTACGGCCGCGAGATGTTCGAGACCTGGTACAAGATGGCCAGCATGCTGCAGAGCGGTCTCGACGTGACGCCGGTGATCACGCATCACTTCGGCATCGAGGACTACCAGCAGGGTTTTGACATCATGAACTCCGGCCAATCGGGCAAGGTCATCCTCGACTGGCGGGGATAATGGCGCCGGGCTCAGCGCAGCTGGCAGAAACAGTGGTAATAAACCTGACGCGGATCCTGCAGCTGCAGCAGTCCGCCGAGTTCCCGGTCCATGCTCCGGGTCATGCGCTCGAACCATGCGGCGATCCGTGGTTGCGCCGACAATCCTGTAGTCCTGATAAAGCTGGTCAGCAGTTCGAGCGCCAATGACTCCTCGATGCTCAGTTCCTGCTCGAGGAAGTTGATCCGGTATTCATCGCCCAGACCGCCGCGGGCGGCTGCCGCGGCCACCACCGCATCCAGATCACCGAGCTGGTCCACCAGACCGAGCCGCTGCGCATCGCGACCGGTCCAGATGCGACCGCCTGCCACTGCTTCCACATCGCTGACGGAAAGCTCGCGGGCCTGAGCTACCTGCTGGATGAAATGGCGGTAGCTGCTGTCGACCGAGACCGTCAGGATCTCTGCCGCCTCTGGTGAGAGACTGCGCAACGGGCTCAGATCGCCGCTGTATCGGGTGGTACCCACCCCGTCGATATTGACCCCCAAACGGGCCAGCGCACGATCCACGGTCGGCAACATCGCGGTCACGCCGATCGAGCCGGTGAGCGTATCGGGACGCGCCCACACTTCGTCGGCCGCAATGGACAAGAGATACGCCCCGGAGGCCGCCAGATCTCCCATGGAGGTGAGCACGGGTTTGCCCGACTCGCGCAGCATCCGCAGCTCCTCGTAGATCAGATCCGAAGCAAACTGACTACCGCCACCCGAGTCGATGCGCAGCACCACCGCCGCCACCTGGTCCCGGTCGCGTGCCGCGCGGATCAGCTCGACAAAGGTCTCGGCACCGACGCTGCCTGGCGGTTGATCACCGGGCAGGATATTGCCGCTGGCGACGATCACCGCCACTTCGCGGCGATCCCGACCCCGCTCAGCGCTCTGCCCCAGTGCGGCCAGATAAGTGCGGTGATCGATGTGGCTGTAACTACCGGAATCCGGGTCCTCGCCGACGATGTCGATCATGCGGCGCTCGAGTTCGGGCAGGGTCAGCAACTCATCCACCAGTCCGGACTCGCGGGCCAGCGCCGCCATGTCCCCGTCTTCCTGGCGCAGCTGATCCAGATAGTCATCCGCCATGCTCTGCAGCTCTTCCGCTGCGATGCCGCGGGCGGCGCCCACCGACTCCCGATAGGAGCGCCACAGCTGATCCAGCACCACGCGGATCTCCTGTTTCTCCGCATCGGACATGTCGCGTCGGGTCAGATAGTCGTGATAAGACTTGTGCTCGCCGGTGCGAAAGACGTTGAAGTCGATCGACAAGTCCTCGGCCGCCTCGCCGAAGTAAGCCCGATAAAAACCGAAGCCCTGCAGGAATACCGACCCCAGCGGATGCATATAGATCTCATCGGCCTGGGCGGCTAGGAAATACCGGGCCTGATCGAAGCCGCTGCCGTAAGCGACCACGCGCTTGCCAGATCGCCGGAAGGTGGCCAGCGCTTCCGCCACCGCCTGCAGCTTGATCAAACCGCCGCCGTTCATCTGGTCCAGATCCAGCACCAGGGCCTGGATACGACGGTCATCGGCAGCATGGAGGATCGCCTTGGCCAGATCCCGCACCAGGGTCTGGGTCTCGCCGTCGCCGCTGGCTTCGTTCAAAGCCCGATCGATTGGGCGGCCCTCGAGCTGCTCGACCAGTTCACCCGTAGGCTTCACCACCAGCGCTGCAGTCCGGGGCACGATGACCGGCGTGTCCGAGAACAGCGCAAAGATGACGACGAGCACCAGCAGCATCAGCAGCAGGTGCACCAGCCGTCGGATGAAATCCAGGGAGCGCCAGCCGAAACGGAGAACGCGGGTCAAGGGATTAGCCATGCGCAGAGGCTACCTCAAGCCTGATCAGCCGTATACGTGATGCGGAAAATGCGCCCACCCTTGTCGTCAGACACCAGCATGGAGCCGTCGGGCAGCAGCAACAGATCCACCGGGCGGCCCCAGGACTCTCCATCCTGCAGCCAACCGTCGGCGAAGGTCTCATAGGACACCGCCTGACCGTCGACCATCCGCACCAGGGTGATGCGATAACCGATCGGATCGCTGCGGTTCCATGAACCATGTTCAGCGATAAACAACTGCTTGTGATAAGACGCCGGGAACATCGTGCCGGTGTAGAACTTGAGACCGAGCGGTGCCACATGAGGACCCAGAGCCTGCGCCGGTGGTGTGAACTCGCTGCACGCCATACCGGCAGAAAAATCCGGGTCAGGGATGTCGCCGCCATGGCAATGGGGAAAGCCGAAATGCATGCCCGCGCGGGGTGCATGGTTCAGCTCGCAGGGGGGCATGTCGTCGCCCATCCGGTCGCGACCGTTATCGGTAAACCACATCTCGCCGGTATCCGGATGCCAGGTGAAACCGACCGTGTTGCGCACACCCTCGGCGAAGACTTCCCGTTCGCTGCCGTCCGGATTCATGCGTGTGATCACCGCGAATCCGTCCTGATCGCAGACATTACACGGCGCGCCAACAGGTATATAGAGCTTGCCGTCCGGACCGAATGCGATGTACTTCCAGCCATGGTGTCGCACCGAGGGATAATCATCGCGAATCACGTCGAATTGCGGATCTTCGAGGCGATTCTCGATGTCATCGAAGCGCAGGATGCGGCTGACTTCGGCCACGTAGAGCGCACCGTCCCGGTAAGCGACACCATTAGGCCTGTTCAGGCCGCTGGCGAGCGTGCGGCGCTCACCAGCGCGCAGCACACCGTCCGCATCGGCCTCGAGCGGGATAGCGTAGACCTCGCCTTCATTGCGGGTGCCGACAAACAGGGTGTTGGCATCGCCCAGGGCCAGCGAGCGGGCGTTCGGCACATCGGCGGCGAACAGTTCGATCTCAAAGCCGTCCGGCAGCCGGATCGACTGCAGTGGTGTCTCATTGTTGTTGGTCGCCACCAGTGCCGTCGCCAGACCAAGAAGCAAGACACTTGCTGCGATGACGCGGCCACGCGAGAAAACCCTCATGTCCACCTACTCCATCAATCCGTCGGCGCCGGTTACGGCCTGAGCACCATCAGCCCGTCTCAACCCAGCAGCGCCAGACTGAGACCCGGCCAGAACGTGATGACGACCACCGCCGCCAGCAGTATCAGCAGGAACGGCATTGTCGCCATATAGATCTGGGTGATGCTCTTGTCAAAGCGATAGCTCGCGATAAACAGGTTCAGGCCCACCGGCGGCGTCAGATAACCCAGCTGCATCGCCGCCAGGAAAACGATGCCCAGATGCACCGGGTCGATTCCGTATTGCGCCGCCACCGGCAGCAACAACGGGACCACCAGCACTATGGCGGAAAAGATATCGAGGATCGCGCCCAGCACCAGCAGGAAAGCCAGTAGCAGCCAGAGGAAGGTAGTGGGGCCGGAAACCAGTTCGCTCACGGTTGCAAACAGCAACTGTGGCACGCCGGCATCGATCATGTAGTTGGTAGAAGCCAGCGACACGCCGAGGATGAGCAGGATCCCGCCCACCAATACCATCGACTCGCGCATCACCGCCGGCAGCCGGCGCCAGCGGATCTCGCGCAGCACCAGCATCTCAACCACCAGCACGTAAAGAGCAGTCACCGCGGCCGCCTCGGAGACCGCGAAGTAGCCGCTGTAGATGCCTCCAAGCACCACGATAGGCAGCGGGATCTCCCAACGCGACGCCCACAGCGCGGATCTTGCCTCGGACCAGGAGAAGTGGCCGCGTGGCTGCCGGCTGCCGCGGTTGACCCAGAAGCTCCACAGCGCCAGCAACACCAGCATCAAGGTGCCCGGCAGGATGCCGGCCACGAACAGGTCGTCGATAGAGACCTTGGCCACGACGCCATAGAGGATCAGCGGCAGCGACGGCGCGAACAACAGCCCGAGGCTGCCCGACGTGGTGACCAGACCGAGATTGAAGTTTTCCGGATAACCGGCCTGACGCAGCGCCGGGTAGAGCAGCGCGCCTAGCGCGATGATGGTCACGCCAGACGCCCCGGTAAATGCGGTAAACACAGCGCAGGCCGCCAGAGAGATCACCGCCAGACCGCCGGGTAGCCAGCCGAGCAGGACCTGACTGACGCGCACCAGCCGCGCCGGGGCGCCGCCCTCGCTGATCAGATAGCCGGCAAACGTGAACAGTGGAATCGCTGCCAGGATCGGCATCTCGGCCACGCCGAAAATCTCGATGGCGATGGCCTGCAGATCGATACCGGACTGATGATATCCCCACAACGCGCCGATCGCGATGACGACAAACAAGGGCACGCCGAGCAGCGCGAGCAGACCGAGGATCAGCGTCGCGGTCATGACCCAGGCACTGACGACTGTCGTCGCCCCATCAATCCGGCGACGGCGGCGATAAGGTGACGCAACGCGATCACGATAAACGCCAGCGGGATCACGCCCTGAACCAGCCAGGCAGGAATGCCGCCCACCAGCTCGTCGCCAAACGCATGGCTGTCGCGCACGAACGCCAGCGCGTACCAGCCGACCACGCCGGAAACCGCCGCAGTCAGCAGATCGGCAAAGGATTCGATGATGCGACGGGAGTAGCCGCGCATATAGCGCGAGACAAGATCGATACGCAGCTGGCGGCCGTCACGACTCGCCGCCATGGCCCCGAGCAGACCGATCCACAGGACCAGAAGGCGCTGCGACTCGTCTGCCCAACCGAGCCCTTCACCGAGGACATTGCGCATAAAGATCTGGCTGGCTCCGATCAGGATCATCGCGCCGAGCAGCGTGATAAGGAGCGTGTCCTCGGCCGCGTGGATGACCCGCTCAGCCCGTCTGAGCCAGCCGCTACCGGTATCGGGCATCAATCAGCGCCGTCGGCGGCAGCCTGGGCCGCGGCGGCGGCACGGTAATCGCTGATGTGGGCACTCAGCTCCTCGAACATGCTCTTCGAGAGCATGCCCTCCTCGACCTGAGCCAGATTGGTCGCGATCACGCGATCGCGCCAGCTCGCGATCGCACCGGTGTCCGGCTGCACGAAATCGATGCCGTTGGCGACCATGGCTTCCCTGGCGCTGGCATTCTCGAGCCGGCTCTCCTGGTCAAATTTCTTGTAGATCCGGTTCATCACTTCATCGACCACGGTCCGGTCCTCCCGGCTCAGGCGGTCCATGATCTTCTTCTCGACCACCAGCGCTGCGTAGGAATAGACGATCGGGAAGTCGGTGACGTAATCCACCTTGGTGTACCACTGCAGCGCGATCGCGCCGACCGGCGGCGTGCCGATGATGTCGATCAGACCGGTCTGCAAACCGGTGAGCACATCGGTGATCGGCAGCACGACCGGCGAGAGATCCAGACTCCTCATCGCTTCGAACGTCATCAGATCGCCCTCCGGGACCCACATCTTGCGGCCCTTGAGGTCCTCGTATCGGGTCACCGGCTGCTGCGACATGATCAGCGCAAAACCACCACCGGCAATGCCAAAGCCGACCAGATCCGCCGCATCGAGGACCGCCATCACCTGGGCATCCATGCGCTCCCGTACGAAAGCCACTTCTTCGAGAGAATCGAAGGTCAGCACCTGGCCATAGATACCGAAGTCCGGACAACGCTCGTTGAGACCACTGGGGGTGAAGCTGCCGCCATGCAGCTGGCCGATACGCATCTTGCGCAACACCTTCTTGTCGTTGCCCATGACGCCACCGCCATAGAACTTGAGCTGCACGCGCTGCTCTGTGCGCTCGGCGATCTCCTTGGCGCCGGCGCGCATCTCGCGCATCCAGCTGGAGTTCTCCGGTGCCAGCGTCGCCAGTTTTATCTGCGTCGGCGCAGCACCTGCCGCCAATGGCGCGAGGAGGAGAATCAGGGGCAGGATTCGTTTCAGCATGGGGGGCTCGCTATAGCGCTTCAAAAATATTCGTCTGCCGATGCCAGCAGCTCCCGGGCCTGTTGCTGAGCCAGCGTATTAGTCAGCGTCAGTCGGGGTTGGTCCGGGTCGGCCTCGATTACTTCGGTCAGCAGACGGTCGTGAAGTTCCCGTTCGTAGAGTAGCCGGGCGTAGCCCCGAGCATATTCCACCTTGATGCTTAAGTCCTTGCCGCCGGCCAATTCGTCAGCGCGCAGGAAGTTCGCGCGGGCCGCTTCGGGTTGGCCGCCCAATGCAGGCGGGCGCAGGGTCTGCAGGATGCCGAGGTAGAGATGGGCGCTGCCACGCTCGTAGGTCTCTTCGAGGATGATGATCCGCTCCAGCAGCGCCTCGACCTTGGGCAGATCCGCGATCGCGTTCCAGTCATCCGAGTGGGTGCGGATATAAACCAGCCAAGCGACACCGTAGGCGTACAGCGCGGGGACGTCGCGCTGGTCGAAAGACTCCAGCCTGTCTGCCACTTCATCGAAGTTGAGCTGGTCAAAGTCGCAGCCACGCGGATCGGTCAGACACAGGCCCCGAGACGCATAACGTCGGGCGCGCGCGGCCAGGCGGGCAGCCCGTACCGGATCCTCGACAAACACCGCGGCGTAGGCAGCATAGAGCCCTGACGCTGCAGCGAGTATCTCCGGGTCCGGCGAGGGCCCCTCGACCAGACTGTCCATCAACAACAGATAGGCCGGCGCGCCGTCACGCACCGTTTCCGGATCGTCCTGATTGAGGATGGCCGCACTCAGATTATCCGAAGCGCGGTCGACCGCCGGCTGGATAAACAAAGAACAACCGCCCTGCGTCAGCAGGGCGGCGATAAACAGCAAAATCGACCGAGAGCGCCTCATGGAGCGGTTATCGCCCGCGTCCGTTCGCGCTGTGGCGCGGCACCCGTTCAGACCTTTTCCTTGATCCTCGCTGCCTTGCCGGTCAGCTTGCGCAGGTAGTACAGCTTGGCCCGGCGGACATCACCACGGCGCTTAACCTTGATGTCGCTGATAGCGGGGCTGTAGGTCTGGAACACGCGCTCGACACCCTCGCCGTGCGACATCTTGCGCACGGTAAAGGCCGAATTAAGGCCGCGGTTGCGCTTGGCGATGACCACGCCCTCAAACGCCTGCAGACGTTCACGCTCGCCTTCCTTGACCTTGACGCTGACGACGACCGTGTCTCCGGGTCCGAAATCCGGTACCTCACGGGTCATCTGCTCGCTTTCCAATTCACTGATAATGTTGCTCATGACACCCACCTGATAACAGGGTTACTCCTGTCGATTCCCGTGTCCTCCACTGCCCTGATGGGCGGCGATGAACTCGTTCAATAAACTCTCGTCTTCCTCACTCAACTGCAGCCGGGCCAACAGGTCCGGCCGCCGCTGCCAGGTCCGCCCCAGCGCCTGCTGGCGGCGCCAGCGTCCGATCGCCGCATGGTCTCCCGACGTCAGCACCGGCGGCACCGGCATTCCCGCAACCTGCTCGGGCCGGGTGTAGTGCGGACAATCCAGCAGGCCCTCTTCAAACGAGTCCTGCGTGGCCGAATCCGCGTCGCCCAGCACACCATCCACGCGCCTCGCCACCGCATCCGCCAGCACCAGCGCCGGCAGTTCACCGCCGCTCAACACGTAGTCTCCGATGGAGACCTCGTAGTCGGCTTCCAGCGTGATCACACGCTCGTCGATGCCTTCGTAGCGCCCCGCCACCAGCAGCAGCCCCGGCGCCCGGGCCAGCTCGTTAACCAGACCCTGCTCCAGCAGTCGCCCCTGCGGACTCAGCACAACGCAGGGGCTCGCGTCCGGCAGGCGTTGTCTCGCCGCATCGATGGCCGCCCGCAGCGGCGCCACCGTCATCACCATCCCCGGGCCGCCGCCGTAAGGCCGGTCGTCCACCGTGCGATGCGCATCGGTGGCAAATTCCCGCGGATCCACCGTGCCTAACTCCAGCAGGCCGCGCTCCACCGCCCGACCGACGACGCCGAAATCAGCCAGCATCTCGACCTGGCGAGGAAACAGGGTGACAAACTCGATGCGCATGGCCTGTTACCTTCGCCCTGGAACCGGCTGTCTAGTAGTCCGGTTCCCAGTCCACCACAATCGTCCCCGCGACCAGATCGACCTGTTTGACGATCGGTCCGCGGGCGAACGGAATCAGCCGCTCCCTGTCTCCTTTCACCACCAGCACGTCATTGGCGCCGGTTTCAAGCAGTCGTTCTACCCGGCCGAAGCTTTCGCCCTGCGTATTCACCACCGCAAGACCCATCAGATCGACCCAGTACACCTCATCTGCCGCGGCCTCCGGCAGCTGGGACCGCAGTACCGCCAGTTCCAGCCCTACCAGACCGGCGGCCTGATCGCGATCCGTGATGTCCTCAAAGCGACCGACCAGACCCTTGCCATGCACCCTGCCTTCGGCCAGCTTCACCGGCCGCCAGGCCTCGTCCTTGCCCAGCATCAGCGGCTCGTATTCCAGCAGACGGTCGCGCGGCTCGGTGAATGAGTAGAGCTTCACCCAGCCCTGTACGCCATAAAGCCCGGACACCCGACCGACCTCAATGCGCCGGTCCGCTCTCCCGGCCTGCGCCGGTGCGGTCACGAGGCCTTCAGGCAGCCTGCTCGGCCTCGCCGCCTGCGGTCTTGCCGGCGGGCTTACCTCCGGACATACCTCCGGACTTACGATAGGACTTCACCAGCTGCGCCACGCGATCGCTGGTTTGTGCGCCCTGCCCGGTCCAGTGGTCGACCCGCTCAAGGTCGATCGACAGGCTCTGCTCCTTGCCCTTGGCGACCGGGTTGAAGAACCCGAGCCGCTCGATATAGCGGCCATCGCGGCGGTTGCGGCTGTCGGTAACGACGATGTGGTAGAAGGGCCGCTTCTTAGCGCCGCCCCGAGTCAGACGAATGGTCACCATGCTGGCATGTCCTCAGAAAACTAAAGCCGGACAAGCGGGAAGCTGGCCGGCGAGCTAAACCGGAAATTTTACTTGAATTTCCGAAAATTGGAAGGCCTGGGCTAGCGGCCCAGACCCGGCGGAAGGCGCCCCTGCATGGCCTTCATCATGCGGCCCATACCGCCTCTACCCATTTTTTTCATCATCTTCTGCATCTGGTTGTGCTGTTTCAGCAAGCGGTTCACGTCCTGGACCTGGACGCCGGCACCCCGGGCGATACGGCGTTTGCGGGAATTGTCGATCAATTTCGGGAAGCGTCGCTCGCGCGGAGTCATCGAGTCGATCACCGCCATCTGGCGGCGCAGCTGGCGCTCGCCGAGGGCCGCGTCCACGCCCTTGGGCACGCTCATCGGCAACTTGTCCATCAGCGCGCCCAGCCCCCCAAGCTGCTCCATTTGCGCCAACTGATCGCGCAGATCGGCCAGATCGAAGCCTTTGCCCTTACGCAGCTTGCGCGCCAGCTTGCCGGCCTCCTCCCGGTCGACCTTGCGCTCGACCTCCTCCACCAGGCTCACCACGTCTCCCATGCCGAGGATCCGCGAAGCGACCCGCTCCGGGTGGAATGGCTCCAGCGCATCGATCTTCTCGCCGGCGCCAAGGAACTTGATCGGCTTGCCGGTCACCTGGCGCACCGACAACGCGACACCACCACGGGCGTCTCCGTCGGTTTTGGTGACGATGACGCCGGTCAGGGGCAGGGCCTGGTCGAAGGCCCGGGCCGCATTGACGGCGTCCTGCCCGGCCATGCTGTCGACCACGAACAGGGTCTCCACCGCGCCGGCGCTGCGGTGTACCCGCTGCACCTCAGCCATCATGTCCTCGTCGACGTGCAGACGGCCCGCCGTGTCGAGGATCAGGACGTCGAACCCCTGGCGTCTGGCCGTCGCCAGCGCCCGTTCGGTGATCGCCACCGGATCCTCACCGGCATCGGCGGGCTCGAAACCGGCATCGATCTCATCGGCCAGGCGCTGCAGCTGCAGGATTGCCGCCGGGCGGTGGATGTCGACGCTGGCAAGCAGGACCTTTTTGCGGTCGCGCTCCTGCAACAGGCGCGCCAGCTTGGCCGCGGTCGTGGTCTTGCCGGCGCCCTGCAATCCGGCGAGCAGGACCACTGCCGGTGGCTGGGCGTTCAGCTTGAGACCCTCGTTGGCCGCGCCCATGATCTCCACCAGCTGATCGTGGATGATCTTGATCAAGGCCTGGCCGGGCGTCAGGCTGCGCGTGACCTGGGTGCCGACAGCGCGCTCACGGACACGATCGATAAATTCGCGAACCACCGGCAGGGCGACATCGGCCTCGAGCAGGGCCATGCGCACCTGACGCATGGTATCGGCGATATTTTCCTCGGTCAGCCGACCCTTGCCGCGCAGGTTTTGTGTGGCTCGGGACAGACGATCGCTGAGTCCTTCGAACATGGGCCTGTGGATCTCCGCTTGCGTTGGTAGCGCCGCGGGTCGCGACGCGGCGACATTATAACCGGCGACGCCTACGCGTCGGCCTTATAATGGCCGTGTTGTTGTGACATCATCCGTTCCGTACCCGGCCTGGCCCAACCTCTATGATCCTGCTGCGATTCGCCGTACTTATCCTCTATCTGCTCGCGGCCTGGCTGTTGATCTCGGTGCGTTATTCAGACCTGGATCAGCGTCGCGCACAATCGGCCGCGCCGGCTCTGTTGATCGGATTATCAGGGTTGCTCCTGCACGGCCTGCTGCTGTACCAGACGGTGATGATCCCTGACGGACCCGATCTCAGCGTGACCAATGTGTCCTCGCTGGTAGGCATGCAGATCGCGATCATCGGCCTGCTCGCAGCCCTGGCGCCGAGATTTCGCGGTCTGTGCGCGACCCTGCTGCCAATCGCCGCCATCGCCGCGTTGGCCACCGGCGCCGGCAAATTTCCGTCATCGCCTACACGCTGCTCAGTATCGGCGCGTTTATCGCCATTCTGATCTGGCTCCAGGACCGTGCCCTGCGTAACCGGCGGCCCGAGTCCTGGGTCCGGGTGTTGCCTGCCCTGGAGACCATGGAGCAGGTCCTGTTTATGACCATCCATGGCGGCGTGGTCCTGTTGACGCTGTCGGTATTCAGCGGCCTGATCTTTGTCGACAACTTCTTCGCGCAACACCTGCTGCATAAGGCCGTGCTCTCGATCGTCGCTCTGGTGGTCTTCGCCATCCTGTTGATCGGACGCTGGCGCATGGGGTGGCGCGGCCGCAAGGCGATCCATTGGACGCTCGCCGGCTATGGCGTCCTCGCCCTGGCTTATTTCGGCAGTCGCCTGATCCTGGAACTCATGCTCGGCCGCCAATGGGGCTGACGGGCCCCGGATTTGACACCCCGGAAGAGCCTGCACCACACTGAAGCCCTCTTTGTCCCTCAGGTAACGAACCGACTTGAACGAGGTTTCGCTAGAAGCGCTGTTGAGCGTCCTCGGCCTGCTGCTCGTTCTCTCCGCGTTTTTTTCCAGCACGGAGACCGCCCTGATGAGCATCAACCGCTACCGGCTGCGGCACCGGGCGCGGGAAGGTCATCGCGGAGCGATCCTGGCTGAGCGTCTGCTAAAAAGGCCGGATCGCCTGATCGGCCTGATCCTGTTGGGCAACAATTTCGTCAATATCTTCGCCTCCTCCCTGGTCACGGTGATCGCGCTGCGGGTCGGCGGCGAAGGCGCGGTGGCAGCCGGCGCCGGCATTCTGACTCTGGTCATCCTGATCTTCGCCGAGGTGGCGCCAAAGACCCTCGCCGCGCTGCGGCCCGAGCGGCTGGCGTACCCGGCCGCGCTGATCTACTACCCCTTGCTCAAGGTGACCTACCCCGTCGTGTGGCTGGTCAACCTGATCGCCAACGGCCTGCTGCGGCTGCTCGGCGTGGATGTGGCGCTGAGCGGCGGCGACGCCATGAGCCGCGAAGAACTGCGTACGGTGGTGGCTGAAGCCGGGGCGCTGCTGCCGGGCCGCAACCGTGAAATGCTGGTCAGCGTGCTGGACCTGGAGAAGGTCACCGTCGATGACATCATGGTGCCGCGTAACGAGATCGTCGGCATCGATCTGGAGGACGACTGGGACGATGTCCTCGAGCAGATCGAGACCAGTCGCCACACCCGGCTGATCGTCTATCGGGACGAACTCGACAACACCATCGGCATTCTGCATCTGCGCTCGATCCTCGCCGATCTGGCCACGGAAGCCCTGACGCCCGAAGCCGTAGAATCACATGTGCGCGACGCCTATTTCGTGCCTGAAGGCACTCCCCTGCATCGCCAGCTGGTCAACTTCCAGCGTGCCAGGCGCCGTGTCGCGCTGGTGGTGGATGAATACGGCGATATCCAGGGTCTGGTGACCATGGACGATATCCTCGAAGAGATCGTCGGCGAGTTCACTACGGACCCCGCCGAACTCTACCGGGACATCCAGCCGACTGATGACGGCAGCTACGTGGTCCAGGGCAGCGCCAATATCCGTGAACTCAATCGAACCATGGGCTGGAGCCTGCCCACCGAGGGACCGAAGACGGTCAACGGCCTGATCCTGGAGCAGCTCGAGACTATACCGGACGCCGGCGCGAGCCTGGTGGTGGAGGGCTTCGACATGAAGATCCTGCAGGCCTCCGGCAACGCGATCAAAGCCGTGCGGGTCTATCCGGCGGCGGAGCGCCCGCACTCGTCGTCGTAGACCCTAGGTACCGGCCTCGAACATGGCCTCGATGGCGTCCTGCAGACGAGCGACCGGCACCACCTCGAGACCCTTTATCGCCTGTCGCGGCGCGTTCGCCGTTGGCACAAAAACGCGGCGGAAACCCTGTTTAGCCGCCTCGCGCAGACGTTCCTCACCAAACGGTACCGGGCGGATTTCTCCGGCCAGGCCTACCTCGCCGAAAGCCGCCACGTCGCGCGGTACCGCGCGGTCACGCAGACTGGCCAGCGCGGCAACCAGCACCGGCAGATCCGACGCGGTCTCCACCACGCGGACACCACCGACCACGCTGACAAACACATCCTGATCCTGCATGGCGATCCCGGCGTGGCGATGAAGCACCGCCAACAGCAAAGCCAGACGGCCCTGGTCCAGCCCTACTGCGACCCGCTTTGGGCTGCCGCCGAAACTGCTGTCCACCAGGGCCTGGACCTCCAGCAGCAGCGGGCGGCTGCCCTCGCGCGCAACCATCACCACGCTGCCCGAGACCGGGCCGGTGTGGCCCGAGAGGAAGATGGCCGAGGGATTGCGCACCTCGCGCAGACCATCCTCGGTCATGGCGAATACACCGATCTCGTTGGCCGCGCCAAAACGGTTCTTGACCGCGCGGACGATGCGCAGTCGGCTGCCAGGATCGCTCTCAAAATAGAGTACGGTGTCGACCATATGCTCGAGCACCCGAGGTCCCGCGATCACACCCTCCTTGGTGACATGACCGACGAGGAAGACGGAGACACCCGTCTGTTTGGCGAAGCGCACCAGGCGGGCGGTACATTCGCGTAGCTGGCCTACCGCCCCGGGCGCCGAATCGATCGCCTCGCTATAAACGGTCTGTATGGAATCCACGATCATCACGCCTGGACGCAGGCTGTCCGCCCGCTCCAGCAGGGTCTCCAGACAGGTCTCAGAGAGCACCTTCAGGCTCCGGCCATCCAGACCGAGACGCCGCGCGCGCAGCGCCACCTGGCGCAGCGATTCCTCGCCCGTCACGTAGAGCGCCTGCACCTGCTCGGCCAGCCGGGCCGCCGCTTGCAGCAACAGGGTCGATTTTCCGATGCCGGGATCACCGCCCAACAACACGACGGAGCCCGCCACAAGACCACCGCCCAGCACCCGATCCAGCTCGTGGACACCGATCAGAATACGATCCTCCTGATCGTCCTGACCGATCTCGCCAAGCAGCCGCGGCGCCTCCCCGGCGTAGCCGCCACGCCGGGCCGGTGCGCTGGCAGCGGTGGCGCTCTGCTCCAGCGTGTTCCAGGCATCGCAGCCCGGGCACTGACCCTGCCAGCGCGGGACCTGGGCGCCGCAGTCACGGCACACGAACACTGAGCGTTGCTTGGCCATTCTGGTACCTGGATCACGGACAGGGAATTGCCCGGCAAGGCAACTTTACCGTTGGAGCACAGTGCTGTCTGCCTGTATTCGGGCGGACGGCTCGCGCGCACGCTGCTAAATCACGGCGGCAAGAAGCGCGCTCCGGGATTGTTGCTGGCCACGGGAAACATCACATGTACGGCGACTTTGAAGTCATCGAGGAGATCGGCAAGGCCCCGGCGGGCAACCTGTATCTCGCCCAGCGCGGTGCTGACGGCCTTGCTGCCGTGATCAAGACCGTGCGGCTGCTGGACGACTTTGCCCCGCGCGATCAGGACGAGGCACGTAAACAGTTCTTCCGCGAGGTGGAGACGGCCTCGAAACTGCACCACCCCTGCATCCGCAAGATCCTCGGTTCCGGTGAGACTCAGGGTGTTGCCTGGCTGGCCATGGAGCAGCTCAGTGGTCGGCCGCTGGAGGATTTTGTTCCGGGTCCGCCTCGGCTGGAGGTCGACGAGGCGATCGAGCAGATTGCTTTCGCGGCGGACGCCCTGGCCTACGCCCATGGTCGTGGCGTAGTACACCGGGACATCTGTCCGGCAAAGATCATCTATGACCGGGACCGGGGCCGCATCAAGATCACCGACTTCGGTTTCGCTCGCCTGGCGCAATCAGGCCATACCACGGTGCGTCTGCTGCATGGCAAGCTCTCATTCAAATCGCCGGAAGATCTGGCCGGACAACCGGTAACTTTCGCTTCAGACCTGTTCTGTCTTGGTGTTACCCTATATCACCTGTTGACTGGCCAGCTGCCGTTCCAAGGAGACTCAATGGTGGGGCTCATGCAGAACATCCTGCACGAAGCGCACGAAGCGCCCTCCAGTCATCGGCCGGATTTGACACCGGCCCTCGACGCTATCGTCGAGCGGGCCTTGCACAAGGATCCTTCTGCCAGATTTAGCGGCGGCGCGGAAATGGCCGAAGCCCTGCGGGCGTGCGCTAGCGCCGAGGCGGCATGAGCGGTCCAGACGGCAAAACAACGCGATTCCCGAGCCTCAAGGGCAAGATAAAGGTCGTACGTTGCAGCGACACTGGACGCGTGCGCGATCACAACGAAGATGCGGTGATCTCGGACATGGATATCGGCCTGCTGGCGCTGGCGGATGGAATGGGCGGCTATAACGCCGGTGAGGTGGCCGCAGAACTTGCGGCCAACGTAGTCACCAAGCTCATGCGCGAGGCCTCGGTGCGCAATAATCGCGGGGAGACAGACAGCGAGAGCGGGCTGATGCGCCAGACCATCGCGCTGCGCGACGCTGTTGCGCGAGCCAACAAGATCATATGGCAGACGGCGCAAACCCAGGCCAACTGTCAGGGCATGGGGACGACCCTTGCCACCTGCATGTTTTTTGACGACCGGGTGTCGATCGCGCATGTGGGCGACTCCCGGGTCTACCGCCTGCGCAACGACCGTTTCGAGCAGCTGACGCTTGACCACTCCCTGCTCCAGGAACTGGTGGACCGGGGTTTCTACTCACGCGAGGAAGCGCAGCGGTCTACCAACAAGAATTATGTTACAAGGGCGCTGGGCGTCGAGGCTTCGGTGGACGTCGAAGTCCAGGAAGAGTCGGTGGAGCCCGGTGACATCTATCTGCTTTGCTCAGATGGCCTGACGGATATGGTCGAAGATGAAGATATTCATTTAACTATCAGTACTTTTAGTGCTAATCTTCAGACCGTTGCTGAGCAGCTGATCGAGCTGGCAAACGAAAATGGAGGCCGAGATAATGTCTCGGTCGCGCTGGCGGAGGTATCGACCTCGTTCGCGGTGCACAACGGATTTATCGGTCGCTTGAAGTCCTGGCTCGGTTAGCAGGGCGGACGGCACAAGCAGCAGGAACGGAAAGACCCATGGCAAGACTCGTACTCAGCCTCGACGGCCAGGTGCTCGCCGAATACAACATGAGCAAGGAGCGCTACACCGTTGGCAGGCTTCCGGACAACGATGTGCGTATCGATAATCCCGCGGTCAGCGGTCATCACTCGCTGATCATCAACATCCTCAACGACTCCTTTCTCGAGGATCTGAACAGCACCAACGGCACCTACGTCAACGGCAAGCTGATCAAGAAACACGCGCTGCAAAACGGCGACCTGGTCACTATCGGCCACCACCAGCTGCGCTTCGTAGATCAGCAGGTAGACGACGTCGATCAGGACGAGTTCGAAAAGACCATGGTGATCAATCCGCGCTCCCAGGACCGGGCAGCGCTGGAACAGGTCAAGCAGGCGGTGAACGCGGTCTCCGGCGGCGACAATGTCGCCAGCCTGCGCGGTACGCTGCCGACCGCGAAGCTGCAGGTGTTGACCGGTCAGTTCGCCGGACGTGAGTTGAACCTGGTCAAGGCGCTGACGACGCTGGGCCAGACCGGCGGCCACGTCATCGCGGTAACCCGACGTCCTGACGGCTACTACGTGGTGCGTGTTGCCGGCGCAGACGACAGCGACAGCACGCCGCAGGTCAATGGACGCGAAGTCGGCGCCAAGGCCCAGCTGCTGGAAGACAGCGATGTGATCGAGCTGGCGGGCGTCAAGATGGGCTTCTTCGCCACCTGAGGTCCCGGGCCAGGCGGCACCGGGCGCGATCAGACGACGCGCATCGCGACGCGGCGCGTGACGCCGCACAACAGCTCGTAGGGAATGGTGCCGGCCAGGCGAGCCAGCGTCTCGACCGGAAGTCCGTCCCCCCAAAGCATGACTTCGTCGCCGACCTTGGCGTCCGGCGCATCCTCCAGGTCGATGGTGATCATATCCATGGAAATCCGCCCGGCGATGCGGCCGGTCGCAGCGCCGAGCCGCACCGGGGTACCGCTGCCCAGATGCCGGGGATAGCCGTCGCCGTAGCCGACGGCGGCGACACCGATACGGGTTGGGTGGCTTGCGGTCCATGCCCCGCCATAGCCGACGCGGCCGCCGGCCGCCACAGTCTTCACCGCGATCAGCTCGCTGACCAGCGTCATCACCGGCCGCAGGCCAAGATCGGTGCCGTTCTTGCTGGCAAAGGGCGAGACCCCGTAGAGCCCGATACCGGGTCTGACCCAGTCGGCACAGGATTCGGGCCAGGCCAGCATGCCCGCGGTGTTGGCGATAGTGCGCTCGCCGGGCAGGTCGCCGACAGCATCGCTGAACAGTTCGACTTGGCGGGCCGTTGTGGCATCGTCCGGGTCGTCGGCGTTGGCCAGATGGGTCATCAACTGGATCGGCCCCTGTACCGCGCCGCAAGCGCTTAACCGTCGTACCAGCCCGGCTGCGGCGCCGGGCTCAAAACCCAGCCGGTTCATGCCGGTATCCAGCTTGAGCCACACCGGATAGCGATGGCTTTGGGTCAGTGACTCCAGCATCTGCAGCTGTTGTGGCGCGTGGACCACCAGCTCCAGGCCGAGCTGCGCGGCCAGCGCGAGTTGCTCGGCGTGGAACAAGCCCTCGAGCAGGATGATCCGGTTGTGCATGCCCGCTTCGCGGATTGACAGCGCCTCTTCCAGACGCGCGACCGCAAAGGCGTCTGCATCGGCCAGGGCCCGGGCCACCGGCACGATGCCATGGCCATAGCCGTCAGCCTTGATCACGGCCATGATGCGGGCATCGCAAGCCCCACGCAGGGTGCGCAGATTGGCCCGCAGGGCCGAGCTGTCAATGGTCGCCCGTGCGGCCCGATTCACCCGTAGGCCTCATCCCCGAAATTTTCCGGCAGGTAGTTCTCGAACTTGGTGTACTCACCAAGGAAGGTCAGGTGGATCTCGCCGATGGGGCCGTTACGCTGCTTGGCGACGATGATATCGGCGATGCCCTTGCGCATGGTCTCTTTGTTGTAGACCTCGTCGCGATAGATAAAGGCAATCAGATCGGCATCCTGCTCGATGGCACCGGACTCTCTGAGATCAGACATCACGGGTCTCTTGTCGGTGCGCTGTTCGACACTGCGGTTGAGCTGGGACAGCGCGACGACCGGGACCCGCAGCTCCTTGGCCAGCGCCTTCAGGGAACGCGATATCTGCGACAGCTCGGTGGCACGGTTCTCGGTGTTGCCCGCGACCTGCATCAACTGAATGTAGTCCAGCACGATCAATCCAAGACCGTGCTCGCGGGCCAGACGCCGGCACCGGGCCCGAATCTCGGTCGGATTCATCGCCGGCGTATCGTCGATAAAGATCTTCGACTCGGACATGATCGTCACCGCCGCGTTGATGCGATGCCAATCCTCGTCGGTGAAATTGCCAGTGCGCAGATGTGACTGGTTGACCCGGCCCAGCGAAGAGATCATGCGGAACGACAATTGCTCCGCCGACATCTCCATGGAGAAGATCGCCACCGGCTTCTTGCCGCTGATCGCGGCATGCTCGGCGATGTTCATGGCGAAGCTGGTCTTGCCCATGGAGGGACGGCCGGCGACGATCACCAGGTCACCCGGCTGGAGTCCCGCGGTCATCTTGTCCAGATCGTCAAAGCCGGTCGGGGTCCCGGTTATGTGCCCTTCCGATGTGTAGAGCTCATCGAGGCGGTCTATCGTTCCCGGGAGTATCTTGCGCAGCTCGACAAAACCGGAGCCCCGTCGCTGGCCGCGCTCGGCGATCTCGAATACACGGCGCTCGGCCTCGTCGATCAGATCAGTGGCGTCGCGGCCGTCCGCGCTGGCCGCGCTGGTGGCGATTTCGCCGCCGACGCTGATCAATTCCCGCAGCATCGCCCGCTCGCGGACGATATTGCCGTAGGCGACGATGTTGGCAGCGCTGGGAGTATCCTTGGCCAGCTGGCCCAGGTAGGCGAGCCCCCCTGCCGCGTCGAGTTCGCCGCGTCGGGTGAGAAACTCCGACACGGTGACCGCGTCGCAGGGCTGGCTGTGTTCGGCCAGCTCGCCGATGGCGTTAAAAATCAGGCGATGGTCGCGACGATAAAAGTCATCGGCGGCGACGACGTCGGCGATACGGTCCCAGGCGGCGTTGTCAATCATCAGGCCGCCGATCACCGACTGCTCTGCCTCAAGCGAATGAGGCGGAACCCGGATAGATTCGGTGCCCTGGAAGGGTGTTTCCTGTGTTGTCGCTACGCCGGCCAATAGCTGCTCCCAAGCGAACCCCGACGATAACACAGGCCGGGCCGACGCGAGGCCGGCCCGGTGTGACCCCTAGTCCTGATCCGTCGCTGTCTCTTCAGCAGCCACCACGATCGGCAGTTGGACCGAAACATCCGCATGCAGATGGACCTCGACGACGTGCTCACCCAGAACACGCAGCGGGCCCTCGGCGAGGCGTACCTCGCTGCGTTCGAGCTCGACCCCGGCCGCGGTGGCGGCCTCGGCGATATCCACGGTGCCCACCGAACCGAACAGCTTGCCTTCCTCGCCGGCCTTGGCCTGGATCACCAGCTTGAGTTCGCGCACCTTCTCGGCTCGCGCCTGGGCTGCGCTCAGCTCCTCAGCGGCCTTGGCTTCCAGCTCCGTCCGGCGCGCCTCGAACGCGGCCAGATGCGCTTCGGTCGCGGCGGTAGCCTTACCTTGCGGGATCAGGTAGTTGCGACCATAGCCCGGACGCACCTTTACCTTGTCACCGATGCCGCCGAGATTCTCGACTTTCTCCAGCAGAATCACTTCCATCTGTCGTATCCCGGATCATCGACCCGGACCTCCGTCTTGCCAAATCCCTGTCACGCGCCGTTACGGCCGCGACCCCTGAAATTAACCCAGTTGTCCGTTACGCCGATCGCCGCCAGCAGCGGTGCGGCGATGCCCATCATAAAAATCAGCAGCAGATAGACCACGCCGATCACACCTTGCGGCCAGCGCCGCCGCGCCGCGGTATCGTGTATCGCGGCCAGACCCTGCAACGCCAGTCCCGCCGTCATCACCGCCAGCAGGCTGCCGAACAACAGCTGTCCCGTCGCCAGCAGGGCGAGCAGGCAGGCCAGCGTCAGGCCTGCCAGGACCCGTCCCAGCCGCAGACCCCGGAACGCGGCACCGAACGCGCCGGGTCGGCCCAGAGACGCATGCAGGCTCATACCGACGAACAATGCCAACAGCGCGGCGATCATCAACGATCCGGCCAGCGCGCCGGGCAGAATCCCCAGCATCACACGGAACAGCTCGTCGCCGGCCCCTGTGTCGGCCATCAACGGCCGCAATTCCCCGATCAGCCGGCCTGCCCATCCGGCGTTGCCCTGGCCGATACTCACCATCAACATACCGGCGAGCAGCAAGCCACCGACGACCGCGACCTGGACGCAAAGGCTGAGTGAGCCCGAGCGCCGCAGCAGTCCCGCCAGCGCCAGCGCAGGCGCCCACAGCACCAGCGCAGCGAACAGGGCCGTGCCAGGCGGTGAACCGCCTAGCCAGCCGGCCAGCAACAACACCAGCAAGCCCATCGCCGCAGCGTTCCAGCCAGCGGCGCTGCCGCGCTTCAGCGCGGCGAGCACCAGCACACCGGACCCGAGGATGCCCAGCAGCGGGATCAGGGCCAGCGCACCGGCCACAAGCCCGGCACGGTAGCCTCTCCCGATGACCCATTCGGCAAACTGCTTCATGGGGCCGGCAGCCGCATCAGCACCAGTCGTCAGTGACGGTCGGTATAGGGCAGCAGCGCCAGATAGCGCGCGCGCTTGACCGCGGTCGCCAGCTGTCTCTGATAGTTGGACTTGGTACCGGTGATCCTGCTGGGCACGATCTTGCCGGTCTCGGTCACGTAATTCTTAAGAGTGGCGAGATCCTTGTAGTCGATCTCCTTCACCCCTTCGGCGGTAAAGCGGCAGAACTTTCTGCGGCGGAAATAGCGAGCCATGTTGGTTGTCCTTTGCGTTCTGTTAGGGGGACCGGCGTCAGGCCGATGCGGCCTTGTCGGCCGCGTCATCTTCGCTCCCGGATTCATCCGGGTCCGTAGCCGTCTCGCCCTCATCCGCAGCGGCGGCGGTCCGCGGGCTATCTTCGCGAGCGGGGCGGTCGCGGCCGGCCTCATCCGCAGCGGCGGCGGTCGGCCGGTTATCTTCGCGAGCGGGTCTGTCGCGGTCGTCGTCATCGTCGCGGCGGCGCGACCCGGCGCGCTCCTCTGACTCACCGCTCTTGGCCATCGGCGACGCTTCGGTGACCGCCTCGTCGCGATGGATCACCAGGTGACGCAGCACTGCATCGTTGAATCGGAACGTCCCCAGCAGCTCATCGAGCGCAGTCTTGCTGCACTCCACGTTGAACAGCACATAGTGCGCTTTGTGGATCTTGTTGATCGGAAAGGCGAGCTGGCGTCGGCCCCAGTCTTCCTGACGGTGGATGGCGCCGCCGTCGGCTTCGATGATGCCGCGATAGCGCTCGACCATCGCCGGGACCTGCTCACTCTGGTCCGGATGGACCAGGAATACGATTTCGTAATGACGCATGATTTCCCCTTTCGGTTTGTAGCTACCCGCTGGCGTCGGCCGCGGTGCAGCAAGGAGTCAAATTGTTGTACTGCCCGGGCGAAGCCCGGTTCAGAGCCGCGAGATGGTACTGGAGCCGGGCCTTTCAGGCAAGGGCGCTATCCGCTGCGAGCCCGGGAGGCCAGCGCGAAATACAGGCACACGCCGGTTGCCACCGAGACGTTAAGACTGGACACGCTGCCTGCCATGGGCAGGTGCAGCAGCAGGTCGCAGTGCTCTCGGGTGAGCCGGCGCAGACCCCTCCCCTCCGAGCCCATGATCAGGGCCAGCGGCCCGGACAGATCGGCCTCGAACAGGCCCAGCGGCGCCTCGCCGTCGGTGCCCACGCGCTGGATGCCCCGGTCGGCCAGCATGCGCAGGGTCCGGGCCAGATTGGTCACCTGGACAAACGGCACCGTCTCGGCAGCACCGCTGGAGACCTTGCGCGTCGTGGCGGTGAGACCGGAGGCACGGTCCCGGGGCGCGATCACCGCATGCACGCCCGTGGCGTCGGCGGTGCGCAGGCAGGCGCCCAGGTTGTGGGGGTCCTGGACCCCGTCGAGAATCAACAGCAGCGGCGATCGGCCCGCCGCTTCGAGTCCATCGAGCAACGCGTCCAGCTCCCGCTCGCCGGCGGCGGGACGCGGCCGGATCCGGGCCATGGCGCCCTGATGCGCGGCGCCGTCGCTGGCCTGATCGAGCACCCGCCGCTCGACGGCCTGCGGCTTTACGCCGGCCACCGCAGCGAGATCGACAATTTCCTGCAGCCGCTGGTCATGGCGGTCCCGGGCGAGTTTCAATTCCAAAACCCGCTCCGGCGCAGTGCGCAACATCTGCGTCACCGCGTGCAGCCCGAACACCAGGGACTGGTCGTCGCCCCGTTTTTGTCCGCGACCCATGTCTCAGCGCTTGCGGCGCCGCTTCCCGCGCCGCCCGCTCGTCTCATCCGCCGGCGTCGCCGGCTCAAAGTCGATCTTGCGGCTCTCCAGATCGACCCGCGCCACCCGCACACGAACCGTGTCCGACAGCTGCCAGGCCTGCCCGCTGCGTTCGCCGGTCAGCGAGCGCCGCACCGGGTCGCGGCGGAAATAATCAGCACCCAGCGAACTGACATGAACCAGGCCTTCGATCTGCAACTCGGGGATCTGCACAAAGAGACCGAAGTCCATCACGCCAGTGACCAGCGCATCGAATTCCTCGCCGATTTTCGACTGCATGAATTCACACTTCAGCCAGTCCAGCGCTTCCCGGGTCGCGTCATCAGCGCGGCGCTCGGTGGTCGAACAATGGGCACCGAGCCGTTCCATTTCTGGCTTGTTGTAATCAAAGCCGCCGCTGCCCCGCCCACGCAGCGCGTGGCGGATCGCGCGATGGACCATCAGGTCCGGATAGCGCCGGATCGGCGATGTGAAATGCGCGTATTGGTCCAGCGCCAGACCAAAATGTCCCTTGCAGTCGGGCGTGTAGACGGCCCGCGACAGCGAACGCAGCAGCACGGTTTCGATCAGGCTCTCGTCGGGTCGACCGCGCACCTGGTCGACGATCTGGCTGTAGTGTTTCGGTTCCAGGCGATCGCGGCGGGGCATCTTGACGCCATAGGCGGCCAGGAACGCCGCCAGATCCTCCAGCCCCTCCTCCTCGGGACCCGTGTGGACCCGGAACAAAGTGGGCAGGCGGCGTTTGTGCAGGAATCGCGCCGCCTCGACATTGGCGGCGATCATGCACTCCTCGATCACCCGATGCGCGTCGTTACGGTGCCGCGGCACGACCCGCGCGATCCGGCCCTTGCGGTCGAAAGCGAACGTCACCTCGGGCAGATCGAAATCGATCGCCCCGCGCCGGCGGCGGGCCGCGGCCAGGCTGCGATAGACCTCGAACAGATGTTCGAGCTGCGACATCAATTTCCCGATCCGGCCGCGAGCACCCGCGTCTCCCTCGACCACTGCCGCCGCCACTTCGTCATAGGTAAGACGCGCATGCGAGCGCATCAGCCCTTCGAAAAACCGTGACACCGTCACCCGGCCCGCGTCATCGACGTGCATTTCGCAGACCATGCACAGCCGGTCCACCTTGGGGTTGAGCGAACACAAGCCGTTGGACAGCGATTCGGGCAGCATCGGCACCACCCGGCGCGGGAAGTACACCGATGTGCCGCGTTCGCGCGCCTCCTGATCCAGCGCCGAGGCCGGCGCCACATAATGGGACACATCGGCGATGGCAACGAGCAGACGCCAGCCCTGCCCTTTACGCTCGCAGAACACCGCGTCGTCGAAATCCTTGGCGTCGGCGCCATCGATGGTGACCAGCGGCAGCGACCGCAGGTCCTCGCGTGCTTGCTTGTCCGCGGTCAGCACACGACTGCCCAGCGCCTCCGCTTCGGCCACCGCGGCCTCCGGCCAGCGGAACGGGATGTCGTGGGCGCGGATCGCGGTCTCGGTCTCGATGCCGGGCGCGTCGGCTGCGCCGAGGACCTCTGTGATCTGCCCCACCGGCTGCGCGCCCTTGCGCGGCTGCTCGATGATCTCCGCGACCACGATCTCGCCCGGCTTTGCGCCCGCTGTGCGTCTCGGCGCGATCGCCACCATGTGGGTCACGCGCGGATTGTCCGGCACCACGAAGCCCACGCCCGATTCCCGGGCGTAACGGCCGACGACTTCCCGGGTGTTCCGTTCCAGCACCTCGACCAGCGAGCCCTCGGGGCGTCCACGGTTATCGTGCCCCTTGACCCGCACAGCCACCCGGTCCCCATGCATCACTTCGCGCATCTGCCGGGGAGACAGATAGAGGTCGTCGCCACCGTCGTCCGGGACCACGAAACCGTAGCCGTCGCGATGACCGATGACCCGGCCGACGATCACATCGAGCCGGTCCAGCAGACAGTAATCGTTGCCCCGATTGAGGATAATCTGGCCGTCACGGACCATCGCGCGGAGACGATTATCCATCGCCTCCTGTTGCTTGCGGGACGGCAGCCCGAGGGCCTCCATCAAGTGCTTGCGCGGCACTGGGCGGGCCCGCTCGCGAAGAATCTCCAGCACCGCTTCCCGCGACGGGATCGGAATCCGATGGCGCTCTGCCGGGGCGTCTTCTGACGGCCGACGACCGCTGCGCTGGCGGGGCTTTTTGCTGCTCATTGACTCTCCGTTTTTTTGTATCGATTGCAGGGTTTCCCCCGTTTGACAAGGATAACCGCTGTGGTTACAGTTCGCGCCTCATTTCGCGGCGCCGTCCTGGCGTCATGCCTCAGGCCGAGGTGGCGGAATTGGTAGACGCGCTGGCTTCGGGTGCTGCTGAGGCCAAGTGGGTAGATGTAAGAATAAGGCGTATAATCGCGTGGTTACAGACGGCGGGTGACCTGAGGTTTGATAACCCCCATCGTTGTTGCAGTAATCGCAGGTACGCATCAGTTTTCTGATCGATGCGCGTAAGGATTGCCCAGGTGGCGGAATTGGTAGACGCGCCAGCTTCAGGTGCTGGTCTACGTAAGTAGGTGGAGGTTCAAGTCCTCTCCTGGGCACCACATCCACCCGGATCAGGCTGATCTCTGCTGACCTTCGGAACACGGTTCGTCGACCGTCGTTCGTTGCTGCCTGTATTGCCTGCCCCGTCACCCAGTGCGTCCGCGAATCGAGCCGGATCTGATGATCGACTGCTTTACAGGCGGCTGACCCACGGTGAAGATACCGCCATGAGCGACCCCGCCCAGGCATTGATCCGCACCACAATCTGCCTGCTGAGTGTGATCGCGGCAACCGCCGCAAGCGGGGCCGGCACCGAGTTGGCAGATTGTCTGCTGGAAGATGCGAGCGGCCGGCGCGCAGTGGCGGCCCGATGTGGCGTGCAGTCCGTCCCGGAAGATCCGGCAGCGCCGGATGGCGCGCAGATCAGATTACGGATCGCGGTGATCCCGGCCTTGAACGGCTCCGCCAAAGGCGACGCCTTCACGGTACTGGCCGGCGGACCCGGCGCCGCGGCAACCGAGTTCTATGCCGCCTACGCCCAGGCTTTTAGCTTTATCCATCGCGACATGGATATCATGCTCGTCGATCAGCGCGGCACCGGCAGCTCGGCGGCACTGGCGTGTCCGGCAACCTCGGCTCTCGATCTGGATGCTGATCCGGCCCGGATCGGGACCCTTAGCCAGGCCTGTCTCGACGCTCTGGACCGCAGCCCGGCGCCATTTACCACCTCACTGGCCGTGAGCGATCTGGACTCGGTCCGAGCCGCGCTGGCTTACCCGGGGCTGCATATCTACGGGGGCTCATACGGCAGCCGCGTCGCCCAACACTATCTGCGTCGTTTCCCGGATCACACCCGCAGCCTGATCCTGGACGGCGTGGTGCCCCCGGGGCTGGCCCTCGGACCGGATGTAGCGATCAATGCACAACATGCGCTAAACCAGCTGTTCGAACGCTGTGCGACCGATGCCGGATGCGCGCGTCAGTTTCCACGGCTGGCCGAGCGTTTCGAGACGCTACGTGGACGTCTCAACCGACAACCGGAAATGATCAGGCTGCCCCACCCGGTCAGCGGTGACATCACCGAACTCGAGTTCGGTGAGCCGGCACTCGCCACCGCGGTCCGGCTGCTCTCATACAACGATCATGGCGCCTCGTTGTTGCCACTGTTGCTCGACAGCGCCGCGGATGGCCGGTCTGCTCCGCTCGCCGCCCAGACGCTGATGGCGATCGAGAGTCTCGACCAGGCGCTGAGCGCCGGTATGCACAACACCGTGGTCTGTAGCGAGGATCTGCCGTTTGTCGAGATGACGCCGGCGCGCTGGCGGGCGCTGGACGACACCTATCTCGGTCGCGCCTCGATGGAAGGTCTGCAGGCCATCTGCAGCGTCTGGCCGACCGGCCCGGTGGATGCGGATTTTCATCATCCCCTGGTGTCGGATCATCCGGTGCTGCTGTTATCGGGCAGCGAAGATCCGGCCACACCGCCGCATTATGCGGAGCAGCTGGCCGAAGGACTGGGCCGATCCCGGCATCTGGTGGTGGCAGGTCAGGGTCACGGGGTAGCCGCGCTGGGCTGTCTGCCACGGCTGCTCGCCGAATTCGTGCGCAGCGGTGACCCCGCCTCCATCGACGCCAGCTGTGTGGCGCGCATTGCGCCGGCGCCATTGTTCCTCGACTTTAGCGGGCCGGGGCCATGATCGAGGCCCACGGATTGTTCAAACATTTCGGATCGGTACGCGCGGTAGACGGCGTCTCGCTGCGCGCCGCCGACGGGTGCATCACCGGCCTGCTCGGACCCAACGGCGCGGGCAAGTCGACCACGTTGCGGCTGCTTTCGTCGATGTTGCAGCCCGACCAGGGCAGCGCGGTCATCGACGGCATCGATCTGGCCACCGACCCGATGACCGCACGACGCACGCTCGGCGTGTTGCCCCATGATGCCGGCCTGTATCCGCACCTGAGCGGGCGCGAGAACATCGCCTACTTCGGCAAACTCTGTGGCTTGAGCAGGGAACGGGTGCAAGCCCGGGTAGCTGAATTGATCGACGATTTCGCGCTCGGGGAATTCGCCGACCGGCCCGCCAAAGGCTATTCGCAGGGCCAGCGCACGCGCATCGCGCTGGCTCGCGCCATCGTTCATCGGCCGCGCAATCTGTTGCTGGACGAGCCGACCGCAGGTCTGGACGTGATGGCCACACGCGGCTTGCGCGAACAGGTCAGACAGCTGCGGGACACGGGGCGCTGCGTGTTGCTGTCGAGTCACGTGATGCAGGAAGTGACCAACCTGTGCGATCACATCGTCATCATCGCTCAGGGTCGGGTAGTCGCGGCGGGAAGCCCGGACCAGATCCGCAGTCAGGCAGGCCAGGAAGATCTCGAGGAAGCCTTTGTCAGCATCATCGGCAGCACCGAGGGCCTCGAATGAACAGCCCGCTGTGGATCGTCGCGGCAAAAGAAGTGCTGGAGAATATCCGCGACCGGCGTACCGTGCTCACCGCGTTGTTGTTCGGACCCCTGTTCGGCCCGGTGCTGTTCGCCGGCATGCTGGGGTTCAGCGTCGATCGCGCCCTCGATGACGACACCTCGGTGCTGACCCTGCACGCTGCAGGCGCTGGGCAGGCGCCGAATCTCAGCGCCTTCCTGACTGCACAGGGCATCGAAATTCAGCCGCTGGAGACCGATCTCGCTGGCGCGCGGGCAGCGGTCGCCAACGGTGAACGTGAGCGGATATTGTTCATACCCGGCGGCTACGCCGAGGCAGTCCGGTCCGGGCGCATCGCCCGCGTGCAGCTGGTGGCGGACAGCTCGGATCAAACCGGCAACCGCGATACCGACCGGGTCCGGCGTGCCCTCACCGCCTATGGCAACCGCACCGGTCTGTTGCGCCTGCAGGCCCGGGGCGTGGATCCGGCCATCCTGCAGCCGCTGGCGGTGGACGAAATCGACATCTCCACACCGGCCGGCCGTTCGGTTCTGTTGTTGGGGATGGTCAGCTATTTCCTGCTGTTCGCGGTGCTGATGGGCGGTTTTTATCTGGCCATCGACACCACCGCAGGCGAACGGGAGCGGCACAGCCTCGAGCCGTTGCTGGGGCTGCCGGTGCCGCGCTGGCAGATTGTCGGTGGCAAGATCCTGGCGACCTGGCTGTTTATGATGCTGTCGCTGATCATCGCGCTGGCCGCGTTTGCGGTGAGTCTGCAGCTGGTGCCCTTTGAGGAGCTGGGCATGCGCTCGAACTTCGGTTTCGGCGTCGCGGTGAGTATCTTTCTGGCGCTGACACCGTTCGCGGTGTTTGCCGCCGGCCTGCTGACACTTGTGGCCAGCTTCACGCGTAGCTATCGCGAGGCACAAAGCTATCTGACCGTGGTGCTGCTGGTGCCGACTGTGCCGATTATTTTTGCCAATTTCAGCGGCGTGCGGCCAGATCTTCTGACCATGGCCGTACCGAGCCTGTCACAACATCTGTTGATCACGCAGCTGTTGAAAGCCGAGCCGCTCTCCGCGCTGCAGGCGACGATCAGCGGGGTGGTCACCACCGGTCTGGGCCTGGTGCTGATCTGGCTGGTCGCACGGCTTTACCGGCGCGAGTCGATCCTCGGTTGACCTCAGCGGCAGGTGAAGACGGGCTGACCGGTAGCTTTTCGCCAATGACGTGACGCACCGACAACGGGCAGTGCCGCAAATTCAGGCGAGCTGGCTGACGAACACCGCGCCTACCGCCAGCGGCGCCACGAAGCGGGTCAACACTCGCCACAGCCGGAACCAGCCCTCACTCATGCCGAGTTCGTCGCGGGCGGCCGGCGCCGAGACCTTCCAGCCCGCAAACAGCGCAAACAACATGCCACCGGCCGGCAACATAAAGTTGGTCACCAGGTTGTCGAGGAAATCAAAAATGGAGCGGTCGCCGATCAGCGGCACACCGGGCAACAGACGCACGTCCTCCCACCAGCTAAAAGAGCCTACGGTCAGCAAACCCATCAGGAACACGGCGAGGCCGAGCAAAGGCGCCACCCGGCGCCGGGGCCAGCGGGCGCTCTCCTCGGCGCGCGACACCATCATCTCCAGCATCGCAATCGACGAGGTCAGCGCAGCTACGAACACGAACAGAAAGAACAGGGTTCCGAACCATGTGCCGCCCTGCATCTGGCCAAATGCCGAAGACAATGTCACGAACAACAAGCCCGGCCCGGCCGCGGGATCGAGCCCGTTGGCAAAGACGATAGGGAAGATGGCGAGGCCCGCCAGCAGGGCCACCGCAGTATCGCCCATACAGATGATCAGTGCAGAGCGTGGCAGATTGACGTGCGCGGGCAGATAGGCCGAATAAGTCAGTACAGCACCAAGGCCGACGTTGACCGAGAAGAATGCCTGACCCACTGCGGCGAGGACCACGCTGGGCGTCAGCAGCGAGAAGTCCGGCACGAACAGAAAATGCAGTGCCTCGCCTGCGGCGGCGGTACTCAACGCATACCCGACCAGGCCGATCAGCATAAGGAACAGACCCGGCATCAGCACATTCATCGCTTTCTCGATGCCGGAATTGATGCCGCGCGAGACGATCAACACGGTGATCGCAATAAACACGAAATGCCAGAATGCGGTCTGGCCCGGCTGATGGAGAAAAGCATCGAACAACGCGCCTGCCTGACCCGGGCTGAGGCCTTCGAGCTGCCCGCTCGCGGTCTTGATCACGTAGGCCATGGACCAGCCTGCGACGACGCTGAAAAAACTGAAGACCAGGAACACGGCCAGCAGACCCATCCAGCCGAGGCCCTGCCAGGCGGGTGCGGCGCCATTCTCGGCTGCGAGCTTGCGCATGGTATTCGGTGCGCTCATGCGGCCGCGGCGACCGAGCACCATCTCGCCCATCATGATCGGCATCGCGACCACGAACACCGCGATCAGATAGACCACGACAAACGCGCTGCCGCCGGCCGACCCCAGCGTGTACGGGAACTTCCAGATATTACCCAGACCCACCGCGGCGCCGATGGACGCCATCAGGAAGGCCAGTCGGGATGACCAGTTCTCGTGCTGTGAAGAAGACACCTGCACGGCCGCCCCCCTTCTTGTTATTTATCCACGGGTCTGGCGCCGCATCTTAAACCAAGCCGTGCTCAGGCCAAACGCCGACTCGCCAGGCTGATCAGCAGAGCCACGCCAGCCAGGGCCCAGACAACCACCGCGCCGCTGGGCAGATCGAACAGAGCCGAAAGAGCCAGACCCATGGCATAGCCGGCCGCACCACCGGCATACGCCGCTGCCAGAGCCCGGCCGAAGGCCAGTTTTCGCGTCGCCAACGCCGGCAGGATCAGGCTCGCGAACACCAGATAGATCCCCACCAGCTGCACCGACGCGGTGACGCTGAACGCAAACAACACATAGAACATACCGCGCCCAAGGTGCCGCCGGGCCGGCACCCAGATCAGCAACACAACGGTGGCGATCGCCAGCGCCGGTATCAGCTGAGCGTAGCCGACCCACAGGATCTGGCCCACCAGCAGATCGCGCAGGGCCTCGCCACCATGCGGATCGTTGGCCAGAAGGATCAATCCTGCGGTGGCGGCAAGGATGAACATGCAGCCGATGATCGCCTCCTGGACCGGCTCGAAATGCCGCTCGGTCCAGGTCAGGAACGCGCCCGCAAGCAGCGCCGCGCCGACGGCGGCCACCTGCGCACCGAGACCGTGTGGATCCCATCCTGCCGCGCCGGCGGCGATGACGCCGATACCCGCAACCTGCGCGATAGCAAGATCGATAAAGCTGATGCCGCGTTTGAGCACCTCTCGACTCAATGGAACGTGGGTGGCCAGTCCGAGCAACCCGGCGAGGAAGCCCGGCAGCAGGATGTCCGGATCGAGCGCGGTCAGATTCACGGCCCGGTCGCTCCCAGACGCTCGAGGACGGTGTCGAACCAGCTAAACAGATCGTCGGCGCCGGACACCGCGCCGACGGTCTGCGGCACCACGACGGCCGGCGCGCCGGTCCGACTCGCCAGCCAATTCGAGGCGCGGTCGCTCTGATACGCGGAGCGGATGATCAGCTTCAGATCCTCACCCTCAAGCCCGGCCAGCAACTCCGCCAGATAACTGGCGCTGGGGTCGCTCCCGGGTTTCGGCTCGAGGCTGCCGAGTTCATCAAGACCCAGCCATTGCTCCAGGTACACCCAGCTCCGATGGTGGACCACGATACCCGTGCCCGACAACGCGGCACCGCGCGCCTCCCAGTCAACAATCGCCGCTTGCCAGCGGCTCTCGAAATCCCGCAAACGCGGCTCGTAATGATCGCGCCCGGCCGCATCGATCTCGATCAGACGTGTCCCCAGTGCTTTGGCGACGTGGGTGATGTTGTGCGGATCGAGCTGGATGTGCGGGTTGCCATAGGGATGGATATCGCCGCCGGCCCGGTCGACGCTGACCGGCACCTCGAGCATCGGCACGAATTCGGCCGCGAGCAATAGACCAGGTTGCCCCTGCGCCACACGGCGGTTGCCGGCCTGACGCGCGAGCAGGGGTAGCCAGCCGGCCTCCAGATCGGCGCCGGTGCAGATCACCAGATCGGCCTGGCGATATCGCGCGATCAGGCTCGGTCGCGCCTGGATATAGTGCACATCCTGTTGTCCTGTGGTCGCGGCGAAAACCTCCACCCGGTCGCCGCCGATCTCCTCGGCCAGCGCGGCCCACTCGGGCTCGCAGGCGAACACGCGCACCCGGTCCTCCGCCCGCCCCGCGCCAGGCGTCGCGACGTACAGCAGACAGGCGAACAAAAACAGCTTGACTTGATTCATCGCTCCATCCTCAAAACTGGTGCGCACCGTGCGCGCCGATGCTGAGCACGTATTGGAGTATCAGCTGATTGTCCGCATCCGATGACGATTCATCGCGGGCGAACTGCAGCCGCAGGCGGCTGAACTCGCTGCGTGAGTAATCGGTCATCAAGGTGTAGCGCCTGGGATCACGACCGTCATCATCCAGCGGATTGGGTACCGTGATGCCGGCGAGGGTGTTATCCGCCGACAACCAGTCGTAGCGCACGCCCAGACGCCAGCGCGGGCGGAACTGATAAACGGCTTGGGCATAGAAGCCTCTCTGGTCGAGATCATAGCGCCCGTTCTCGGTTAGCGTGGGAGTCTCGGCCTCGGTGCGACCACTCTCGTCCCGGTAAAAATACTCGGTCTGGAATTTGAAATTGCGCTGTCGCAGGTTGCCGCCGGGCGCCCACTTCCAGACAAACTCACCGATGTAGATGTTGTTGCCGTCACCATCGAACACCATCCGGCCATCTTCGATCGGTGAGTCACGTCCGTCTACGTCGTAGCGGTACCACGAGAATCCGGTTTTCCAGCTATTGCTCTGATTGAGGTCACCGCCCAATTTGACGAAGGCAGTACCGGCCCCGACACCATCGTTGGCGCCGCCGGCAGCGGGGAAGCTGTCGCCTTTCATGGCTTCGGCGCCGAGTTCGACAAACAGATCCAGCGGCGCGACCCAGCGCAGCTGGGCGCCCTTATCGGTCAGCGCCTTGCCAAACATGGCGCGATAGACCAGAGGTTCGTCGGCGAAGTCCCAACTGTGCGGATGAAAGCGGTTGTTGTAGCCCACCGCCGACAGGAATTTGCCGCCCTTCAGGGTAAAGCCGCCGGGCAGGGACAGCGTCTCGAAGTAAGCCTCTTCCAGCTCCACCTCGGTCTCGCCCTCCTCGTCTTTGAACACGACGTCGGCATAACCGTAGAACCAGTCATCGGCGTTGCCGCTGACCACCAGCTCGCTCTCATCCAGGGAGAACCCCTCGGAGGTTAGCCCGGCCTCATCATCGAGCAAAAAGCCCGACATAGCGTAGTCGTCGGGATCATTAGAATAGCTGGAGAACTGGCCGTCCAGGATCAGACTGATGGACGGATTGAATTCGTTACCACTGAACAAGCCCTGGGCGGCGCCCACGGTCGGCAGCAGAACAATCAGTGGGATCACCCAAAATACGGTCAGCAATCGCATTCGCATCACCTCGCAAGAATCCGGTGCAGAGCCGGGACGCAAGCGCCCCGCGTTGGTACCAAAGCACAAGGAATCAGACGAGGGCGGGCGGACCTCTTGCCGACTGCAGAGGGTAGGTTTCAGCGCCGGACAAAACGCCCGCTGACGCCTGCGGGGTATCGATCGCGGCGGGCAGTATCTGCATGGCGTCCGGACTTCCGGGGCTGATCGGTTGATCGCCCAACACACAGAGCACACAGGGAACGTCTGCGGGCTGAGCATCGTGGTATGCAGTGTGCAGCAGCAGGCAGGCATAGCTGCAAAGGACGGCGAGCGCGACGCTCGCCACCCGGCGCCGCGTCAACAATCCTCCACTCGTTGAGGAGCCGCTCATGGAGTCAAAATCGTTCCGTTGAAGGCCTTCAGAATCTGCCTGGCACAGAATAGCATGCCCATGCGGTCGGGCAATCGTCGCCCCGCACGTGCTGCATTGTCACCCGGGTCTGGTAAGCTCCTTCCTCGACGGATGCAGCGCCGCCCATGCCCAAACCCGAAATGCCCACCGCAGCCATGACCCGCGCTATCGCGCTGTTCCGCGCCGGCAAACCCGGGGCAGCTGGCGCCGCCTGTCGCGAAGTGCTCGCCGAGGATACCGACCATCCTACTGCGCTGGAATTGCTCGGTCTGATCGAGGGTATGCAGGGCGATGTCGACGAAGCGCGGACGCTGCTCGAACGCGCCAACGAGCTGCGACCCGATCGACCGGAGCTGCTCAACAATCTGGCCATCGCCTGCCGCAAAAGCAGCGACCCGGCGGCTGCGATCCGCTACCTGCGGCGAGCACTCAAACGCCATCCCACCTTCGCCCCGGCCTGGCACACGCTGGCGCTGACCCAGCAACAGATGGGCGATTATCAGGGCGCGCTGGAAAGCCAGGAGCGGGTGACGTCACTGGAACCGGAACAGGCCGAAGCCTGGTCAAACCTGGCGCAGATCCGCGAGGCCCTGAACCAGCCGGTCGCGGCAGCGGAAGCCGCTGAGCGGGCCCTGGCACTGGAGGCGGACAATGTGCTGTCCAATATGGTGTTGGCCCGGGTCGAGATCCGACAGGGCGCCGCCGATGCGGCCTGCGCGCGTCTGCAACGGACGCTCACCCGGGACGACCTGCTGCGCAACCACGAGATCATCCTGCGTCAGCTGCTGGGCACGGCGTTTGACCGGCTCGGTCAGACCGATGAAGCATTTGCCGCATTCACCGAGGCCAATCGCCTGCAGGCCAGGGACTATCACGCCGCCTACACCATCACCGAGGGTCCGTATGCGCTGCCCGCGATCCGACGCATCGGCGATTATCTGCGCGAAGGCCGTCTCGATACCGCGCCGGCCGATGTGGACGATGGCTATCCACCGCCGATCTTCCTGCTCGGTTTCCCGCGCTCCGGGACCACGCTGCTCGACCGCATGCTCAGCGCGCATCCGCAGCTGATCAGCATCGAGGAACAGGAGACCCTGGTCGATCTGCAGCGGGATTTCGTACTGCCGCCGGACGGGCTCGACCGCCTGGCCGGACTCGAACCGACCGAAGCCGCGTTGTATCGCCAGGCCTACCGACGGCGACTCGCCGATCTGGTGGACCTCTCCACCCTGGGACCCGAGCGACGCATCATCGACAAGCTCCCGTTGAACACCATCTTCCTGCCGTTGATCGGCCGCATCTTCCCGGATGCCCGCATCCTGTTGGCGCTGCGCGATCCACGCGACGTCTGCCTTAGCTGCTTTATGCAGAGTTTCAGCCTCAACGCGGCGATGGCGCACTTCCTCGACCCGGAGCTGACGGTGGAGTACTACCGTGAGGTGATGGCGCTGGGGCTGGATACTCTTGAGCGCTGGCCACTGCGGGTCCATCAGATCCGTTACGAAGACCTGGTGGTGGACCCGCCGGCAACGATTGGCGCGGCGCTGGATTTCCTCGGTCTGCCCTGGGACGACACGGTACTCGATTATCGCAGCGATCTGGCCGGCAGCCGTATCGCGACCCCCAGCTATACTCAGGTCAGCGAACCGATCTATCGGCGCGCGGTGGGCCGCTGGCGGCGCTACGCGGAACCGCTCTCTGCGGTGCTCGAAAGTCTGACGCCGATGGTAGAGCGGCTCGGGTATGAGTCAGGCGAAGGGATCGCGAACGACGATAGTCTCTGAGCGATCCGGTCCGGTGGAGATCATGTCCACCGGCGTTTCGACGATCTCCTCGATACGGCGCAGATAGGCACGCGCATTCTCCGGCAGCTCCTCGCTGCGGGTGATGCCGACGGTGGAAGTCTTCCAGCCGGCCATATCCTCATAGACCGGCACGCAATCATCGTAGCCTTCTGCCGCCATCGGCGGCAGGTCCCTGACCTCGTCACCGGTGCGGTAGCCGACACAGATGCGGATGGTGTCGAGGCCATCGAGTACGTCCAGCTTGGTCACGCACAAACCGGACACGCTGTTGATGCGGATCGACCGCCGCAGCGCGACCGCATCGAACCAGCCGCAACGGCGCGGACGACCGGTGGTGGCGCCGAATTCATGCCCCACTCGAGCCAGATGTTCGCCCATCTCGTCGAACAACTCCGTCGGGAATGGACCGGCACCGACTCGCGTCGTGTAGGCCTTGACGATGCCGAGCACGTAATCGATATAACAGGGCCCGAGACCGCTGCCGGTGGCCGCGCCCCCGGCCGTGGTATTGGAGGACGTCACAAACGGATAGGTGCCGTGATCGATGTCCAGCAGCGCGCCCTGGGCACCCTCGAACAACACGTTGTCACCCGTGCGTCGATGCTGATCGAGTCGTTGCGCGATATCAGCCACCAGCGGCCGCACCCGCTCGGCCATCGCCAGTGAGTCCTCCAGGACGCGCTGGAAATCCACCGGTTCGACTTGGAAATAGTGCTGCAACACGAAATTGTGGAAATCCAGCACCTCACCCAGCTTGGCCGCGAATCGCTCACGATGGAACAGATCAGAGACCCGCAGCGCGCGCCGCGCAACTTTGTCTTCGTATGCGGGGCCGATACCGCGGCCGGTGGTGCCGATAGCGTGCGCCCCTCTGGCTTTCTCGCGGGCCAGATCCAGCGCCACATGAGACGGCAGGATCAGCGGACAGGCGGGACTGATGCGCAGGCGATCGGCCACCGGCACGCCGCGCTGCTGGAGCATGTCCATCTCTTCGAGCAGCGCGTCCAGCGCGATGACCACGCCGTTGCCGATCAGGCAGTCGACGCCATCACGCAGGATGCCCGACGGAATCAGGTGCAACACGGTCTTGTCACCACCGATCACCAGCGTGTGACCGGCATTGTGGCCGCCCTGAAAACGCACCACGGCGGAGGCGCGTTCGGTAAGCAGGTCGACGACCTTGCCCTTACCTTCGTCACCCCACTGGGTACCTATGACAACGACGATCTTTGACATCACGCCTTCCCGCGGTGATCCGGTCACAGCGACCGGACTAGCCTCTGACGAAATACAACAACAGGAGTCCGGCGGTCATACTGACTCCGCCGACCGCGCGGATGCCCCGATCCTCCATCTGCGCCAACAACGCCAGTGTGCGCCGGGTGCTGCCCGGGCTGGCGAAGGGCATGATGCCCTCGAGCACCAGGACCAGGGCCAGGGCGGCAAGCAGATCACCCCAGTCCATCGATGCGGCTCAATAACGACTGGCGTGGGCCAGACTCATCAGCGAGCGTTCCCTGCATTGGGATCGTTGAGATAACGGAAGTAGTCGCTGTCGGGCGCCAGCACGAAGATATCGCCATCGCCGCCCAGCGAGCGCCGATACGCTTCCATGCTGCGATGAAACGCATAGAACTCGGGATCGCGCTCATACGCGGCAGCATAGATCGCCGCCGACTCGGCATCGCCCAGACCGCGGATCTCCTCGGACTGGCGGTAGGCCTCAGCCAGCAACACGGTGCGGTCTTTATCCGCACTAGAGCGGATGCGCTCGGCCTCCTCGGCACCCTCGGCGCGAAGCTGCGCGGCGGTCCGGGCACGCTCCTGACGCATGCGATTGAATACCGAATCACTGACCTCATCCGGCAGATCCAGACGTTTGACGCGCACATCCACTACCTCAATGCCGAGTTCCGACGCGGTCAACGAGGCCTTCTCCATCATGTCGTCCATAATCTCGCGCCGATCCGCGGTGACCACTTCCTGCACCGTGCGTTTGGCAAACTCTGAGCGGATCCCATCCTTGATGATCTCGATAAGACGGTTGGTAGCGATCAGCTCGTCGCCGCCGACGGAACGGTAGTACTGACCCGGATCGGTGATGCGCCATTTGACGTAGAAGTCCACCTCGAGGTTCTTTTTCTCCTGGGTCAGGAACTTCTCGTTGGGATTATTGCGGGTCAGGATCCGATCATCGTACTTGATGACGTTGTTGACGAACGGGATCTTCGCGTGCAGACCCGGCTCGTAATCAGTGCGGATGATCTCACCGAACTGAAGCTTGATCGCGTACTCGCGCTCGTCAACGGTGAACAGAGACAACAGCACGCCACCGACCACGGCGATGACCGCCAACAGGAGCAGATTTCCTTTACCGTTCATCGGCGGTCTCCCCGCGAGCGCGCATCTTCACCAGAGCGCTGCCGCTGTGCATCGCTACCGCCTCCACCTGAGCCGGGACCAGTATCCAGGGTCGGCGCTTCACGCATCACGATCTTGTTCTGCCGCTTCATCAGCTGATCCATGGGCAAATAGAGCAGATTGCCGCTGCCATCCGCGTCGAGCATGACCTTGTTGGTGGCCCCGAACACTGACTCGATCGTCTCCAGATAGAGCCGCTCGCGGGTCACTTCCGGCGCCTTGGAATATTCGTCCAACAGCGCTTCGAACCGGGCCGTCTCACCGCGCGCGTCGGCGACCACGCGGGCACTGTAAGCCTCGGCATCCAGCACCTGGCGAGCCGCATTACCGCGCGCCCGCGGCACAATATCGTTGGCGTAGGATTGCGCCTCGAGCCCGAGGCGCTCCTTGTCTTCGCGCGCCTTGATCGCATCTTCCACCGAGGCCTGAACCTGGGGCGGGAAGTTGGCATCCAGCAGGTTGACGGAGGTCACCTCCAACCCGGAGCCGTAATCATCCAGGGTGGCCTGGATCAGCGCTTTGGTGCGCTCGGCGATCTCGGTACGGCCCTCGGTCACCACGAAATCCAGCGTCGCGCTGCCGACGATCTCGCGGATAGCGCTCTCGGCGACCTCGGCCAGGGTCGATTCCGGGTCGCGGATGTTGAATAAAAAGGCGATGGGATCGCCGCGACGGAACTGCACCACGGTGTCCACCACAACCAGATTCTCGTCGGACGTGAGCATCCGGGTCTGATGTTTATAGCTGTCGACAGCCGCGACATTGACCGTGTCCACCTGTTGTATCGGGAACGGTATGTGCCAGTGCAGACCCGGCATCGTGGTCGAATGATAGCGTCCGAATTGCATCACCACGCCGCGCTCGGCGTCGTCCACCTTGTAGATCCCCGACAGACTCCACAACACGACGACGATGGCGATGATCACGCCGAGACCCGCTCCGCCGCTGGGTTTTGCGTGGCTCGATCCGGATCCGCCACGGCCACCGAACAGACCGCCGAGCTTGCGTTGCAGATCGCGAACGACCTTGTCCAGGTCCGGCGGACCCTGCTGACCACCGTCGTTCCAGGGGTTGCCGCCGTTCTTCTCATTCCAGGCCATAATGTGTTGTCTCGTCCTTTGCCCGCAGATCAAGCTACGGTGCGCGATTGTAGAAAGGTGTTTGATGGGGCACAAGGCGGGCGGACCAGCCGCTCCGGCGCCAGCCCTTCGCGGCGGCACATGGCGCGGAAATCCCTTTCCGGTAGCGAGATCACCATATCCCAGCCACCATCGGCCGCAACGGCGTCCTCGAGTACCGCGTCGAGCTCATAGAGCCGGGCCCGGATCTTCGCCTCTGCGGCGTCCATGTGGATACGTCCTCTGACCTGATCGGCGTCGAACACACCGCGGATCGCGTCGACCAGCAGGTCCATCCCCGCTCCAGTGGTAGAAGACAGCCAGACGCGGCTGACGTTCCCCAGTTCGTCGCGCATCACCCGCGGCGACTCGCCGAGCAGATCGATCTTGTTAAAGACCTGGATCTGTCGCACCTGACCGGCGCCAATTTCGGTCAGCACGTCATTGACCTGGCCGATGCGATCGCCGCGATGCGGGTCGGCCGCGTCGACCATATGCAACAGCAGCGCCGCGTCCCGGGTCTCCTGCAGGGTCGAACGGAATGCGGCCACCAGCTCGTGCGGCAAGTCGCGCACGAAGCCGACGGTATCCGCGAGCACGACATGGCGTCCCTCACCGAGCTCGAGCCGGCGCAATGTCGGATCGAGCGTCGCGAACAGCTGATCGGCGGCAAACACCCCGGCATCGGTAAGCTGGTTGAACAAGGTCGACTTGCCGGCATTGGTATAGCCCACCAGAGAGACTGTCGGCACCTCGGCCCTGCGGCGCGTGCGGCGGCCTTGTTCGCGCTGCTGGTCGACCCGCTGCAGCCGGCGGTTGAGCTGACGGATTCTCTGGCCGAGCAGGCGCCGGTCGGTCTCGAGCTGCGTCTCACCCGGCCCGCGCAGACCGATGCCACCCTTCTGCCGCTCCAGATGGGTCCAGCCGCGGACCAGACGCGTGGACAGATGTTCGAGCTGGGCCAGCTCCACCTGCAGCTTGCCTTCGAAACTGCGCGCGCGCTGGGCAAATATATCGAGGATCAGACCCGCCCTGTCGAGCACACGACAGCGCAGCGCGGCTTCCAGATTGCGTTCCTGGCTGGGCGAAAGCTCATGGTTGAACAGTACCAGTTCTGCCTGCTCGGTCTCGACCTGCTCACGCAGAGCCTCGACCTTGCCGCTGCCGATAAAGAAACGCGAGTCCGGCGCCGGACGGTTGCCAGTGACCGTGGCGCACACATGGGCGCCCGCCGAACGGGCGAGATCCTGGAATTCCTCTATCTGCTCCTGGGGTGCGCGGCTTCCGATGCCGACCTGGACGAGGATGGCTCGCTCGCCTAGCTTGGGCCTGTCGAACAAGAATCCTCCCGCGGTCGCGGCATGCCTATTCGCTTTCTCCCGTCTCTTCCGCAGGCGGGATGCGCACATTGCGGGCGGGGACAACGGTTGAGATGGCGTGTTTGTAGACCATCTGACTGACGCTGTTCTTGAGCAGCACGACGAACTGGTCAAAGGACTCGATCTGACCCTGGAGCTTGATGCCGTTCACCAGATAGATCGAGACCGGTACCTTCTCCCTGCGTAAAGCGTTGAGGAACGGATCTTGCAAGGTCTGCCCTCTGGCCATCTGCCTCTCCTGAGATTCCGGCAAAGATTTTTGATTTGGTTTTGGTTGCCGCCGACGGGAGAGCAGAGCCGTCCCTGCGAGCTGGGCGTCCCAGATTTAGACTGAGTCTACCATATGGGTCAGTCGGCCTGAGCGATTTTTGAGCGGACATTATCGATCGCTGCAGCGGCTTTATCCACATCCGGGTCGATCCTGCATAAGTCCCTCTCCGCCCTCATCCATGTCAGCTGCCGCTTGGCCAGTTGCCGCGTCGCGACAATCGCGCGGCGTTCCGCTTCCGCACGATCGTAGTGGCCATCGAGATATTCCCAGAGCTGCCGATAACCAACGGCCCGCATCGACGGCAGCTCTGGATTTAGATCGGGGCGCGAGCGGAGATTTTCAACCTCATGCTCGAATCCGGCTTGCAGCATCAGCCGGAAGCGGGCGGCGATCCGCTCCGCCAGCGCAGCCCGGTCCTCAGGCCATAGCGCCAGCTTGACATAAGACCAGCGGGGGGCTTCCGCGGTGGCCGCCGACTGCAGGGCGCTCAATGTCTCGCCGGTGAGCCGAAAGACCTCCAGCGCGCGCTGGATGCGCTGGCTGTCGCGCGGGCGGATGCGGGCAGCTGCATCCGGATCGACCCGCCGCAGACGCTCATGCATCGCCGGCCAGCCCTCGGCGGCGGCTTCGGCGTCGATCTCGGCGCGCAGGGCGGGATCCGCCTGCGGCAGATCGGCCAGCCCCTGCTGGAGCGCACGGAAGTAGAGCATGGTGCCCCCGGCCAGCAATGGGATGCGGCCCGCCGCATGGATCTGCTCCACTTCGCGGCGTGCGTCGTTGACAAAACGACCCGCCGAATAGGGCTCGGCCGGATCGCAGATGTCGATCAGGCGATGCGGGCAGCGCCGCAGAAACGCCGCATCCGGTTTTGCGGTGCCGATGTCCATATCCCGATAGACCATCGCCGAGTCCACGCTCACCACATCCAGCGGCAAGGCCTGAGACAACGCGGCGGCAAGTTCGGTCTTGCCGGTCGCCGTCGGCCCCATCAGCAGCACGACCGTGGGCAACGAGGAGGATGCGGCCACGGATCAGCGGCCGCGGAGAAACAGCCGGTCCAGGTCTTCCATCGGCAGCTGGGTCCAGGTGGGCCGGCCGTGATTGCACTGATCGCTGCGCTCGGTCCGCTCCATATCGCGCAGCAGCGCGTTCATCTCGGGAATGGTCAAGCGGCGGTTGGCGCGGACCGAACCGTGACAGGCCATCATGGAAAGCATCTCGTTGATACGCTCCTCGACCCGGCGGCTGCCGCCCGCACTGGCAAAATCCGACAACACGTCCCGGACCAGTGCCTCGGCATCAGCCTCGCGCAACAGCGCGGGCACCTGTCTGACCGATAGCGAATCGACGCCCATGCGGCGCAGCTCGAACCCGAGTTTCGCCAGCGCCTCCGCCTGCTCCTCGGCCAGATCGGCTTCGCTCGCGCTGACGCGCACGCTGACCGGCACCAGCAGCGGCTGTGAGCGGATGGCGCCCTCACCTACCGCCTGTTTCAGCCCCTCGTAGACGATCCGTTCGTGAGCAGCGTGCATATCCACGAGTACCAGACCGCGCTGGTTTTGCGCCAGGATGTAGACGCCGTGAAGCTGGCCCAGCGCGGTGCCCAGCGGCAGATCCTCTCCCTCGGCCGCCGGCACCGGCTCAGGCGCGGCAGCCAGTCGCTCGAATGCCGCCAACGCCCCGGGCTCGGAGACGCCAAGACGCATAGGCCGCTGCGTACCGTGATTGACCTCAGCCGCGAACGCCGGCGCGGCACCCGCCGCCGCTGGCGCGCGGGGCATGTCACCGGCGCGGGTGCCAGCCAGCGCCTGCTCGACGGTATGGAACAAAAACCCGTGCACGCTGCGGGACTCGCGGAACCGGACTTCGTGTTTGGTCGGATGGGCGTTGACGTCGACCAGCGCCGGATCCATCTCCAGATACAACAGATAGGCCGGATGGCGGCCATGAAACAACACGTCACTGTAGCCGGCCCGCACCGCGTGGCTGATGACCTTGTCCCGCACCATGCGCCCGTTCAGAAAGACGTGCTGCAGGTCGGCCTGGGAGCGCGAGAATGTGGGCAGACCCAGCCAGCCCCAGAGCCGCATCCCCGACGCCTGGTGGCTGATAAACATGGCCTGTTCCATAAACGCGGCGCCGCACACCTCGGCCACCCGGCGATCCATCGCTTGCTGGTCCTCCGCCGGGCGCAGATCGAACACGGCGCGCTGGTTATGCGTCAGCCGGAACGCCACATCGAAACGGCTCAGCGCCACCCGACGGGCGATGCGATCCAGATGTCCGAACTCGGTGCGCTCGGTGCGCATGAACTTGCGTCGGGCCGGCGTGTTGTAGAACAGATCACGCACTTCTACGGTGGTGCCGGGCGGATGGGCGGCGGGCTGTCCCGCGTCGTGGCGGCCGCCCTCGACTTCGAGCCGCCAGCCGGCATCGGCCGCGGCCGGTCGCGAGGTCAGGGTCAGTCTGGACACCGAGGCGATGCTGGGCAGCGCCTCGCCGCGGAATCCCAGGGTCGCCACCCGCTCCAGATCATCCAGGCTGGCGATTTTGCTGGTGGCGTGTCGCGCCAGCGCCAGCGGCAATTCAACGGCGGCGATACCGCTGCCGTCGTCACGCACCCGGCACAGCCGCAGACCGCCGTTTTCGACCTCGATCTGGATGCGCCGGGCACCCGCGTCGAGACTGTTTTCGAGCAGTTCCTTGAGCACCGATGCAGGCCGCTCCACGACCTCGCCGGCAGCGATCTGGTTGACCAGTTGGGAAGGAAGTTCACGGATCGGCATGGCGAACCGCGGAGGATACCGGAAATGTCTGGCCGGCGTCCTGCGCCGGACGGTGTCAGGAACCGACGCCGGCCGGTATCTGCAGCACCTGACCGATACGGATGCGGTCGTTCTTGAGTCCGTTTTGCCGGCGCAACGCGGCCAGGGATACGTTGTAGCGCGAGGCGATGTCGGACAGGGTGTCGCCGCGCACGATGATGTGCTCGACCGGTCCGGTTCGGGTCGCCGGGCCCTCGATGGCGAGCAGCGTGCCGGGCGGCGGATTGTCGTAAAAATAGGCGCGGACACCGTCGACGATGGCGCCGGCAAGCGCCTCCTGATGCTTCGCGTTCTTGAGCTGTTTCTCTTCGGCGGGATTAGATATGAACGCGGTCTCGACCAGTATCGAAGGGATGTCCGGCGACTTCAGCACCAGGAAGCCCGCCCGACCGACATTGGTCCGATGAACCCGACCGACGACACCGAGTCGCGTGAGCACCTGATCGGCGACGCTGGTGCTGGCATCGATGGCCGCGGTCTGCGACAGATCCAGCAACACCGACGCCAGCATCGCGTCCTTGTCGTCGAGGCTGACGCCGCCGACCAGATCGGCCGCGTTTTCACGTTCGGCCAGCCAGCGCGAAGCCTCGTCAGAGGCGCCCCGCGGCGATAACACATAGACGGATGAGCCCCTGGCCCGCTGGTTCTTGAACGCATCGGCATGGACGGAGACAAAGAGATCGGCGCGTTGACGCCGCGCTCGCTCGATACGTTCCCGCAACGGCACGAAGTAATCGCCGTCCCGGGTCAGATAGGCCTCCATGCCCGGCTCCCGGTCGATGCGAGCTTTTACGCGTCTGACGATCTGCAGCACGACGTCTTTTTCGCGGGTGCCGCGCCGGCCGATGGCGCCAGGGTCCTTGCCACCATGACCGGCATCCAGCGCGACAACGATATTCCTGCCGCGCTCCGCGCCGGGTGTGGCCTTGACCACGCGCTCGGTACGGAGGAGTTCGAGGTCGATCACCAGACGGTGACCGCTACTGCCGTCCGGCGGTACCGGGAAGGAACGCGGCCTGGCCGGTTCCGCGAGATCCAGCACCACGCGCGCATCGCCATTGTCGCGGTTGGCCAGCCGTACCCGCTGCACGATACCGGTCGGACCCGGGACGCCGATGCTGGTCGCATCGATCGTCGTGGCGTGCAGATCGACGACCACCCTGGCCGGGTTGGACAGGGTGAAGACCGTGTGGCTGACCGGGCGCTTGAGGTCGAGCACGACCCGGGTGGCACCGCTGGCAGCGGCGATCCGGATCTTGTTGACGCCGTCGCTGCTGGCGCCGATCGCGGCAGCAGCGACCAGAACCAGCGCCGCCGTCACCGCGGCCATTTTTACAGACCAGGTAGACATTTCCCCTCGCGTTTCCCCACGCTATCCGGGCAAAGAATCAAGCCAATCCCGGACTTATTGTGTTTTTCAAGGATCAACTTTAACCATAGCCGCCCCTGCAGCGCAAGATTCTCCTAAAAAAATTAGGGGCTTGGGGCGTGTAGTTGGCCTATGACCTTAATTGGTCCGCTTGGCGCCCCGGTGGCTTGAGGCCAAAGCCGCAAGGACCTCCGCTCCGCGCGTCGTCTCGGTGGACAGCCTGGCTGTACGACCTTCGCCGGCGACGCTCAGCGACACCCGGATATCCGCCGGCGGCATGCGCTCGCCGGCGCGCTCGGGCCATTCCACCAGCACCATTGCGTCGCCATCGAACGCATCGCGGAAACCCAGGTACTCGAGTTCCCCCGCGTCTGCCAGCCGATAGAGATCCATATGCAGCACCTCGCGACCGGATATGTCATATGGCTCGACCAGGGTGTAGGTCGGGCTTGGCACCCGGCCGGCATGGCCAAGCGCGCGCAGAAATCCGCGCGCCATTGTCGTCTTGCCGGCGCCCAGCGAGCCCTCCAGCGCGATCAACCAGGGACCCGGCCGGTCACGCAACGCGCCCGCCAGATCAGCGCCGAGGCGCTCGGTGGCCCCGGCGTCGGTCAGCATCCTGTCGGTCATGCGGGATTGGCCTGCTGTCGGATCGATTCGAACAGATCCGAGGCGAGCATGCCGCGCGGGTATGCGCCGGCCGCGATATCGCCAGCCCGCGCGTGGATCCAGACTCCGCAGCAGGCCGCCTGACCCAGGTCGCCGCACTGGGCTGCCACCCCGGCGATCGTGCCGGTCAACACATCACCCATCCCCGCGACCGCCATACCCGGATTGCCGGCCGCGCAGAGCCAGGGCGTCTCGCCATCGGTCTGAACCAGGGTGCCGGCGCCCTTGAGCACCGCTGTGCCCCCATAGGTGTTCGCAAGCCGCGCCACCGCGGCAAACCGGTCTGCCTGGACAGCTGCCGTGTCCAGATCCAGCAGACGCGCCGCCTCGCCGGGATGGGGCGTCAGGACCCAGTGCTCTCGTCGCCGTCGCGCCGCAGCCAGGATATTGAGTCCGTCCGCGTCCAGCACGATCGGCAAGCCACTGTCCAGGACGGCGGCGGCCACGTCCCTGGACCATTCGCTTTGGCCCAGACCTGGACCCAGCGCGATGACCGAGGCCCGCTCGAGCAGCGGCGCCAGCGCGGCGCCATCGCGAACACCGGCACACATCAGCTCCGGTCTGCCCGCCGCTATCGCGGCCACATGTTCCGGGAGGGTGGCTACCGAGACCAGTCCGGCCCCGGCCCGCAATGCCGCCTCCCCCGCAAGTCTGGCCGCGCCAGGCATACCGGGTCCGCCGCCGACGACCAGCACATGGCCTGACAGCCCCTTGTGGGCGTCCGCCGGCCGCGGCGGCAGACAGCACCGGATTTCCGCACTACTGATCCTCCTCGCCTTGAGCGGCACCCCCTCGCTGGCCTGATCCGGGGCGCCGAGATCGTCGAACAAGAGTTCGCCGCACAAGGCAGGACCGCGCCCGGTCAGCAGCCCGGTCTTCATGCCGACAAAAGTGACGGTGAGATCCGCGGTCACGCCGTTCCCCATCACCTTGCCGGTGTCTGCATGCAGACCGCTGGGAATATCTACCGCCACCACCGGCCCGGGCGCCGCATTAATCGCCGCCACCGCCTCCGCGAAACGGCCACCAAGGTCCCGATCCAGACCAGTGCCGAGCAGTGCATCGACGATGATTGACTCAGCGCCCTCCAGCGCGCCGGTCCAGGGCGACACCTCGCCACCCGCGTCGGCGTACCCGCGGGCGGCCTTGAGGGCATCGCCACCGAGGCGCGCCGGGTCCACCAGCGCGAAGACCGCGACCGGTCGGCCCGCCTCGCGGGCCAGCCGCGCAATCACATAACCATCGCCCGCATTGTTTCCAGCGCCGCAAACCACGCTCAGCGGCAGCTCGGGCCAACGCCGGGCCAGTGCCCCGAAAGTCGCGGTACCCGCCCTGCACATCAGGCGATAACCGGGCACGCCGAACTCCTCGATCGTGCGCCGATCCAGCTCACGGACGCCTGCCGCTGCGTAGAGACTGATGGGCAAACCACTCATGCCTGTGATTATACTTGGCGGGAAACCACAACCCACACCCGACGCTCCGATACGCCACACGCCAACACGCGACGCTGCCCAGTGAATGATGCTCAAGCCGATCCGCGACTCGAGAATCTCGCCATCCAGATCAAGACCTGGGGCCGGGAGCTGGGCTTTCAGCAAGTCGGCATCACCGGCACGGACCTGAGCGAGGACGAGACGCGCCTCCAGCGCTGGCTGGACGCCGGCCGCCACGGCGACATGGACTATATGGCTCGCCACGGGAAACGCCGCAGTCGCCCCGCTGCGCTGCGCCCCGGCACCGTGTCTGTGATCTCCGCGCGCATGGACTACCTGCCCCCTGCCGCGCGCGATGCCTGGTCAGTGATCGACGATCCCGCCCTCGGCTTTGTCTCCCGCTATGCCCTCGGCCGCGATTACCACAAGGTGCTGCGTCGCCGCCTGCAGCGGCTGGCCGAGCGGATAGAGACGCAGATCGGCGGCTTCGGTTATCGGGCCTTTGTCGACAGCGCGCCGGTACTGGAGAAAGCGCTGGCACGCAATGCAGGATTGGGCTGGATCGGCAAACACACCAACCTGATCCACCGCCGCGCCGGCTCCTGGTTCTTTCTCGGCGAGCTGTACATCGACCTGCCGCTGCCCGCCGACGCACCCGCATCCGAGCACTGCGGCAGCTGCACCGCGTGTATCGATGTGTGTCCGACCCAGGCCATCGTCGGGCCATGGGAGCTCGACGCCCGGCGCTGCATCTCCTATCTCACCATCGAGCACCGGGGTTCGATCCCCGAGGTGTTCCGCAAAGCGATCGGTAACCGTATCTACGGCTGCGACGATTGCCAGCTGGTGTGCCCCTGGAACAAGTTCGCCGAGCTGAGCGTGGAGCCCGATTTCGCGATCCGACACGGGCTGGACAAGACCGGGCTGATCGAGCTGTTTGGCTGGAGCGAGGGAGAGTTCCTGCAGCGCACCGCCGGCAGCGCGATCCGCCGGATCGGTCACGAGCGATGGCTACGCAATATCGCCGTAGCGCTGGGCAACGCACCCGCTACGCCGCAGGTGCGCAAGGCGCTGATGGCGCGCCGCGATCATCCATCGGCCCTGGTCCGGGAGCATGTGGCCTGGGCTCTGGACCAGCATCGGGTGGCCGGAGCGTCCTAGCCCGGCACAGTGACGCGCAGATTATCGATCAGACGCGCGCGCCCGAGCCAGGCCGCGGCCATGACGACACAATCGCGCCCTGGCAGCGGATCTCCGAGCGTCTCGGCGTCGCGGATTTCGAAATAGTCCGGACGCATCCCCGCCGATTCCAGCATCGCGGCGCCCTGACTGGCGAGCTGTTCGAACTCGCCGACGCCGATCGCCAGCGCGGCGGCAGTCTGACGCAGAGCCTGGAACAGGGCCGGCGCAGCGGCACGCTCATGGGGGTCCAGATACCGATTGCGCGAGCTCATCGCCAGGCCGTCGGGCTCGCGATGGGTCGGCGCGCTGATCACCTCGACCGGAAAGCACAGATCATGCGCCAGGCGGCGGATTACCAGCAGCTGCTGGTAATCCTTTTCGCCAAACACCGCCACATCGGGGCCCACCAGATTGAACAGCTTGGTAACGATGGTGGCGACGCCACGGAAATGGCCATCGCGGAAGCTGCCGCAGAGGATCTCCGAGAGGCCCGGCACCTCGACATAAGTGACAGACCCGGTGCCGCCCGGATAGATCTCTTCGGTAGCGGGCAGAAACAGCGCATCCACGCCCTCATCGACGAGTCGGTCACGGTCATCCTGTTCGGTGCGCGGGTAGGACTCGTAGTCCTCCCCGGGGGCGAATTGCATCGGGTTGACGAATACACTGACCACGACCCGGTCCGCGTTGGCGCGAGCGACTCGCACCAGGCTCATGTGACCATCATGGAGGTTGCCCATGGTCGGTACGAGAGCGACCCGTTCGCCGGTCGCTTTCCAGCGGGCGATCCGCGTTCTGAGATCATTTACATCCGGCACGACAAACATGACTTGGATCCGATCTGTTGCGACGGTCTCAGGTGAAGCAGTGTGCCGCGGCCGGGTAGGAACGATTCTTGACCTCCGCCACATAGGCGGCGACCGCCTCCAGCGGGGTGGCCGCCTGGTCCATGTAATTCTTCACGAAACGCGGCATGCGTCCGGGCGTAAGCCCGATGATGTCGTAAAGAACCAGGATCTGGCCGTCCACCTCGGGTCCTGCGCCGATACCCACAACCGGGACCTTAACCGCCGCGCGCACTTGCGCGCCGAGATCTGCTGGCACGCACTCAAGCAACACGATATCGGCGCCAGCATCCTCCAGCGCCCTCGCCTCTTCGATCATGCGCCGGGCCGCCGCTTCTTCGCGGCCCTGGACCTTGAAGCCGCCGAGTTTGTGCACCGACTGCGGCGTCAGGCCGATGTGGGCACAGACCGGGATATCGCGGCCGGCCAGGAACTCGACCGTGCGCACCTGGAGCATGCCGCCCTCGAGCTTGACCATCTTGGCGCCACCCTCCTGCATCAGCCGCGCCGCATTGGCCAGCGCCTGCTCAGGCAGCGCATAGCTGGCGAAGGGCATGTCGGCGACCAGGAATCCGCGGTGCAGTCCGCGCGAGACGCAGCGCGTGTGGTAGACCATGTCCTGCATCGACACCGGCACCGTGGTGTCGTGTCCCTGCACCACCATGCCGAGGGAATCTCCGACCAGCACGAGATCGACGCCGGCGTCATCGACCAGCGCGGCAAAACTGGCGTCGTAGGCGGTCAGACACGCGATCGGCTCGCCGGCGGCTTTCATCTCGGCGAGGGTCGAGATCGTCACCGGTTTCTCGGTCGGGCTGCGCGCCTGCAGGTGGCTGTATAGCGACATGACGGGGACTCTGAATCGGGAAGTGGATCAGGATGGACTAGCGGTGGACAAACATCAACGCGGCCCTCAGGCCGGAACGAAAGGAACCGGATTGAAATAATGGCGTCCGCTACGCGCCACCAATATGCGATCCAGCAGCTGCTGGAAATCCGCAGTGCTGTGCGCCGGGTCTATTGATGCGGCATTGACGATCAGCAGCGGCGAGCGGTCATAACGGTGGAAAAAACGCAGATAGGCGTCGCCGAGGCGCTGCAGATAATCCTGCTGGATGCGCTGCTCGTATTCGATGCCGCGACGGCGCACACGCTCCAGCAGCGTCTCGGCCGGCGCCTGCAGATAGACCACAAGATCCGGCACCGGAGCGTCGAGAGACAGCTGCTGATAGACCTGCTCGTAGAGCCGATACTCCTCGTCACCGAGGGTCAGCTGCGCGAACAGCCGGTCCTTGTCGAGCAAGAAGTCGGCGACCCGCGCGGGCGCAAACATATCGCTCTGGCGCAGCGACTGGATCTGCTGCGCGCGCTGGAACAGGAAGTGCAGCTGGGTCGGCAACGCGGCATTGACCGGATCCCGATAGAAGCGCTCGAGGAACGGATTCTCTTCTGCCTTCTCCAGCACCAGCTCGTATTCCAGCGCCGTCGCGACGCGCCGGGCGAGACTGGTCTTGCCGACACCGATCGGGCCTTCAAAGACGATATAGCGCGGCGGCTGGCTCAAGTCGGACGATCCCCGCTCAGTTCTGTGGACATTATCTCTTCCAGCCCGTCACTGCGTAGCTGGTCCCGGATACTGGCCAGTCGGCGTCCGTCCGGGAGCGTCAGATCCGGCGCTATACGCAGCAGAGGGTAGACGACGAAGTTCCTCTCTGTCAGCCCTGGGTGAGGAATGACCAGCCGCGCATCGTCGATGACCTGCCGGCCGAACAACAGCAAGTCCAGGTCCAGGGTGCGCGGACCCCAGCGCTCGCGGGCGCGGCTGCGGCCAAAGCTGTGCTCCAGCGCCTGCAGCTCGTCGAGCAGCCGGTGCGGGTCGAGCCGGGTGAGCAAACCGGCGACCGCGTTCACATACCAGGGCTGATCCTGAGGACCCATGGGCGCGGATCGAAACAGCGGCGAGCGGGCCAGCAAGCGGCATTGCTCAAGCTGGGACAGCGCCACGAAGGCCGCCTGGATCTGTCGGACCGGCTGGTCGAGGTTGCTGCCGAGACCGACGAAGACAGGGGTCCAGTGCTCCACGGACAACGGCTTCAGGTAGGTTTCTTCTTGCGCCGTCGCGGCCGCCGGCGCGGGCCGCGCTCTCCGCGTTTCGGAGCCACCGCCGCCCTGCGGTGTTCGGGATCCATCGATTCCAGACGTTCCCAGAATTCGAGGACATCCGGCGTCTCGTCGCCGGCGGCCACGCGCAGACGCAGGAAATCGAACCCGGCGCGAAACCGCGGGTGCTCGACCAGCCTGAGCGCACGCCGCCCGTGATGGTTACGCATGCGCAGTTGCATCACCATCATCTCGCGCATCGGTGTACCGAAGCGTCGCGGGATGGATACGTGCTGCTGCTGGGCGCGGAGCACAGTGTCGCAGGCTTCGATCATGGCTTGCATCGGCGCATCACCGGACTCGCGCAGCGTCGCCGCGAGTTTCTCAGCCGGCTGCCAGAGGAACACGCCGAGCAGGAACATGGGCGTAACCGGTTGACCACTGGCCACACGTTCATCGGTATTCTCAAGGGCCTTGAGCAGCAGCGAGCGGAAACTGTCGTTTTCCTCCTGGTCCAGCGCCCGGTCGGTAGCCGGGAACAGGTGGCGGAACAGACCGTAATGCCTCAGCAGCTCATAGGACTGCACCGCAGTGCCCGACAGGAACAGCTTCAGCGATTCATCGAACAAGCGTGCCGCGGGCACCTCGGCCAGCAGATCCCCGAGCGTTAACAGCGGCGCTTCGGTCGCCGGGTCAAAACGGAATCCGAGCTTGGCCGCAAAGCGCACCGCGCGCAGCATCCTGACCGGGTCTTCCCGATAGCGTTCCTCAGGCTCGCCAAGCAGGCGCATGGTGCCGTCGAGGATGTCCTGCACGCCGCCGGCATAGTCCCAGATCGAGAAATCGGCGATGTTGTAATAGAGCGCGTTGCAGGTGAAGTCCCGACGCCAGACATCCTCGTCTATATCGCCGTAGACATTGTCTCTGAGGATGCGTCCACCGGCATCGGTCTTGCGGTCGAGCTGCTCGTCGATCTCCATATCCCGGGTGGCGCGGAAAGTCGCCACTTCGATGATCTCGCGGCCAAAGTGCACATGCGCCAGGCGGAATCTGCGTCCGATCAGACGGCTGTTGCGGAACAGACGTCGGACGTCCTCGGGCAGCGCGTCAGTGACGATGTCGAAGTCCTTGGGTTCACGCCCGAGCAGCAGATCGCGCACGCCACCGCCGACCAGGAAGGCCTTGTAGCCGGATTCCTTCAGACGATAAAGGACCCGGAGGGCATTCTTGGAGATCTGGGACCGGGAGACGTTATGGTCGGGCCGGGGGACGATGACCGGACCTGCGTGCCGGGTACTGGGGACTGTGTGATTCAAATAGTGACGCGCTTGAGCAAATTTGAGCGGCCGCTATAATATCACGCCCCTCGGGACCCCCCGGCCTGAATCTTCCAAAGAGCTTCCGACCGCCGCGGCTCCTCCGGGAAAACTGTGCTCCGTTCGTCTAGTGGTTAGGACGCTGGCCTCTCACGCCGGTAACAGGGGTTCGAATCCCCTACGGAGTACCATCCCCGCCCCGTCGCCGCCCCGCGGCTCTGCTGACCTGATGGGGGTCGGCGCCTGCTGCCACCTATTCCGTATCGACGTTGCTGGCGGCCAAAATCGCGAAAAACAGCAGCGGCAGCGCAACGATTCCCGATGTGGCTGCGACCCAGCCGGTCGCTTCCAGGAACGCGTACCCGGAGAAGAACAGGGCGAACACGGTCACGGTCGCCAGATGGCTGCGACGGAACAAGCCGAAAAACAGGAAATACAACAGCAGCAACGCGCCGCAGGCCAAGAAGACGTCCATGACTCACTCCAAACCTTGATTGAGCTGACGCCAGTCTAATAATCGCGGACCGTCGTTTATTGGCAGTTCACGCCAAAATTTTTGCAGTTGCCTGCAACGCGCCACTTTGGCCTGCGCGGACAAAAAAAACCCGGCGCAAGGCCGGGCAAAAATTACGCCGCGGCTTCTTTGGAGTCCGCTAGGCGTACTGGGGAGACCCATGAGCGAGTCAGGGACGTATTGTGCTCAGTCTGAGTGGTCGCGTATTGCCCGATCCTGTCAGGTCTTTTGCAGTTTTGGCCGGATTGCCCACAGCGTGTTCCTGGCGGACCGACCGCTCGCCGTCTGTTGCCGTGCCCCCGCTGAACCCGCAGCAGGCATTCCGGTCAAAACCCTTGCAGGCCACGGCACCACAAGACTTTTGCGCTGCGGCATTACGCGATGGGCGATCACCGCTAGTCTGAATGACACCAGTCAGACAACGGGGGCAGAATGAGTCGACGACGAACTGGCGTAACTTTCGGTGTTTTTGTCTTCGCGCTCTGCGTCGCGTGGTCGACGACAGTCGCTGCCGCGCCGGGCGCCAAGAGGACCGAAGCGGCCAAGGCCGCCAAGGCCACTAGTGGCGGGCGTTATGAACAGATGGCAAGAAAGTCCGCCGCGCTGGTCGCTGCGTCGGACACGCAGGGCCTGGCGGCACATCTCCGGCAATTAAAGTCCGATGCGGCGCTCGATGACGCGGCCCGGGAGCGGCTGCTGCGCGCGACCGTGCTTGAGCTGGCCACGCTGACGCCGCAGTCGGACATCGAAACCGAGATCAGATCCCTGTCCGGCTATCAGACGAAGACCTGGATCACTGAATACGAACACGGGCACCCGGAGCGCTTCCCGGCCTATGACGTGGCCGCCGCCGCACGCTTTGTAGAGCAACGCTGGCAGGAGACCACGGCGCGCAAGACCGCCGCCGCGGCGATCGGCCGCGCCGATACCGCCGTGGTCGACCGTTACATCAGCGGCTCGGCGACCGAACGGCAGGGCTTCGAAGAAGCGTTCGCGGCGGCAACGCCCGAACGCGTGGCGGTTTACGCCGATGACCTCGAGCGCCGTCTCACTGCCGGAGCACCCGTGGCCGGGCTGGCCCGCGTGGTGGCGCTGGCCAGCGGTGACGAGGCCTTGCTTGAGGCAGTGATCCTGGATGCGCCACCGCAGGAGGCACTGCGTGCGCTTGCCACAATCGATCCCGCAGGCGGGTCGCCCGCAACACTGACAATACTCGCCGCCGCCGCCGAGCGTGACGCCACCGCGTCCGCTGCGCTGCTCAAGATCGCGCCCCTGGCCACAACCGATACGTCGGCACGCCGCCTGCTGTTTGACGCGCTGGATGGGCCCCACGGCGCCAGCGCCGCGGCCGCGCTCGCGCGTGGCAACGACCCAGGGATCATCGACGAACTCGCCGGGCTGCTGCGCAACAGCGACGATGAGTTGCAGCGCCGCCGCGCCCTCCTCGCCTTGCGGCTGACCGACAACGAAAGATCCAGGGATCACCTCAGGGCCTTCGCGCGGGGTCCGGAGACACCCACGTCGCTGCTCGCCGAAGTCCCGTCGTGGCTACGCCAATGATGCGCGGTTTGCTGGCCACGTTGGCGCTGTCGCTCGGCCTGCCGATGGCGCAGGCTGCGTGCCAGTTCGACAACTTCGGCACGATTTCCAATCCCACGGATCCGTCCTGCCGCGACGCGCAATTCCGTTATACGCGTAGTGACAACACCGGCAACAATGTGGCACTGGGCTACGACGTGCCGTTGCCGGTGGACTCACTGACGCCGGTGGACGGATTCCGCAGTTACCAGAGCCTGTTCGAACGCCATCAGGCTCTCGACGCCGACAACTCCACCGTCGCCGGCCAGGTCGTGGGTCAGACCCTGGCCGGCCGCGATGTCTGGGTCTATGTCATCGGCGATGCTGACCGGACCACGGCTGACGGAGGCAGCGAGGCAGCGGCACTGATCAACGGCACCATCCACGCCCGCGAGTGGCAATCGCCGGAGGCGGTCACCGAGATCTATGAGCAACTGGTCGAAATCCAGGCTGATGGCGGCTTCGGCCAGTATCTGAGTGAAAACCTGTCGGTCCTCATCGTGCCGGTACTCAACGTGGACGGATTCACCCAGACACAGCGCTACCCGGATCGCTTTACCGGCGCGGAAAGACAACCACGCGACGGCCGCATGCGGCGCAAGAACATGCAGAGTCCAGGCGGTGTGCCGGTAGACGAGGATATCGACGCCACCACTGATAATTTCTTCGGCGTCGATCTGAACCGGAACAGCCCGCGCGGCTGGGGCCTGAACGGCGGTTCCAGCAACAATCCCGTCAGCCTGGTCTACCGCGGCCCGGCCGCACAGAGCGAGCCGGAGATCCAGGCCCTGGTAGCCGCCTCGGACCTGGCGCCAGTGACGCGGCTGCGCTTCTTTTCCGACGTCCACTCCTTCTCGCAGATCTTTTTTACGCCGCTGACCGGCAACGGCCGCCGTGACCAGATCACCGCCAACCTGGTGGGGCGCATGCGTGCGGTGCTCGGCAACAAATACCGCTATGGCGCCGAATCCGGTTCCGGCATCGGGCTGACCTCGGACTATTTCGCCCGCACGTTTCAGATCCCGGCCTGGACGCTGGAGATCGAGCCGTTGAGCGGTGGCGTCGATTACGGTGGCACCAATCACGGTCACAGCGGTTTCGTTTTGCCAGACGATCAGGTTGCGCGGATGCGCGACGAAGTGGCGTCGATGGTGCTGGCCGGACTCTATCGCCAGACCGACGCACCACGCGTACAGGCGGTCGAAATCCGCGACCAGGCCAGCGGCGAACTGCGCTACGCGGCCAGCTGGGTGGCAGACGGCGACGGTCGTCGCCTGGACGTGAGCACGGACCAGGCGCTGGTGACCGGACGCGCCTACCGGCTGTGGCTGGCCTTTAACCGGCCAATGCGCTGGCGCGACCCGGCCGGCGCAGTCAGCAATTATCCTGGCCAGTCGACGGCGGCGTTTCCGAACCTCAGGCTGCAATTCCCGACGCTCACTGGTGCCGGCTCGGATATCCCTATCAGCGGCAGCGGGAGCAACTGGCTCGACACCCCTGGCGGCGCTGGGAGCGGTTTTTTGCGTTACCGGGACGATGCGCTGTCGGTGGCTTTCACGGTACCCCAGGACTTGCCCGCCGCCGCCGCAGTGCCAGGTGTCCTCGTCATTGAGACCCTGGACATCGTGATGGCCGCGCTCGACGGTGATCCGACCAGCCGTGTGGACTGGGCGGGCGGCCGCTGGATCGGCTACGAGGATGAGGACGGCAATGCCAATGATGTCGGCGGTCGCGACTGCAAGATCGTGGTCTACGTTGCCAGTGACGAGAACGCGACACCGCCAGCCAGCCGCGATGTTGGCTGTAGCTCGGCCCAGGCGCCGGCACCCCCGCCTGCAAACGGTGGCGGCGGTGGTGGCGGTGGGCTGGTGTTGTGGTTGTTGCCGTTTCTGTTGATTGGCGCCTGGCGACAACGCCGCCGCCGGTAGCCGCGCCCCGAGGCGGCGGCTAAGCTGAGCCGGTGCTCGAACAGGAATCGACAGCTGACACCCTTGCGTTGCCCAGCGCGGGCTTTTTGCGCCGTCTCGGCGCGATGGCCTACGATCTGCTGGTGGTCACCGCGCTGTTGATGCTCACCGGCTTCGCCGCGCTCACGGTCACCGGAGGCGTCGCCATCGACGCCGGGACGTGGTGGTTCCGCGCCTTGCTGATACTCGTCACCAGCGGTTTCTTCTGCGGCTTCTGGGTGCGCGGCGGCCAGACCATCGGCATGCGCGCCTGGCGTCTGCAGCTGATCGGCGATGCGGGTCGTGGCGAGGCCGTAAGTCCGGCTCGAGCCGTCGGGCGTCTGGCCGCGGCCTGCCTCTCGGCGCTGCCCGCGGGTCTCGGCTATCTGTGGATCTTGTTCGACCGTCGCGGCCTGGCCTGGCACGACCGTCTCAGCGGAACCCGGGTCGTGCTGCTTCCGCCCAAACCGCGCCAGCGTTAGCGGATCCGCGCGAGCCCGGCAGCGGCCGCGGCGCTCAGCAACAGCAGCGGCAGCCAGGCCGCCAGCAGCGGCGACATATCGTAAACCGCAGCACTGTTGGTGAGCGCGCCGGTGGCGAGAAAATAGGTCACGCCGATCAGTACGCCGATCACCATGCGCACACCGTTACCGCCACTGCGCAGCGGACCGAATACGAACGGCAGCGCCAACAACACCATCAGGATGACCGCACAGGCGTTGGCCCAGCGCGACCACAGCGCAAGTTCGTAGCGTTCCGCCGCCAGATCGTTGGCGCGCAGGTAATCGATGTACTCGCTCAGGCTCGGCGTCGACAGGCGGCTGGGTTCGACGATGGATACCTCCAGCACCTCGGGAGCCAACTGCGTCTCCATCATCCGCGGCGCGGCGAGATCGATGACGGCGACCTCGCCGTCCACGCGGGTCGAGACGAAGTCCTCCAGCCGCCAGGTGTCGCCATCCAGCTTGCGCCCGCTGCGCGCGTGGCCGATGGATCGCAGCTGTCCCGTTTCATCGAACTCGAAGCTGAACACGCCGGCGAGGCTGCTCGGGTCCTGCACCTGGAGAATATTGAGGATGCGGGGACCATCGCGCAGCCAGGTGCCGGCCAGGCGGCTGGTACCGGGTGTGCCCTGTTTCAGTTCCGCTTTGTACTCCTGCTTGAAGCGCTCAGCGGGCGGACCCACGATCTCGCCTAGCACCCCGGCCGCCAGCGCGAGCACGCAACCGGTCACAAACATCGCCAGCGCCAGACGCACGGTGCTGACACCCGCTGCCCTGATCACTACCAGCTCGCTGCGATTCGCGAGCGTGCCCAGACCCAGCATCGAGCCGAGCAGCACTGCCATGGGGAAGACATCGAACGCATTGGTGGGGAAGGTGAGGACCACCACAAGGATCGCGTCGGTAACACCAAAGCGGCCCACGCCGACATCATCGAGCTGGGCGGCGAGATTGACGAAACCGATCAATGCCAACAGCACCAGCATCACGATCAGCGTGGCGCGGGCGATAGCTCCGAACAGATAGCGATCCAGCAGCATCATGCTCTCGCCCGCCGCCTCGGCCACGCCCGGAGCTGAACCGCGAGCATGCCCAGCGCCAGCGCTAGCGGCAGCAGATGCACCCACCATATCCCCAACCATCCGGGTACCGCGCCGCGCTCCAGCAGACTGCGGCCCACACCGAGCAGATTGCTGTAGAGCAGATAGACCAGTATCGCCAGCCCGAGCCGCGCGAAACGACTGTCGCGATGACTGCTCCGGGCGAGCGGCACCGCCACCACCAGCAACACCAGCAGCGACACCGGCGCCGCGATGCGCCAGTGCAGCTCGGCACGATCGCGTGGGCTATCGGTCCTCATCAACTCCCGGGTCGGTCGCATCTCGCGGTTCTCCGGATTGACCACCAGCGGCGGCAGCAGGATCGGGATACCGTGTTCCTCGAAATCGATCAGGATGAAATCCAGCGTACCCGGCACACCGACAAAGCGGCGTCCCTGATAAAGGACGATCTCGCGGCGACTGCCGTCCGCCGACACCTGCTGGCGGCCGCTCTCGGCCGCCGCGACCTCTACCCGCTCACCGCTACGCAGCTGGATAAACACGTCGCGGAGCAAACCGTCCGGATCCGCAGCACGCGCGTAAAAAACCAGATTGCCGTCCGCGGTGCTGCGAAAGCGGCCGGGCTCCACTGGCGCCACCTGCATCTGGCGTTGCGCCTCCAGCTTGAGCAGATGGATGCGGGAGTTGACCCATGGACCGATCTGGAAAGCCAGCAACGCGGCGAGCGCCGCAACGATCAACCCCACCCATCCCAGCGGCCGGTACAGGCGCAGCGGACCTATGCCACAGGCGCCGAGGGCGTCCATCTCACTGTGCTGATACATACGGCCAAGGGCGAGGATGACTGAAAAGAACAGCGCCAGCGGCAGCAGCACCGTGAGATAGTTCAGCGAGGTCAGACCCAAAAGCTGGAACACATGCTCCTTGGGCAGGCGGTCGGCCGCGGCGCGCGCGAGCACCCGCGTAAACTGGTTGCCGACCAGGATCAGCAGCAACACCAAAGTGACGCCGCCGGCCGTGCGCAGGACCTCTCGGATGACATAACGGTCGATGATGCCGGCCACTGTTCCCCGCTGACTGGCCTTCGCCATATATGGGATTTTCGGATAGACTAGCGCCTTTTACGGCGCACGATTGGACGGTAAATGCCCGGACGTTCCGGTCCCGGTGCCGGTCTCTTTGGCGCTAAGTTAATCCAGATTCGGCACGGCCTCAAACCGCGGCCATATCGTCCGCACAGGGATGCGGGACTCAAGGAGCAATAGATGGATTTTTTTGTGCGCAGTGGCCAACCGGGGAGTTTCAAGACGGGCTGCCTGATCCTCGGCGTCTTCGCGGACGGCAAACTGGATGAGCGCGGCCAACAGATCGACAAGGCCAGCAAGGGCTTGCTGCGCGAACTCGGACGCCGGGGCGACCTGCCCAAAGAGCCGGGAGGCACCTTGATGGTCACCGATCCCCGGGGTCTTGCGGCCCATCGCTTGCTCCTCGTCGGCTGCGGCAAGCCGGCTGCTTTCTCGATCAAGAGTCTGCGCAGCGCGACCACAGCCGCGGCTGTGGAACTCGCCGCGGTCGGCGCCGCCGACGCGATATCCCTGCTGAGCTGCAAGGACGTTGACGCCTATACCATCGCCCGCCATGGAGGCGAAGCGCTGGCCGGCGCGTTCTACCGCTTTGATCTCCTGAAAACAGGCACCAAGCGGCCTGCGCCCAAGTTAAAGCGTTTCGGCATGATGGTGGATAGCACCACCGACAGACGGCATGCCAAGCGCGGTCTCGAGCACGCCAGCGCCATCGCAGCAGGCAGCGCGGCCGCGCGCGAACTGGCGAACCTGCCGGCGAATCACTGCACTCCGACCCACCTGGCGAACTTCGCCCGCAAGCTCGCTGCCGGCGACAAGGCAATGAAGGTAAAGATCCTCGGCGAAGCAGAGATGCGCAAGCTGAAAATGGGATCCCTGCTGTCGGTTACCGCCGGCGCCGTCGAACCGGCCAAGCTGATCGTGCTGGAGTACAAAGGCAAAGGCGCCAAATCCAGCGCGCCCGTGGCGCTGGTTGGCAAGGGCGTGACCTTTGACACCGGTGGCATCTGCCTCAAACCACCGCCCGGGATGGACGAGATGAAGTTCGATATGGGCGGGGCGGCCGGTGTGCTTGGGACCATGACCGCGATTGCTCAATTGCGCCCGCCGATCAACGTGGTTGCGATTATTCCGGCCTGCGAAAACATGCCCTCCGGCACCGCCACCCGCCCCGGCGACGTGGTGCGCAGCATGTCCGGCAAGACCATCGAGATCCTCAACACGGACGCCGAGGGCCGGCTGATCCTGTGCGACGCGCTCACCTACGCGCGTCGCTACAAGCCGGCGGCCGTGGTCGATGTGGCCACGCTGACCGGCGCCTGCGTGATCGCGCTGGGTCACCACCTCACCGGTCTGATGTCGAAAGACGACAAGCTCGCGGCGGAGCTGCTGGCAGCGGGTGAACAAGCGCAGGACCGCGCCTGGCGGATGCCGGTCGAAGAGGACTACAACAAGGAACTGCGGAGTAACTTCGCCGATTTTGCCAATGTCGCCGGTCGCGAGGGCGGCGCGGTGACGGCCGCCTGCTTCCTGTCGCGCTTTACCGAAGGTCTGAGCTGGGCCCATCTCGATATCGCCGGAACCGCCTGGCGATCCGGCCGCGCCAAAGGCGCCACCGGCCGGCCGGTGGGGCTGCTGGTACAGTTCCTGCTCAGCCGCGCCGGGACCGGATGACCCGGGTCGATTTCTACGTACTGAGTCAGGGTTCCGACCAGCAGCGCTCGGTCTTTGCCTGCCGGCTGGCAGAAAAGGCCCTGCGCCTCGGCCATGCGATCTACGTCCATACCCGGTCTGCAGCGGCGACGGCCCGGCTCGACGAAATGATGTGGACCTACCGGGACGGCAGCTTCCTGCCACATATGCCGAACGCGGACGCTGCCAGCACCGATCCCGCTGGCCGCACCCCGGTGCTGCTGGGCCACGATGAGGCGCCGGCAGACCATACGGATCTGCTGATCAATCTCGGTGCGGAGGTGCCATTGTTCTTCAGCCGTTTCGAGCGGGTGGCGGAGATCGTTTCGGGAGAAAATGAGGACCGTGCCCTGGCTCGGGACCGCTTCCGGTTCTATCGTGATCGCGGCTATAGCCTCAATACGCATCGGCTTTGAGCAACGCAGATGAGCGATAAAGACGACCAGGACCCGGCCCCCGTCCCGGTGCTGACCGCGGCGGCTGACGTCAGCGGCGTGGTGCCGGTGCTCACCAGCGCCATGGCTGCCGGACCGGGCGCGGCCGAAACGCCAACGCTGACCGAGGCTCACGCTCCGCAAACGGCCGCGCCGACGGGCCTCAGCGACGAGGCGCTTCTGGTTCTGCGCTCCCGGCTGGCGGTGATGACGCGCGATCTGACCGAGCGCCTGCTCGAAGAATCTCTCAGCGAACTGGAAACCGCCCTGTTCGAAAAGGTGTCCTCACGGCTGCGCGAGCAGCTGCCCGATATGCTCGAGCAGGCACTACGTGATCATTTCGATCCTCAGGATTGATCCCGCCAGCGGCACTCCCGCTCCGTTATAATCCCCGCCGGCGCCACGTTGGCGGAAGGATCCCGATGGACAAGACCTACAGCCCGGAAAAGATAGAGGAACGGCTCTACGCATTCTGGGAACAACACGGTTGTTTTGCCGCCGGCGGCGATGGGCCGGCGTATTGCATCATGATCCCGCCCCCCAACGTGACCGGCACCCTGCATATGGGTCACGCGTTCCAGGACACGATCATGGACGCCCTCACCCGTCTCCACCGGATGCGGGGCTTCAACACGCTCTGGCAACCCGGCACCGACCATGCCGGCATTGCCACCCAGATGGTGGTGGAGCGGCGACTCGAAGCCGCCGACAAGACCCGCACCGGGATCGGCCGCGAGGCCTTTGTCGAGGAAGTCTGGCGCTGGAAGGAACAATCCGGCGGAAAGATCCAGCAGCAGTTGCGGCGCCTGGGCGCGTCGCTGGACTGGTCACGCGAGCGTTTCACCATGGACGAAGGCCTGTCGCAGGCCGTGACCGAAGTGTTTGTGCGCTTGTTCGATGAAGGCCTGATCTACCGCGGCAAGCGCCTGGTCAACTGGGATCCGGTCCTGCACACCGCGGTCTCGGACCTTGAGGTGCTGTCGGCGGAAGAGAATGGCCATCTGTGGCATTTCCGCTATCCGCTGGCCGATGGCGAGGGATCCCTGGTGGTCGCCACCACCCGCCCGGAGACCATGCTCGGCGATACCGCCGTGGCGGTGCATCCCGAGGACCCGCGTTATCGCCATCTGCTCGGCAAGCAGCTTCGGCTGCCGCTGGCCGAGCGTACGAGATCGGCGAACGCCATGGTCTCGACAAGATCAACATCCTCGATATCGATGCGCGGCTGAACGACGCGGTGCCGGACGCCTACCGCGGGCTGGACCGCTTCGTCGCACGCGAACGGGTCGTGGCCGATCTGCAGGCTCTGGGTCTGGTAGAGAAGATTGAAGACCACAAGCTGATGGTCCCGCGCGGCGATCGCAGCGGCGCGGTCGTGGAGCCCTACCTGACCGACCAGTGGTATGTGAACATCAAACCGCTGGCCGAACCCGCCATCGCAGCGGTCAATGACGGCCGCGTGCGCTTTGTACCGGAGAACTGGTCCAAGACCTATTTCGAGTGGATGAACAATATCCAGGACTGGTGTATCAGCCGGCAGCTCTGGTGGGGCCACCGCATACCGGCATGGTACGACGAGGACGGCGAGATCTACGTCGCCCGGGACGAGCAGACCGCGGCCGAGCTGGCTCAGGCACGCCATGGTCACGCGGTGACGTTGCGCCGGGATGAGGACGTGCTCGATACCTGGTTCTCGTCCGCGCTATGGCCGTTCTCGACGCTGGGCTGGCCGGAGCAGACCGGAGAACTCGAGCGCTACTACCCGACCAGCGTGCTGGTGACCGGCTTCGACATCATCTTCTTCTGGGTCGCCCGGATGATCATGTTAGGACAAAAATTCATGGGTGACGTGCCATTCCGGGAGGTCTATATCCATGGCCTCATCCGCGATCAGGACGGACAGAAGATGTCCAAGTCCAAGGGTAACGTCCTCGACCCGCTCGATCTGATCGATGGCATCGAGCTCGAGCCGTTGGTAGCCAAGCGCACCAGCGGCCTGATGCAGCCGCATCTGCGCCAACGGATCGAGAAGTCAACGCGGCGGCATTTCCCCGGCGGCATCCCGGCTTTCGGCACCGACGCCCTGCGCTTTACCTTCGCCGCCCTCGCGACCACCGCGCGGGATATCCGCTTCGACCTCGGTCGGGTCGAGGGGTATCGTAATTTCTGCAACAAGATCTGGAACGCGGCTCGCTACGTCCTGATGAATACCGAAGGCGAGGATTGCGGGCCCGATGGCGAAATGGAATTCAGCCTGGCCGATCGATGGATCCGCTCGAGGCTCGGCCTCACCGCCCGCGAAGTCGACCAGGCCTTTGCCGGCTACCGTCTGGATCTGGCCGCCCGCGCTCTCTATGACTTCACCTGGAACGAGTTCTGTGACTGGTATCTGGAGCTGTCCAAGCCGATCCTGCAATCCGAGGACAGCAGCGCAGCCGAACGCCGGGCGACCCGGCGCACGCTGGTCGAGGTGCTGGAAGCCCTGTTGCGTCTGATGCACCCGATCATGCCGTTTATCACTGAGGAGATCTGGCAACGGGTGGCCCCGCTGGCCGGTGTCTCCGGCGCGAGCATCATGCGCCAGGCTTATCCGGAAGCCGGTACCTGGCCCGAGGATGCAGCGGCCGAGCGGGAACTGGACTGGATCAAGGGCTTTGTGCTCGGTATCCGCCAGGTGCGCGGCGAGATGAATATCTCTCCGGGGCGGGCGCTGCCGGTGATGCTACAAGAGGCCAGTGAGCGCGACCGGCGGTATGCCGAGCTGCATGGCCGCTTCCTGACCCGCATGGTGCGGCTGCAGGACATCCGACTGCTCGGCGACGACGAGACACCGCCCCCTGCGGCGGCCGTGCTGCTGGGCGGGATGCGCATCCTGGTCCCGATGGAGGGTCTGATCGACGTGTCCGCCGAGCGGGATCGACTGGACCGGCAGCGGGAGAAGCTGCTGGCAGACCTCGGCAAGGCCGAGAAAAAACTGGCCAATCAGAATTTTGTCAGCAATGCGCCCGCAGAAGTGGTCGCCAAGGAACGGCAGCGGGTGCTGGACTTTACTGACGCCATAGGCAAGATCGATCAACAACTCGAGGTGATGCGCGCCCTGGCCTGAGCGCAAAGAGGAAACGGATGCATAGCACCGACGTCAAGACCCTACGCAGCGCCGAGCTGCACGATGACCTGCAGCTGGTCGACCGGGCGCTGCAGGATCTCAACCAGATTATCCTCGGCAAGGCGATTCAGGTCAGGTTGAGCATGGCCTGTCTGCTGGCTGGCGGCCATCTGCTGATCGAGGACATCCCCGGCGTCGGCAAGACCACGCTGGCTCACGCGCTGGCGCGGATCCTCGGCTTGTCCTACCAACGCATACAATTCACCAGCGACCTGTTGCCCGCCGATATCACCGGTGTGTCGGTCTACGATCGCGAACGCAGCACCTTCCGCTTCCATCCCGGGCCGGTGTTCTCGCAGCTGGTGCTGGCTGACGAGGTCAACCGCGCCACGCCAAAGACACAGAGCGCTCTGCTCGAAGCGATGGAAGAAGGCCAGGTGTCGGCGGACGGTGAGACCCTGCCGCTGCCGCGTCCGTTTTTTGTCGTCGCCACACAAAACCCGACCTATCAGATCGGCACGTTCCCGCTGCCGGAGTCCCAGCTCGACCGTTTCCTGATGCGCATCCGCATCGGTTATCCGGGTCCGGCGCTGGAGCGTGAGCTGCTCAAGGGGCAGGACCGCCGCAGCCTGCTGCTGGCCACGGAACCGGTCACTAACGTCGATACGCTGCTGCGTCTGCAGGAACACGTCACTGAAGTGTTCACCTCCGAAGCGCTGCTCGACTATGTGCAGGCACTAGTGCGTCACACGCGCGAGGATGCGGATTACGAAGTCGGATTGTCGCCGCGGGCGGCGCTGTCGCTGGTGCATGCTGCCCAGGCCTGGGCAATGCTGCATCGACGCAAAGCAGTCCTGCCTGAGGATATCCAGGCCGTACTGCCGGCAGTCGTCGGACATCGACTGAAACCGCGCCAGGAGCTCACGCTCCAGGATGCAGAAGCGCTCGGTGAACGGCTGTTGGAGGCTGTTCCGGTCCCCTGATGGCGAAGCTGCCGGCGCTGCTGCGATCACCAACACGCCTTGCCCGGCAAGCGCTACGTGAATGGGCCTTGCGCCGCCAGGGCAAGGACCCGGACCCGGTCACTCTGCACCGGCGACGCATCTACATCATCCCTTCCGGACTCGGCATCGGCTTCGGCCTGGTCCTGTTTGCGATGCTGCTGGCGTCGATGAACTACAACAGCAGCATGGGATTCGCCCTCACCTTTCTGCTCGCCGGACTGGGGATGGTCGCCATGCACTGGTGTCATCAAAATCTCGCCGGGCTGGTGATCCGCAGCATCCGTCTGCGCCCTGCTTTTGCCGGGGAAGATGCCCGGCTGGAGCTGTGTCTGGAGAATCTTTCCAGGAGCCCGCGCTATGAGCTGTTGGTCACCAGCCACGGTCATCCGGCGCCGCCGGTGGACTTGGAGCCGGGGGAGTCGAGCACGATCAGTGTGCCGGTCGAGACCCGCAAGCGGGGCGTACTGCGCCTCAGCCGAATCAACCTGGCGACCGGGTTCCCGTTTGGGCTGTTCCGCTGCTGGACCTGGCTGCATCCGGATACCTTCGGCGTCGTCTATCCGCATCCCGGTGGCCCGGCCGATCCGCCACCGCCACACCACACGGACACCGGCGGCGCCCAGGATCAGCAGCGGGGCGAAGAGGATTTTGCCGGACTGCGCAATTTCCGGCCCGGTGACTCACCGAGGCACGTGGCGTGGAAGGCCGCGGCCAAGGGCGGGGATCTGCTGGTCAAGCAATTCGCCGGTACCGACGTGAGCACCCACTGGCTGGATTGGGCGATGCTGGACGGTCTGGATGTGGAACAGCGGCTGTCACGGCTGACCCGCTGGATCGTCGATGCACATGGGCACGGCCAGGCTTATGGTCTGCGGGTGCCGGGGACGGAGATCCCGCCGGCCATCAGCGCCAGTCATCGGCATCACTGTCTCAGCACCCTCGCCTTCTATGAATCGAATGTGGACCAGGTCGAGCCGGCCAGTGATTAACCCCGGCGAGCATCTGCGGCGCCTGGGCTGGACTGCCGCCGCACTCAGCGTCAGCGTGGCGCCGCATCTGCCGCGCATGCCGGCATGGGTCAGCCTGCTCACGCTGGCCTGCATCGGCTGGCGCATGCTCGCGGCGGTGCGCGGATGGAAAGCCCCGTGGCAACTGCTGCGCCTGCTGATGGCCATCGCCGGATTTATCGCGGTGGTGGGGACCTACGGCACCGTCAACGGGATCGAAGCCGGTAGCGCATTGCTCGTGGTCATGATGGACATGAAGCTGCTGGAAACCTGGCGCAGACGCGACTACCAGGTGCTGATGTTCATCAGTTATTTCCTGATCATGGCGCAGCTGCTCTACGAGCCGAGCATGTGGACGCTGCCCTTTATGATCGTGGCGGTGTGGCTTAGCACTACCACGCTGATGCAGACGGTGCGGCAGGGACCGTCGATCCCGGCGCCGAGAGCTGCGCGCATGGTGGCGTCGATGCTGCTGCTGTCGCTGCCGCTGATGCTCATCCTGTTCCTGTTGTTCCCGCGGGTGCCAGGGCCATTTTGGGCGATGCCGACGCGCGGTGGCGGCATCAGCGGGCTGGATGACGTGATGACGCCCGGCAGCGTCAATGCGCTGAGCCTCTCCGATGCGGTCGCTTTCCGTGCCTCTTTCGACGGCCCCGCACCGCCAGCTATCGAGCGCTACTGGCGGGGCCCGGTGCTGCATGTGTTCGACGGCGCCAGCTGGCGCGAGCCCGGCAGCCGGCCCTGGCGGCCCCTGGAGGTACCGCGATCCGGTCCGCAGCTGCGTTACCAGGTCACGCTGGAGCCGAGCAGCCGGCCCTGGTTGCTGGCGCTCGACTATCCGGGTGAATGGTCGCTATCCGGCGCCTATCTGTCGTCGGACTATCAGCTGCTGGCACGGCGGCCGATAGAACAGCTGACCGGGTACTCGGTGGTGTCGTATCCGGACGCCCTGGCCGGCGCCGCGATCAGCGAGCGCGAGAGGGCGATGAACCTCTCTCTGCCGGCCGAACGCAACCCGCGCGCGCTGGCGCTGGCGGCGACGCTGCGGGGCCAGCATAGCGGCGATGGCGACTACGTCCAGGCGGTGCTGGATCGTTTCACGCTGGAGCCGTATGTCTACACCCTACGGCCGCCGGCGCTGCGCGGCAGTGACCCGGTGGACGCGTTCCTGTTCGATACCCGGCGCGGTTTTTGCGAGCACTTTGCTTCGGCGTTCGCCGTGTTGATGCGCGCCGGCGGCATACCCGCGCGGGTGGTGACCGGTTACCAGGGCGGTGAGCTGAATCCGCTCAATAACCGGATGACGGTGCGCCAGTCGGACGCCCACGCCTGGACCGAAGTGTGGCTGCCCAGGGCAGGATGGGTCCGCGTCGACCCGACCGCCGCGGTGGCGCCGTATCGGATCGAGCGCAGCCTGGCCGATGCGCTGCCTGACAGTGATCTGGTGCCCGGCCGATTTATGCGCTCATTGCCGCTGCTGGTGATGCTACAGCAGCGCTGGGACGCGCTGGACAGTGCCTGGAACGAGTGGGTGCTGGCTTACGGGCCCGATCGTCAGATCGCCTTGTTGCGATCTCTCGGGTTCGGCAACCCGGACTGGCGCTCGCTGACGGCGGTGCTCGGCGTGAGCGTTATCGTGCTGCTGGCCGGGGTCGCAGCCTGGACGGCCTGGCGATACCGCCCGCCGGCCCGGGACCAGGTACAACGTTTGTATCGCCGCTATCTGGAACGGCTCGCCCGGCGCGGCGTCCAGCGAGCGCCATGGGAAGGCCCGCTGGTGCTGGCTGATCGGGCCGAGCGCGCGCTGCCGGCCTACGCCGGTGCCATTCGCTCGATCACCCGCAGCTATGTCCGTCTGCGTTATGAACCAGACGCCAGCGAAACGGAATTATTAAAGATGCAGCGTCTGTTGCGGGGCTTCCGGCCCTAGGTGCGGTCCATCTCGGCCGCCGCGCGGCTGCCTGCCGCCACATCGACCCGCCACAGCAACAGCCCACCCACCACGAATAGCAGGGTCAGCGCGAGGATGCTGTCCCTCTCATCGGCGCCGAGGACCACGACCAGCGCCATCAGCAGCGGGCCGAGTATCGCGGCAAACTTGCCGACCATATTGAAAAAGCCGAAGAATTCCGCGGTCTTTGACTTGGGGATCAGCCGCGCATACAGCGATCGGCTGAGGCTCTGCACGCCGCCCTGTACCAGCCCGATCGCGATGGCGAGATTGTAGAAATCTCCGCTGTCCTTCAGCCAGTGCCAGGCGTAGAACAGGGCGGCGATATAGACCGCCAGCCCGATCAGGATCGCCGGTCTTGGTCCGATGCGCTTGCCCAGCCAGCCGAATCCGAGCGCGGCCGGGAAGGCGACAAATTGTGTCAACAACAGCGCCAATACAAGACTGCCCTGGTCCAGACCGAGGACCCGATCGCCGAAGAACACCGCGGTCTTGATCACCGTATTGACGCCGTCGATATACAGCCAGTAACCGACCAGGAATATCAGCAACACGCGCAGCTGACGGATCTCGCGGAAGGTGCCCATCAGCTGAGCCATACCCTCCCGCACCGCCTGCCAGCGGCTCGCCTTGTTCTCGGTGGGTGTCTCTTTGACGCCAAATAGCAACGGCAGCGTGAACAAGGCCCACCATGCTGCCACGCTGACAAACGACGCTTTTACCGCCGCGCCCGCATCAGCCAGACCGAACATCTCCGGCTTTTGCGCCATCAGCACATTCAGCGTGAACAACAGGCCGCCACCGACATAGCCCATGGCGTAGCCGAACGCGGATACCACGTCGAAATCCTCTTCGTCGGAGACATCGACGATCATGGAATCGTAGAACACGTTGGCGCCGGAGAAGCCGATGGTGCCGAGGCCGTACAGCAGCAGCCCGACCCACCACTGACCGGCGTGTACCCAGGCCAGGCCCGCCGACATGACCACGCCCAGCATCGCGAAGGTGACCAGGAACCGTTTGCGATTGCCGCCGCGATCGGCGATGGCGCCCAATAGCGGCGCCGATATCGCGACCAGTACGCTGGAGCCCGCCAGGGTCATATTGAACCAGAATTGTGAGTCCTTGGCGCTGATGTCACCGCTGAGCGTGCTGAAGAAGACCGGGAAGAACCCCGCCATCACGGTGGTGGCAAAGGCGGAATTGGCCCAGTCGTATAGCGCCCAGGACAAAACCGGCTTGCTCAGCAAGACTTTTTTCATAACCGCCGCTCGCGATGAATGCGGCAATCAGCCGCGGGCGCGCCCACTATACCGGAGCATGTTTATCCACCGCAGCTACTAGGCGGCGAGCTGCTCACGGGTGGCGCGGAACGCGATCTCGGGCCATCGCTCCTCGGTCAGCGACAGGTTGACCCGGGTCGGCGCGATATAGACCAGGCAGTCACCGTGGTCGCGGGCCAGATGGTCATGGGCCTTGCGCTCGAATTCACTCAGGCGGCGCTCATCGTCAGCATAGATCCAGCGCGCGGTGGCCACCTGTACCGACTCGAATTTGCACTCGACCCCGTACTCGGAGCGCAGGCGGAAGGCGACCACCTCGAACTGCAGCGGGCCCACGGCGCCGAGGATCAGATCGTTGTTCCGCAGCGGTCGGAACAGCTGCGTCGCACCCTCCTCGCACAACTGGTTGAGCCCCTTCTGCAGGGCCTTCATCTTCAACGGATCGCGCAACACTGCGCGGCGAAAGATCTCCGGCGCGAAGTTCGGCACGCCGGTGAACTGCAGCCGTTCGCCCTGGGTGAAGGTATCGCCGCCGTTGATGGTGCCGCGCCTTTGCAGCCCGATAATGTCTCCGGCGCAGGCGTCTTCAGCCTGCTGCCGGTCCGAAGCGAGAAAGGTCAATGCGTCGGCGACCCGCAGCTCCTTACCCGTGCGGACGTGCGTCATTTTCATGCCCGGGTTGTAGTGCCCGGAACAGATCCGCAGGAACGCGATCCGGTCACGGTGGGCCGGATCCATATTGGCCTGGATCTTGAAAACGAACCCGGAAAAAGCGTCCTCCTCGGGCACCACGATCCGCTCGAGGGCGACACGCGCGCGCGGTGCCGGCGCCCACTCGACGAACGCGGAGAGCAGTTCGCGCACGCCGAAGGTGTTGATCGCCGAACCGAAGAAAACCGGTGTCTGGCGCCCGGCGAGATACGCCTCCAGGTCCAGCGGATTACACGCGCCTCGCACCAGCTCCACTTCCTCACAGAACTCCTGGTGACGCTCCCCGAGCAGGGCTGCCGCCTCGGCGCCGCGGACATCGTCAATGGTGACGGTCTCACCGAGCGCGCCTTTTTCGCCGGGACGATAGACATAAACCCGATCTTCCAGCAGATGATAGATGCCGCGCAGCTCGCGCCCCATGCCGATGGGCCAGGTGATCGGTGTGCACTGGATACCGAGCACCTTCTCGATCTCGTCGAGCAGATCCAGCGGCTCACGGCCATCACGGTCGAGCTTGTTGATAAACGTGATGATGGGCGTATCTCGCATCCGGCACACTTCCATCAGCTTGACCGTGCGCTCCTCCACGCCCTTGGCACAGTCGATGACCATGAGCGCCGAGTCCACCGCAGTCAGCGTGCGATAGGTGTCTTCGGAGAAATCACCGTGTCCGGGCGTATCCAGGAGATTGACGGTGCGGCCATCGAACTCGAACTGCATCACCGATGAAGTGACGGAGATGCCGCGCTCCTGCTCCATCGCCATCCAGTCGGACGTCGCATGACGCGACGCCTTGCGTCCCTTGACCGAGCCGGCCACAGTGATTGCGCCACCGAATAACAGAAGCTTCTCGGTCAGCGTCGTCTTGCCCGCGTCCGGATGGGAGATGATGGCAAACGTGCGCCGCCCTGAGGCGGCTTCGGGAATCGTGTTCATGGTCCTGTCGCTATCCGGGCTGAGCAGACGCCGGCATGGTGTCAAAGCCGCTCATTCTAACCCAGCGCCGATAGCACCCGCAGCATCACGCAGGATCCAGGCGGTGCTCCAGTACGATCGCGTCCTCCCGACCATTCTCGCCCCGGTAATAGGCCTTGCGCAGACCGATGCGGGCGAAGCCGGCAGATTCGTAAAGCTGCAAGGCGGCAGTGTTCGACGGCCTTACCTCGAGGAAAATCCGCCGCGCGCCCAGGCAGCGGGCCTCCTGGAACAGCCAGTCGAGCAGCTGACGTCCGATGCCGCAGCCGTGCCACGTAGGGTGGATGCAGATATTGAGCAGATGGGCCTCGCCAACGGCGCAGGACATCACCGCATAGCCGCGGATACCTTCGTCGCTCTCCAGCACCACGGCGCAATAGCCAACGCGCAGACAGTCCTTGAATATCGCATGCGACCACGGAAACGCGTAGACATCCTGCTCGATGGCCGCCACCTCAGGCAGGTCGTACTCGCCCATCGGGCGGATCGGCAGTGGCGGTAGCTCGGGTCTGGCGCTCACTGCCCGGCTCCGTCGAAGACACTCATGGCCAGCAGCAGGTCCTGCCACACCTTGGCCTTCTCGGATGGTCGCCGCAGCAGATAGGCCGGATGATAGGTCACCACCAACGGTATGCGCTGCGCTCCGTATGTGTGCAGACGGCCACGCATGCGCCCGAGCGGCAGGTCCTCCTCCAACAACCGGTGGGCGGCGACGCGCCCCACCGCGAGGATCACACGAGGCTGGATCAGTTCGATCTGGCGCTGCAGATAGGGCGCACAGCATGCCGCCTCCTCCGCGGACGGGTCACGATTATTCGGCGGGCGGCACTTGAGCACATTAGCGATATAGGCGGTGGTCCGGGTTTGTTTGACCGCGGCCAGCATGGCGTCGAGCAATTGTCCGGCACGGCCCACGAACGGCTCGCCGCGGCGGTCCTCCTCGGCGCCCGGCGCCTCGCCGACAATCAGCAGATCTGCCGCGGCTGCGCCGACCCCGAATACGGTCTGGGTGCGGCTCTCGTGCAGGGGACACCGGCGGCACCCGGCTACGCTCGCGCGCAGTGCATCAAGGTCCATCCCGTCGAGAGCCAGCGGGTCTTGACTCGTTGACCCGGACCCGGCCCGCCGGGTAAGCGGCACTGGCTCGGGCCCGTCCGCGGTGAGCGGCGCCGGCTCGGGCTCGGCCGCGGTGCGCGAGATCCAGGGCGTAACACCCATGGCGCGGAGATAATGGATACGTCGGGCGTCCATGGCGGAGGCAGCCGGACTCAGGCGGCTTTCCGATCCCTGCTCTCACCGATTCGTCGGGCGCGCAATCGGCGCCATACCGTTACCACCGGTCCGGACACGGTGTAGACGACAAACAGTGAGAACAGCACGATCGGTGGATCCAGCGAGATAAGCATGAATACGGCCGGGATCAGCAACAAATAGGGGAAGGAGATATGACGCCCCAGGTTGACGTCACGGCCGCTGTAATAATCGAAGTTGCTGACCATCAGCGCGCCGGCGGCAGCAGTGACGGTGAAGGTGATGGCAAAGCCCCACCAGCCGGCCAGTCCATACTCGGCGGCCAGCCATACGGTGCCACCCACCAGGGCCGCCCCGGACGGACTCGGCAGTCCTTCGAAAAAGTCTTTGTCGGCGATACCGACCCGCGAGTTATAGCGCGCCAGCCGCATCGCGGCGCACACGGCATAAAAGAACGCGGCCAGCCAGCCCAGCCTGCCCCACATCCAGCGGTATTCCAGCAGCGTGGTTGCGCCCCATTGATAGACCACGAGCGCTGGCGCAAGGCCGAAGGAGACCATGTCCGAGAGGCTGTCGTACTCCTTGCCAAAATCGCTTTCGGTGCTGGTCAGACGGGCAACACGGCCGTCCAGACCATCCAGCACCATGGCCACGAAGATGGCCACGGCGGCCTTCTGGAAATTTCCGTCCATGGCCGCAACGACCGAAAAGAAACCGGCAAACAACGCGCCGGTGGTAAACAGGTTCGGCAGCAGATAGATGCCTCGCCTGCGCAATGACGCCTTGTGGGTCGGTAATTTGGGCCCGTTGTCCATGACCGTCACTTTAGTACGAGTCGATGCCGGGCCGCCAGCAGCCGGGGGGCGCCGCGGCCTCAGCGCAGCCAGGGCATCATCGCCCGAAGGCGCTCGCCGACCGCCTCGATGGCGTGGGACTCCGCAGCCTCACGGCCGGCCGCAAGGGTCGGAAATCCTGACCGGGCATCGGCGTCGAGTTCGTCGGCGAAGCGGCCGTCCTCGATTTCCTTTAGCATTTTGCGCATCTGCTCGCGGCTGGCATCGTTGATCACGCGCGGGCCGCGTGTGTAGTCGCCGAACTCGGCGGTGCTCGAGATCGAACCACGCATACCGGCGATACCCCGGCGTTGGATCATGTCCGCGATAAGTTTTACCTCATGCAGACAGCTGAAATAGGCGAGCTCCTGCGGATAGCCGGCTTCCACCAGGGTCTCGAACGCGGCGCTGATCAGGTGGGTCAGACCGCCGCACAACACTGCCTGCTCGGCGAACAGATCGGTGATGGTCTCGTCGCGGAAGTTGGTGTCGATGATGCCGGCTCGGCCATGTCCGTTGGCGCCGGCGTAGGACAGACCGAGCGCGTGCGCCTCGCCGCTGACATCCTGATGCACAGCCAGCAGCGCCGGTGTGCCGGCGCCCGCTGCGTAAGTGGCGCGGACCTGATCGCCGATCCCGAGCGGGGCGACCATCAGCACATCCAGGTCCGGGCGTGGACGCAGGCGTTCGAAATGGATGTTGTAGCCATGGGCGAAAAGCAGCGCCGCGCCAGTCTTGAGACGCGGCGCCAGAGCCCGCTCATAGACCTGCGGCTGGGTCTCGTCGGGGACCAGCAGCACCAGCACATCGCAGTCTTCAGCGGCCTGTTCCGGCGTGCTCACGGCCAGGCCTGCGCCCGCACAGGCAGCACGGGATGCTGAGTCTTCGCGCAACGCGACCCGGACGTCTATCCCGGAGTCGCGCAGATTCAGCGCATGGGCACGGCCCTGGGCGCCAAAGCCGACGATGGCCACGCGACGACGCCGCAAGATCTCAGGGTCGACATCCTGATCGTAAAAGGTGCGCATTGTCGATCTCCTCGGCGGCGCTGCGACGGGACCTGCATCCGGTACAAAATCAGCACGTTGGGCTTACAATAGGCGCCTCTGCGCGCTCCGCAAATGACAGCCAGTACCGGCACAGGACACTCCATGCGTCTTTCCCGCTATCCCCTGATGACCCTCAAAGAGGTCCCGGCCAGTGCCGAAGTGGTCAGCCAGCAGCTGATGCTGAGGGCCGGAATGATACGGCGGCTGGCGTCCGGGCTCTACTCGTGGCTGCCGCTGGGGCTGCGCGTGTTGCGCAAGGTCGAACGCATCGTGCGCGAGGAGATGGACGCCGCGGGCGCGTTTGAGATGCTGATGCCGGTGGTACAACCGGCCGAGCTGTGGGAGGAGTCGGGCCGCTGGGATGTATTCGGTCCGGAACTGTTGCGCTTTGTCGACCGCCATCATCGTGGTTTCTGCCTGGGGCCCACGCACGAGGAGGTGATCACCGATATGGCGCGCCGGGAACTGCGCAGCTACCGCCAGCTTCCGGTCACCTTTTATCAGATCCAGACCAAATTCCGCGACGAGATCCGGCCACGCTTCGGCGTCATGCGCTCGCGGGAGTTCATCATGAAGGACGCCTATTCCTTCCACCTGGACCAGGCCTGCCTGGAACAGACCTACCAGCGCATGTATCAGGCCTATGCCGCGGTGTGTTCACGTCTCGGACTGCGCTACCGGGCGGTCGAGGCCGATACCGGGGCCATTGGCGGCAGCGTCTCTCATGAGTTCCACGTACTGGCGGATTCCGGCGAGGACGCCATCGCCTATGCTGACGGCGGCGACTATGCCGCCAACGTTGAGATGGCCAGCTGCGCCGAGCCCGCGCAGACGCGGCCGGCGCCCGCCGCGGAACTCGAAGCCGTGTCCACACCAGACATCCGCAGCATCGAAGCGATCAGTGATTTTCTTGATGTGCGTCCCGATCGGTGTCTCAAGACGCTGCTGGTCGAAGGTGTGGAAAGCGGGATGGTGGCCCTGGTGATCCGCGGCGACCATGAACTCAATCCGATCAAGGCGGCCCGCCTGCCCGGCGTGGCCACGCCGCTGAAGATGGCCGAGGCAGACAAGATCACGGCGGCGGCAGGCTGCGAGCCTGGGTTCCTCGGACCGGTCGGTCTGGATTGCCCGGTCTATGCCGATCTCGCTGTCTCGGCGATGGCTGACTTCGTCTGCGGTGCCAACCGCGTCGATCAGCATCTGCGCGGCGTCAACTGGGTGCGCGATCTGCCGGAGCCGCAGTTCACCGATATCCGCAACGCGGTGGACGGAGATCCCAGCCCGGACGGCCGCGGCACGCTGCGTATCGCCCGCGGCATCGAGGTCGGCCACGTGTTCCAGCTCGGCAGCAAATACAGCGAAAGCATGGGCGCCACGGTGCTGGATGCCGAAGGTCGCGAGCAGCCCATGCTGATGGGCTGCTATGGCATCGGCGTGACGCGCCTGGTCGCCGCCGCGATCGAGCAGAACAACGACGAGCGCGGCATCGTCTGGCCGACGCCGATCGCGCCATTCACGGTGCTGCTGGTACCGATCAATCTGCATAAGTCGCCGCGGGTTCAGGACGCCTGCGAGACACTCTACACAGCGCTGCAGTCGGCCGGCGTCGAGGTGTTGTTCGACGACCGGGACGCGCGGCCCGGCGTCAAGTTTGCCGACGGGGAGCTGATCGGCATCCCCCATCGGGTGGTCATCGGCGAGCGCGGTCTCGACGCCGGGACGGTCGAGTATCGTCGCCGTGATGCGGCTGAATCCGAGGACATGCCGCTCGCCGGGCTGGCATCGGCGCTGGCCGAAAAAGTGGCGGCGGAGATGGACCAGGAATAGGCCGTGATGAGGATTGCGCTGACAATTCTGGCCGGGATGCTGCTGATAACGCCCGCATTGGCGAGCAGCGATCCCGGGATCGATCCCGCCCTGCGGCAGCGTCTGATCACCGCCGCCAGAGAAGCGCCGAGTTTCGACGATCGCTTCCACGCGGAAGTATGGTTGACCGACATGTCCGGCCGCCTGGCCAGAAAAGTGCCAGACCACGACGAACGTCTGGCCATCCTCAAGACCGCCCATCAGGAGGCGGCCCGCGTGGACCTGCCGCCGGAACTGGTGCTGGCGGTAATCGACATCGAGAGCAATTTCGACCGCTTCGCCCTTTCCCATGCCGGCGCGCGCGGCCTGATGCAGGTGATGCCGTTCTGGCTCAAAGAGATCGGCCGTCCTGAGGACAATCTGTTTGAGATCGCCACCAATCTGCGCTATGGCTGCACCATCCTGCGCTACTACTACGACATGGAAGACGGTCGCCTGGCCCCGGCGCTGGCACGCTATAACGGCAGTCGCGGCAAGCGCTGGTATCCGGATCGCGTGATGGGCCGGCTGAGTTCGAAGTGGTTTCAGCAGTAAGGCGCTTCAGCCCTGACTGAAACCCGGCCGCGCCGGAGACGGCATCTCGGCATCTTCTATTTCCAGTGCGTCGACCCGGGCCGCGCGCGGCCCGCGCCTGAGCCAGTCGCACAGGGCCTCGACCGCCCGGGCCTCACCCCAGGCCAGCACTTCGACGCGTCCGTCGGCGAGATTTATCGCATGGCCGTTGACGCCCAGAGACCCGGCACGACGCGCGGTGCTGGCGCGGAAAAACACGCCCTGCACACGTCCGGAGACCAGACAACGGCGACATACGGGATCGCTCATGGCCTCTGTATAGCGCGGTCGCGATGACCGCCGCTATGGCTCCGATGATAGTTGCCGCGTAATGGTGATAGCGTGGCTGGCCTTCTCGCGGGCGAGCTTCGCATCGACACGGGCGCCGTTGTAGGCGCGCTTTTGCAGCTTCTGCTCGGCAGAGCTCATATAGTCGCGGGCCTGCTGCAAGACCATCGGCGCCTTCCCTTCGGCACCCGCCTGCTCGGCCGCCTGAATGGCCTGACGCGCATCGCTCATCTCCTGCACCGGCGGTCCGGCGCAGGCGGACAGCAGCAACGAGGCGGCGATCACGACCCAGCCGTTTCGAATCATTCTTGTTGTTCGGCCTAAATGCACCACCAGCGACCCCCAACGGAGACTGGATTGAAAACGCAAGCAAAGCGAATATAACCCGTCGCGGCCGCTACCGCTAGCATCAACCATTTCCGGGATACGAGAAAAGTAGAGCAAAATCATGCAGGTAAAGATCTATCATAATCCGCGTTGTTCGAAGTCGAGACAGACGCTCGACCTGCTCCGCCAGCGGGGCATCGAGCCCGAGATCATCGAATATCTGCAGGAACCCCCGGATGCCGGGACCCTGCGCGAGATCATCGGCATGCTGGAGATCAGCCCGCGACAGCTGCTGCGGACCGGCGAGGAGGAATATCGGGCGCTCGGTCTCGACGCCCAGGAGTTTGACGATGAGCGCATTATCGAGGCCATGGTCGAGCATCCGCGGCTGATGGAACGGCCGATCGTGGTGACCGGCGGCAAAGCGCGACTCGGCCGGCCGCCCGAGCGGGTCGAAGAGATCATCGGCGGATGACCCGGATCCTCGTCCTTTACTACTCGCGCAGCGGCGCTACCGCCAACATGGCGCGCCAGGTGGCGCGCGGCGTCGAGTCGGTGGCCGGTGCGACGGCGGTGGTGCGCACCGTGCCGTCGGTCTCGGCCGTGAGCGAACAGACCGCCGCCGAGATTCCCGCAGAAGGCCCGCCCTATGCGGAGCTGGACGAACTCCGCGACACCGACGGACTGATACTCGGCAGCCCGACACGTTTTGGCAACATGTCAGCGGCGCTAAAGCAGTTCCTCGACGGCTCCGGCCGGCTGTGGGTGGAAGGCGCCATGGTCGGCAAGCCGGCGGCGGTCTTCACCTCGACCGGAACGCTGCATGGTGGCCAGGAATCGACGTTACTAACGATGATGCTGCCGCTGTTGCATCACGGGATGCTGCTGGTCGGATTGCCCTTTACCGAGCGCGCCTTACGCGAGACCCGCAGCGGGGGTACGCCATACGGTGCCAGCCACGTCGCCGGCGAGCCGCACTCCGCGACGCTGCAGGACACTGAGCGACAGTTGTGCCAGGCGCTGGGCCGTCGTGTTGCCATGGTGGCAACGGCGCTGAAATCCGCGGGCCCGGCATGAACCCGCCGCTTCCGCCCGGACGGCGACAGGCTACCGCATGCGTCGCTGCGTTGATGTTGTGGCTGGGGGTCTGGTTGGGCATCGTCGCGCCGCCGGTCGCCGTGCCGCCCTGGGTGCCGGTGTTGATCTTGTGGCTGCCGCTACTGCCAGCGCTTCCGCTGCTTTGGCGGGGCCGCCGCGGCGCCTGCATCTGGACCAGCATGATCGGCGTCTTCTATGCCGGTTTCGCCATCGTCGAGCTGACCGCCAACCCCGTGGAACGGGTCTGGGCAACAATCGCGTTGGCGCTGTCGCTGTTGACCGTGTTGATGATGGTCCACTGCGCCAGACGCTGGCCCGTCGGTGTCGATCGCTAGGCCTTGTCGACGCCACGCAGCACGTCGCGGACAAAAGGCACGGTCAGCCGTCGTTTGGCTTCCAGCGAGGCGGTATCCAATCGGTCCAGCCAGTCATAGAGCGAGGCCATATCCCGCGGCAGTCGTCGCAACAGGAATTGCGCGGTCTCGTCGGGCAGCTGCAGACCGCGGTGGCTGGCGCGAAGCCGCAACGCATTGACCCGCGCCGCGTCGTCCAGGGGCACCAGCTGAAACACCACACCGGCGGCCAGCCGTGAGGCCAGGTCGGGCAGGCGGATATCAAGACTCGCTGGCGCCTCTGTGGTGGCGATCAACATCCGGCCATGATGCTCGGTCAATTCGTTGAACAAGCGGAATACGCCCTGCTCGAATTCCTCATCCCCGGCGACCAGATCGAAATCGTCGAGCGCGAGCAACTGTTGATCGCCCCAGCCTTCCAGCGCGCCGGCGCCGATCTCGCGCAGGTCGGCCATCGGCAAATACACCGACTCCAATCCGCTGTCGTTAGCGGCGGCGCACACGGCTTGCAACAGATGGCTCTTGCCGGTGCTCGGCAGCCCCCACAGCCAGGCGCCGGCGGACGCGGAACCGCTGGCCAGAGACTGCAGATAGTCGAGGGCGGCGGCGTTGGGGCCAGCAAAGAAGGTGTCGAACACGGCGGAATCCCTGAGCCGGATGCCGAGTGGGATCTGGCGCATGGCGCCGCCCTCAGGCCGTGTCACGGGCACGCCGTGCGCGCTGCGCCCAGCTAGCCACATAATGGAGTCCGGATGCGAGGGTCGTCGCCAGCACCAGCCATCCGATCGCGTCGAGCAGCGCGCGCGCGGGGAACGGGACCGCGGCCGCAACCAACACGAGCAGCACATAGAGCATCTGTACTGCGGAATTGATCTTTGAGATGAGCGTCGGGCTCGCCTCGAAGGGTCCGATCAGCAGTCGGTAGGCCGACGCGCCGGACACGATGACCAGGTCCCGCACCATGACCACGACAAACAGCCATGCCGGCGCCAGCCCGATCCAGGCCAGGGCGGCAAACGAGGACACCAGCAGCAGTTTGTCGGCGAGCGGGTCGAGGATGCCACCGAGGTGGGAGCGCCAGTCGAATCGCTTGGCCAGGAATCCGTCAAGACCATCGGTAAAACCGGCCAAAAAGAATAGCGCGAGCGCATATTGATAGGCGCCATCGAGCAGCAACCAGACCAGCGGGATGACCGCGACCATCCGCAGTATGCAGAGCAGATTGGGGATGTGGCGAGGGTTCACTGTCCCAGCTGATAGCTCAGTGCCACCCGCCTGATCTCGCCCTCGCTCCCGGGCTGGGGGGCGGTGTCCGCGGGCGTTACCAGCGGGACCGCGGCCGGCCGCAATACGCCGCCGAGCCGGATCGCCCGATCCACATTGTCCAGGCTGCCGCGCAGACGCAGACCGAACACGGCCGTATCCTCGTCCAGACGCCGCGGCGCCACGCTCGCGATCGCGGTCAGGCCGGCCAGATAATCACTGACGCGAGCGTAGTCCTCAAGGCTACGGATGCCGCTTACCGCGACCCCGATCTCGCCCTCGACGGCAGCACCGGTGGCGACGGAGTAACGCGCCGCAAAGCGGTCGCTGGTGCGGTTGATGCCGTCATCGACTCCGCCGTCCCAGCGCGTGGCCTGGCCACCTTCAAACAGCGCCCAGCGCACCCGGAACGGCGCATCGGTGCGATAACGCCCGAGCAATACCGCATTGACACCGTAGCGCTGGGCCGTATCCAGCAAGGGCTGCTCAAATCCGCCCCAGGCATCCGTAATCGATAGCCGGCGTCGATCCTGTGCATCCATCAGCGGCAACAACACAGGCAGACCGCGCAGGCCAGCCAGACCGTTCATCCTGCCGCGCAGATCCCGCGCCGCGGGATTCCTGACCTCGTCCTCTGCGCTGAGGATGTAACGGCGCCCACCGCCTCCGTCCACGGCCAGGACCAGCAGCACCGGCGGCCGCTCGCCACCCCAGATCCGCATCCCGCGCTCGGCCAGCGCCGTCTGCACGGCCTGGCCGTCAAAGGCCACCCACATACCGTCGCGATTGACCCGATACTGCTGAACATAGCGCTCGGCACCCTGGCGCAGATCCGCGACCTGCGGGTCGGCGGGCGCATCCAGTCGTCCCACGACCCGGGTCAAAACCACGTCCATGGCCATCTGGAAGCCATCCGCCCGGGCGGCGGAGCTATCCTCGAGCAGAGGCACCGTGGCCGTGAACAGCTGGCTGTCGACCGCCCATGCGGGGCCGAGCGTCAGGCCCAGGAGCAGCCCGCAGATAGTCTTTGGCAGGAGTCTGACCACGCGACCTGTTCCAAAAAAAATGGTGAGGTAAAATAGCACAGATAAGCCGCGGCCAGCCGCCCCCGGGGATCCGCGAAAGATACTGCCCCCTGCCCCAGGACCACGTGGATCAAGCCATGAGTGACAACGCACCATCCTTGACCTACCGCGACGCCGGTGTGGATATCGACGCCGGCAATGCGCTGGTCGAGCGGATCAAGCCGGCGGTAGCCTCGACCCGTCGCGCCGGTGTACTCAGCGGAATCGGCGGCTTTGGCGGTCTGTTCGAGCTGCCGGCCGGGTATCGGCAGCCGGTGCTGGTCTCCGGCACCGACGGTGTCGGCACAAAACTCAAGCTGGCGATCGAGTGCGGACGGCATGACACCATCGGTATCGACCTGGTCGGCATGTGCGTCAACGACGTGGTCGTCCAGGGAGCGGAGCCGCTGTTTTTTCTCGATTACTACGCGACCGGCCGCTTGCTGGTAGACGTCGCTGCCGAAGTCGTGGGCGGGATCGCCGAGGGCTGCCGCCAGGCCGGCGCCGCCCTGATCGGCGGCGAGACGGCGGAACTGCCCGGGCTTTATCAGGGTGAGGACTATGACCTGGCCGGGTTCTGCGTCGGCATTGTCGAGAAACAGGCGATCATCGACGGCTCCGGCGTCGCGGACGGTGACGCCATCATTGCGCTGGCATCATCGGGGCCCCACTCGAACGGCTATTCGCTGATCCGCAAGATTCTCGAGCGCAGTGGCGCGGGTCTCGGCGACACATTTGGCGACACTACCCTGGGCGCAGCCCTGCTGGCGCCGACCCGGATCTACGTCAAGCCGCTGTTGGCGCTCAACCATGCGATCGACATCCGCGCGATGGCCCACATCACCGGGGGCGGTCTGCTCGAAAACCTGCCGCGGGTGCTGCCAGCGGGACTGCGCGCCCGCATCGACACGGACAGCTGGCCGTTGCCCGAGGTTTTCGGCTGGCTCGAGCGCGAGGGCCGGCTGGACCGCAACGAGCTGTTCCGCACGTTCAACTGCGGCATCGGGATGGCGGTGATCGTTGCGGCTGAGGCTGCCTCAAGCGCTGTGGATCTGCTCAACAGTCACGGCGAACAGGCCTGGATCGCAGGCCAGATCGAGTCCGGGCAGGCCGGGGTGGAACTGGCCTGATGACCTCATCCGCGCCCATGCCGGTGGCGGTAATGATCTCCGGCAGCGGCACCAACCTGCAGGCGATCCTCGATGCTGCCGCCGCGGGTGCTATCCCGATACGGGTCCATGCAGTCCTGAGCGACGTACCCGGCGCTTTTGGTCTGGAGCGGGCGCGCCAGGCAGGCGTCGCGGCAGAGTGCCTGCCGGCCGCGGATTTCGCCGACCGCCACGCCTTTGACCAGGCGCTGGGCCGACGGCTCGAGCAGCTGGCACCAGGTCTCGTGGTCCTGGCGGGGTTCATGCGCATCCTGAGCGCGCCGCTGGTCCGCGCATGGGCTGGTCGCATGCTGAATATCCACCCGTCGCTGCTGCCCGCGTATCGGGGCCTGCACACGCATCGACGGGTGCTGGAGGCCGGCGAGCGGCAACACGGTACCAGCGTCCACTTTGTCACCGAGGAGCTCGACGGCGGACCGCTCATCGCCCAGGCCCGACTCGACATCGGGCCCGAGGACACAGAGACATCACTGAACCAGCGCATTCAGGCGCTGGAACATCGGCTCTATCCTCAGGTGATTGGCTGGTTCGGTGCCGGCAGGCTGCGGCTGGGGGCAGACGGTGTGGAACTCGACGGAACTCCGTTGACCGCGCCGGTGGTCCGCGACGAGGCGGAGATGCTCAGGCCCTAGGCAGCGTCACGCCGACCTGGCCCTGATACTTGCCGCCACGATCCTTGTACGAGACCTCACAGGTCTCATCGGACTCGAAGAACAACATCTGCGCTACACCCTCGTTGGCGTAAATCCGCGCGGGCAGAGGCGTCGTGTTGGAAAATTCCAGCGTCACGTGCCCTTCCCATTCCGGCTCCAGCGGAGTCACGTTGACGATGATGCCGCAGCGCGCATAGGTGGACTTGCCCAGACAGACCGTGAGTACGCTGCGCGGGATGCGGAAATACTCCACGGTGCGCGCCAGCGCAAAGGAATTGGGCGGGATAATGCAGACTTCGCCGGCGATATCGACAAAGCTGTCCTCGTCAAAGCCCTTGGGGTCGACGATCGCCGAGTTGATGTTGGTGAAAACCTTGAATTCGGGCGCGCAACGGACATCGTAGCCGTAACTTGATGTGCCGTAGCTGATCAGCCGCTCACCTTTGCTGCCGGCTCTGACTTGTCCTGGCTCGAACGGTTCGATCATGCCATGGGTCTCGGCCATGCGGCGTATCCAGCGGTCGGATTTGATGCTCACTCAATCATCCTCAATAACGATGCGGGGGCCCTGGGACACAGTCGTGGTCAGCAACGAGAGCGCCGCCACCACGCGCCGCGCCACCTCCATATAGGCCTTGGCGATATGGCCGTCGGGGTCAGCAACGACGGAGGGCAAGCCGCTATCGGCTTCCTCGCGGATGCGGATGTCCAGCGGCAGTGCGCCCAGCAGCGGCACCCCGTGACTCTCCGACATCCGGGCACCACCACCGGTGCCGAAAATCGCCTCCTCGTGGCCGCAGTTAGAGCACACGTGAGTGCTCATGTTCTCGATCACGCCGAGTACCGGGATCTGCACATCCTGAAACATCTTCAGCCCCTTTACCGCATCGATCAGCGCGATGTCCTGGGGCGTGGTGATGACCACGGCGCCGGAAACCGGCACCTGCTGGGACAGCGTCAGCTGGATATCACCGGTCCCGGGCGGCATATCCACGATCAGGTAGTCCACGTCGTCCCAGCTGGTCTGATTCAACAACTGATTGAGCGCCTGGGTCGCCATTGGCCCGCGCCAGATCACCGGCTGATCGGCGCCGACCAGAAATCCCATGGACATGCACTGCAAGCCATGCGCCACCATCGGGTCGAGACTTCGACCATCGGGCGATGTCGGGCGGCGGCCTTCCAGGCCCAGCATGGTCGGCTGGCTGGGCCCATAGATGTCAGCATCCAGGATTCCTACCCGCGCGCCCTCCGCCGCCAGCGCCAGCGCCAGGTTCACCGCAGTCGTGGACTTGCCGACGCCACCCTTGCCCGAGGCCACCGCGATCACGTTGCGCACGCCCGGCAGCGGTGATTTACCGCCCTGGACTGGCGCCGTCGGCACATCCCAGTGCACCTCCACGTTGCAACGCTCGGGACCCACATTGTCGGCAAGAAATTCGCTCAGGCGCGCCGCAAGCACCGGTCCGAAGCGGTCGGCCGGGAAGGTCAGACCAACGATGGCGCGGGCGCGGTCGCCGTCCGCCGCCTCGATCTGGAACAGCGCGAGCTCGCCCAGCGGCGCCTGCAGATCCGGGTCCGTATAGACGGCCAGGGTCTCACGCAGTGTCTCGATCAGGTCTTCGGCCAATTTTTTGCTCTCCAGTAGGATCAGACGGGTGGAAAGCTCGGCATTTTAACGGAATTTTGTTGACCGATGCGGCCAAATTGCTTGGCGAACGAGAGGGCGTTGTGTAATGTACCGCCCATGACAAACGCCGGGCCCGGCGGCATCTTTGCTCCGCCCATATTTCTACGTTTAACGTGACTCGTGATGCCGGCGTGACTGGCGCGTTGGGATAATTTGATGAGCCGCGGACCCATAGTCGAGGAATCGGTCACGGAATGAGCATTCTGGGCAGCCTTCGCGCCAGCCAATTGATTGGCAAGGTGGAATCTCTCGGCAGCGTCGACTCGCCTGAGGCCGGGAAGACCATCGAAAAGCTGCGTAAGACGGGCGCTCCGGCGATCCGCCGCATTATCGACTCGCTGGCCACCGCCGATCGGCATGAAAGCGAGCTGCTGGTCGAGCTGCTCGCCGAAATTATTACCGATAAGAGTCTGCCCTACGTTACCAAGGCCCTCGCCAGCGAGAACCAGAAGACCGTCAAGAGCGTGGTCAGGGCTCTCGGCATGGGTCGTGGCTTCAATGCCAACCGTCTTGTGGACCAGTTGCAGAACGATGACGTCCCAAACCCAGCGCTGTGCGAGGCCCTTGCGGCGCAAAAGGATCGTCTCGACACCCAGCGCATCCTGACCCAGGCTTACAGCCTCGAGTCGGCCGACAAGGCAACCCTGTTCCGTATCGTCGCGCAGTCCGCCACCGAGAAGGATGTGCCTGAGTTGATCAGCCGTCTCGGCGGCAAGGACGTCGTTGCCAAGGCACACCTGATCGACATGCTGTCCCGTTTCGACCGGCCCGATGTCCACGCCGCGCTGGAGTCTCAGCTCGAGGACTCCAGCAAGCTGATCCGCCAGGCGGCGATCAACGCGATCGGCAAGATGGACGCGAAGCCCAATATCGAGGTGCTGATCAAGCTGCTCTGCGATCCGGACCTGGATGTGCAGAACAAGGCGGTGGAGATCATCTGCCGGATCAATCATCCGGACACGGTCAAGCATCTCGTGGTGGCGCTGAAGGACGAATCCGAATATACGCGGCGCGCCGCCGTCGAGGTGCTCAACGAGATCGGCGACGCGCGCTCGATAAAGGACCTGCTTGCGGTACTCGGCGACGACGACTGGTGGGTGCGCGCGCGCGCGACCGACGCGCTGGCCAAGATCGGCGGCCCCAAGGTGGTCAGCGCAGTGCTGGAGCTGATCAACGACAAGGACGAAGAGGTCCGCCGCGCCGCAATCGAGATCCTCAACAGCACCAAGGACGAGCGCGCGGTCAAGACGCTGATCCAGGCTACGCTTGACGAGGACTGGTGGGTCCGGGAGCGCGCGGCCGATGCGCTGGCGTCGATCGGCGATACCCGCGCCCTGCCGGCCCTGACCAAGATGTTAGCCGGAGACGCCCGCTCGATCCCGAGCGCAGTGCGCGGCATCGCCAAACTCGGCGGTGCGAAACAAGTCAACAAGCTGCAGGAATTGTTGCTCAGACCCGAGCGTGAGGTCCAGATCGAGGCGATCAACGCCCTTGCCCGGCTGGCTGATACGGAAAACGGCATGGATGTGCGCGATCGTATCGCCAAACTCAGCGAGAGCCCGGACAAGTCGGTGCGGGCCACCGCCGCGGCCGCGATCAAGGCCATCGATCAACGCCTGTCCCCGTCGCAGATCCAGGCGGCCGCCAAAGCGGAGCGCTTTGCTGAGCCAGACCACACGATGCTGGTGGAGGACGAACAGATCGAGGCCATCGTGCGTAGCGAGAGCGCAGCGCCGGAGCAGCTCGACATCACTGCGCTGCAGCCCGGCGATATCATCGAAGGTCGCTACAAGTACGTGAAGAAGATCGGCAAAGGCGCCTTCGGCACAGTGCTGCTGGTCAGCGACGAGGTGGTGGAGGAGAACCTGATCCTCAAGTTCCTCAATCCCAACGTCGCCTCCGACGAAGAGATGATGAAGCGCTTCGTCCACGAACTGCGCTATTCACGCAAGATCACCCACAAGAACGTGATCCGCATTTACGATTTTCTGCACATGGGCGGGCTCTACGCCATCTCGATGGAATATTTCCCGTCGCACACGCTGGGCGATGAGATCAAGGATGAACAGCCGGTGCCGGTCGAGAAAGCAGTCGGTTTCGGCTGCGATATCGCGACCGGCATGCAGGTCGCACATCTGGCCGGCATCGTGCATCGCGATCTGAAGCCCGCCAACATCCTGATCAATGATGAGGGACTGCTGAAGATCGTCGACTTCGGCGTGGCCGCGGCGCGCAGCAGCGGTGATACGCAACTCACCAAGACCGGTTACGTCATCGGCTCACCCAAATACATGGCGCCGGAGCAGATCCTCGGCAAGCCGGTCGATGAAAAGGCCGACGTCTACAGCCTCGGGGTGATCATGTATGAGCTGCTCACCGGTGTCCCTCCGTATACGCGCGGTGATCACATGTCGGTGATGTATCAGCACGTCCAGGGCAAGGCCAGGGCGCCCGAGGAGATCAATCCCACGCTGCCGTCGGGGCTCACCGATATCATCAAATCGTGCATGGCCGTAGACAAGGCGAAGCGCTTCTCTTCCATGGTCCAGTTGCACGAAGCGATGGCCGAATACCTGCCCTCAGAGTAAGCTGGCGACATGGCGCGCATCGATTCATTCCTCAAGCTGGGTCTGGCCCAGGGCTGCTCGGACATCCATCTTGCGGTCGGCGTTCCGCCGATGCTGCGGCTGCGCGGCGATCTCATGCCGATCAAGTTCCGCGAGCTCTCTGATACCGAACTGGAGGGATACGTCGCGGAGATCATGACGGAATCCCAGCAGGAGCATTTCAACAGCGGGCGCGATCTGGACTTCGCTTATATGTCGACCGATGGCGGTCGCTTCCGCGTCAATCTGTTCCGCAAAGAGACCGGCGTCGGCGCAGTATTCCGTTTTATCCCGGAGGAGATCCCGAACATCGAGGCGCTCGGACTCCCCGAGGTGGTCAAGGAATTGTGTGACCACCACCAGGGCATGTTGCTGGTCACCGGCGCGACCGGGACCGGCAAGTCCACGACGCTGGCGGCGATGCTGGACAATATCAACACTCACCGCGCGCTCAATATCATCAGCCTCGAGGACCCGATCGAGTTTGTCCATCACAGCCGCAAGTCGCAGATCGTGCAGCGAGAATACGGCACCCATTTCTCGACCTTCGCCGATGCCGTGCGCGCCGCCATGCGCCAGGATCCCGACGTGATCCTGGTCGGCGAGATGCGCGATACCGAGACCATCCGCATGGCCATGACCGCCGCCGAGACCGGGCACCTGGTCCTCGGAACCCTGCATACCACGAGCGCGGTGAAGACGCTGGACCGGATCATCGATGCCCTGCCCGCCGCCGAACGGGGCCAGGCCAAGACCTTCCTCGCCCACAGCCTCAACGGCGTCATCACCCAGGTGCTGACCAAGACCGCAGATGGCCGCGGCCGCAGGGCGGTGTTCGAGGTGATGTTGCACAACAAGGCGGTCTCCAAGCTGATCCTGTCCGATCAGGTGCACCTGATCCCGTCTCAGTTACAGACCGGCAAGGCCGAGGGCATGCAGCTGATGGATCAGGGTTTGCTGGACGCGATCCAAGCCAAGGAAATCGATCCGGATGACGCCTATCGTTTTGCCGCGGACAAGAAGAAGTTCACCCGTTTCGTGACCGATACCAGCATCCTGCCCAAGCTGGATATGGACTGATGACGCACGCCGCAAGACAGACCGGAGGTAAGCCCGCGTGACCCTGCTCGACGAACTGCTGATGCAGCTGGTACGGCGCAACGGTTCTGACCTGCATCTGATCGCCGGCGATCCGCCACGGATGCGGATCAACGGTGAACTGATGAGCGTGCGCGACAGCCCGCTGGAACCGGACAAGTTACAGCAAGAGCTCGGGCAGATCGTGCCGCCTGCTGCGACCACCGCCCTGAATAAGCATGACCAGGCCGACTTCGCCCATGAGGTAGAGGACCTGGCTCGTTTCAGGGTTAACGTATTCCGTCATCTGGGCGGTCTCGGCGCCATCATGCGGGCGATCCCGACCACGGCCAAGACGATCGAGGAACTGGGGCTGCCGGAAGTTTTCTCCCGTCTGTGCAAGGAGACATCGGGTCTGATCCTGGTCACCGGCAAGACCGGTTCGGGCAAATCGACCACGCTCGCGGCGATGCTGGATGACATCAACCGACGCATGAAGGGCCATATCCTCACCATCGAGGATCCGATCGAGTTCGTCCATCCGCGGCGCAATTGCCTGGTCAGCCAACGCGAGGTCGGCCTGCACTGCAACAGCTTCTCCGATGCCCTGCATTCTGCCTTGCGCGAGGATCCGGACGTGATCCTGGTCGGCGAGTTGCGCGATCTCGAGACCATGAGTACTGCGATTACGGCGGCCGAGATGGGCATCCTGGTCATGGGCACCCTGCACACCAACGGCGCCGCGCAAACGGTGGACCGCGTCGTCAATGCATTCCCCGCGGAACGTCAGTCCCATATCCGCACCATGTTGTCGACCTCGCTGCGCGGCGTCATCTCGCAGCAACTTTGCAGGAACAAGACCGGCGACGGGCGCGTGCCGGCCTTCGAGGTGATGATCAACACCCCCGCGGTCAGCAACCTGCTACGCCAAGGCAAGCTGGATCAGCTCGAGAGCGCGATGCAGTCCGGCGCGAAAGTCGGCATGGTGGCCATGGATGGCGCCCTGCAGAGCCTGCTCAATCGGCGCTTTATCAGCGGTCGCGAAGCCTACGAGCGCGCCATTTCCAAGGACCGCTTCCGCCAGCACGCCGAAGAGACCTGAATCGCCGCAGTGGCCTGGTGATGCCTGTGTCGGGCCGGGCCCTGTGCGATAATGCTGCGTCGCCCGCAGCCGATCCCGTAGCATGACCGACAGCCGTCGTATCCTCGTCACCGCCGCCCTGCCCTATGCCAATGGCCTGGCCCATATGGGGCATCTGGTGGAGTACATCCAGACCGACATCTGGGTGCGCTTCCAGCGCATGCTCGGCAACGATTGCCTGTTCGTCTGCGCCAGCGATGCCCATGGCACGCCGATCATGATCCGCGCGCGCAAGGACGGGATCCCGGCGGAAGAGATCATCGAACACTACCACCGACGCTTCCAGGAAGATTTCGCCGCCTTCCACATCCGCTTCGACAATTTTGGCAGCACCCATTCGAGCGAGAATCGGGAGCTGGTCAACCTGATCTACGGGCGCCTGCAGAGCGGTGGGCATTTGCAGAGCCGGACCATCCGCCAGGCCTATGACGAAAAGGAAGGCATGTTCCTGCCCGACCGTTTCGTGCGCGGCACCTGTCCTCGCTGCGGCGCGACCGATCAATATGGAGACAGCTGCGAGTCCTGCGGCGCGACCTATGCGCCGTCGGAACTGGTGGACCCGATTTCGGTCTTGTCCGGCACCCGCCCGGTGGAACGGGAGTCCGAGCATCTGTTCTTCCGTCTCAGCGAGTTCGAGGATGAGCTGCGCAGCTGGGCCTCGGGCGGCGCGCTACAGGACAGCGTGCGCAAGAAACTTGATGAGTGGTTCGAGACGGGTCTGCAGGATTGGGACATCAGCCGCGACGCCCCCTACTTCGGCTTCGAAATCCCGGACCTTCCGGGCAAGTACTTCTACGTCTGGCTGGATGCCCCGGTCGGATACATGGCGAGCCTGTTGAACCTGGCCCGCCGCCGCGACGACATCGATTTCGAGTCATACTGGACACCAGACAGCGATGCCGAGCTGTATCACTTCATCGGCAAGGACATCGTCTATTTCCACGCGCTGTTCTGGCCGGGGGTGCTGCAGGCGGCAGGCTTCCGCGTGCCGAGCGCTGTGTTCGCCCACGGCTTCCTCACCGTCAACGGCGAGAAGATGTCCAAGTCGCGCGGCACGTTTATCACCGCCGAGACCTATCTGCAGCATCTGGAGCCCCAGTGCCTGCGTTATTACTACGCGTCCAAACTCGGCCCGGGCGTCGAGGATATAGACCTCAACCTGGACGATTTCGTGCTCAAGGTAAATGCCGATCTGGTGGGCAAGGTCGTCAACATCGCCAGCCGCTGCGCCGGCTTTATCACACGCCTTGCCGACGGCCACATGTCCGCTGCCCTGCCAGAGCCCGCGCTGCATGATCAGTTCGTCGCCGGCGCGGTGCAGGTGGCAGAGTCCTATGAGACCCGACACTTTAGCCGCGCGATGCGTCAGATCATGGCGCTGGCCGACAGGGCCAACCAGTACATCGACCAGCACAAGCCCTGGCTGATGGCAAAAGAGGACGGACGCGAGACCGAGGTGCAAGCGGTGTGCACTCAGGGGCTGAATGCGTTCCGCGCTCTGGTCATCATGCTCAAGCCGGTGCTGCCGGGACTGGCCCGGGCCGCCGAGCGCTTTCTCGGCGAAAACGAGTGGCGCTGGACAGATATCGAACAACCGCTGCTCGGCCGCCGTATCGAGAAGTTCAAACCGTTGTTACAGCGCGTCGACCCCAAGGCGGTGGCAGCGATGCTCGAGGCCTCTCGCGCCACCATGGAGAACACCAGGCCGAGCACACCTTCCACCGAGGAACTCATGGACGAAATCACCATCGACGAATTCCGCCGCCTGGAGCTGCGGGTGGCGCGGGTCAGCAAGGCCGAGACTGTCGACGGCGCAGACAAGCTGCTGCGACTCACCCTTGATCTGGGCGACGGACAGCGCCAGGTGCTGGCCGGAATCCGCAGCGCCTATCAGCCCGAGTCGCTGGCCGATCGCCTGGTGGTCGTGGTGGCCAACCTGGAGCCGCGCAAGATGCGCTTCGGCACCTCGGAGGGCATGATCCTCGCCGCAGGACCGGGTGGCGAGGATATCTTCCTGTTGTCGCCGGACAGCGGCGCGGTGCCGGGCATGCGCGTCAGCTGACGCGGGATATAATGCCGGTCCGCGGCGTTCGGGACCGCCTTGCGCCATTCGCCAGCGTGCTCAGACCAGCAGACGACCATGACCGAACTAGCGCTCATTCTTATCGCCACCGTACTGGTCAACAATTTCGTGTTGGTCAAGTTCCTTGGCCTGTGTCCGTTTATGGGCGTGTCGCGGAAACTGGAGACCGCGGCAGGCATGGCGCTGGCCACCACCTTCGTGCTGACCTTGTCCTCGGTCTGCAGCTACCTGGTGAACGCCTGGCTGCTGGCGCCGCTGGGTCTGGAATACCTGCGTACTATCGCCTTTATCCTGGTGATCGCGGCGCTGGTCCAGTTCACCGAGATGGTGGTGCAAAAAACCAGCCCGTTGCTATATCAGGTGCTGGGCATCTACCTGCCCCTGATCACGACCAATTGCGCGGTGCTGGGCGTCGCCCTGCTTAACATCCAGGAAGCGCACGGCTTCCTCGAGTCCATGGTCTATGGTCTGGGGGCGGCGCTCGGTTTCTCCCTGGTGCTGATCATGTTCGCCGGCGTCCGCGAACGTGTCGCCGTTGCTGACGTCCCGGCTCCGTTCCAGGGTGCCGCCATCGCCTTGATCACCGCCGGTCTGATGGCGCTGGGCTTTATGGGATTCGCCGGGCTGGTCAAGGGCTGATGTTGACCGCCATCATCGCCATCTCGGGTCTCGCTGCCGGCTTCGGCCTGCTGCTGGGATTCGCCGCGGTACGCTTCCGCAGCGAGGGCGACCCGGTGGTCGAGCGTATCGACTCGCTGTTACCGCAGACTCAATGCGCGCAATGCGGTTTCCCGGGCTGCAAGCCCTACGCCGAAGCGATCGTCGACGGCGCTGCCGATATCAATCGTTGTCCGCCCGGCGGTGAGGCCACCATTCGCGCCCTCGCCGACCTGCTCGAACGGGATGCGAAGCCGCTCGATCCGGAACGGGGCGAAGAGCGGTTGCCGGCGCTGGCGGTAATCGACGAGGATCTGTGCATCGGCTGCACCCTGTGTATCCAGGCCTGTCCGGTAGACGCCATCCTTGGTGCCGCCAAACTGATGCACACGGTCATCGCCAGCGAATGCACCGGCTGCGAGCTGTGCATCGAGCCGTGCCCGGTAGACTGCATCGAGATGGTGCCCGAGACGGTCACACTCGGCACCTGGCGCTGGCCCAAACCGGGCGCAGACACGTCGGCTGTCATCGCTGCGTCGCCGAACCCGGCGAGCGCCTGAGCGATGGAGCCGGACCGCAGGCTGTGGCGTTTCCACGGCGGCTTGCATCTACCCGGTCATAAGCGGCTGTCCAACGTCGAGCCGCTCGACATCGTGCCGGTCCCGGCACGCCTGATCCATCCACTCGGACAACACGTCGGTATCCCGTCGGAACCTGTTGTCGAAGTCGGCGAGACAGTGCAGCGAGGCCAGCCGTTGAGCCGGGCCACTGGCTATATCTGCAGCCCGGTCCATGCGGGCAGCTCTGGCACGGTGGTCGCAATCGGCCCGCACCCGATCCCGCACCCCAGCGGTCTTGACGGGGATTGCATCATCATCGATACCGATGGTCAGGACATGCCCTACGAGGGTTATCCGCCGCTGACCAACTATCGCACGCTGAACGGGCCTGCCTTGCGCGCGCGGGTCAGGGAATGCGGCATTGTCGGGCTGGGGGGCGCTGCCTTCCCCACCGCAGTCAAACTCAACGCTGGTGCCGGATTGCGCCTGCTTATCCTGAACGGAGCCGAATGCGAGCCTTACATCAGCTGCGACGACAGCCTGATGCGACATCGTGCCGCGGAGATTATCGCCGGCGCCCAGGTCTTGCTTCACGCCCTGGAGATCCGCGATTGCTGTATCGCCATCGAAGAAGACAAACCGGAGGCCTTTGCCAGTCTCGAGGCCGCCGTCAGGCGCGCCGACGATAACCGCATCGAGGTAGTACAGGTCCCCGCCGTCTACCCGGAAGGCGGGGAACGGCAGCTGATCCAGGTGCTCACCGGGGAGGAGGTCCCGGCAGCGGGCATCCCGGCGGATATCGGCATCCTGTGCCAGAACGTCGGCACCGCGGCGGCGGTCGCGCGCGCGGTGCTCTACGGCGAACCGCTGATCTCCCGCGTCGTCACCGTCACCGGGCATGGAGTCACCCGTCCGCGCAACCTGGAGGTCCGTCTCGGCACGCCGCTGAACAAGGTGATCGATCACTGCGGTGGCTACACCGACGAGGCCAGACACCTGATCATGGGCGGGGCGATGATGGGATTCGCGCTGGCCACGGATGCCGTCCCGGTCATCAAGTCCACCAACTGTCTGCTGGTCGGTAGCGATGCGGATATAGCGCCGCGCCAGCCGGCCTCGGCCTGTATCCGCTGCGGCGAGTGCGCGCAGGTCTGTCCGGCGCAGTTATTGCCTCAGCAGCTCTACTGGCACGCGCGGGCCGATGAATTCGACAAGCTGGATCCGTACCATCTTTTCGGCTGTATCGAGTGCGGCTGTTGCGACGTGGTCTGCCCAAGCCAGATCCCGCTGACGCAGTATTTCCGCTATGCCAAGACCGAGATCTGGGCCCGGGAACGCGAGCGCCGGCAATCGGATCATGCCCGCGAACGGTTCGAGACTCGCAATCAGCGGATCGAGCGTGCCGAGAGCGAACGCCAGCGTCGCCTTGAGGCCAAGACCCGAGCGCTGAAACAGACCCGATCGAGCGCGGCCAGCAAGGCCGTGATCGACGAGGTGATGGCGCGGGTCAGGGCAAAAAAGGCGGCGGACGAGCGCGACGCGGAAAACGGGGACGGCGGATAGATGCGCTTCGCCCCCGCGAGCCCACCGCATCTCCGACCCGCGACGAGCGTCAGCCGCCTGATGGGCGAGGTGTTGCTGGCCCTGGTGCCGGCCACCGCCGCCTACGTCTGGTATTTTGGGCCCGGTCTGCTGCTCAATATGCTGATCGCCACGACGGTCGCGGTGGCAGCGGAGAGTGCCGTGCTCGCTCTGCGCGGGCGTCCTGTCGGAGCGCCACTCAGCGATCTCAGCGTCATCGTCACCGCTGTGCTGCTGGCATTCGCGCTGCCACCACTGACGCCCTGGTGGGTCACGGCAACCGCGGCCTTCTTCGCCGTGGTCTTCGGCAAACAGTTGTTCGGCGGCATCGGCTACAACCCGTTTAATCCGGCCATGGTCGGCTACGTCGTCGTGCTGATCTCGTTTCCCGCCTACCTGACCCAGTGGCTGCCACCGGCCGGTTTCGATCTCGCCGCGGTGCGGCCGGATCTTGGCGCGACCATCTATTACACGCTGAGCGGGCAGCTGCCCGACGGGCTCAGCTGGGACGTGATCGGCGGCGCCACCCCGCTGGACCAGGTCAAGACCCAGTTGGGCCTGATGCGCACCGTGCAAGAAGTCCGCGCACAGCCTCTGTACGGGGTCTTTGGTGCCCACGGCTGGGAGTGGGTCAACAACTTCATCATCCTCGGTGGATTGTGGCTGTTGTACCGCAAGATCATCCGCTGGCAGATCCCGCTCGCGGTATTGCTCGGGCTGATGCTGCCGGCGACGCTGTTCTATCTGATCGGGCCCGGTACCTACCCGCCACCGACCTTCCATCTGTTCAGCGGCGCCGCCGTGCTGGGCGCGTTCTTTATCGCCACCGACCCGGTCAGTGCGGCGACCAGCGATCGCGGACGGCTGATCTTCGGCGCCGGCATCGGTCTGCTCACCTATGTGATACGGACCTGGGGCGGGTACCCGGACGGTATCGCGTTCGCGGTGCTGCTGATGAACATGGCGGTGCCGGCGATCGATCACTACACGATCCCGAGGGCGTACGGCCATGGCCACGATTGAGGAACCGGCGCGCATCCCGCAGCGTATGGCCATCGCTGGTGGACTGCTGGCGCTGTTCGCCGTGCTCGGAGCGGGTCTGGTCGCGGTCACCGAAGACGCCACCCGGGAGCGGATCCAGAGCAATGAGCGGGAGTATCTGTTGCGCTCACTGAATGACGTGCTGCCGGCGGATCACTACGACAACGTGTTGTTCGAGGACACGATCGAAGTCATCGACGCCGAGTTGCTCGGCTCGGACCAGTCGATCACGGTGTATCGCGGACGTCTCGGCGCCGCCCCGGTCGCCGCTATCCTGACCCCGGTGGCACCGGACGGCTACAGCGGTCCGATCAAGCTGCTGGTGGGCGTCGACTACGATGGGACACTGACCGGCGTCCGCGTGGTGGCGCACCGGGAGACGCCCGGGCTCGGCGACGCCATCGAGGCCGAGCGATCAGACTGGATCCGGCGTTTCGACGGCCTCAGCCTCGGCAATCCTCCGCAGTCAGCGTGGATGGTTCGGCGCGATGGCGGGGATTTCGATCAGTTCACCGGAGCTACCGTAACGCCGCGCGCCGTGGTCAAAGCGGTGCGCAACACCTTGTTATACTTTGCGCAGTATCGGGATGAGCTGTTCGAGGACCGCCGGGCACTGGTGGAGAGCGAGAGCGGAGATAATGAGAGAGATCGCCCTTCAGGGTCTGTGGAAGAATAATCCCGGTCTGGTCCAGCTCCTCGGCCTTTGTCCGCTGCTGGCCGTGACCACCAGCGTGATCAATGGCCTCGGGCTCGGCCTGGCGACGACCCTGGTGCTGGCCGCCTCAAACCTGTGTGTCTCTCTGATCCGCAACGTGGTGCGTGCGGAAATCCGCATTCCGGTGTTCGTGATGATCATCGCCTCGCTGGTGACAGCGGTCGAACTGGCGATGAACGCCTGGTTCCACGATCTGCTTATCGTCACCAACTGCGCCATCATCGGCCGGGCCGAGGCCTTCGCCTCGCGCAACCGGCCGCTGCCCGCGCTCTTCGACGGTTTGATGATGGGCGCCGGATTTACCCTCGTGTTGCTGGTCCTCGGCGGCATGCGCGAGCTACTCGGCCACGGCACGCTGCTGGCCGGCGCGGACATGATGTTCGGGGCCGGGACCGATATCACGCTGCATCTTCTGGCCGACGACGGCGGCTTCCTGCTGGCGCTGCTGCCGCCTGGCGCCTTTCTCGGTCTGGGTCTGCTGGTAGCCGCAAAAAATGTCATCGACCGGCGGCTGGAACGTCGCATCCAGACGACGCCTGCCGCCATCAGCTCTGCCGCGCAGCCTGGCTGACAGGTGGCGTGAACCGCGACAAGCGCATCGAAATCTTCAGTCGGCTGCGGGCCGCAGACCCGCACCCGACCACGGAACTCGAGTATCACACCCCGTTCGAATTGCTGGTGGCGGTGATCCTCTCGGCGCAGGCCACAGACAAGAGTGTCAACCGGGCCACGGCAAAGCTGTTCCCGGTTGCCAACACTCCACGTGCGATCGCGGACCTGGGTCTCGACAAGCTGATTGAATACGTCAAGACCATCGGTCTGTTCAACAACAAGGCACGCAATATCATCGAGACCTGCCGCATCCTGGTGCAGCAGCACGGCGGCGAAGTGCCGCGGGATCGGGCCGCGCTGGAAGCGCTGCCGGGCGTCGGCCGCAAGACCGCCAACGTGATCCTCAACACCGCATTCGGCGAGCCCACGATCGCGGTGGACACGCATATCTTCCGGCTAGCGAATCGCATCGGTCTGACCCGGGGCAAGACCCCGCTCGCGGTGGAGAAAGGGCTGCTACGCACCACGCCGTCAGAGTTCCTGCACGATGCCCATCACTGGCTGATCCTGCATGGACGCTACGTATGCAAGGCGCGGCGGCCCGAATGCGAGCGTTGCATCATCGCGGATCTGTGCGAATTCCGTGGCAAGACCGCGTCGCAACCGGCGCAGCTCGCGTTGCAGGATCCCTGAACATCCATGTTCCTGCCCAATGATCGTGAGGGGCTGCGGCAGATCTACGTGGATGCCTGGCAGCGCTACCGGGATGGACTGCCGCTGGAGCCGCTACAGGCGCAGATCGCTGATGTGGTGGCGACACACCCCGAGTATCAGGCTGCACTGGATGATCCGGATAACGCGCTGACCCGGGACTGGCTACCGGAACAGGGCGTCAGCAATCCGTTTCTGCATATGGGTATGCATCTGGCGATCCGCGAACAACTCGCTACCGACCGGCCGCAGGGCATCGTCGCCGTCCACAGCGGACTGCTGCAGCGGATTGGCGACGCCCACGAGGTCGAGCACCGCATGGCAGAATGTCTGGGCGAGGCCTTATGGCACAGCCAGCGCAGCGGCAGACCGCCGGATGAAATCGCCTATCTGGAAGCGCTGCGTCGCCTGTAGGTGACGCCGCCGACCGCATTCGTTGTAACATTCTGCGGACCAGACCGGTCTTCTTAGACAAGCACGGCCATCGCGCCATCAACGGCCAGGCAGGCCGTCGCTCAGCGATAGCGGGATTCGCAACGCAGGCAGACGAAACGAGAATCATGGTGAAACACTTCCCTGTCAGCGGAGCCGGGCTCGGCCTCCGGCGGAGCATGCTCAACGAATTCCTCGAGACGCCACCGGCGGTGGATTTCCTCGAAGTCGCGCCCGAGAACTGGATCGGCGTAGGCGGCCCCATGGGCGACAAGTTCCGTCGCCTGACCGAGCGCTTCCCGTTTATCTGTCACGGTCTGTCCCTGTCGATCGGCGGACCCGCGCCTCTGGACGAACACTTCCTGCACCGTCTGAAGCGTTTCCTCGATCAGCACCAGATCCGCCTCTATAGCGAGCACCTGAGCTATTGCGGCGACGATGGCCACCTGTACGACCTGATGCCGATCCCGTTTACCGCGGAAGCGGTACGCTACACGGCCGATCGGGTACGGCGCACCCAGGAGATCCTCGAACGGCGGATCGCGCTGGAGAACGTGTCCTACTACGCCGCCCCCGGTCAGGAGATGGCGGAAATCGAATTCGTGCGCGCGGTGCTGGAAGAAGCGGACTGTGACCTGCTGCTCGACGTCAATAATATCTATGTCAACAGCATCAATCATCGCTATGACGCGGAGACATTTCTCACCGCCCTGCCCGCCGATCGTGTGGTCTACTTCCACGTCGCCGGGCACCATGTCGAGGCGGAGGATCTCCGTGTAGATACCCATGGCGCCGATGTCTGCGATCCGGTGTGGGCTTTGCTGCGCAAAGCCTACGATCATTTCGGCGTCGTGCCCACGCTGCTGGAGCGCGACTTCAACATCCCCGCCACCGAGGTGTTGATGGAAGAGATCCGTCAGATCCGGCGTATCCAGCGCGACAGCGCCGCGGCCAGCCAGGACGCGAGCTCCGCCCATGGCTGAGAAACCCGCGTTTCAGCAGCATCAATATGCCTTTGCCGCGCATATCCGTGATCCCGATACCCATCCGGCACCCGCGGGCATCGAAGACCGCCGCATGGCGATCTACCGCAGCCTGTTCTTCAACAACGTCAGCCAGCTGCTCGCCAAGACGTTCCCGGTGCTGCAAAAGATCCTCGGCGCCGACGCCTGGAAAAAGCTCATGCGCGACTACTTCTCGCGTCATCAGGCGCACACGCCACTGTTTCTCGAGATGCCGAGGGAGTTCCTCAAGTATCTCGAAGAAGAGCGCGGCACGGTGGATGGCGATCCGCCGTTCCAGCTCGAGCTGGCGCATTACGAGTGGGTCGAGCTGGCGCTGACCATAGACGAGCGCGAACCCGACCTTTCCGGGGTCGATCGTCATGGAGATCTGCTGGCGGGACGTCCCGTGCTGACGCCGCTGATGTGGTCGCTGCGCTATCGTTTCCCGGTGCACCGTCTGGGACCGGAGTTCCAGCCGCAGACACCTCCGGATAAACCGACGCTGCTGCTGGTCCATCGCAACCTATCTGGACGCGTCAGCTTTATGGAAATCAACATGGTCACCGCGCGGCTGCTGGAGCTGCTCGGCGATGATGCCATCGCCTGCGGCCGGCAGGCGCTGGAGACCATCGCCCGGGAAATGTCCCATCCATCCCCGGACGCAGTGATCGACGGTGGCCGTGAAATCCTGCAGCAGCTCCGGGAGCGCGAAGTAGTACTCGGCGCTCGCCCGGTGGCCACATCAGTCGCCTGAAGTCGATAACAACAGAGGCAAACATGAACATACTGACATCTGGCTGGGTCCGGCTGACCGAGATCCTGGAACGCATCGGTGACTGGGTACCCGCTCTGTTCCTGCGCATCCTCCTCGGCTGGGAATTCTACGAGGCGGGCCTGTCCAAATACCGGGGACAGAACTGGTTCGGCAGCATCCAGGACAAGTTTCCGTTTCCGTTCAACGTGGTGCCGCCGGAATTGAGCTGGCTGCTGGCCACCTGGACCGAACTGGTGGGTGGCGCGATGCTGGTGCTGGGTCTGTTTACGCGCTTCTGGTCGATCTCATTGATCATCCTGACCATCGTCGCGACGGCCGCCGTGCACTGGCCGGAAAGCTACAGCAGTTTTGGCGAGCTGCTGCAGGGGTATGCGATCACCAACAAGGGCTTTGGCAATTTCAAACTCCCGGTCATCTTCCTGGTGATGTTCCTGCCGCTGTTGTTCAACGGTCCGGGCAAGGCCAGCCTGGATTATTTCCTGCGCCGGCGCGTGCTCGGATACTAACCGGACAAGGCGCTGCCACCGGGTAGCACCGACCGTCGACGCAAGCCGACTGCTCACGGCTTGCGCCGAAAGGGGGAGATCGATGGATACCTTGCTGTTTATAAAGGGTCTGCTCGCCGATCTGTTTGTGATCGCGATCGGCCTGGCGATGCTGGCGGTGGTGGTGATGTTTGTCATCGATGTCACCCAGACCAGGCATGCGGTGCGACGCAATTACCCGGTGGTGGGCCGCTTCCGTTATTTCTTCGAGCATCTGGGCGAGTTCTTCCGCCAGTATTTCTTTGCACAGGATCGCGAGGAATTGCCGTTTAACCGGGCTGAGCGGGCATGGGTCTACCGCGCGGCCAAGGGCGTGGACACCACGGTGGCCTTCGGATCGACCCGCGATCTGCGCCCACCGGGGACACCGATCTTTGTCAACTGCCCGTTCCCGACACTGGACGAAGACGCGGCGCCGGTCGCCACTACGGTGATCGGACCCGGTTGCCGGCACCCTTTCCATACCGATCGCCTGTTCAACGTCTCCGCGATGAGCTACGGCGCGATCTCCAAGCCCGCGGTCATCGCATTGTCCAGGGGCGCAAAGAAAGCCGGTATCTGGCTCAACACCGGCGAAGGCGGATTGTCACGGTTTCACCTGATGGGTGGCTGCGACCTGATATTCCAGATCGGCACCGCCAAGTATGGCGTCCGCGACGAAAATGGCGCCCTCAGCGACGCGCGGCTGACCGAGATCGCGGCCAACGAGCAGCTCCGGATGTTCGAAATCAAACTCAGCCAGGGTGCCAAACCCGGTAAGGGCGGCATCCTGCCTGGCGGCAAGGTGACTGAGGAGATCGCCGCCATCCGCGGCATCCCCGCGGGACAGGACTCAATCAGCCCGAACCGCCATCCCGATATCAATTCGCCCGGGGATCTCCTCGACATGATCGAGCACATCCGCTCGGTCACCGGTCGCCCGGTCGGATTCAAGGCGGTGATCGGCGCCTGGGGCTGGCTCGATGAGCTGTTCAAGGAAGTGAGCCGGCGGGGATCTGACAGCGCACCGGATTTTGTCACCGTCGACAGCGCCGATGGCGGTACCGGCGCCGCGCCGCAAAGCCTGATTGACTTTATGGGTATGCCGATCCGGGAGAGTCTGCCCTTGACCGTGGACCTGCTGGATACTTATGGCTTGCGCCCGCGGGTCCGCGTGATCGCCAGTGGCAAGCTGGTCAATCCGGGCGCGGTCGCTCTGGCACTGTGCGCCGGCGCCGATTTCGTCAACTCGGCGCGCGGCTTTATGTTCTCGCTGGGGTGCATCCAGGCGCTCCAGTGCAACAAGAACACCTGCCCGACCGGTATCACCACCCATAATCGGCGTCTACAGCGGGGACTGGACCTGACGGACAAGGCGGAGCGGGTCTATCGTTACGCCGAGACCATGCACAAGGAGGTCGGCGTCATCGCACATTCCTGCGGCGTGCCCGAACCGCGCCAGCTCAGGCGTCATCATGTGCGCGTGGTCAACGATCGCGGCGGATCCACACCGCTGGATGAATTGTATCCCTACTGCATGCCCGCAAGGCAGGTGGCCTGAGCCGCTATCCGCGCCGCCGCGGGGGGCCTGGCGACAAAAAAGGGGGCCGGCACCCTGCCGGCCCCCGGTTCCCAAAACGCGCAACTCACTTCAAGCGCTGACTATCCCTGTCATCAATCGTCATCATCACAGAACGCATCGGGTGCCGCTTCGCACAGTTCTTCGAGCAGCTCGGCACCATCTTCGATGCCGCATTCCTCCAATCCTGCAGCGGTCAGCAGTTCGTCACCACCGGTGCAGACCAGCTCTTCGCGTTCGCCGGTAAACTCACCGTCACCTTCGATCGCATCACCCTCGAACTTGGCCGCGAGCACAAAGCCGACGTCCTTGACGTAGTATTTTGTTTCGTACTCGCCAGGGTCATTCGGATTGATGTCCCGGGTCTGCAGACACATATCGTTGCATTCGAAGTCCGGATCATTCTCGTTCTCGCCGCCGACGTCGTCATCAGGCGAAGCACCACCGCTGAGATAGATCACCACGTCCTCGGCTTCGCCCAGCGCGTACTCCTGACGATCCGCCACGCCGTATCCGGGGAACATCGGCCGCAACAGCGTGCCGGTTTTGGCATCGTCCATTCCAGCCTCGAAAGAGCCGTCCAGATCGCGCAGCACGCCCTCTTCGTCGTAATTGCGTGACAACTCGCCGCAATAGTAGACCATGGCTTCCCAGTCAATGGCATACCAGTCGTCGGTCAACTCGCCCAGAGTGTAGTCCCAACCACCCTCTTCGTCGTCTTCGCTTTCGATCAGGGCCGCATCGACCACTACGCGGCAGGGAACAAAGACATCTTCCTCAATCTCGATGTCCCGGACCTCGTCAGTAACGCGGACGATGACGACTTCGTCGGTCTGCTCACCGTCCTCGGTGCCACGGAAAACAGACGTGTCCCCGGCCTTGAGGGAGAAGTAGGGGTTAGAATTGCTGATGTTGTCCGGGTCGACCACGTCGGCACCGGCCAGCGGATCCTCGTAATAGTCTTCATCGAGCAACTCGCAGACGCCAAGGCGCTCGCCATACGTGTCCTCGCATTCCTCGTTCACGTCAGAAAGATCGTGTCTGGCGTCCCGCCGACATTCTGCACGCTCACCGCTGTCTTCTATATTCGCGCAGTTGGCGAGAGCCACGTTGTAGTCTTCGAGGCTTTCCAGGCGGCACGCGCTGAACATCCTGCGCGCCGACTGTTGACAGGCAGTCGGCCTGTCTTTGTGCCAGGCCAACGCGTCCCGCGGCATGACCAGTCCGGCCGAAACAACCAGCGCGGCGGCAAGAAGACCCACCACACCCGGTATGCGGAATGTCCGCCCTCGAGTATCAATTTTCATCGAGAAATCTCCTGAATTTCACTCTTATGGCCGCCGCCGGACAGGCACGGTGCCGTTGATGTCTGCGGGAGGCCAGACCTCTTCGTCGCCTGCTTGCAGAGCCATACGATCGGCCCCGGGGCCTGGCGTCCCCCTCGCATCCATAGACGGATGGTCAGGTGAAATTCCTTCGCCGGCTGCGGAACAGCCGGATTGTGCGCTGGACCGGTCGGGGTGCGGGTGCCAGTATCCCAACCAGGGGCGAAGGATTTCCGCCGCTGTACCGTCTCCTCTATTGAGGAGCGGGAGATTGCGAGTGCCGGAGACCATCCATGTAGACAAAGCGCTGGCGCAGCGCATCCTGGGCGGGGATGAGAAGGCCTTCAAGGAGACCTTCGACCGCTTTTTCCCGCGTCTGTACCGCTTCGCGCTGGTGCGTCTCGACCATGACCGGGAGGCGACCACCGAAGTCGTGCAGCAGACGTTCTGCAAGGCGATCGAGAAATTGTCCAGCTATCGTGGCGAGGCTTCGTTGTATGCCTGGTTCCATCGCATCTGCCACAACACGCTGGTCGACCACTGTCGCCGGCGCAATGTCCGCACCAGCAATGTGGTGCTGTTCGAGGACACGCGAGACGCCCGCGAGCTGCTGGAAGCACTGAGCGCACCGGCCAGCGAACAGCCCGAGTCCAGGGCCCGCTATCGGGATCTCGGCCGCCTGGTGCAGACGACCCTGGATCATCTGCCGGATCGTTACGGCGATGCCCTTGAACTGAAGTATGTTGAAGGACTCTCGGTAAAGGAGATCGCGACGCGCATGGAGCTGGGACCGAAAGCCGTCGAATCTCTGCTGACCCGGGCGCGCGGCGCATTCCGCGCGGCCTTTGTCGGTCTGAGCGGCAGCGCGGATGCGCTGGACGGCCTGATCGGATCCTGAAACTGGATGACAAGCGATGAGCAACGATACGACAAACCGAAAGCCTGATCTGCCGCCAGAAGGAGCGGACGAAGTCCTGGCCCTGCTGCTAAAGGCCGCCGGATCCAGGGAAGCGCCGCCGGCGGACGCCTACGAACAGGTACTCGGCGCGGCGACTCAAGCCTGGCGCGGCCATCTGCACCAGCGCCGGCGGCGGATATTCACCGCGATGGCCGCGAGTATCGCTGCGCTGGCTGCCATCTCGGTGGCGTTATTGCAGTCCCCGGGTTCGTTCGCGCCCGGCCTGACCGTGGCGATGACCGATACCGTGGTAGGCACTACGATGGTACGCAATGCTGACGCGTCAGACTGGACCTGGCTGGATTCCCGCGAGGTCACCGAACTCGAGGACGGCATGCGTTTGCGGACCGGCCCGGACAGCGGCGCCGGTATCCTGAGGCAGGACGGGAGTTCGCTGCGCGTCGACCAGCGCAGCGAAATCGAATTCCAGGGCGCAGACCGGATTTTGCTCTCGGCCGGCGCCGTATATTTTGATTCCGGTGCCGCCGACCGCGCTGCAGATCGTTTCGAAATCGTCACGCGCGACAGTCGCGTGCGCCACATCGGCACGCAGTTCGAGGTGCGTCTCGGTGAGCAGGGATCCAGGATCCGCGTCCGCGAAGGGCGCGTGCTGATCAGCACGAGGTTTGAGGAGATCGAGAGCGCTGCCGGCGACGAGTTCACCATCGTCGACCGCCGCCCGTTGCGGCGGGCACAGATCGCCGCCGATCATCCTGACTGGGACTGGGTCCAGGTGGTCGCGCCGGCCGCGTACTCGCAGGATCAGCCGCTGTCGAAGCTGCTGGAATGGGTTGCCCGGGAGACCGGCCGGCAGATCCATTTCGCCAGACCGGAGCTGGCAGACCGGGCGGACAGCACGATCCTCCACGGCAGCTCTCAGCGACTGCTGCCCATGGAGGCGCTGGCGGTGATGCTGCAGACCACGGATTTCCAGTATCTGGTCACCGGCGGCAGCGAGATTTTGATCGATGCCGAGACGCCCTAGGCAAGGACGTCGCTCGAGAGCACACCTTGCCTCTTGGCGGGCGCGGAGCACGCTGCTCTGGCTCGCGGGCGTGCTGACCCTGGTTGGATGTCTGTCGGCCGGATCGGCCACTGCCCAGGATGAGCCCTTACTGGGACGCTCGCTGATCGGCGTGATCACCCAGATCGAGGCCGGGGGTCTCGAGGTCTACTACAGCAGCGACCTGATACGTCAGTGGATGACGGTCAAGTCAGAGCCGACGGCGCGTGGCGGCCGCGCGCTGCTGGAGGAGATCCTCGAACCCTACGACCTGACGCTCGAGCCCGGCCCACAAAACAGCGTGCTGATCGTACGCAAGCCGGAACAGGATCGCCCGGAGACGGGGACTATCCTCGGCCTGGTGCGTGAGTCCGGCACAGCCCGCCGGATCGCAGGCGCGACACTCACACTCGACGGTGGCGCCGAACAGGCAGTGACCTCAATCCGCGGCCATTTCAGCTTCCCGGGCCTAGAGACCGGCTGGCATACGGTGCGCGTGCTCCAGGATGAAACCGGCCGTGCTGCCGCCACCGCGTCGGTGGAGGTCAAGCCGGGCAAGATCAGCGTGGTCCAGCTGGATGTCGATACGCCAGACGTCTGGCAGCTGGGATCGGTGGTGGTCAACGCGAGCCGTTACGATCTGGCCCAGCGCGGTCCGTCGGCCTCGTACTTCTTGCCGGTGGAGCAGATCGAGCAGCTGCCAGATCTGGGCGATGATCCGCTGCGCGCGGTAGCACGGCTGCCGGGGACCGCCACCAACGGCTGGTCCGCCAAATCCCATCTGCGTGGCGGCGACATCGACGAGAATCTGGTGTTGTTCGACGGCATGCGTCTGCGCAATCCCTTCCATCTGAAGGATTTCCAAAGCGTGTTCAGCGCCATCGATCCGGCCGTGATCCAGGGGATGGATGTCTACACCGGCGGTGTGCCGGTCAGCTACGGCGATCGCATGAGCGGCGTAATCGATATCCGCTCGCTGGAGCCGCCGGTCGGCCGCCAGCATGAGATTTCTCAAAGCCTGTTCAACACATCGCTGATGACCGCCGGCTCATCCGACGACGGCCGCGTGGACTGGGCTCTGTCGGCGCGCCGGGGCAATCTGGATCTGGTCCTCGATGTCATCGATTCCAGCATCGGCGATCCGAGCTATTTCGACGTCTACTCACGCTTTGGCGTGCAGGCCACCAACACGCTGCGGGTGACCGGCAACATCCTCTACTTTGATGACGACATCAACCTGTCGGACAGCGACAGCGAAGAGAATGCCGAGGCCAGGTATCGGGACGCTTACTTCTGGGTGCGGCTGGATCACGAGCCGACTCCGGATCTGCGCGGCTGGACCATCGTCTCCCACTCTCATCTCTATAGCCGACGCAACGGCACGACCGACAAGGATGGTGTAAGCCGCGGCAGTCTTGATGACGACCGCAGCTTTAACATCAGCAGCCTCGAGAGCAACTGGAATCTGCGGCTCAGCGAGGCGCTGCAGCTCAATGCCGGCGGCGGCGCCACTTATGCAGACGGCAATTATGATTTCACCGACGAGGTGGAGTTCGACCTGTTGTTTCTGACCCCGGGCGCGCCCACAGACCCGACCCGCAGTAGCGAATTCAATCTCAATCCGGACGGGAACCAATTCTGGCTATATACCGGAGCCAGGATACGGCTGACCGACGCGTTGACCGGCGAGGCGGGGATACGCTGGGATCGCGAAACCCTGACCGCAGACAACCAGGACCTGTTCAGCCCGCGTCTGGGGCTGATGTATGAACTTGGTGACAACACCACGCTGCGCGCGAGCTGGGGACGCCATTATCAGACCCAGGGCATCGACGAATTGCAGATCTCCGATGGGCAAACCCGATACTTCGACGCGCAACGGGCCGATCATCTGGTGGCCGGCATCGAGCATCGCAGCCGCTGGGGCATCGACCTCCGTGTGGAAGCCTACCAGAAGGACTTTGACCGGCTGCGACCACGCTACGAGAACCTCCTCTTCCCCCGCGTGCTGCTACCCGAACTCAATCCGGACCGGATCGAGATCGACCCCGACAGCGCCATCGCCCGCGGCGTGGAACTGTCTCTGGTGCGTCGCAACGGCGGACCGCTGGGCTGGTGGCTGAGCTACAGCTATGCCGAAGTGAAAGACAAATTCTCCGGTCAAAATATCCGTCGCGGCTGGGACCAGCGTGACGCCTATAACGGCGGCATCGACTGGCAATCCGACAGCTGGAACCTGAGCGTCGCGGCGAACTACCGCACCGGCTGGCCGACGAGTGGCGTCGAGTTGATCCAGGCTGAGCCCATCGGTCTGGTCGCTGTCGAGCAACGCAACAACGAGCGTTTGAATCACTATTTCACGATCGATGCCCGCATCGCCAGGGAATTCGAGCTTCCCAACAGCACGCTCACCGCGTTCTTCGAGGTCACCAATACGCTTGATCGCAATAACGATTGCTGCGTCGAATACGAACTGGAAGAGCCCGATGAGGGTGACGCTCCGCCGGACCTGGCGCTGGAAACCCGCGATTATCTGCCCACCCTCCCCTCGATCGGCTTTATCTGGCGTTTCTAGTCCTGTTACCCCGGCCCAGACGCGGCCTGACCGCCGCGCGCCGGCGACGCCGGGCGGCGTTGCCTGGATCGGCCTGGGCACGTAGCCTAAAGCCCGGCGCGGGCTCCACCCGGGCCGACCTGTCCATGGCTGGGGCCGGCGATCGATGAAAGCGCTCTGGATCACGTCGCACAAAGACACGCTCAACAGCATCCGCCCGGAAGCGGAGACCCTGCTTGGCCTGGCGCGGGCCGGGGTCGAGTGCGAGATCATGACCCAGGGCGATTCGGTCTATCGGCCGGCCATGGAAGCCGCCGGGATCCGCGTGATCGATTACGCACCCCGCCACAAGTTTGATCGGGGCGCGGTCAACGTGATCCGTGACGCGCTGATCGCCGGCAAGCACGACATCCTGCATCTGTTCAACAACAAGGCTATTGCCAGCGGCGTGATGGCGGCGCGCAAGCTGCCGGTGAAGGTGGTCAGCTACCGGGGACAGACCGGCAATATCCATCGCTATGATCCGTTCTGCTGGATGACCCATCTCAACCCGCGCATCGATCGCGTGGTCGCGGTAGCGGACGCGGTGCGTGACGACCTGCGCGAGCTGCGCGCGGATCCGGAACATGTGGTGACCATCTACAAGGGTCACGATCTGCGCTGGTATACGGACACGCCGGCGGACCTGTCCGAATTCGGCATCCCCGACGGTGCGTTCGTGGTCGGCGCCGTCGCCAACTACCGTCCGCGGAAAGGCATCGAGGTGCTGATCGAGGCCACCCATCACCTGCCGCAGCACGAACCGATCCACGTGCTGCTCGTCGGCGCGGACATGGACAAACCGAAATTAAAGAACCTGATCGACGACAGCCCGATGCGCCGGCGTATCCACATTGCCGGATTCCGCGAAGATGCCTGCGCGCTGATCGCCGCCTGTCAGGCCTCTGTTCTGGCCTCGACAAAACGCGAGGGTCTGCCCAAGACAGTGATAGAAGCGATGGTCTACCGTGTGCCGACCGTCGTCACCGATACCGGTGGCGCAGCCGAACTGGTGGTGGACGGCGAAACAGGTTTCGTGGTGCCGCCCGGTGACGCGGTCGCGCTGGCCCGGTCGCTGCAATATCTGTGCGAGCATCCGACGGAAGCCGCAGCCATGGGTCGTCACGGGCGCGAGCGCATCGACCGGCATTTCAACATCCGCGACACCATCGCAAAGACGCTGGACTTATACCAGAATATGATTGAATAAGTTCCTATAAATTATTGATTAATATATCAATAATTTACATTAAATTTTGATGCCATCAATCAGGCATTAGCGGGAACATTTGTGCTCCCGACCCGGTCCAAAGGGTCTGGTAACATCTTCCGCTCACAGTCTGCGGACCTCGCTCCGCCTGACCTGCAAATAGATGTACAAGCTGACCATCCGCAACATGAGGTATGGAAATGGAAGTTAGAGCGACCACAATCGATCGCGCACAGACCCGGACTCTCGGCACCAACAAGGTCATCAGCAACACCTACATGCTGCTGTCGCTGACCGTGTTGTTCAGTGCCGGCACCGCCGGCCTGGCCATGGCCACGAATATGCCGCACCCGGGCCTGATCCTGACACTGGTCGGCTACTTCGGACTGCTGTTCCTGACCACCAAGCTGCGCAACAGCGTCTGGGGCCTGGTCAGCGTGTTCGCCCTGACCGGCTTTATGGGACTGACCCTTGGGCCGATGTTGAACGCCTATCTCTCGCTGCCCAACGGATCGCAGCTGGTGATGATGGCACTGGGCTCGACCGGCGCGATCTTCCTCGGCTTGTCCGCGTATGCGCTCTCCAGCAAACGTGACTTCAGCTTTATGGGCGGATTCCTGATGGCCGGCATCCTGGTCGGCTTCCTGCTCGGCCTGGGCGCCTACTTTCTGCAGATGCCGGGTCTTGCCCTGGTCGTCTCCGCCATGTTCGTGATGCTGATGGCCGGCCTGATCCTGTTTCAGACGAGCCAGATCGTCAACGGCGGCGAAACCAACTACATCATGGCGACGGTCACCTTGTATGTGGCGCTGTTCAATCTGTTCACCAGCCTGCTGCATATACTCGGGGTACTCGGCGACGATTAATTTCGCGACGCGCTAGAATCCGGCGTCCAGAATAGTAGATCAGCCCGGGTGTCGAATGTCGGCATCCGGGCTTTCTTTGCAGCGGGTTGCCCCGATCTGCTGGCAAACATGACCACCGAACCCGTATCGACATGGAGTCACGCCTGATGGTTCGTTCCGCCTCTCTTGTGTTTTTAGGGCTGATCGCTATTAGCACGGCCCACGCCCAGACCATGACCTTGTCCTCCTCCAGCGCCGCCTACCAGGTGACACCGGTCTTCAGCGATGTTGGCTTCTTCGATATAAACATCGAGATCGACGCGCCGCTGGCGCCTGGCCTCTATGTGGACCCGGCTATCATCAGCGTCGTCTATCAGGTCACCGGCGTGCTGACCCCCGGCACGCCGTCCGGTTTCCCGGCCTTCGACCTGCAGCGGAATATGGACGGCGCGGAGTTTTACGCCCAGGGCAGCTCGCTGCGTTTCGAGATCGCCCAATCCGCGGTGCTCGACGACGGCGTCCAGGCCGCGGAACTCGTCGGCAACGGTATCGTACTGACCTTCAATGCCCGTGAGATCGACACCGGACGTTTCCACCCCGCCCTGCTCCAGCTCAACGCCAACGGCAGCGGCCGGATCCAAAACTCCGACAACGTGCCGAGTGTGAATCCGCTGGTGGAAGTGGACTTCGGCGAGGAATACATCACCGATCTGGCCTTCGATCCGGGCAACACGACGCTGATCACGGATCCGGCCGCCGCCCCACCACCCGGTGGCGGCGGCGGTGGCGGTGGCGGCGCCAGCTCGCTGCTGGATATCGCGGTGCTGATGTTTGTCGCCGGCTACGCCGGGTCAAAAAGACGGCGCGGGTGGCAGAAAAAATGAGGCCCGATACCGACTTCCGGTACCGGGCCCGAATGGGCTGCGGAGAGTGCCCTTCGATTCGCCGCGGCGGCCTTCCCGGCCTGCAGCGGCCAATTTCTTATTCCTGGTCCACCCAGACGTTGGTGCGCACCGTCTCGGTCAGCGTGTCGGTCCAGATATAGCCGTCGGTCCAGACGTAGCCATCGGTCCACACATACCCGTCGGTCCACACATAGCCGTCGGTCCAGATATAGCCATTCGGGCCCACGCTGCCGTCGGTCCAGACATAGGCATCGGTCCACACATAGCCGTCGGTCCACACGTAGGCATCGGTCCAGACGTAGCCATCGGTCCACACATAGCCGTCGGTCCAGATGTAACCGTCCATGCCCATCAGATAGTAGTTGCCGTCCTCGTCGCGATTGGCGCGACCACCGAAGTGACGCTGGCCGGCGAGATCCATGTCGATATCGAGACCACCGTTGGCGCAGCCGGTGGCGTTGCTGTGTGCCGCCGCGTAGGCGTCGACGCGGCCCGCGCCTTGCTGGAAGATGCTGTAGGCCAGATCACCATTGCTGTCCACTGCCGGCTTTGCGGAGGCCATCAGGCGGCACTTGACGTCGTCCGGGCTCAGACCGGGGTCAGCGTCGAGGATCAGCGCGGCGATACCGCTAACCACGGCTGCAGCCTGTGAGGTACCGGACATGGTGAAGTACTTGTCATGGTCATGGAATTGGGGATAGCTGGTGGCCAGTTTGCTCTTTATGCGTGTCCGTGAAACCAGGTGTCCACCCGGGGCTACGATGTCGGGCTTGACGAAGCCTTCCACCGTCGGACCGGCTGCGGAAAACGAGGCCAGATAGTCATCGCTGGGATCGGTCGGGGTGTAATTGTCGGTCATCGCGCCGACGGTAATCACGTAAGGGTTGTTGCCCGGCACGCCGATCTTCATCGCATCCGGGCCCTTGTTGCCGGCCGAAGCCACTACCACGACGCCAGCCTGCCACAGACGCATCACGGCCTGGTTGATCGGGTCCTCCCAATAATGGGAGTTTACCTTCGCGCTGAATGACAGGTTCAGCACGCGGATGTTGTATTCGTCCCTCTTGCTCAGGATCCAGTCCAGACCACGCAACACATCTGCGTAGGTGCCCACGCCGGTGCCGTTGAAGGTCTTGACCGGTACCGCTTTGACGTCGGGCGCGATGCTGTTGAAGCGGCCGGTGCCGTCATCCGAAAAATCCGTATTGAGGATGATGCTGGCAACGTGGGTCCCGTGTCCGTATTTGTCCAGGTGGGTACCTTCCTGGTCCTTGATTGAGTTGTAACGGCGCAGGGTGCGCGTCACGCCGGAGGTGTCCTTGTTCAGCTCCGCGATGGCGGCCATGCCGCTGTCGAGTACCGCGACGGTGACAGAACGCCCGGTGTAGCCCTCCGCATGCAACCGGTCAGCGCCAACCAGTGCCGGGAAGTTTACATAGGGGCCCATGGTGCCAGCAGCCGTTTCCACACTGCCGTCCGCGGTCACCTGACGCACCGCTTCGCGGCTGCGCAGGTCTGTCACCTGTTCCGGGGTCAGCGTAGCTGCCACCGCCTCGATGATACCGAGCTCGTGGGTCACATCACCGCCGACGGCAGCGACCAGTTCGATGGCTTGCCCGGTGCTGTCCGCCCGTACGATATAGCTGGCCGGTTCCTGATTGATCCTGGCGCTGCCAAAGACTATGGCGACGCCGATCGCCAGCGTACCTGCCATGCCTGCCATGGTGAGCGAAACTCTCTTGGTCATCGTCCTGTCCGTCCCGAGTGAAAACTTTGTGCCGGTGTAAACGCATTACTGCGGTTACCTTCGACGTGGGCACAATTTCACCGGAATTAGGGGTTTTCAGACGTGACAGGGGCGGACGACGCGGCGACGGGTTTTGTGACGTGGTTCAGATAACGAAGGTGTTAAATAGCGCTTTGCTGGCAATAAAACCCTATAAAACATGAAGTTACGTGAATTTATGCCGATCTTTCCCATGCCCCGGACAGGGCACGCAAACCGGTCTTTACGGGAACGGATTGATCTCCGCGCCGGCGCTATTTCCGCTTCGGGATATACAGCTCGGTCAGCGTACCCTCGAACGCTTCCGCCGCCATGGCGACGCTCTCGGATAGCGTCGGATGGGGATGGATGGTCAGACCGATGTCAGCGGCCTCGCAGCCCATCTCTATGGCCAGACCGGCCTCGGCAATCAGGTCACCGGCGTTGGTGCCGACGATGCCGGCGCCGAGCACACGATCGGTGTCAGGGTCGAACAAAAGCTTGGTAAAGCCTTCGTCCCGGCCGATGGCCAGCGAGCGGCCGCTGGCCGCCCACGGGAACTTGCCCACCGCAAACGTTGTGCCCTCGGCCCTGGCTTGTTCCTCGGTCAGACCGACCCAGGCCACCTCCGGATCGGTGTAGGCCACCGAGGGGATGACGCGGGCATCAAAGGCCACCTTGTGTCCCGCGGCCGTCTCCGCCGCGACCTTGGCTTCGTGACTGGCCTTGTGCGCCAACATGGGCTGACCGACGATATCGCCGATGGCGTAGATATGCGGCACGTTGGTGCGCATCTGCTTGTCTACCGCGATATAGCCGCGCTCATCCACGCGCACGCCCGCCTGCTCAGCGCCGATACGTTTGCCGTTGGGTGTGCGGCCCACGGCCACCAGCACCTTGTCATAGATCTGCGGCTTGTCCGGCGCCTGATCACCTTCGAAGCTGACCTTGATGCCACTCTTCATGGCTTTCATGCCGGTCACCGCGGTGCCGAGCATGATCGCCTGGTAACGCTTTGCTATGCGTTTTTGCAGCGGCCGTACCAGGTCCTTGTCGCAGCCGGGCATCAGCGTCTTGGTCAACTCCACCACGGACACCTTGGCCCCGAGGGCGTCATACACACAGGCCATCTCCAGCCCGATGATGCCGCCGCCGACCACCAGCATGCGTTTTGGCAGACCATCAAGTTCCAGCGCGCCGGTGGAATCGACGATGCGGGGATCTTCCGGCAGATCCGGCAGCATAAAGGGCTGCGATCCGGCGGCGATGATGCATTGTTCAAACGCGATCACCTCGCTGCCCTCGTCGCCTTCCACTTGCAGATGATGATCCGAGATAAAGCTGGCGCGGCCGTGCACCACGCGCACCTTGCGGCTTTTGGCCAGACCACCCAGACCCTTGGTCAGACGGCCGACCACGCTGGCCTTCCAGTCCCGAAGCTTGTCCACATCGATCTTCGGCGGGCCGAATTCGATGCCGTGAGGGCTCATGGATTCCGCTTCGTCGATCACTTTGGCCGCATGCAGCAGCGCCTTTGACGGGATACAGCCGACATTGAGACAGACCCCGCCCAGGGTCGGATAGCGCTCGACCAGGATCACCTTCAGACCCAGATCGGCGGCGCGAAACGCGGCAGTGTAGCCGCCCGGACCCGCGCCGAGCACGACCAGCTGCGCCTGCATGTCGGCATTGCCACCGAACTCCGCGGCTGGCGGCGCCGGCATGGCTGCCGGTTTGGTTGCCGCGCCCGCTCCGGCATTGCCACCGGTACTCTCAGCGGCTTCCGCAGGTGAACGCTGCGTGCTCTCGCCGGCGCTGAGTGCCGCGATCACGGATCCCTCAGAGACCTTGTCACCGACGGCCACCAGCAATTTGTCGATACGGCCGGCCGCGGGCGACGGTACGTCCATGGACGCCTTGTCGGTTTCCAGTGTGATCAACGGGTCTTCCGCAGCCACCTCGTCGCCGGGCTTTACGTGGACCTCGATCACGTCCACGTCCTTGAAGTCACCGATGTCCGGAACCTTGATCTGGGTGGTGTCGCTCATGTGACCTCGATGCGACCGCTCAATTCAGCAGCAAGCCGTCGGGATCCGACAGCTGGGCGGAAAGGAAGGTGGTGAAGCGGGCGGCCGCCGCACCGTCGATGATCCGGTGATCGTAGGACAGACACAGCGGCAGCATCAGACGTGGCGCAAACGCGCCATCCTGAAACACCGGCTGCGTACTGGAGCGCGACACGCCGAGGATGGCGACTTCGGGGGCATTGATGATCGGCGTAAACGCAGTGCCGCCGATGCCGCCCAGACTGGAGATGGTGAACGTCCCGCCCTGCATGTCCGCAGCGGCCAGCTTGCCGTCCCGGGCCAGCGCGCTCAGGTCGGCCAGCTCGCGGGCGATCTCCAGCAGGCTCTTCTGATCCGCGTTTTTGATCACCGGCACGACCAGACCATGGGGCGTATCGGCCGCAAAGCCGATGTGGAAATATTTCTTGAACACGAGGTTCTCGCCGGATGCATCCAGCGAGGCGTTGAACTTGGGAAATTCCTTTAGCGTCTTGACGCAGGCGACTACCAGGAACGCCAACGGCGTGAGGCGTGCGCCCTGTTTCGCCGCTTTACCCTTCAGGGTCTGCCGTCGTTCTTCGAGCTCGGTGATGTCAGCCTGATCGAATTGGGTGACGTGAGGCAGATTGATCCAGCTGGCATGCAGACGGGGACCCGAGATTTTCTGGATCCGCGTCAGAGGCTGGACCTCGATCTCGCCATACTTGGCGAAATCCACCACCGGCACCGCGGGTAGCGCCGGCGGCGCGACGGCCGCCGCATAACCGCTCAATACGGATTTGACGTAAGCCTTGACGTCGTCGCGGGTGATGCGGCCCTTGAGCCCCGCGCCTTTCACCTGGCCCAGGTCTACGCCCAGCTCCCGAGCGAAGCGCCGCACGGCCGGGCTGGCGTGCGCACGCGCAAAGGTCTGTTCATCGATAGGCGGCAGTTCGCCGCGACGCGCGGGCGTCGGAGCTGCGGTCGGCGCCGGCGACGCGCTCGTCGCAGCAGCGGGTTTGTCGCTGACCGCCGCTGACGTCCCGACGTCCGCTGTTTGTGCGGCCTCCTCGGTCAGCATGATCAGCACGGTCGAACCTTCGGAAACCTTGTCACCAGCCTTGACCGCCAGGCTCTGCACTACCCCGGCTGCCGGCGCGGGCACATCCATGGATGCCTTGTCGGTCTCCAGGGTGATCAGCGGGTCTTCTGCAGAGATCCGGTCGCCGGGCGCCACGTGCACCTCGATAACATCCACATCGGTGAAATCACCGATGTCCGGGACCTGCACTGCAAGCTCGGCGCCGGCGCTCTGCGCTACCTCAGGACGATCGGCGGTGGCCTGAGGCGGCGGAGGCGCAGCCGCGTTGTCAGACGTTGCCTCCACTGCGTCGTCCGATGCGCTTCCGGCAGTCTCCACAGTGAGCACCAGGCTGCCTTCCGAGACCTTGTCACCGGCGCTGACCGCAACCTCCAGCACACGACCGGTCGCACTCGAGGGCACATCCATGGACGCCTTGTCGGTCTCGAGGGTGATCAGCGGGTCCTCCAGCACCACCGTGTCGCCGGCGCCGACATGGACCTCGATGACTTCAACATCCGAGAAATCGCCGATGTCGGGGACGCGTATTTCGATCTTGTTGCTCACGCTCGTGTGCTCCCCGCCGCCTCAGTCCGACACCGGATTCGGTTTCTCGGGATCGATGTCGTAGCGGGCCACGGCGCGGCGCACGGTCTCGACGTCGACGCTGCCTTCATCGGCCAGTGCTTTCAGCGCCGCCACCGCGATCTGGAAACGGTCGACTTCAAAATGCCAGCGCAGCGCCTCACGCCCATCGCTGCGCCCATAGCCGTCGGTGCCCAGCGTGAGATACCGTCCCGGGATCCACTGCCGGATCTGATCGGGGACCGCGGCCATATAGTCGGTCGCCGCGATCATCGGGCCTTCGATGTCGCCAAAGCATTGCTGCACGTGACTGCTGCGCGGCTTCTCCATCGGATGCAGCCGATTCCAGCGTTCCGCATCCATCGCTTCCCGGCGCATCACGTTAAAGCTGGTCACGCTCCAGACGTCGGAGGGGATATCGAAATCCTGCTGCAGCAGCGCGGCCGCTTCCAGCACCTCGCGCAGGATGGTGCCGGAACCGAGCAGCTGCACCCGCACCCGGCCCTTACCGCCCTCTTTGATTCGGTGAGCGCCCTTGAGGATGTTGTCCTGCGCGCCCTTGGGCATGGCCGGCTGCACGTAGTTCTCGTTCATGCAGGTGATGTAATAGAACACTCGCTCCTGCTGCTCGAACATGCGTTTCAAACCATCATGGACGATCACCGCCAGCTCGTAAGCATAGGCCGGGTCGTAGCTGACGCAATTGGGCACGGTGGCGGCCAGCAGATGGCTGTGACCGTCCTGGTGCTGCAGACCTTCGCCGGCCAGCGTGGTGCGACCAGCAGTGCCACCGATGAGGAAGCCCCGGGCCTGCATGTCGCCGGCCGCCCAGACAAAGTCGCCGACGCGCTGGAAGCCGAACATCGAGTAATAGACATAGAACGGCACCATGTTGACGCCGTGGTTGGCATAGGCGGTCCCGGCGGCGGTCCACGCACACAGCGCACCGGCTTCGTTGATGCCCATCTCCAGGATCTGGCCGCTCTTGTCTTCCTTGTAGAACATCAGCTGGTCAGCATCTTGCGGCGTGTACAGCTGACCGGCGCTGGAGTAGATGCCGATCTGGCGGAACATGCCCTCCATGCCAAAGGTGCGCGCCTCGTCCGGGACGATCGGCACGATGTGCTTGCCGATCTGTTTGTCACGCACCAGCGAGGTCAACATGCGCACCAGCGCCATGGTGGTGGAGATTTCCCGCGTACCGGTGCTCTCGAGCTGCTGCTTGAAAATCTCTATCCCGGGAACCGTGAGCGGTTCCGCGTGGCCGATACGCTGCGGCAACGATCCACCCAGATCGCTGCGACGCGCGCGCAGGTACTTCATCTCCTCGCTGTCGTCATCGGGCCGGCAGAACGGCACCGAGGCGATCTCGTCGTCGGAGACCGGGATATTGAAGCGATCACGAAAAGCCTTGAGCGCAGCTTCGTCCAGTTTCTTCTGCTGATGGGCGATGTTCTGACCCTCACCCGCTTCGCCCATGCCATAGCCCTTGACGGTCTTCGCCAGGATCACAACCGGGCGGCCGTCGCTCTGCATCGCCTCATGGTAGGCCGCGTAGACCTTGCGCGCGTCGTGTCCGCCGCGATTGAGATTCCATACCTCCTCGTCGGACATGTTGGCGACCATGGCCTTCGTCTCCGGATAGCGGCCGAAGAAATGCTCGCGGGTGTAGGCGCCGCCCTTGGCCTTGAAATTCTGATACTCACCGTCGACACACTCCTCCATGAGCTGACGCAGCACGCCGTTTTCATCCTGCGCCAGCAGCGGATCCCAGCGGCTGCCCCAGAGCACCTTGATCACTTTCCATCCGGCGCCCTGGAACGTCGCCTCCAGCTCCTGGACGATGCTGCTGTTGCCACGCACGGGTCCGTCGAGACGCTGCAGATTGCAGTTGATCACGAACACCAGGTTGTCGAGCTTCTCGCGCGCGGGCAGCGACAACGCACCCATGGATTCGGGCTCGTCCATCTCACCGTCGCCGAGGAAAGCCCACACCTTGCGGTTGGAGGGCTCGATCATGCCGCGGTGTTCCATGTAGCGGGTAAAGTAGGCCTGGAAGATTGCCATCATCGGGCCGAGCCCCATGGACACGGTGGGGAACTGCCAGAAATCCGGCATCAGCCACGGATGCGGATAAGACGACAAGCCACCGCTGCCGACTTCCTTGCGGAAGCGATTGAGCCGCTCGTCGTCCAGCCGGCCCTCGAGATAGGCGCGGGCGTAGATGCCCGGCGACGAGTGACCCTGGATAAAGACCATGTCGCCCCGATGTCTGTCGGTCGGCCCGCGCCAGAAGTGATTGAAACCCACTTCGTACAAGGTCGCCGAAGACGCATAGCTAGAAATGTGGCCACCGAACTCGGAGCTCTCCCGATTGGCATTGACCACCATCGCCATCGCGTTCCAGCGCAGGAATGCCTCGAGGCGCCGCTCGATAGCGCGGTCGCCAGGGTAGACCGGTTCCCGCGACGGCGCGATGGTGTTGACATAGGCGGTGTTGGGGCTGAACGGCAGATAGGCGCCAGCACGACGGGTCTCATCGATAATGCGCTCGATGAGGTAATGGGCCCGTTCCGGGCCGTGCACGCGGATCACCGACTCGATGGACTCGAGCCACTCCCGGGTCTCTTCGGGATCAACGTCCTGGATCTTGTCAACCTGCCCGGAGCCTCCCCGTTGCGATGGTATGTTGCGCTCGCGCCGAACCCGTCAGCCGGATGATTTGTTATGCCTTAGCTGGTAGGATGTCGGCGCATCTGAAACGGCTGACGACAAGCCGTTTCTGCCCGGAATATGCCCCGATATCATCGGGGTTTGCTTTATACAGGTCAAGACAACTTAGATGACGCGTCTGCTGCCCGAAGGGCTCGAGATAAGTATCTCCAAGACTCGCGATCTGCCGACGGCGGACCAGGTCGCCAGAATGCAGCATTTGCTCTTGATCCTGCCCGTCTCGCCCAAGGAAGAACTGTGGAATCAGCTGCCCCACGGCGATGTGCTGGCGGCGCTGATACGCCGGCGCCCGTCCCATGCGCATGCCGCGCTTGCCTCACATCTCCCCGGTCAGGGTCGCGTCGGCGTGACCATCAGTCTGGTCAAAGCGGGTGATCCGCTGCACAAGAAGCAGTCTGAGCTACGCAAACTGGCTGCCACCGCCCTCACCGAGGCACCCGAGAGCGTCGGCATCCTGTGCCTGGGCTTCGATGACAACGACACAGCAATGCTGCAGGGCGGCGCAATCACCGCACTGATGCTGAAGTCGTTCCCGATGCCGAAGCAGAAGCGCGAGCCCGGGCCGTTATCGCGACTGCGACGACTGCGGGTATTCGGTGCGGCACCCGGACTCGATCTGTCGCGTCTGCGGGCGGAAGTCGAAGGCAACAACCTGGCCCGGTGGCTGACCGCCCTGCCACCCAATCAGCTCGATGCCGGCGGCTACCGACGTGCCATCGAAGAGCTGGCGCAACGTGAAGGCTGGGAGATGAAATTTCTCGGCGAGGCGGCGCTGCGCAAAAAGAGCGCCGGCGCGTTCCTCGCCGTCTGCCAGGGCAATGCCGACGCAGACGCGGGCATCGTCCGTCTGCGCTATCGGCCGGCCAGGGGCGGCAAGAAACCCGCTCTCGCGCTGGTCGGCAAGGGCATCACCTTTGACACCGGTGGCAACAACCTGAAGCCGTTCAGAGGCATGCTCGATATGCACGAGGACATGCAGGGCAGCGCAGTGGCGCTCGGCACCCTGCTGGCCCTGTCCCGGCTCAAGTTCCCGCGCGCGGTGGACTGCTGGCTGGCCATCACCGAGAACCGCATCGGCGCCAAAGCGTACAAGTCCCGTGACGTGGTCGTCGCCAGCAACGGTGTCAGTATCGAAGTCATCCACACCGATGCCGAGGGGCGCATGGTGCTGGCCGACACCCTGGCCATGGCCAGCAACGATAACCCGGCGTGCATCATCGACTACGCCACGCTGACCGGCGCCTGCGTTGGTGCACTGACTTCCCGTTACAGCGGCGTGTTCAGCAATCGGGAGTCACTTTACCCGCTGCTGGTTGAGTGTGGCGGTAGCTGCGGCGAACGGGTGTGGGGCTTTCCGATGGACGCGGATTTCGACGAAGCGATCGACAGCAACATCGCCGACGTCGCACAGTGTTCGCAGGACAATGAGGGTGATCACATCCTGGCCGCCCGATTTCTCGGCCGCTTTGTCGATCCGGCCATCCCGTGGGTGCATGTGGACCTGTCTGCCAGCCATCACAAGGGCGGTCTCGGGCTGGTGCCGACCCCGGTGACCGGCTTCGGCGTGCGTTACACCGTCAGTCTGTTGCTCGACGGGCAGCTGCTCGATCAGCTGCCTCCCGGTGAGACCGGTTGAACAGCCTGACCCTCACGCGACCTGACGACTGGCATCTTCATCTGCGCGACGGCGCGATGCTGCAGGCAGTCATTGGACATACAGCCGCTCGCTTCCGTCGCGCTATCGTGATGCCGAACCTGACGCCACCGGTGACCAGGACTGAACAGGCGCTTGCGTATCGGGCACGCATCGTAGCGGCGCTGCCGGCGGACACCGACTTCGAACCGTTGATGACCCTTTATCTGACCGATCAGACCAGCCGCGAAGACATCGAGCAGGCGGCCGGTTCGGGCGCGGTCACCGCGGTCAAGTTGTATCCCGCCGGCGCCACTACCAATTCGGCGGCCGGCGTCACCGCCATCGAGCGGACCTATGCAGCGCTGGAGACCATGGCAGAGCACGGCATCCCGCTGCTGGTCCATGGCGAAGTGACCGCTCCGGATATCGATGTGTTCGACCGCGAGCGGGTGTTTATCGAGCGCGTCCTGGCTCCGCTGAGCGAGCGCTTCAAAACGCTGAAGATCGTTTTCGAGCACGTCACCACGCGGGATGCGGTGGAATTCGTGCGCGCTGCGCGCCCGGGGATCGCGGCCACCATCACGCCGCAGCACATCCGTTGCAACCGTAACGCGCTGTTCGCCGGCGGTCTGCGCCCGCATCACTTTTGCCTGCCCGTGCTCAAGGCGGAGACGCACCGACAGGCGGTGCTCGACGCAGCCACCAGTGGTAATCCGCGTTTCTTCCTCGGCACCGACAGCGCGCCCCACTCCCGTGCCAGCAAGGAATCGGATTGCGGCTGCGCAGGCATCTACTCGGCTCACGCCGGTATCGAACTCTACGCAGAGACGTTCGAAGCGGCAGGACAGCTGGACCGGCTGGAGGATTTCGCCAGTCACTTTGGCGCCGATTTCTACGGCCTGCCAAGAAACACCGGCACCATAACGCTGCAGCGCAAGCCCTGGCGCGTGCCGGCTCGCTACGAGATCAACGGCGAACAGTTGGTGCCGTTCATGGCCGGCGAGGACATCGCATGGACACTGCAGGCGTGAGCACCACCGAGAGCGATGAACTGCTGCCGATGGCGCAGCGCTTCCGCGGCTTCCTGCCTGTGGTAGTGGACGTGGAGACCGGCGGCTTCAATTGTCAGACCGATGCGCTGCTGGAGATCGCGGCGGTGCTGGTCGAGATACAGGAAGACGGGCGCATGCTGCGAGGCGAGACCTTCCGCTATCATGTCAAACCCTTCGAGGGCGCGAATATCGAGGCAGCGTCGCTGGAGGTCAACGGCATCGACCCTTATCATCCCCTGCGTCCGGCGCTGCTCGAAAAAGATGCACTGGGCCGGATCTTTACCGAGGTGCGCAAGGCAGTGCGCGGCAATGACTGCAAGCGCGCCATCCTGGTGGGCCACAATTCCTTTTTCGACCTGAGTTTTCTCAACGCCGCCGTATTGCGCGCGGGTATCAAGCGCAACCCGTTCCATCCCTTCACCAGCTTCGATACAGCGACGCTGGGCGGGGTGGTTTTCGGTCAGACGGTGCTGTCGCGGATCGCCGAAGCCGCGGGTATGGAATGGGACAGCCAGGCCGCCCATTCAGCTGCCTATGACGCCGAGATCACCGCGGATCTGTTCTGTCTGATGGTCAATCACTGCCAGCCGGTCTACGAGGCGCTGCTGGCCGGACGTTGATCGATCAGGCCGCGGCGGTCGCCTCGTCGAGCAGCGTGCGCAGCTCGCCGGAATGATACATCTCGACGATGATGTCGCAGCCGCCGATCAGCTCGCCCTTGACGTACAGCTGCGGATAGGTCGGCCAGTTCGAGAAGGCCTTGAGACCCTCACGCAGCTCGGGATCCTCAAAGATATTGAAGTGAGTAAACTCGGTGTTGCAGGCGCGCAACGCGGCGACTGCCTGAGCCGAGAAACCGCACTGGGGAAAATCAGGATTCCCCTTCATGAACAGAATGACCGGACTGCTGTCCAGTTGCTGTTTGATACGCTCGTTCAGTTCCATCTTTACTCCCTCGGGCGCCACCGAAGCGCGCCGTTTATCTGTCTCATCCCTCGACGGGGACCTTGCGGATTACCTTGATCTTGTTGTCGACCGCGGTGACGCCCTCGACCGCGGCCGCCAGCTTGGCGGCCTGTTCGCGGGCGATGTTGTTGTTGACCTCGCCCTGCAGCGTAACCTTGCCCTCGTAGGTATCGACGTTGATGTCGAAGGCGTCCACATACTTGTCGCCGATAAAACGTGACTTCACGCGCGCTGTGATCGTGCTGTCCTTGGCGATCTGGTCCGCCGAGCGATCGTCTTTACCGATGTAGTAACCGCCGACCGCGGCGCCGCCGATCAGCGCCGGTACGCAGGCTGACAGACTGACGCCCAGTAATGCGGCGGCAAGAAATCTGCTGCAGACACTCATCCGATCACTCCCTGCCGTGCTACCGCGGACCGGCGGCGCTCGAGCTCATCGAGTAGGCGCCAGCGACGATCCACGTCCAACTCCGGCCAAACTTCGATCTCCACAGCGGTGCGCAGACAGCCCTCGCAATAGCCGCTGCGATCGAGCCGGCACAGGCTCACGCACGGCGATGACGGTTCCACACCAGGTCGCTGGTCAGCGCTCACGATCGCTGTTCACCTCTTCGACAAGCGACGGGGCAGCCGGTTCCGGCTGCCCCGTCAGTATCGATCAGACCTTTACCGATGAAACTCAAGCGGCGAAATTGGACGCCACAAAGTCCCAGTTCACCAGATTCCAGAACGCTTCCACGTATTTGGGACGGGCGTTGCGATAATCGATGTAGTAGGCGTGTTCCCAGACGTCGCAGGTCAGCAACGCGATATCCTCGCCCTGCACCGGGGTTTCGGCGTTGCTGGTCTGGATGATAGCGACACTGCCGTCAGGCTTCTTCACCAGCCAGGCCCAGCCGGATCCGAAGAGCTTGACCGACTTGTCGCTGAATTCGGCCTTGAAGGCGTCGAACGAGCCAAAGGCGCTGTCGATGGCCTTGGCCAGATCGCCCGCGGGCGCGCCGCCGCCGTTCGGGCTCAGGCAGTTCCAGTAAAAGGTGTGGTTCCAGACCTGTGCCGCGTTGTTGAACACCGGTCCGGACGACTTACGGATCACATCCTCGAGGGTGGCCCCGGCCAGCTCGGTGCCTGCCAGCATGCCGTTGAGATTGACCACGTAAGCATTGTGGTGCTTGCCATAGTGGTATTGCAGGGTCTCCCGGGAGATATGGGGCTCCAGAGCGTCCATGGCATAGGGAAGTTCGGGCAGCGTGTGCGCCATCGGATAGTCCTCTCGATGCTTGGGTGGTCGCGGTCGGCGCGGCCAGAAAATGAGACGGTATTATAACAGACACCCCCCGCTCCACCGATCGTCCCGGCGTGGCTTATGCCACCGGCCCGCAACGCCTATACTATCCGGCAGATCACGGAATCCTCGATGCAAAACGCTGCACCAACACTGCCCCCGGACCTGACAGTCACGGTCAGACGCGCCCTGGAAGAGGACATCGGCAGCGGCGATCTGACCGCCGCGTTGATCCCGCCGGCCGCGACCGCGCGAGCCACCGTGCTGTGCCGGCAAGCCGCGGTGATCTGCGGTGGTCCCTGGTTTGATGCGGTATTCCAGATGCTCGACCCGGCGCTGCAGATCATCTGGCAGGTTGCGGAAGGCGACAGCGTCGACGCGGACACCGTCCTTTGCACACTGCAAGGCAACGCCCGGATCCTGTTGACCGGTGAACGAACCGCGCTGAACTTCCTGCAGCTCTTGTCCGGGACCGCCACCGCGGCTCGACGCTACGCCGAGGCCGTGAGGGGCAGCGGCTGCCAGGTGCTGGATACGCGCAAGACCCTGCCCGGCCTGCGGCTGGCGCAGAAGTACGCCACGGCCTGCGGCGGCGTGCGCAACCACCGCGTAGGCCTGTTCGACGGCATCCTGGTCAAGGAGAACCACATCATGGCCGCGGGCGGTATCGATGCCGCGGTCGCGGCGGCCCGGGCCTCCGCGCCTGACCTGCCGATCGAGGTCGAAGTGGAGAACCGGGATGAACTGCGCGCGGCCCTGGGGACGGGCGCTGACATAGTGATGCTGGACAACTTCGATCTGGACGAGCTGCGCGCGGCGGTCGCGCTGAACCAGGAGCTGAGAGATCCGCCGGCCATGCTTGAGGCCTCTGGCAATGTGGATCTCGACCGTTTGCCGGCCATCGCCGCCACTGGCGTGGACTTCGTCTCGGTGGGCGCAATCACCAAACATCTCGATGCCATCGACCTGTCGATGCGCTTTTACCTCGACTAAGCGCGCTTTTGTTGCGCCGCGCCGTTTTTGTGCAGGCGCAAAAAACCCGTAACTTCTGCGGCGTTGCAACAATCCAGCCTGTGATTCGCCCCATGTCGCCTTGCAGCATCGGCGGCGGTTGGGTATAAGAAAATGATGCACCGCACTAATGTGCTGCGGCATGCGGCATCCTGCGCACCGTAGCCCTGAGAACCCCGGAGGTTCCAAATGTCCCCGATCTTCTGGATTTTGATCATCGTCGGCGGCGCCATGGTCCTCGGCTATCGCCGTGCGCCGTTGTGGCAATGCACGCTGGCGACCGTTCTGCTGACCGCGGCCGTCCATTTCACCGGCAACGGTTTGTCGTGGCTGACCTTGGGCCTGGTCGTCGCGGTACTGGCCGTGCTCAACATCAAGCCGCTGCGGCGCACGCTGATCAGCCGCCCGTTTATGAGCTGGTTCCGCAAGGTCCTGCCGCCCATGTCCGACACGGAAAAGGCCGCGATCGACGCGGGCAGCGTGTGGTGGGACGCACAGTTGTTCAGCGGCCGGCCGGACTGGCATGCGCTGCTGGACACGCCACCGGCGCGGCTCAGCGATGAGGAGCGTGCGTTTCTCGACGGCCCGGTAGAGGAATTGTGCGCAGTGCTGGACGACTGGCAGATCAATCAGGAACTCAAGGATCTGCCACCCGAGGCCTGGGAACTCATCAGCAAGCATCGCTTCTTCGGCATGATAATCCCCAAGAGCTACGGCGGGCTGGACTTCTCGGCCCGGGCGCAATCCGAAGTGGTGATGAAGATCGCGTCGCGGGGCAGCGCTGCTGCGGTCACTGTGATGGTGCCAAACTCGCTGGGTCCGGGCGAACTGCTGCTCCACTATGGCACTCAGGAGCAGAAGGACTATTACCTGCCCCGTCTGGCCCGCGGCGAAGAGATACCTGCCTTCGCGCTGACCGGGCCCTATGCCGGCTCCGACGCGGGTTCGATGCCTGATGTCGGCGTCGTGTGCAAGGGCGAATACCAGGGGCGCGAGACCCTGGGGTTCCGCGTCAACTGGGACAAGCGTTACATCACACTCGGACCCATCTGTACGGTGCTGGGTCTCGCCTTCAAGGCCAGAGACCCGGACGGCCTGTTAGGTGGCGATCAGGATCTGGGCATCACTTGCGCGTTGATCCCGTCGAATACCTCAGGGGTCACGATCGGCGAACGTCATGATCCTGGCGCGGGCTTCCATAATGGTCCCAACAGCGGCAAAGACGTGTTCGTGCCGATGGAGTGGGTCATAGGCGGGCGCGATCAGGTCGGTAATGGTTGGCGCATGCTGATGGACTGCCTGTCTGTGGGCCGCGCGATATCGCTTCCCGCCCTCGGCACCGCTGCCGGCAAGATGAGCAGCCGCACTACCGGCGCCTACGCCCGCATCCGCAAGCAGTTCCGGATGCCAATCGGCCGCTTCGAGGGTATCGAGGAAGCGCTGGCCCGGATCGGCGGCGTCAGCTATCGCATGGATGCCGCCCGACGCGTGACTGCGGGCGCGCTCGATCGTGGCGAGAAGCCGTCGGTGCTGTCTGCCATCCTCAAGTATCAAAACACCGAAGGTATGCGCCAGGTCATCAACGACGCCATGGATGTGCATGGCGGTCGTGGTGTCTGTCGCGGTCCACACAATTATCTGGCCAGCTCCTACGACACGATCCCGGTGGCCATCACGGTCGAAGGCGCCAACATCCTCACCCGCAGCATGATCATCTTTGGCCAGGGTGCCATCCGCTGTCATCCCTATGTGCTGCGCGAGATGCAGGCTGCGGCTGATGCGGATCCCGCGCGCGGACTCAGGCTGTTCGACAACGCGCTGTTCGCCCATCTGGGCTTTACCATCAGCAACAAGGTCCGGGCATGGGTTCTGGGCCTGAGCGGTGGCCGCTTTGTCAGCGCTCCGGATATCGGCAGCAATACGCAGTATCTGCGCCAGCTGACGCGTATGAGCGCCGCCTTCGCCTTCGCCGCAGATGTGGCGATGCTTACACTCGGCGGAGATCTCAAGCGGCGCGAAAAGATCTCCGGCCGCTTCGCCGACATCCTCAGCCATCTGTATCTGGCCTCGGCCGTGATCAAGCAGCATGAGGACGATGGCCGGCCGCAGGAAGACCTGCCGCTGGTGGAGTGGGCGCTACAGGACTCGCTGTTCCTGATCCAGGAGAGCCTGGCAGGGGTCTGCGCCAACTTCCCCAATCGGATGGTTGGTGCCGCGCTGCGGCTGGTCACCCTGCCGCTGGGGCGGACCCTGCGTCGTCCCTCGGATCGGCTTGGCGCCCGGGTGGCCGGATTGCTGCTGGAGCCTGGCGAGGCCCGTGACCGACTGACCGCCGGCATGTACTTCACGCTGACGGCCGACGACCCGGTCGGCCTGATGGAGCTGACCTTGCACAAGGCCCTGGCCGCGGAGCCGATCGAACGCAAGCTGCGCAAGGCCCTCAAGCAGGAGGTCACGCCCTACAATTTCGAAGCACTGCTCGCCGAGGGTCAGCGTGGTGGCGTGATCAACGATATCGAGGCCCAGGCGGTGCGCGAGGCGATGGAGCTGACCGCCAGAGCAATCCGCGTCGACAGCTTTGGCGAACCGCGCAGGAGCGCTGCTGCCGGAGCACGGGCGACGGCCTGAGACGCGGCTCGTCGCTGCTGCGGGATCAGCTCCTGAAGTTCGAGGAGCTGTAGCCGGCTTCGAAGATCCGGCGCGGCTCGTCGATGGCGTAGCCCTGAGCGAAGTCCACACCGATGCCGCGGAGCATGGTCACGATCTCGTCGGTTTCGGCGAACTCGGCGATAGTCTGCTTGCCGGTGAGATGCCCGATCTCGTTGATCGAGCGCACCATCTCCCGATCGATGGGATCGTGCAGGATCTCCTTGACGAAGCTGCCGTCGATCTTGAGGTAATCCACCGGGAAGTGTTTCAGATAGCCGAACGACGACAGACCGGTACCGAAATCGTCGAGCGCGAACTTGCAGCCCAGTTCCTTGAGTGAATGGATAAACCGGTTGGCCTGAGCGTAACTGGCGATGGCCGCGGTTTCGGTTATCTCGAAACAGATCTTGGTCGGATCGATCCCGCTGGTCTCGAACTGCTGGATCACGAACGGCAGGAACTTGTCGTCGCCCAGGCTCTGGCCAGACAGGTTGATGGAACACAGCGACAGGCGCTTACGCTCGTCGGCCTCTGACACCAGCCAGCGCAGCGCATTTTGTATCACCCAGCGATCGATGCTGGGGGTGATGCCGTAGCGCTCGGCAGCGTTGATAAACACGTTTGGCGCCACGATCTGGCCGTTCTCGTCTTTCATCCGCAGCAGCAGTTCATAGTGAGCGCCCTGGTCTTGCTCCTGCAGCGGCATGATGGTCATGCGGAACAGCTCGAAACGGGCCTCCTCCAGCGCGTTGTTGATACGCGCGGCCCACTGCATCTCGCGACGCCGGCGCATCAGATCGATATCATTGACCTGGTAGGTGTGGACGCGATTGCGTCCCGATTCCTTGGCCGCGGCGCAGGCACTGTCCGCCGCGGTCAGCAGTTCTGCAACAGTGGCGGTCTCTGGCGTGATCGGCACCACGCCGAGGCTGGCACCGAGGCGGAATGTGCGGTCCTCCCAGACGAAACGGAAATCTTGTATCGCCGCCAGCATCGCTTCGGCCGACTCGATCGCCTCATCGACAGTACAGTTCTCCAGCAGCACGCCGAACTCGTCTCCGCCGAGGCGGGCCAGCGTGTCGCGCCAGCGGATCTTGGACTTCAGCAGCGCGCCGAGCTGGCCGAGCATGGCATCGCCGGCGGAATGGCCACAGGAATCGTTGACGATCTTGAACTGATCCAGGTCCATGTAGCACAGCGCATAGGATGCCTCGCGCGAACGCGCGTTCTTCAGCGCCCGCTCGAGCCGCCCCTCGAATTCACGTCGGTTGACCAGCCCGGTGAGCATGTCGTGGCTGGCGTGGTAACTGAGACGACGATTCAGCTCCCGTGATTCGCTGACGTCGTGGAACACCAGCACACCGCCGGAGATCTGCCCGACGTCGCTGCGGATCGGCGCCGCCGTACTCTCGATATACAGCTCGTTGCCGTCGCGGCGGATCAACAGCGTGGGTCGCACTGACTTGATCGGCCGGCTGCGGCGGATGGCCACCGCCAGCGGATTCTCCAGCGGCTCGCAGGTCTCTTCATGGAAACCGCGGAAAATCTCATCGATGGGGCGGCCGGAGGCATCATCGAGCTTCCAGCCGGTCAGCTCCTCGGCGACCGGGTTCAGATATTCGACCCGGCACTCGGCATCAGTGGTGACGACGCCATCACCGATCGACTGCAAAGTTATCTGTGCGCTCTCCTTCTCCCGGAACAGCGCTTCCTCGTAAAGCTTGCGCTCGGTGATGTCGAGTTCCACACCGAGCAGGCGGCGGAAGCGTCCATCCTCGTCGATGCGCGCCTTGGCACGGCTCATCACCCAGCGCCATTCCCCGTTCCGGTGGCGCATGCGGTGGACGCTCTCAAACAACGGGGTCTTGCCTTCCAGGTGTTCGCGGATGCGGCCCTGGACCCGGACCATATCGTCCGGATGCACCAGGTGGTGCCAATCCAGGGACGACTCGGTCAGCTCATCCGGCCCATAACCCATCATCTCCTTCCAGCGCGGTGAGAAGGTCAGCGTGTTGGCGTCGACGTCGAAATCCCAGATGCCGTCGTTGGCGGTGTGACTGTAAAGATCTTCGCGCTCGCGGACCTCGGCCAGCACCAGCCCTTCACGCAGGCGCCCCATGCCGCTGGCAAGGCTGGAGCCGATCAGCTTCATCAACAGATAAAGCTCCACGTTCCAGGCCGGTACCGGGCTGGCGGAGAACAGCGCCAGAAATCCTGCCGCCTGATCGCCGATGCTGAATCCTTCGACCAGGGCCGCACCGATGCCCAGATCACCGAGCAACTTGCCTTCCTCGGCTCCCTGCTCGCCGGTGTTGCGGGTGTCGGGGATTTCGATCAGCCGCATATGCTGCAGACGGCCGTGTATCCACGGCATCTCGCTCATGGCCAGCTCGGCCAGTCCGTCCGGTCGGCAGCCGGCCAGCATATTGATGGAATAGTTGATCTTCTCGATGGTGGCGCCGTCTTCGGACAACTGTGCGATGCAAATGCAATCACAGCCGGTGACCTCGCGCAGGCTGTCCAACGCCGCCGCGACAGTCTCGTCCATGTTCTCCACGGACAGGTTTTGCAGGTCGACGGCGGCCTTGGTGACTGCGGGATTGAGGCCGATACGGGAGGGATGGGTTCTGCCTCGGTGGATCATTCCACCAAGGTCTGTGCTGGCCCGCGTGTTGCTAATTGACGACAGCTTTTCGGCCATGTGCACAGGCGCCATGTATATCGATCATGGGCGTTTCTTTTATTCCCGCTTTGCGCTTCCGCGATCATTCTCGCAGGAATTTCTAAGATTACAAGCTAAGCCCATGTATCTGAAGATATTGCCAACAAGGCCGAAGGCTATTCTCAGCGCCCCGAAGTCGCTCGGCACAGCCACCCTCCTGCCTCACCCGTCAACCAATCTAACAGCCGGCCGTTGATATAGCCGTGACCCAGTTCACGGGGCGGATCATGATCGCGCTGCCGGTATGCCGGCCTCCATGCGGTCTCGAACCACCCTCCCCCGGGTCCCTGAACAATACACGGGAGACAGATGATGATTTATTGGACATCTAAGACACGAGCCCTGCAGCGGCTGCTGGCGGGTCTGATTCTCGCCACCACCGCCGCATGTGGTGGTGGCGGTGGCAGCGACGCTGATCCGGGCATAGCCGTGCCACCACCCGACCCGGCGCCGGAATGTGCCGATTGCGGCACCGTCTACCTCGGCCTGACCGACGCCGAAGGGGACTTCCGCCAGTACGAACTGGATGTGCTCTCTCTCACGCTGACCCGCGCGGACGGGCTGGTGGTCGAGGCCTTGCCGCTGGCAACGCGGGTGGACTTCGCCCAGTACGTGGATCTCACCGAATTCGTCACCGCAGCGACGGTGCCGCCGGGCGTCTATGTATCCAGCGCCATCACCCTCGACTACGACAGCGCCACGGTGCTGGTAGAGCAGGACGGCGACGCAGTCGCGGCCGATGTCCGCAACGCCGACGGCCTGCCGCCGGGCGTGGTCACCGCGGATGTCGAAATGATCGGTGCGCGAGCGCTGCGCGTCGCACCCGGTCTGCCGAGCTGGATCACGCTGGATTTCGATCTGGAAGCGACCAATAGCGTGGATACCACACAATCGCCGCCGCTGGTGGTCGCGGAACCGGTGCTGATCGCGGACCCGGATCTGTTTGACGAGAAAGACCGCCGTGCACGTGGACCGCTGCTCGACGTTGACCTGGCGGGGGGCACTTACACCATCGCGCTGCGTCCTTTCCGCCGGCTCGGCGGTGATTTCGGCCGTCTGCGCATCGTTACCGATGCGGACACACGCTTCGAAATTGATGGCCAGCCCTACGCCAGCGATGAAGGCCTGCGCGCACTGGATGCGGCGGGCCCCGGTACGCCGACACTCACCCTTGGCGTGATGGATCGCAACGGCCGCGCCTTCCGCGCGGTCGAAGTGTTCGCCGGCGCCAGCGTGCCAGGAACACAATATGACGCGGCCCGTGGCATCGTGCTATCGCGTGAGGACAACCAGCTCACGCTGCATGGCGCGGTGGTAGAGCGGATCGGCGGCGGCTTCGGCATCTACCGGGATCGCATCACCGTGACGCTGACTCCGGAGACGCTGGTCTACAAACACCGCGGCAGCGACCTGGCCCTCGACATCGACGCGATCTCGCCGGGACAGCGGCTACGCGTGCTCGGACAACTGGCCGAGCCGGCGGATGGACCGCTGACCATCGAGGCGAAGATCGTGCGCATGTTGCTCTCCACCGCGGCGGGCACGATCAACCAGTCCCAGCCGGAATATCTGACCATGGACCTGCAGCGCATGAGTGGCCGCAACGTGTCCTTGTTCGATTTCGCCGGTACCGGCATCAGCCCGGACTTCGACGCCGACCCGATGGACTACGAAGTCGATACCGGCACCCTCGACACCGCCGCTGTCATCCCCGGCGCGCCGGTCGTGGTCGAAGGGTTCCCGCGGCCGTTCGGCACCGCGCCGGAGGACTTCGACGCCCGCACCCTGGCTGATTTCAGCCAGGCTCGCGCCCGTCTTGGATTCGGCTGGATCCCGCCCGGCAGCCGCAACCCGTTCCTGCGTATCGATGAGGCGGGTCTGGTGATCAACGACGAGGATCCGGCTCTCGGCGAACGGCACCACGTGCTGCGGGCCGGTATCGTCACCGACGCGCTGGCCGCGGGCATTCCCCCGACCCTGCTGCCGCGCAGCGAAGGCGTCGGTATCTACGCTATCGCGCGCGCGGGCGAGCTGCCGCGGGGCGTTGCGGTGTACTACGACTTCGCCGCTTTCGCGGAAGCTCTGGCCGGCGCCCTCGACGGCAGCGTCCAGGTCCGCAGCCTGCACGGCTCCGGGCGCTGGGACGACAACACGGCCGAGTTCGTTACCATCCGTCTGATGGTAGTCATCGGACGCTAGGCGGTCGCGCATCCGCCCGGACCGGATATCCGGCCGGGCGGATGCATTTTTCTTTTGACCATTGCCGCATAGC
>CAMYOC010000051.1:162054-221158 GCA_947259915.1 uncultured Gammaproteobacteria bacterium
CCGGATATCCGGCCGGGCGGATGCATTTTTCTTTTGACCATTGCCGCATAGCTGTTACGCAACGGCGCTTTGGCGCCAGCGGCGCTAATCGTTTATCGGCTCGACCCGGTAGACGACCGGCTCCCACTGATCGTAGCGGCTGCCGACAATGCGCGCGCCGATGTAATAGCGTTTCCCCTCTTCCACCTCCAGCTCCATGCTGCCGAGCATATCTCCGCGCCTCGGGTTTTGTGGCGGCAACTTTATCTCGTCGCCGCGACGGAAAACCGCAGTCAGCACTAACTGGTGGCGACCGGGTGCGACCCAAAACGCGTTGGGCTCGGTGAACTGATAACCCCGTTCAACCACGATCAGCGAGACGTCCGGCGGGATACGGCTAAAGCCCAGCGCCATAAAGCGACCATCCAGACGATTCAGGATCACCGGGTGGATACCTTCGCTGCGCACGCTGCCGGTCACGGAGATGATGCCGTGAGGCTGGTTGACGCCGACCGTCGGGCTCTGCAGCCCACACGCGGGCAGGGCTGCGAGGAGAAACAGCGCAGCCGCCATCCGTAGCAGATGAAACGCGGTAAATCGCTTGGAGTGACGTGGCTTCATGGACAGCAACCGGGCGCTCAGAATCATGTCTATCTGCAGCTTAGACCACACCCGGCGCGATAGATTTCAAAGCTCGGGATGCCGCACCGATCCCAAATCGGGCCGGGGGTCCTGCTCCGGTGCCGGCTACATCGCTGGCGCGATGGCCGCGGGCACCGCCATAGACAAAAAGAACAGACTCATGCCCTTCGCACCCTCGACATAATCCGCGGGCGCGGCTTCTTTCACCACCACGGGGACGATAAATTTACCCGGTTTGAAGGCGTAGGTCTCGGTACCGACGATGGTGCTGGTGGTGCGGGTGATGTTGGTCCTCGCCCCAAGGTAGTAACGATAGCCCGGCTCGATGTCGATGGTCAGCTCCTCGACCACGATCTCCTCGCGCAGGATGCGGTTCTCATCCGGCACCAGCTGCTGCGACCGGGGCGCGTTGTCCAGCGGCCATACCTTGATCGTGTGCTCCCCGACCGGCAGACGGAAGGTACGGCGGGTATAGCTCACCGGCTCGCCGTCGATTTCATAGATCCACGCGCGTTCCAGCCTGGACGGCACTTTGTTGAGAATGGTGTTGGTCACCAGCCCCGACTCCCGACCCGGCTTGAGACCCTGGTTCATATATTGATTGACCTGGTTGCCGGCGCAGCCAGTGGCCAGGGAGACGGCCACGATGATGCCGGCCAGCACGGTGAGAATGCGCTTCCTGATAACCATCAAGACGACTCCGCTCCAAAACCACGGGTCCGGACCCGCCCCTCATGATAAGCGCTGACGCAAGCCGGCCGAAATCATGATTATCCGGCACATCCAGCTTGACGCAGTCGCCGCACTGCTTTTTGATGTTAGCCATGGGGACCACGCACGCGCAGAGCGACCCGATACCGGCGGAGGTGGCGGCGTTCCGCAGCAAATTCCGCCGCGACCATATCGGTCCGCGCTATCACGGCTGGCTGCACCTCGGATTCACCGCCGGGCTTTGCCTGCTGGTGATCACCGCGTGCTGGGCATGGCTGCAGGACATACGTCCGCTCGAATGGCTGACTATCCCGGTGACCTGTCTTTACGCCAATCTGGTCGAGTACTTTGGCCATCGTGGCCCGATGCATCACCCGGTGCGTGGCCTCGGGCTGATCTATGAGCGTCACGCCCGCCAGCATCACCGCTTCTTCCGCGACGACCTGATGGCCTTCGATTGCAGCCGGGATTTCAAGGCGGTCTTGTTCCCCCCGGTGCTGATCGTGTTCTATCTGCTCGCGTTTGCAATGCCGGCAGGGCTCTTGTTGGCGTGGTTGTTCTCGGACAACGTGGCGCTGTTGTTCGTGATCACCGCCGTCGCCTATTTTCTCAACTATGAGTTGCTGCATTTCGCCTATCACACGGCGCCGGAATCCTGGGTCGCGCGCCTGCCGCTGATGCCCAGGCTGCGACTTCTGCACACGCTGCATCACCGGCCGAGCCTGATGCAGCGATACAATTTCAACATCACCTACCCGGTGGGCGACGTATTGTTCGGGACGCTGTATCGTCAACCCACCGGGTGCGAAGGATCGCGCCAGACCGATCCACGATCCGCGCGCTGAATGCGGCCGCGCCGCTCCCCGGGGAGACGTTTTGCAGGACCGCGACAACAAGCAGCCTGATGCCGACGCCCGGGGCGCCCCCGGCGGGTCGGGCGCAGCTACATCCTTCCGTTATCGCGCTTTTATCAGCTACAGCCACGCCGATCGCAAGATCGCCCGCTGGCTGCTAAGTAAGCTGGAGGGCTATCGGGTGCCCAGGCGTCTGGTCGGCCAGGCAACGCCTTGCGGGCCGGTGCCACAGAACCTCAGGCCGATCTTCCGCGACCGGGACGAGCTGGCCAGCGCCAGCGATCTGGGCGAACGCATCACCAGCGTACTGCACGAGTCGGCGGCCCTGATCGTGATCTGCTCGCCGGCGGCTGCTCGCTCGCGCTGGGTCAGTGAAGAGATCCTTGCCTACAAACGCATCCATGGTCCGGACCGGGTGTTTTGCCTGATCGTCGACGGCGACCCCCAGGCCAGCGACGAGAGCCAACAGTGTTTCCCGCGGTCGCTGCGTTACCGGGTCGGCGCCGATGGCCAGCTGAGCGATGTACCGATCGAGCCGGTGGCTGCCGATATCCGCACCGAGGGCGACGGCCGCCGGCGCGCACTGATGAAAATCATCGCCGGACTGCTCGGAGTCGGCTATGACGAGCTGGTGCGGCGCGAGCTGGTCCGCCGCCATCGACGCATGACCGCGATCACTATCGGCGCGGTCGCCGGGATGGCGCTGGCATCGACCCTGGCCGCCGTCGCCTATGTCGCCCGCGACGATGCCGAACGTCGTCGCGAACAGGCCGAGGACCTGCTCGGCTTCCTGGTCGAGGACATGCAAGAGCGCCTGAACCCACTTGGGCGGCTCGATGTACTCGAAACCGTGCTGGACAAGACCATGGCGTACTTCGCCGGCCTGGGTGAGCGGGATATGACCGACACGACACTGGCGCGGCAGGCTCAGGCGATGGTCAGGATCGGCGAAATCCGAGCGACCCAGGGCCGCTATCCCGAAGCACGCGAATCTTTCCGGCAAGCCTATAACAGTAGCGCAGCACTGGTGCGTCACAACCCCGGTAACCAGCAGCTTCTGTTTGACCGGGGTCAGGCCGAATTCTGGATCGGCTGGATGTACTGGCGGGAGAAACTGCTGGACGAGGCCCAGGTCTGGCTGGTGCGCTATCGGGATACTGCGCTGGAACTGGTCGCGCTCGACGCAACCAATCCGGACTGGATCACCGAGACGGTCTACGGTTACCACAATCTTGCGGTATTGGAAGTCGAGCGCGGCCGGCTCGAAGAGGCCGACGAGATGTTCGAATCCGAGATCATCATGATGGAGAGCCTGCTGCAGTCCGACAAGGACAATGCCACCTTGCGTTACGATATGTCTGACGCGATTTCCTGGCGCGGCACAATCGCCAGCATGATGGGCGATCTGGACCGGGCACAGCAGCTTAAACAAGAGAGCCTGTCTCTGTTGGAATATCTGGTATCGCGGGACCCGGGCAACAAGAATTTTGTTAGCCAGATGCTGGTTGCGCGTTTCTTACTCATCAAGACTCTCATGATCACCGGCCGTTTCACCGAGGCGCGGCAGATGTTGGAGCAGAATCTGGCGGCCCACCGCGACCTGGTTCGCCACGATCCGCAGAACAAAGAGTGGCTGCTCGATCTGATCAGGGCGGAAACGACACTCGCCGGCCTGCTGCTTGCTAGCGGAGAGCTGAGCAAGGCAACAGCGTTGGCCGAGGAGGCATTGCGCAATCTCCAGCCCTTGGCTGAACGGCTCGACTCAAGTTCTGCATTTGTCCGCAACAAGGTGGAAAGCTACGCGGTGAATATCCGCATCAACCTCCTCGAGGCGGATGTCGATGCTGCCAGGGTGCTGATGAATGAGGCGCTGCAGATCGCGAGAAATGCACAGCCCGGGAAAAGAACCAACGAAGAGGAAATGGTGATGTTGGCGGGGATGCTGGTCCTTGGTGGCGAGCTGGAATGGCAAGCGGGAAATTCGGAGGCGGCGCGCGCACTGTGGCAGGAGGCGATCCGGCTGTTGGAACCGGTGGCCATTGAATCCCGCAACTACAAGATCCTGGACCCATGGATCAGGTCTCAGCTCTGGCTCGGCAATAGCAACACAGCCGGGCCGTTCCTGGCCAGACTGGAAGCGTCCGGCTACCAGCCGCTGGAACCCTGGCCGGAACCCTGAGCGGGCGCGAGCTCTGGCTCAGGTGACAGCGTCGCGCTCTTCCCGCAGCTGCAGCGGACTGCCGCATCGTTTGCAGTATTCCGCGTCCTCTTCGTGCCCGGCCACGGCGCACTCAGGACAACGGATCTCGCTCTGACGGCGGACCAGCACGTCGCGCAGACCGGCGGCGAAGATGCCGGTGGGCACGGCGATAATCGCGTAGCCCATGATCATCGCGAGCGACGCGATAAAGCGCCCCAGATTGGTCTGCGGCGTGATGTCGCCAAAACCCACGGTAGTCAGCGTAACCACGGCCCAGTAGATCCCCTTGGGGATACTGGTGAACCCGTTCTCCGGCCCCTCCACCATATACATCACCGCACCGAAGATCGTCACCAGGGTCAACATCACGTAGAGGAAGATCATGATCCGTCTGCCGCTGTGCCGCATGGCTTGCATCAGGGAATTCGCCGCGCCCACATAGCGGGATAACTTGAGCACCCGGAACAGCCGCAGGATGCGCAACAGCCGGATGATCAGCAGCTGGCTGGAACCCACGGTGATCAGCTCGAGATACGCGGGCAGGACCGACATCAGGTCGACCACGCCAAAAAAGCTGAAGATGTATTTGCGTGGGCGACGCACGCACCAGACGCGGATCCCGTATTCGATAGTGAAGAACGCGGTAAACAGCCACTCCAGCCGATACAAATTGACACCAAAGCGCGCGTTGACCGACGTCATGCTGGACAACACCACCGCAGCGACGCTGACCAGGATGGCTATCAGCAGCAGCAGGTCCACGTTGCGGCCGGCCGGCGTGTCAGCCAGGAATATCAGCTGGAAGGCACGCCGCCTGAATCGGCCCTCGCCCGCTTCATTGGTGCCGTCAGAGAGTATCGGTTCGTCCGCCATGCTCAGCCCCTGTGTCCGGATTGCTGCGGCGGCGACAAAGGCGCTGCCGTGTCGCGGCTCAAGATACCGCATTATCGGTCGATCGACCCCGTTTCACCCTCTGCCGGCTGACTGCCTGCCCGGTCATGCTGACCTTCCCGCGCATCGATAGGCGGTGCGCAATCAATCCAGGGAAGGAGATCAATCATGCGAAGTGTGTTGCTCGGCGCCGTGACGGCGCTCACTCTTATTCCGGCCGTCGCCCAGGCGGCCGGCGAAACCCAGATCGTGTCCTGTCACGGCTGCAGCGCAAACCGTGCCCGGGCCACAGCCGAAGCCGCGGTCTCACGTAGCTGGGGTCCGGGCGTCTATGAAGTCTATGTGATCGACACTCCCGGCAACCGCCTGCGCCGGTATCTAGTGACCTCTGAATTCGAGGGGCGTCTGTGGGAGAAGTATGCGATGGCGCGGACGCCCGGCGCAGACTATCGACGCTGGTTCGACCAGGCACGCAGCGAATGGGTGTATGTCAACGCCGCCGCCAAACCCGGTATCGTGCTCGGCAGTGATATCCCGGTACGCAGTGCCGAGGATGTCCTGGGCAGTGCCGCCAACCAGATGGTCGTATCCGAACAGATCAACCGCAATATCCCGGCGCGGATCGGCTCATTGTTCGGCGCCGCCCTGAGCATGTTCCGCACCATCTTTACTGACGAGATCTTTATCGAGGTCGGTTTCGCCGATGGCTCCACCGCGCTGTTCATCCTCGACCGCATCGACAGCCCATTGAGCGGCCATATGTTTGTCTATGTCTACAAGAAGGGCTCCGCCCGTGACAGCGAGGGTAACGCGATCCCGGATTCGGTCGCGGCGTTCGACCCCTTCGACGGCAGGTTCAGCTCGGAATACAACTTCGAGATCTTCCAGCGGCGCGCCCGGATGTATGGCGCCGACGGCCTCGATCCGATCCGGAATTTCCAGCCACTGCCTGCCCATGTCGTCTGTGCATGGGGCGACGGCGGAACAATCAAGTGTTGGAGACGCTAGACTTTGACCGGCGGCGGGCCCTGTCCCGCCGCCGGCCGGACTCAACTCAGGGAGGACAGAAACATGGGCATGGATGCGGTAACGATGAGCGGCTTGCTGACGCTGGCGGTGATTTTTGCGCTGCTGATCAGCGGGATCACCTGGCGGTTTGCACAACACAGGGTCGATTCTCCGCGGCTGCTGACAGGCTGCAGCCTGGCGTTGGGCTTGTTCCCTCCGCTCAATCTCTTGCTGCTCAGCCTGCTGGCATTGCTGCCGGATCGAACCGGCACCTGAGGACTCAGGGGGCGGTCGCGACCTCGCCGGACGCGCGCCGGCGCGCTGGAGTCTAATCCTGCGGGCCGACACTCCGTCGCGACAGCCATCCGATCAGCAGCAGCGCCGCCAGCCCGGCGCCGACCACCTCGGCTGCCGCGCCGCCGGCGTCGATAAAGCGGATGATCTTGCGCCAGGTCGTTCCCAGACGGTCCAGATGGCTCAGCAGCAAGAGCAGCAGCGAAGAGAAACAGACCACAAACGCACCGAGCACGATGCGGGGAGATCGCGCCTGGAGCATGCGGAAAAAAGCGAATCCGACTGCGGCCAACACCACACCACCGACTACATCCAGCACCAGATGCTGCTTGACCAGCAGCGTCGAGACGATGATCAGAACCGGCACCGGCAGCCACCACCAGCTCAGCCGGCGAGCCTGCCAGGCGAGCAGGCTGTAGGCGAACACGTTTAGCGCCACGTGCAGACTCGGGAAATTGTTGTAATAGGTATCCACGTTCTGCTGGAAACGCGTCCATCGGGCATACCACGCGTCCCCCAGCGGCATGGTCTTCTGCATATGCACCGGCAGATAATGGAACATCAGAAAGGCGACACCGAGCATCAGGCAGAAGCTGACCGCGGCGGCATAGAAATCATGCCGCTGGCGCACGGCCAGACAGGGCACTAGCACAAACACGTAGCCGAGCATGTAGAAGACGATGAACTGAGGCACCAGCGGCAGCATCTGGTCCAGGGCCAGATTGGCGTCGAACACCCCGGGACCGCGGTGATCCGCGTAACCCCAGCGGTAGCCGATCTGAAAAAAGATCAGCACCAACAAACAGGTGGTCAGTCTCAGTGCGGCCCCCGCGGCCGGGTGGCTGAGGACGCTGGCCACTCCGCGGTCCCGCATTTCAGACATACTCATCGGTCATCGCGGGGATGTTGATTTCCTTGACGCAGGCTGCCGGCGACAGGTCGATGACGCAGCGGACCAGGTCGACGATATCCTGGATCGGGATGCGGCTGTTCTCATAGGCTTCCAGCGCGGCCTCCGGCCCGTCGAGATAGGGAATCTCATTCGCCACCTCGCCCGGATTGATGCAGGTGACACCGATCCGGTCCCAGCGCAGATTCTCGCGCAGAGCCTGGGCCAGACCGCGGACGCCGAACTTGGAGGCCGTATAGGCGACCTCCATCAGCCCGGCGTTCTCCAGCCCGGCAGCGGAACCGATCAGGATGATCCGACCCTTGTCGGAACGGCGCAGATGCGGCAACACGGCCTGGATACAAGTCACGGCCGCGCACAAATTGACCTCGAGGATGCGCCAGCTTTCTTCCTCCGGTGCCTGATCGAAATCGTACTCGGGCTCGAAGCCGCCAGACTCCCAGATGCCGGCGTTATAGATCACCACGTCCAGCACCTCTTCATCCCCGAGCCATTCGGCGATCTCCAGGCCGGAACCCTGCTCGGCCACGTCCAGCTCGAGCCAGTCCCGGTCGACGCCGTCGTCTTCGTCCAGCGCATCCGGGCGGGTCCTCGATACCAGCCAGACGTTATCCCCCTCGTCAGGCAGCCCGAGACTGAATCCCTCGCCGATTCCGCGACTGGCGCCGATAATAAGGAAGTTGCTCACGACTCACCTCCGCTGCTGCGTTGGAATCCCGGCCGGGCCGCTGGCTCCCCGGGGATCCGCGTTGACAAGCTACCACGCATTAACCAGATTAGGCCGCCATGACTATTCGCGCCATGCTTGGTCCACAGCGGGACACGCCGAGCCTCGCGCCGTTGCTCGAACGGATCGGCCTGGCCGGTCCGGCCTGCGCGGTGACCGCTGGCTGGCAGGAACGGGAGGGTGAGCTCCAGGATCTGGATCAGCACATGCCCGGCAAGACCATCGACCTCGAACTGTATCGTCGGGCCGAGGACGTCTTTGCCCGGGATCCGGTGTTCCATGAGGCCTATCGGGAACGACAGCAGCGGCTGCGCGAAATGCAGCGCCTCTATCGGCGCCGGCTCGATCACACCATGGCTGCGGTGCGTGAGCTTGAGCTGGAGACGGGTAGCGCGGACCTGGTGCAGAACGAGCGGCGCGCCGCCATGCGCGCATTGCGTACCCTGGATCGACAGCACCTGCGCCGAATCCGCGGCCTGCTGGATTCGTTCAACGCCCGCCTGGATCCCGTCAATCACGGCATCATTGCCGAGCACCGGCGCGAGATTGCCGGGCAGCTGGGTGGGTGCCCGATCCTCCTGATCGCGGGGGGCCATGTGGAAATCCTGCTCAACCGGCTGCGGCTGTTCGGAGTGGCGGAGCTGCTCGAGGAGCAGGCCATCATCGCCTGGTCCGCCGGGGCCATGGCCATCGCCGACCAGGTAGTCCTGTTCCACGACGATCCCGCACAAGGCAGCGGCATCGCCGAGGTGGCCGATGCCGGGCTCGGTCTGGTCCACGGTGTGGTGCCCCTGCCCCACGCCAGCCACCGGCTGCGACTGGGCGACGAGCGGCGGGTCGCGTTGTTTAGCCGGCGCTTCCTGCCCGCCCGCTGTCTGACCCTGGACCCCGGCGCCAGCCTGGTCTGGCGTGATGGCCAGATGATCAGCGTCAACTCAGTGTTCAATATGACGCGCAGAGGCCGGCTGCGACCGGTGACGCCAGTATGAACCGGGACCTGAGGGAACTGCTCGAGGATGGAACGCCCACAGCCGAGGCGATCGACAACTTTATCGCCGAGCGGGCGTTTCCACTGGCCGATGCGCGCGGCGTGACCTTTATCTATCGCGGCGAAGCGGAGACGGTACTGCTCCGGCACTGGGTCTACGGCCTGCCCTCGTCTCAGGCCCTGGAGCGGGTCCCCGATACGGACCTGTGGTACCGGTTTATCGAACTCCCGCCCCGCTCCCGTATCGAATACAAGTTCGATGTGGTCAGCGACGAACAAAACCACTGGATCACCGATCCGCTCAACCCGCTCACCGCCGAGGACCCCTTCGGCCGGAACTCGGTATGCCGCGCTTTCGGCTATGAACGCCCGGTGTGGACGCTGCCGGAGACGGGCTCGCGGCCCGGCGTGATCGAGGCGCTGAATCTGCATAGCCGGCACCTGGAAGGTCCGCGGGAAGTCCTGTGCTATCTGCCGGCACGTTTCCGCCGCAGTCGCCGCTACCCGTTATTGGTCGTCCACGACGGTGCCGACTTCCTCCGTTTCGCCGATCTCAGGGCTGTGCTGGACAACCTGATAGAGCGACTCGAGATCCCGCCGATGATCGTCGCCATGACCCAGGCCGGCGACCGGCTGCAAGAATATGCGGGCGATGCGCGCCACGCCGGCTTTATCGCCGAGGAACTCCTGCCCACGCTGCAGCGCAAGCTCCCGCTGGAGGACAATCCGTCGCGCCGTGCGCTGATGGGCGCCAGCTTCGGCGCCGTGGCCTCGCTGGCCACCGCCTGGCTCTATCCGGGCGTGTTCGACCGCCTGCTGCTGTTGTCCGGCTCCTTCGCCTTTAGCGACATCGGCCCTCATCGGCGGGGGCCGGCGTTCGATCCGGTGGTGGAGTTTATGAACCGCTTCCGGATGCGACCCGGGCGGCCGGCACGCCGCGTCTATCTGGCCTGCGGTATCTACGAATCCCTTATTTACGAGAATCGCTCCATAGTACCCCTGCTACAGGACAACGATATCCAGGTCCGGTTCCACGAGGTTCGTGACGGCCATAACTGGGAAAACTGGCGGGATCGTCTGCGTGACGGCCTGAGCTGGCTTTTCCCGGGCCCGCTCTGGATGATTTACGAATAACGGCCTAGAGTTCGTAGTCCGATCAATAAGAAGGGCGGTGCCAGCCGCCGCGGGCAAGAGGGCACAACGTGGCAACAGTCACCAAACACATCGGTCTGTCCCTGGGCGCCGACATCTGCTGGCCGATCTGCTACGAGGAACTGGTCAGGCGTCTCGATCTGGCGATCCCGACCGGCGATGGCGAGATCCGCTTCGCGGTGGATCGCGTCTCGATCGAACCCTTCTCGCTGCGCCAACCCTGTCGCTACGACGTGGTGATCGATCGTCTGACCCACTGGTTCCATCCCAGTCGGGAGTGGATCAAGAAATCGGTGTTGATGGACGGCCTGTACGTGTTCAACAATCCGTGGTCTCTGCAATCCATGGAGAAGCACACCAGTTATGTGGGCATGATGCGGCTCGGCCTGCCGGTGCCAGAAACCTGGTTACTGCCGCAGAAAAGCTATCTGCCGTCACCGGATCTGCAGAGCACGCTCGAGCGCTACGCCAGTCTCTTCGATCTGGACCAGATCGGCGAGGCCCTCGGCTATCCATCGTTTTTGAAACCCTACGATGGCGGCGCCTGGGTCGGCGTAAACAAGATCGACAGCGGTGCCGAGCTTCACGCCGCCTACGACAGCAGCGGCACCCGGGTCATGCATCTGCAGAAGGCGGTGCTGCCGCATGATCGCTTTATCCGCTGCATCGGTCTTGGACCACAGCTGCGGCCGGTGAGCTACGACCCAGGCGCTGCGCTGCATGATCGTTACCGGGTCGAGGAAGATTTTCTCAGCGCCGAGGATGTCAAGCTGCTCGGCGACATGACGTTGACCATCAACAGTTTCTTTGGCTGGGATTTCAATTCCTGTGAGGCCTTGAGCCAGGGCGACGACTGGTTCCCCATCGACTTCGCCAACGCCTGCCCGGATTCCCAGGTCACATCGCTGCACTACCATTTCCCGTGGCTGGTGATGGCCAACGTGCGCTGGTCACTGTTCTGTGCCGCGACCAGGCGGCGCATGCGGCCGAACCTGGACTGGGCGCCGTATTTCGACATCGCCGACAGCGATCGCTCGATGCGGGAGAAGATCAGCGCCTACGCTGCCATCGCCCACGAGCGCTTCGAGACCGAGCGCTTCGAGGAGTTTTGCGCGCAACACCTGAACCATCTGGATGAGATCGCGCTCGAGTTCTTCACTACGGATGTCGCCCGGGACGCGGTAAGGCAGAAAGTCGAAGTGCTGTTCCCGGCGCATGAAATCGAGGAATTCACCGAACTCTTCTGGCAGCGCATCCAGCGCTGGCGCGAATACCACCGGCAGGCTGTGCAATGAAGGAGATGTCGGACTGGTATTCGGCACGCCTCGAGCGCGAGGTGAGAATGGTGCGCTGGGGTCATTACGGGACTCCGGTGCTGCTGTTCCCCACTGCCGGTGGCGACGCCGAGGAAGTTGAGCGCTTCCATCTGATCGGCGCAATCTGGCCGCTTATCGAAAGCGGCCGGATCAAGGTCTACTCCTGTGACAGCGTCGCCGGCAGGGCATGGATCGAAGACGGCCACGCGCCGCTTTATCGGGCGCGGCTGCAGAATGCGTATGACAGCTTTATCTACCGCGAAGTCGTGCCCGCCATCCGCGCTGACTGCAAGCAAGCGGATATCGAGATCGTCAGTGCCGGTGCTTCAATCGGCGCATTCAATGCCGTCGCCTCTCTGTGCCGACACCCGGACGTATTCCGCTGCGCCATCGGCATGAGCGGCACATACGATCTGCAGGAGTGGCTGCAGGGGCAATTCTTCGAGGACTTCTATTTCTCTTCTCCGCTGCATTATCTGCCAAACCTCGGCGAGTCGCCGCAGCTTGATATGCTGCGCCGGCGCTTCGTGCTGCTCGCCTACGCTGGCGGCCGCTGGGAGAGCCCGGAAGAGTCCTGGCGGATGGCCCGTGCGCTGGGCGACAAGTCCGTACCCAACCGCGTCGATCCATGGGGACCGGAGTGGGATCACGATTGGCCGGCCTGGCGTGCGATGTTGCCTGTGTATCTGGATGATCTTGCCTGAGCGATGCCAACATGAACGTCATCTTTGTCGAACCCGCCTTCCCGGATAATCAGCGCCAGTTCGCCCGTGCCCTGAAGAAAGTGGGCGCGCGGGTGATCGGGATCGGCGAGCGCCCCTGGGACTGGCTGGATCAGGAGCTACACGGCTGGCTGGACGAATACGAGCACGTGCCCTCGGTCACTAACGAACGCGTCCTGATGGACACCGTGCGCAAAGTGCAGTCGCGGCACTGGGTCGATCGTCTGGAGGCGACGATCGAAGCGCACATCCTGCCGGTAGCCAAGGTGCGCGAGGCCTGCCACATCCCCGGCACTTCGCTACATACTGCCTGGCTGTGCCGTGACAAGCCGTCAATGAAGGAAGCGCTGCGTGCGGCGGGAGTGCCGTGCGCGCAATCGGTCGGCACCAGCGACGCGGCCGAGGCCAGAGATTTCGCCGCGCGGATCGGCTATCCACTGATCGTCAAGCCGCGCGATTCCGCCGGCGCCGCCGCGACCTGGCGGGTCGATGACGACGGCGAGCTGGAGCGGGTGATGCGCGCCTGCGGACTGGCCGACGGTGCCAGCGTGGCACTGGAGGAGTTCGTCGAGGGTCACGAGGGCTACTACGACACGATAACCGTCGACGGCCACGTGGCCCACGATTTCATCACCCACTACTATCCGAATGTGTTGGAGGCGATGCGCAACCGCTGGATCTCGCCGCAGATGGTGACCACCAATCGACTCGATGCGCCCGGGTATGACGAGATACGCGCCATGGGCCGCAAGGTCATCAAGACATTGGGCATCGGCACGTCACCGACACACATGGAGTGGTTCTTTGGACCCAAGGGCCTGCGCTTCTCGGAGATCGGCTGCCGCCCGCCCGGCGTCTGCCAGTGGGATGTCTATTGCGCCGCCAATGACTTCGATCTGTACGAGGACTGGGCCAACACCATCGTCCACGGCCGCACCTGGCTGACACCGAGCCGTCAATATGCCGCCGGCCTGATCGCGCTACGCCCGGATCGGGACGGACATATCCGCGGCTACGAAGGCGCGGACGATATCCAAAACCGGTTCGGCGAATGGATCGTCGCCAGCCGCTTCCCCGACCCGGGCGCTCCGACGCAGGGGGTGGAGGCCGGCTACATGGCTAACGCCTGGATCCGCATCCGCCATCCTGACTACGATCAGCTGCGCTGGATGATGAACGAGATCGGACGCACGATCCGCGTCCACGCCGGCTGATCAGAACCGCGGCTGACCCGCAGCCGCACTCACACCGCGTTGCCGGCCGGCATCACCAGGTCCCCGAGCCCGGCCCGCTCGATCCATGAGCGGGCCTGATCCAGATCAGCGGCCAGATCGGTCCGCAGTTGCTCGAGATCCTGCTCGCGTTGCGTGCGATCGTAGGCGCGCCGCGGGTCTTTGGCATGACGCCGGAACAACTCCCCGCTCACGATCGCCTCTATGTCCGCAACCGGCAGCGCAACGCCGAAGTGATCGAAACAGCGTCGTAACGTCTCCGTCGGGTTGGCGAACAACGCTTCGCAATCGAGGCTGCACAGGGTTTGCCGCTCGGCCAGCGCGGCGCGGAATCGTAGCATCTGCACGGCCCATAGGCAGGCCGCCCGTTCCGCCGTAGTCAGGCTGGCCGGATCCTCCGTCGCCAGCTCCGGCGTCGCCTTGATGCCGCCGGTCAGCTGCGCGCTGACATTGTCGACCCAGCGTCGATGCATCGGCGTCTTCAAAATCGATAGCACATAACGCTCGATACCCGCATACAGCAGCACACCGCGCGATTCCGAATGCAGGTCGAGCAACGGCCCGAGCATGAAGTTGACCGGCACGTTGGCCTTGACGATGACCGCCTCGTCGCGAGCATAGCGCCGTCCCATCAGCGCCCCTGTCAGCGCCAGGCAGCGGCGCCAGATGGCGGGATCGCGGGGTCCGGAACGCGTCGCTGCAGCCTCGGCCCCAAGCTGGCGCAACGGGAACGGTTCTCGCAGCACCAGTGTGCGCGCCGGCACATCCATCGCGCGTGCCAGCAAGGTCGATCCACAATGAGCGATATGGAAGATAAAGTTTATCGGACGCTGGGCTACCCGGCGGCGCTCGAATTCATCCAGCAACCCGGGCAGCGGCAGGCGCCAACCGCGCCGGGCCGCTGGGATGATGCGTCCGCGGTCCATAAACAGCGATTGCCGGTATGTCTCCCGGCTCATCGGCACCAGATCCAGTCCATCCTGGCTGAACTCCAGGGGACAGGCATCTGGGCGCCGGAAAAGTGTGTCCGGATCGAGCGCGCTCGCTGTTTCGTTCATCTACCCGGCGGCCGCCCGCCGTCCGTTCTTTGCTACCATCGGGGTGCCTGAGTCTAACCTGTTCCGTCTACCCGCGCCGCAGCGACGACGTGCCCGCGGGCCGCAGACGAAGTCGATGAATCGCCGACAAATCACGGATAACATGCCGCCCAACCAAGCCATGAGTCACATCCAGCTACCCGAGGGACCGACACCTTACGCCACGCTCAACGGCAGTGGCGCCGCACTCGGCGATATAGAGGCCGGCGATGTGATTGAACTGTTCAAAACACATGGCGCTCTGCTGCTGCGCGATTTCGCTTACGACCTGGCGGGATTCAGGGCCTTTACCGGGCAGTTTTGTTGCCGCTTCGTGCGCAACGAAAGCGGCAAGCGCGAGCAGGTCTCCGCCGATGGCACGACACAAAGCGTCAATCTTGGGCGCGAGGCATTCCCACTGCATCCGGAATTGTCGCGGGTTCCATGGCGACCGGATATTGCCTGGTTCGCTTGCGCCCAACCGCCGGCCAGCCGTGGCGAGACGCTGGTCTGCGATGGTGTGGCCACAGCGGCCGGCCTGGACGCCGATACCAGGGCGTATCTGGCGACCCGCTCGGTGCTTTACCGCGAGGAGACACCGCTGGGCGCATTTACCGACTGGCTGGGCATTCCGCCGCCGGACGATGCCACCCTGGCGGCACTTTCCGTTAACAGTCCGTTCTTGTTCCAGCGAGCCGAGGGTCGCATCTTCCGTTCATTTACAGCGCCGTTCCTGCATCGCCCTCTGTTCACCGACCAACCGGCATTCGGTAATTTCCTGTTGTTCGCCCGCCGCATGCTGCGCACACGGCAGTTCCCGCTGTTTGAAGACGGCAGCCTTATCGCGGACGAGATCTGCGATGAGATCGCCCGGGTCAGCGACGGCCTCACCGCCGCCCATCGCTGGCGAACGGGCGATATCCTGATGCTGGACAACAGTCGTTTCATGCACGGCCGTAACCCGGTGGATGATCCGGACAGCCGGGTCATCTGGACACAGTTTGGTTATGCGGCGTTTCTGCGCGCGGACGATCCACGCCGGGAACAGCCATGGCGGCATACCGATGACCCGCGGGCGATCTTCTTCGGACTCTCTCCCGACAGCAGAGCAGCGGCGCACTAGTCGGTGCGCCACGGGCTGCGCCGAGCCGGCTCAGTGCAGCGTGTAGCTGTATGCCTGCGGTTGACCGCCGCGCTCGACCAGCAGGTCGAAATTGGGCTGGCCGCGCAACGCGTTGATGGTCTGCATGAATGTGCCGGGATCGCTGGCCGCGACCCCGTTCAAACTCAGGATGACGTCGCCGTCCTGAAGCCCGAGCCGATGGAAGTCCCCGCCGGGTAACAGCCAGGCGACCCGGTAACCCTCCAGATAACCGTCATTGACTGATGGCTCCAGAGAGATCTGGCTGACCAGACGCTGCCGGTCGCCGACCGCGCGTTCGAAGTCTGCCCGAGGCAGACTGATGTCGTAGCGTGCTGGCGCCGATGGCAGATCCTGGCGCGCTGCGCGCAATTTGCTGCGAAGAACCAGCGATACCTCGCCCGCCGCGCAATCCATCCGCACCTGCCTGGCGCCGACGGCGACCAGCACGCAGCCCTCGATCTCCTGACCGAGATCAACGATCAGCTGCCGTTTATCGTCGGTCTCGAACACTGCGTGGGACGGGTCACCGGCCCGGCTGTCCATCATCATCGTGCCGACGAGGCGCAAGTCGCCGGCCGCCGCTGTGAGTAGCGGCAGCACGGCGCCAAGGACCAGGATCGACAGCCGTTTCATGCGATCTCGCCTAGGCCGGGAAGAAGTCGATGGGCTTGGTCGTAGTGACCGTTGCCACGTCCTTCTCCTCGAAACGGAACATGCGCACGCGCGCCATCAGCTTGCGCTGGAATTCGGCGTCCTGCAGCTCACTGGAGACGATGTTGACATCAGTGACCTGACCGCTCGGTGCGATGGTCAGACTCAGCACCAGCTTGCCGCGCAGCGTCGGATCCTTACGCAATGCCCGGTTATACAGGGCGTAGATCGCGCCTTTGTTCTTGTCGAACACCAGCTCGATCTCTTCGCGACTGCGCGCGGCCACACGGCCGTCACCACCACTACCACCACCGACAGCACCGGTACCGTTGCCACTGCCGCCGATGCTGCTGGCGACCTGCGTGGTGCTGCGGCCGGCCAGACCGCTGCCGCCGGTATTGCGGCTCAGCCCGGCGGTATTGATGCCACCACTGGCCTTACCGGCCCGCGAGGTGATCACCGAACGCTCGTTGTGAGAGGTGATGCCCTCGCCGGCTGCCAGGTCCCGATTGTTGGTCACCGAGGCTACCGCCTCGTTCTCACGCAGGTCGGCGAGGCTGTCAGCAAAGGCCATCAACCCGGCTTTGGCCGCCCGCTCGCGGGCTGGCTCGGGCGTCGGCGCCGGTTCCGGTTCAGGCGATGTTTCTTCTACCACCTTCTCCACCGGCTGCACGGTCTCTTCGACGGGCACCGGCTCCGGCTCGGTCTCCTGGACCACAGGAGGCGGAGGTGGCTGCTTCGGTTTCTCCAGCATCAGCTTGGCAAAGCGCTGCGGGACTTCCGGTAGTTTCTCGACCTCCGATTGTGGGATCGGCAGCCAGGGGATGATCAGGCTCAGCACCAGAACCGCAAGCGCGATGCTGCGCAGCAGTTTCTTGAACCGTTCCTCAACTTCCGGGATCGGCGACCACGGCAGCGTGTACAGCCGGTACGGGATGCGGAATGTCGCGGCAGTCATGTCGCGCTACCTCCCGCATCTTCCGGTGCTTTCTGCATCACCGCCAGCGACACGCGACCGTAATCGGCCTCGGTACAGGTGGCCATCACCTTGCGCAACAGACTGTAGGGGACCGTGCGGTCACCGAGGATAGTGACCTCCCGGACAGCGTCGTCGTCGACCCGGATCAGCCGGCGCGCCTGCGCGTCCAGCGCCGCCTTGAGGGGCAGCAGCGTATTACCGCGGCTGGCAACTGCGTCGGCGGTGCTGATTACAGCCTGGCCCTGGACCAGAATCTGGTCCTTGTTGACCAGCACCACCACGGTCTCGCGTGGCTTCTCCTGGCTGACGGACTCGGGGATGTCGACCGAGCGGGTGGGCAGTTCCTGGACATCCGAGGAGTTCACGAGGAGGAAGAACACCAGGATGGTAAAGATGTCCATGAGCGACACCAGGTTCAGCGCCGCCCCCCGCCCGCGGCGGTGGTGGACTTGCATGCGCACGGCACGTTTTGACATTTTCATGACCGTCTCCCGTTCAGCGGCCCGCAGCCGGCGCGTCTCCGATCGAAATCTCCGGAAACAGTTCGGCCATCGCCATGGTGCCGGTTTCGGCTTCTTCCACGACCACGACGCGCACCGCATCCATCACCTGGACCAACACGTCGTAGGGGATATCCGGCTCCAGCAGCAGGGTCGCCTCATCGACGTTTGGCGCGCGTGCCTTGACCTTCTTGAGGTAAGCCGAGAGCGCTGCATAGTCGTGCCCCTCCGCACCGCGCTTGAACCGCTTGAGCAGACCCGTGCGACGGTCGCCAATCTCGATCGAAGATTCGCGCACGGTGACTTCCAGATTGAGCGCATTCTCGATCTGCTCGTTGCTCTCGGCCGAAGGTCCCGGCAGATTGAGTTCCAGCACTGAGACCCGCGAGAATACCGCGGTGATCAGCAGGAACGGCACCAGGATAACCATGAGATTCATGAAGGCGGTGATGTTGATATCCGCCGTTTCACGGTGCCGCCTGCGATTGCGCAGGCCAGCCATCTCAGGCCACCTCGACGCCGCGTTCAGCGACCGTGTTGAGGAACTTCACTGACGCCATTTCCAGGCTATCCACGACCTCGGTGGTCTTGGAGCTGAGCCAGGTATGGGCGAGCAGCAGCGGGATCGCGACCATCAGACCAAACGCGGTGGTGTTCATCGCTACCGAGATACTGGCCGACAACATATCCGCCTTCTCCGCCGGATTGGCGGCGGCTACGGCGGTAAACGCCTTGATAAGACCGATGATGGTGCCGAGCAGACCCAGCAGCGTGGCGATGTTGGCCAGCGTCGCAAGGTAGTGCGTGCGCTTCTCCAGACGCGGCATCACCTCCAGCAGGCTCTCCTCCATGGCCTTCTCGATGTCGTCACGGCGACGCGCGCTGCCGACCCGGTCGAGACCATAGGTCAGGATGCTGCCGATGGACGACTTCGACTTGAAGGCGGCGTCACGGGCCTCTTTAAGCCGGCCCGCGCTGACCATGGGCATCAGCTTCTTCCACACCATCTGGTTGGTCAGCCCGGTCTTGGACAGGTAGAACCAACGCTCCAGCATGATCGCCAGACCGATGGTCAGGACCAGCACGATCGGGTACATAAAGAACCCGCCGTCCTGGAAGAACTTCACTATCGTGGTATAGGTTTCCATCCTCGTCACTCCTCTGCAGAAACATCAACAACGTCCGCGCTCTCCGCCTGGAGGTCGCGGTAATAGGCGAGCCTGAGTCGAAACACTTCGCGCTCTACCGGCGCGACTGCCTCGTCGAGCAGACTCTCCACCGGCCGCCCCGGGATCTCACCGGGTGCAGCCTTTTTCCATGGCACGATGACCATCACCTTGGGCAACTCGCGGTTACCTGTCACCGTGCTGGTCTCCAGCTTCACTGTGTCCTCGGCCCTGGCCGTACCGAGCAAGGCCAGCATGATCAGAGACAACAGAGCGGTCCGATATCTCATCGTTCCGCCACTCTCGAGGTGACCGGCAGACCGAGCCGCATCTCCAGTTCCGTTACCCATCGCTCCACCTCCGGATCGGGTCCATCGAGTTCCAGATAGCGTTCGTAATGCACCAGTGCCTTGTCCGGCTGACCCATATAAAGATCCAACAGCACGCCGAGGTTGCGATGGGCGAGACCGTAGCCCGGGCTCAATTCCAGCGCGCGGCCATAGGCCTCGGCCGCGGCATTGAATTCGCCGGCACGACGCTCGAGGATGCCCAGTTGATTCCAGGCCACCGCATCATCAGGGTCGTGGGCAAGCACCTCGTCGACCAGCGCCCGGGCCTCAGGCTCGCGGCTGTCGGCGGCAAACAGGATCGCCAGATTCAGACGCGGGCCGTCCAGGCCCGGATAGTCCAGGATCAGGGATTCGAGCATCGCCTCCGCCTTTTCGACGTCACCCTCACGGATCGCGTCCAGCGCTTGCTGGTAACGTCGCTGTGCCGCAGGGTCCGCAGTGGAGGCAGTCTGCTCGGGACCCGGCCCGGTACTCGCGCAGCCGGTGACCAGGCTCAGCCCGAGCGCGGCCAGGACCAGAAGCATGCGGGGACCGTATTTAATCGATTTGGACGACAAGTCGCTCTCCCATTTCCTCGCGCGCGTAGCGCCCCGGGACCAGCTGCGCCAGTTCCTCGAAACTGCGGATCACCCAGGTGTCGTAGACTCCGTCCTGAGTGCGCGCGGCGTTTGACTCGTGGATCTCTATGGCCTGCTCCTCGAAGGGGAAGGCCTGCTCCTCGAGCAGAATCTCGTATTCCTCCAGCGCGGCCGGATCAAGGTCCGCCGGTCGTTCGGATTCCATCAGCGCGGTGCCAAACTGGTGGTAGACCTCGGCGATCCGATAGGTCGCCTCGGTGACCACATCGCTGATGCCGTAATCCGCCGCCCGACCGTAGCCCGCCAGTGCGGTCTCCATCGCCGACTTTTTCATCTTCAGGGACTGATCGAGCGGCGCAGTCAGACTGATCGACTCGAACGCCATCCGCTGCGGCTGTACAAGTTCAATGGTGGCCCTGGCAGCGAGGGTACGGCTGAGTTCGGTGCGCGCCTCTCCCGAGTCCGCATCCGCCGCCACCAGGGCCTCCAACCAAAAAATCGTTTGTGTTGCGTCACCCTGCTGCCGATAGAGTTCGGCCAGGGTGTGTCGCGCCTGCATCGCCTGATCCAGCGGCTGCGGGTAGGTCTCCACATAGCGCTTCCAGGTCGCGGCTGCGCCGTTCGCATCATCCGCTTCCTGCATCAATCCGGCGGCTTCCCACAACGCGGCGCGACGCACTTCCGGTTCCTGGGAATCCAGTCCCGCGATCGCGACCAGTTCGTCTGCCGCCTGGCGGCGGTCGCCGGTCTCCATCAGTGCCGACGCCAGATTGATGGTCACGCGCTCCTGGAACTCATGACCGGGATAGCGGCCGCGGAAGGTCTGCATCGCATCCACGGAGCGCTGCCAGACACCGGCCTGCATCAGCAACACCGCAGCGTCGTAATCGGCGATAGCGGCGGTCTCGCTGTCCGGCACTGCGGCATAGACTCGCTGGTAGTGCGCGACGGCCGTGTCCACCTGCCCCGCGGCGGCCGCCGCCTGAGCCTGACTGTAGATGCTTGCTGCCAGCCGGTCGCGCACCTTGGGGCGCTCCGCGTCGTCGGCGTCTAGCACCTCGAGGACCGCAATATAGGCGCCCTCGCTGCTGACGAAATCCTGTTGATCAAAGCTGGCATGGCCGATCACCAGCCACGCCGTGCGCTGGTATTCGGTCGCCGGTGCCACGGGCCCCCCGACGATGATCCGGGCCTGGGCGACGGCGCGGTCAAGATCGCCGCTCTCAAACAATGCGCTCGCGGCATCGGTGCGTACGGGTATGGCCTGCTCATGATCGGGGAATGCGTCCGCGAATTGCAGCGAACTCTCCACGGCCATGGCCTGCCAGCCACCGTTCGGATCGAGGCTCGCCTGTTCGCGCCAGGCCAGCAATGCCGCATAACCGCTCTCGGCCGCATGCTCGTGGTCACCGTAGCCGTAGGCGGCATGCTCGTAAGTCCGTGCGGCTTCCTCATAGCGTCCGGCCTCGAACAGGACTTCGGCAAGCAGGAAGCGATGTTCGGCCGCGCCCGCGTCGTCGGGGAAGGCCAACAGCCATTCGCCGTACCAGCGCGCCGCCTCGTCGTAGTCCGCCGGATCGCTGCTCTCCAGCGCCATGGCGTGGTAATGGCGTGCCATCTGATCCAGGGTCTCGCGCAGATAGGCCCAGTCCTGCGGCTGATCAGCCGGGTCCCGGCTCTCCCAGTAGCCACCGGCAATGCCGAAACGCTCGACATAGTCCCGCTTCGCCTCCAGCACCCGGGCGCCGAACCCGGCGGCAGCATATGCGTCTGCGACCCGCGCCTGCATCGCCGGTGCCGCGTCGCTGTCCATATGCGTCAGGACAAAGGCTTCAAACGTAGCGGCAGCGTCCTGATAGCGTTCCTGCTCCAGATAGAGCTGACCCAGGCTGTCATAGAGCAGGCCGTCATACGGTGTCGGCCGGGCCCGGGCGCCCAGATACTGCCGCAGCGACTCGGCGCCATCGACATAGGTGAAACTGATCGACACGGCGCGTAGCGAATCTTCTGTCAATTCGCGATCCGGCCGGTCCATGGTCGCCATGTCTGCCGCGGTAGGCCGATCCTGCAGATGCGCGTCGAGCACAGCGAAAAAATAGTTGAGACTCTCCTCGTGCATGCCCTGTTTGAACTGGGACCAGCCGTGTTTGTAATAGGCCTGCTCGAGGAACGGGCCATCGCCCATGGCGATGACTTCGGCATAGGCCTGCTGCGCGCCGTACCAGTCCTTGCGGGAAAACAGGGTCTCGCCGCGCCGGAACTGAGCCTCGGCCAGCAACGGTCCATCGCCGCCGTCTGCTACCAGCTCGTCCAGGGCCGCCAGCCCCGCGTCGCTGTCACCGCCGAGCTCCAGTGCTCGAGACAGCTGATAGCGTGCGCGGACGGCCTCCTCGCCTTCCGGGTTTTCCGCCAGGAACCGGCGATACAGTGCGATCGCCTGATCGAGTTCGGCTTGCGCCAGCGGCGTCGTCCCCTCGTCCAGCTGCCGGGTCTCCGCAGCCTCCAGAGTCAGATCCGCCAGCCGGCGCAATGCAACCGCGCGCAGCTTCGGGTCGGCGTCGGTCTCCAGCTCCAGATAACGCGCGTAGTGTTCGCGTGCCCGGTCACTGCTGACCGTGATCGGTTCGTCGACGATCTGCTCGTCGCTGACCGCACCGACGCTGCCGACATGATCGGTCGGCGCCTGCTCCGAACCCGAGAACGGCCAAAGACCCAGCAGGCTTCCGGCAAGCAGCGGCGCCAGCAGACTCATGGCTGCACCTCGGCCAGCGCGGCCCGGTCATAACTCGCTGCGAGCGCATAACGCGCCTGGCCAAGATAAGCGGTCACACGCCGCTGGCGTGCGGTGAGTTCGGCAATCGCCAGACTCTCCAGTTCTGCCGCCTGACGGCGACTCGCCACGGCCACGCGCTCGCGCAGGATCTCGAGGCGCGCGGCTGAACTGTCGATGCGCGCGCTGAACTCGGTAAAGCGTGCGGGTTCTCCCGCCTCGGCGCTGCGTACGCGCTGTAGCGAGGCGCCGGCCTCGACCAGGGCCCGCTCGCCGGTTTTCAGGTTCTTGTCGGCCGCGCGCAAACGCGGCAGGAAGTCAGCATTTACGTTCCAATACAACACGCCGCTGAGGAATTCGGCACGACGGCGCTCCGGACTCCCGGGAGCGGCCTGTTCCCGCACGGCCGCCAGTCGCGCGGCGAGCTGCTGCTCGTCTTGACTGGCCAGACCCATGGCATCGCCCTGCTCGCGGATCCGCGCCAACTCGATACGAGCTGCATCTTGTGCATCCTGTAAACCCTGAAGACGCTGCTGATCGGCGCTGGCGTTGATCAACTCGCGACGCGACGCGAACCGCTGGCGATGGGCGGCGAGCATGTCGTCGAAGGCCTCCATGCTGTCCGCCCAGCCATCGAGCAACTCGTCCATGGCATCGAGATCACGCAGGCCGCGCACGGCGGAGCGGAACCGATGCTCGGCCATCAGGCTATAGAGATAGCGTGGTTCGTCTGCTGCCGGCAAAGGCGAACCGTCCGGGTCCAGATGCAAAACCGCCGCGGTGAGCCGTCCGGACTGGATGCCGTCGATGCCTTCCTGCAGTCGCAGCAACTCGGTCTCATACAGATCCACCGCGCGCTCGTAATGGCCGACGGCGCGTCCGGGCGCGCCGAGCTCCGCATAGGCAAACGGCAAGGCCAGTAGCGACTCTTGCACCGCGGAGTCCAGCGGGTCACGCTCGGCCAGCTCTGTCCACGGACCGAGCGCAGCCTTGTAATCGCCGCGGGTGCTGTCCGCCCAACCGGCGCCGAGCAGCGCCCGGGTGGCATACGGGCTATCCAGACGGACCCGATCCAGCGCAGCGCGAGCGCCGTCTGCGTCGCCGGACGCCAGGCGCGAAAAACCGAGCGCCAGATTGGCACGGTCGCGCAACACGTCGAGCTCGCCCTTTGTAGGCTTGGCGCTGCCCACTCGCTCCAGATATTCCTCGCCTTGATCCGGCTGCTCGCTGCGCACCAGGGCGACGCCGAGGTTGTACCAGCCATAGTCTCGCCAGCCGCCCGGCAGCTCATGCGCTGCCAGCACCGCTGCTGCTTCCGCCGGCCGGTCGAGCTGCAGCAAGGCGCGGGCCTCGAGATCAAACCGCTCTGCCCGCAGGCTGCGCGGCAGCTTGTTGCCGATCCGGCCAAGCGCGTCTAAGGCTGGACCGGGCAGACCAGATTCGTAGCGTACCCGGGCCAGGTAGTACCAGGCCTGATCGCGGATCGTCGGTTTGGCGTTGCCGGCCAGCAGCGTCTCGAACACCTCTCCGGCGTGCCGATGCATGTTGTAGTCGAGATAGATGCCGCCGAGCACCAGCTCGGCCTCATCGGCGTGATGCTCGAGCTCAACACGCTGACGGGCGACCAGCAGCCGCGTGATCGCCGGCACATTGTCGCGCTGGAAGAAATAGAACAGGGTCTCGCCCCAGGCCAGATCACGGGCTGCGGACGGTGCCGCCTGGATCGCGGGCGTCGGCACGCACAGCAGCGCCGCACCGGCGGCGGCGACAAGCGACAAAAGTGGAGACCGTCGGATCATCAGACGCTCACGTCATTCCCACATACGCACGGCGAATTCGGGCTGCAGCGCGGATTTGCTGTCGGTGATGCTGAGCTCAAGAAACCGCGCGCCGAGGCCCTTGTCGAGATTGACGCTGGTGGCGCGACGATAGTCACGACCGTGTGGCCCGACCCCGGTAAACACCGCCACGACCTCATGCTCGCCAGCCTTCATGTTACCCATGTAGACCCGATGCACGCCGCCGCGGTAGAGCGCGTCGACCTCGCGTTCCGTGTAGAGGTACTTGGCCACTTCCTTGTCATCGATGCTCAACTGCACCGAATCAAGAGCGAAGAAGTTGCCGGTGTCCATGGACAGGTATACCGCTACCTGGGTGTTGGCCGGGAACAGCAACTCCTCCTCGAGCAGGAACAGTTCCCGATTCAGGTCAAGCACCTCGTCTTTCAGGTCCTCGATCTCGTCACCGAGTGCCGGCGCCGGCGCCTCGTCAGACAGGCCCGGTGATGCAACGAGCAGGCCAGTGAGCAGCCCCAGCGTCAACGCCGCAAACGGCGCAGCGCGTTTAGTAGAAGGCCGAGAAATAGATCTGGAATACATGGCTGTTGAAGTCATAGAGATCACCCGTCCGGATATCGGTGAAGTCGTCATAGCTGAACATCAGATAGTCATAGCCCATCGTCAGCTTGGCGCGATGGACCCCAAGGGGCAGATTGTCCCGCTGCATGTTCCACGTCAGCCGACCGCCAATGGCCTGGGAGTTGAAGCTGGACAGCTCCTTGTCCCGCGCCATGTAGTTGTACTCGCGGTCGAAGTTGTCGCTATAGAAGGACGCAGCATCCTGGGTGTAATAGCGATAACTCAGGTCGATCAGCCATTCATCGTCGATGTAATAGCTGGCCCCGATCTCGGCGGTGTTGGCCTGGATTTCCCAGGTATCGGTGAAATATTGGTAACCGCCGCGGATCGACGTCTTGCGGTTCCAGGATTTGAGCAGCTCGAAGCCCAGCGCCTGGCCGGTGCGGGTCCGCGGATAGCGTTCCGGTATCTGCGCACCGAGGATGCGGGCGGAGCGGTAGGGGTTGTTCAGAAAGCCTTCTTCAAGCACCGCCTGATAATTCACCGTGGCGAGCATCGTCGGCGTAAGGACCTGGGTCAGCCCGACACCGAATGTATCGCGGTCAACGCGATCACGGAAATCGGTGTCGACCCGCTCTACCACGTCGTCGCCGTGGGAATAGGCCATGGTCACCGTGCTCATGCCGGAGAACATCTCCTGACTGACCGCCAGGCTGTAGGTATCGGAGGTGTAGTCATCTTCGTCGCTGTTGGTGTAGCCGACACCGATAACGCTGTCGCCGTAGAGCCATTCGAAGCCGACGCTGTATTCGGTGCGTTCCTCGTCGTAGGGGCTGGCGCTGGTTACCACATCGATAGATGCGGAGCTGATCGTATCGACATAGTATTCAGCCGAGGCCGACAGACCCCAGGCGATGTTCTTGCGCGCGAACAACGCGGGACCGGTGACCTTGACGCCGCCTCCGTCATAGGAGTGATACAGCGCCTCGAGGCGGTCCTCGGGCAGCGTCGCGGCACTCAGGGTCACTGCCGCCAGACAAGCCGGCAGCAGCAACGCGCGGGGCCAGCGTTGTCGCTCAGTTGCAGCCACAGCCTCCCCCCTGGTTGATGGAGGCATCACTGGCTCCTTCGCGGACATCGAATACATGCTGGCGGTACTGATCCATCAGTGGATCCCGCGACAGCGACATGATCGGGTCGGCCAGCGCTTCCCGCTCGTAGGGCATGACCCAGGGCTCAATGCTGCTGCAGCCGGTGAGGCCGAGCAGACTCAAACAAAGCACCATGGTTCGCATGATCAATCCTCCCTCAGCAGGGTGCGCACCTGATCCAGGTAACGCTCCTCATAGCCGGGTTTGTATCCGTGGTGGACATAGCGGACACGGCCGTCACGATCGACCAGCACGGTGACCGGCATGGCGCGCACGTCGTAGAGCTTGCTCACGTCTTTGTCGGCGTCGAACAGCAGCGGGAATGACACGCCGAGGTCCTCGGCCATGCGCCGGGCACCATCGGGTTCGGCATCCACATTGACACCGAGCAGCGTGAATCCAGCGGGCTCATAACGCTGATAGATGGTCTGCAACGCCGGCATCTCCTGGCGGCAGGGACCACACCAGGTGGCCCAGAAGTTGATCATCACCACCCGACCCTGGTATTCGGACAGCCTGAGATTGGAGCCGGTGAGTCCGCTCAGCGTGAAATCCGGGGCCGGCGTGCCGACCAGATCGCGGGCCGCGGAAACGCTGCCGGCGACAGCGAGGGCGCCAACAAGAATGGTCGTCATAAAGATTGTCGGGCGGCGTTTGATCATCAGAAGAACACTCCCATCGACAAGGTGAGCTCGAAATTGTGTTTCCACTCGTTGTCACCGAGCAGATCGGACTCGAAGATGCGATCGCGCGCCTCGAGACGCAGCGAGAACCAGTCGCTGACCAGTGTCCTCAGACCAAACCCGGCGAGGAAGGTGACGTTGTCTTCGCCGACAAAGTTGGTGTTTCCCGCGCCAAAGGTGATGTACATGGAGCTGGCCCGCGCCCAGCCACTGCCGACAAAGACCTCGCCCGGCAAGACGTTGTAGCCGATCGAAAGGCTGTAGCTGGTCAGGTCCTCGTCTTCGTTGTCGAACAAGGGCGCGCCGATACGGCGGAAGTTGCTGTCGCTGACCTTGGACCAGGCATACTCGCCCTCGAGATAGATGTCTTCGCTGACGTGGTAGCCGAGCCGGCCACCGTAAATCAGTTCGGTGCCGAAGTCCTCGACGCTCAGCGCGCCGACGAAACCACTGATCTCCCAGTCCTCGGTATCGATACGCGGGCGTTTGACATCCCGACGATCCAGCTCCGGCTCGATGACCGGGCCCGCGGGACGCTCGGCCACCGGCTCCTCGTCCGCAGACGGCGCTTTATCCTTGCGCAACGCTGCGCAGCCGGAAGTTGCCAGCATCGAAGCGGCAAGCAGAATCAGAAATATGCGTTTGGTCTTCATCCTGAACCCCTAAAAGAACACCGAGAATCCGATCGTCCACTGATCGAAGTCTTCGTTGCTGTTGTCGTCGATCAACACGACGTAGTGGCGGTAATCGGCCCTGAGGATGAAGCGCCGGGCCAGGTAGGCGCGCACACCGAGACCGGCATTGGCAGACCAGTCCTCGGTGGATGTGTCTTCCACCAGCACACCCTTGGGATCGTTCTTGAAACGTCCAAACCCGAGGGTGAAGAACGGCGACAGACGCCATACCGTGAGCGGCATGACCGCCAGGTTGGCGTCCCAGAGGGTGGAGCTGGAGAAGGTGCCCGAGACCTCGGACAGAGCCAGCTCCGCCATGAAGTGCTGGTTGAAGCGATAGCCGGCGCGGAAATTGAAGACCTGGTCGCCGTCGAAATCACCGGTGGCAAAGCCGGCCTCGAACTTGCGCTCCAGATAATCATCGAAAGCTGCGTCGCGGCCGCCCTCGAGCGGTGCGCCGGGCAGCGCGCCCTGTTCGATCGCGCGGCGGTCCACCCAGCCCTCGACGCCGTCCTCGGTGCGGACCTTGAACCAGTCGGTGCGACGTTTGAGCAGCGCCACTGAACCGCCACGTTCGACGGTATGGAACACCGGGTAGCCGCGACCGGGGCCGCTATGCAGCTCGACGTAGGCGGACTCTACCTCGACGACCTGCGGCGTACGCGCGGCCCCAACCGGGCCCGCGACACAGGAAAGAAACAGCAAGAGTGCGAACGACAGGGTCGACTGCCGACACCGGGTCAGTGCTTGTTGGCGCGCATGTGTCATGGGTTAGTACCCGCAACTCCCTATATCTATCGGCGCACAGAAGCCGCAGCTGGTGCCCTCGGCGTCGTCCACCCGGACAGATATCCACTGACGGATGGCGCCATAACAGGCGTCAGTCGTCTCCGGGAAGATATCGCCCCCGGTATGCGTGCCGGACACCGAGAACGCGCCCGCAAGGGGTTCCAGCAGGACCTTGCTCTGGTCCGGATCGTTGAGATTGGCAAAGCCCTTGGCGGCAAAGAAATTCGCCAGCATCTCTGGCGAATCGGGCTGGGCCCCGGGGAAGATCTTGAATGCTCCCCCGGAGCCCGCACCCACGTCATGACAGCCGCTGGCTGCGCATGTGGCCTGACCGCTGCGGCCGCTGATCACCGCATCAAAGATGGGGTTCACGCATTGCTGGAAATCGGCCACGCAGAGAGTCTCGCCGCTGGCAGCCACCGGCTCGAAGTTCACTTCATCGTTGCAGCCCGCAAGGGCTATGGCGATAGTCATGAAGATCACATTGCGCATCTACGGCTGTTCCTTCAGGTCGAGCAGTTGCCGGCCGCGATCCAGTCAAAGATCGACTGGTATGAGGACTCGCCTGGCAGCAGCACCGGACGATCGTCGAGCGTCGGATCTTGGGGATCGTCAGCCACGGCGACATCGTCAATACGCGTATGCATCGGCGTCGTGGTCTCGTCACCGGTCGGGTACAGCAGCAAGTAGCTGGCGGCCGGATCACAGACGTTGTTGACCATCGACAGGCTGACATTGAAGTCACCCTCGACATTGCCGGTGAGCACGAAGCGGTTCGGCGAGAACTGCTCGTTGACAGGCTGGCCCGGGATACCGAGGCCACCGAAGGGCTGGTGACAGGCGGCACACTGGTCCATCAACACCGGGTGTACGCTACTCTCGAAGGCCGACTCGGACAGACCCTGGACACCGCCACGGACCTCGCTGAGGGAACGGAATCCGTCATCGTTCGCATCGTCAAATGCGTCGTTGTAGTACTGACCGCCGAGATCGACCCATTCGGCCAGCAGACGCTTCTCGGATACGTTGAGCATGCCGGAATGGTCTACGCTGGGTGGTACGGTAAGGCTGTTGCCAGCGCGCAGCTCCTGCTCGAACACTTTCTCGATCAGGAAACTCGTGCGTGAGCTCTGACTGGAGCTGCCGGTCATGACCATGCCGTCCTCACGCACGACTTCGACGTCGCCGTCGTCGTCGACGCGTATCTCCGGCAGACCGGTATCCGGGTCGATGACCGGATCACCGATCATCACTTCCTCGTAGGACAGTACGCGGCCGGTACCGGTGACCGTGTCACGCAGATCGAGACCCATCGACACCGGGTCGTCCGGGTCGTTGTTGTTGTGACAACTGGTGCACGTGTCCGCACCGCGATCCGCTACCCACAGCGGCTGGATGTGTTCCGGGTAATTGACGATGCCGTCCACCGGAGCCGGCACGCCGGCGGGCAGGCCGCTGTAGTCCACCACCAGATCCGCTGACGGTGTAGCCTGGGCCGGATCGGTCCAGACGTCGGTGAACACCATATCCGGCTTTACGTCCAGCGCGGTCGGGTCGAGACGGGTCAGCGTCTCGGCCATGGACTCGCCGGACTCTGCGGTCAGCAGCGTGTTCGGATGGAACCCGGCGATCGGGGCCGAGTTGATCGCGCTGCCGCGTCGCGGTGAATGGCAACCATTACAGGTCCGGGTCTCGCCGGGGCGTGCCTGGATCCAGTTGGTATGAGTCTGGAAGGCGCGGCCGTCGGCATCCACCACAGTCAGACCCAGGGGTGTATCGGCCGGGACCTTGATGCGGAACGAGCCATCGGGCTCCAGCGGCACGTAGCCGATGATGTGCTGCATCTCCAGGTCAGTCTCGCCAATGGCCTCACGGGACAATCCGCGAGGGGTCGGAACTGCCTGGCTGACGCGGACAAAACGGCCCGGGCGCTGCTCGGCGGTCGTCTGCGCAGGATCCTTCATCCGCGCCAGGTCAGCCACCTGACTGCGGCTGTCATCCGGCGGCGGCGAGGTCATCGGGATGTTTTCGCCTGGCACCAGCATCCGCGTGCCCATCAGGTTCTGGCCATCCGTGTCGTAGACGCTCTTGACGTTGAGGATGGCCATGCCCTCGGCCGCCAGCGCCTGATCAAGCTGCTTGTCGGCCACCGCGTTCGGCGTGGGCCGGGCCGCTACCGCCATCGCGTCGACATAGGCAAAGCCTTCCTCGGGCAAGGCGATCGGGCGCAGGGACTGCGTGTCCAGATCAAGCATGTAGACGCCGTAGAGGGGGTCGCCCTCGACCTCCATCACCTCACCGGTAAGCGGGTTGGTCTCGTCTTCAGGCCGGAACGGTGACCAGCTGACCAGCGCCCGGTTGGTGCCGTCCCACAGCGGGAACGGCGTGGTGTAGCGGCCGAACTCGGACTCGCCCATACCGAAATCGATCTGGAACAGCGTGACCTGCTCCTGACCGACCGTCCCCGCTGGGGCGTTAGGATCGCAGTCAGAGGCCTCGGAGCAGTCGCGGATATCGATCGCCATCACTGCGCCGCCCTCACGCGTGCCGGACAATGGCATCAGAGAGCTCATCACACGACCGTCAGGCATCTCGCGCGGATGCAGGAAACTGTTACCGGGGCTGAAGGCGCCGTACTGGACGAAGATGTTTGTGCCGTCCGGATTGGTGAAGAAGAGCGGGAAATGGTTGCGGTTACCGACGTGGTCCCAGCGCGAAAACATGATCTCGCCGGTAGACAGCACGGTCGGGTTGCGATCATGGCTCTGGTTGAACGAGATCTGGTTGATCTCGGTACCGTCGCTGTTTACGACGTGCAGCAGGATCGCGCGCTCACGCTCGTATTCGTCAAGATGGGCATAGGGCTCGACACCCTTCTGCTGCAACACCTGGCGCGATTTCTCCTGACGATTCGAGGAGAATACGATACGGCCGTCCGGCAGATAGGCCGGATCCACGTCATCGCCGGCGTTAGCCTGTGCGTCATCCGATACGATCCGCCGCAACGCCTCTGTCTCGATTTCGTACTCGAAGATGTTCCAGGTGGGATCGTTGGGGCCGCGCATCGAGAACAGGATGCGGGTACCGTCGTAAGACACCTCGGGATCGGACACATCGCCCTGCCCCTGGGTGTAATCACCCGTGATATTCATCTCCTGGGCACTGGGCGACGACAGGTCGCGCATCAGCAGGTCACCGCCGGGGCGGAAGATGACACCGTCGGTCGGGTTGCCCACGGCCCCGACATCACGCTTGGCGAAGACGATGGGGAAATCCCCCTCGACGACGACTGCTTCATTCGCAGTCTCACCGTCGCTGCCGCCACAACCGCCCAACGTCAGCAGCAGCCCGAGGGCCAACGCGTACGAGGCGCTAGAAATTCGATATTGGTCCATTGCTCAGTCCCTCTGTCGTTTCCAGACGACGCGTATGCGTCGAAATGCACCGACTCGACGACGCGGTTGCGGCGCGGTCGGCGGAAAGATTCTTCAGAGGGAGGGTTGGTCGGCGGAGCGTGCTTTGATCCGGGCCGGGAGAACCCCGCCTGGTCAAATCGCGCCTTGTACCGGCAACCCCGCTGTCCTAGGAATATCCCTTAGACCGGTGGCTTTGCGTCTCCGTCTTTCAACGGATTTGCCTTTGTCAGTGGCATGCAGGCTGGCACGAGTCTTTGACGCTTGTCAACGTCCCGAAGCTCAACCTGTCGACTAGTTGGCGTTAGTAGACCGCTTGTCTTGACATAATTCTGAGACCCTTCTCACAGATTGCGCGAATCGCAGCATCTTCGATTCAACCCAGGGTGGGTGCAGGAGCTCAGGTCCGACAGACGAGCACGGTACCGTCGTGCTTGCCGGGCGCTGGGCAACGGTCCATAAACACGCGTTGCCAGGTCTCGATCGCGTGGGGGCGGAGACGGAATGATGCCGCCTCGGAGCTGGCGAGCATCACCCGGCGGCCGGGATCGGTGCGTTGGTAAATCCGCACCTGTAAGGACATGACGCCCTGAGTGTGGCCGGCAGGATCCAGCCGCATCCGGCAGTGCAGACGCACACGCCCACCAGGCACCGTAAGAGACCGACGCGGGTGTCCCCCGCAGGCTTCCAGATACAGCCGCCGGTGATCGGCTGAAGAAACTTCGACAACGGCGAAGTAATCACCGGGCGGGGCGCCCTCCCCGGTCTCGATCTGGTACTCCATATCTATAGCCAGCTCTGTGCCCGGATACACGGTGCTGCCCTGGCCGGGCGAGAAGCGCACCTGCTCGATGCGTGCGGCGGAGACGACCGGTGAGAAATTCTGCGATCGGCTGCAGGAGGCCAGCGCCATGGCGACGGTGATCGCCACCAGGCCAACCGCAGGGCCGCAAATCGATCCATTGAAGCGGGCTGAGACCATCGTCATGCCCTCGACGCAAAAGCCAGGGGCTTACGACGGGGGCACATCCGCGCGCCGTTCGTGTCTGGCTCACGGTATTGATCGACCCGAGCCCGGAGAACTTGAGCGCGCGTTACCGCTCTGTGAAACGTCGGGGCGGACTATTGCTCTGCTGCGCCTCGTGATCGCCCGCAAGCGAGACGGGGAACGGGGCTGGACCACGGCGCTCTGATAGATCGCCGGGATTTTCACCTCGTCGCAAATGTTGTGAACGGCAGCGGGTGTACGCTGCGCATCGAACCCAGGGTCATGGGCGTGCTGGTCGCGCAGACCGCGACCTTATTCGGGATCGGGCTCCAGGTATTCGTTTATCTCGGCCGCAAACACGCTGGAAGGCTGAAAGCCGATGATCAGGGTGCCGGAGATAATGCCATCACGCTCCACGCCGATCAGAAACGCGGGCGTGCCGCTGATCCGGGCCTGACGAACTACCGCCAGGTCCTCGTCGATCCGGGCCTCGACGGTCGGGTCCGCGAGACAGCGATCAAATGACTCCATGTCGAGCTCCAGTTCGGCCGCGTAGGATCGCAGCTGCTCGTCGGAGAACCGATCCTGATGCGCGAACAGGATCTCGTGCATGCCCCAGTATCGATCCTGACGATCCGCACAAGCGGCGGCCGCGGCGGCCGGTCGCGCCCGCGGATGGCGCCGGAGCGGGAAATCGCGTGATACCAGGCGCACTTTTCCGGTATCGATAAAGTCGCGCTTTATCTCCGGCAGACGCTCGACTGCAAAGGCCTTGCAGAACATGCATTGATAATCGCTGAAGACGACGATAGTTACCGGTGCGTCGGCGGCGCCCAGCGACGGGCGCTCCCCGGCGGGCACGGCGCGGGAACCCGCCAGCGCCGGCAGACAGCTCCAGGCGAGCAGGAAACCGGTAACGACAGCGGCGCGGTAGTGAACTGGTAGCATGAGTAAATTCCTTGCGATGTCCTGAAGATGAGACCGCGAACGGGCCATGAGTTCAATGAGCCAGATCAATGAGCCCGGCCGCCATCAGCCCGGATTGCGGCGGTCACTGCCAGATCGGCCGGTCGCGCCGGCCCCGGGCGGATACCCGGTGACCTGCTGCAGGAGCGGTGCATGACGATCCTGACCGCGTTGTTCTTTGTTACCGCATTTATCTATGCCCTGATCGGCTTTGGCGGCGGCTCGACCTATAACTCGCTGCTGGTACTGGCCGACGTCGACTTCCGCATACTCCCGACGATCACGCTGGCCTGCAACCTGATCGTGGTCAGCGGCGGCGTCTGGCATCATTCCAGGGCGGGCAATCTGTCCCGGCGCATCGTCGTTCCGTTTATCGTCGCATCGATCCCGATGGCCTGGATCGGCGGCATGATCTCGCTTTCCGAACAAACCTTTGTCTGGCTACTCGGCTCGACCTTGCTGCTGACCGGCGCGCGGATGTTGTTTAGCCTGTCGCAGCCGGTCTCCGAACAACCGATGCCGCGCAAGTGGATCCGCTGGGCCATCGGCTTGCCAGTCGGCGCGAGCCTCGGCCTGCTGGCCGGGATGGTCGGTATCGGCGGCGGGGTCTTCCTGGCGCCGATCCTGCAGACGCTACGCTGGGGCAGCGCGCGTAATGCGGCGGCCGCTGCAAGTCTGTTTATCCTGGTCAACTCGGCGGCCGGCATTCTCGGGCAGACGGTCAAGCTCGCTGCAGCGCAGCAGCTGGACATGCTGTCGGGCTACCTCTGGCTCTTTCCGGCAGTGCTGATCGGTGGCCAGATCGGCAGTCATCTGAGCGCCTATCATCTGCCCGAGATCCTGATACGCCGGCTGACAGCGGTGCTGCTAATATATGTCGCCGCCCGGCTGCTGTTCCGGGGACTCGTCATGTGAGCCGGTGCCGTCGAGCTGGCATCAAGCGCAAGTAAGCCGTGAATGAAACTCAGACCATGCTCGACGTCGCCCGCGCCGAGGCCCTGATCCGCGAGCATCTGACCCCGCTCGAAACCGTGCGTTGCCGTCTGGATCTGGCCGCGGGCGCGGTCCTTGCGGAAGACATCGTCGCCGACCGCGACCAGCCGCCGATGGACCGGGTCACCATGGACGGGATCGCCATCCGGCACCAGAGCTGGCGCGAAGGCCGGCGGAATTTCAGGATCCTCGGCACCCAGGCGGCGGGCCAGCCCGCAGTGAGTCTGGGCGATGACCAGGGCTGTTTCGAAGTTATGACCGGTTCCTGTCTTCCGGCAGGATGCGACTGCGTGATCCCGGTCGAGCGCATCCAGCGGGACGGCGAGCACGCACGATTGGCATTGGAATATACGCCCGAGCGCGGTCAATTCATCCACCCACGGGGTTCGGACTACGCCGCCGGCGCGCCCCTGCTGGCTGCGGGCACGCTGCTGCGCAGCCCGGACATTGCGGTCCTCGCCGCAACCGGCAAGGATGCGGTGACGATCACGCGACGCCCGCGTATCTCGATCATCAGTACCGGTGACGAACTCGTGGTGGCGGGACAGCCGGTGGCCAGCCATCAGATCCGCAGCTCCAACGACGTTGCGATGGCCGCGGCCCTGCACCGCATCGACCTCGGCCCGGTGCGGACTCTGCACGTTGCCGACAACCGGGAGCGCCTCGCTCATGACATTGGCCGTGAGCTGGAACAGTCGGACATCCTGGTGCTGAGCGGCGGCGTCTCCATGGGTAAATTCGACTTTTTGCCCGAGGTGTTCGCGGCACTGGGTGTCAGCCAGGTATTCCACCGGGTACGACAGCGGCCGGGCAAACCGATGTGGTTCGGCACCGGTCCCGGCGGTCAGATGGTTTTCGCCCTGCCGGGCAACCCGGTCTCGGCGATCACCTGCCTGCATCGCTACGTGATCCCGGCCATCCACGAGGCCATGGCAGCCCGGGATCTGCCGCAAGCTCTCGCTGTCCTTGGCGCTGCCTACGAATTTTCACCGGATCTGAGCTGTTTTCTGCCGGTCAAGATCAGGTACGATAGGGACGGTCGGGCTATCGCTGAGCCCTGCCCGACCAACACGTCGGGGGACTTCGCCAGCCTCACCCGGACCGACGGATTTGTCGAGCTGCCGGCGGAGACGCAGCATTTTCCGGAAGGCTGGACAGCAAAGTTTTATCCGTGGCTTTAAGGGATCCGCATTGGCCTTGTCTAATTCCCCCATGCTTGAACGCACACGACCAGAGATCGAATCCAGAGTTGTCGTCGACCGGCTGGGACGGACCCTGCACGATCTCCGCATCTCGGTGATCGATCGCTGCAACTTCCGCTGTCCCTACTGCATGCCGGAGGAAGACTATCCGGAACATCACCAGTTCTTCCGTGCGGAAGAGCGTCTCAGCTTCGACGAGATCATCCGCGTCACCCGTCTGTTTGCCGGACTCGGTGTCAGGAAAATCCGCATCACCGGTGGCGAACCGCTGTTGCGCAAGAATCTGCCGACTCTGGTGCGTGAACTCTCCGCCATCCAGTCCCTCGACGATATCGCGCTGACCACCAATGGCATCCTGCTCGGCGCCCAGGCGGAAGCGCTAAGAGCCGCGGGTCTCGAGCGCGTCACCGTGAGTCTGGACAGCCTCGACGACGAGGTCTTTTCGAGCATGAGCGGCGGCCGTGGCGACAAGACCCGGGTACTCGAGGGCATCAGTGCCGCAATCGCGGCCGGATTGACGCCGGTAAAGATCAACGTGGTCGTGCAGAAAGGTCAGAATGACCACACGGTGCTCGATCTGCTGGAACACTTCCGTGGGTCCGGCGTCATCGTGCGTCTGATCGAATATATGGATGTCGGCAACCGCAATCACTGGCGGGCCGACCAGGTCGTCCCGTCCCGCGATCTGCTGGCGGCCATCCATGCACGCTGGCCGATGCGCGCCGTCAACGAAAATTATCCCGGCGAAGTCGCCCGCCGTTATCTCTATGAGGATGGTCAGGGCGAGATCGGCTTTATCTCCTCGGTGACCGAGCCGTTCTGCCGGGATTGCACCCGTGCCCGTCTGTCAACCAACGGCGAGCTCTATACCTGCCTCTTCGCGAGCCGCGGCACCGACCTGCTCGGACCGATGAGGGCCGGCGCCAGCGACGAGGAGTTGCTGCGTCTGATCGGAGATGTCTGGAGCGGCCGGGTCGATCGTTACAGCGAGGAGCGCGACCCCGGCGCCGCCGAAGCCCATGTGCTGCACAAGGTCGAGATGTATCAGGTGGGCGGATGACGGTTTCCCATGTGGGTCCGGACAATCGGCCGCGGATGGTGGATGTCAGCGCCAAGGCGGTCACCGAACGCATCGCCCATGCGCGCTCCAGCGTGCGCTTCCCGGCGGACGTGCTGCCCGGCGAGCCCGGCGGCGAGATCCAGACCAAGAAGGGTCCGGTGTTTCACACCGCCATCGTCGCTGGCGTGATGGCCGCCAAGAAGACACACGAGTTGATCCCGTTCTGTCACCCGCTCGCGATCGAGGATTGCAAGATCGACATCGAGCTGGGCAGCGACGGCGTCGCCATCATCGATTGCCGGGTCAAGGTGCGGCATAAGACCGGCGTCGAGATGGAGGCGCTGACCGGCGCCAGCGTCGCGGCACTGACCATCTACGATATGTGCAAGTCCCTGTCCCACGATCTGGTCATCGGTGAAACCCGGCTGATCGAAAAGCGTGGCGGCAAGAGTGACTACCTTTCCCGCTGAGGCGCGGCCCGGCGCAGTAGGGAACGATGACCACAAAGACTCTGACCGTGCGCTATTTCGCCCTGTTCCGTGAGCGGGCCGGCTGCGACCAGGAGCAGCTGGCAATCGAGGCAGACACCGCCGGCGAATTGTTCGCCGAGGTCGCCCGGCGCCACGGACTGCCTCACCTGACCGACGCCAAGGTTGCGGTCAACGACGAGATGAGCAGCTTCGAGGCCGTGCTGAGCGACGGCGACACGGTGTTATTCTTTCCACCGGTTTCGGGGGGCTGATGTTTACCGTCTCGCATCAGGCGCTGGATCTCGAGGCCCTCAAAGCCGAGCTACCCGATCCGGGCGCCGGCGCCTGCGTGATCTTCGAAGGCTGGATTCGCGATACCAACTACGACAAGCCGGTGACCGCGCTGGACTACGAAGTGTATGAGGAGATGGCGCTCAAGGAGGGCAGCCGGGTGATGGCCGAGGCCGCAGAGAAATTCGATATCCTCGCCGCACGCTGCGCCCATGTCGCCGGCCACCTCGAGATCGGCGACTGCGCGGTATGGGTTGGCGTAACTTCGGCTCACCGGGATGCCGCTTTCCTCGCCTGCCGGTACATCATCGACGAGATAAAGAAACGGCTACCGATCTGGAAAAAAGAGTTCTTCGCCAATGGCGATACCGGCTGGGTCAACTGTGAGCACGGTAGCCAGAGCGCTTCACCGGCGGCGCCAGTCCCACGGGGGACGTCATCGTCGACCAAATAGACCCGACGCTCTAGACGCCACGAGCCGAAACGAAAAACCCCGCCAGAGAGCGGGGTTTTCGTTTAATGCTGGCGCGAAATCGGTGTGCGCCGGCGTCTCCGGGCCCGGCGCTGCAATCGCGCCTGACGGCCACGATCACTTTCGTCGTTCCAGGAATCACGCTTGTCCATAAATCACCTCAAAGACGTTCCATATATTCACAAAAACTGCCACTAGACTAACCGTCCGTCCGGGTGGCTACAGTGATGCAGATCACAATTATCTAATACAATTGTAAATTATTGTTTTTATTGCTTTAAATGCAGTCCAAATGCGACCCGCAGCGGCCGCCGTCGACACGGGTCGAGATCGGTGCCGGGACCCCGCGTTTTGGCCTGTCTGGCTCCGGTACGTCGGGATCCGGCGTGGCTGGATCGGGCGGGTGTCAGGGCTCACGGCGGCTGCCGCAAGACACACCCGGGCGGAGGCGCAAGCTTAGACGAATGGCCAATTGGAAGCGGCCGCGCGCTGGCAGATGATGGCAGATCATTTACTTTGTCTGGCACACAGATCTGCAGTGGAGGCTGACATGACGGGACGAGTCGCATTGGTCACGGGCGGAACCAGGGGGATTGGCGGCGGCATATCCCGGGAACTCCACGAAGCAGGCTACAGAGTCGCCGCCAACTATGCAGGCAACGACGAACGCGCCAGACAGTTCGAGGAAGAAACCGGTATCCCGGTGTTCAGATTCGACGCCGGAAAATTCGAGGATGTCCAGCGCGGGATCGCGGATGTAGTCGAGCGAGTCGGTCCGGTCGAGGTGCTGGTCAATAACGCCGGTATCACCCGCGACTCCACCCTGCACAAGATGAGCTTCGAGCAGTGGGATGACGTCATCCGCACCAACCTCACCTCTTGCTTCAATCTTTGCCGTGCGGTGATCGAGAGCATGCGCGAGCGGAAGTTCGGCCGTATCGTCAACGTCGGCTCGGTCAATGGTCAGGCGGGACAATATGGTCAGGTCAATTACGCCGCATCGAAGTCAGGCATGCATGGCTTTACCAAGGCACTGGCGCAGGAGGGCGCGGCTTACGGCATCACCGTCAATGCGGTAGCGCCGGGCTATGTGAACACAGAGATGGTGCGGGCCGTGCCGGAAAAGGTGCTGGAGAAGATCATCCGGCGGATCCCGGTGGGCCGTCTCGGTGAGCCCCATGACATCGTCCGCGCGGTGTTCTATCTGGTCAGTGACGAAGCCGACTTCATTACCGGCTCCACCGTGTCGGTCAACGGCGGTCAGCATATGTACTGAGCCCGGCGTTGCCCTCAAGCCGACGCCGCGGACCGTATGGCGCTATTTAGGCGGACGGATCGTTTGCTTGACGAAGCTGCCCGGCGCCGGCTCCAGAGAAGGATAGTCCTTGCTCCCTGGTGTCCGGGCCGGCACCTTGCCGTCGGCATAGCGGCGCAGCCAGCGTATCCAGTCCGGCCACCAGGATCCCGCGTGCTCCTCGGTGTCATGGAGCCAGGCTTCCGCATCGGCCGGCGTATCTGAGCTGGCGCGATAACCGTACTTCTTTTTCGACGGCGGATTGATCACCCCGGCGATATGTCCCGAGTTGCCGAGCACAAAACGGGTCGGGCCAGAAAACAATTGCGTCGATTCGTAGGTAGTCTTCCACGGCGCGATGTGGTCGTCGCGGGTCGACAGCACATAGGCTGGCGTCTTGATCCGGGTCACGTCGATGGGCTCACCGGCCATTTCGATGCCGCCGGGTTCACGCAGCCTGTTGTTCATATACATGTTGCGCATAAAGAACGAATGCGCGGTCAGCGGCATATTGGTCGCGTCTTCGTTCCAGAACAACAGATCGAAGGGCATGCGCTCCTTGCCGAGCAGATAGTGATTGATGATGAAGGACCAGATCAGGTCCGGCGCCCGCAGCATGCGGAATCCCCAGGCCACGTTGTCGCCGGGGATATATCCTTTGCGTTTGCCCACTCGCTCGAGCCGCTTGATCTGGGCTTCGTCGACAAACACCTTTACCTCGCCGACATCGGAATAGTCGATCAGGGTGGTCAGATAGGTGCCGGAGCGGATCGGATGACGGCCCTTGGCGTCGAGCCAGGCCAGGGTGCAGGCCAGCAGGATGCCGCCGAGACAGTAGCCCATCGCGTTGACCTCGGCTTCGCCGGTGATCGCCTCGATCACTTCCAGGGCCTGTAGCGGTCCTTCGAGCATGTAGTCATCAAAGCTCTTGTCCGGGGTCGACTCATCAGGATTGCGCCAGGAGATCAGGAACACCGTCTGGCCCTGGTCTACCAGGTATTTGACCACCGAGTTCTCCGGCTGCATATCCAGCACATAGAACTTGTTCAGCCAGGGCGGGATGATCAGCAGCGGACGCTTCGCGACCTGCTTTGTGGTCGGCGTGTACTGGATCAGCTGGATCAGGTCATTCTGATAGACCACCTCGCCCGGCGTCACCGCAAGGTCGCGCCCGACTTCGAACGCACCGAGATCCGACATGCTGATATTGAGACGGCCGTGGCGCAAATCCAGGTCTTCCCACAAGTTCATCAGACCGGCGGCCAGATTGCCGCCCTTGCTGCCGACGGTCGCCTCGATCACCTCGGGATTGGTCAGCGGGAAGTTGCTCGGTGCGATAGCGTCAAGGAATTGTGCAGTAAAAAAGCGGACCTTGCGTTGTTGCTCTTCGTCCATGCCCCGGGTCTGGTCGACCATCTCCAGTACCGTGCGCACATAAGCCATATAGAGCCGGCGCACCAGGTCCAGCGTGGGGTGCTTCTCCCACGCTTCCGAGCTGAAGCGGCGGTCGCCGTTCAACTTCTCCCCGGCGGTCTCGACGCCGGCCATCCTCAGCGCTGCGTCGCGCGAGATCGACAGCCAGTCCATCGCCAGATTCGCACTGCCGCGCAATGGCGTGGAGGGATTGATCAACAAGTGACCGAGCCACTGCGCATAGGCCTTGCCCAGGTCCTTGGACATGCCGGCCATCAGGCGGCTCATTTCATATTGGCTGCGGATGTTCTCCAGCTTTAGTGACTCCAGCACGTCGACCTCTCTTTAGATACGCTCGAAGATGGCGGCGATGCCCTGGCCACCGCCGATGCACATGGTAACCAGCGCATAGCGGCCACCGCTACGGTGCAGTTCATGGATGGCCTTGACGGTGATGATGGCGCCTGTGGCCCCGATCGGATGGCCCAGCGAGATACCGCTGCCGTTGGGATTGGTCTTTTCCGGCGGCAGACCCAGATCCCGCGCCACGGCCAGCGCCTGGGCGGCGAATGCTTCATTGACCTCGAACACGTCGATGTCATCCACACTCAGGCCTGTCGATTCGAGCAGATGGCGTGTCGCCGGCACCGGACCGATTCCCATGTACTTCGGTTCCACGCCGGCGAAGGCATAACCGACCAGCCGCGCCAGCGGCTTCAGCTTGCGCTGTTCGGCCATCTCGCGGTCCATCAACACCACCGACGCGGCAGCGTCGTTGATACCTGACGCATTGCCAGCGGTCACGCTGCCGTCCTTGCGGAACACCGGCCGCAATTTCGCCAGACCCTCGACGGTGGCGTCGCCGCGCACGTGCTCGTCGGTGTCGAATGCCACCATCTCGCGCTTGCGGCGGATCTCCACTGGGACGATCTGGTCCTTGAAATAACCGGCCTCGATGGCCCGGGCCGCGCGCTGCTGGCTCTGCACCGCCAGTGCGTCCTGGTCCTCGCGGCTGACATCCCAGCGCTCCGCCACATTTTCGGCGGTGATGCCCATATGGCAATCGTCAAAGGGGTCGGTCAGCGCACCGACCATGGCGTCAATCACCTGGCCGTCATTCATGCGCTGGCCAAAACGCAGCCCGGGGATCCAGTACTGAGCCCGGCTCATGCACTCGGCCCCGCCAGCGACGGTGCAGGAAGCGTCGCCGAGCTCGATCAGCTGGGCCGCGGATACGATCGCCTGGAGTCCGCTGCCGCAGAGTCGGTTGACGGTAAATGCCGGAGTCTCCACCGGCAGACCACCATTGACCGCCACGACCCGGGACAGATACATGTCCTTCGGCTCGGTGTGGATCACGTTGCCGAATACCACATGGCCCACAGCCTCGGACGCGATGCCAGCGCGTTCGACAGACGCCCGGACGCAGGTGGCTCCGAGTTCGGTCGGGGGCGTTCCGGCCAGGCTGCCGCCGTAGGTTCCTATTGCGGTCCTGACGGCGCTGAGTACTACGATCTCACGTGCTTTGGCCATGTGTCGCTCCTCCCAGAGGTTACGCCTGCGTTCATCCAAGCCGCTTAGTCTGCCAGCAGGCGTCGGGAGCAGCCATTAGACGAAGGTGAAAAAAAAAGGCGGTGGCCCGAAGGACACCGCCTTGATCTGTCTGCCTCAGGCGGCTTTCTTGCGCGCCGCGGGCTTGGCCTTCGGTGTCGCAACGTCGAACGCTTCGGTGAAACCAACGCGGGCGATTTTCAGCATCGACTGCTGGGCCGCCGTATAAGTTTCCACCAGGCTTTGTACGCGCTTCTGCGCGCGGCCGGCATAGGCCGTGGCCAGCTTGCCCTGGGCCTTGGCAAAATCGGTCGGGCCTTCGGCTTCGCCGAACACTGCCAGCTCGTCTGTCATCAGCTCCATCGCGTCGCCGGCCAGCTCAAGCTGCAGCTGAATCGTCTTCTGGAAAGCCTCCAGGCCGATCTCACCCAGCTCGTTGGCGGGTCCAAAGACCTTCTTGCTGCTCTCGAAGAAATCAAATGTTTCGGTAGTCATGTCAGATCCTCACTGTCGTGTTTGGTCGGGGCAGTCAGAATACTAGCAGATTATTTTTGCACTGCAAAATAATTTTTACGAGTCAGAATTACTTATCAAGTAAAACAATAGGTTATTCGTCTTCCTTTTTCTTTTTTTGCTTTTGCGCTGCAGGATTCCACGCACTGAAAATGTTCTCGTGGAGATCGGTCCACAGGCTGAGATTTTTCTTCGCCAGCTCTGCCATGGGGTTCTCGCGAGCCAGATGGAGCAGCTGCTGTTGTAGGTTCTCCTGGTTGGCCACGAAGGCGGAGACGCTGCGCTCCAGATAGGCGCCAAGGAAATCCTGCATGGCGCCGCCATAGAATCGGATCAGCTGCTCGAGCAGCTCGGCGCTGAGGATCGGCCGCCCGGCCTCCTCTCTTTCCATGATGATCTGCAGGAGGATGCTCCGGGTCAGATCCTCGCCGGATTTCGCATCCTCGACCCGCACACGCTCGCCCGCCACAATCAGACGCCGTACCTCGTCCAGGGTGATGTGACGACTCTCCTGTGAGTCGTAGAGACGCCGGTTGGCGTATTTGCGGATGACGCGGACGCTCATTGCTGCCTCCTCGCCGGTCGGAAAATCCGGGCCGGGCCTAGCCCATATGATAGCCACCATTGACCGAGAGATCTGCGCCAGTGATGTAGCCCGCCTGGTCATCCACGAGGAACTGCACCGCCCGGGCGATTTCGCCGGGCTGTCCAAAACGCCCGGCCGGGATCGACTCGCGGATACTCTCGCGGACCGGTTCCGGAACCGCCATGATCAGCGGCGACTCGATATACCCCGGCGAGACCGTGTTAATCGTGACTCCCTTGCGGGCCGTCTCCCGGGCCACGGCCATCGTGAAACCATGGACGCCAGCCTTGGCCGCAGAATAATTGGCCTGACCGAACTGCCCGCGCTGGCCGTTTACCGATGAGATGTTGACTACCCGGCCGTAGTTCCGCTCGAGCATCCCCGGCAACACGGCACGCGTCACATTGAACACGCTGTCCAGATTGGTGTGGACCACCGAGTTCCACTGCTCCGGAGACATTTTGACCAGACGAGAGTCGCGGGTGATACCGGCGGCGTTGATCAGCACGTCGATGGGTCCGATTGCGGTTTCGATATTCCGGACCCCGGCCGCTGTCGTCTCAAAATCGGCTACGTCGAACGGCTCAAGATGGATCGGGCGACCTTCTCTCGCCTCCTCGTCGACCCAGGCGGCAGCCGCCTCGGCGTCTCCGGGATAGCAATTGGCGGCGACGCGGAAACCGGCCTCCACCAGCTGCTGACAGATGACGCGACCGATGGCGCCGGTGCCGCCGGTGACCAGTGCAACTCGGGTTTGCATGATGGCGCTCCTGACAAAACTCGTGTGCCGTCAAGCATAGCGCGTCTATTTTGCGATGCAAAATATTAATTACCTTCTACATTTAAGGCTCTGATTTGAAAGATTTAATAGATTTTTGCGTATGCAGCACGAGCTACTGCGGCGCAGCATCTGGCGGTTCGGGGGCCTGTATGACGGCGTTGATCAGCCCCCGTCAACCGTGCGGCCACGGTGCCGACGCAATCAGTCCTCGTCGGGCTCCGTGCCCTTCCCGACAAGACCGAGCGTCTCGTCCAGGGGGCTATCAGCCAACGGCCGCCGATAGAGCGGTTCACCGACGGCATCGAGGCCGCGGTCCAGATAGCGGCCCGCCAGATCGGTGGCGGCACGGGTGACCGCTACAGGATCGTAGCGCAGCGCCACGAGTTGCTCGAAGATCCGATCCAGATCGTGCGGATGAGCGAAGGACAACAGCACGCCGAGCACTTCCGGGTCGATCATCTCCAGCACGATCGGCCGAAACAGCAGCGCCGGCGGCGGCCGCTCGCCGGGCGCCAGCATCGACCACTGCAGCACGATACGGTTTCGATTACGTTCCGCATTGGCGTCGAGGCCGGCGATGATCCGTGCGATGTCATCGCCGGCCTCCAGGTTCAGGCTGCGCCGGGAGACCAGCGTATTGATGCCCGCGATCCCCGTGGGAACCCGCATCGACAGCTGACGCTTTGCGCGACGCTGGCGCCAACAGTGGCCCAACGAGCGCGGGATCTGCGCCAGCAATGGAAGAATCGGTCCAAACATCGTCGTCTCCGCAACCCAGGCTCACAGCGTAATGACCGGGCCTTGCGGTTTCTTGCTATAAATGGTCTCTGGCTTGTCCGTTTTGGTCAGGCGCAACGATTGACACCGACGATGCGAGAACCCACCTCACTGGCTAGCCTGTCTGCGACGATCTGGGAAACCCTGGAGACGCACTATGGCGTCGATGCGGCGGCGGTTTTTGCCTCGGCGGGCATAGACAAAAACACCCTGAAGGAACGCACCGGACGTATTCCGATGAGTGCCGTGCACCAGCTCTGGGACGAAGCGATCCGGGTTTCGGGCGATCCCCATATCGGTCATGTCGTCGGTCGGTCGATACGTCCCGGCTCCGCCTATGCGCTGGGCCTCGCCTGGCTGGCCAGCGATACCCTGGCTCGGGGCCTGGAGCGCCAGACCCGATACTTCAGCGTGCTGACCACGTTCTTCAATATGGTCTATGAGCCCGGAGACAAAGAGTCACGGGTCGGCATCGAGGCTCGGGGCCCGGGACAGGTGCTGCTGCCGACCTCGGCCGATGTCGCACTGACGATGACGGTACGCTTCTGCCGTCTGGCGGGTCGTGATGAATTCGCGCCGCTGCGTGTGTGTTTCGAGTCGGAGCTGGATGACCCGACGACCCTGGCCCGCTACCGCTCCTATTTCCGCTGCCCGGTGAATTTCGGCACAGGGGAGAATGCGCTGTATCTGGACACCGCGGCATTGAATGAGCCGTTGGTGGCCGCCGATGACACGCTGATCGCGGAGAACGAAAAGTTGCTCGACCGCTATCTGCGCGAGATGGAAGCCGGAGATTTCAGCAACAAGGTGCGCCAGGCGCTGGCACAGTCGCTACCCTCCGGTCGGGTGACGGAGGAGGATGTGGCGCAGCGGCTCAACCGCAGCGTCAGCTCCCTGCAGCGGCATCTGCGTGCCGAGGGCACGGGTTACAGGGAAATCCTCGAGCGGACCCGGGAACGGCTCGCACGCGAATATCTGGGCTCGGGCCAGCATCCGATCGCCGAAGTCGCCTATCTGCTCGGTTACGCGGACCAGAGCACGTTCACACGCGCGTTCAAGCGCTGGACCGGGATGTCACCCGGGGCTTACGTCAGCGAGGCCGGCTGATCTTCCGGGCCGCCGAGCGCCGGCAGCACGTCGCCGGCGCGGGTCCGCCATCAGGCCGCTTCGCGAGCTCCGTCCGCAACGCCGTGTCCGTCGAGCTGATCGACGCTGTTCGCGGCGAGATCGCCCATCAACTCCGCCATATCCTCGACCAGCGCCCCGAGTTGCCGCACCGCCAGCGTATACAGGGTCGCAAAGTCAAAGCCCTCGACCCGGGCGGACTCGCGCAGGCGTTCCAGTTCCTCGCGCCGGTACATGTCGGGCCCGCGACTTCTTAACGCTCTGAGGATGCTGGAGATAAGCACGTCAGGGCGATCGCCCTCGTCGTAGCATTCACCGGCCGGAGTCAACAACATACCCGGCGCCGTGGCGTCCACGATCCAGCGCACCCGGTGACCGCCGGAAAGATACTGCACCAGATAGCTACGGTGACGCCGCGTCAGCGGCCGCACACCCAGCGTATCGGGATCACCTTCGATCCAGCCGCGCGCCATGCGCAGCTCGACGTTTTCGGTAATGCGTCGGATGTCGGTATCCATGTTCATCGGTCTTTCCTCCGGGCCCCGTCGGGGCCTGAGCAACTGATTAAGTGGCGACCATCTTAGGTTGGCCGGGACGCCCGGGATTGGCCCGGACCACCAATCTTTTTGCCAAAACGGTCAATCCCGACGATTTCTCTCGAACTGCTCGCGGCCATCCCGCACAGACCGATTCCCCGCCGATGTCGATCGGCAGGAGGCTGTCGGCGCGCAAAAAAAGAGCCCCGCCGGAGCGGGGCTCTTTTCCCGGTTTCTTGTGCCCGGTATCAGCGGCGCCGGCGGGCCACACCCGCGCCAATGAGTCCAAGTGTGAGCAGCGCCAGCGAGCCGGGCTCCGGCACCTCGGCGTAACCTTCGATCACGTCGTTGCCGCAGGTCATATCCCAGTGCAGGGCGATGCCGCTGGCCAGGGAGAGATCGCTGCCGCTCAGATCGATCATAAAGCTGAGATGATCGTCTTCGACCGACCAGCTGCCGTCCGCGAGCTGGTTACGGAAGTTCGCCGCCGCGTCCGAGAGATCGACCGCGACCTCCTGACCGTTACGGTAGGTCGCCCCACTCATGAAGTCCTGCGAGAGCAGCGCGCTCTCATCATTCGAACCGGTCAGGGCATAGAGCGCGCCGTCGCCACCGGTTGCACTCCAGCGATCATCCAGCGAAAAACCATACTCCCACACGGTGCCGGTCGCATGGTTGTCATCGAGATATGGCGCGTCGCCGTGCGGATTCCAGGCCGAAGCGAGGAACAGATCGCCGTAACCGATGCCAAGGCCGTTCCCGGTATAACCCGCAAACAGACCATCATCTGCACGCCCGGCAAAGTTGGTATAGATATTGACGGTCAGGATATTCCCCGCCTGGCTCAGCTCGGCGCGGAAAATATCGAACTTGGCAGCGCTGCCGATGACATCACCGTAGCCGTGGTCATCGCCGCCGTAGTAGCTGTCTTCGATCACTACCGAATCGGCATTAGCGACGGCCGACAGACCGAGCAACAGTGTGGCGGCGATCGACGAAGCGATGTTGAAATTAAAGGTCATAAAACTGTTCCTGTTTCCATAGATCGGGGGGATCTGTCTAAAAGAGAAGCACTTATCGTGCCAACTCTCTTAGTTCATATTTTTCAGTTACTTAGCGAGCCGATCGATCGGTAGTGTAAACGCCACCGACGATCCGGCGGGGTCATGCGGGGTCACTGCCGATGGAGCGCCGAAAAAGCGTGACGGCCGTCACATTTCTTCCCGTCGTGATGACTTGTGTGGCATCAAACAGACGCCGCAATAAAAAGAAACTGTAAAGAACGGCGACACGTCGCCGGGCAAACGTGACCCGTGTCACAGTCTTGCGTCGATCCGCGACGCCGTTATGTGAAAACCACAAGCCTTATGTCATCCGGAACAGCCGATGACGCCCTCGCCCATCGATCAGAGTTCCTACAGCGGCCACACCGCCAGGATGGTCGGTGTCGCCACCAGCACGATCAGGATCTCCAGCGGCAGACCCATACGCCAATAGTCGCCGAAGCGATATCCGCCAGGGCCGAGGATCAGCGTGTTGTTCTTGTGGCCGATGGGCGTAAGGAACGCACAGGACGCGGCCACGGCCACACCCATCAAAAAGGGATCCGGACTGACCTGCAGCCGCTCCGATATCTCCAGCGCGATGGGCGCCGCGATCACCGCGGTAGCGGTGTTGTTCATCACGTCGGACAGCGTCATGGTGGTAGCGATCAGCAGCACCAGCACCAGGACAGGCGAGACGTCACCGGTCACATGCAGTATGGACTCCGCGATCAGCGCGGTGCCGCCGCTGGTTTCCAGCGCGACACCGAGCGGGATCATGGACCCCAACAACACGATGACCGGCCAGGCCACCGACTCATAGACCTGGCGCAGCGGCACGATATTAAGAAACACCATCAGCGCCACGGTAGCGGCGAGGGCTATCGGCAGATCGACGACACCGAGACTGGCCAAGCCGATGGCCGCGGCAAAAATGCCCACCGCCAGCGGCGCCTGATGGCGCTGGGTCACCTGCAATCCGCGCTCGGCGAGAGACAGGCACCCCAGCCAGTTAGCGACATCCCCGAGCCGCTCGCTGGGACCGAACAACAACAGCACGTCTCCGGCGCGGATCTCGAGTCGGCGCACCCGTTCGCTGAAGCGCTGGCCCTGGCGGGAGACGCCAACCAGCAACACGCCCTGGCGGCCCAGCAACTTCACCGACAGCGCGGACCGTCCCTCGATGCGGGCCTCCGGCGGCACCACCACCTCCAGCATCGACAGGTCCTCCTCGGTTGCACTGTCGCGCCCGGCGCGTTTTTCCATAAAGCTCAGGCCGAGGGTGCCCACTACCTCGTCGATCGCCTCCGGGCTGGCCTGCAACACCAGGATGTCGCCGTCACGGATCTCGGCCCGCCGCGCCATCCCCGGCAGCCGTTTACCACGCCTCACGAGACCGATCACGACCGCGTCATGTTGCTCCACGTCGTCATCCAGATCACTGACGCGTCTGCCCACGGCAGGCGATCCCTCGGCCACCTGCAGCTCGGCCACATAGGAATCCAGCGCCGCCAATTCTGTTTTGGCATCCTTGCGGCTGGCCGCGTCGGGGATCAGCCGCCAGCCCACGGTGGCGATAAATACCAGGCCGACGAAGGTGCAGGCCAGGCCTACCGGCGCGAAATCAAACATGCGATAGGACTCGCCCAGGGCCTGCTCGCGGAAGGCCGCGATGACGATATTTGGCGGCGTGCCGATCAACGTGATCATGCCGCCGAGTATGGTGGCGAACGACAGCGCCATCAGCGTCAGCGAGGGGCTGCGCTTGGCCTTGGCCGCAGCCTTGATATCCACCGGCATCAGCAGCGTCAAAGCGGCGACATTGTTCATCACCGCCGACAAGGCAGCGGAGAATCCCGCCATGATGGCGATGTGGGTAGGGAGCTTGCGCGAGGCGTCGACGATATGGCGCGTCACCATTTCGATTGCGCCGGAGTTGGACAGTCCACGACTCGCGATCAGCACCAGTGCAATGATCACCGTCGCGGGATGGCCGAATCCCGAGAAGGCTTCCGTCACCGGCACCAGACCGGTCAGCACCGCGATGACCAGACCCGAGAACGCGACCAGATCGTAGCGCCAGCGGCCCCAGATCAGGAACACGAAGATCAGGAACAGTAACGCGAACAGGATGATCAGCTTCAGGTCCATTGGTGTGACACCCGCGTACCGGCTCTAAAACCGGTCCAGGGCATAGTCCTCCTGCTTGAGATCGCAATGCATACCGAGCATCTGGTCTGCCACCAGACGACCACAGCCGGCCGCCATGGTCCAGCCCAGCGGGCCTTGACCGGTATTCAGAAACAGACCCGTGACGGAGCTCGGCCCAAGGATCGGGACACCGTCTGACGAAACCGGTCTGAAACCGCACCAGGGCTCTATCACGGACGGGTCGAGCCGCTCCGCGTAGGCCGGGTAGATCGCTTGTAACAGACGCAACAGGTTATCCACCCGCCGCGGCGTCAGGCGATCATCATAGCCGGTAAACTCAGCCGTACCGGCAACGCGGATGCGCTCACCCAGCGGCGTAACCGCGGTGTGCAGATAATCATCCGAGACCGGGATACGCGGCCCGTCGTGCCAGTCACCACGGGGCGCGGTAATCGAGTAGCCCTTGACCGGACGGACCGGCACCCGCACGCCCACGCGGCTGGCCAGCAATGGCGTAAAGCTGCCCGCCGCCAGCACCACGGCATCCGTGTTCAGCGTCTCGTCGCTACCGGCGATCCGGCCCCGCACGGCGCGCACCGCTTCTCCTTTGGTCTCGATCGCGCTGACGTCGAACCCGAATCGGAACTGCACGCCCGCGTCTGCCGCGCGTGCCGCCAAACCCGAGGTGAACAGATGCGCGTCACCGCTCTCGTCGTCGACATAATGGATACCGCCGATGATCTTGCCGGCCACCGGGCCCAGTGCCGGCTCGGCGGCGACCACGCCGTCGCGATCGAGCAGACGATAGGCCACACCGTGATCCGCCAGACTGGCTGCAAGCGCAGCCGCCCGGTCCAGCGATGCCTGGTCCCTGCAGGCGCGCAAGGTGCCGCTCGCAGCGCCGTCGTAATCGATGCCGAGTTCGTCACGCAGACGACGGAGCTCGGACATCGAGAACAGGGCCAGACGCACGTTCTTTACCGTGTTGCGGTGGAACTGCCGCGGACGGGACTGACGCAGAAAGTGGATTCCCCAGCCGGCGAGACCGGGCAGCGCGCGCGGGCGCAACAACATCGGCGCCTCCTCCCGACCGATCCAGCGCAGCAGGTGCCAGAAGGTGCCCGGAGCATTCCAGGGATCCGCCATGCTCGGCGTCAGCATGCCGGCGTTGGCAAAACTCGTTTCCATGGCCGCACCGGGAGCACGATCCAGCACGGTGACGCTGGCGCCGCCTTGCGACAGATACCAGGCCGTGCTGGTACCGGCCAGGCCGGCGCCGATGACGATCACGCGCATGGGCTCAAGAACCTGCAGCGGCGATTGAGAGGCGGATACTCACTGCCGCCTATTATGCGCGATCAACCCGCGTCCCGGGGCTGCGCCTGATTCGTCTCAGCGCAGCATGCTGACCGCGGCCTGGCCAGTCGAGGATACCGCCAGGGCCCGCTCCAGACCGCGGCTCAGGTCCGACACCAGATCCTCGGGATGTTCTATGCCGACGGACAGACGCACCAGGTTCTCGCTGATGCCTGCGCGCCGCCGCGCTTCCGGCTCCATTGCGGAATGGGTCATCGTGGCGGGATGGGCGACCAGGCTTTCAACACCGCCCAGCGACTCAGCCAGAAAGAAATGCTCGAGACCATCGAGCAGCGCCACGACCTCGGCCTGTCCGCCCGCCAGCTCAAAGCTGATCATCGCGCCAAAACCGAGCTGTTGGCGCGCCGCGATGGCGTGACCCGGGTGATCGGCGAGACCCGGATAATAGACCTGGGCGACTGCCGGGTGTTCGCACAGCAGATCGACTACCGCCCGCGCATTCTCTTCGTGGGCACGCAGACGTGCGTGCAGCGTGCGCACGCCGCGCAGGGTCAGGAAGCTGTCAAAGGGCGCGCCGGTCAGACCGAGACAATTGCCCCACCACGCGACTTCTTCCTGCAGCGCATCGCTGGCGGCCACGACCACGCCACCGACCACGTCGCTGTGGCCATTGAGATACTTGGTCGTGGAATGGACCACGAGATCGGCGCCGAAGTCGATCGGCCGCTGCCAGCCCGGCGAGAGAAAAGTATTGTCGGCGACCAGGATCGACCCGTGCTGGCGACAGCGCCGCGCCACGTCAGCAAGGTCGGTGATGCGAAGCAAGGGGTTGCTCGGCGTCTCGGTGAGCACCAGTCTCGGCGCGCCGGCGAAGGCGCGATCCAGGGCCTTCGGATCGGTCTGATCCACGAACTCCACGCGGAATTGTCCCCGTCTGGAGAGCGCGTTCAGCAGCCGGTGAGTGCCACCATAACAATCATGCGGCGCGATCATCAGTTCGTCTTTCTGCAGCAGATGGCAGATCAACGTGAGCGCCGCCATGCCGGAACTGGTAACCGTAGCGCCCACACCGCCCTCGAGACCGGCCAGGGCCGCGCCCAGCGCGTCGCGGGTCGGATTGCCGGAGCGCGTGTAGTCGTAAGGCCCCTTGCGATCGAAACCCTCGAATTCGAAGGTCGACGTCAGATACAGGGGCGGCACCACCGCGCCGTACTGACCGTCCTCGCCGAGCCCGGTGCGGACCGCGCGAGTGCTGTTGTGGATGGTGTCGGTCATGGCTGCTGGCCCTCCAGGGCCTGATTGAATAAGGGGATGAGGACATCGGCTTCCTTGAGAAAAGCGTCGTGTCCGAACAGGGAATCAATCTCGATCAGACGGCCGGTTCCGCCGAGGCGCGCCGCCAGGCGGCGGATCTGCTCGACCGGCACCAGCTGGTCCTGGCGGACCGCGATCAGGGTCGTGGTTACCCGCACCTCGGCCGGGTCGGTGTGCTGCAGATCGATGGACTCGGACAGACACAGAAAAGACTCCGGCGACACGCGGGCGGCAAAATCTGCGCCGCGTGCGTCGAGATAATCCTGGACCGGGAAACGGAACCCCTCAGCGGTCGCCGTGGGCAGACTGGAGAACCGCTCGGCGAATTCCGCCGGCGAGCGATAGGTGGTCATGGCCAGACCCCGGGCCAAAGCCAGGCCCTCGCTCGCGTTACCCTGACGCAGTCCCAGACGCACGATGCGCCGCTGGATACTCCGCCAGGCGGTGGCGAGCGGGTGGGCTTCCTCCGCCGCGCTGACGATCAACAGACGCGCCAGACGGTCGCCGTATTCCGCCGCCAGCGCGAGCGCCACCATACCGCCGTAGGACGCGCCGACAACGGCATGCAGTTGCGCGACGCCGAGATGATCGAGCAGGCGGATCAGCAGAGTCGCCTGATCACGCGTGCTCACGCTGGGGAAGGGTGCCGCGTTTCGCTGGCCAATACGTGGGCCGGTCGTCCCGTCACTGCCGCCCAGATAGTCAAAGCTGAGCACGCGGAACCGATCGGTATCCACACCCAGCCCTGATCCGACCAGCGCTGGCCACCAGCCCGATCCCGCACCCTCGATCGTGCTGACACGACGATGGGCGGAGATACCGCCGAGCACCACCACCACCGGCGCAGACGCAGGACCGGTCATTCGCCAGGCGAGGTCCACGGCCGGCAGCCGGCCACCCAGTGACAGATCGAGTCCGCCGGGCAGGCGTAATACATCGTCGGTGAATGCGGGCAGCTCGCCACAGACAACGGTGGCCGCGGCAGCTGCGCCTTGAGCGGTGGTCATTGATCCGGTCCTCCTGCATGCCCCCTGGGGGACGTGAATTTCTCAGCGGGAAATTCTGCAGAGCAACCGGGGATCAGAAGCGTCGCGTCCTTCCACCTGGCATCCAGGGGCTACGCGACCGCTCATCTCTCGGCGCGGCGTCTTGCGACCTACCGCTCTCCGCAGGAATTGGCACCATGCCGGAGGGGTTAGCTCCGCTGGTTGCCCCGGCATCAAAGGGCCTGTCCCTCCGCCGGTCTCGATGAGTGTCAGTAAATGAAACACGCGGCGGCGCTCTGGTCAAGCACCGATCGCAGATTTCTTCAACCGCGTCTCGTGCGGTCTTCTTTTCCTCTCGTCGTCATCATCGTTGCGTATCGACTGTCATCTCTTTATCGGTTGGGACGACCCTCGTCCTAGGCAATAGCCCGATCAGCGAACTCGCCGCGGACCAGTCCGACCACGCCGGCCGTGACCTGGGCCGTGGCAACGGCACGCGCATTGCTCGTGGCCAGATCGGGCGTCAGCAAGCCGGCATCGATCGCGCCAGACACCGCAACCTCCACCGCGCGCGCCTCGCGCTCCAGCCCCAGCGAGTGGCGCAGTAACAGCGCGACGCTGAGGATCGTGCCGTACGGATTGGCGATGCCCTTGCCGGCGATATCCGGTGCCGAGCCGTGTATCGGTTCATACAAACCCGGTCCGCCCGCGGACAGCGATGCCGACGGCAGCATCCCCAGCGAACCGGTGATCACCGACGCTTCGTCGGTGAGGATGTCGCCGAACATGTTCTCGGTTACGACCACGTCGAATCGAGCCGGCTGCTGGATCAGATACATGGCTGCGGCGTCCACCAGCATGTGTTCGAGATGTACGGCCGGATACTCTTCGGTCACGATGCGGCTGGTGATCTCTCTCCACAAACGCGAGGTCTCCAGCACGTTGGCCTTGTCCACTGACACCAGTCGCCGCTTGCGCGTCAACGCCAGCTCGCACGCCAGGCGCACCACGCGCTCGATTTCCATTACCGAGTAGCTGCAGACGTCGCTGGCACCGTTGCTGTCGCGCCGTTTGGCGCCAAAGTAGATACCGCCGGTGAGCTCGCGCACAAAACAGATGTCCACGCCTTCGAGCAACTCGCTGCGCAGCGGCGATGCCGCCGACAATCGCCGGTCCGGAACAATCGGGCGCAGATTTGCGAACACCCCCATCGCATGGCGTAACCGCAGCAACCCCTGTTCCGGGCGCACCGTTGCCTGCGGATCTGACCATTTCGGGCCGCCGACCGCACCCAATAACACCGCGTCGGCGTCACGACACAAGGCCTCGGTCGCAGGCGGCAGCGGACTGCCGCTGGCGTCGATCGCCGCGCCGCCGATTGCGGCCTCGCGCAGCTCAAAACTATGACCATAGTGTTCGCCGACCGCGGCCAGCACCTCTGCGCCGGCCCGACATACTTCCGGACCGATACCGTCGCCGGGCAATAACGCGATCGTCGCCTTCATGCCCGGCCCGCCTCATAGCACTCGATGTCCGGCAGCCGCGATAGCAGATAACCCAGAGGGTCGACGCCGTTGAGCAGGCAATAGCGGGCGAATGATTCGATCTCGAACGTGGTATCCACCGCGTCACCGGCGCGCAATCGGCAGGATTCCAGATCGATGCTGACCGGGGCCCCGGGATGCGCGATGAGCCAGTCGTGGACCTCGTCGGTGACTTCCAGCGCGAGCAGACCATTGCGCAGCGCATTGCTGCGGAAGATATCCGCGATCTCGGTGCTGATCACCGCACGGAATCCATAGTCCAGCAGTGCCCACGGCGCGTGCTCGCGCGACGAGCCACAGGCAAAGTTGCGACCGGCTACCAACACATCGCAGCCGTCGGCAGCGGGCTGGTTGAGAATGAAATCGGAGCGCGGCCGGCCATCGGCGTGGAAACGCCAGTCATGAAAGAGGCAGCGGCCGAGGCCGGCGCGCTCGGTGGTGGTCAAAAACCGCGCCGGGATGATCTGGTCGGTGTCGATGTTCTCCACCGGCAGCACCACCGTCCGTGAGCGGATGATCTCGCGTCCGGCACTCATGCGATCCGCCTCGCCCGCTCCAGCAGCGGTCGCGGATCAGCGACGGCACCCGCGATGGCGGAGGCGGCAGCGGTCAGCGGACTCGCCAGCAGGGTCCGGGCACCGGGACCCTGGCGGCCCTCGAAATTCCGATTGCTGGTGCTGACGACATATTGCCCGGGCGCGGCCCGATCTCCGTTCATCGCGATACACAGCGAGCAACCGGATTCATGCCATTCGGCGCCGGCTTCGAGAAATACCCGGTGCAGGCCTTCGGCCTCGGCCTGTGCCTTGACCTGCTGGGATCCCGGCACGATCACCGCGCGCAGGCCTGGAGCCACTTTGCGACCCCGTAGTACCGATGCCGCCTGGCGCAGATCGCTCAGACGCGCATTGGTGCAGCTGCCGATAAACACCATATCGACCGGCTGCCCACCGATCGCCTGACCTGCATCCAGATCCATATAGCTCAGCGCTTCGCGCTGTCTCGCCCCACCGTCTGCCGGAATCCTGCCACCCACCGCAACCACCATGCCCGGATCGGTGCCCCAGGTGACCTGGGGCTCTAGCGTGCTGGCGTCAATCTCGATCTCGCGATCAAAGCGCGCACCGGGGTCACTGCACAAGGTGCGCCAGTCTCGCACCGCCCGTTCCCAGGCCGCGGCCTTCGGTGACATCGGCCGTCCGTCGAGATATTCGAAGGTGGTGTCGTCAGGCGCGACCATGCCGGCACGGGCACCGGCTTCGATCGACATGTTGCACAGGGTCATGCGCTCATCCATGGACAGGGCGCGGATAGCGGCGCCGCGATACTCGATCACGTGTCCGGTGCCGCCGCCGACGCCGAGACGTCCGATCACCGCCAGCGCCAGATCTTTCGCGGTAACCCCGGCTGCCAGGCTGCCGCTCACGTTCACTGCCAGCGCGCGCGGTCGTCGTTGCAACAGGCATTGCGTAGCCAGTACGTGACCGACCTCGGTCGTGCCGATACCAAAGGCAAGCGCGCCGAACGCGCCATGGGTCGTGGTGTGGCTGTCACCGCAGACGATGGTCATACCCGGCTGGCTCGCACCCTGCTCCGGGCCGATCACGTGCACGATGCCACGCCGGCGGCTGCCGATTCCGAGCAAGGGGATGTCGAAATGAGCGCAGTTATCGCCCAGGGTGTCGACCTGCACACGGGCCTCGCCGTCCATGGTCGGCCGATCGCCCTGCCAGCGAGCCGGCGAGGTCGGGATCGAGTGATCCACCGTGGCCAGGGTACGGTCAGGGCGGCGCACCGGGAGACCCCGACGGCGCAGCACCGAGAAAGCCTGGGGCGATGTGACCTCATGCACCAGATGCAGGTCGACGTAGAGCACCGCCGGCGTGTCCGCGGTCTCCGGCACGACCACGTGCCGCCGCCAGATCTTCTCCAGCAGCGTGCGTGGGCCGATGTCCCGAGCTTCGCTCATGATCTTCGCCCTATACGGCCAGCGAGGGCCGCATCTGGTCCTCGACCGGTTCCAGCCAGCCCCGGGTATCCGGCGTCTTGCCCGAGAACAGACCGAAGAATTGTTGCTGCAACCGTTCGGTAACCGGGCCGCGACTGCCCGCGCCGATTTCGATGCGATCGACCGAGCGCACCGGTGTGATCTCGGCCGCGGTGCCGGTAAAGAACACCTCGTCGGCGAAATACAGCATCTCCCGCGGTATCGGCTGCTCGGCCACCTCATAGCCAAGATCCGCCGCCAGATGCATGACCGTATCGCGCGTGATACCGGCAAGGATCGAGCTGGCGGTGGGCGGCGTCAGCAGACGGCCGTCCTTGACCAGAAACAGGTTCTCGCCGGCACCCTCGCCGACCATCCCGTCGGTGGTCAAACCGATACCCTCGGCAAATCCCAGGCGCTTGGCCTCCATGCTGATGAGCTGGCTGGACAGATAGCCGCCGCCGGCCTTGGCGCCGGACGGGATCGTGTTGGGAGCCACCCGCTGCCAGGACGAGACGCAAACATCGACACCGTTCCTGAGGCCCTCGGCACCCAGATAGGCGCCCCACTCGATCGCCGCCACCGCCACTTCGATCGGCGAATCAGCTGGCGCGGTCAGACCGAGTCCGGCCATGCCGCGGAACGCGATCGGACGCAGATAGGCCCCATCGTGCAGGCCGTTGTCCAGCACCACCTGTCGGCAGGCCAGATCCAGTTCGTACAGGTCGTAAGGGATATCCATCCGATACAGCTTGGCCGAGTTGTACATACGGGTCAGATGGTCACCGAGACGGAACGCCATCGGACCGTCAGGCGTGCCGTATACCCGTGCACCCTCGAATACCGAAGACCCGTAATGCAGGGCGTGGGACAGCACGTGCACGGTGGCCTGCTCCCAGGGCACCAGCTTGCCGTTGTGCCAGATGGTCTGACTTCCCTTGGTACTCATTGACGCTCCTTTCCTCTTGCTACGACTTGTGGCCTGGATTCAGCCGGAGCCGGCGGCCGCCACAGCCGTCGCCTCCGCGGGTGCCGGAGCCGTGACTGGACCCCGCGCGCAGATACGATTCACCGCCTGCAAAAATGCCTCGGCACTCGCTTCGATGATGTCGGTGTCGATGCCTTTGCCCTGGTAGCTGCGACCATCCCGCTCGACCGTCACCACCGCCTCGCCCTGAGCGTCCTCACCGGTGGTGATGTTGCGGATATCGAAGAAACGCAGCTCCACCGCAACGCCGGTGGCCCGTTCGATAGCGAGGAACGCGGCCTCCACCGGCCCGTCGCCTGCCGCCGCTTCACGCCGCACCGTGCCGTCAGTGTGTACAAGCTTGACCGCCGCCGCGGCAAGCGAGCCGCTGCCCGCCGTGATGTGCATCTCCAGCAGACGCCAGGGACCGCCCTGGCTGGCGTCGGAATTGAGCACCAACGCCTCGATGTCGGCGTCGAACACTTCCTTCTTGCGATCCGCGAGTTGTTTGAAGGCCAAAAACGCGCGATCCAGATCCTCTTCGCCCAGATCCATCCCCAGCTGCTCGAGACGCTGACGGAAGGCGTGCCGGCCGCTGTGTTTGCCCAGCACCAGCTGGCTGTCGTCGAGACCGACATCAGCCGGCTGCATGATCTCGTAGGTGCCGGGATGACGCAGCATGCCGTGCTGATGGATGCCGGCCTCGTGGGCGAAGGCGTTCTCGCCGACGATGGCCTTGTTGCGCGGCACGAAATTTCCGGTGACGGCCGACAACAGGTGACTGGCGGCTGCCAGCCGCGTGGTTTCGACCTCGGTGTAGCACTCGAAATGGTCCGCGCGGGTGCGCAGCGCCATCACGACTTCCTCCAG
>CAMYOC010000051.1:221164-268297 GCA_947259915.1 uncultured Gammaproteobacteria bacterium
GATATTGACGGTGGTCGCGCCGGCCTCGATCACCGCCGTCAGCACCTCGGCCAAAAACGCCGGCTCGGTGCGCGAAGCATCTTCGGCAGAGAACTCCACGTCCGCGCACAAGGCCCGCGCGGTGCGTACGCCCTGGATCGCGCGACGCAGCACCTCCTCGCAGCCCATCTCCAGCTTGTATTTGCGATGAATCGGACTGGTCGCGATAAAGGTATGGATACGCGGGCGCGCGGCCGCCGACAGCGCTGCCCAGGCGCGTTCGATATCACTATCGCCGCAACGCGCCAGGCCGCAGATCGACGGCCCCTCGACCTCGGCGGCTATGGTCCGCACCGCCTCAAAATCGCCCTGGGAAGCCGCCGGGAAGCCGGCCTCGATCACATCGACACCGAGCTCGGCCAGCGCCCGGGCGATGCGCAGCTTCTCGCGGCCGTTCATGCTGCATCCGGGCGCCTGCTCACCATCGCGCAAGGTGGTGTCGAAGATGACCAGCCGCTCACGGCCAGCCTCCTCGACGTCGCGCGGGGCGTGGGGATCAATAGCCATAGGACAGATCATCGATCGGGAACATCGGCATGGCCTGGGGCACGTGCATGGGCGGGCGACCGCTGAGCGCATGCAGCAGCGTCTCGGTGTCGATATTGCCGCCGGTGAGCACGACGCCGATGCGCTTGCCGCGGAATTCGCTGCGCATCTTCATCGCGCCGGCCAGCGCCGCGGCGGCGCCACCCTCCGCCATCTGGTGGATGGTGTTGGCATAGCAGCGGATGGCGTCCTGGATCTCGTCTTCTGACACCAGCAGCATGCCGGCCAGCAGCTCACGCATCACGTTCAGGGTGAAATCCACCGGCACGCGGACAGCGAGACCGTCGGCGATGGTGTCGGTGACCGCGAACGGGCGCTCTTCGCCGGTCTGCCATGCGTGGTGCATGGCCGGCGCGTTCTCGGCCTGCACGCCATACACGCGAGTGGTGGGGCTCAAAGCCTTGAATACCAGCGCCATACCGGTGGCGATGCTGCCGCCGCCCACCGGCACGAACACCGCGTCCAGCGGCTCGCCGGCCTGCTCGATCATCTCCAGCGCGGTGGTGGCGACCCCGGCGATCAGGTCCGGTTCGCGCGCCGGATGCACCAGGCGGGCTCCGGTCTGTACGGCAAAGGCTTCCGCGATCTCCCAGGCTTCGTCGAAGTCGTGGCCCTGCTCCACCACGTCCGCGCCCAAGGCGCTCATCGCGGCGTTCTTGTGCGCGTTGTTGCCGCGCGGGACAAAGATCGTGCAGCGCGCGTTGTACAGACTGGCGGCGCGGGCGATGGATTGTCCGTGGTTGCCACGCGTCGCGGTGACCAGACCGCGACGCCGATCCGCCTCCGACATATTGGCGAGCAGGAACAAGCCGCCACGGATCTTGAACGAACCGATGCTGTGCGTGTTCTCGAGCTTTACATGGGTTTCGCAACCCATGCGCTCGGTCAACAGGGGGTGGACGACGGTCGGCGTATCGGGCAGCGAGGCGCGGATCAGCTCGTGGGCCCGATATACGTCATCAAGGTCTACCGGGAACGGCGTCGCCGATACGCCCTCGCGTACCGGTGCTACGGGATTGAGATCTAACATGCCATGCTCTCTTTCAGCTCCAGGGCTGATTCATTGTGTTGCAACAGGGAGACGGAGCAGACGTCGAACAATTTCTCGATCTGCCGTGCCAGTACGTCGACGCTGCGGTCCGCGGACCGCAGCCCGATAATGAGTTCCAGCTGCTGCGCCGGTTCATTCTCGGTGGCGTTGATCGAGGTCACCGCGAAGCCGCGACGCTCGATCAGGCCCAACGCGCGAATCATCGCGCCCTCGACACGACAGATCGTCAGTTTCATGGTGTGGTTCATGCGCTCTGCTCCTCAAGCATGACGTCGTTGGTCTGACCCGGCGGCACCAGCGGCCAGACATTGCTCATGGGGTCGATGCAGACATGGGCCAGCATCGGTCCCTCGCTATTGAGCAGACGATCGATGGCGCCCGCCACCTCCGTCCGCTGCTCCACCCGGAAACCCGGGATTCCGAAGGACTTCGCCACGGCGACAAAGTCCGGGTTATCAGACAGGTCCACTTCGCTGTAACGCTCGCCGTGGAACAGTTGCTGCCACTGGCGCACCAGACCGAGGGAGGCGTTATCCACCAGCACGATCTTGATCGGCAGCTGATAGCGGTTGATGGTGGCCAGCTCCTGGATGTTCATCATGATCGAGCCATCACCGCTGACCGTCAGGACACGGGCCGCGGGATCAGCGAATTGGGCGCCGATGGCTGCCGGTATGCCGTAGCCCATGGCGCCGAGACCGGCGCTGGTCAGATGCTGCTCGGGGCGCTTGAAATGGCAGTGCTGCGCCACCCACATCTGGTGCTGGCCGACATCACAGCTGACCACCAGCTCAGGGTCGGCCTCTGAGATCTGACGCAGCATGTGCGGGACGTAGATGCCCTTACCTGGCGCGTCGTAGCGCCATTCCCGTGTCTGCTTGCGTTCGCTGCACCAGGCCTGCCAGGCATCGAGAGACAGATCGGTCGGCAGTGCCGCCAGCGACTGTCTGAGATCGCCAAGGAGCGCCGCATCCGCATGGCGCAACTTTGAAATCTCGGCGGGATCGGCGTCGAGATGGACCACTTTGGCGCGGGGCGCGAAACCGTCCAGACGACCGGTAGCGCGATCGTCAAAGCGGGCACCGACGCAGATCAGCAGATCTGCCGCCTGGACCACTTCGTTGGCGGCCTGGTTGCCATGCATCCCGAGCATGCCGATAAACGCAGGATCACGTGTCGGCAGCGCGCCCAGACCCTTGAGCGTTGCCACCACCGGGATGCCGCTGGCGCGGACATATTCACGGAATGCATCGACCGCACGTCCGATGCCGACGCCACCGCCCGCATACAGCACGGGCTGCCGCGCAGCGCGGATCATCCGGCACGCGGCCTCGACCTCATCCGGGTCGGGGCCATCGAGATCGTTGGACTTCATCTCGAACAGCGGCGGCTGGCTGGTGGACGTGTTGGTGATGTCCTTGGGCAGATCGATCAGCACCGGCCCCGGGCGGCCCTCGGCGGCGATGTGGAACGCCTCGCCAACCACACGCGGGATATCTTCCACGCGCCGCACCAGAAAACTGTGCTTCACGATCGGCATGGTCATGCCGAAGATGTCCACTTCCTGGAATGCGTCGGTGCCCATCAGCGCCGTCGGCACCTGTCCGGTGATCGCCACCAGCGGCACTGAGTCGAGAAACGCGTTGGCTATGCCGGTGATCAGGTTGGTGGCACCGGGGCCAGACGTGGCCATGCACACGCCGACGCGACCGCTGGTGCGCGCGTAGCCGTCGGCGGCCATCACCGCACCCTGCTCATGGCGCACCAGTATGTGATCGAGGCGCGAATCGACCAAGGCATCATAGACCGGCATGATGGCGCCGCCGGGGTAGCCGAAGATGGTCTCCACGCCCTCCTGCTCCAGCGCCCTGATCAGCAATTGCGCCCCTGTCATCATTAGGCGGCGGCCTGCTTCTTCGCTTTCAGCCAGGACATCCGCGCCCGCAGCTCCTGACCCACTTTCTCGACCGGATGCTCGAGGTCCTTCTGCATCAGCGCGGTGTAGTTGGGCAGTCCGGCTTCGTATTCTGCGGCCCACTGGCGCGCGAAGGTGCCGTCCTGGATCTCTCTGAGCACCGCCCGCATCTGTTCGCGGGTGTGGTCATCGACCACGCGGGGCCCGCGGGTCAGGTCGCCATACTTGGCCGTCTCGCTGACGAACTCGTGCATCTTGGCCAGACCGCCCTCGTGCAGCAGGTCGACGATGAGCTTGAGTTCGTGCATGCACTCGAAATACGCCACTTCGGGCTGATAACCGGCCTCGGTCAGAGTCTCGAAACCCTGCAAGACAAGCTCGGTAACGCCACCGCACAGCACCGCCTGCTCACCGAACAGATCCGTCTCGGTCTCTTCGGCGAAGGTGGTTTCGAGCACACCGCCGCGGGTACCGCCGATGCCGTCGGCATAGATCAGCGCCTGCTGCTTGGCTTTGCCGGTCGCGTCCTGGGCCACCGCCACCAGACATGGCACGCCGCGTCCCTCCTCGTATTGACGCCGTACCAGATCCCCGGGGCCCTTCGGCGCCACCAGGATCACGTCGATGTTCTCGGCCGGGGTGATGCGCCCGTAGTGGATATTGAAGCCGTGGGCGAACAACACCGCGCAACCGGGTTTGAGCGCGGGCGCTACTGCCGCGTAGGCGTCGGGCTGCGCCATATCCGGCGTCAACAGCGCGACGATGTCCGCGCCCCGGGCGGCGTGCTCCGGCTCGGCTACCTTGAACCGATCCGCCTCGGCCCTGCTCCAGCTCGCGCCTCCGGGACGCAAACCGATGGTCACGTCAAAGCCGCTGTCCCGGAGATTCAGGGCGTGAGCCCGACCCTGGCTGCCGTAGCCGATCACGGCTACCCGGGTGCCGCGGGCACTGCCCCTCTCAACGTCGCCTTCCGCGTGGATTTTCATCGTCATTCCTCTATTTCGCTTGTGTTCCGGTGGTATTCAGGTCAAAAAAAACCCCGCAGCCTTTTCAGGGTGCGGGGTTGTGTGTTGTTTGTTGCTCGTCTGCCGTTTACACAATAACCCCGCTATTCCCTACTACGAGAATGAGCATAATGAGGGTAATAAGGAGCGCGGCGAGCCGGGTCTGATCGATGACCGGGGCGGCGACAGACAGCGCGACGGCGCGCGGGGCGCGGCGTTGCTGAGATCGTCTGTTGGCCGGAGCGTTGTACATGAGTCGCAATTCGGTTATCGATGGGCTTGGTGGAAGTTTATCCATGATGCGGTGCGGGATGTCAACAAAAATTTTCAATAGTTTGAAATAGGTCCGAAAAAAGTCTCATGTGCACATTGATATATACAGGGCGCAAGATCCGATGAAAAAACCTGACAAAAGACAATACTCAAAGCGCATCGTGGACGGCGTCACGCGAGCGCCCAGCCGCGCGATGCTCCGCGCGGTGGGCTTCGAAGACACGGATTTTGAAAAACCACAGATCGGAATCGCGTCCACCTGGAGCCAGGTGACGCCCTGTAATGTGCATATTAATCATCTGGCGGAAGCCGCGGCTGGCGGCGTCGACGAGGCCGGCGGCAAAAGCGTCACCTTCAACACCATCACCGTGTCCGACGGCATCTCGATGGGCACGCCGGCGATGCGCTACTCCCTGGTCTCGCGCGAAGTCATCGCCGATTCCATCGAGACCGTGGTCGCTGGCCAGGGCTTTGACGGTTTTGTCGCGATCGGCGGCTGCGATAAAAACATGCCGGGTTGCGTGCTGGCCATGTGCCGTCTCGACCGGCCATCGGTCTTTGTCTATGGCGGCACCATCAAACCCGGCGCCGGGCGCCGCGATATCGTCTCCGTGTTTGAAGCCGTCGGCGGTCACGCCGCCGGGGCCGTGAGCGACGCGGAGTTGCTCGAGGTGGAACGCACTGCGATCCCGGGACCGGGTTCCTGCGGCGGTATGTATACGGCCAACACCATGGCCTCCGCGATCGAGGCGCTGGGTCTCAGCCTGCCCAACAGCTCGGCTCAGGAAGCGGTCAGCGAGGCCAAGCTGGATGACTGCCGCCGGGCCGGTGCAGCCGTCTGCGCACTGATCGAAAAAGGCATCCGGCCCTCGGACATCCTGACCCGGGAAGCATTCGAAAACGCGATCACCGTGGTCATCACCCTCGGCGGCTCCACCAACGCGGTGCTGCATCTGCTGGCCATGGCCGACGCCGCCTGCGTACCGCTGGAGCTGGAAGACTTTGCCCGCATCGGCGCCCGGGTGCCGGTGCTGGCGGATCTGAAACCCAGCGGACGCTATCTGATGTCGGAGCTGATACAGATCGGCGGCATCCGGCCGTTGATGAAGATGCTGCTGGACGCCGGGCTGTTGCACGGTGAATGTCTGACCGTCAGCGGTCACACCCTGGCCGAAGACCTGGCGGACGTGGCGCCCTACCCTGACGGTCAGGACGTGATCCGCCCCCTGGATAATCCGCTGAAGAAGGACAGCCATCTGGTGGTGCTCTACGGCAATCTCGCACCATCCGGTGCGGTGGCCAAGATCAGCGGCAAGGAGGGCGAACGATTCCGCGGTCGCGCGCGCGTGTTCAGCTCCGAACAGCAGGCGCTGCAGTCCATCCTCGACGGTGACATCGTCGCCGGTGACGTGATCGTGATCCGTTATATCGGACCCAAGGGCGCGCCCGGTATGCCGGAGATGTTGAGCCCCACCGCCGCCATCATGGGCAAGGGTCTGGGTGATTCGGTGGCGCTGATTACCGACGCGCGCTTCTCCGGTGGCAGCCACGGATTCGTGGTCGGCCACGTGGCGCCGGAAGCCGCCGTGGGTGGACCCATCGCGCTGATCGAGGAAGGCGACGAGATCGAGATCGATGCGGTTGGACGCAAGGTCACGCTGCGGGTCGACGAAGACACGCTGGCCGCACGCCGGACGGCCTGGCAGCCGCCGCCGACCGAACCCGGCGGCACCGTATTGGGCAAATACGCACGGCTGGTCAGCTGCGCCTCGAGAGGCGCGGTGACCAGCGGTTAATCGAGATCCCGGGACGGCATCGTCATCTCGCCGGCGGGCTCGCGCAGGTTGTAACTGGAACTCATCACGCGGCCATAGGCACCGGCATTGGCGATGAGGATCACATCACCCTCCTCCGCCGGTGGCAGCAGACGCTCCACGCCCAGATAGTCACCGGTCTCGCAGATCGGCCCGACCACATCGGTCAGCCGCGTGGCCGGCTGGCCGATCCGGCTCAGATTGACGATCTCGTGGAAAGCACCATAGAGCGCCGGACGGATCAGCGAGTTCATGCCGGTGTTGATGCCGACATAGCCGACTTCGCCCTTGCCCTTGGTCTGGGTCACCCGCGCCACCAGCACACCAGCGGCTGCCACCACGTAACGTCCGGGTTCCAGCCACAGCGCGTAGCCCGGGAACGCATCTCTTACCGCAGTCAATGATTGATCCAGCGCGGCCATATCAAGCGGCGCGTCGGCTCCGGATTCCGGCACGCCCAGACCGCCGCCGAGATTGAATACGGCGACCTCGGGCAGGGATTCGGCGACCCGGGCGAGCAGACCGGCCATCTCGCTCCAGTGGTCACTGTCGAGGATGCCGCTGCCGGCGTGCACGTGCAGGCCGATGATGCGCGCACCGCAGTCCCCGGCCAGCGCCGCCAGTTGACCGACCTGGCTGATCGGGATGCCAAACTTGGAGTGCTCGCCGGCGGTCTGCACATGGCGGTGATGGCCCTTGCCCGCGCCGGGATCGATACGCGCAAACAGCGCAGCGCCGGCGAACAGCGCCGGCCAGTGGACCAGCGGATAGAGGTTGTCCAGCGTCAGCCGGACACCGGACGCCAACGCCTGTTCGTATTCGGCTCTGGGCGCGAAGTTCGGTGTAAACAGAATCCGCTCAGAGTCGAGTTCAGGGAACAACCGTCGGACATGCTCCAACTCGCCGGCGGACACGCATTCGAAGGTCAGACCCGCGTCGTGCACCCGCTGCAGCACGGCCGGATGCCAGTTGGCCTTTATCGCGTAGCAGACCCGCTCGATGGCTGATAGCGACTGCAGATTGCGGATCGACTGATCCACCACGTCCAGGTCGTAAACAAACGCGGCTGCATCCGCAGGCGCCAACACGAGCAGCTCCTCGCGGCGCGCCAGCCACCAGGGCTTCACCGGCCGGCCGTGCTCCACTGCCGTACCGAACAATTGTTCCCAGGTCGGGCCGAGCACCGTGTCCTGCTCACCCGCGCGGATCAACAGATGGTGCAGACGTTTGACCAGGCGATGGGCCTGTTCCTCGTCCACCACAAAAGTCAGATTGAGATCGCTGGCCGCCTGACTGACCAGGTGGATGCGGTGTTCCTCGAACAGTTCGAGAGCCGGACCCAGCCGATGCAGGATGGCGCGAATCTGACGACCGACCAGGCTCACCGCCGCGCAGCCATCGATTACGCGCACCCGGCATAAGGTGCCGAGTTGGCGCACCAGCGCATCCATCGCTTCCGCATCGAGGCTGCTCACTTCCTGGTCGATCGACACGGTGACGCTGGTCTCGGAGGTGGACACCAGATCGATCGAGACCCGATGTTCGCCGAAGATCCGAAACGCGTCTGCCAGGAATCCGACCTGCTGCCACATGCCCGAGGTCTCCATCGAGACCAGCGTCAAACCGGTATTGATGCTGATGGCCTTGACCCGCGGCGCGCCGTCCGCTGGCGTCGCGCTGATGCGGGTGCCGGGCATGTCCGGATGACTGGTGCAGCGGATCTCCATCGGGATGCCGTGACGGCGTACCGGCGGCACGCTGCGCGGATGCAGCACCGCGCCACCGGTGCTGGCGATCTCCTGAGCCTCGGCATAATCCAGCGAGCGCAGCAGTCGGGCAGCGGTGACGATGCGCGGATCAGCGCTGAACATGCCGGGCACGTCGGTCCAGACCTCCACCGCCGCGGCCTGGAGTTTGGCGGCGATATACGCGGCGGACACGTCGGAGCCACCGCGTCCGAGCAGCACCGTGTCGCCGCGATGATCCCGGGCGATAAATCCCTGGGTGAGCACCAGCGGGCCGCAATCCGCGAGCGCCTGCTGGAATACCGGGTCCGCCTCAAAGTCACAGCTCGCGTTGAGATAGCGGCCGCGGCCGCCACCGTCCTCGCGCCGGCTCTCCAGCACGCTGCGCGCGTCCAGCCAGTGACAGGGCAGATCACAGCCGCGCAGATACGCGGCACCCAGACGGGTGGCCATCAATTCGCCGCTGGCCAGGACGCGGGCGTGGGCGCGGGGACTGACCTCGTTCAACAGATGGATACCGTCCAGCACCTGGCGCAGTTCATCGATGTCGTCGGCGATAAGCGGGGTTCTGTCGAGCCCGAGATCGGCGGCCAGACTCAGATGGATATGCTCGATCTCGTCTACGCCGTAGAGGTGCTTCCCGGCGAGCGCGGCGTCAAGCAGCGCCACAAGCCGGTTCGACACGCCGGCGAGCGCCGAGTGCACGATAATCACCCGCTGTTCGCGCTCGAGCCGGCGGCTGACTTCCACGGCGATGGTGCGCCAACGGTCCGCCGAAGCGACGCTGGTACCGCCGAACTTGAGCACCGTCCAGCCGGATGACATGCCGTCCTCGCCCATTACCGGCTCGCCTCGACCAACACAAGTCTGTCCATGGCTGAAAATCCAATACCGCCGCGCTGAATTGGGAACCCGTATCATAGCGGCAAGGCACCGAGGCAGCGATCAGGACGCGTCGCCACCATCATGACCCCATCATCATCGCGAACGGCCTTCACGCCAACCCGCCGCGCACTGTTAGCGCTCGCGCTGGCGCTGGCGCTGGTGACGGCGGTACCTACGCTGGCGGACAGCGGCTTTGAATTCGGTGTGGATCAGATCGACGGCGACGGCTGGCAGGCGCGGGACATCCGGGTCTCAGTGATCCTGACCACAGACGGCCCGATACGGGCCGAGGTTCTGATTAAGGAAGCATCCCTGCCCGAACCGGTGGGTCTGGTAAAGGGGATTCAAGGGCGTTGCGATGATTTGTTTATCGGCACGCACACGATCCGCTGCGCACAAGCGTCTCTCACGCCCGGTGATCGGATCGCGTCACTGCCGGGCTTCTCGGGCGGTTTCAGCTATGAACGCGACAGCGGCGCCCTGAGCTGGGACATGACTGCCCGCCCGGAACCCGGCGGTGAGCTGCGCCTGCGCGGCGCCCAGCGCGGGACGAGCTGGTCGATCCGTGTAGATACTGCCGCGCTGAGCGCCGCGGTGATCGCGCCATTGTTTACCTCGGGAGAGGACGATGCGCCGGAGCTCTACGGCAGCCTCGATGTCGTGCTCGAGGCCAGGAGCGCCGGCGACGGATTTACCGCGGCGTATCGGGGCCAGGCCGAGGGCCTGGGCGGTAGCAATACACTGGGCACCAGCGCGGCCGACGGGGTCGCGCTCACATTCGAGGGTCATGCGCACAGCGCCGCCAGCGGTCTGGACTTCGACATCGTGCTCGATGCGCCCCGGGGCGAGCTTTACCAGGAGCCCGTGTATGTCCGTCTCGACGATCATCCGGTGGAACTCGCCGCACGCGGCCAGTGGTCAGAGGCTGCGCTGATTATCGAGAACCTGAGCATCGAGCAGCCTGGCGTGATGAGCGGCAACGGTGCGTTTGAATTGCATCCGGCCGACGCCAGCGCCGATCAGGCCATCGATAATCCCAAACCCGAAGATACGGCTACCGGCGATCCGGAGGATGGCAACGGGAATGATGAGGCGGAGGCCGAAACACCCCCTGCATGGACGGTGGCATCGGGGCACCTGTCGCTGGATCCCCTCATCCTGCCGGGCGGATACGAGGTGCTGATGCGGCCGTTTTTGTCCAACACCGATCTGGGCAATATGGAGACCAGCGGCAGCCTGCGGGTAGATCTGGACCTGAAGGACGATGCACCGGAGGCCATTGACCTTGTCGTCGAGAATGTCTTTATGGATGACCGGGACGGCCGTCTCGCGCTCTATGGGCTGACGGCGAACTTCACCTGGGCGCGCGGACGGCAGCAAGCCGCCGAGGCGCCGGTGACGATCGGCTGGCAGGGTGGCTTTGTCTACGGCATCGCTCTTGATGCGGCCCGTTTCGAGTTCGCCGTGGAACCCGGACAATGGCGATTGCGCCAGCCGACCCTGATACCGTTCCTCGGCGGTGGTCTGGCTCTGGACGCGCTCGAGATCGGTGACTTCACTCCGGGCAATGCCCGGGTTGCCATCGACGCCCGTCTGCAGCCGGTGAGCATGCTCGCGCTGACCCGGGCTCTGGACTGGCCGCCGCTGTCGGGAAACCTGTCCGGGGTGATCCCGAGCATGAGCTATCGTGACGGCGCCCTGACCTTTGGCGGCACGCTCGCGGCGCAGATGTTTGATGGCGAGATCAGAGTGAGCAATTTTCGCCTGCGCGAGCCGTTCAACCCGGGTTCGCGTCTCGAGGCCGATATCGACATCGACGGGCTGGATCTGAAGCGGGTGACCGAGGCTCTGTCCTTCGGGCTGATCACCGGCAAGCTGGACGGTTATGTCAAGGGTCTAAAAATGATCGACTGGTCGCCGGTAGCCTTTGACGCCCGGATATTTACGCCGCCCGGCGACAAATCCAGACACCGGATCAGCCAGCGCGCGGTGGACAACATCGCCAACCTGGGCGGTGGCGGCGGCGCGGCGGCCCTGTCCAAGGGCTTCCTCAGATTCTTTGAGGATTTCTCATACAGCCGTATCGGACTCGGCTGCACGCTACGCTACGACACCTGCGAGATGTCGGGCATCGAGCCCGCGGGGACCGGCTACTATATTCTGCGCGGCAGCGGGCTGCCGCAGATCAACGTGGTTGGCTATTCGCGCAGGGCCAGCTGGTCCACCATCGTCGAACAACTAAAAAGCATCATGGAATCCGAGGGCCCTGTTATAGAATAGGGCCAGGCGTCCGGTCCCGGGTCACGACCGAGGAGAACAACACATGTTCCGACTTCAAGCGAAATTACTTATCGCCGCGACGGCATTGATCGCCGCCTGCGTCACCATCAACGTATATTTCCCCGCGGCCGCGGCGGAGAAAGCGGCCGACCGTATTATCGATGACGTCTGGGGTCCGGCCGCCGAAGCGGCGACGGGCGACGCCCAGGGCGCGGTCTTCGACGAGTTCGATCTGATGACACCCGTCCGGCTGGCCGCCAACAACGTGCTCGAGTTCCTGATCCCGAGCGCCCAGGCCCAGGTGGACTTCGATATCGATACCCCGGAGATCCGCGCGCTGACCGCGTCGATGAACGGGCGTTTCAAGAAGATGGAGCCGTTTTACAGCTCCGGCGCGATCGGACTGACCGGCGACGCGATGATCGATATCCGCGATCGCAATCTGGTGCCGCTGGCCCAGCGCAACACCATCCGCCAGCTGGTGGACGCCGAGAACAAGGACCGCAACGCGCTGTACAAGGCCATCGCCGTTGCCAACGGTCATCCCGAGTGGGAAGGTCAGATCCGCGATACGTTCGCCCAACGCTGGATCGCCAAGGCTTCGCCTGGGTGGTACTACCGCAAGGGTTCGGACTGGCAGCAGAAATAGCGCGAGTTCAGCGTCTACAGGGCAGCTGAGCGAGAAGCGGAGCGGACGACGGACCGGATGGTCCCGGTCGTGGACGCGAGTTACCGTCACTCGCGCGCTGGTTTCGAAAAAGCAAAGACCCCGCCTCGGACGGGGTCTTTTGTTTACTCCAGCTGTCCCGTTCTCAGCGGTTTCTGCGCCGTCTCAGCGCAATGCCCGCCAGACCAAGACTGAGCAGTGCTAACGAACCGGGTTCCGGCACATCCACCACCGCCACCGCATGCGCCGCCATCGGGACCATAAGCAGCAACGCTATTCCTGCGACAGTCCGAAAAAATCTATTCATCCGTAATCTCCAAAAAACGTCACGAGCCGTTGTCACTGAGGATAAAGCAAGATCTGTTCCGTCCACGCACTGAAGCGGACAAATGCGGCAACATTCGTCAATCGCTTGATCGAAATGTGATGCCGCTCACACAAGGTGGGCTGTTCCAGACCGGCCTGGCCTGCCGTCACAAGGGTCGAGAATCGCGGTTGTAAAGCCAGCCGACACCTAATCAGCCGGATCGGGAAGGACCTGGCCGTTGAACAGGTCCGGGTCGGGCAAGCCGAAACAAAGGGGCGACACCGGCAGATCCGGCGAAGATGCAATACGGCGGGCTGGTTATGACCCCAAGCTGTTAGAGGATGACAGCCTGCTCGTGGTTCTGCTCCAGAGGATGTCTACGGCTAAAGAGCGAGCCGTTTTGACTTTAGAATAGCTTCTCGGCCGCCTCAAACCGTTTGCATTGAAGCGTGGCGTTACTGATACGCCAGAGGCCGGTATACCGATCCAGGGTTCCGACAGATTTTGTGTTTATAAAAAGATTGCTCAGCTTGTTGTAAGCCTGGAAAAGGAAACTCCGCAATAATAGCTGAGTCGCTGAACACGACTTTCCTGCCGGGAATCCGGCCATCTTTCATGCCTCTCTTGCTCAGCCCGTTTCCGGCGCAGCCGATCAGTGCTCTCAAAAAGATCCCCGCACATGGCGGGGTTCTCAATTCTACTTGCTTCTTGTTTTTAAGCGATCAGAAAATCTTGCGTCGTCTCAGGCCCACGCCAACCAGGCCGAGGCCAAGCAGCGCCAGAGTGGTGGGTTCGGGAACGTCAGCGGGACGGAAACTGGTCAGGAGCAGATCGTCGCCGGCACCAAAATCTGTCGTAATCTGAAAATAATAGGTTCCCATAGGAGCGCCAATCGTGTTCGCGAACATGTTGAAGTCTCCCCCGGTATCTCCTGGCAGCGATGTTCCCCAGGGATCCATCGACGTGGGCTGACCGACCAGTTCTTGTGTCAAGTCAAGTGCAGTGTCGGTATACCAGAAGATGTCGTCAAAATTGGATTCGGTCCAGGTTCCGTTGCCGGAAGTGGCCCCTGACACCGTAATGGAAAAACTGGTGATGTATCCGGAGAATAGGCCGTTAAACCCGGGGTTCACCAATATTGAGTCATCAAGCGTAATCGTTCCGACCGCCACCGCGTTATTTCCGAAGCTCTCCCCGGACCAGTTCAGGTCAAAAGAGAGAAGCGCTGCATTCGCAGTCGTGGTGCCAAGCACCATCAGCAATCCTGCCGCCAAAACTGCCTTGATTCTTGTTTTCATCGTGTCTGCTCCGTTGGGTCAAAAAGAAATTCGGATTAGAACAAAGCAGTATTCATGCCAGCAACACAAACCACATTATTTTCAGGTACTTGTGCGTGATATTAATTGCGGTGCTGCAGGAAGTGTAAAGTCAGCCGACACCTAATCAGCCGAATCAGGCTGGATCGGGCCAGGCCTGGCGCAACCGCGTGCCCGGCTCAGCAGCCCGCGGGCGAGGCACTCGGACAGCGGGGCACCAGCCGCCAACGAGTTGTCACGTCCGGACCGGTTTCTGGATAGCAAGGCCTCATCGGTCGTCGTCATCCCCGGGCGGGATATCATCGCTTACCGCGCCGGTAACGGGCCCGGCACAGACGGCGCCGAAAGTTCCGAAGCTGGCGCTATGGGCCCAGTAGCCCTGACGCCGTCGGGGCCGGATTGCGGCCATCCGAAAGGGCGGCAGTGTCGCCTGAATTACCCAAGGGAGATATGGTGCCGGGGAGAGGATTCGAACCTCCGACCCACGCATTACGAATGCGTTGCTCTGCCAACTGAGCTACCCCGGCGCCGGGTGCAGGGGCGCGAAGTATAAGGCACCGCCGCGGGCCGCGGCAACGCGGGTCAGGATCGGCGTTTGCGCACCTTGACCACCATCTCCACACCGGCGGATTCGGTGCCGGGCGGCAGTTCGGGCATTTCGGCCAGACGCACCGCGTGTTCAGGGATATCGATCAATTCGCCGGTATCGACATTGAAGAAGTGGTGGTGGGGACGGGTTGTTGAATCGTAGTAAAGCCGGCTGCCGTCGACATTGACCTCACGCACCAGCCCGCATTCGGCGAACAGGTTCAACGTGTTGTAGACCGTCGCTTTGGACACGCGGATCCCGGCTGCCAGCGCCGCCCGGAACAGATCGTCCGCTGACAGATGTTGTGGTCGTTCGAAGATGACTCTGGCGAGCGCCAGTCGTTGTGCGGTCGGTTTCGCCCCGTGCTGGCGAAGCCTGTCGCTGATATGTGCGTGCATCGTTAGTTATGTCAACCAGTTGCGAATCATTCCCATTATAGACGCTTGTCATGACGCGGTCACCATCCTCAGACGGGCCAGCAGCCATGCGTTCCGGGTTTTCCGGCCGCATTGGCGAAATAAGTGCCCTGCCCCGGTCTGTTTCGGTCGCCTAGCCTGACACCCTGCTCCAAGGAAGGAATAGGGATCATGAGCGCCGAACGCGCCGACGGTTTTACGCTGCTGGAATTGCTTGCCACCCTGGCCATCGTCGCGTTGCTGGCGACCCTGGCGTCACCGTCTTTTCAGGAGACCTTGCTCAACGCACGGCGCACCGAGGTGCTCAACGCGCTGATCCGCTCGCTGCATCTGGCCCGGGTCGAGTCCCTGCGCGCCGGCCGGGAGGCGGTGGTCTGCCCGGTGGACGAAGACGGGCTGTGCGCCGGGCGCAGCGACAACTGGACCGGTGGCTGGCGCGTGTTCGTCAATCGGGTCGGTCGGGATCCATCCGTGCTCGATGTCGGTGATCATGTGCTGCTCGCCCGTGAGGGCGCCGGCGATCCGGCGCGCGACGGTCGCCTCAATGCGAACCGCGAGGCCTTTGTCTATCGGCCCTTCAATCGCCGCTCCACCAACGGCACGTTGATCTATTGCGATCGCCGCGGCGCACGCTCAGCGCGGGCGATCATCGTCAGCCATACGGGACGGCCGCGGATCAGTGATCGCAGCGGGCGTGGCGAACCGTTGACATGCCCGCTGGTGAGCTGATGATCAGCACCCAGACATGCTCTATCCGCCAGCACGGCTTTACCCTGCCGGAAGTGCTGGTGGCGCTGCTGGTCTTCGCTATCGGTTTGCTCGGCGCCACCGCGCTGGCCGTGGAAGGGTTCAGGCTGGAGCAACGTGCGCTGCTGCGGGCCGAGATTGCGCTGCTGGCGGCGGATCTGGCCGGACGTATGCGCAGCAACAGTCCGGGTCATCGGGCCTATACGGGCGGCGCCGTGGATCATCGCTGCGCATCGACCATGACGCCGGCCTTGCTGTGTACCCCGGACGATCTCGCCGCCGATGATCTGAACGAGATCACCGCGCGCTTGCATCGGATCGAGCCCGGCGGCCGGCTGCGCGTTGAACTGCTCGATCCCGAGCCGACCGTGATCGCCATCGCCTGGGATGACGGCGAACGGGAGCAGGTCTACAGGCTGGCGGTGGCGCCGTGACTCAGAGCGCAGGCTTTACGCTGGTCGAATTGATGCTGGCGCTGTTTTTGGGCGGCCTGTTGCTCACCGGCTTTGTCGGTCTCCATGGTCAGACCGGAGCGATCGCCCGCGAGGTGGAGGTGACCGCGGAACTGCAGGACACGGTGCGTCTTGCCCTCGCCTATCTGGAGACGGATCTGCTCCAGGCCGGTTTTGTGGGCAGTCGTCGCCAGACCGATGTCATCGCGGGGGTGGCCGGGCCGGACGATCCGGTGACGGTGACTGTCAGCGGCGACTGCGGGGGCGTATTCGATCTGGCATGCGGACCGTATGGCGGCGCCAGCGTCGGTGGCGCTGACGTGTTGATCGTGCGGCGCGCCGACAGCCAGCCGCGTGCCCGGGATTCCAGCCGGCTGCAGTTGGCCACCGCGCTGTCCGGAGCGCAGCTGCTGGCGTCGGCCGACATACCCGACGTTGGCGATGGACCGGGAGATCCGGTCCAGATCCGCGACCTGGTGGTGAGTGTCTATTACCTCAGCCGGCGTTCCTCGGGAGACCCCGGCCGGCCGTCGCTGCGTCGCAAGCTGCTCGGTACCGGTCCGCGGATCAGCGACGAAGAGATCGCACCGGGTATCGTGGATTTCCAGTTGCTGTTCGGGCTGGATCTGGACCCCGCCGGAACCCCGGGCGCCGGGAGCGCCGACATGTTCGTCCATGCCGACGACGCGAGGCTCACGACCGATACGTCTGTTGTGGCCGTACGGATCTGGTTGTTGGCCGAGAGCGAGCGCAGGGATTCGCGCAGGAGCCGGGGCATGCCCGCCTACGCGGATCGTGCGGCGACCAGCCCACGACCCGGCCGACGGCTGCTGGCGAGCCGCACCTATCCTCTCGCCAACCTGGCGATGCGGCCGTGAACGCGGCCCGGACCCAAGGTGGACTGATCCTTGCCAGCGGGCTGCTGCTACTGGCCACCGGCATGCTCACTATGAGCACGGTGATGGGGATCGCCGTGCGCGAACTCAGCCGCACCCAGGTGATCGAGTCGCTGGAGCAGGCACGGGCAGCCGCAGCGATCGGGTTGGCCAACGCGATGGACGGGCTGGAGCTGCGGGACACGATCGAGTCGGAACTGGCAGCCGGTGTGCTGGCGGACGGCAGCCAGTGGCGGGTCACGGTGAGCTTTTTCGGCGCGGTACCGCGCGCCGTGGAACCAGGCCTGTGGGACTGGCATTTCCTGTTGCACGCCAGCGCCGGGACACCCACCGGCGCGCAAGTCCGGGAACGTCTGCAAATCAGCCTCCCGGCGCCGCCGCCGGCGGACCTGAGCGTCTGTCTCGAGACAGGGTGCCTGGTGCCGCCCCTGTGCGGACCACCGGACCCGGATTGTCCGCTGGAGCTGAGGGTGCCGCCGCAAGCGGTTGCCTGGCACCTGCCGGAGGATCGCCCGTGAACAGACGATCGGGCCGACGCAGCAGCACCCGCGCAGCGTGCGCGGGTTTCAGCCTGCTGGAAATCATGATTGTCGTGGTCATCGCCAGCTTGTTGGCCACGCTTGCTCAGGCCGGCTGGTGGTCCCAGGTATTGCGTGTCCGGCGTATCGACGCCACAGCCGGTTTGCTGCAGGCGGCGGCGGCTCAGGAGAGCTATCTGGTACGGGAAGGTCGCTACGCCGAGCGGCTGGTACCGGACCCGCCCGACGGTCTGGGATTCCCTGGAACCCGCCACGGCTGGTATCGGCTGGAGATCGAGCGCGCCGATGACGACGGCTTCCTGATCGTTGCGGTGCCGGCCGTCGGTTCGGTGCAAAACAACGACGAACCGTGCCAGCAATTTTCGCTCGACCACCTCGGTCGGCGTGCGTCCACGCCGGCACCGCCCGAGGTCTGCTGGCGCTGATCAGGCTCGACGCAGCTCGCGAGGCAGCGAGAACACGACCTTCTCCGGCCTGCCTGTCACCTCTTCAGCGGCTTGGCCGCCCCATTCACGCAAGCGATCCACGACCTGTTTGACCAGTATCTCCGGAGCTGACGCACCGGCAGTAACACCGACCGCATGCTTGCCTTCGAACCACTCACGACGCAGATCCTCGGGACCATCGATCAGATAGCCGTGGATACCGGCCTTCTCCGCGATTTCGCGCAGGCGATTGGAGTTGGAGCTCTCCGGCGATCCCACGACCAGCATCACGTCACAGCGTTTGACCATGGACTTGACCGCATCCTGACGGTTTTGCGTTGCGTAACAAATGTCTTCTTTGCGCGGACCGAGCAGCGCAGGGAAGCGCGCGCGCAGCGCATCGATGACCCGGGCAGTGTCGTCGACCGACAGCGTCGTCTGGGTAACGAAAGCGAGCTTTTGCGGATCCCGCACCGGCAGTTCGGCGACATCGTCGGGGGTCTCGACCAGATAGATGTCACCGCCACGGCCGACATCGTACTGGCCCATGGTGCCCTCTACCTCGGGATGCCCGGCGTGGCCGATCAACACCACTTCCCTGCCTTCCTGCGCGTAGCGTGAGACTTCCATGTGGACCTTGGTGACCAGCGGACAGGTGGCGTCGAACACATTGAGCTCACGCGCCGCTGCCTCATCCTGCACGGCCTTGGGTACGCCGTGGGCGCTGAAGATCACGGTGGCACCGTCCGGCACCTGCTCCAGCTCATCGACAAACACCGCGCCCAGATTGCGCAGCCGATCGACCACATAGCGGTTGTGCACGACTTCATGACGCACATAGATTGGCGCGCCAAACAGTTCCAGCGCACGCTCGACAATTTCGATGGCGCGATCGACGCCAGCACAGAAGCCGCGCGGATTGGCGAGCACGATCTCCATTGTCTCAGTGACCTCTCATAATCAGCTGTCGTCGCGCTCGACCGGCTCACGGCGCTTGATAATCGTGCCGGCGCGTCCGCTCTCGATGCGGCCATCGTCCGCCACCACGCTCTCGATCAACAACACGATAGCGCCCACGGTAATCGCCGCATCAGCCACATTGAAGGCGGGAAAATACCAGCCCTGGTAATGCACGCTGATGAAGTCCACCACATAGCCAAGACGGACGCGGTCGATCACGTTACCGACGGCGCCGCCGACCACCAGCGCCAGCGCGGAACACAGCCAGCTCTTGCCGCGTGCCGGCAGGCGGCCGAGCCAGATCACTACCAGGCCGCTGACCACGATAGCGAGGACGATAAAGAACCAGCGTTGCCAGCCGCCGGCGTCGCTGAGGAAACTGAACGCCGCGCCGGTGTTACGCAGATGCGTGATGTCCAGCAGGCTGATCACCGGGATCCGCTGATAGAGCTCGATGGACGTATAGACCATCCACTTGGTGATCTGGTCACCGGCGATAACGAATATCGACAGCCACAACCAGATCATGCCGGAACGCCGTGGGTCCCGATGCGCAGGCGTTTCGTTCACGCGTAGTGCCTCCGCTCGCCATCGCTGTTGACATTGCGCACGCATCGACCGCACAGCTCCGGGTGTTCGGCGTTTGTCCCCACGTCGGGCCGCCGATGCCAGCAGCGCGCACATTTCTCATTGGCGCTGCGCTCCACGCTGACAAACAATCCGTCTGCGCCGAAACCCTCGATCGCCCGCGCGTCCACCGGACGCTGGTCCAACGGTGCCGCCCGCGCCTCGGAGGTGATAAATACGAAGCGCAGCTCGTCACCGAGGACCTGCAGACGCTCGAGCAGGTGGGACTCGCAATAGAGCGTGACTTCGGCATCGAGCGCTGAGCCGATCACGTTTTCGTTACGCAGACGCTCCAGCTCGCGCGAGACCTCCTCGCGGACCTTGAGGATCTGCGGCCAGTCCAGCGTTTCGGCCGGGGAGCTGGCGCCGGGGATTTCATACCAACCGCCAAAAAACACCGACTCGTCGCGCGCGCCGGGTAACGCGGCCCAGATCTCTTCGGCGGTGAAGCTAAGGATCGGTGCCAGCCATCGCACCATCGCCTCAGCGATATGGTACATGGCCGACTGTGCCGAACGCCGTGCATGGCTGTTTGCAGGCGTGGTGTAGAGACGATCCTTCAGCACGTCGAGGAAGAACCCGCCCATGTCGAGCACGCAGAAATTATGCACGCGCTGGTAGATCTGATGGAACTCGTAGCTGCCGTAAGCCTCGATTACCGCGGCCTGCAGACTGCGTGCCCGCTCTACAGCCCAGCGGTCCAGGGCGACCATGTCTCCCACCTTGACCATGTCCTGCGCAGGATCAAATCCATGCAGATTGCCGAGCAGGAAGCGCGCCGTGTTGCGCATGCGCCGGTAGGAATCCGACATGCGTTTCAGGATTTCGTCGGAGACGCTCATCTCGCCGCGGTAGTCGGTCGCCGCCACCCACAGACGCAGCACGTCGGCGCCGAGCAAGTTGATCACCTTCTGTGGCGCAACCACGTTGCCCAACGACTTGGACATCTTGCGGCCCTTCTCGTCGACGGTGAAGCCGTGGGTCAATACGCCGCGATAGGGCGCGCTGCCATGCATGGCCACCGAGGTGAGCAAGGAACTCTGGAACCAGCCGCGATGCTGATCGGAGCCCTCCAGATAAAGATCGGCGGGCACGGTCATTTCCTTGCGCAGGGTGGAGGTACAGTGGTGCATCAGCCCCGAGTCCACCCACACGTCCATGATGTCGCTGACCTTGACGTAGTCGTCGGCCTCGTCGCCGAGCAGCTCCCGCGGATCCAGATCCCACCAGGCATCGATGCCGTCCTTGTCCACCCGCTGCGCGACCTTTTCCAGCAGCGCCACCGAATCCGGATGGGGTTCATCCGTGTCCCGGTGTACGAACAGCGCAATGGGTACGCCCCAACTGCGCTGCCTCGAGATACACCAGTCCGGACGGCCTTCGACCATGCCCCGGATGCGGTTCTCGCCCCAGGACGGGGTCCAGCTGACGCCGCCGATCGCCCGCAGCGCCTGCTCACGCAGACCGGCCGCTTCCATGCCGATAAACCACTGCGGCGTGGCGCGGAAAATCACCGGCGTCTTGTGGCGCCAGCAATGCGGATAGCTGTGACCAAACGGCTCATGCAACACGAGCCGGCCGTGCTCCGCCAGCACCTCCAGCACATGGTCATTGGCCTTGAATACATGCTCACCGGCAAACAGCGGCGTGCCCTCGACAAAGCAACCGTTGCGTCCGACCGGGTTGTCCACCGGCAGGTCCCATTGCTGACCCATGATGAAGTCGTCCTGGCCATGACCCGGCGCTGTGTGCACGGCACCAGTGCCCGCTTCCAGGGTTACGTGCTCACCGAGCACGACAGGCACCTGACGATCGTAGAACGGATGCTGCAACAGCAGCCGGGCCAGGTCCTTGCCACGGCAGACCGCGAGCTCCTCGAAGTGTGCGACGCCCCAGCGGCGCGTGATGTCAGCCACCAGATCCCTGGCCACGATCACCCGCTCCGCTCCCCGGCCGAGATCCAGGTCCAGCAGCGCGTATTCAAGATCCGGGTGCAGGCTCACGGCCTGGTTGGCCGGCAGGGTCCACGGCGTGGTGGTCCAGATTACCACCGACAACTCACCGGCCCGCTGCGCCTGAGCGTCCTGGCCGAACGCCGTCAGCGCCGCGTCCTCGTCCAGCACCCGGAAACGCACGTCGATGGCCGGCGAGGTGCGGTCCTGATACTCCACCTCCGCTTCCGCCAGCGCCGAACGGCAGTCCAGACACCAGTGCACAGGTTTGAAGCCACGATAGACATGGCCGTTCGCCATGATGCGGGCAAAGGCGCGGATCTGCTCGGCCTCGTAACGCGGATCCATGGTCAGATAGGGCTGGTCCCAGTCGCCAAGCACGCCGAGACGGCGGAAGTCCTCGCGTTGGGCATCAACCTGAGTGGCGGCGTATTCACGACAGGCCGCGCGGAATTCATGCGGCTCCATGCCCTTGCCCCGCTTGCGTTCCACGACCAGTTCGATCGGCAGACCGTGACAGTCCCAGCCCGGGATGAACGGCGCGTCATAGCCGTCGAGGCTGCGCGACTTGACCACGATGTCCTTGAGCACCTTGTTGACCACGTGGCCGACGTGGATGGCGCCGTTGGCGTACGGAGGACCGTCCGGAAGGATAAAGGTCGGCCGGCCCCGCGCGGCGGCGCGCAGTTTGCCGTAGACGTCGCTCGTCTCCCATTGCTCCAGCATCGCCGGCTCCCGCCTGGCGAGATTGGCGCGCATCGGGAAGTCCGTCTGCGGGAGATTCAGCGTTTGTTTGTAATCGGCCAAGTGCGCGATCCCTTTTTGTTGGCGTTGTCGTTCTTTGTCTCTGCAGCCGCGATCACGGCGCCGCGGTCAGCAGTTGGCGGGCGCGTTGTGCATCCAGTTCAAGTTGTCTTGTCATCGCTTCGACACCATCGAATCGCCGCTCGTGCCGCAGATGATGGACAAACTCGACCTCGATACGGCGTCCGTAGATATCCTCGGCGAAATCGAAGATGTGCACCTCGAGCAACATCTCCTTGCCGTTGACCGTCGGTCGCGTACCCAGGTTGGCGACCGCATCACGCGTCGGCCCGAGGCCCCGTACTCGCACCGCGAACACTCCCATCAGCGGTGATCTGCGATGCCCCACGCGGATGTTGGCGGTGGGGAAGCCGAGCTGACGCCCGAGCCGCTCACCGTGCACCACCCGACCACTCATCACATAGTTCCGTCCCAGCAAGCGCCGCGTCCGCGCCATGTCACCGTCGCCGAGCGCATTACGCACCGCCGTGCTGCTGACCCGCTGGCCCTCGACACTGTAACTTGGCGTATCGTCCACCGCGAACGCATGGCGGGCACCGGCCTCGACCAGGGTATTGAAGTCCCCGGTCCGATTGTGGCCGAAACGGAAATCATCGCCCACCACCAGATGCCGTACGCCGATGCCATCCACCAGCAGACGCTGGATAAAGGCTGCCGGTGTCATGGCCGCAACGGTCTCGTTAAACCGCACGCAAAAGAACCGGTCCACGCCCTGCCCGGCAACCTGACAGAACTTCTCCCGCAGGCTGCTCAGTCGCATCGGCGCCTTGTCGTGGGTAAAAAACTCCCTCGGCGTGGGCTCGAAACACATCACCAGCGAGGGTAGTCCGTACTCACGGGCCCGATCCACCAGCTGACTCAACACCTGCTGATGCCCCAGGTGCATGCCATCATAGTTGCCGATGCTGGCGACGCAGCCGCGATGCCGGGGCCGCAGGTTATGAATGCCGCGAATCAGCTCCATGGCGCAAAGACTCGAATTATAAGGGAGCGCGTCAGGGGAAGCATCGGGGGGCCCTAGGCGAGTCGCAAGGTCAGGTGTCGCGGCCGCACACCGCTCACCCATAGCACCAGCGCGTAGACCAGCAAGCCGGCGCCGATGCAGCCACCAAGCCAGCCAGCGCGCTGATACCAGAGCGCGGCCAGCCACTGGTCCAGACTGCCGGCCAGCCACCACAGCAACAGACCCATGGCCAGATTCGCGGCCAGCACCCGCGCCCCGATCCAGCCCCAGCCGTCGCCGGGCCGATAGACGCCCTGGCGGCGCAGACCGCGGTAGAGCAGGAACGCATTGAGCGCAGCAGCCAGACCTGTGGCCAGGGCCAGCCCGGCGTGGGGACCGGGGATACCGAGGTGCAGCATCGGCAGGACGATCACCAGGTTGAGCCCGATATTGGTCAGCAAGGCAATGACGCTGATGCGTACCGGAGTGCGGGTGTCCTGGCGCGAGAAATAGGCCGGCGCGAGGATCTTGACCAGGGTGAACGCCATCAGGCCAAACGCGTAGGCCATCAGGCTCAGCGACGCCATACGCACATCCTGGCCGTCAAAGGCGCCGTAGTTGAACAGGGTCGCGACCATCGGCCCGGCCAGCACCAGTAGCCCGACCGCAGCCGGGGTCGCGATCACCAGTGCCAGACGCAGCGCCCAGTCCAGGGTGCGCGAGAACGCCTGCGGAGACTTGCTGGCGTGGTGACGGGAGAGCCCCGGCAGGATCACCGTGGCCAGCGCGATCGCAAACACGCCCAGCGGGAACTCCAGCAGCCGATCTGAGTAATACAACCAGCTGATACTGCCGGTGACCAGGAACGAGGCGATGACCCGGTCGACGATGAGATTGATCTGGGCCACCGAGGAGCCGAAGATCGCCGGCAGCATCAGTCGGATGATGCGCCGCACGCCCTCGTGATTCCAGCCCCAGCGGGGCCGCGGCAGCAGCTTCAGCTGTTTGAGGAACGGCAGCTGGAACGCCAGCTGCACCACACCGGCGATAAACACACCGACCGCCAGCCCGACCACCGGCTGCGGGAATCGCGGCGCCAGCAAGAACACGGAGCCGATCAACACCAGGTTGAGCAGCACCGGGGTAAAGGCCGGCACGCCGAAACGGCCGTAGGTGTTGAGCACGCCACCGGCGAACGCGGTCAGCGAGATAAACAACAGATATGGGAAGGTCAGCCGCAGCATCTCGGTGGCGAGTGCGTATTTGTCAGCCTCTTCCAAAAAACCCGGCGCGAACAGCATGATCAGCGCCGGCGCCGCCAGCACGCCGACCAGCGTGAGCCCGAACAGGATCAGACCCAGCGTCCCGGCGACCCGATCGACCAGATCCTGAACCTGATCGTGATCACGCTGGTTCTCGTATTCCGCCAGCACCGGCACGAAGGCCTGGGAGAACGCGCCTTCGCCAAACAGACGGCGCAGGAAATTGGGGATCTGGAACGCGACCACAAACACGTCCATGCCCGCGCCGGCGCCAAAGAACCGGGCGAAGATGATGTCGCGCAGAAAACCCATGATCCGGGACATCAGGGTCATGCCGCCGACGACGGACGTGGATTTGGCGAGGCTGCGACTCATGGGCTGACCGGGAGCTGGCGACTGGCCGGATCATACCGGCCGGCGCCCGGTGCAGCCATGCCGGGCGGCATCAATCCCGGTGCCGGGCCTCCAGTCGGGCGATGACCTCGTGCAGAGAGAGGCCTTCGCTGAGCAGCGCGACCATCAGGTGAAACAGCAGATCGGCGCTCTCATCCAGCAGCGCTTCCGCGTCACCCGCACTCAGCGCCAGCGCCGTTTCCACACCCTCCTCGCCGATCTTTTGCGCCATCCGTTGCCGGCCTCGCGCCGCCAGCGACGCCACATAACTGCCCTCCGGGGCATCATCGAGCCGGCCGCGGATCACGTCCTCCAGTTCGCCGAGAAAACCCGGTGCCCGACGGGTCTCACTGTCGCCGGCAAAACAGGTCCGGGTGCCAAGATGACAGGTCGGACCTGACGGACGCGCCTGGACGCGCAGCGTGTCCCTGTCGCAATCGGCGCTCACCGCTACGAGTTCCAGCACATTGCCCGAGGTCTCGCCTTTCTGCCACAGCTGCTGGCGCGAGCGGCTGAAGAACGTCACCCTGCCCTCCGCCAGGGTCCGCGCCAGGGCCTCCCGGTTCATATATCCCAGCATCAGCACCGAGCCGTCCACCGCGTCCTGGACGATCGCGGGCAGCAGGCCATCGCCCTTGTCCCAGTCCAGGCTGGCGGGATCTACCGCGTCTCGCAGGCTCACGGCCGCACCGCCACGCCTGCCTCGAGCAACCGCGCCTTGAGATCACCGATGCGGATGCTCCCGGAGTGGAATACCGATGCGGCCAGCGCGCCGTCGACGCGGCTTTGCCGGAATACGTCGATAAAATGTTCCGGCGCGCCGGCACCGCCGGAGGCGATCAGCGGGACGCGACAGACCGCGCGCACCGCGCTCAGATGCTCCAGATCGTAGCCGGTGCGCACGCCATCGTGATTCATGCAGTTGAGCACGATCTCGCCGGCGCCGCGGTCCTGGACCTCGCGGATCCAGTCCAGGGTGCCACGCAGCCCGTAGCGGGTACGTCTGGGGTCTCCGGTATGGCTGGCGACAAAAAATCCCTCGGCACCGCCCTGGCTGTCGACGCCGACCACCACGCATTGGGCGCCGAAGCGCCGCGCCAGGCGGTCTACCAGCTCAGGATCTTCCAGCGCCGGTGTATTGATCGACACCTTCTCCGCCCCGGCACCCAGCACCGCCTCTGCGTCGGCCACGCTGCGGATGCCCCCAGCGACGCAGAACGGGATATCGAGCACCTCAGCCACGCGGCCGACCCAGTCCCGGCTCACGGTGCGCCCGTCCGGGCTGGCGGTGATGTCATAGAAAACCAGTTCATCGGCGCCCTCGTCCCGATAGCGCGCGGCCAAAGGCACGATATCGCCCATGACCCGGTGATCGCGGAACTGCACGCCCTTGACCACCTGTCCGTCGCGGACGTCGAGACAGGGGATTATGCGCTGCGCAAGAATGGACCCATCTCCTGTTCGCTGATCCGGCCTTCGAGCAGCGCGCGACCCACGATCGCCCCGCTGGCGCCGGTGCCGGCCAGCGCCACCAGATCGGCGGCGTCACGGACACCGCCGGAGGCCTGAAAACCCAGGCTCGGGAACCGCCGCGCGCATTCCGTATACAGATCCACCGCCGGACCGGTAAACGCGCCATCCCGGCTGACATCGGTACAGAGGATGTGTATGGCGCCGGCCGCCCGGTAGTCATCCAGCGCCTGCCACAGGCTGGTGTCGCTGCGCTCGGTCCAGCCCCGGGTTACGAGCATCGGGACGTCGCCTTCACAGCTTACGTCCAGCGCCAGCACCAGGCGTTCCGGGCCGAAGTCGCCGAGCCACTCGATCACCGTGGCCGGGGTTTCCACCGCGATGCTGCCGATCACAACACGCCCCACACCGGCGGCGAGCAGCCGCTCGACCGCCGCGCGATCGCGGATGCCACCGCCGACCTGGAGCCCGCCGGGCAGCTCGTCGGCCATACGCCGGATCGGGGCCAGGTTGCCGGCGGCACCGTCCCGGGCGCCATCGAGATCCACGCAATGGACCCAGCGCGCGCCCAGCGCGCCGTAGCGCATCGCCAGCGACACCGGATCGGCCGCATACTCGGTCACGGCATCGAAGCGGCCCTGGAACAGCCGCACACAGCCGCCGTCCTTGAGGTCGATCGCGGGGATCAACTCCATCAGCTCAACTCCAAAAAATTTCGCAGCACCGTAGCACCGGCCGCACCCGAGCGTTCGGGATGGAACTGGGTACCGTAAAAGTTATCCCGCCCGACCACGGCGCTGAATGCCACACCGTGCTCGCTGGTCGCGCTCGTGGCCGGACCCGGATCCGCGGCATAGCTATGGACGAAATAGAAGTACTCAGCGTCGTCGAGACCGGCCAGCAGCGGGCAGTCACCGTTGCGTCGGACCTGATTCCAGCCCATATGAGGAATGCTCAGACCGGCACCGCCGGTCAGGGGTTTTACCCGATCGTCGATGATGCCGAGACAGGCGACATCCCCCTCGGCGGAGTCCGCGAACAACAGTTGCATGCCCAGGCAGATGCCTAGCAGCGGCTGGGTCAGCCGGGGTATCACCGCATCCAGCCCGGCCTCCCGCAGGCGGACCATAGCGTCAGCAGCCGCGCCGACGCCCGGAAGCAGGACATGGCTGGCGGTTCCGAGCACCTGCGGATCGCGGGTCAATCCGGACTCGGCGCCGAGCCGCTGCAGCGCGAATCGGAGCGAGGCAATATTGGCACCGCCGCTGTCGATGATGGCAATGCTCATCAGACGATACTCATGATCCGTGGCTCACAGGACGCCCTTGGTGGAAGGCACCTCGGCGCCCTCGGCGGCGACTGCCTGACGCAGACAGCGGCCAAAGCCCTTGAAGGCCGATTCCACCATGTGATGGACGTTGTCGCCGCGCACGCTGACGTGGATCGCGGCGCCGAGACTGTCGGCCACCGAGCGGAAGAAATGCGGCACCAGTTCCGTCGCCATGCCGCCGACCTCGGCGCGAGGGAAGCTGCCCTCGAACACCGCAAACGGGCGGCCGGAGAGATCAACGGAAACCCGGGAACGGGCCTCGTCCATCGGCAGCACAAAACCGTAGCGGCCGATGCCGCGTTTTTCGCCCAGCGCCTCCTTCAACGCCTGTCCGAAGGCGATGGCCACGTCCTCGACCGTGTGGTGTTCGTCCACGTGCAGATCGCCACGGCAGCTCACCGATAAACCGATGGCGCCGTGGCGCGCGACCTGTTCGAGCATGTGATCATAGAAACCGATACCGGTGTCGATGCTGACCGGCGTCGCGGTCGCCAGATCCACGCTGACTTCGATCTCGGTCTCCTTTGTACTGCGCCTGACGCGGCCGCGGCGCGCGCCGCTGAGGATCTCGTCGACGATCTGCGGCCAGCCGGATGCGCCGTCGAGACGGAAGCCGCGCAGACCGAGGTTCTGCGCCAGCTCCAGATCGGTGTCCCGGTCGCCGACCACGCAGCTGCGCTCCAGATCCAGATCGGTGGCCGCCAGATAACGCGTCAGCAGACCCGTGCGCGGTTTGCGGCAGGCGCAGCCGTCCTGCTCGAAGTGCGGGCAGATAAACTCGGCATCAAAGCGGATGCCCTGGGAGGCGAACAGCTCGAGAAAGAAGTCGTGGACCAGGCGGAAGTCCGGCTCGGGAAAGGCGTCGGTGCCCAGACCGTCCTGGTTGCTGACCAGGATCAGTCGATAACCGGCATCACGCAGACGCATCAATGCCGGCAACACGCCCGGCACGAGGCGCACCTTATGCAACGCGTCGAGCTGGAAATCTTCCGGCTCCTCTATCAGCGTCCCATCGCGATCGAGAAAGGCCACACGGGTTCTAGCCATGGCTGACCTCCGGCGTGGCGGCGCCGATCGCGTCCAGCAGCCGTGCGTTGTGTGATTCGTCACCGACAGTAATACGCACGCAGTGCTGCAGACCCGGCGCGCGGCTGAAATCACGGATCAGCAGACCGGCCTCGCTACAGGCGGCAACCACGGCCGCTGCATCACGGCACCGGACCAGCAGGAAGTTGCCGGCGCTGGGCCAGATTTCGAGGATCGCTGGCGCCAGCTCAAGTGCCTGCCGCAGCGCCTCACGGCGAGTCGTCATCGCCGCGACCTCGGCGCGCGCCTGCGCCACCGGCTCCGGCCTGAGCAGACGCTCGGCCGCCTCCAGACAGGGCGAGGGCACCGGATAGGGCGGCAGCACCGCGCGCAGCAGCCGTACCAGATCGGCGTCTCCGATCAATACGCCCAGCCGCGCACCGGCCAGCGCATAAGCCTTGGACAAGGTGCGCAGCAACACCAGATTGGGGCAGGCCTGACGCAAACCGGCAAAGGACTGCTCCGGCGCAAACTCGGAGTAGGCTTCATCCACAACCACCAGCCCATGATCGGCCATCGCCTGGCATATCCTGACGACGGCCTCGGCGGGGATCAGGTTGCCGGTGGGGTTGTTGGGGGAACACAGGAACACCAGCTTGGCCGAACGTCCCGCGGCGATCACCGCGTCCACATCCAGCGCAAAACCCCGCTCAGGGTCCAGCGGAACCAGATCCACCGCGGCGCCTTGCAGACGGGCGGCCACTGCATACATCCCGAACGTGGGTGGGCAGACCACGACCCGATCCTGACCCGCTGCACACATGGTCCGGACCAGCACATCGATCGCGTCGTCGCTGCCGCGGGTCAGCAACAGCTCCTCGACGGGCGCCTCGTAGAGCTCGGCCAGACGGGCCAGCACCGCGGCGGGGCGCGGGTCCGGATAACGATTCAGACCCGCCCGACTGTCGTCCCAATCATGACGCCAGGCCGATTCGTTGGCGTGCAGCCGCACCGCATCACGCGCCGGCGACGCCGCCTCGTAGGGCACGAATTGACGCAGGTCGCGACGGGCCAGAGACACCGGCTCGGTCATGCCACGCTCCGATCCCGCAGCACGGCCAGACGACGTTCCACCGCGGCGGCGTGCCCGTCGAGCCCTTCCATCTGCGCCAGCGTGATGGCGATGGGACCGATCGAACGCAGACCATCTTCAGACGCCTCCTGCACGGTGATACGGCGCTGGAAATCCTCGATCCCCAGACCGCTCCAGGCGCGGGCGAATCCATAAGTGGGCAGCACATGATTGGTGCCGCTGCAGTAATCGCCCAGCGACTCCGGCGTCCACGGGCCGACAAACACGGAACCGGCAGCGGTGACCTGATCGACCCGGGTCGCGGCGTCTTCGATCTGCAGGATCAGATGCTCGGGCGCATATCGATTGCTGACCTCGAAGGCCTGATCGATGTCGGCAACAAGGATCACCCGGCTGGCGTCGATCGCGGCTCGTGCCACATCCGCGCGCGAGAGTGTTTTGAGCTGCAACTCGACTGCCGCGCGGACGCGCGTCGCCTGAGCCCGAGATGGCGTCAGCAGCACGACCTGAGAGTCGGCGCCGTGTTCAGCCTGAGAGAGAAGATCGGCTGCGACGAAGTCCGGGTCGGCGGCTCTGTCGGCGATCACAAGCACCTCGGATGGGCCTGCCGGCAGATCGCAGGCGGCGCCATCCGCGTCCATCGAGACCTGCAGCTTGGCCTCGGTGACCCAGGCGTTGCCCGGGCCGAATATCTTGTCCACCGCCGGGATGGTGTCAGTGCCAAAAGCCAGCGCCGCGACCGCTTGTGCGCCGCCGGCCAGATACACCTCATCGATCCCGCACAGCGCCGCGGCGGCGAGTACGCCGGGATCCGCACCACCGTCCGCGCGTGGCGGCGTCGCGATCACTGGCCGCGGACATGCGGCCACGGCGGCCGGCACCGCCAGCATCAGCGCGGTGGACGGCAGCGGTGCGCTTCCAGCCGGTACATACAGACCGACTGCATCCAGCGGCCGGGTGACGCGTCGGCAGATCACGCCGGGCGCGGTCTGTACCGCCAGCGGTTCGCGCAGTTGGGCCTGGTGAAAGGAACGGATGTTCTCCGCCGCGACTTCGAGCGCGGTGCGTTGCTCAGCACCCAGACGCCCGAGCGCGGCGGCAATCTCCGCCGGCTCCACACGCAGCGAGTCGATTTCAACCCGGTCAAACTCCCGTGCGAAGCCGATCAGCGCGGCGTCGCCCTCGCGGCGGACCCGTTCGATGATCGCGGCGACACGAGCGGCGAGATCGGCCCGATCCGCCATCGCGGGGCGCGCGAGGGCCGCGCGCCGCCCGCTCTCATCGAGACTGTTCCAGTCCAGCAGTTGCAACATCGTGTGACTCTCCGCCTCAAGCCAACATTTTCTCGACCGGCAACACCAGCACCGACGAAGCGCCGGCGCGCTTCAGACCTTCGAGTGTTTCCCAGAACACGTTCTCCTGGCACACCGCATGGATGGCTACCTTGTCGTCGATACCATCCAGCGGCATCACCGTCGGCGCCTCGCTGCCCGGGAGCAGCGCCTTGATCTCGTCCAGCGCGGATCGTGGTGCGTGGAGCATGATGTACTTGGCCTCCTGGACACGCACCACGCCGTCTATCCGGCTGATCAGGCGCTGCACCAGTTCGGCGCTTTCTGCATCGACCGGTGTGTCACCGCTCACCAGCACCACGTGGCTTTCGAGGATCACCTCGACCTCTTCCAGACCATTCGCAGACAGCGTGGAACCGGTCGAGACCAGGTCGCAGATCAGATCGGCCCGCCCCAGCTTCGGCGCTATTTCGACCGCACCGGAGAGCGTGACGATATCGGCCTCGATACCTTGCTCTGCCAGCCAGCGGCTGAGGATGCGCGGGTAACTGGTGGCAATGCGCCGCCCGGCCAGGTCAGTCGGACCCAGATAGGACATACCCCGGGGCACGGCCAGCGACAGCCGGCAGCGACCGAATTCCACATCGCCGACCCGACGGGCGGTCATCAGACCGGCCCCCTCCACTGATTTCTCCAGCAATACGTTCAGGCCGACCAGACCCAGCTGACACACGCCCTCGGCGATCAGCGACGGGATGTCATCGTCACGCACCAGCAACACATCCACCGGCATGTTCTCGCCAAAGCAGATCAGCTGATCCGCCGCCCGGCTGTAATTCAACCCGCAGCGCCGCAACAGGCCCAGCGAGTTGTCTGTCAGCCGGCCTGATTTTTGCACCGCGATCTTGATGCGGGCCTCGCGTTCTACTGTCATCGGTTTGGCTTCCCCGGTCATGAGCGTGGCCTCAGGCGATCGGCGACCGTGCGATAGCCGCCATAGCCCTCCGCCAGAAAACGAGCGACCCGACCGATGGTGGTCACGCTGACGCCGGTGCGCTCGTTGATATCGCGATAGGTCAGGCCCTGGCGCAACAGACCGACTACGGCCCATCGGTCGATCAGCGCCTGGAGCTCTGCCGGCGTGCACAGATCCTGAAAAAAATTGCGGCACTCGGTCTCGTCACGCAGGCTGACGATCGCTGCGTAGAGCGACTCCTCGGCCTGGCGCAACCCCTCGGTCTGCATTCCGTGTTTATCTTTCATCGTGGTTTTGATCGCGATCCGTTTGTTCTAGTGTATTAATACGCTAATACATTAAAACAAACAACCCCCCAAGAGGCACCAATAGACGTTGGGATCTCAGGGCCCGCCGCCTTGACAGAAGCCAGTCACTTCATCAAGATATGCGGCTTGCCACGGCCCGGAGACGGGACGAAAAACGATCAGGAGTCGGAAACTTGGCCAATATCAAGTCAGCAAAAAAACGCGCCCGTCAGGCCATCACGCGCCGCGGTCACAACATGGCGCTGCGCTCGCGCATGCGCACGCATCTGAAGGGCGTGCTCAATGCCGTGAAAGCCGGCGACAAGGCGGCCGCCGAGGCCAGCTTCAAGGACGCCATGCCGGTGCTCGACTCTATGGTCAACAAAGGCATCGTGCACAAGAACAAGGCGGCCCGGCACAAGAGCCGGCTCAATGCGAAAATCCGCCAGCTGAGCGCCTGAACCAGGCCAGACTCAGGCAAGACGCAAACCACAGTCAGCAGAGGCTCCGTCATACCGGGACCGATGCAAAAAAAGCCGGCCCTGTGCCGGCTTTTTTGTCGACAGGTTTTGGCGCACCGTGTCGCCGGCGGATCGCCAGTGAACACCTCAGACGGCCGGATCAACGCCTCGCCCTCTCGACGACCCGGCCCGGTTAAGCCAACGCAGCTACCTGCGGTGCGCTGATCGCTACGTGTTACGGATAATCCCCGGCGTCATCGTCCGCGAAAAGGGATTCCGTTGGCGTCTCTTGCGTATCTGGCGCCTGTTGCGCGGCCTCGGCGCGCTCCCGGGCCATGGCCTCCAGTTGAGCCATGATTGCCTCGCTCAATTCGACGGTCCCCTGCCGCGCCAGCGCCGATATCTCGAAACACGGGCCGTCCCAATCCAGCGCCTCGCGGACCCTGGCCACCTGGGTTTCGCGCTCATGCTGTCCGAGCAGATCCACCTTGTTCAACACCAGCCAGCGCGGACGCTCCGCCAGCTCCGGGCTGAATCGTTCGAGTTCGCCGACGATAGCGCGCGCCTCCGCTGCGACATCGGCCGCCGGGTCCGGTGGCGCCAGATCGACGACATGAAGCAGCAGCCGCGTGCGCTGGAGATGTTTGAGAAAACGGATGCCGAGCCCGGCGCCCTCGGCGGCGCCCTCGATCAGACCCGGGATATCCGCCATTACGAAGCTGCGATGGGGCGAGAGGCTGACGACACCGAGACTGGGATGGAGCGTGGTGAACGGATAATCAGCCACCTTCGGCCGCGCCGCCGACACCGCGCGGATCAGCGTGGACTTGCCGGCGTTGGGCAAACCCAGCAGCCCCACATCGGCCAGCAGACGCAGCTCCAGCCTTAATTGTCGTGTTTCGCCTTCGGTGCCCGGCGTGGCCTGGCGTGGCGCTCGATTGGTGCTGCTTTTGAAACGGGTATTGCCACGACCGCCGACGCCACCGCGCGCGACCAGCAATGTCTGCTCGGGAGTCACCAGATCACCGATCAATTCGCCGGTGTCCCGGTCATAGACGGCGGTCCCCACCGGCACCGGCACATGCAGGTCATCGCCACCCTTGCCGGTGCGATTGCGCCCCGCGCCCGGCGCGCCCTTCTCCGCCCGGAAGCGTCTTTGGAAACGGAAATCGGCCAGCGTGTTGATGCCGCTGTCGCCGACCAGATAGATACTGCCGCCATCGCCGCCGTCGCCGCCGTCGGGACCGCCGAAGGGCACGTATTTTTCGCGCCGAAAGCCGACCACGCCGTTACCGCCCTTGCCGGCATGCACGCTGATGGTTGCCTCGTCGACGAATTTCATTGTTGTTCCTGCGCTTCCCCTCGGGGAGCATAGACCGATCGGCGGCCCAAACGAAAAAGCCCCGGTCTTAGCCGGGGCTTTCGCATCGTGGGTCGCGCCGGGTCTAGTCGCTGACCACGCTGACGAATTGACGGCTCTTAGGGCCCTTTACCCGGAACTGGACCTTGCCGTCGGCCTTGGCAAACAGGGTGTGGTCCTTGCCCACGCCCACGTTGACGCCGGCATGGAACCGGGTGCCGCGCTGACGCACGAGGATGTTCCCGGCCAGTACCTGCTCACCGCCATAGCGCTTTACGCCAAGTCGCTTTGATTCTGAATCGCGGCCGTTGCGCGTACTGCCGCCTGCTTTTTTGTGTGCCATCTCGCGTTACCTCAAAGAGTTCGGATCAGTTGCCGCCGACGATGCCGGTGACGCGGATCTCGGTAAAGGCCTGACGGTGACCGTGGAGGCGCTGGTAGTTCTTGCGACGCTTGAACTTGACCACGTCGATCTTGCGGCCGCGGCCCTGGGCCTGCACGGTCGCTTCGACTTTGCCGCCGTCCACGAGCGGCGAGCCGATCTTCACCTCACTGCCCTCGCCGACCAGCAAAACCTGGTCGAACTCAATCTTGTCTCCGGCAGCCGCGTCGAGCTTCTCGACCCGCAGGACAGAGCCTTCTTTTACGCGGTATTGTTTCCCGCCGGTCTTGATTACAGCGTACATCAACGCTCTCCAGGAATCTGGTGGTGCAAAAAGGCGGCAATTTTAAGGATTTGCCGGGCCCGGGTCAAACCGGGAGACGCCCGCTCGAGCCTGGCTCCCGCTGGCGGCAAAATCGTTACAATATCCGGGCTCTGATGATTCAGCCCGCGGCCCCGCCGCAGTCGCCACCCTGATCCCTCCACGCCCATTTTAGACAATAACAATCAAGCGCTTATGGACCTGAACGACATCCGCGCCCTGGTCCGCGAGGATCTGGAACAGCTGGACAAGACCATCCACGACCGGCTGGCCAGCGACGTGGTCCTGGTCAACCAGGTCGCCCACTACATCGTCGGCGGTGGCGGCAAGCGCCTGCGCCCGCTGCTGGTGTTGATTGCGGCCAAGGCCTGCGGATACCGCGGTATGCATCACGTCGATGCCGCGGCCATCGTCGAATTCATCCACACCGCTACGCTGCTCCATGACGACGTTGTCGACCATTCAGAGCTGCGGCGGGGCAAGGACACGGCCAATTCGCTGTTCGGCAACGAGGCCAGTGTGCTGGTGGGCGACTTCCTCTATTCGCGGGCGTTCCAGATGATGACCGAAATCGGCATCGTGCGGATCATGGAGGTGCTGGCCAATGCCTCGAACCTGATCGCCGAGGGCGAGGTGCTGCAGCTGATGAACTGCAACGATCCGGACACCACCGAGCATCGCTATCTGGAGGTCATCCGGCGCAAGACCGCGATGTTGTTCGAGGCTGGCACCCGTATCCCCGCGATCCTCGCCGGACAGTCGCAGCCGGTCGAGGACAGCCTGGCCGAGTTCGGCCAGCGGCTGGGCGTCGCCTTTCAGCTGGTGGACGACCTGCTGGATTACCAGGCCGACGCTGGTGAAATGGGCAAAAACGTCGGCGACGATCTGGCCGAGGGCAAGCCGACCCTGCCGCTGATCCACGCCCTGATCAACGGCGATGAGGCGCAGCAGGCGCTGATCCGCCGGGCCATCGCCCAGGGCGGCCTCGAGGATCTGGACTCGATCAGAGGCGCTATTGAATCGACCGGGGGGCTTGAGTACACTGCGCGGCTCGCTCGACAAGAGGCCGACGCTGCCGTGAAAGCGCTGGCGCAGATTCCCGACTCGGCCTATCGCGATGCGCTCGCCACGCTGGCGCACATCGCCGTCGAACGAAGCAACTGACGGAGTATAGCTCAGCCTGGTAGAGCACTACGTTCGGGACGTAGGGGTCGCAGGTTCAAATCCTGCTACTCCGACCAATTCGCTTCCCTCCTCCCGGCATCCCCGTCGGGGGTTCTGCCGCAGACCGGTTGCACCCACAGACGCGGGCGTCCGCGGCCATTTGGTCGTGCGACCGGTGCCGGGCTGACATAGACTATTCACAGGATCTTCTCGGGGGGAGACAGGACCGTTTGAATAAGTTCATCGCAGAGCTGCGCCGACGGCAGGTCTTCCGTGCCACCGGTCTGTATGTCGGTGTCGCCTGGATCGTGCTGGAGGGCGCCGACATCCTGTTGCCGGCGTTTGAAGCGCCGGAATGGGTGTTCCGTACCCTGGTCATCCTCGCCTTTGCCGGCGCTCCGATCACCGCGGTCCTCGCCTGGATCTACGAGGTCACAGAACGGGGGATCAAGCGCGAGGAAGAGGTCGAGGCCGAGCACCTGCCGCGCATGCACGGCCGGCAGATGGACTTTATCGTCATCGGCGTGTTGCTCGTCGCGCTGTCCTTCTCGGTCTATCTCAATGTTCAGGAAGAACCGGCAGCGCCGGAAGCCATGGACCCGGTCTCGATCCTGGTCGCCGACTTCGACAACCAGACCGGCGACCCGGTGTTCGACGGCTCGCTGGAACAGGCGCTGACCATCGGTCTCGAGAGCGCACCCTTTATCACCGCCTACCGCCGCGACTCGGCGGCCAGCCTCGCCGCAAAACTAAAAGACGGCGGCGAGGGTCTCGATGTCGAAGCATCGCGGCTGGTGTCGGTGCGGGAAGGCATCAAATACGTGCTTGCCGGCAGTATCCGGCCCGACGGCAACGGCTATGAATTTACCGTGTCTGCGCTGGATCCAACCGAGGGCACGTCGGCTGCCGAGGCGCAGACCTCCGCCAAGAGCAAGGCGGAGGTGCTGGCCGCGGTCGGCACCCTGGCCGGACAGATCCGCGAGGACCTCGGGGACAAGACCCTGGACTCCGGTCAGGTGGCCCTGTCCGAGACCTTCACCGCCGCCTCTCTGGAGGCCGCCAGCGATTACACCAAGGCTCAGGTACTGGCCTACAAGCTGCGCTTTGAGGAGGCACTCGAGCTCTATCAACGCGCGATCGACGCCGACCCGAATTTTGGCCGCGCCTTCTCCGGATACGCCTTGACTCTGTCCAACATGGGCCGGACGGAAGAAGCGGAAGCGATGTGGAAAAAAGCGCTGGCTACGCTGGACACCATGACCGAGCGTGAGAAATACCGCACTCTCGGTCTGTATTACTCCGTGGTGTCACAGAATTACGACAAGGCCATCGAGAATTACGAGACGCTGGTGCAGCTCTATCCGGCCGATGGCGCCGGCCACAACAACCTCGCGGTTTCCTATTTCCTGAATCTGGATTTTGGCCACGCCCGCGAAGAAGGCCTGCGGGTCCTGGAAATCTATCCCAACAGCGTGTTGTACCGGGGCAATTTCGCCCTTTACGCCATGTATGCCGGAGACTTCGAAACCGCCGTCGCGGAAGCGCACAAAGTCCTCGAGCAGGATCCAGGATATTACAAAGCCTATCTGCCGCTGGCCATCGCCGCCCTCGCCAGTGGCGACATGGACGCGGCCATCGGCCACTATCGGAAAATGTCCGAAACCAACCCCTCGGGCGAGTCGCTCGCGACCCTGGGGCTGGCCGACATCGCAATCTATTCCGGCAAGCCTGACCAGGCCATGACCCTGCTCGTCGCAGGCATCGGTCGCGACCGGGATGCAGGCAGACGCTACGACCTGGCCCACAAATCCATTGCGCTGGCGGCCGCCCACGCCTTACAGGCATCGACTGCCACCGCAAAACAAGCCCTCGGTGAGGCACTCGACAGCTCGCGCTCGGAAGCCGTCGTGTTCCCGGCCGCGCGCCTGCTGGTCCAGCTCGGCCGGGCGCAGGATGCTGCTCACATCGCCGCCGAACTCGGCGGCGAACTGCAGCCCCAGGGCCGGGCCTACGGCAAGCTGATCGAGGGCATGCTCGCCATGGCCGAGGGTGAGGCGGTCAAGGCCATCGAATTGCTCCAGGCCTCGATCGAGCTGGCGGATCTGTGGCTGGCCCGATTCCACTTGGGGATCGTCTATCTGGAGGCCGGCTATGCCGCCGAGGCGCTGTCCGAATTCGAGCTCTGCGAGACGCGTATCGGCGAGGCGGCGTCGCTGTTCCTCGACGACTTCCCCACCTGGCGCTATTCCGCGCCGTTGAAATACTGGAAAGCCCGGGCCCAGGAGGCGATAGGCATGACGCCATCCGCTGTCAGCGGCTACCAGGCCTTCCTGGCTTTGCGCACTGAAGCCACCGAGGATCCGCTGGCGGTGGATGCCCGCCAGCGCGTCAAAACGCTGGCGGGCGATTCGCAGTAATTACTTCAGTTTGACCCCGAATGGTCCGTCAATCTGGATCGGTTCCTCCGCCGGGAACAGCATCGGATCGTTTGCGTAAGCTCCGATTCGGATGGCGTAGCAGCCTGGCGTCAGGTTGGCACCAGTCGAGGCGACAGTCTGCCAGTTGAAGCGCCAGTTCGGATTCTGATAACGGAGGCGGCTGTCACCCGGATCCTCGACTATTTCCACTACCGGCGTGCCTGGCGGATCGTCGGGGTCGGAATAATTGTTGCAGTTGTTCACGCCCGGCAATGGGCCGCTGATAATCACCAACGGGAAGATATCGCCGCTGCCCAACGCGCTGCCGCCCGGCGCCTGATAGGTCCAGGTCAGCCCCAGCGTGCTGCCCACATTCACGCCGGCCTTGGGAACGTTGTTATCCAGACCGCTCAGCGGCAGGTACTGGACGCTGACGTCGAAGCTGCCGCTGCCCACGTTGCCGGAAGCGTCGGTCGCGGTGCAGCTGACGGTAGTCAGCCCAAAACCGAATTGTGAGCCCGATGCGGGCGAACAGCTTAATGCCGGCGACGGATCCACGTCGTCCACTATGACGTTACCGCTGTAATCCACGATCGCGCCCAGGGCGCTGTCCGCGTAGGCCACGAACGGATCGCTGCCGAAGCTGATCACGGGCGCGGTGGCGTCGACGACGCTGACCGTGAAACCGGCGCTGGCGGCATTGCCATAGTCATCCGTTGCCGTGCAGTCCACCGGCGTGTCACCCAGGGGGAAGGTGGATCCGGAGACGGGAAGACAGGTGACGGTCACGTCCGGGTCCACCAGATCCTGAGCGGCGGGCAGCGCATAGGTGACCACGGCTCCAGCCGGCAGCGTCGCCGGCACCGAGATGTCGGCCAGCGGCAACCCTGTGAAGGCCGGCGGCGTGGTGTCCTCGACGGTGATCTGGAATGCGACACTGCTGGCGTTCCCGTAGGCGTCAACGGCCGTACACACGACCGGTGTCGTGCCGAAACCGAACACACCCTGGGGCGGTGTACAGCTCAGTGCCGGAGCCGGGTCTGCCACGTCGACGGCGTTGAAGATCCAGCTCACCGTGGCGCCCGCCGGGCCCGTCGCCTCGAACGTGGCATCCGGCGGCGCGGCGGTGACTATCGGCGCCGCCGTGTCCTGGACGGTGATGGTGAACATGGCCATGCTGCTGTTGCCGGACGCGTCGGTGGCGGTGCAGGTCACCGGTGTGGACCCGATGGGGAATACGGCGCCTGAGCTGGCATCACAGCTCAGCGCGGGTGCCGGGTCGACCAGATCATTGGCCTGGAAGTCGAACACCGCCGTCGCGCCTGCCGGCGAGGTCGCCTCGAGCGTCTGGTTGCCGGGGGCCGAAGTAATATTCGGCGCCGTGGTGTCCTCGACCGTCACCGGGAATTCGAGCGTGCTCTCATTGCCGTTGGAATCCGTCGCGGTACAGAGCACTGGCGTTGTTCCGAGCTCGAAGTCGGAACCGGACGCCGGCGTGCACACGGGCGTCACGTCGCCATCGAGCACGTCCGTGGCGGTCACGGTAAACGACACCGGCGTCAAGGCGCCGCTGGCTTCCACCGAGACGCCGCCGCTCGGCCCGCTGATGACCGGTCCCAGCGGATCGTCGATATCGAACACTTCATCCGGGTTGAACGGCTGGGCGCGGACCTTGAACCCGAACTGGTCACCGAACTCCGCGGTATCTTCCGGCGGCACGAACGTCCCGGGCAGCCGCAGGGTGAAGTGCAGCGTTTCGCCGGGCGCCATAAAGACGCTGCCGTCGGTGAAGGTGCTGTTCTGATAGTTGGGATTCTGCAGGTTCGGATTTTCCAGATTGGGATTGAGGATGCTGAAAAGCACCTGGTTCTGCGCCACCGGCGCCACCTGACAGTCGTTGGTCACGGTCGGCGTAGCGTAGGTGCGCGTCGCGATGAACTGGGCATTTTCAAGCTGTTCCGGATCGATCGCCGAGAATGCGGCGACGTCATAACCGGTGGTCGTATTGGCGGTATTGCTGACCTCCCAGGTGATATCCGTGTAACTGTCCGTCGCCCCGTCGGTGAAAGCTGAATTCTCCAGATTCGGGTTCTCCAGATTCGGATACTGGACCGTCACGTTCTCGAAGTTCGGGTTCTCGTAATTGGGATTCTCCAGATTGGGGTTCTGGTAGTTCGGATTCTGCAGATTCGGGTTCTCGTAATTGGGATTCTCGTAGTTGGGGTTTTCGTAGTTCGGGTTCTCCAGATTGGGGTTCTCGTAATTCGGATTCTGCAGGTTCGGGTTGGTGTAGCTGGCCACCACCTTGGTCACGATGAACGGATCGTAGACCTCGGCGCCGAGGATGTTGCCGTCGGGATCCTGCACCGTGGGCGCCAGCGGATTGCCGTTGATGATGACCTCGTCCAGCAGCGTGAGACCCTCCCGGACCACGACCTTGACCCGCGGCAGCTGCAGCTCCGAGTTGATATAGAGCGTCCGCACGGCGGAAGAGTTGGCGACCAGCGGCACGGGCAGCGCCACCAGCGGCTCGGGTCCGCCATCGATGGGGAACTGGCTGAAGGACACGCGGGTCGCCGGGTCGGCCGGCGTCTCGGTGATCTCCAGGTCGTAGGTCACATCGGCATCGGTGTTGTTCGACAGCGTGAGCACATAGGCCCGCTGGGGCACGATCCCGCCCAGCTGCTTGATGGGCGCCGGCGAAGCCAGCACCACGCCCGGCTCGATCAACGAGCTGTAGACGTCGGCCGCCCGGGTGCCGGTCAGCCCGCCGCCCGGCACGCAAGGCAGCGGGACGGTATTGTCGATCTCGCTCTGTAATGGCGCCGCCGTGGATGAATAGGGCGTGGGTGTCGCGTTGGAAATATCGCCCCATACGTTGCCGCGGACGTTGCGGTTATCGGCCCAGGCCGCCAGGAAGCTGGTCTCGTTGAGGCCACCGGGGATGGGGGCGTTGTTCGGGACCCAGTCACCGTTACTGTCGAGGCGGAAGGGCTCGGCCGTGGACCAGATGTAATCGCCGACGAATGGAATCTGGCCGTTGGCGAACAGACGCATGTTGAGGAAGTTGTTTTCCAGCTGGACCCGTTCCTCGGAGCCGGGGGCGGCGGGATTGACGTTGGCGTAGCCGACCTGGTAGCGGGAGACCTGGACCGAGGCGCCGGGGACCGCGCCGTTGATAATCTGCATGCCGCGTACCGCCGCCGTGTGCAGACGATACCGGTTGAGCCCGGAGTCGAAGCTGTCGACGATGAATTCCGCGCTTTCGTTAGCCTTGTCGTAACGGGTGTCGTACCAGATCACCTGGGTGCGGCCCAGGGCCGTGGACGCCGAAGGCATGAACTGGAAGGCGTCGACGCTGGCATCCGGGTCACCGTCATCGATGGGATCGATCGCCGCCGGCGCCGACCAGTTGTTGCCGGTGGACGAAGTGGACATGACGATACGGGCGGCGCCGGTGAGACAGGAATTGTCGTTGGCCTCGGGCGCGAAATTGCGTGCGGCCCAGAACACCTGGAAATCGCTGCCGTCGTTGGTGATGACCGGGAAGCTGGTGGTGCGGAAAGACGCCACCGAAGTCTGCTGGTCGAAGGGACAGAAGTCCTGGGCCAGTATCTTGGCCTTGCCCCATTTGTTGCCGCGATCGTTGGAGATGGCGTAAGCGATATTGTTGCCGTTGTTGCTGTCGGCCACCTGTCGCCAGACGGCGATCATCTTGTTGCCCATGGCCGAGAGGCTGACGCCCTGGTTGAGGTTCAGGCTTTCGGTCAGCTTGACCGGATTGCTCCAGGTATCGCCGTAGTCGGAGCTCTGGCTGACCAGGACCTTGGTGCCGTTTTGCTGGCTGCCCACGAACACTGCGTAGGCCACGGTGACCTCGCCGGCCGGGACCTGCACCGAATTGAAGCTGCCGTCTTCCAGCGTGCCGCTGACGGTGACGGTGCCGCTGCCCGGCGGCTTAAGATTGAGCAGCATGAACGGCTTGTCGATAAAGCGCCCCGCGGTGCCGGAATCGATCAGCCGGCTCTCGGGCTCCGGCTGCCAGTTGAAGCCGGTCTCGTTGTTCACCTCGTGCCAGCGCTGGACGTAGATGCCGCCCACGCCGTTGTCATCCCGCTCGGCGGCGATGAAATTGAACACCATGATCCCCGGGGCAGTCGCCACCGTGGGGTCGGCGGCGAAATCCATCCCCAGGGCGTACTGGTTCAGTGCAGGATCGGGCAGACCGTAGCCTTTCCAGCCCGGGGCCAGGCGGCTGATCCAGCTGTAACCGCCGTTGTGAGACTCGGCCACGCCCTGCCAGGCATCACCGACGCGCGGGTCCGATGCGCCGCGATAGTCATTGAAGGCGCAGATCACTTCCAGCGGGCTGGCCGGTTTGAAGGCGCAGGAGGGTTCGTTTTGCTGGCGGATGCCCTGGTCGGGGAAAAACAGCGGGTTCGACGGCGTAAATGGCGGCGGTTCGTCGGGCGTTGGCCCGATCACATTGACGTTTTCGGACGGCACACCTTCTGTAAGCTGGGCCTGGCTTACACCTGAAACGACGACGGCGAACACGCCCAGCCCGACGGCCAGACAAGTAGTCAAGCGCATGATCTATCCCTCCCCCAAGGACGTTTAGCGTATGCCGCCGGGAGGCGTCTTGACAAAACAGGGCCCCGGCGGAGCCCCTGACTGGTTATCGAATCCGGTGGCAGCAATCGGAATTCTACAGAGATTCTCCCCTCTTATGGTCGATTTTACGCACATAGAGAGCTTTTTTTTCGATTTTTGTCATAATCCAACGCTATCCTGCCGCCCGAATCGCCCGGCTGGCCTGAGACGCAGGCCGACTTTCAGCCGCTGAACCGCGCGAAAATCGGGCCGCGCTGCGTTCCGGAAGCGGCCGCGACATAACAAAATGAGACTTAATGCCGGTCGTGGCCCCGTACCCGCTGCTACGATCGGTCCAATTGCGCCAGTTCGGGCCGCCGCATACGCGCGCTCGGTCATGGAGAGCACGCCCAATGACACAAACGAATCGATCCCGTTTCCGCGCTTTGCTGCCGCTGTTGGCTCTCATCGCCAGCACCGCGCCTATCGTCGTGAAAGCGGAAAACGCCGCGGCGACCGGCCGGTATTACCTGCCGATGGTAGTGGCGTGCCGGCCGGAACCGGGCGATCAGATCCTCGAATTCATCTGCCGTCGCATCCAGGCCGACGCGCCGGGCCTGGCGCTGGCTTATGGCATGACTCTTTCGGTCGAAGGTCCGGTGCAGCCTCATGATCACTGGCAGCCACCCCGTGACACCGTCGCGCTGGAGGTCGTGTTGACCGGCACACGCCCGGCCAGCCAGTTCGCGCAGAAGGAGATCACCGCGCATCTGGCAGGACCGCCTCTCCAGGACGGCTCGGATCCCTGGTCCCGGGGCATGTCTGCCACCGGCGTGCCGCGAGACCTGGTCCATCCGGTGGCCGACGCAATCCTGCAGAATATCGACGCGTTCCTCGCGGAACGGGCCGCAGTCGCCGCTACCCGGCGCTGAGACAGACCGGATACCGTCGTCCGAGCGGACCCTGGCGCGCCGCCGGCTCAAGCGCGGCACAGCAGCAGATCGATCATCATCGGGCCATTGATCCGCGTCGCGCTCTATAATGCGCCGCGTATGGCGATCCAAGATTCCGCGGCAATGCTCAAGCGCTCGGTCAAGGCCCATCAGGAAGGCGATCTGGTGGCGGCCGAGGCTGGCTATCGGGATGTTCTGGCATCCCAGCCGGGCAATGTGGACGCCACCCACTATATGGGCATGCTTTGCTACCAGCGCGGCCTCCTCGAGAAGGCCATGCAACTGCTCGGCGACGCGGCCCGGGCACGGCCCGACGACCCATCCATCCTCGCCAATCTCGGCCTTCTGTTGCGCGCCACCGGCCATAACGAACACGCCGAACGGGTTCTGATCCGCTCGGTGCAGATCAAACCGCAGCAGGCCGAAGCCTGGCTGAATCTCGCACAAATCCGCAGCGCCGCCGGCCGCGTGGACGAAGCCCTCGCCTGCTATAAAAAAGTAATCGAGTTCAGCCCGGCCAACAAACGAGCCCGCGTCGGTCTTGGGCGCCAGCTCGCGGCCACGCGCCGCTTCGATGAAGCCGCGACCATCCTCGAGCAAGGCCTGACGCTCGATCCGGACAACCCCGAACTCCAACTGGAACTGGCGCAGAGCCGCGAACTGGCCGGGGATCACGAACAAGCCGCGCAGCTTTATCGGAGCGTGGCCGAACGCTCCGCCGACCTGCGGGCTGGCGCGCTGGCCCTGCTCAGCACCAGCCAGCGCAAACAGCAGCGGCCAGCGACCGCGCTGATGTCCGCCCGCTCTGCCACCTGGGCGGATTCAAAAAGCCTGGAGGCATGGCGCGCACTGGGCCAGGCGCTAAAGGAATCGGCAAGGATCGCGGAAGCGGCAGAGGCATTTCGCAAGGCTCACGCCATCCTGCGCACACCCGGGTCCAGCCAGGGTGAGTTCCGGCTGAATCTGGCCCGCACCTCAAAGGCGAAGCTGCGCCATGATGTGGAGCAGATGCGTTATCTCGTTGGCCAGGAGATCCCGACCGCGATCGACCTGGCACCGCTGGTCAGCGATTACGATGCCCTGCTCTCCACCATCCCGGCACGCATCCCGGATGCCCAGCCGCTGACCATCCCGGACCGGGCCCGCCAGCGGATCGGTGCGTATTACAACCGCTGCGTACACTACCGCTTTACGCCGCGTGTGCGCGGATCCGCTCTCAACCCGGGGATCGACAGCAAGACCGTGAGCAACGACTACAGGCAGCGGGCGCCGGGTCTGACCTGGATCGACGACTTCCTGTCACCGGACGCGCTGAGGGAGCTACGGGCATTTTGTCTCGAGTCGACGATCTGGTATGACTTCGAACACAGCGGCGGCTATGTGGGCGCCTATCTGCAGGAAGGCTTTAATTGTCCGTTGCTGTTGCAGATAGCCGAAGAGCTGCCGCGTAAGCTGCCGCAGATATTCGGCGATCACCTGCTGATGCAGATGTGGGCATACAAGTACGACAGCCGCATGAGCGGTATCGACATGCACGCGGATTTCGCCGCGGTCAACGTCAACTTCTGGATCACGCCGGACGAAGCCGTGCTGGAAAGCGGCAGCGGGGGCATGGTGATCTGGGACAAAGAGGCGCCGGCTGAATGGGGTGTCGACGAATACAATACGTATGATCCCGAGCAACAAAAACGCATCCGGGATTATCTGGAGGGTGAGGGCGCGGAGCGCATCGTCGTGCCCTATCGCGCCAATCGCTGCGTCGTATTCAACTCGGACCTGTTCCACAAGACCGATGACATCCGCTTCCGTGACACCTATGAGGACCGGCGTATCAACGTCACCATGCTGTTCGGCACCCGCGATGCTGACCGGCGCGGGCGGCGCAACTGACCACGGCCCTGGCGCGACCCCGGCGACACCACAAAAAACGGCGGCCCGCAGACCGCCGTTTCTCCAGCATCCCGAACCCGGGTCTAGCTGGACACCTGGTGGAGGTAGACGTCCTGTTGCGGGAACGGGATCGAGATACCCTCTTTATCAAAGTTCTTCTTGATCTGTTCCTGCAGATCGAAATAGAGCCCCCAGTAGTCCGCCGATTTGGCCCAGGGCCGCACGGTAAAGTTGACGCTGCTGTCGGCCAGCGCCATCACCGCGATCTGCGGCGCGGGATCCTTGAGCACGCGCTCGTCGGCGGCCAGCACCCGCTGAATCACGCTGCGCACCTTGTCCAGATCGTCGCCATAGCTGACGCCGATCACCAGATCCACGCGGCGGGTGTCATTGGCCGAGTAGTTGGTGATGGTGCCGGAATTGACCTGGGCGTTGGGCACGATGATGACCTTGTTGTCCGGCGTATGCAGCGTGGTGGTAAAGATCGAAATCGCCTTAACCACGCCGGCGATACCACCCGCCTCGATAAAATCACCGACCTTGAACGGTCTGAAGATGATGATCAGCACACCCGCGGCAAAGTTGGCCAGCGAGCCCTGCAGGGCGAGACCGACCGCAAGACCGGCGGCACCTAGCACGGCGAGGAAGGAGGTCGTCTGCACGCCGAGCTGGCCGATGGCGGCGATGATGACGAATATCAGCAGGCCAACGTAGACGATATTGCGCAGGAACACGATCAGCGTGTGATCGGTGCCGGCCTTTTGCATACCTTTTTCCAGCAGGCGGCTCAGCCATCGCGCGACCCAGCGGCCGATGATAAAAATCGCCAGGGCTGCGATCAGCCGGATGCCGAAGTCGGCGGCCAGCTGGTAAAAATGCGTCCAGTCGATATTGGCCAGCGGATTGCTGAACGGTTCGTTGCCTGATTCCATGATTCAAATGGCTCCGGAGGTATGGGCGGGGCGCAAGGATACCAAACGCTCAGTACGCCGGCAGCTTACACAGACAAAAAAAGGCGGGTCCCCGGGGGGGAGGAGTGGGGACCCGCCCATCCGCCGGAGTAGCCCGGCGGGAACATCAATCAATCGTCGTCAAGTTCGCCTTCGTTCTCCAGCTCGGCCTCGTCGGCCACAAGCTGCGTCCCGTTCCAGCTGCCCTTCACGTCGATCAGGCGGCCGGCGGCAGCGCCAGTGAAGAAGTCCGCCGCCGATATCGGGTTATCGTCGTCGCGGAACTCGGTGTTGCCGTC
>CAMYOC010000052.1 GCA_947259915.1 uncultured Gammaproteobacteria bacterium
GCATCGGGATCAGCGCCGGTACGATCCAGATGAAAGAGCGGACCCTGGCCAGCTGGGTCGCGCTCAACGAGATCACCCGCGTCCGCATCAGTGGCGAATTGCCGGATGTGGGCGAATTCGATGGCGATGTGGAATTCGCCAGCGCCGAATACCGCTGGCAGGCCCGGGTCTCGGAGACCGGCGTCGACCAGCTGCGCCGGATCGATATCGACGTCAGCTATGTCGACGACCCTGACAACGTGATCGGCCGTGCCACCGGCTTTTTGACCCTGCCCGCGCCCTCCGCCGCCCGCAGCGGCTGGGCCGGCGCCGGCTTTGTCGACGGCGAAGCCGGGGGCGCGCCACGGGAGGGAAGCAGCAACGACGAACAGCCTTCTGGAGAAGACGGGCAATGACGCGCGCGTCCCGTACCAACGGCGGATTCACGCTGCTGGAAATTTTGGTGGCGATGGCGGTATTCGCGATCTTCTCCTATATGGCCTATGGCGGCTTTAACGCCGTCGCCAGACAGCAAGCCATCATCGCCGACAGCGCCGGGCAACTCCGCCAGGTGCAGTACACCATGCGGCGGCTGGTGCTTGATCTGTCGCAGCTGCAGCCCCGCCCGGTGCGCGAACAACTCGGCGACGGCTGGCAGCCGGCGATGCTCGCCAACGGGCTGGAGCAAAACGCGCTCGAGTTTACCCGCGGCGGCTGGCCGAACCCGCTGGCACGGCCGCGCCCGACGCTGCAACGAGTCGCCTATCGTGTGGAGGAGGAAAAGCTGATCCGCTCGCAATGGCCGGTACTCGACCGTCTGCTCAACCAGGAGCCGGAAGAACTGGAGCTGATCGGCGGCGTACGCGAACTGCGTCTGCGCTTTCTGATCGAGGGTGGTGAGTGGAGCGAAGTCTGGCCGAACAATGATTTTGACTCCGCGGGCGGCTCCAGGGACGCCGAGACCACGCGCAATCTGCCGGTGGCGGTAGAGATCACCCTGGACCTCGAGGGCTGGGGCGAGATCGTGCGGCTGGTGGAGATCGCCGGATGAGCGCAGCGCCGCGCAGACAGGACGGCGTAGCCGTGATCACGGCACTGCTGATTGTCGCGTTGGCCACGGTGCTGGTGGCCGCCGCCATGTCTGACTTCGATCTGGACCTGCGCCGCACCGAGGCCACGCTCTATTCGGAGCAGGCGCAGATGTATGCGCTGGGCGCGGAAGCCTGGTCGATACGCATCCTCTCGGAGGATGCCGAAGACAACAGTGTCGATCACCCCGGCGAGCCCTGGGCCACCGATCTGCCGCCGCTGCCGATAGACGGCGGTGCGATCGACGGGGGCCTGGAGGATCTGCAAGGCCGTTTCAATTTGAACAACCTGGTAGACGCCAACGGCGAGATCGACCCGGCGGTGGTCGAGCAATTCCAGCGTCTGCTCGAGTCGCTCGATCTGGACCGGCGCTGGGCCGGCCTCGCCGCCGACTGGATCGACACCAACATCGAGCCCAGCTTCCCGGATGGCGCCGAGGATTCGACCTACCTGAGCCAGATCCCGGGTTACCGCACGCCGAACATGCCGGTTACCAGCGTGACAGAGCTGATGTCGCTGCCGGATATGGACAAAGAAGCTTTCGATACGCTGCGGCCCTATATCACCGCGCTGCCCCGGGGTACGCCAATCAACGTCAATACCGCCTCGGCTCCGGTACTGGCCTCGGTGTCGGAGGACTTTTCGCTGAGCGATGCCACCCGCGTCACCGAAGACCGGCCCGAGGAAGGCTATGAAGATCTGAACGAACTCGAGGAGATTCTGCCTGCAGATCGAGCGGTGGCGCTGGGCGTATCCAGCCGCTATTTCCGGCTCAGGGTGCGGGTCAATATTGGCAGTGTGGATTTGGCCATGTACAGTCTGCTCGAGCGCCAGGGAGCCGGCGCCATCCGCCCGCTCCTGCGCAGCTACGGAACCGATTGAACATGGCCGAAGTCCTGACCATCAGACTGAATACGGACGCCGACACAGCGAGCTGGCTGGTGCTCGATGCCAGCGGCGCCCGGGCGGGTGCCGTGGCCCATGGTCATCTGGAAGAAGCCGCCGATCTGGCGGCCCAGCGTCGCGTCATCGCGCTGACCCCAGCGGACCAGGTGCTGGTGACGCGAGTCGATCTTCCGGTGCGCGGCGCCGCGCGCATGCGCCAGGCCCTGCCCTTCGCGCTGGAAGAACAGGTGGCCGACGATCTGGAGCTCATGCACTTCGCCGCCGGGCGACGCGAGCCGGACGGCACGCTCGCCGCTGTCGCGGTCCGCCGCGAGCGGCTGCAGGGCTGGATCGACATGTTTGAGCGATCCGGCATCGAAGTATCGGCCGTGATGGCGGAACCATCCGTAGTGCCGTCGTCGCCGACCTCGACGATCTGGGTCATCGAGGACGGTGCCTGTCTGATCCGTCGACCCGGGGAAACGGCCCTGCGCGTGGAAGGCGACTCAGTCGAGGAGTTCCTGATTTTCGGCGACCCCCGGGACAGCGAGATCGACGGCGGCGCCCACCTTACTGTCTATCTCGACGCCACGGATCAGGCACGTTTCGGCGCGGAACTCGATGCGCTGCGCGACACACTGACCAGCCTGGAGATCAAGCTGCTGCCCGATGGCGCGCTGCCCCTGTTGGCCACGACCGCGATCCGCGAGCCGGGCGTCAACCTGTTGCAGGGTGATTTTGCGCCACGTACCGGCATGCAGCGCATGCTCAAACCCTGGCGGACCGCCGCGGCGTTGTTGCTGGCGCTGATCGCGCTGGTGGTGGTCAGGCAGGGGTCGGAATTGTTTCAGCTCAAGGCCGAGGAAGAACATCTGGATACGTCGATCCAGACCGTTTTCCGCGAGGCCATGCCCGACGTCAGCCGGGTGGTCAATGCCCGCGGCCAGATGGAGACGCGGCTGCGCGCGATCCGCGCCGCCGGCGGCGGCAGTGACGCGCCGTTCCTCGCCATCATGGAAGTGGTCAGCCGCGCCCTGGTCGCCGAACCGGAAGCCCGGCTCGAATCGCTCAGCTTCCGCAACGGGATCATGGAACTCAAAATTGCGGTGCCCGGCGTCGAAACCCTGGACCGGGTGTCACGGCAGGTCGAGGCCGGCGGCCGGCTCGATGCCGAGATCCTCTCCGCCAATCCCCGCGGCGATACGGTGGAAGGCCGGATCCAGGTGTCGGAGGGCGGCGCATGAGGGACTGGTTCGAGAACCTGGCGCCCCGCGAGCGGCTCTTTGTCAGCGCCGGCGCGGCGGTATCCGTACTGATTTTGTTCTGGGGGCTGGTGCTTCATCCCCTCGGTTCCAGCGCGACCGAGCGCGCCGAGCGCGTCACCCGTAAACAGTCGGATCTGGAATGGATGTTGAGTGCGGCGGCCGAACTCAAGGCCAGCGGGGGCGTCACCGCGGGGGCCGGCGACCCCGATCAATCCCTGGTCGTGGTGATCGATCGCAGCGCCCGCCAGCTGGGGCTCGGTCAGTCCCTGACCCGTAACCAGCCGGTCGGAGAAGACAGCATACGGGTGCGGCTGGAGTCGGCGCCGTTCGATGCCCTCGCCCGCTGGCTGGGACAGCTGCAGGGCAGTTACGGTCTGGCCCTGGACTCCGCATCGATTGAACGCGGCAACGCCGACGGCACGGTGACGGCCAGCCTGATCCTGAGGCAGCCGGGCTGATGCGAAAACCCCTCCTGCTGGTGGCCGTCGGGGCCATCTTGCTGCTCTTGTTTCTGCTCATGTTGTGGCCGGCGCGGGTGGCGGTCGGCTGGCTGCTGCCGGAGAACGTGGCCTTGAGCGGTCTGCGCGGGACGGTCTGGCAGGGCACCGCTACTCAGCTAAACATCGATGGTCACCCGGTCGGCGCCCTCAGCTGGGACGCGCACTTGTTCAGCCTGCTCGGCGGACGCCCGCGCTGGCAGATCGAGCTGAGCCGGGCCTCCGGGTTCGCCCGGGCCGAGGTGGCGGTCACCACCAGCGGCTCGGTTACCGTTGCCAATCTCACCGCGGCCAGCCCGCTCGCCGGCATCGCCGATCTGGTCGAACTGGCCGGCACCGGCGGGAACCTGACGCTCAACCTGCCGATCCTGGAGCTGGAAGACGGCATGTTGACTGCCCTCGCCGGGCGCGTGGTGGTCGACAGCCTGAGCCCGATCGGCCTGACAGACGTCGATCTGGGCACGCTGGAACTCGATGTTCCGGCGGAGCAATCGCCGCCTTTTAGCGGCGCCCTGAGCGCCGTTTCCGGACCGTTGATCGTCGAGGACGGCCGGCTCGAACTCCAGGCCGACGGTAGCTATACGGTCAGCGGCCGGGTCAAGGCGCGGGACGACGCGCCGCAAGATATCCGCCAGGGTCTGCAGTTTCTTGGCGCCCCCGATCCCAACGGCTTTTATCCCTTCCTGCAGCGCGGCTCACTCTGAGCCGGTCAGCGGTGTCCAGCTGCGCCAGGCCTGGTGCAGCGGAAAATACAGTCCTGTCCGCAGCGACTCACCGGGATGGACGCGGGATATCAGCTCCGCATAGCGCTCGAGCTGCGGTCGATAACGTTCCACTTCACGATCGAGAAAAGCGTCCAGATCGGCGCCCTCATGAACACCAGTCTTGAAGTCGACGATCCAGCGCTTGCCGCCGGCGTCCCGGAAGCAGCGATCGATACTGAGATGCGCCACCGCGCCATCGATCTCGCCGGCGATGGCCAATTCGCTGTGGGCGTCCTGGTGGGCGGAGCAAAGAATCCAGCGCCCGCGTTCGTCGCTCAGCGTGTTGCCGAGTGCAGTCACAACCTTCTTCACCGCCTGTTGCAACAGCTCGCCGCCGATGCCGTGTTCGGCCAGCGCGCGTTCCAGGGACGACTCGATGCTGGCCACACGCGCCAGGCTCCATCGGTCGACGCCCTCCGCGGCGATCCGTTCCAGCCAACGATGCGTCACCGTGCCCACGGCACGACCGGCACGACCCGCCCACCAGAACTCGACACCCGCCTCCTCCGGCGCCTCGGGTAGCGCCGCCACGTTCCAGGCCAGCGGCTCGGGCAGCGGCGGCGAGGACCAATCGGCTGCGAGGCGCATGACGCAGGGCTCCGCTCGCGCCGGTGTCACCGGGATCGTCGTATCGTTGCGATCGAGTGCGTCGACAAAGTGGCGCTGTTGGCCGGGCCACAACAGGTGCAGCATCGAGCCGCGGGATGGCGCCCGGACCTCCACACCGTCCTCTCCCTCTGTCACCTGCAGTGACGCGAAAAGGTGTAGCTGATGGCGCGGCCGGGTCACAGCCACATACAACAGCCGCTCGAGCTCGAAGGCGCTCTTACGCAACTCCAGACGCTTGAGAAATTGATGCAGCGGATCCCGATCCGCGCCGCGTTCTTCGACGGTAGCCAGCAGCAGGTCGGAGCCACCATCCGGGCGCGAGAACTCCAGCCAATGCAACAACTGGGTCTCCCCGCCCGTGGTCACGCGGTGCAGACCCGGCAACAACACATGATCGAATTGCAGCCCCTTCGCCTTGTGCACCGTCATCAATTGCACAGCCTCCGCCGCAGCCGGATCGGGCGCGGCGAACAGATCGTCGAGCCGGGATTCCAGAGTGGCCACGTCGTCCAGATCGCCGGCGACCTGCAGACTGTGCAAGCGCCGGAAATAGGTGTCGGTGTCATCCAGATCGGACGCCCGGGTCAGCGCAGCCGGACCGCCGAGTCCCAGCCAGGCGCCTTGCACCAGACGATGCAGTGGCCGGCGGCCACGTTCGTCCAGGGCTGAGGCCAGCACTCCGCAAAGGCGGCCAAGCCGGTCCGCTGCATCCGACTGCAGCATGCCGGTCGCAGCCGCCGCCTGGATCGATTGCCATACGGTCTGCCCGGGATCGCCCGCCACCGTCTCGATCTCATCGAGGCTCAGACCGCACCAGGGCGCGCGCAGGATCGCCAGCCAGGCTGTGCGGTCGCCGTGATGAACGATGGCACGGGTAAGCGCCATCAGATCCTGGATGACCGGGCGCCGGGCCAGCGGCTCGATGTCCACCGCGCGATAGCTCACGCCAGCCTGCTTGAGCAGCGAGACGATTTCCGCAAGATGACCCCGGGCACGCACCAGTACCGCGATGGTTGCGGCAGGATCACGCTCATGCAACGACTCGATCACCTCGACCACGCGCGCCGCCTCGGCGAGGCCGCCGCTATCGTCGGCGAACGCATGAAACTCGACGGGCGCCTGCTCACCACCGCCGTGCCAGGCCCGGGCCGGGGTGAAGCTGACCGCGCCCAGACGCGGATCTTCGATTGCCGGCATGATGGCGCCCAGCGCTTCGTTGACCCAGCTCACCAGCCCCCGGTCGGAGCGGAAGTTCACCTCCAGCACCAGGTCCTGGATAGCGACTTCATTGACACGGCCCTCGCGCCGGACCTGCAGGAACAGACCCACCTCGGCCTCGCGGAATGCGTAGATCGACTGCATCGGATCACCAACGCAGAACAGGCTGCGACCATCACCCTGTTCCCAGCCGGCGGTCAGCCGCCGTAACAGCTGCACCTGACCGCTGGAGGTATCCTGGAATTCATCGAGCAACACGTGGCGGACGCGGTAGTCCAGCGCGAGCGCGAGGTCGGTAGGCGCGTCGTCGTCGCCCAACGCGCGTCTGGCCGCGTGCGCGACCGCCACGTAATCCGCCTCGCCTCGCTCCCGCATCACCAGCTCCAGTTCCGCAGCCGTGGTCGGCAACAACGTCAACAGACAACCGAGGATGTGCCACTGGCCCGGCGCGTAGCGCCAGCCCGGCAGGTCGCGAACCTGGTGCAGACGCTGGCGCAGTAAGTCCTCCTCGGCCAGTGTCTCGAGCACGCTCTCCAGCGCCGCTTTCTCCTTGCTCCCCGGCGGCATCCCGACCGCCTTTGTGACCCGCTTGCGCCAGTCGCCGCTCCTGGTCAACAACAGATCCGCGAGTCCCCGCCACTGCGCCAATGCGACTTCGCCGGTCGCCGGGAGACTACTCATGTCGGCGCAGGCGACGATGGCCGATGCTGATTCTGTCTGTTGCAGCGTGCGGCCGGCGGATGCCGCGAGCACCGGCAGCTCCTCGACCAATGCATCCGGGAAGCATTCGCGCAGATCGCTGAGCTCCGCCGTTATCTGCCGCTGCAGGCTGCCCTCGAGCCAGTCCCGGCGCGCCTCCTCATCCATCGCTCCCGGGCCCGCGACGCGACTGAGCCATTGATCGCGGCGACCGAGCAGGCTCGCCAGCATCGCCTCCGCACGGTCGAAGCGGTTGTCCAGATGACGCAACAATTCGCGACCGGCGCGGCCGGCAGCAGTATCGTCGCCGATCCGTCGCAGGGTCTGGCGGGCTGCCAGTTCGTAGAGCACGCCCGGCCGCTGGCTGATGACCAGCGCGCCACCGGCCCCGGACAGGATCGGCATCTGCCGGCTGAGCATCGCGTGCAGCGCATCGATGGTCATCACCCGCAGCCGTCCCGGCGACTGATCGAGATGCCAGGCTCCGGCGATCGCCCGCTCGCGCGCGGCGCGCGCCAGCCGCCAGGTCAATGCCTCATGCCCGGCAGCAGGCTCGGTCTCGTCTGCGGCCCGCGTCAACGCCTGCAGGATGCGCTCGCGCATCTCCCCTGCTGCCTTGCGGGTGAAGGTCATCGCCAGTATTTCTTCGGGCGCGTCCACCGTCGCCAGCAGCGCCAGATAGCGCTGTGTCAATAGCTCCGTCTTGCCGGAACCCGCCGGCGCCTGGACGATAAAGCTCCTGCCTGGATCCAGCGCCGCCTCGCGCGCCGTCCGGTCGGCCAGCTCAGGCATCTTCCAGTGCTCCCCGATCTTGCAGCTCGTGGCGCCGGCACAGGATCGACAACTGACACCAGCGGCAATCCTCGCTGGTCCGGCGTGGGTCTACCCGGGCGTCGCCCGCGGCGAAGGCCTGTGCCAGCCGCGACAGATCCTGTTCCCAGCGTGCCCGCAGCGCGTCCCAATCGGCGGCATCGATGCGCCGGGCGGAACCCGGTGAGAGGATCCCGGTGCCCGCGATCTCGCTGCGCGCGAGACCGCGATAGCCCACGTCACCAACGGCGAGACTGCCGAAGGCCACACCCGCGACCGCCTGCGGGCCAAGCACCGCATACATCGGCAGTTGTGGCTCGCGCGGCCGTTCACCAAGCCAGTCACCGACGGCGGCTTTGCCTGTCTTGTAATCGAGATACAGCAGGTCGCCCCCGTCGAGACGGTCGACCCGGTCAAGACGCATCCGGAATTTGAGCCCACCGAGCTCCGCCTCGCTGTCCGCCTCCAGCGCCTCGATCCGGAACGGCTCACGCCGCAGGTCCTGGTCCAGCAACTGCAGGATCCGCTCGCGCCATCGCGTCCGCTCCAGCTCGAGCATGGCCGGAATCGCATCCGCCGTTCCGCCGAGCGTCTGACGCACGGCCGCTGCCAGCGCGGCGTCGACCGCGTCCCGCCGAGCCTCCGCGCCCATGGCGCGTGGCTGCTCCGGCCTCTGCCATTGAAGCCACAGCGTCTGTAGCGCCAGATGCACGATCTGTCCGCTCTGCAGCGGCGAGATACCTGGCGTTGGCACCGGGATATCGGTCGCTCTTAGCCGATATCGGGCCTGCGCCTGAAACGGACAGGCCGACTGCGAGCGAAGCACGCCGCTGCCGCCGCGGACCGTCGTCGTCGCCGGCCAGGGGCGCATGCGATAGTCGTTCAATGATTCCAGCCGGCCGCTGGCTTGTAGCAACGGTGCCAGACCGGCACGCCCGGGCTCGGCCTCCGCGGTCGGCAGACCCGTCAGCAGCGACGAAGGCCGCAGGACTTCATCCTGCTCGGTACGCGGCCAACTGAAGATCAGCTCGCCCGTGGCGTCGGCCATGACCCGGCATTGTGTGTGCGCGAATTCGAGCTCCGTCTGCGGACAACAACGCGGCATCCCCGCCTCCCGCTGCACTCTGACCGGCAGCAGCGGATTTGGGCGCAGTGGTCGTGGCCAGGCCTGGTCATGGAGACCGCCGACCCAAAGCGCATCGAAGTGCATCCCCGGCGTCTCGCGCAGGCCGAGCACCTGCACCGGGGCCGACGGCGTCTCCGGCTGAAACAGCGTGTCGGTGGCCATGCGGCGGAGCTGTTCCAGCGCGGCGATACCGCGTACACGCCCGCTCACCGTCGCCAGGCCTGCCAGCCGTGCAAGCAGCTCCCGCCACTTGGCCACGGTCTGAAATTCAGCCGAACTCAGCGGCCGCTCGCCGGGCCAGCCGAGCGCGGTCAGCACCCTGCCGAACAGACCCGCCCATTGGTCCATGGTGCGCGGGTCCAGACGGTCAACCTCGAGTGCATCGAGCGTTTGCAAACGCGCGGCCAGGGCCGGCACCATCGGTCGGCGACCACCCGCGTCGCCGCTGCTCAGCCGCGACAAGCCGCTCAGATCGAGTTCGCAGACGCTCTGCTCGCGCAACCAGAGATCGAGCAAAGCCCGCGGACCGGCCTCACCCATGCCGTCGCCCAGATAGGGTGAGCGCAGCACGCGACCGATGTCAGTGTGGCTGCCCCGACGCAGACACAATGTGAGCGACAGCAACGCGGTATCGACCAGCGACCATTCGCACAGCGGCAAACCGAGGGACAGATTCCACGCCCGCGGATCACTTGAGAAACCTGGCAGTACCTGGGCCGGCGCCATCGCGTCACCGAGCGCATCAACCACGGCGTCGCGCCGTTGCTCGAGATCCAGCAATACGAGGCCGATGATCGAATCCGGGCGCGCCCTGACCATGGCCGCGGCCCAGTCTGCCGCCGCGGCCAGTTCACGAGCGGGATCGGCGCAGGCCAGCACCCGGGGCGTCGCGGTGGACGCGATCGGCGCCCAGGTTTCGATGCGCACCCCGGTGGCCCGCAAACACTCGAGCAGATGTGATTGTGCCGGCGTGAAGCGGTCGAAACCCGCAAGCAGCAGACGACCGGGCGACGGGGTTCCGCCCTTGATCGCGGCCGCGAACTGCCAGGCCAGATCCGCGGACAGGGCCCAGCTGTGCTCCCGGCAACGCTCGCTAAAGCGATCCGCCGCCGCAACAAACAAGCGCGTGTCCGGTCCCATCCGCGCGGTCAAGGTCTCGCGGCTGATAGCATAGTGTTTGACCAGACCCCAGGCGTTCATCGCCTCGCGCGCGGCCTGTCCGGGCATTAGCAACGCGTCCAGGCCGGGCAGACTGCCGGTGACCTGTTCCCACACCACCCGCTCCTGCTCGACACTCAGCAAGCGGTGATCGCAGTCGGTGGCGCCGAGACCGCGGCAACGACGCCATTCCCGTTCCAGCCACGCCTCCCAGGGCAACACATCCAGCGGCAACCAGGCCTGGGCCCCGGCCGCCAGCTGACGGCGATCGTCCTGCTCGCGGAGAAAACGCGCCAGCCGCCGGGTCGCGGTGACCACCGTGGCGCCGGATCCGGCATCCGGGATCGCCGGAACTTTGAGGAAAGAACTAATTATCTGTCAGGACCTTGCGGGCTAATATTAAGGTTGTTTATTGTTCGTTTTGGGCCTGGTCCGCAGCCTCGCCGGCGGCATCCCCGGTCTCCTCTGTGGCATCCGCACAGGGATAGGCGTCCTGAAGCGCCTCGAAAAACACCGCGGTGACCGGCAGCTCGAGTTTATCCGGATGCCGGCCGAGATAATCCGACAGGATCATGATGTAGCGACTGCCGCTGGGCTCGTCATCGACACAGTAGCCCAGCAGTTCCTGCTCGCTGGTTTCGCCAAACAGCTGGAACACTTTCTCGCCATCGAGCCCGAGCAACACGGTCAGCAGCGACGCCATGCTCAATGCACCGATCCGGCTGCCGGTTTCGAACCCGGCCACGATGCCGAGTGTCTGGCCAAGACAATAGGTGATATCCAGGTCGTCACCGCCACCGGTGCCGGAGAGGATCGCGATATAGGCGGCACAGTCGGTCTGCCAGTCGGCGGCGGTCGCGATCTCCGCCCGGGCCGGTCCGGGCCATGCGGCGATGAGCGTCAAAAATGCCGCAGCGACGGTATGGATGATTCGGTCTGGCATGGATAGTCCCGGCTGGCTGATGCGGCCGGTATCGTCGCACGAAGGTTTCCGCGGCCGCAATAATCGGGTCCGGCTCAAAGATCCACGGACACGGCCAGCGGGTTGGTAGTGAGCTCCGGCTCAGGCAGCCCGGCCAGCACTGCATCGACATAAGCCGGGATGACCTCGTCCAGCGATACTTCCCGACCCTCTTGCTCGGACATATACCAGCGGTGCTCGAGCAGCTGGTGAAAGATCTCGGCGTCGTCCAGCTTGCCCCGATATTCATCGGGGATCGCATCCAGCGTGGGCCGGTAGATCTCGGCAAACCAGCGGAACGCGGAGGTAGTCTCGGGGATATCCTGGCCCTGCACGCCGGTCTGCCAGGCACGGAAACTGTACATATCGTTGAGCAGTCGCCGGGCCTGATTCTCCTGCACCTCGAGCCCGGTCAGAGACTTGACCAGACGCCGATGGTAGCCCGCTTCCACCACATCGGCGTGGACCCGGAGCTGACCGTCCGCCAGCGTCTCGATCTCCAGCTCATCGACATCATAGCCAAGCTGGTTGAGCCGCCGGATACGGGCATCGATACGGTATTGCTCGTCCGGCGCGAAAATCTCATCATGAGCGATCTCGTCCCACAGCGCCTGATAACGTGCCTCCACGGACAGCGCGGTCTCGATCGGGTCCACACCCTCCGGGAGCCCGAAGCCGGCATCCAGATCCAGCAGCTCGCCACCCAGGTTCTCGGCGGCGATGTCCAGATCGAGACGCCGTTGCCCCGGGCTCAGGGTGTCATGGATCTCGCCGGTTTCGGCGTCGACCAGATACGCCGCATAGAGCCCGGCGTCGAGCCGGAACAGCGTATTCGATAGCGAACAATCGCCCCAGTAAAACCCGGCCAGATGGAGGCGGACCAGCAGCTCGGCTACCGCATCCATCAGATTCTGCGCCTGTTCGTTGCTGGCACCGCTGGTGATCAGGCTGCGCAAGGGCAGCGAGCGGTCCAGATAGCGTGTCACCAGCAGCCCCCGCTCGGTGACCGCCGGCGATGCGTTCGGCAGGCTGGCGCGCTCGGTGACGACGCTGACCGCCTGCACCACCGGCAGACCCATGTCCTCGAGCTGTCGCAGCAGAGCGTATTCGCGTAGCGCCAGCCGTTCGCTGGTCTCCTTGATCGCGTAGACCACATCCCGGTAGGAGGCGAAACGGACGATGTTGCGGGACAAGCCGTGCGAGATCGTGACCAGACTCTTCACGTCCCAGTCTTTTAACGACTGCTCCCACGGCAGCATAAGGCCGGTCGGGAAATCTTTTTTTGACGCGACCTGCAGCTTCAAGGCGTGGCTCCGGCGAAGCGCAGCAGCACGATCAACGCCCGGCGTTGCGTTCCGCCGAGATGCGTCCGGCCACCGCTTTGACCGACGAGCTTTGCAGCCAGTCCTCCAGATCCATGCTGAGTTTGCGCTGCCAGTTGGGATGCTCATCGCTGGTCCCGGGCACGTTGACCGGCGCATCCATGTGCAGCCAGTCCTCGGGCTGGACCATCATGATCGATGCATGGCTGCGAGCCAGATAAGCCTGGATCGCACTGCTCAACTCCGCGCTCATGTTTGCGGCCGATGCTGGCTGTTCTGACACCGCCGCCGGCAACAGACCCTGGCGATGGAGCGCCTCGATGATCGCCTGCCGATCTCTGAGCCGGTCGCGGGCTACCGCCTCTCGCAGCGCGTCGTCGGGATACAGCTTGAGTTGCTCGCGCAGCGCGATATCGGTGCCATGCCAGAAACTGACCAGCGACGGCAGGTCGTGGGTGGTGATCGTAACCAGCGCGTGACGCGGATAGGAGGCCGGATCCAGTGCCCTGCCGTCATCCTCCCACTCGAAGTAGAAAACCCGATAGGAGAACACGCCGAAATCCGGCATCGCCTGGCGGATCGCCTCCGGCACCACGCCCAGGTCCTCACCGATGACCAGACAGCGATGGCGCTGGCTCTCCAGCGCGAGGATCGCCATCAGATCATGCAGGTCGTAATAGACATAGGCGCCCTCCGACGACGGCTGTCCCGCCGGCACCCACCAGAGCCGGTAAAGCACCATCACATGATCGATGCGCAGCGACCCGCCATGACCCATGTTGGCCCGCAGCAGATCGACAAACGGCTGGTATCCCCGATCACGCAACACGTCCGGCCGCATCGGCGGGATCCCCCAGTCCTGGCCGCTCAGCGCCAGCGGATCCGGCGGCGCGCCGATACTCGCCCCGGTGCTGTAGAGCTGGTGATCGGCCCAGGCGTTGGCGCCGCCGGCGTCGATGCCCACCGCCAGATCCCGGTACAGACCGACCGCCATCCCGGCATCCCGAGTCTTCTGTTCCGCGACGTCGAGCTGTTGGCTGGCGATCCACTGCAGGAACATGAAGTAGCGGATCGGCCGCCAGTGGGAGCGTCTGAAAGCCGCCACCGTGTCACTGTCTGGCGTTTGATAGGCGGGCGGCCAGGCCTGCCAGCCCCCGGGTCGCCCCGATTCCGTAAAGTGAGTCTGGAGAGCATAGAAAATGGCTAAATTTTCAAGGGCTTGACCATGTTTGTTAATAAAATCTTCGAACTCATCCCTGCGTCGCGATGTGGCGGCGGTCTCGAACTGGTCGAAAACCAGCATGAGGATCTCGTCCTTGGCCGCCCAGACGCCAGCATAGTCGACGTAGTCCGGCTCCCTTAGCCCTGCCAGCCGTTGCTGGAATGCGGGGCTGGAGACGAGCGCAGAAGCCGCCTCGCAAACGCTGAATTCCGGGATCGCCGCGGGATCGATATAGATGGTATTGATGAACTCGCGGGTGGCCGGGCTGTATGGGCTGTTCAAACCGGGGTCGGCGGGGAACAGTGCATGGAGCGGATTCAGTCCCAGCAGGTCGGCGCCCATGGCTCCCGTCTCGCTGGCCAACATTGCCAGATCGGTGAAGTCACCGACGCCCCAGTTGCGGCGGGAACGGACGCTATACAGCTGTAGCGCCACGCCCCAGAGTCGCCGACCCTCGGCAACGGCAGGTGGCTCGTAACAGCGCTCAGGCGCGAGGATCAGCCGGGTTTCGCCCAGCGGATCGCCCTCAGGGGTCTCCAGTCGCAGCCGATGGTAGCCAAGCGGCAGGTCCGACGGCAGCTCGAAGGCCAGACGAGAGAAGCCCACATCGTCGAGCACGCGCTCGCCGAGCACTGGCAGCGTCGGCAGCTTGATCTCACCCTCCCGTAACGCGCCGTCCTCCATCCGGATGCGCCACCGCAGACGTGGCAACAGCGGCTGCATTACGGTGAACGGGATGTGTCGATCCCGGGCCAGCCGGCGCACCACGACCGGCGGCAACACCTGCCGCCAGGGTCGTTCATCGAGTTCCCTGGCCCGGGCCCAAAGCGCGCTCTCGTCGGCGAGATCATGGCCCATCGCCTCGAGCAGACGCTCGATGCTGTGCTCGGAGACCTGTTGTGGCTGACCTCGATAATCGGTGTAGCCACGCTCGATCCCGCGCAGCTGGCGCAGCCACTCGATCAAACCTGGATCCGTCATCTCCCCTCCCATCACGGCCGACGGCACCGTGTTCAGTACCCTGGCCTGGACTGCGATCCGGCCGACTAGAGCTCGGCGAGAATCTTCTGGCGCAGCGCCTCGTATTCGGCGTCTGTGACGAGGCCATCGTCGCGCAAGGCGTTCAGGGTGCGCAAGCGGTCCGGGATCGTCCTGCGTCCCGAACTCGCGGGCACCGGAGCGGCGGTCGCTGGCGGCGATGCACCCGCGCGCGGCGCCGATGTCGTGACGCCGCGGCCCGCAGCGGGAGACGCCGGCGTGGTCGCGGAAACGCGGGCCGGGGCGCCGGGAACACCAGGCGACGATGGCACCCCACCCGGACTGATGCCGGGCACGACCGCCAGCCGCTGCTCGACCACGTTGTAATCAGACAAGGCGCGCTGTTGTTGGGCCACGCTGGGTGCAAGCAGATCGATCACCGGCGGCTGGTTGACGTCGCCGTCATTGACGATCCCAAACCGGTCCTGGTGGCGACCAAATGCGGCCGGCACCACCATCAGGCTGAACTGGCCCGGGGTGAGATTGACCACCTTGGACAATTGTTCGACCTCGCAGCCGGTGACGAACACCGAGTAGCCCCAGTCGGCGCTGGCGGTACCGCGCAGGAACGCGTCAGGCACAAAGAACTCGATGTCCCGGCTGCCACGGATGCGGATCTTGTTCGGGAACAGGAACTGCTCGGTCAACTGCGCCTCGACCTGTTCCTGAGAGGCCTTTAGCTGATCTTTGGTCACCCGACCGAATTCGGCACGCAGCGCATCCTCAGCCTGTTTCTCGAGATGTAGCTTGTAATAGGCGCGCGCGACCTCGGGCCGCGGCGTCAGAATCACCGCCTTTTCCCACGCGTCCTCGTCGGCCACATCGACCAGCCGCCCCGGCAAGGTGTCGACGCGGCCGGAACCTGTTATCCGATCCTGATCAATATAGACGTCGATATTGAAGGTGAAAAAGCCGTGACGGGCCAGTTTGTCCAGCGGCTCGTGGCCGATATAGGTAGAGAGACCTTTGGGGCTGGCGATGCGTTTTGCCATCCGTGCCCGGAACCAGGTGCCCCCCTTGTCCTCATAGGCACGGAAGGACATCAGATCGAGTGTCCCGTGCTCGATCAGTCCGCTGTTCGGATAGACCAGATCACCGGAACCGAAGTCGTCGCCACGCGGATCGTCGAGCACGAACAGGTCTTTGGCCTGAGCGTCTCCGTGCCCGGCACCCAGTGCCAGCAGCATAAAGCACAAGACCTGGGACAGAGTTTTTTCGCGGTACTTCATAGCCTGAATAAAAAAGGGCAGCCCTGATGCCAAGGCCGCCCTCGATGCTATCAGAGCCTGCTCAGAAGCTCACTTTCATAAACGCCTTCAGGCGATACTGATTGAGGTCAACTTCATCGGTGGAGATATTGCCCAGCGGCGTCACCACGAAGTCGCCGGTCGGGTTCAGCTTCGCGCGGCGGCCGTTGTCATTGACGTAGAACTCGGGATCGAAGTCCCCCCACAGCCAGTCCGCCGACGCGCCGAACTCGACGCCCGAGAGGAAGTAGTTCAGCACCAGGCCGATCCGATTCTTGCTGTGATCGCCGGTGAGGTACTCCGCGTAGCCGAAGTCGTTACTGCCCTCGAAGCCGAGGCCGACCGGCGCGGTGTCGATGGTGCCGTCGACCAGATCGGTATCCCAGTAGTCATACAGGATCGTGGCATACAGATCCGGGTGCAGCTGATAGCCGACGCTAAAGCCATAAAGCGCGTACTCAGCCTTGCGGTTGTCACAGCCGGTGCAGTCACCCCACTGCTGGGAGAAGTTCGGGATCCAGTCCGGGTTGGTCACGCCGCTGGCATAGCCGTCGCCGTAGGCATCGACGAGACCGGCCTCGCTCTTGACCCGATCGTCGTCATCCTTGATGAACTGATAACGGAGACCCAGATCGATGCCATTGCCGATATCCCAGACATAGTCCATGTTGAAACCGAACTGCTGGGTCTCGCGATCCTGGTACATCGAATACGGTGCGCGCCAGTCGCCGCCCAGACCCCAGGCATGGATACCCTCATTGCGGGGGTATTTGCCGCAGGAAGTGCGGTAGCCCTGGCCGGTGGCGTTGTCGATCTGCCCGCCGCAGGCCTGCCAGTTGGTGTCGTAGTCGAGATAGGTGTATTCAGCCGAGAACTCGATATCGTTCCAGGTGTACTTGGGCACCACGGTGATGCCCTTGTAACCATGGACGTCATAGGCCACCGGCTCGTCAAAGTCGGTAAAGTCGTTGTCCGCCATCAGCGACGCGACCTGCTGGGTCTCGCCATTCCAGCCGCCATAGCCGAGACCGGCGGTGGCGTTACCATTCTCACGGTTGCCGAAGTTGTAGTCGGGCCGGCCCCACTGGTGCGTGTTCATCCAGCCCTGGGTCAGCAGCACATCCTGTTCGCGGCGGGCTGACTGGACCGACATATAGTCGGCGCCGATAAAGAAGCCCTGGATATTGAAGGTCAGATCGGTGACCAGGAAGTCGGAGACATCCAGATTGACGAACCAGGACTTGTCGTTGGCGCTCTCGTTGATCAGCGGACTGAAACGGCAGTTGCCGTTGACGTCACCGTCGCAGGTCGAATCGTCGACGTTGTACCAGGAACGATAGTAGGACGCGGAAATATCCAGCCATTCGAGACCGGTGTAATCGGCCTTGAGCCCCAATACCGAATTGTCGTAACGGGTCACGACGTCGGTGCCGTCGCGGATATCCTCATTATTGCCGTCGTTTAGCAGCTCATCCGGCGCCACTTCCTTGTCCCGGACATAGACCGCTATCGCAGTGGTGTTGATGTCCGGCGTGGCATTCCAGCGTAGCTGGCCAACATAGGCCGCATCGTTTGTCTCGAGCTTGAGCGCGTCGTCCTCGCCGCGGGTGACGAAGCGCGGGCCGGCGAACAATCGCGGCAGCGATACGCGCGCCAGATCCCAGCGCAGATCGTTGCCCATCGCCGAACCCTGGAACAGCAGACCCGAGGCGTTGTCCCGGTCGATATAACGGTACTTGCCCTGGGTCATGGCATCGAACATACCGAAATCGTTCGAACCGATCGTGGCCGAGTCGATCCACTCGTAGCCCGGCGTGATCACCGCGCGGACGCCACGCATCTTTACGTATTGGGCCGAGCGCTCATCGTTTTCCTCGGGACCGAAACCGCCAAAATTGGTCCAGAAGTTCTTGTTGAAACGCGCCTTCAGACGACCGCTGATCTCGACCTGTTTGGAGACCTGGTTGCGAAACATCAATTCGAACTCGATACCCTGACCCTGATCGCCGCCGGCTTCTCCGGGTGTCGTCTCCGCGTTGTTGTATAGCGCGCTCTCGAAACGCCGATCGCCGTCAAGGAACTTGGCGTAGACGGCCCCGAACCACTCCATCTCGCCGGCCGATGCGGTCGTGGCCGGCGCGCACAGGGCTGCGCTCACCGCGGCTGCCAGCGCCAGGTTTCTCTTATTCATTCTATTCCCCTGAAGGCTCGTTGATTTTCTTGTCTGATCGACGTCGCCGCTACTTGCGGACCATCTCCAGCGTGGCCATCTTGACCGGGTTGCCGTCCATGTCGCATTCGTAGCTCAACATATCGTACTGCGCCTGTTTCTCTGCGTCGCTGCCCTCGGCGGGCATCGCCAGAATATCCATCACGTGCGGGTCGCAGTTCATGTCGTTACCCCCACCAAAGCGATGCTGGCCCTCGAACTCGTTGACCTTGCGCGTCAGCAGGTCAGCCTTGTCCGGGAAGCCCTCGTTGGACTGCATCACCACCTGGTAATGCCAGGCGAAGGGATCGGACATGCCCTCGGCGCTGACCGTCACCAGATCTTTCAGGGGCACGCGGCCGCTGATGCACTTGTCACCCGCGACTGCTGCTGTGGGGAGAGCACCACCGCCCGGGTCCAGGTGTGGCCAGGAGCAAACTTGATATTCAGACCCGCGAGCCCATCTTGATGTCCCTGATTTCCAGCGCCCGCAGTGTTGATAAACACGACCGCCATCTGCACCGCGAAACCGACCCCCATGCCCCACGGATCATCCAGCTTGCTGTTGACGCAGACCTTGAATTCGACATTCTTGCCCTTCGGGCTTACTTCGAAACTAGTGATGTCGAAGGAACCGGGCGAGTAGACCGCGTCGGTCGGATAGACATAGTTGCCGGGACCGTTGTCGTCCCCGGTCGGGTCCTTGAACTCGATGCTCGCCCCGAGAGCCGGGCTGGCTGCCATGGCGCCCAGCGCGCAACCGGCCAGCAAATGTCTGATTCTTATAGTCATGAAAACTCCTCCTGAGCTGGACACTCTAATTAACCGAAGTACCGCGATTTTTCAATTGATACAAATACCTACTGACAAATCCTGAAAGGCCGCCGGAGCCTCATCCCTTGACCCCGCCGGCGGTCAATCCGGAGACCAGATATTTCTGCAGATACAGGAATAGCAGCACCACCGGCAGCGAAATAATGATCGAGCCGGCAGCGAAATAGCCCCATTTCGAGGCGAAACCGCCGACAAAGAATTTGAGCCCCACCGGGGCGGTATATTTGATCTCCTCCTCGAGGAAGGTGGCGGCCAGGATGAACTCGTTCCAGGCCGTCATAAAGGAAAACAGCGCGGTCACCGCCACCGCCGGTTTGGCTAACGGCAGGATAATCTTGAAAAAGATCACCTGTCTGGAGGCACCATCCATAATCGCGGACTCCTCGATCTCCAGCGGGATGGTGTCGAAATAGCCCTTCATCATCCACACGCAGAACGGGATCGCGGTCACCGAATAGACCAGGATCAGGCCGAAGTAGCTGTTGCCCAGATGCAACCAGCTGACGATGATGATGTAGATCGGCACCAGCAGCAGCGTGCCCGGGAACATCTGCGAGATCAGGAACGACATCATCCCCGCCTTGCGCCCGGGAAAATTGAAACGCGAGAAGGCGTAGGCCGCGGTGCAGGCGAGGAATACACCCAGCACCGTGGTGGCGCCGGCGACGATCGCGCTATTGAGCATCCAGCGCAGGAACGGCTGGTCGGTGAGCACATCGCGGAAGTTTTGCAGCGACATCTGCTCGGGCCAGGGCACGATGGCGCGCAGACGATCGAAAAAGGTCGGGTCGCTGGGCACTTCGACAAAAGCCAGACTCTGTTGTCCGGAAAACGCCACGGTGAACACCCACAGCACCGGATAAAGGGCGATGATTGCGAAGATCAACAGGAATATATGCAGACCCACGTGGGACCCGCCGCGGAAAGACTTGTTGCCGCTCATGCGTTGGCCTCCGTGGCTTTGGTCACCTTGGTCTGGAATACCCCGTACATCAGCAGGATCGCAAAGATCACCACCGAATACGCGGCCGCGTAGCCGTAACGATATTCCTCGAAGGCGATCTTGTAAGACTTGGTGATCAGGATCTCGTT
>CAMYOC010000053.1 GCA_947259915.1 uncultured Gammaproteobacteria bacterium
GGTCGTTGAAGCCGAGCGCCATGTGCAGGGTGGGGATGTACGCCATCCCCGTGTCGGGATTGAATGACATGGCGTGCCAGCTATGCGCGCCCCAGGGGCCGGGGGCGATGGCGGCGGTACCTTTCTCGTACCGAGCGCCCTCGACCTCGACCGGGCGCCCGGTCTCGGGATCCACGTGGGTCGCCCAGTTCACGTCGGCGAAGGGTTCCGCGGAGATCAGCTTGCCGGTCTCCCGGTCGATCACGTAGAAGAAGCCGTTCTTGGGGGCGTGCAGGAGCGCCTTGACGTCTTTGCCGTCGATGGTGAGGTCGGCCAGGACGATGTCCATGTTGGAGTTGTAGTCCCAGGTCTCGCCCGGCGTGGTTTGGTAATGCCACAGATATTCGCCGGTGTCCGGATCCAGGGCGACGATGGAGCACAGGAACAGATTGTCGCCGCCGCCGGGGCTGCGGATACGCCGGTTCCAGGGCGAGCCGTTGCCGGTGCCGATATACAGGACGTCCAGGTCCGGATCGTAGGTAAAGCCGTGCCAGGCGTTGCCGCCGCCGCCGTGGCGCCACCATTCACCGGTCCAGGTCTCGGCCGCCATCTCCATGGCCTCACTCTCGAAGCCGTCGGCCGGGTTGCCGGGGACGATATGAAACTTCCAGGCCTCTTCGCCCGTATCCGCGTCGTAGGCGGTGACGAAGCCGCGGGTCGGCCCGATCTCGGTGCCGCCGTTGCCGATCAGCACCTTGCCCTTGAAGGCCTTGGGCGCGCCGGTGATGTAGAGGGCCGAGTCTTTCGGGAAGGTCCTGGTCGACCAGATCTCTTCGCCGGTGTCGGCGTCGATGGCGATCAGCCGGCCGTCGTAGGTCGCCGTAAATATCTTGCCGTCGTAGAAGGAGATGCCCCGGTTGTGTACGAAGCCGACTTGGCGTTTGCCGGCCAGAGCCTCGCCGACCTTCGGATCGAATTCCCACTTGAGTTCGCCGGTGACCGCGTCCACCGCGCGGATCACGTTCATCGTCCCGGTGAAATACATGACCCGGTCAACCACCAGCGGTGTCGAGACGAGGCCGACATCGCGGGGAAGGTCCACGTACCAGTCGACCTCGAGGTCCATGACGTTGTCCACGTTGACGTCGGTCAGCGGGCTGAAGCGGCGCTCGTAGTGGGTGCCGCCATAGGCCAGCCAGTCGGAGACCCGACTCTCGTCGGCGATGGCCTGGTCGGCGACGGGGAGTGGCGCTTCCGGTGTCGGCGCGGCATGGGGAGATTCCGTGACGAGTGGCGGGGGCGTGGCGGCGGGGGCCGGTTCGACGCTGACGTCCGAGTCCCGGTCCGTGCAGGACACACAAGTTGCTAACGCGGTCAGGATAATCGACGCGGTCAATACCCGCTGACGTGTCCGCCCTGGTCCATCAATCATGGCCGTATGCCCCTCTACGAATGGCGTGATCGAAGTGGGGAAGTATGCCGCTCACACTACGGCGATGCGAGCGAATTCGAATCCGGGGACAGGAAGCAACAAAGGTGTCTGACACCTCTTATCCCTGCGTTTTAACAATCCGCATGTCGGTGGTTCGATTGCGCCCCTGGCCACCATCTTCAAAGACCCGCCTATTCGGCCATTACCATTTCCAGCGCTTCCGGGTCACGCCAGCGACCGCCCCTTAGGCGCAGCGCATAAACCAGGGCGATGGCGAGAACCAGTGCGGCAAATGCGATCCACGACACCCTGGGGCTGAACTCGAACACCCGAATGATGAAAAACTGAGCGACGAGCATCGCCCAGTGCAGCGACACCGACGCGACCATCAACCAGCGCGTGTCCCCTGCGCCCCGTAGGACGCCGCCGGACACGATTATCACCGCGTCGGCCATCATGTAGCTGCAAAGGCCTATCATCATGAAGGCGGACAGTTCCCGGATGGCAGTAAAGTCACCGCTCGGCGGCGCAAAGACCTCGACCAGCGGATATCGAAACGTGATGTATATGGCCGCGAGCAACGCGGAATACGCCAGAGCAACAGCGAACGCAGCGGTCATGACTTCGTTGACACGCGCCATGTCTCTGGCGCCGACGAACCGGCCGATCAGGCTGATGACACCTACGTTGAGGCCCATCATCGGAACGAAGGAAAGAATGTCCCAGTTGAACACGATGGCGGCCGCGGCGCCTTCCGTAATGCCATAAGACTGAAACATGAGCAAAAACAGGTTGAACGCCGCCACATTCAGGAACAGTTCCAGTCCGGATGGAAAGCCGAGCCGCCAGAAGCGTCGCAGGATCTTCAAGTCGAGCGAAAACGAGCGCTGCACACCGAACGTGTCGCGGTGCTCCTTACGAAAGTAGAACGCGACAAAAAGCGCGCACGCAAGGACCGTGGCGACCACGGTGGAGACGCCGGCACCGACGATCCCGAGCGCCGGGAACCCCAGTTTTCCGAACACCATCACATAGCAGAGCGGTACGTTGATAACCAGGCCGAATACATTGCATATCATGACCACACGAGTCCGGCCGATGCCGGCAAAGTAAGACGAGATGCAGGTTTTGGCCAGCGTCACAAGCACGCCGGACATCAGAATCAGGTAATACGTGCGCTCCAGTTCGACCTGCGCGGGCTCATGCCCCATGCCCTCGAAAATGCCGGCGACCAGGAACGTAATCAAGGTCAGAAACGGCGCGCTCATCACCGTCATGATCATGCCCTGGGTGACGACTTTCGGACATTTCTCCGGCTCGCCCGCGCCCAGGTACTGCGCAGCCAGAGCGTTTGCGTATGAGAACAGTCCAATGAAGAAACAAAACGAGAAGAACGACGCCACACCGCCACCCAGCGCCGCCGCCATGTGAGCGGGATCGATCTGCGACATGAAGTAGCGATCGGTAAAGATCATTACTGCGAAGCTTCCCTGCGATACCACCATCGGCAGGGCGAGCCGCAGCAACTCGACCGTGGTCTGTCTGCTGAAATTACGGTGAAGTGACAACACGGATCCTGTCGTCGCAAATGCTAAGGAAGGCGGGCAAGTTTACGCACTACGCAGTGCGGGCGAAAGACGATGGAAAGGGTCGGTGATTCAACCGACTCATCCGCCGTTTCAAACCGCGCTCTTGACGTCGTGATGGGAGGGATCCAGCTATCGATCGGAGGATCCCCGCCTGCCTGAAATTACCTCGCTGGGTTGGGTTCACACCGCTGCAAGAAAGGTGTCTGACACCTTTTAACGACAAAAGTTAGTCTCCGAGAATCGTGGAACAGAAAAACTCCTGTAAACTACGGTGGTACGAACAATCAGGCAGCAGTATGCCCTTCACGGTAGAAACCGCGCGATGAGCGGCCCCGCGCCAGTCACGAGCGACACAGAAGTATGCGGTCAGGCGTCTTCTGCGCAGTTGTTGCTTCTAACAACTGTTTGCCTCGTTGGTCTGGGCATGCGACTTGCGGGGCTTGGAGTCTGGGAGTTCGCGTACGATGAATATTTCACGGTATTCGAGGCCGGTAAACGGTATCTGAGCTGGATCAACCCTGCCTACTACGCGCTGACGACTCTGTCCTTCAGTGTTTTTGGCTTTAACGAGTGGGCCGCGCGTTTGCCCGCACTAGTGTTTGCGACGTTGAGTTTGCCGGTATTTTACTTCTGCTGGTCGCGAGTTATCGGCGCCGCCGCAGCGCTCACTGGCGTGCTTCTGATCACCCTCAGTACTTGGCACCTCTGGTATTCTCAGTTTGCCCGCTTCTACAGCGGAGTGTTTCTACTCGGCACTGTCGCCTACTACGCATACTATCGTGCGCTCCGGGACGACAACCTCGTGTGGCTCTTTTGGTTCTTCCTGTGCGCCGCCGTCGGCACGCTGTTTCACCTGACATTCGTTCTCGCGGTGTTTGCATGCAGCGTTTTCTCGCTCGCAGTACTGGCGTCGAAAACGCTCAAAGCTGTTCACTCGGCGCGCGCGGCACGCTGGCATTTCGGCATCTGCGTACTTTGCGGGGTGCTGGTTCTGCCGCTGATCGTCAATGTATGGAGCAATTGGCAAGGCTCTGATCAGTTTTGGGGCTATGGGCCCTTGGGAACAGCGCTGCAGTTGGCCAAATGGTTACAGATGCCGATTGGCGCCGCCGCATTGGTGGGACTCGTGCTAATGCTTCGGCAGCCTCACCTGGGCTTGTTCTTCTTGATTGCAACCGGCATTCCGATCGGGACACTTCTGCTCGCGTCGACGATTACCGATGTGCGTAACGAATACGTCTTTTTTTGCGTGCCGCTGATTTTCGTCCTCGCCGGATACCTATGCGCCGAAGTGAGCAGATGGATGCCGAGGCCGGCACACAATAACAAACTCGGTCGGGCTAGCGGCGCGATCGTGGCACAGGCAGCACTGATAATCGTGCTTGTTTCCACGTTACCCGAGCTTGTGTCCTACTACACGGGCCGCGCGACGCTGCACGTACGCGATGCGGTCGAGCAGACCAAGCTTGGCTTTCGACCCGGTGACCGCGTGCTGCCACTGGTTAACCTGCACAACTTCTTCCACCACTATGCCAACGGCGAGTTGCCTCAGGAACCCACATTAGGCGATCCACTGGATGATCGGGTGACATGGCCCGAGAAGCTCCGTCCCTATGCCGCTACACGCGGCTGCGTATGGATCATCGTTCCAGTTCGTCGTCAGGCGCTGGCGAAGCCGTTGGAAGCGTGGCTGTTCACGCACGCTGCTCTTGCGTGGCGGACACAGTCGCAGCGCTTCGATTACAAGGTCGAGGGATATGAGCTGTTCGTGGCTGGTGCAGAACAAAAACAGTGCGTGGCGCGAATTGTTGCGCCGCCCTCGGAGCCACGAAGAAATCCATAGGGTCGCGCGTCACATCTTTGCCTCGGCGAGCGCCTTAATCCTCGCCGCAGCATCGGTCCAGGAAAATCGGCTCGCACGCTGCAGGCCTCGCGCCACGAGGTCGGCTCGCAGTCGCGGATCGGCCTGCAGTTGCAACACATGCTCTACAAGCTGTTGCACGTCACCTAACTCGCAGTACAACACGGCATCTCCACACGTCTCGGGCAGCGCCGATTCGGCGGATACGATAGTAGGACAACCGCACGCCATGGCTTCCACAGCTGGAATGCCGAATCCTTCATACGCGGACGGAAACACGAAACAGTGCGCTTGCTCGTACAACGCGCGCAGCTCAGCATCCGTCACTCGACCGACGTCACGTACGTTCGCATCGACGGGGGCCGGGGTTCTGGCAAACACGCCGCCTTTACTCACGGCCCCGACCCGTATCACTTGAAGCCCGGCGGCTGCTAAGCGCGGCGCTGCCGCGACGATCATCGCTGCGTTCTTGTTGCGAATTCCCGCGCCCAGACAAAGCACGTACCGTCCTGGCGTGACGCCGTGCGCTTCGATCACCCCTGGATCCGCCTGTTGCCGCAGAATGTGCTCCACACCGTTCGCCACAACCTCGGCTTTGCCGGCCGGTACGCCAATGCAGGCCTCGAGCTCCGCCTTTGAGAAATTGGACACGGTCAGAATCAGGCGGGCGCGGCGTGCGAGCTTCGGTAACAAGAACGCATACCACGCGCGGAAGAGCCTGGAGAAGTTCGCTGGGTTCCTGAACGTGCCAGCGTCGTGAATCGTAACGATTTGATCTTTGTGAGACAGCGGGCCCGTGTTGCCGAGGTTTAGCAGCCGTCCATTCGCGGCCGCACGCGGCAAGTCCCAGAGTTCCCAGGCGACGCCGGAGCGGCTGCCAACCGTGTCGACGCGGATCCTGGACAGCGTGTGGTCCAGATGCGCTCCGGGAGGGGCCAGCACTTTCCAGACCGTTTGTTGATCTTCGCTGATCAGGCCATCCAACGCACGCACCACTTCGCGTGCATACCGTTGCACACCGGACAACGGCTGCGTTAGAAATCGGCCATTGATGTAAATTTGATTCATTGCCCGCTGCGCAAGTGAGATACCATATAAATTGCTAATCTGAAATTGGCTACGCCAGATTATTCCCGAGACCAGTGAGGAGTCGCGGCTGAAAGACCTACAACGCATGCGCCAAGACTTTTCCGCGGTCGCCACAGATTCCGTTGTCATTTTCGTCTTGCGGGCTGCGGCAGCCGTTGTCGTATATCTTACTCAACTGCTGGTGGCAAGTCGGTTGGGCGCCGAGGAACTGGGTCGATTCGTATTGGCAATGTCGTGGCTTTGGCTGCTGGCACACGTATGCGGGATTGGTTTCTATAACGGCGCGTTGAAGTTCATCCCCGAAAACCAGGCACCCGAGCGCCTGGGTTCCGTGCGTGGGTTCATCACCGCCGGGCGGCTGGTCACTGGCATTGCCGCCTTGGTTGTGATGGTGCTTGGCGTTGCGATCATATTCGCGCGCTCCAAACCACTTGCGGATTTACATCTGTTGATTGCTTTGGCCATCTTGCCGCCCTTGGTACTGCTCAGATTCGATGCCTCAGTGGCGCGGGCCCATCTATGGTTCGTGCTCTCTTCTCTCACGGCAGAGGTGCTCAGGCCCGTCCTCGTGCTTATATTAATCGTGTTGGCGCTCTGGTTGCGTGCGCCGATTGCTGCCGAACATATTCTGTTTTTTACCGGGTTAGTTGTTGTTGGCCTGACGCTTACGCAGGTCCTCGTGCTGCGGGCACGTCTGAAAGATCGGTTCAAAAACGTGCAACCGTGCTACGAGACATCGACATGGGTTCGGTTTGGGCTGCCTATCGTATTGATAGACGGCGTTGCCGCGTACTACCCGGATCTCAGTATCTTGCTAGTTGGTGCAATTCTTTCTGCCGGCGATCTGGCAGCCTACAATATCGCCCTTCGGACCGCCGCGTTTTTGGGTTTTGCGGCCGCAGCGGTTGGCGTTGCGGTGAGTCCGCGTATTGCGGCGTTGGCCAGCGCAGGTGACATGCGAGGGCTGGAGACACTGGCGCGGCACGCGGCGCACATGACGTTCTGGCCGACGCTGCTTGGTGTTTTTTTGGTGGTCGCTGTCGGTAACCTCATCCTGGCCACGCTCGGTGAACAATTTGCGGTCGCATTTCCGGCGCTGGTGATCATCGCTTGCGCCCAGGCTGCGACGTGCATCGCGGGCCCGCTCGTGCCCCTCTTGTACCTCACCGGCCACCAGCACGACTGTTTGCGAATTGCTTTTCTTGCCCTCGGCGTGACGGCTGTGCTCGTGCCGAGCCTCGCGTGGAAATTCGGTATCACCGGCGCCGCAGCGGCTTATGCAGGCACGGTGATATGCTGGACGGCGCTGCTGTACCGGGCGGTCCGGGACAAGCTCGGAATTCAGCCGTTGATTAGCGCGCGCTCCACTTTGGTGCGAGGGATTTGAAGCTGCGTCCGTACGCCTGATGACGATGCACGTTGTCAATGAACCTGACCAAGTGATGAGTTTGATGCCCAGACGAAAAGTCTTGCTCGTTCTGGAAAATGCGGGCGGTGGCACCGGACGCCACGTGGTCGACCTGGCCGCCGGGCTCATTCGTATGGGTTGGTCCGTGGATCTACTGTACTCGACCGGTCGGCTTGAACCCTGGTTCGAACGAGAGGTCGCGGCTATACCTGGCCTCAAGCTGCACGTTCTGGAGATGGCCACGGGAATAAGCTGGACGGACTTGCGCGCCGCCGCTGGCCTTCGGCGTTTCATCCGCAGCAAAGGTCCTTTCGATATCGTGCACGGCCACAGCTCGAAGGGCGGCGCGCTCGCGCGCATCGCCGCCGCCGCGACCGGAGCTGCAGTAGTCTACACTCCACACGCGCTCTACACGCTCGACCCCAAGCTCTCGAGGACCAAGCGCATAATTTTCGCTGCGCTGGAGAGGAACCTGGCACGCCTGACCCACGCGGTGGTTTGCGTATCCCGGGCAGAGTTCAAGCACGCCCGCGAGATCGGAATCCCGGTCTCCAAGTTACGACTAATTACCAATGGTATTGATGTGTCGGGATTTGGACACCGGATCGACGCGCGGCGTCAGATGGCGCTGAACGATGACGAGTTCTGCATCGGCCATGTAGGCCGTCTGGTACCACAGAAAGCAGTGCACGTGCTGATCGAAACGTTTGCTGCAGTACGCGCGCAGCGCCCATCGGCACGGCTGGTCATTGTAGGCGACGGACCAGATCGCCGGCCGCTGGAGCTCCTTGCCGCACGGAGTTCGCACGCAGAGGCGATCCAGTTCTTAGGCGCGCGGGACGGGCGTTTGCTGATGCCTGGATTCGATGTGTTCGCGCTAACCAGCAACTATGAAGGATTTCCGTACGTGCTGCTGGAAGCCGCGGTGAGCGGCGTACCTGTTGTCATGACGGATGTTGGCGGTGGGGAAGAGATGGTCGAAAGCGGTACAACAGTAGTGGCTCGCCGTGCCGAGGAGCTGGTGGAGCAGCTGAAGAAACGCTATCACCACGCCGCGGCGTCGGATCGGGAGAGGATCGCCATCGGTAGGCGCGCCGCTGAAAGATTCAGCCTGCAGGCCATGATTGAGCAGACTTGTGCTCTCTACGAGTCGGTGTTGGGGAGCACGATCTGACGGCCGGAGTTTGGGGACAGTGACCCTAACTCCCTAATCCTGCCGTCCTCGCCAAGACCTGTAGCCGGCCGCCGGCGTCCCGGAAGATTAAGGTCACTGTCCCCCAAAACAGAAAAAGGGGTGGGCCCGAAGGCCCACCCCACTGTTGGCAGAGTATCTCAGCGCAGCCTTACTGGTTGGCCTCGATAATCGTCTCACGACCTTCCTCGAACGGTTGCGGTGTCCAACCGTTCTGGGCCCCATGGCCGCTGATGGAGTCGTACTCGGCCACATCTGCGGCCGACCACTGCTTGTGGCAGGTCATGCAGGACGAGGCCTGGACACCCTCGAGCACGTCATTGAGCTGGTTGCCGAAGGGCGCCAGGGGCGGATAGGGGGTCAGAGTACATTTCTCGGCGAGCAGGCCCTGTAGGCCAATTTTGCGGCCGTCCGCATCCAGCAGAAAAGTAGTCTGACTCCATTTTTCACACGGTCAATGCGTAGCCGGCACGTAGCATGCGCAGCGCATTGATGCCCCCGCGCTTCATCACGTGGAGATCGAAGCCCGCCGAAAACACGGATTCGCGGCCGGTCAAAATCACGGTTGCGCGATCGGATTCGGCCCGATCGAGCGCCTGATAGATCTCGCGAAGGACTTCCGGTGACAGTGCGTTGCGTTTGCCGTCATCGATGCGAATGGTGGCAACCTGATTCTGCAAGCTGTACCGGACGGATTCGGTGGTCATACGCTTTTCTTCATATCGCGGGCAATTCCAGTAAAGGAGTCTGACACCTTTTAACGACAGAAATCGCTGTTCGGATCGTGTTTGATCGACAGACACTCTTCGACCAGCCATTTGAACTCAGCGAAGCTGTCCACGATCGCGTCGGGCTGGTGTGGATGCGCGGGCGTGCCCGGGAATATCTTGTTGATCCACTCGTGCTCCCAGCCCGTACCGTTGAAGAAGACCGACGTGATCTTCGCGCGCTTGGCCGCGATTACATCCGTCGTGCTGTCGCCGATGTACCAGCAGTGCGGCCCGGGCTCTTCACCGAGATTGGTGAGGGCCTGCAAGATCGGGTCGGGGTTGGGTTTGCGGCGGCCGGTATCACAACCGCAGACGGTGGTATCGAATAGACCCAGCCAGGCACCGTCGTCGACGACCGCGAACTCGTGCTCGAAAAATTCCCGATCCCGGTTGGTGAGGATGCCGAGCTTGATGTCCAGATCGTGCATCTCGATCAACAGCTCGAGCTCGCCGCCCTCGAAAGGGTGCACCTCGCCGTAGTGATTCCGGTAGGCATCGTTGAACGCCTCGTGTGCCACGTGCTTGGCGTCTTCGTTGCGTCCGAACAGCACCTCGAATATGTCCGTGCGGGAGATTCGACGTTCCGCCTTTATCTTGGGGTGCAACTGCAGGCGCTCACGCACGTAGTCGACCAGACGGGCGTCTTCGGGCGTCTTGCACTGCGCGTGCGAGACCAGCGCATCGATAAGACCGAGCTGCGGAAGCTGCAGCAGCGCCTCGTCGACCGCGTGGTACATCGCGTCGAGTGTGTCGACGAGCGTGGCGTGCCAGTCGAACAGCACCACGTCGGGGGTGGCCAGGACCAGCGCGGCCTCATCCAGCTCTCTTAACATGACCTGTCCGCATCAGCGTGTGTGGAACGTCTCTTGCCTGGGGGAAATTCTGACCCCATCCGGCGCGTTCCGCTGGAGGAGCTGGCCGCACGATACCATTAGAGGCGAGGCGTCTTAGCCGAGCGTTTCCAGCAGCGCGTCGGCGACCGCTTCCGATGAAGCCGGATTCTGGCCGGTGATCAGCAGGCCATCCACGACCACCTTGGAGTGCCAGTCATCGGCGCGCTCATAGCTTCCGCCAAGCGCCGCCAGTTTGTCTTCGAGCAAGAACGGCACCACGTCCGTGAGTCCCACCGCGGCTTCCTCGCTGTTGCTAAAGCCGGTGACCCGCTTGCCGTGAACCAGGGGCTGGCCATCAGCGTCCTTTACGTTCACCAGCACCGCCGGCGCATGGCAGACGGCCGCCACCGGCTTGTTCTGCGTCAGGAAACTCTCGATCAAATCGATCGACGCCGGGTCGTTTGACAGATCCCACAGCGGGCCGTGTCCGCCCGGGTAGAACACTGCGTCGAAATCGTCCGCGCCGACGCCGGACAACTTGTGCGTATTGGCGAGTGCCGCCTGAGCCGCCGGATCCGCATCGAACCGCCGCGTGGCGTCGGTCTGTGCGTCGGGCTCGTGGCTCTTCGGATCCAGCGGAGGCTGCCCCCCTTTGGGCGAGGCGAGCACGATCTCCGCGCCTGCGTCCTTGAGCCGGTAATAGGGGGCGGCGAACTCCTCCAGCCAGAAACCGGTCTTGTTGCCGGTATCCCCGAGCCGGTCATGGGAGGTCAAGACAATCAGTACACGCATGGGTTTCTCCGTTTCGTTGAAGCAAATCAAGACCGCGCGGCCCGCACGGAGCGGCAGTCATCCTACCAGTTCGGCCGAGCTTTCTTTTGCCGGGCTCCGGCATAGATCCCGAGCGGTATCTCACGTCGGCTGCTGCTTATCGCCAGCTCGGCGAGAGCCGCACCAGTGTCGGACACCGGCTTTGGTGTTAAGTTTTCGCGCACCGCAAAGACCCGCCAGGCATGTCGATAGCGATTCCTTGCGGCAGATGCGGTTGCGGGCGAGATCCTGAGTCGATCGGAATCATGGTCAGGGGAGATTTGTCGTGAGCCATTCAGATCGGGAAAAGTGGGACACAAGGTATCGGGACGGCGCGTATGCCGCCCGCACACATCCCAGCGCGCTGCTCGAGGAATGGATGCCAAAACTCGTCACCGACACCGCGGTGCCGCGGGCCATCGATCTGGCCTGCGGCCTGGGTCGCAACAGCCTGTATCTGGCGCGGCAGGGCTGGCGCGTGATCGCCGTGGATATCTCGACGGTGGCCCTGGAGAGTCTGGCGGCCCAGGCGTCGGCCGAGGAGCTGCCGATCGACTGCGTCCAGATGGATCTGGAGAACGGTCAGCCCTGGCCCAAGCTCATCGGCGCGGGCAGCCTGAGCGATCTTGCCATCATGATGCGCTACACAAACCTCCCGCTGATCGAACGGCTGAGGGATCTCCTCAAGCCTGGCGGCTACTTGCTGGCCGAGGCTCACCGGATCACCGACGCTGACGTGGCCGGACCGCGCGGCAAACGGTTTCGCGTGGCGCCAGGCCAGCTTCGGGCTGCGGCCAATGGATACGAACTCATCGATTATCGGGAAGGCATCGTCAAAGATCCCGACGGCCGCAGATCGGATTTGGCCCAGATGCTGGTTCGCCGCCCGATGACCCCGGCCGCCGGCTGACTTGTTCCGATGGCAGCAGGCTGCTAGCTCAAATTCGATCTGATTCCGCAACCGCGAGGTGCCGGCTGGACACGTCGGCAAGGTGAGATCACAGATTCCGCCCGTGCGCTTGGACGCAATCCCATGACCGTTGATAACAAGCGGGTTAGCCCGGGGGGATGGGGCCTCGACCCCCAAAAGGAGCCGGACAAACTCTACCTTGGAGTGGGGAAAAACAGAGCCGGCAGTGGTTCAGGATTCGGTATATCGATCGAGGAAATCCTCGGCCAGTGAGAAGATCTTCTCTCGTCGCGTTCCGTCCAGCCGATCCAGGGCCTTCGGCATCAGCGCCAGCCGCGGGTTGCCGGCGAAAAATTCCCGGTGCTTGTGGATGAAGCGCCAGTAGAGGCCGTCGACCACGTCGCACCAGTCGCCTTTCGGATAGTCGCTCATCTTGCGCAGATAGTTGGAACCGCAGATATAGGGCTTGGTGGCGAAGATCCCGCCGTCGCTGAACAATCCCATGCCGTAGACGTTCGGACCCATGACCCATTCCGAGGAGTCCACGAACATCTCCATAAACCAGCGGTGAGCGCTTTGGGGCCGGATCTCGCACAGGGTCATCAGGTTGCCGAGCACCATCAGCCTTGGGATGTGATGGGTCCATCCCAGCTTGTGAGCGGCGTGGATGGCATCGTCCAGGGGCGGGATGCCGGTCGTGCCCTGGTACCAGTGTCCAGTGAGCTCCCGTTCGTGGGAGAAGAAGTTGGTTTCGTCCTGTTTTTCGCTGTATTGCCGATACACGCCGCGGATGAATTCCCGCCAGCCGATCACCTGACGGACAAAGCCTTCGAGGCTGTTGATGGGGACGTCTTTTTCACCGGCATAATCCAGCACGCGGTCGACGACTTCGTCCGGCGTCAGCAATCCCATATTGATCATCGGGCTAAGGAGGCTATGGAACACTGTCTCCGATCGGGTCGTCAGCGCGTCCTCGTAGGGACCGAAGCCGGCAAGACGTTGCTCGATGAATTCGTCCAGCCAGGCGTGGGCCTCTTTTCGCGTAGTGGGCCACCAGAAGTCTGCGGCCTCGCCCGGATGCTCTCCGAAATGTTCCCCGACCAGATTGATGACGTCGTCCACGTGGGGACCCTCGCCGGCGGCGGTCACTTCGGGCGGGACGGTCTTTTTGGGCAGCTTCTTCCGATTCTCGGCGTCGAAGCTCCACTGACCGCCCTCCGGCTCGCCGTGTTCATCGATCAGGATGGACAATCGCTTACGCTGGATCTTGTAGAACTCGGCCATGAGCAGGCGGGAGTCGGATTCCGCAAACGCGGCGAAGTCGTCGCGGCTACAGAGGAACATGGGCGACGTGATCTCGCGGCGTTGCAGCCCATGGTCTTCGGCGAAATCGATGATCCGCGTCTCCATGGCCTTGTCTTCGATCTCGAAGTGGGCGATCTCACCAGCGCCACATTCATCGATGGATTGCGCGAGCCGCTCCTCGTAGCTGAGTCCGCTGTCCGGTTCCAACTCGTGATAGATGACTTCGAACCCGGCGGCCCGCAGTTCGTCGGCATAGGCGCGCATGGCCGCCAGAAACAGCACGATCTTCTGCTGGTGATGACGCACATAGGTGCACAGGCCCACGTCTTCGGCCATGAAGATCGTCATCCCGGATGGTCCCGGGAGTCTGTCCGGCGGGAAAAGCTGGTTACCCAGCACGACAAAAACAGTCTTCGCGTCAGTCAAACAGAACGGCTCCATGTCGCAGGGGCGTGGACCGGATCACGGATATCTCATGTCGGCCCCGATCCACCTATGATACGGGCACGGGTACCCCGCCCGGCGAAAGTATCGTACCGGACAGGATCCTCAGCCCGGGCGGGTCGGGGTATGCGGTTGCCGCAGGGCAGGGGGTCAGGAGTAGAATCACGGAGCATCAGGGGGCGCACGACCATTCCAATTCAAACACATCACATCGGGCGGACTGAAGGCCATACGGGCGACACCGGCTCCGCAGAAGCCTTTTACCAGATGGTGGCCGAATACTCGCTGTGCACGGATGCGGCCGAGCGGGAGCGGCTGGATGCTGAAATCTGGGACCGATTCGGCACCAGCGGTATCGCCATGATCACCGACATGGAGGGGTTCTCGGTCACTACCCGGTCGCTGGGCATCTGCCATTTCCTCGGGATGATCGAGCGGGCCCGCCGGATCGTGGCGCCGGCGGTCGCAGCAAACAACGGCCTGCTGCTGAAATGCGAGGCCGATAACTGCTACGCTTTTTTCCGCCGCGCCGAAGACGCGCTGCAGACCGGCATCGACCTCAATGCCGCCATCGAAGAGCTCGGCGGCGGGCGGAAGGGGGTCGGCAGCATCGAGCTGGCGATCGGCATCGACTATGGCCGACTGCTGCTGGTGGGCGATGAGGACTTCTACGGCGATCCGGTCAATACGGCCTCCAAGCTGGGCGAGGACCTGGGCGGAGGCGGCGAGATCCTGGTGACCAATCGCGCGCTGGACCAGGCGGAGAGCCTGCCAGGTATCTGCTCGGATCAGCTCGTGACCCGGATCTCGGGTATCGACATCCAGTACAAACGATTCGGCGCCGCCTAGATGGTCGAGTCGATGGCCGGCCAGACCCCGATCACCCGGCTGCAGACTGCCGAGCTGCAGCAGATCCTGGAAGTCACGCGCAAGCTGGCCGCGCCCTTCGACCTCAGGACCATGTTGACCGAGGTGGTGGATTCCGCGCGCACCGTGCTGCAGGCGGATCGTGGCTCGGTGTTTCTGTACGACCCGGAGGCCGAAGAGTTGGAGCTGACCGTGGCCACCGGGCTCGAGACCATCCGTCTGCCCGCGGACCAGGGCATCGTCGGCCAGTGCGTGCAGACCCGGGAGATCATCAACGTCCCGGACTGCTATGCCGATCCTCGCTTCAATCAGGAATTCGACCGCCAGAGCGGTTATCGAACCCGCTGCATGCTGACCCTGCCGCTGATCGACCACGACGGCTCGCTGGTCGGTGTGCTGCAGTTGTTGAACAAGCAAGACGGGGTATTCGACGACGAGGACGAGTGGGTTGCGGCGGCACTGGCTGCTCAGTGCGCAGTGGCGCTGCACCGGGTGCAGGCTACCGAGCGCATGATCCAGACTCAGAAGCTGGATCGGGAGATCAGCGTCGCCCGCGAAATCCAGATGAGCGGGCTGCCCAAGCAGATGCCGCGGGTCAGCGACTATGACGGTGCCGGGATCTTCCGGCCGACCGACCAGACCGGCGGCGATCTGTTCGACTTTGTCCGGCTCGACAGCGGCGAGCTGTTTCTGCTGCTCGGTGATGCCACCGGGCACGGTATCGGTCCGGCGCTGAGCGCGACCCAGCTCCGCTCCATGGTCCGCATCGCGCTGCGGCTGGGCGCCGATCTGGATCAGGTCTTTACCCACGCCAATAACCAGCTGGTCGACGATCTGCCGGACGATCGCTTTATCACCGCCTTTATGGGCCTGCTGAATCCGGCCACCCACATGGTCCGCTTCCACGCCGGCGGCCAGGGCCCGCTGCTGCATTACAAGGCCGCGAGCGACGAGTGTGTGTGGCATGGCGCGTCCACCTTCCCCATGGGCGCGCTGCCCCAGGACAAGCTGGAGAAGGCCGTGCGTCTCGATATGGCGCCGGGCGATCTGTTGGGGCTGATCTCCGACGGCATTTACGAATACGAGAACGAGGCCGGTGAGCAGTTCGGACTGGAGGGCGTCGCCCGGGTCATCCGCGAGCACCGGGACAAACCGATGACCGAGGCGGTCGATGCGCTGCTGCACGAGGTCAGGGCTTTTGGCGGCACCGCCCCCCAGACCGACGACATCACCATCGTGTTGGTGCGCCGCCAGCCGGCATGACGGGCGACGGCCGCGGCCGGACTCTGACCCTGCGCTGTTCAAACCCCAGAATCACTCCAAACCACAGCGCCCCACGCCGGATTTCGCGGCAACGCAACATCATGGCGTAGCCAGGAAAGGGCCGACCCACTAGGATTTGGACAGGGTTGCAGGGCATGATGGCCTAGACTAAAGAACGACAAATCGCCCGTCGGCCAGCGCCGGCAACAGAGCGACAGGACAGCAAACGGGGGGATACCGTGAGCGGATCGGCCACACAGGGGGCAGACGCCGGCGTGCCGACAGGCAGGGCCTGGCGCGTGCGGCGTTGAACGAGAAGTTCCACAGAAGCTTCGATTCGCTGCAGCAGATCTTCGACTTCACCGAACGCTTCTATACGGCGGAGTCGATCGATCCGCGCCATCGCTTCGCGGTCAATTTCGCGATCGAGGAGCTGTTTACCAATATGGTCAAGTACAACGCCGGCAATCCGCACCGGGTACTGATCGAGATGGAGCAGATGGACGGGGAACTGGTCGCACATCTGACCGACTTTGACGTGGACCCGTTTGACGTCACCGCAGAGCGCGAGGTCGATACCGAGAGCCCGCTGCAAGACAGGCAGATCGGTGGACTGGGTCTGCACCTGATTCCGAAAATGATCGACTCGATCGATTATGACTACGACGAGCCGGCTCGGCGGAGCCGGATCACGTTTACCAAGGCGCTGAGGTAGGGAGATGCTGGATATCGATTTTGCCGACGCAGGCGTCGTCATGCTCAAGGGCAGGCTGGACGCGTCTCAAAGCGAGAAGGCGCAGACATTCCTTGACGGGCTCGATCAGGCGAGCGTGCTGGACTTCTCCAATCTCGAGTACATCTCCAGCGCGGGACTCGGCGTGCTGTTACGCACGCAGAAGCGACTGATGGCCTCCGGCGGGGGGCTGAAGCTGATCAACGTCAACAACCACATCATGGATGTGTTCCGTTTCTCCGGTTTTGACCACATTTTCGAGGTCCAGGGTGCAGTTGATCCATGAAATCCGGGCCGCGACCCGCAATTGTCTGGCCAGGAACGCCAACTTTCCTGGCCGCGAGCTGTACTTGTCATGAGAGACGCTGATTCGGAGCTGGTCAAGCAGTGCCGGAGCGGCAGCAGGAGGGCTTTCGAGACCCTGGTCCAACGCTACGAGCGGCCGATTTTTAATGCGGCATACCGCATGGTCGATAGCCTGGACGACGCGAGGGACGTCACACAGACGGTGTTCCTCAAGGCCTTCGAGAAATTGGACAGCTTTGACCCGCATTACAGGTTTTACAGCTGGATTTACAGGATTGCGCTGAATGAATCGATCAATCTGCTCAATGGCCGGAAGCACGTTACCTCGATCAGCGAGGAACAGGCCTCAGACTGGAAGACGCCGGAAGAAAACCTCCGCACCAGCCAGGTCTGCGACCGTGTCCAGGACGCGCTCAAGTCGATCAGCAGCGAGTACAGAAGCGTGATTATTCTCAAGCATTTCCTCGGCTGCTCGTACAGCGACATTTCGCTGATTCTCCAGGTCGAGGAAAAAACCGTTAAATCAAGGCTCTTTACCGCGCGCCAGCGTCTGCGTGAGGCCTTGCTGGACAGCGAGCTTATCTAGCCATGATCGACAAACGTCATCTCGAGCTGATCCACGGCGAAATCGACGGTGAAAATTCCGCCGAAGAGAGCCGTGAACTACATCAGGCGCTCGATTCGAGTACCGAATGCCGGGCACTCTACGAGGATCTGCGCCGGGTTTCGGATCTGCTGCAGACGGCGAAGCCGGTGGAACCGCCCAGGCAGCTGCGGGCCCGTATTGTCGATGCACTGGTTGATGCGCTGCCGCAACCGCAACCGCAATCGCAGCCGCGGCCGGCACCCGGCCGTGTCGGTCGGGGATGGCTGCCCATGCTCACGCCCGGATACGCCGGAGCGTTTGCGATGGGTCTTCTGGTCGCCTTCGGTGCCGTGTCCGTGCAGCGCTGGGCCGGCGATGCCGAACTCGATATGTCCCAGCTGGCGGGCACGATGACGCAGCACGAGGCCGCTTCACAGCGACTTTTGATCGATCTCGACGAGATCTCCGGCTCAGTCGTCATCCGCGATCAGGATCCGCTGCTGATGGTCGAGTTCGATCTGAATTCGACCGGAATCGTGGATGTCGTGGCTACGTTTGACGGCGCGGATGCCCGCTTCAACGGTCTGGCCCAGCGCCAGGGCGAAGCGCTCGCCGTCACCGCGGAAGGATCGAAAGTTCTGATTAAAAATCAGGGAGAACAGCAACTTGCGTTGTTCCTGAGTAATCCACGGAATGGAGCCATGAGCCTCGACCTGGGGTTCTACATCGACGGCCGGCTGATTCACCAGGCGGGCCTGGACTATGCGGGGCAGCAGTGAGCCCTGCAGCACATACCAACTTTCTGCCCGCCTACCGGTACTTGGTGCAAGGGCTTTAACAAATCCCGGAATGCCGGGCGTAAAAGGGGAAGAGCGATGACTAGCGGTCAAAGCAAGCTTAGCGGCAAAAAGGCAGTCACGATCGGCCTTGTGGTCGCAATGGTGGCAGGTGTCGGGTATTACGCGTCGGAGTTTCCGCCGTCGAGCGAGGACGTGGCGGGTACTATCGCCCCGGCCCAGCGCTATCGAGCGGAGCAGATCGGCTCGCAAGACATCCAGCTCGGTGATCAGTCGATCCAGCAATTCATGCAGACCGATCTGTTCGAACAGATCATGACGGATGAAGCGCTGCGCGAAGCGATCAGCAGTGAGGCCTTCCGTGAAGCCATGAACAACGAGGCCTTCCGCGAAGCGCTAAATAGCGAGGCGTTCCGCGAGTCCCTGGCCAGCGAGAACCTGAGCGAAGCACTGCGCAGTGAGCAGCTCCGTGAAGCCATGAGCAGCGAAGCGCTGCAGGAGGCGTTGCGGAACGAGAATCTGCAGGAATCGCTCAACAGCGAGGCGCTCAGAGAGTCGCTGCGTAACGAGAATCTGCGCGAAGCCATGAACAGCGAAGCGCTGCGCGAGGCCTTCAATAGTGAGGCGCTCAGAGAGTCACTGCGCAACGAGAATCTGCGTGAGGCCATGAACAGCGAGGCGCTGCGTGAAGCCTTCAATAGTGAGGCGCTCAGAGAGTCACTGCGCAACGAGAATCTGCGCGAGGCGATGAACAGCGAGGCGCTGCGTGAGGCGATGAACAGCGAGGCGTTGCGTGAGGCCCTGCGTAGCGAGCAGCTGCGCGAGGCACTGAACAGTGAGGCGCTGCGCGAGTCCCTGCGTAGTGAGCAGCTGCGTGAGGCGCTGAACAATGAAGCCCTGCGTGAGTCTCTGCGTAGCGAACAGCTGCGTGAGGCGCTGAACAGCGAAGCGTTGCGTGAGGCGCTAAACAGCGAAGCGTTGCGTGAGGCCATGAACAGTGAAGCGCTGCGTGAGGCGCTCAATAACGAGGCTTTCCGTGAGGCCCTGCGTAGTGAAGCGTTCCGCGAGAACATGAGCAGCGAGGCGCTGCGCAGCGTGAACTAATCCCGGTTTAGCCCCGGACCCCGGCCTCGATGACCGGGCTCAGGGAGGCAGACTCATCCGGGGCGGTTTTTGCATTTGCCGCACGAAGGGGATACCACGGCTCATACCGTTGTATCCTCTTCGTGCGTTCAGCCACAGAAAAAGAAGAATCGCCATGTCCAGAGCCAATCCATTATTCCTGCTCGTCGGCACGATTCTGCTGGCGCTGCCCATGGCCGGCCAGGCCGAGCTGAAATACATGGAGACCGCGGATCAGCGCCTGCTCTACTTCGATCCGACCCAGACCTACCTCGCGCCTTATGCCGCGCGCTGTTTTGAAAACTCCATGGGCATGCAGCGCCGCATTTTCGATTTCGAGCCGTCCGAGAAGACCACGGTCCTGCTGACAGACTTCTCTGACTACGGCAACGCGGCGGCGACTTCCGTGCCGAGGAACAGCCTGTTTGTGGATATCGCGCCACTGCCGCTGACCTTCGAGACCTCCGCATCTGCCGAGCGTATCTGCACCATCATGAATCACGAACTGGTGCATATCGCGACCACCGATCAGGCTACCACCGAAGATCTGCGCTTTCGCAGGTGGTTCGGCGGCAAAGTCGCGGCGACCGGGGATTATCCGCTGTCGATCCTGTATCAGTATCTGACCGTGCCGCGCAAAACCAGCCCGCGCTGGTTCCTCGAGGGGATTGCGGTGTTTGTCGAGACCTGGATGGCAGGCGGGCTGGGCCGTGCGCAGGGTGCTTATGACGAGATGGTGTTCCGCTCCATGGTGCGGGACGACGCGCATTTCTATGACCCGCTCGGGATCCTCTCCGAGGGCACCCGGGTTGATTTCCAGGTCGGTGCCAACGCCTATCTCTACGGCACCCGCTTTCTGAGTTATCTGGCCTACGAATATTCACCCGAGAAGGTGATCCAGTGGGCCCAGCGCAAGGACGGCAGCCGGCGCGACAATGCGGCGCAGTTCGAGCTGGTCTTTGGCCAGAGCCTGGACCAGGCCTGGCAGGAGTGGATCACCTGGGAGCACGGATTCCAGGACAAGAACCTTGCGGCGGTCCGGCAGTTTCCGACCACCCCCTACAGGGATCTGTCCGCCAGGGCCCTGGGATCCGTATCGCGGGCCTATCTGGACCCCGCCAGCGGTCAGCTGATCGCCGGCATCCGCTATCCGGGCGTGGTCGCCCATATCGGCATGATCTCGACAAATGACGGCGCGGTGTCGAAGCTGGACGACATCAAGGGGCCGATGATCTACCGGGTGACCTCGCTGGCCTTCGATCCCGATGCGCGCAAGATCTTCTACACCGCGGATAACTACAATTACCGCGACCTGGTCGAGCTGGATGTCGATACCGGCAAGTCACGCATCCTGCTCAAGGATGCCCGCATCGGTGAACTTGTGCTCAACCCGGCGGACCGCTCGCTGTGGGGCGTCAGACATCTCAACGGCATCGCGACCCTGGTGCAGATCCCTCACCCGTACACGGAGTGGAGCCAGGTCCACAGCTTTGCCTATGGCGAAGTACTCTATGACATGGACATTTCGCCGGACGGCAGCCTGCTGTCCACATCCTTTGGCGAGGTCGAGGGTAACCAGTCGCTGCGGGTGATGGAGATCGAGTCGCTACTGGACGGCGACACCACGCCGATCAGGTCTTTCGATTTCGGTCAGGCGGTGCCGGAGGGCTTCGTGTTCACCGCCGACGGTCAATATCTCTATGGCAGCTCCTATTACACCGGCGTGTCGAATATCTTCCGTTACGAGCTTGCCAGCGGCGACATCGAGGCTGTCAGCAACACAGAGGTCGGCTTTTTCCGGCCGGTGCCAATGGATGACGGCCGGCTTACGGTGTTCCGCTACACCGGGCAGGGATTCGTGCCGACGGTGATCGACCCACAGCCGCTCGAGGACCTCAGCGCGATCACCTTCCTTGGCACCCGGATCGTCGAGAAACATCCGCAGGTCAAAGCCTGGCAGGTGGGTTCGCCGGCCGATGTTCCGTTGGATGATTTGCTCAAAGCCGAGGGCCCCTACAAACCCCTGTCCAACATGGGGCTCGAGTCCGTCTATCCGGTTGTGGAGGGGTACAAGAATTCGATCGGGGCCGGCGCCCACGCGATCTTCAGCGACTATATGGGTTTTAACCGTCTCGGCGTGACCGCATCGGTAACGCCGACGCGCGATTCCAACGAACAGCTCCACGCTCATCTCAAGTACCAGTACCAGCGGCTCGACCAGCTGTTGCCCGGGAGCTGGACCGCGGAGCTGAAATACAACTACGCGGATTTTTACGATCTGTTCGGACCGACCAAAGTCAGCAGGAAAGGCTACGCGGCCCAGCTTGGTTACAGGCGACCGATCATCTCCGACGATCCGCGCAAGATGCATCTGGACGTGCGCGCCGGTTATTTCTGGGATCTGGATGAAGTGCCCTATGCCCAGGATGTGGACGCGACCTTTGAAGAACTCGCCAATGCCAACGCCGCGCTCTATTACTCGAACACCAGACGTTCTCTCGGTGCGGTGGACGAAGAGAAAGGCTTCCGCTGGTCTTTACACAGCGGTGGCAACTACGCGGACAGTTCATTTGTCCCCTACGCGTACGGGCGCTTCGACGTTGGCTTCGCGCTGCCGCTGCACCATTCCTCGGTCTGGTTGCGCGCCTATGCCGGCGGTGCGGATGGTGACCAGAGCGACGAGTTCGCCAATTTCTATTTCGGCGCGTTCCGCAACAACTGGGTCGATCACCAGGAGGTAAAACGCTATCGCGAGCCGTTCGCCTTCCCGGGCTTCAAGATCGATCGCCTCAACGGACGCACCTTCGCCAAAGGCGTGTTGGAGTGGAATCTGCCACCGGTACGCTTCCGCCGTGCCGGGACACCGCGGTTCTTCCTCAGCTGGGCCCGGCCGGCTATCTTCGCGATGGCCCTGGCCACCAATCCCGAAGACGGTAGCGATGAGTACTACAACGTCGGTACCCAGGTGGACTTCCAGTTCGAGGTGCTCTACCGCATGCCGATGACGTTCTCCCTCGGCTACGCCTACGCCGAGCGTAGTGGCGGCAGCTCAGACAACGAGTTTATGGCGTCGCTGAAGATCCTCTGACGTCGATGATGAGCGGGTCCGTACCGGGGCAGGCTTGTGGCGCGGCCGGAAATCCGTGGATCATTGGCCGATGCTGAGCGAATTGGCCATCCGTGGACCGACAGGGCTGCTGCCGGTGCTGCTGTTCCTGGCGGCGCTGGTCGTCCTCGACAGCTACAAGCTGGTCCGTCTGCGCACGGTGCTGCTGACCATCGGCGCCGGCTGTCTGGCCGCCGGGTTGAGCTATTTCGTCAATCTGACCTTGCTCGATGCCTTCGCTATCGAGTTGAGGGACTACTCGAGATACGTCTCACCGCTGGTCGAGGAGTTTCTCAAAGGCCTGATCCTGATCTACCTGATCCGGCGCCACCGGGTCGGATTCCCGGTGGATGCGGCGATTTTCGGCTTTGCCGCCGGCACCGGTTTCGCGCTGGTGGAGAATATCTACTATCTCGGCGTGCTGGCCGATTCGCACCTGGCGGTCTGGGTCGTGCGCGGCTTTGGCACCGCGATCATGCATGGCGGCACCACGGCTATGTTCGGCATCATCGCCCACACCCTGACCGAAGAGCGGCAGTCGACAAAATCCCACCTGTTCATCCCGGGGTTTCTCGTCGCCGCTCTCATCCATTCGATCTTTAACCATTTCCTGTTTGTGCCGGTGTGGTCGACGCTGGGCATCCTGGTGTTGCTGCCACCGTTGATCATGCTGGTGTTCCAGCAAAGTGAAAAGTCCCTGCGCAAATGGATGCAGGTGGACTTTGATGCCGACACTCAGCTGCTCGAGCTGATCAGCTCCGGCGCGTTCTCGGAATCCCGGGTCGGCCAATTCCTGACCTCGTTAAAGGGCCGGTTCCGCGGCGAAGTCGTGGCCGACATGCTGTGCTATCTGCGGCTGCACGTGGAGCTGTCGATGCGCGCGAGCGGCCTGCTGATGATGCGCGAGCAAGGCTTCGAGACCGAGCCGCATCCAGAGGTGAAGGGGATGCTGGAGGAACTCCGTTATCTGGAGAAGAGTATCGGCAGGACCGGCCGGCGGACGATGAAGCCGTTTCTGCGGCTCAGCTCGAGGGATCTCTGGCAGATCTATATGCTGGAGAAGTGACAGGCAGCGCGCTGACCTGGCCAGGACTCCCCAGAGACACAAGCATCCTCCGCGGCGTCGATGTTGGCTCAGCCGATATTGATCCGGCGCAGCATCGCCGTCTCGCTGACCGTACCGGGAGATCGTGCCATTGCGGCTTTGAAAAAATCCGCGGCCTTCATCGGGCGGCCATAGAGATAGCCCTGGGCATGGATGTTCGGTTCCCGGGCCAGGAAATTCGCCTGCTCCGCCGTTTCCACACCTTCGGCCACTACCCGCTTGCCGAGGGTGGTACCCAGCGTGATCACGGCCCGGGTGATGGCGCAGGAGCGGACGCTGCCTGGCAGCCGAGCCAGGAAGGAGCGGTCGATCTTCAGGGTATCGAAGGGGATGCGTTCCAGATAAGAGAGTGAGGAGAAACCGGTGCCGAAATCGTCGATGGCGAGGCGGATGCCGTGGTCCTGTAGTGCGCGCAGCTCATTTTGCAGGGCGGGGGTCTCATCGACGAACAGGGACTCGGTCAGCTCCAGCTCCAGCAGGTCTGGCGGGACAGAGAAACGCTGCGTCAGCTCGATGACCCGGTCGCCAAAGCGATTCTCGCGGAATTGCCTGACCGAGACATTGATGGCCAGTGTGGTGAGCAGCAGTCCGCGCTCGCGCCATCTGTTCAATGATGTGAAGGCCGAGGCCAGCACCCAGTCGCCGATCTCTGCGATCAGCCCGGTCTCCTCGGCGATATCGATAAAGTCTTCCGGAGCCAGGATGCCCTTACTCGGGTGGTTCCAGCGCAACAGCGCCTCGGCGCCGACGATGGCGCCACTCGACAGATCCACCGTGGGCTGAAAATAGACTTCGAATTCCTCGTTGGCGATGGCGTGGCGCAGCTCGGACTCCAGCTCGCGGCGTTGACGCACCCGTCGGTTCATCGCCTCATCGAAGAACACCGCCGTGCCGCGGCCCTTGTCCTTGGCCTGATACATCGCAGTATCGGCGCTCTGCAGCAGCTTCTCCGCATGGTCTCCGTCGGCCGGGAAGATGCCTATACCGATACTTGCACCGACATAATGTTCGATGCCTTCGATCACGAAGGGTTCGGCCAGCAGGCTGACGATGGTGTCAGCCACATGGCTGGCTTCGTCCAGGTCTTCGATATGCGAGAGCAACACCGTGAACTCATCACCCCCCAGTCGCGCCACCGTGTCTACCCGGCGCAGATGGTCGCTCAGGCGCCGGGATGCCATGACCAACAACTGATCGCCGACCATGTGACCCTCGCTGTCGTTGACGGCCTTGAAATGATCCAGGTCTACGAACAACAGCGCCCCGGAGCGGTCCTCCCGCGCGGCTGTCTCGATGGCGCGATCAAGCCGGTCCTTGAACAATTGGCGGTTGGGCAGCCCGGTGAGTTGATCGAAATGAGCCTGCTTGTAGAGCGCGGCCTCCCTGCGGATACTGGCCACCGCCACGGCCACCCGATCGCAGAACTCGCCGGTCATCCGCAGCCAATAGGCGTCGCTATCGTCGACGCCGTCACCTGCGACCGCCAGAAAACCACTGCATTCCCCGGCGATCATCAGCGGGAAGACCAGCATATTGTCCGGGCACGGCTCGACCAGCTCGCTGGCGTCTGGTGGAAGCAAGGACTGCGGGTCGCACCAGGCGTGACGTCCGCTTACCCTGGCCCGGATCATGGCCGGTTTGAGGGCCAGACGCTGCCGCCTCAGAGTGCCGTCCTTTTGTCGAAGATACGCCGCCGATTCCTCGGCGCTCTGTTCGAACAACGCCACCAGCACCGTGTCGCAGCCTAGCGAGCTGACCAGAAAATCGAGTGACTGTTCGATCACGTCCTCGGTCGCCGCATTCGACAGGATCAGACGGTCGACCTCGCCCAGCGTGCTCAGCGCGGTGAACTGCCGGCCTAGCTGGGCCGTCATATCGTTGAACGATTCCGCCAGCTGTTCGAATTCGTCCCGGGTCTCCAGCACCAGCGGTGTGGAGAAATCTCCCTTGGCCACGTTGGCTGTGGCATCGCGCAATCGCTCCAGTGGGCCCAGGCGACGGCGAACCTGGATCAGCGTCAGCCAGATCGTGATCGTAACCATGATGCCGGCAGCGGGAAGGAACCAGCCACGGAAGCTGTCCAGCACTGACAGGGCACTGCGTTTCGGGCGGCTGGCGACGACGGTCCATCCTGGCGCTCTGAATTCGGCCTCCAAAAAGAGGGTCCAGTAGCTGACCAGCAAGGGTCCGTCCTCACCGACGACGCGCTGTCCGACCGCAGACCGCGCGATCACCGGGCGGAGTTGGTCCGCCGCGCTCCCGGCCTCCTCAGAGGGGCAAAAGAGCATGTCCTGGGAACCATCGATCAGACAGATGCCGATGTGATGAGGGATGCTGCTCTCCGGCCCCCATAGAAATTTCCAGTCCACTCTGGCCAGCATCACCCGGCCATCGTCCAGCCAGCGGTACAAGAGCAGCGCCGGCTCGGCGATGCTGCGATCAATCTCGAGACGGCGATAGGGCGGCTTCGCCGGAGATTCCAGACCCGTGGGTCGGACAAACCGGGCTTCGAGCACACCGGGCGAGAGGGCCGAACGCGGCGCGCCCTGTTCGATCCAGGCGTCCAGACCCTTGGCGACAAACTCCAGACGCTCGAACACCACCAACCCGTAGCTCTTCGCGTCCTGCTGGAGATTGTCGAGATGCCGGGCCTCGAGTTCCCAGCTCAACATGGCCGCGATCATGATGATGGTGACCATCACCGGCAGCACGGTGCTCAGGAAGAACAGTCCGAAGACCCTCCTGGCAAGCCGACTTTGAAAGGAGCTGAGCATATTTTTGTCGCCGTAACGGGAGCTGTGCTCAGTAGTCCTCGGCCTTGCCGACATACGCGCCATTGTTGGCACGGACGATATCGTCACGACTGGCCGCGGCGTTTAACGGCTTTTGCGAAGCGCCGTCAGGTCCCTTGCTGTAAAGATCGAAGTCCGTGTTCAGCGGCACCAGGTTCTTGTCCTTGCGCAATTGGCCTATGTCCCCGGCGAGGGAGACATTCAGATACTCGTAGGGTCGTCCCCAGGGGTCCTTGAGCGTGTCCAGCTGGACCTCGGCCAGGCTGGCCGGGAACTCATCGCTGTTGTTCAGCCGGTGGCGCTCCACGGCGAGCTGGATCCGGCCCATGTCGCTGATGGCCTGAGCCACCCGTCCGCGTTCGGCAAAGCCCATGTAGGACGGCACGGCTATCGAGGCCAGCAACGACAGCAAGGCGATGGCGAGCACGACCTCGATCAGGGTGAATCCGCGAGAGGACATGGACCAATCGCTCCTTAACATATATAGAGCGCCATTCCACCATCGATACGGTGGGCGGACCGTGCCTCAGATCACGCCCCTCGCGACGTCCAGTGTGCGTTGTGTCACATAATTGGCGAAGCAGCTTTTTGGTTTGACATAAATCTATGCTGTGGCCGCTGACGTTCGCGAGTCGCGTGACCTCATTCCCGGCCCCGTCCGACTATCGATGGGCCGTCGGCCACAGCGCTGTCAGTCACCGGTGAGCCGCAGCGGGGAGTTTTTCCCGGGGCCGGGAACCCGAGAGGACGGGCCGAGACCAATAACATGCGTTATCAAATAACGGCGTCAATACCAACACCGACTCAAGAGGCCACAGCCACATGGCAACAGCGACCTGGAATGGACAAGTCATCGCCGAGAGCGACGCCTTTGAACTCGTCGAGGGCAACGTCTACTTCCCACCGTCGGCGGTCCGCAGCGATCTGCTGCAACCCAGCGATACCACCACCGTCTGCGGCTGGAAAGGTCAGGCGCACTATTACGATGTCGTGGTGGACGGCGAGGTGAACCGGGACGCAGCCTGGTACTACCCGGAGCCCAGGGACGCAGCCGGGCAGATCCGCGATCACATCGCTTTCTGGCGAGGCGTCAGCGTCGAGAAATAGTCTCTATCGGATATGGCCCGGGCCGGGCGGCGGATCGCCTCAGCCGTCTTTGCTGCGGCTCGCCGAGGGCGGCAAGACCATGCGCAGGAATACATAGCCGACGACGCCTGATAGCAGTGAACCGATGATGATGCCGAGGCGCTCGTCGAACATCAGGTTGACGCCGGTCTCCTCGAACGCCAGCGAACCGATAAACAGGCTCATGGTGAAGCCGACGCCGCAGAGCAAGGATGCGCCGTAGATCATCCGCCAGTCGAGCCCCGATGGAAGCTGGTACAACCCCATCATCGACCCCAGACGACAGAAAGCCCAAACGCCGATCTGTTTGCCCAGGAACAGACCAGCGATGATGCCCAGCGGCACCGGATGGAACACGTATTCCATCGACACGCCGCTGAGACCGATACCGGCGTTGACGAACGCGAACACGGGCAAGACGCCGAAGGCCACGGCCGTGTGCAGATCGTGCTCCAGATCCATGACCGGTGAACGTTCCGGGTTTTTCGGGTCCTTCATCGGGATAAACATTGCCAGCAGCACGCCGGTCAGGGTCGCGTGAACGCCGGATTTGAGCAGCGCCACCCACATCACCAGCCCGATCAGTACGTAGCGCGAGATGTCCACCACACCTCGACGATTCAGGAAATACAGCACGGGCAGACAGGCCAACGCGATGAGCAGCGCGGTCACCGACAGCTGGTTGGTATAGAACAGCGCGATGATGATGATGGCGCCGACATCATCGAAGATCGCGACCGAGGTCAGCACCACCTTGAGCGCCACTGGCACGCGATCGCCGAGCAGCGCCAGGATCGCCAGTGCGAAGGCGATATCCGTGGCCGCGGGTATGGCCCATCCCTGTAGAGCGACCGGGTCGTTCCAGTTGATCCAGGCGTAGATCAGACCGGGTACCAGCATCCCGCCCACGGCGCCAAAGGCGGGTAGCGTCATCGAACCCTTGCGCGACAGTTCGCCGACCAGGAACTCGCGCTTTAGCTCGAGTCCGACCAGAAAGAAGAACAGCACCATCAGACCGTCGTTGATCCACAGCAACAGCGGCTTGGCGATCTCCAGCGGCCCGATCCGGACCTCTACGGGCATAGTGATCAGTCGCCCGTAAATATCGGCCGCCGGCGAGTTGGCGACCACCATCGCCATGATGGCGGCGAACACCAGCAGGATGCCGCTGGTGGACTCGAGTTTGAGGAAGTGTTTGATGGTGACAAGCATTTTGGGCTCGAGAGGGTCCGTATCAGGGTTCCGGCAAGCCGGCGGCACGGCCGGCCAGACGAAAGCTTATAACAGATAGATGTGTCAAAACGAGACCGGTCGGATCGTCTCGGAGATTGGGCCCGGCATCTGCGATGCCACCGCCGGGCGCGGTCGTCCCAATGCCGGGCGCCAGCGGCTATCATGCGCTGTGGTTGCGGCCGAAACGTGAGCGCGTCAGGCTGACGCCGTCTGAGAATCTTGTCGATAAGGACCCTGAGCAATGCTACGCGAAAAACGAGCGATCCTGCCCCTGAACCGATCACTGCCAATGCTCCTTGCCGGGCTGGCTGTCTGGTTGACGATGTCGCCGGCTCAGGCGGCGAAGACGGATGTCGTCGTATTGGAAAACGGCGACCGGATCACCGGCGAGATAAAGGCCCTCGAACGGGGCCGGCTGCGTTATAGCACCGACGCCATGGGCACGATTTATATCGAGTGGGATGATATCCAGACGGTCTCCAGCACCCATTTCTTCCGCGTGCTGTCGGCCAAGGGACGCCGATTTTATGGATCCCTGAGTGACGCCGACGGACCTGGAACGCTGGGTGTTAGCGGCGAGCGCGGGACCGGACCGTTGCCGCTCCTGGACTTCGTCCGGATAACGCCGGTCAAAGACGACTGGGAGTCCAGGACGGATCTCGAGGTGGGAGCAGGCTACAGTTATGCCAAGGCCAGCGATATCACCAAAGCCAATGTCTATGCGGACACAGAATATGTCGGCGAACGGCGGGTGTTGGGTTTATCGTTACGTGCTGATTACACCGATGACGGGGATGACACGTCCAGTGCCAGCCGTCTCACCGGCCAGTACAAGAGATTGCGCGAGAACCGGCATTACAACTTCCTGTTGGGCCAGGCGGAGCAGAACGATGAGCTGGATGTGGATCTGCGCGTGTTGCTAGGCGCCGGCGTGGGCAGATATTTTGTCGAATCGAACCGGCGCCGCTGGCTCGGCGCCATCGGTCTGGGTGTGACTCAGGAAGAGAGTAGTGACGGCGAATCGAATACCGAGTTGGATGGCATCCTGCAATTCCAGTACGACAGCTTTTTGTACGACACGCCGAAGCTGGACCTGACGCTCAATCTGCTTTTATTCCCGGGCATCACCGAAGCCGGCCGGGTGCGCTCCAATTATGACCTTACCCTGAGCAAGGAGCTGGTCGAGGACTTCTTCCTCAATCTGTCCCTCGGCGGCTCCTATGACACAGACCCTACCAGCGCGGACGCGGCCAAATCGGATTACAGCATCACCACCGGCTTGTCCTACGAGTTCTTGTAGTCCGTTCGGCCTGGCGCGATGCGGAGCTTATCGTCAGGCATGATGGTCTTTTGCTGCGGAGACCGGCCGGTATGTGAATCGGTGGACGGGTGGTCGACGAGCGCGATGACGAGGCGGTGATCGAGCGGTACTCGTTCACCCAGAAGGAGACGAGCGGGTGGAAGAACAGGGCACGGCGCTGGTATTTGGCGCCAGCGGTTATATCGGCACCAATCTGACGCCGCGGCTGCAGGCGGCTGGCTGGCGCGTGCGTGCCGCCGCACGCCACCGGGAAGTGCTCGAGGCCAGGGGCTGGGAAGGGATCGAGCTGGTTGAGGCCGACGCGCTGCGGCCGGAGAGCCTGGAGGCGGCATTGACCGGTGTCGATGTGGCATTTTATCTGGTGCACTCCATGGCCGCCGGGCGCAAGTTTGCCGATATCGATCTCGAGGCGGCACGAAATTTTGCCGCCGTCGCGGCCCGCGTCGGCGTCGGTCGTATCGTCTATCTGGGCGGCCTGATACCGGCCAAGCCGAAATCTCAGCACCTGGCCTCGCGGGCCGCCACCGGCGATGTGCTGCGGGGGGGGTCTGTGCCGGTGACCGAGATCCGCGCCGGGATGATCGTAGGACCCGGTTCGGCGGCCTATGAAGTGATCCGGGATCTGGTCAACTATCTGCCAGTGATGATCACACCGCGCTGGGTACAATCCCGCTCCACGCCGATCGCTCTCGACAACCTGCTCGACTATCTGGTCGGCGTCGCCGCACTGCCGGAGACCGCCGGCCATACCTATGACGTGGGCGGACCGGAGGTGCTGAGCTACGAGCAGCTGATGCGTCAATACGGCGATCAGGTCGGTCGCCGCTTCCGTCTGTTGAGCCTGCCGGTGCTGACCCCACGTCTGTCTTCCTACTGGCTGCGCTTTGTCACCGCGGTACCCACCAGTATCGCGCGCGCGTTGATCGACGGACTCGAGCACGATGTGATCGCCGACGACGCTGAGATCCGTAAGCTGATCCACTTAGACCTGCTCGATTTCAAACGATCGGTACAGGCGGCGTTGGACGCCGAGCGCAACAATGCCGTGGCGGCGCACTGGGTTGAGGGCTCCATCGTCTGCCGCAACTTTCATCCGGAGTACGCCTTCTACGCCAAAAAGGCCGGGGACGAAGCGGAAACCACTGCCAGTGCCGCTGCAGTGTGGCGTCAGGTCACGGCCTTCGGCGGCAAGCAGGGTTATTACTACGCCGACTTTCTGTGGTTCCTGCGCCGGCTGCTGGATTGGGTCGTCGGCGGTCCCAGCTTCCGCAGACGCCGCCGCGACCCGGACGATCTGCGCGTCGGCGACGTGGTGGACTCATGGCGCGCGATCGCGGTCGAACCCGGGCAACGCCTCACGCTGCTGATGGAAATGAAGGGCCCGGGCGCAGGGGTGCTGGAATTCGTGATCCGCGATCTCGGGGATCGACGGACCGTCAGCGCTACCGCCTACTGGCACCCGGCCGGGCCACCCGGGTTGATCTACTGGTATCTGTTGCTGCCGGCGCATCTGTTTCTGTTCAAGGGTCTGACCCGGGCGATCGCGCGGCGGGCGGAGCACGCGGGCGAGACGCGCTGATCCCGTCTCGCTAAGGATCGACGCCGGGCTGATGAGCCGGCGAGCCCGGGTATGCCCCTCCGAGCCTGCCGCCCAGCGACCGCTGTTCGATCACCGATTTGCGAGAGTTTGGCGGGTCTGGTTTAGTTGAGCACCGCCCCCAAACCCGGAGACCGCCATGCGTGTCGCGTTTGCCACCCTGATGAGCCTGATTTGTTTTACCGCCGTGGCACAATCGGTGCCGGACGCGATTCTTGGCAAGGCCGGTCCGCCCACCGGACAGCCGCTGGCTTATTTCGCGGATGATCCGGCCACGGTCGGTTATCTGGCCTTACCCGAAGGCCCGGGACCGCATGGTGCGGTGATCCTGATCCATGAATGGAACGGTCTGGTCGATCGGGTCCGGCAGACGGCCGACGCATTTGCGGCCGAAGGCTATGTGGCGCTGGCCGCCGATCTCTATTCCGGGCGTACCGGCAGTACCCGGGACGAAAACATCGCGCTGGTCAAGGCGACCCGCGGCGAGCCGGAACGGATGATCGCGAACCTGGATGCGGCGGCGCGCTATCTGCGCGGTCGCGAGGATGTCTCCGGCCGGGTCGCCGCGATCGGCTGGTGCTTTGGCGGCGGCGTGGCGCTCAGCTACGCGCTGGGTGGCGAGAACCACGAAGGCACCGCCATTTTCTACGGCAGCCTGCTCGAGGATCCGGAGCAGATGTCGCATATCCATCACGAGATCTACGGCACCTTCGCCGGAGACGACCGCGGCATACCGCCCGAGCAGGTCGAGCGTTTTGTCGCCGCGCTGCGGGCCGCCGGGATCGACAACGACGTCCATGTCTATGACGACGTCAAACACGGGTTCTGGCTCTATGTGGACCGGGATCCGGAGACCAACCTCGCCCCGGCGGCCGACGCCTGGCAGCGTCTCAAGGATTATCTCGGCCGTACGATAGGCGATTCCGGGTAGATCATCCTGACGCCAGAGTGCCCTGCGAGTCGGCTCGAGGCGGTGGAACCCTCCGAATCGCCGCGTTCCTCGCTTGTCGGACAAATGTCAAAAACGGGCAGTGGATCAAGGGTTTCCCGCCGTCAACGGGTTATCCTGATGGCCGATATGCGTTGATCGGGAGACAGATTTGCTGACCGCCGTACGCTATGTGCCCAGACCGTTGCGAGGCCTTATCACCGCTTCGACGCCGGTACCCAAGGATCTGTCCAGCGTGACGACTGTCGCGCGCAAATTCGAGACAGACCCGGCTTCTGTGGGCATGGAGCAGACCGGTGTAGACGCGATCTGGAACTGCGTCGAGGGCATGTACGGCACCGGGATGCATCCCGGGATTTCTTTTGTGCTCCGTCGCCACGGGAAAGTCGTGATCAAGCGGGCCATCGGTCACGCGCGCGGCAACGGCCCCGGCGACGAACAGGCTGAGCCGGTGGCGATGACGCCGGATACGCCGGTCTGCCTGTATTCCTCGAGCAAGGCGATGGCGGCGATGACGGTACACCTGTTGTCCGAGCGCAAGGAGTTGAGCCTGCTGGACCCGGTCAGCCATTACATCCCCGAGTTTGGCCAGAACGGCAAACATGACATCACCATCTATCAGCTGTTGTGCCACAAGGCCGGGATCCCGACGGTCAAGGCCAAGGATCACGAGGATCTGGCCGAGCTGTTGCTGGACCGGAAGGAGATTCTGCGCAGGCTCTACGAGGCCGCGCCCGAACAGCCTGGTCACCATCATGCCTACCATGCGCTGACCGCCGGCTTTGTGATAGCCGACCTGGTCGAGCGCGTCTCGGGGCTCGGTTTCCGGCGTTTCTTCCGCGAGAATCTGAGCGGGCCTCTCGGTCTGCGCGGCCTCGACTTTGGCGCACGACGCGGCACCCTGTCGAAGCTCGCTACCAATTACGTCACCGGCTCCCATCTGAACGCACCTGGTGACATTTATCTGCGCCGCGCCATCGGCACGACCCTGAAACGCGCGGTCGAGATTTCCAACGATCCGCGTTTCTATGCAGCGGTGATCCCGGCCGGCAACGGAGTCGGTACCGCCGACCAGTGTTCACGATTTTTCCAGTGCCTGCTCAATGGCGGCGAGCTCGACGGAGTGCGCGTATTCGAGCCGCTGACCGTGCGCCGCGCGGTCGCCGAGGTCGGCAAGGCGGAGCTGGACCGGTCACTGCTGGTGCCTGTCCGGTACTCAGCCGGGATGATGCTCGGCAGCCGGACGATCGGTCTCTACGGTCCGGATACCGAAAAGGCCTTCGGTCATCTCGGCTTTACCAACAACTTTATCTGGGCCGATCCGGAGCGCGATATCTCGGTGGCGCTGCTGACCACCGGCAAGCTGATGGTCGGTCTGCATCTGCCGTATCTGATGATGCTGCTGCGGAATATTTCGCGCTATTGTCCCAAGCTCAGCGATGAGGAGCAGGAACGGGGCATGCTGGCTTCCGGGGTGTATTGAAGACCCGGCCACGACGGCCCCAACCGGGAGCCGCTGGATATGCAGCAAGCGGCAGGGTTGCGGACCAGTAACTGACCTGCAGGATTGAGCAACCCCGGCTCTGGGTGCGCGTTACTTGTAACGATGTCCGTGCTTGATCACCAGATCCACATCCTGCAGCAGCGCGATGTGGCGCAGCACATCACCCTTGACCGCGATGATGTCCGCATACTTGCCCTCGGTAACGGTGCCGACCTGGTCATCCACCCCCATCAACACCGAGGGCCAGTAGCTGGCGGAGCGGATCGCCTGCATCGCCGGGTAGCCGAATTCGTTGACCCAGACATCCAGCTCGTGCCATGTGGACTGACTGTGGAATTTCATCGGGATGCCGCTGTCGGTACCGATCAACAGCACGACACCGGCATTCCGCAGCTGCTCGAACTTGTGTTGCAAGGTAGGTTTGCGGGCCGGGGTGATCTGGAAATAGGACAGACGGTCCGGATGGGCAAATGAGCTGCGGATATCCTCGATGATCGACGCCGACAATCCCAGGTGCCAGGACGTGTTGTCCAGCTCTTCCGGGTTGTCGCGCAGGTATTCGTAGTTGTAGAGGCCCTCGACCGTCGGGGTCCAGTACAGCGGGCCCAGGTTCATCTGCGCGGTGCGCTCCTCGATCATGGTCATCACGTCCGGCGGATACTCCGGTGCCGTCGACAGCCCGGTGTGTTCGAAATTATCCACGCCTGCGAGCAGGCCGCGGCGGATCTCCTCGGGACGGTGGGCATGCGCGACGACGATCAGACCCCGGTCGTGGGCCTCGTCCACCACCGCCTCGAGCTCCTCCATGGTCATCTGGTCCTGGTCGATCAGCTTTATCACATCGACGCCGGCATCCGCCAGACGCCTGACCTTCGCGCGGGCGTCGCGGGACCCTTCCACACCCCAGCGGAAGGCCTCGGTGCCGGGGTAGGGCTCTTTTTGGATAAACGGGCCGGAGACATACACGGTCGGACCCGGGATCTTGCCGGTGTTGATCGCGTCGCGCACGGCTATAGAAGCGTCCAGCGGCGCGCCCAGATCACGGGCGCTGGTCACGCCGGCCAGCAGTAACTGATGGGCCGAGGCCGGCATGATCACGCTCTCGAACTGGTCCGGATAGGTCTTGTCCCAGTGTTCATAGTCGGTGTGGCCGTTGATCATCAGATGCACGTGCATGTCCCACAGCCCGGGCAGCACGCTCATGCCTTCGGTAGAGATCACCTCCGCCAGTTCCGGCACCGGCAGGGTGTCGACTTGTCCAACCGCGACGATGCGTTCGCCCTCGATCAGGATCACGCTGTTGCGTATCGGTTCGCCGCCGAACCCGTCGATCAGCGTGCCGCCGACCAGTGCCTTGGTGTCAGCGCCCAGTGCCCTGGTGTCGGTGCCCAGTGCCTCGGTGTCAGCGGCCAGCAGACCGGCCGACCGCAGGATTGCCGCAAGACAGATCAGCGCCTGCAGTCGGATCGAGAGCGGAGATGTACGTGTTCCCATGGAAGGTCTACCTCGGCGCGTGCTGTTGGAGATTTTCGGATCGGTCAGCGCATTCGCAATTGGACCGGCAGCATATCAAGCTGACTGGTGACGGCAAACAGAGCGCAGCGGCCGTTTCCGGCCAGATGCGGGAGGCGTATCCACGCCCGTCCCACATGCGGCCTTGCCGCACGCCGCCACCCGGCTGTCTTGCCCCCGGGCCCGGCCATGGGCGAACATTCCCGCCCAGGCCATCTGATAACACGGCTCTGGATAACGGCAGGATCTGATCCTGCCACCGAAGATCCACCCGCGAACGGCCCACGGGGACCCCCTTGGCACAGTCATTATTCGGAGATCGAGCAAAGCGCCTGATGCGGCGCTGGCCCTGGGTGCAACGTGTTCTCTGGGGCTTCGAGTCCGTATTGATGGATCTGGCCTTCGGGCTGTTGCGGCTGTTGCGGCCGGGACAGGCGGCCGCGGCAGGCGGCTGGTTGCTACGTCAGGTGGGCCCCCGTCAGAAGAAAAGCCGGCATCTGCGGCGCAACTACTCCATCGCGTTTCCCGATCTCGACAGCGATGAGATCGAGAGTCTGGTCGGGGCGTCCTGGACCAACTTCGGCGCCTGTATGGCGGAATACGCGCATCTGGACGACATTGCCAACGGACGCCGCGGTGCCGGTCTGGAATGCGTCGTGGCGCCGGGGATCCGCGCCTTCGAGACCCGGGACCGGCCGGCGATCTTCTTCACCGCCCACCTCGGCAACTGGGAACTGGCCGCGCTGGCGATCTATGCACAGCGCATCCCGGTGACCGCCGTTTACTCGCCGCTGCCAAACCCGGGCCTGGACCGGCGTCTGACCAGATATCGCAGCGTGCTGGGCTGCCGCCTGGTGCCCCGTTCCGACAGCATGCGCCCGCTGCTGGCCGAGATAAAAGCCGGCCGCTCGATCGGTCTGCTGGTGGATCAGAAGGTGGAGAATGGCGAACCCCTGCCGTTCTTCGGACGCGATAAAATGACCACCCTGATTCCGGCTCGTCTGGCGCTGAGACATGATCTCGAGCTGGTGCCGATCCGGATCAAGCGGCTCGAAGGCTCGCGTTTCCGCGCCACGTTTCTCGAGCCGGTGCGTGCCGACGTGAATGTGGGCGGAGAGATCGAGCAGGCGCGGCAGATGATGACCGCGGTCAACCGCCTGTTTGAGGAGTGGATCCGCGATGATCCCGGTCAGTGGTTCTGCGGCAACCGCCGCTGGCCGAAAGACAGACCCGCCGCCGGTCAGGGGCCGGCCGCGAACACGCCGCGGTGAAGTGAAGGGAGAACGTGATGCCGATCCTGAGTGATGCGGTCAAGAAGATTCTGATCATCGCCGGCACCGGACCGATGCCGCGCGGCATGCGCATCCGCGCGCGGGAACGCCTGATGGCGGACCTGGAGGTGGGCATCGCGGAACGGGCCGAATTGCTGATCATCGGTCATCCGAAGAGCGGCAACACCTGGCTCAAGGCCATGCTGTCGCGGCTCTATCAGGTCCGTTTCGGCATGCCCGACCGGCTGGTCAATAAATCCGATGAATACTCGCGGCGTAACCCCGAGATCCCGCGTATGGCGGCGACCAACGGCTGCTACAGCTACGAGGGCGCGGTCGGCCGGGCGTTGACGCCGGAAGCCGACGACAACCCGCTCAAACATAAGGCGGTGATGCTGCTGGCGCGCAATCCGCTGGATATCTCGGTGTCCTGGTATATGCAGTTCACCAAGCGTCAGTCGGCGCGCAAACAGGAGCTGATCAACCACAATCTGGATCGGCCGATCGACCGGCGCACGGTACAGATGTGGGACTTTGTCCGCCACAGCGAGATCGGGCTGCCGTTCCTGATCGATTATCTGAACACCTGGGCGCGCAATATCGAGGCGTTGCCGCGGGGTACGATCATCCGCTACGAAGATCTGCGCCATCAAACCGCGGATACGCTGGCTCGGGTGCTGGTGCTGATGGGCGCCACGTTTAGCGATGAGGAGATCCAGGCAGCGGTGGAGTGGGGTTCGTTCGAGAACCTGCGCAAGCTCGAGGTCGAGGGTTTCTTCCGCCAGGGCGGCATGACCTTGCGCAACAAGAAGGACGAGGAGAGTTTCAAAGTCCGGCGCGCCAAAGTGGGCGGTTATCGCGACTATTTCTCCGGCGAACAGGTCGCCGAGCTCGAGCAGCTGGTCAACGATCGGCTGTCTCCGGTGTTCGGCTACACCCCAGTGGGCGCGGAGGCCGCAGCGCCGGGTCTGGCGCCGGTAGCCGACCAGGCCGGCGCTTAGCAGGGCCGCATGAATCATCCCGGCACCGGTCCACGCACCTGGCTGGTGCTCGGCGACAAGCGCGGTGACAACGGCCAGGTCGAGACCGTGGCCGCCGGTCTGCCCTGGCCATGGGAACGCAGGTTCGTGCAGATGCGCCCGCAGTGGGTCTATGGCAAGCCGCCGGTACGCCCGTCTCTTGACCACATCGATCTGGAGAAATCGGACGCCCTCGAGCCACCCTGGCCGGATCTCATTCTGACTATCGGTCGCCGGCCGTCGTCGGTGGCGCTATGGATACAGCGGCAATCGGGTGGTCACAGCCGCATCGTCTATATCGGCAAGCCCTCTACCCGCGTCGAGCACTTCGATATGGTGGTGGTCAGCGGCGAGATCCTGATGCCGCCGCTGGATAACGTCATGCGCACCGATCTGCCGCTGATGCGAGTGGAACAGGACGCAAGCGAACTGGAAGAATGGCGCCAGCGCTTCGCGGCGCTGCCGCGGCCGTTGGTGGGATTCCTGCTGGGCGGTCCGACCAAGCCATTTGTCTATGATCGCGACGTCCTTGACCGGGTCCTTACTCTTGCGCGGCGCGTGAGCGATGAGCAGGGCGGGACGCCCTATCTCACGACCAGCCGTCGTACCCCGGAATGGTTTGCCGATGCGCTGGAACAGGACATCCCGGCTGGCGGCCAGCTGTTCCGCTGGTCGGCCTCCGCGGCCAACAATCCGTACCGTGGCATCCTCGGTCTCGCCGACGGACTGGTTGTTACCGCCGACAGCATCTCCATGCTGGTGGAGGCGATCGGGCTGGGGCGGCCGGCGGCGATCCTGACGCTGCCGGTGGGTGTTACCGGTCGGCTTGATCTGGCGCGTCGCGACGCGCTGGCCTGGCTGTTCGCGACCCGCGATCAGGGCGCCGGATCGATGCGCCAGGGTCTGGCGCGGATGCTCTACCGCGCACGCCTGGTGTATCAGAGTCGGAATTTCCCCGCATTCCAGCGTGAACTGGTGCGCACCGGCCAGGCGGTCTGGGCCGGTCAGCCCTTCGTCAAACCCACGGCCTCGCCGCGGGCCGACGTGAGGCGCATCGTCGAGCGGATACAGGCGCTGGTGAGCGCCTGAGGGCGCTACATCTGGCGGCCGCTGCCCCGGGTCACCAGCTTCATCACGCGGGTCGCAAAGCGGCTCAGATTCTGCGAGAGGCCCGCCATCTTTGTCGACCGGTTCCAGCTCATCTGCACCATCCGCCGCGGACCCGCATAGCGCACATAGCCGTGATAGGAATGATCACAGCGCCGGAAGGCGGTCAGTGACCCGGCCAGCGGCGGGATCTGCCTGGCGTAATCCTCGATGTCATCCTTGGAGCGCAGGATGCGCAGCTGTCCGCCGTCGCCCTCCCAGCCCTCGTTGAAATACACCAGTACCGTCACCAGCTTGCTCCAGTGATCGGTATGGATGTTGCCGTCGCTGAGCTCCGAGAACGTCCGCACGGTAACGGTGGTGGTGCAGTCGGTGAGATCGACGCCGAATTTCTCGCCCAGGGCCTTGCACATGGCCGGGCTGGTCAGCTGCTCGATAAAGGCGTCGAACACCGGACCATGAGCATAACTCTCGTAGTCCTTGTTGCCGGCGCTGGGTATCTGCGGATAGTCGTGATTGATCGCGTCCACGACCTCCGGATCGAGGAAGCCCTCGACCAGCAGATGGTCATAGGGATCACGCTGCAGCGGTGCCGCGGCGAGCTTGCTGATGTTGAGGAGATGATCCGGCGCCGCGAGGGGCGCGGAAACGGCTGAAGAGGTCGCGCTGTTCATGGTAAGCCTGCCGGGTTTTACTGATCGGGCCAAACGGAGGACAATATCGTGTTACCGACGACCGTCGCCCGGCCATCCGGGTCCTCGGGGGCCACATGGCCCCGGGGCCGCCCGGGCAGCCGCGCAGGTCGGATTTCAGAGGTCAGGATAGCCATGTTTCAGTCGATCTGGAAGACGTTCTCACGCAAGGCAGTGCTCAGCGCGGTGTTTTTCCTCCCCTATGAGAAGCGCCGCAAGGTCGAGCGCTGGATCCGCGGCCGCTGGGAAGCCAACAAAATCGCCGAGGCCGACTGGATCCTCGCTTCCTGGGGCAAGAGCGGGCGCACCTGGCTGCGGGTCATGTTGTCCCGTTTTTATCAGGTCCGGTTCGATCTTCCGGAAGGCATGCTGATCGGCTTCGACAACATGCACAAGCGCAACCCCGGGGCGCCGCGCGTGTTTTTTACCCACGGTAATTACCTCAAGGACTACACCGGTCACACCGAGGACAAGCGCGATTTCTACGGCAAGAAAGTCGTGCTGCTGGTACGGGATCCGCGCGACGTGGCGGTGTCACAGTTCTTCCAGTGGAAATACCGGATGCGGCCGCGCAAGAAACGCCTCAACGATTATCCGGAGCACGGCGCCGAGATCTCGATGTATGACTTTATGATGCATCGCCAGCAGGGCATGCCGCGGATCGTCGAGTACTTCAACGGCTGGGCGGAGGATGTCGAGCGTCTGCCGGACATGCTGATCGTGCGCTACGAGGACATGAAGGCGCTCACCGCCGAGACGCTCAAGCGGATCGTCGAATTCACCGGCACACCGGGCAGCGACGAACAGGTACAGATCGCGGTCGACTACGCCGCCTACGAGAATATGAAGAAGCTGGAGGAGAAACGCGCCTTCAAGCTCTCCGGCGGGCGTATGAAACCCGGCGACGCCAGCAACCCGGACTCGTTCAAAGTGCGGCGGGGCAAGGTCGGTGGCTATCGGGACTACTACACGGACGAACAGATCGCGGCCATCGATACCTATATGACCGAGCACCTGTCGCCGTTGTTCGGCTATACCGCGGAACCCCTGGCCGAACCGGTCCCGACAAGCACCCAGGCTGCCGGTTAACCAGCTGCGCTGATCCGGGCCCGCTCTGGTGAGAGCCGGCTCAGGCCGCCAGCGGTGGCGTCCGCTTGACCAGCTCCAGCGCGTCATGGCGGAGATGGTTCTTGCTCATTTCCTCGCGCAGCATGTCCTCGGTGATGATGTTCTTCTCCAGGCATTCCCGCACCAGGCCGAAGAAAAAGCGCTCCTGACCGGGATCCGGATGGGCCTTGTAATGGCCGGCCAGTCCGTAATCACCAAACAGCGCCCGGCGTGCACGCCGGATCCAGTGTCGCGGCGGGAACAGCTGGAAGGTGTCTGCCTGGCGGTAATCCACCTGCAAGCCTGTTTTCCATGGCTGGGTCTTGCGCTTGGTGTTGTGCAGCAGCCGGGTGTTCTGATCCAGATGATCGAAGTCGTTCCAAAATTCCTCGAAGAAGCCGATGCTGTCCGGATCCTCCAGCTTGAGGCACACCCAGTCCATGTAGTCTCGGCTGAAGTCGAACATGGCGTTGAATTGCTCTTCGACCTTCCAGTGTTTGAGCCTGGCGCAATCCAGCAGCATCACGCTGCTCGCCATGCAGCCGCGTTTGCCCTTGGATCCTGACTTGGGCCGGCACATGATCGCCGCCCCCTCCATGTCCCGTGTGAGCAAGTCCCAGACGTCACCGACGGCGAACACGTCCGGGTCGACCACCACCGCGCGTCCTGCATAGCCCATCAATTGAGGCGGCATAAAGCGCAGCGGCGTAAAGGACTGCAGGTCGTCATTAAGCCAGGCGCGCTTGTCGCCGTCACGCAGGTACAGCTCACCCTCGCGCTGATGCATAAACGGACAGTCACGGGTGTGAATGAACTTGACTTCGAACTCGCCGGCATGAGCCGAATTGCGCTCGAAGGAATACTTGCTCACCACGGCGCCCAGCCATTGTTTGTGGTTGGTGTGGATGAATACGGTGGGTTTGTTGCTTTCCATGACGAGCCCCTGTGCTGATGTGCCTGGAAAAGGCCCCTATTTTCCTCTCTTGGCTGGTGAAAATCTATCCGCCCCAGGCTGGGTGCGCGCAGGGCGCCGGTGTTTGACCGTCATATACACTTGCCGCCAGGGGAGGGCGGCGCCGGACCCGGCGGCCGCCAGGAAAGATCAATACGCTGAGGTTGCTAGCGATGCTTGAGAGAATTCGAATCCCGCTGGGCCTGTTTTGCTGCCTGCTGTGCGCCATCCAGGCCGCGGCTGCGGTGACGACTGTCGATGAGGAGGCTGCCCGGCCCCGGGTCGGCCTGGTTTTGAGCGGCGGCGGCGCGCGTGGCGGGGCCCACGTCGGCGTACTGCAGGTCCTGGAGGAGATGCGGGTGCCGGTGGACTTCGTGGCCGGCACCAGCATGGGCGCGACCGCCGGCGGCCTCTACGCGTCGGGCATGAACTCTCAGCAGATCATCAAGGCCCTGGGCGGCATCAACTGGGAGGTGGTGCTCGACGACCGGGAAGAGCGCAAGGACCGCAGTTTTCGGCGCAAGGCGGACGATCGCCTGCTGCCGGTCAAGGCCAAACCGGGTGTCGATCTGCGCCATGCAGAGCTGAAGCTGCCGGCTGGCTTGATCCTGGGCCAAAAGATCGGGCTGTTGCTGCGCGATCTGACCCTGCCGGTGGCCGGCATCTCGGACTTCGACCAGCTGCCGACCCCGTTCCGCGCTGTGACCACGGATATCGGCGTGGGCACAGCGTTCGTGGTCCGGGACGGCAATCTGGCCGATGCCATGCGCGCCAGCATGTCGGTGCCGGGAGCGATCGCGCCGCTGCGGCTGGACGGTCGTCTGCTGGTGGATGGTGGCGTCACCAACAATCTGCCGATCAACGTGGCTCGGGACATGGGCGCCGATGTGTTGATCGTGGTGGATATCAGCACGCCGATGCGCGATCCGGAAGACGTCGATTCGCTGCTGACGATCACCGACCAGCTGATCAACATCATGACCCGTGGCAACACGGAAGCGCAGCTGGCGACCCTGACCGCGAGCGATATCCAGATCATCCCCGATCTGGGCGATATCACTACAACGGACTTCGAGCGCACCATCGAGGCGGTCCCTGCCGGTTATGCCGCTGCTTCGGCAGTGCGCGACCGGCTGCAGCGATTGTCGGTCTCGGAGGCCGAGTACCAGCGCTGGCTGGCCGGGCGGGCGCGGCGTACCGAAGGCGCGCCGGTGATCGAATTTATCCGCGTCGAGAACGACGCCGGCCTCGATCCCGAGCTGCTGTCCGGCATGCTCCGCCAGTCCGTCGGCAAACCCCTGGATGCCCCCGAACTGGATCGCGACATCGGCCGCATCTATGGACTGGACGTGTTTGAAAAGGTTTCCTATGAAATCGTCGAGGAACAAGGGCAGAGCGGCCTGCTGGTACAGGCAGACGCCAAGCCCTGGGGACCGGACTACCTGCAGTTCGGGATTCAGCTGGAGGACAACTTCAGCGGCGACAACCAGTACAACCTCCGCGTCGCTTATCTGAAGACCGGGCTCAACCGGCTCGGTGGGGAATGGAGGACCGTCGGCGGGATGGGCCAGGACCCTGTGGTCGGTACCGAGCTGTACCAGCCGCTGGACGAGGATCTGCGTTATTTCGTCAATCCCTCCGCGTCGTTCAACAAGAGCAACATCAATGTCTTCGAGAACAACGACAAGATCGGTGAGTACCGGCTGACAGACTGGCGGGTCGAAGTCGCGGGCGGCAGGGAGATCTCCACCTATGGCGAGATCCGTCTCGGTTACACGCGCCGCTGGATCAATGCCAGCCGCCGGGTCGGCGATCCGATGACTCTGCCGACCCAGGATTTCGACTCCGGCTCGGTGTTCCTGCGTCTCGGGATCGATCGGCTCAATGACATCGACTTCCCTACGCGCGGCTATAGCGGATTCGCCCGTTACGCCTGGCACCGCTCGGAGTTTGGCGATGACTCCGGTTTCGACCAGCTCCGGGTCGGAGTCACTCGCGCGTTCACCTGGGGCCGCAATACGCTGCTGCCGCGGCTGCGCTTCGAGCAGACCGTGCGAGGTGACCCGCCTATCTACGCGCTGTATCGCGGCGGCGGGTTCCTCAATCTCTCGGGGTTCGAAACCAATGCGCTGTCCGGCAAGACCTTCGCGTTGGGACAGGTCGTCTTTTACCGGCGCATGAATGACATTACGTTCTTGCCGGTCTATCTGGGTGGGTCGCTGGAATACGGTGACGCCACCGACGACCTGGATCTGAAGGACATGCGCGGGGCGGGCAGCCTGTTCCTGGGCGTCGATTCGTTTATCGGCCCGCTCTATCTCGGTGCCGGTCTGGCCGAGGGCGCGGAAACCTCCGCCTATCTGCTTCTCGGGCAGCCGTTCTGAGACCGGGCCAGGCATAAAAAAACCGCCCCGAGGGGCGGTTTTTGTCGGCTGTCGAGCTGTCCGGATCAGGCGCGTTTTCTCGAAGCGCGCTTCTTGCTCGCTGCCTTCTTGCGGCTGGCTGGCCGTTTCTTGGCGGCGGTCTTCTTCCGCGCCGGGCGTCGCTTGGCGGCAGATTTCTTTTTGCCAGCGGCCTTCTTCTTCGTTGCCGGCTTTCTTCTCGTCGCAGCCTTCTTCTTCGCGACCTTTCTCTTGGCGACCTTCTTCTTCGCCGCCTTCTTCCTGGTGGCCGGTTTCTTCTTCGCTGCTTTCTTCTTGCGCGCGGGTTTCTTTTTCCCGCCGAAGGTCTTGTCCCACTTCTTCTCAAGTGAGGCGAAGGCCTTTTCGGTGTGGGTGGCCTTGATGAAGTAGGTCCGCGCGTCATTCACCAGCTGCCGCACCCGCCGCTTGTCTTCCTGGGTGATACGCAGCTCGTCACGCGCGTCTGCCAGCATCTTCTCCAGCTTCTTCATCTGCTGTTTCGCGGCCCGGGTGCCGGTACGGGCGGTACGCTCGGCCTGGGCCTGAGCCCGTTGACGCAGAGACTTGACCCTCGCCGCAGACCTGTTGCCGCGCTTGATCAGCGTCTGCAGCTCACGGTTGAGACGTTTGTAGGTCTGAGCGGCAGATTTCGAAAACTGGGAGCGGGCGTCATTGAACGCCTTTTCCAGATCATTGAGATGGTTGGTCATGGACGGAGTCCCCCGGGGTTCCTGACGAGTGAGAACGGACGTCGCGATTAATCGCGCGCGTCATTCACTATAGTACAACGCTGATGACGCCGCCACGCGCCGCGCTGCCGCGGTGCAAGACGGCGCTGACAGCGCATAGAATAGATCGCGATCCGAAAATGTCTCCCAGGACTCCGCCATCCGTGGAGCGAGGTTCGAATATTCATGAGTGAACTGTTTTACGCTGCGGCCTGCCAGACTGATTTTCCGGCGCCGCAGACCCGTGAGGAGATTCCGGCACGGGTCGATCGCATGTGCGAGATCGTTGCGCAGACCGTCGTGGGTTATGAGCCGTTCTTCGATGTCCGGCTGCTCGCCTTCCCCGAGTTTGCCCATGCGGTGCCGGTCTATCAGAGCGTGGCAGAGTTACGGCGCAAGCTGGCCGTGCCGGTGCCGAACGAACACACGGAGCGCTATGTGTCTCTGGCGCGGCAGTTCGGCTGCTATATCCAGACTGGCTCGTTTTTGGAAGCCGATCCGGAATACCCGGAGCATATATTCAACACTACGGTGCTGGTCGGGCCCGGGGGTGTGTTGAGCAAATATCGCAAGGTGAATCCCTGGATCCCCTGGGAGGTTCATGCCAGCCCTCACGATATTCCCGGCTACCAGGCGGACCCGTTCCCGGTGGCCGACACCGAGCTCGGCAAGATCGCGGTGGCCAATTGCTACGACTGGCTGTTTCCAGAGGTGACACGGGAGCTCGCTTTCCGCGGTGCAGAGATCCTCGTGCGGATTTCCGCTTATATGGATCCCTGGGGCGCCAGCGAGCCCATGGACTGGTGGACGCTGATCAATCGCACCCGGGCGCTGGAGAATTCGGTCTACGTGGTGGCCGCCAATCAGGGCGCGTCGCTGGCCAACTATCCGCCGTTCAGCTGGCCCGGTGCCAGCATGGTCGTGGACTACGACGGGCGCATCCTGGCCCAGGCTGAGCCAGGACCGGGTGAGAAGGTCGTGGTGGCACCGATCGACATTGAGCAGCTGCGTCAGCAGCGGGAGCGCCGGCGGGGCCATGACATGCGAGCCCATCTGCGCTCCGGGCTCTACACTTATCTGCAGCAGCCCGGGCTGGCGCCCGCCGGACCCGGTGAGATCGACGGTGATTCGCTGGAGCTGCGTATAGGCAGCGCCAAGCGCGCGCTGCGTGGGAGCTCGCAGTGACCATCACAGCGCGCGGGTCAATGGCGTACCGGGCCATGCTGTTCCTCTGTATGTCGTTGGTGCTGGTGGCCTGCGATCGCCCTGGCGAGGGCTTCAACGCCGAGGACGTGGCCGCGAACAACCGCGGCGTCGCGCTAATGGGCTACTTCGATTACGCCGCCGCCAGGGATACCTTCGAGGCGCTGGTGCAGCGGCGGCCGGGCTGGCACGACGCCCGGCTCAACCTGGCTATCGCCACGCTCAATCGGCAGCAGGAGGGGGACGAACAACGGGCGCTCGAGATCGTCAATGCGGTGCTGCAGGAAGACCCCGAAAATCTGCGCGCCAGCTACATCGCCGGACTGCTGTCTCTCTATCTGGGTGAGACTGAAGCCGCGCTGGCGCGGTTCAACACGGTGACGGCCGGTGATCCCGATGACGCCTACGCGGCCTATTTCACCGGTCAGGCGCTGGTCCAGCAAGGCGAACTGGCAGCGGCGGCGGCTGCTTATACCCGGGCCATCGAGCTGGACCCTTATCTGCGCAGCGCCTACTACGGGGCGGCCCTCGTTTTGCGGCGGCTGGATCAGCCCGAGCAGGCGCGGGAGATGCTGGCAGTCTACGAGCGTTTCCGCGACAACCCGAGGGCCAGGCTGGCTGAATTCAAATACACCAGACTCGGGCCCAAGGGCGCGGCGCTGGCGATCGGACGGGCACAGGCAGAGCTTGCCACACCACCGTCGGGCGATCTGTTTGCGGTGCCGTTGTCCATCGGACCCGCGCTCGAGGAACAGCTGCGCTCGCTGACCACGGCCGACGCCGACAACGACGGCATCCTGGATCTGTTCCTGGTCGCCACTGCGGGCACTCGATTGCTGGCCGGGGCCCCGGACGGTGGCTACACCGAGTCCGCGGGTCATCCGCTGGCGGGCATCGTCGATGGCCGGGCAGCGCTTTGGGGCGATGTCGACAACGACGGTGATGTGGATCTGTATCTCTGTCGGCATGGCGCAAACCAGCTGTGGCTGGCGGAGGCGGGCGGCGCGTGGCGCGAGGCAGGCGCCAGCACCGGCGTCGCCGACGAGGGTGATTGCGCCGACGGTGGCATCGTGGATGCCGATCACGATGGCGATCTGGATATCTTCGTGGTCAACGGCGATGGTGCGGACGAGTTATTCAGCAACAACGGCGACGGCAGTTTCCGACGCCTCGGCGCCAGCCAGGGGATCGCCGGCGCCGCGTCGGGGCGGCAATTCCTGGCGGCGGACCTGGACAACGACCGGGATCTGGATTTGCTGATTATCAATCGTGGCGGCGGCAACGCGATCTGGATCAATGATCGGCTGTGGCAATACCGGGCAGCCGAGGGCTTTGACGACTTTCTTGCGACGGCGTTGCTGGCCGCGACCGTCGCGGATATGGATGCTGACGGCCGTGTGGAGATCCACGGCGTGAGCGAAGACGGCCGTCTGCTGAGCTGGCGCTGGCAGCCGGGCGGCTGGGCGCCGGCAGAACATGGTGCGGTGTCCGGCGCCAACCCGCAGCTTGCGGTCGCCGATTTTGACGGTGACGGTAGGCTGGAGATGCTGGTTGTCAGCCGCGACGAGATATCCATACGCGATGCTGCCGGCGCCGTCACCGTCATGGTCGACCAGCCGGGGCCGCTCGGACCGGCGCTGGTACTCAACGCCGACGTAAACGCTGGCCCGGAGCTGGTGGCACCCGCGGCCGGCAGCTTGCGTCGCTGGCCGGCGGGTCCGGGCCGGCTGCCGTTTCTCGGGCTGAGTCTGAGCGGTAGGGAGGACCAGGGCGACTCCATGCGTTCGAACCAGTCGGGGATCGGCGCGCGAGTGTCGCTGCGGCTGCTGGATCGCTGGACCATGACCGCGACTCTGGACCAGGACTCGTCGCCAGGTCAGAGCCTGCAGCCGCTGTTTATGGGTCTGGGCGGCCAGCCCGATGCGGACTATGTGGCCATCGACTGGTCCGACGGCGTATTCCAGACCGAGCTCGACCTCGGGCCGGCGCGATTGCACCGTATCGCCGAGACCCAGCGCCAGCTATCGAGTTGCCCGGTGGTGTTCGCGTGGGACGGCGAACAATATCGGTTTATCAGCGACGTGTTGGGCGTGGGCGGTCTGGGTTTCCTGATAGAGCCGGGTCTGTATGCGGAGCCGCGGCCCTGGGAATATTTCCTGATGCCGCAGGGCAGTCTGACGCCAAAGGACGGTCGTTACGCAATCAAGATCGCCGAGCCGATGGAGGAGAATCTTTATCTGGATACGGCCCGTCTGCACGCATTTGATCTGCCGCCGGGCTGGGGCATCGTCACTGACGAGCGCATGGCCACCGGCGAGCCAGAGGTGACCGGCCGGCCGATCTTTTTCCGTCAGGAAATGACTCCGGTCGCCGCCACCAACGAGCATGGCGAAGCGGTGCTGGACGCGGTAGTTACAGCTGATCATCGTGCGGCGCCGGTCGGAGCGCTGGATGTGCGGTTTATCGGTCTGCTGGCCGCCGAGCATCAGCTGACACTGGAGTTCGACAGCGTGATCAATCCGCCCGGCAGCAGTCCGGTACTGGTGGTCGACGGCTGGGTCGAGTATCCATATTCCCAGACCGTCTTCGCCGCCTGGCAGGCAGGTCTGAGCTATCAATCCGCGAGTCTCGATGCGCGTAGCGGCGACGGCGAATGGCATCGGGTTTATCCGGGCTTTGGCTACCCTGCGGGCATGCCCCGGGAAATGGCGCTGCCACTGGCGAACCTGCCGGCGGATACCGTTGCGCTGCGTCTGGTCACCAACCAGGAGATCTACTGGGACCGCATCCGGGTCGTGATGGAGGAGTCGCCACCGCCGGCACTGATCCATACGGTGATGGCGCCGGCGTCGGCGCGTTTGGCCAAGACCGGTTTTGCCCGACGCAGCACCGCCGCGCAGCGGCTGCCGCATTACGACTACGCGCAGCGTGATGCGTTTTGGGACGCCCGCTATCTGGACGGCTTTTACACCCGTCTGGGTGCAGTGGATGCGCTGATCGAGAGTGCCGATGACGCCGTCGCGATCGTTGGTTCCGGGGAGGAAGTGGATCTGAGTTTCGATGCTCCCGCCGCGGTGGCGCCGGGCTGGACCCGTCGCTTCGTGCTGGAAGCCCGGGGCTGGGCCAAGGACATGGATCTGTATACCCGGGACGGTGGCCGGGTCGGGCCGCTGCCACGCCGGATTCACGGGGACGCAAGCTTGGATGCCCGCCGCCAGGTCCTGCACGAGCGCTACAACGTGCGCTTCCAGACCGGACGCTGATGACCGATAGCGGTTCCGTGCGATCTACGCGCCGGCGGACCTATGTCCCGGTGGTCGGGCCCCGTCTGCGCAAGCTGTTGCTGGTGGTGTTCGGCTTGTTCTCTCTGTTGGCCATCAATGCCGCCTACCTCGGCGGCGTGACCATGATGGAGTGGCTGCGCGGAGACACATTCCAGGGCTACTTCTACCAGCTGATGTTTCTCGGCCACCTGGTGCTTGGGCTGCTACTGGTGCTGCCGCTGGTGATCTACGGCGTCCTCCATCTGCGTGTCGCCCGGCACCGGCCGAACCGGCGTGCCGTGGGCGTGGGCTACGCGCTGTTCACGGTCGCGCTGCTGCTGCTCGCGACCGGCCTGGTGCTGACCCGCGGTATCCCGTTGATCGAGTTGCGCGACCCGACTGGTCGCGAGGCGGCGTACTGGCTGCATGTCATCACGCCGCTGGCCGCGGTCTGGTTGTTCGTGTTGCACCGGCTGGCGGGGGCGCCGATCCGATGGCGGGTCGGCGGCGCGGTCGTGGCCGCCGCACTCGCGTTGTCGGCACTGCTCATCGTGATCCAGGCTCAGGATCCCAGACGTTGGGACCAGGCGGGGCCGGCTTCCGGTGAGCAGTATTTCCAGCCGTCGCTGGCGCGCACCGCCAGCGGCAACTTTATTCCGGCCCGGGCCCTGATGCAGGATCAGTATTGCGCCGAGTGTCACGGGGATGTTCACGAGGGATGGTCGGCGAGCGTGCACCGCTTCGCCTCGTTTAACAATCCGGCCTATCTGTTTTCGGTGCGTCAGACACGTAAGGCGATGCTCGAGCGTGACGGCAACCTGCAGGCTTCACGGTTCTGCGCCGGCTGCCATGATCTGGTGCCATTTTTCTCCGGTGCCTTTGATGATCCGGAGTTTGACGATGTCGGTCATCCCACCGCCCAGGCCGGTATCACCTGTAGCGGTTGTCATGCCATCACCCATATCAACAGCCCGCGCGGCAATGCCGACTACACCATCGAGGAGCCGCTGCATTATCCGTTTATGTACTCGGGCAATGCCGCGCTGCAGTGGATCAATCGCGCCCTGATCAAAGCCAAGCCGGCCTTCCATCGCAAGACCTTCCTCAAGCCACTACACCGCAGCCCGGAGTTTTGCGGCGTCTGCCACAAGGTCGCGCTACCCGAAGCGCTCAACGGCTATCGCTGGCTGCGTGGACAAAATCACTACGACAGCTTTCTGTTGAGCGGCGTCTCCGGCCACGGTGCGCAGAGCTTCTATTACCCGGAACAGGCTGAAACCAGCTGCAATGACTGCCATATGCCGGCACGGACCTCCGCTGACTTCGCAGCCCGGGTGCTCGACGACAGCGGCGAGCTGAAGATCCACGACCATCAATTCCCGTCGGCCAATACGGCGATCCCGGCGCTGCTGGACATGCCGGAATCGGTAATCCAGGCGCATCGTGACTTTCTCGAGGGATCGCTACGGCTCGATATCGTCGGACTGAAGGCGGAGGGTCGCGTCGACGGCGAGCTGTATGCGCCGTTGCGGCCGGATGTGCCGACGCTGGAGCCCGGGCGCAGTTATCTGCTCGAGACCGTGTTGCGGACGCTGACCCTGGGGCATGCTTTCACTCAAGGCACGGCGGATTCGAATCAGGTCTGGGTCGAAGTCGAGGTGTACAGCGGCGGCCGGCTGATCGGTCGCAGCGGCGCGATGGAAGCCACCGAAGGGCGGGTCGATCCCTGGTCACATTTTGTCAACGCATGGGTGATCGACCGGGACGGCCGTCGCATCGATCGGCGCAATGCCGAGGATATTTTCACCGCCCTGTACGACAATCAGATCCCGCCGGGGGCGGCCGACGTCATCCACTATCGCTTGCGTGTGCCGGAGTGGGTCACCGAGCCGGTGGTGGTCAGGGCTCGGCTGAATTACCGCAAATTCGACACTACGTTTATGGCGTATTTCCAGGGCGAGGACTTCCGCCGCAACGATCTCCCGGTCACCGTGATCGCCAGCGACCAGCTCAGCTTCCCGGTTGCCGGTGGGCCAGCGGTGCCAGCGCAGCCGGCGCCGGACATTCCGATCTGGCAACGCATCAATGATTACGGCATCGGACTGTTGCGCAAACGCGGCACCGGCGAGCTGCGCCAGGCAGAAGAAGCGTTCCGGCTGGTGGAGGGCATGGGCCAGTCCCTGGGCGCGCTGAACCTGGCCCGGGTCTATCTGCGCGAGGGCCGGCTCGATGATGCGCGTGATGCGCTCGAGCGGGCGATCGCGTTTGATCCACCGGCCTATCCCTGGACCGTGACCTGGTTTACCGCGCTGCTCGACCGGCAGAACGGCTATCTGGACCAGGCGATGGAGGGGCTACGGACGGTGGCGGAGACCCGCTTTGTCGACGCTCGTGCACGGGGTCTGGATTTCAGCAAGGATTATCGGGTGCTCAATACCCTGGCCGACACCTTGTTCCAGAGCGCCCGCGCCGAGCGCGATGAGGCTCGCAGTGAGCAGCTGCTGACCGAGGCGGAGGACCTCTATCGGCGTGTGTTGGAGATCGATCCGGAAAATGCCGAAGCTCATTGGGGTCTGGCGCAGATCTTTGCGCGCGCAGGTCGCGAACAGGAGGCTGTCGAGCAGCGCCGGCTTCACGCCCGTTACAAGACCGACGATAATGCCCGCGACAGGGCTATCGCCCTGGCCCGGCGGAGCAATCCGGCCGCCAATCACGCGGCCGAAGCCGTGGTTATCTACGATTTGCAGCGGCCCGGCGCATACGATCTGCCCGAGGTCGCCCCGAGGATCGCGCGACATTGAGCGCCGGATATTGAGCCAGGACAAGCACGAACCCGACGAGGCCTGCGGACCGCAGTCCGATCCCACCGGGGATGACGCCGTTATCGGCGTGGCCCTGCGCCGTTCCCTGTTCGTGATCGGCGTCGCGATCGTGATCGGGCTGGCTGTGTCTTTGTGGCGCGGACAGACGCGCAAGCCAGAGTCGGTCACCGAACAAGCCCTGACCAGACCCGCGGCGACGGTCCAGGCGCCGCAACCGCCGGAGATCCCGTTCACCGACATCACCGCTGCGGCCGGCATCCGCTTCCATCACGACAACGGTGCCGCCGGCGAGCGTCTGCTGCCGGAGACCATGGGCGGCGGGGTCGCGTTTTTCCCGCTGGATGAGGATGAGCGGCCGGATCTGCTGTTTGTCAATTCCACCGCGTGGCCTTGGTCGGATACCGATGGCCGCGTCGCTACGCCGGCGCTTTATCACAACCTCGGGGATGGCCGCTTTGAGGACGTCACCGCTGGCTCCGGCATAGATCAGCCTCTCTATGGTATGGGCGTTGCCACCGGCGATTATGACGGCGATGGCAGAACCGATCTGTTTCTCACCGCTGTGGGGCATAACCGCCTGCTCAGGAATGTGGATGGCGCGCGCTTTGAAGATGTGACCGCTGCGGCCGGCGTCGCCGGCGCCGCCGACAGCTGGAGCACCAGCGCCGCTTTCCTCGATTACGATCGGGACGGCGATCTGGACTTGTTCGTGACCAACTATGTGCAATGGTCCCGGGAGCTGGATTTCGAGGTGGATTATCGGCTGGCCGGGATCGGTCGTGCCTACGGACCGCCGACGAATTTCCCCGGCAGCGACGCCTATCTGTACCGCAACGAGGGTGACGGCCGTTTCACCGAAGTCGGTGCGAGCACGGGTATTCACGTGCGCAATCCCGACACCGGCCTGCCGGTGGGCAAGGGTCTGGCGGTACTGGTCGATGACATCGACCTTGATGGCTGGCCCGATCTGGTCGTTGCGAACGACACCGTGCGCAACTTTTTTTTCCGCAATCTCGGCGGGCATTTTGAGGAGCAGGGCGTTGCTGCCGGACTCGCCTTCGATAACACCGGCAGTGCTACCGGTGCCATGGGCATCGACGGCGGCCTGTATGGCGAGGATGGCGAGTACGGTGTGGCGATCGGTAATTTCGCCAACGAGATGACTTCGTTCTTTGTCGATGGCGGGCGCTCGCTGTTGTTCAATGACGAGGCGATCGTGACCGGGATCGGTCCGGCGAGCCGCAGCGTGCTGACCTTCGGTCTGTTCCTGTTTGACGCCGATCTGGATGGACGCCTCGACCTGCTGCAGGCAAACGGCCATGTGGAAGACGAGATCAACCGGGTCCAGCCCAGCCAGCATCACGCACAATCTGCGCAGCTATTCTGGAACTGCGGAGCCGCCTGTGCCCGTGAGTTCGTGCCGTTGCCGGCGTCGGCCACCGGGGACCTGTCCCGGCCGCTGGTCGGCCGCGGCGCGGCCTATGCCGACATCGATAGCGACGGCGATCAGGACGTGGTGCTTACCCAGACCGGTGGGCCGCCGCTGCTGTTGCGCAATGACCAGGCCAGGGGTCACGCGTGGCTGCGTGTGCGTCTGGTCGGGCGGCCGCCCAACACCCAGGCCATCGGTGCCCGGGTGCGCCTTGAAGCCGCTGGCCGCGCACAGGAGCGGCAGGTAAGCCCGGCGCGCAGCTATCTGTCCCAGACCGAGCTGGCCCTGACCTTTGGCATCGGCGCAGCGGAACTGGCTGAGCGTCTGGAGGTCACTTTTCCTGACGGCTCTGTGCAGGTGCTGGAGAACATACAGCCGGGGCAGGAGCTCGTTGTGACCCAGGCCCAGGGCGCGGTTGCGCCCGGGTCGTGATATCCTCGCGCGCCCCGCGGCACCGCGTCCGACCGACATCCCGGGCCACGATCGGAGCCAGCATGCGCCATCGTGGCTGAACCGCGATAATGGCTTCCAACGCTCCCGCATAGCGGAACAGGATGATTGATCCATGAGCAGAACATCGAACTCACCCGGCCGATGGGTCCTGGCGGCCGTGCTGATGCTGTTGGCAGCAGTCGGGCAGACTCAGGATGAGACTGCGCTGCCTGATCTGGAGCTGGTATCTCACCCCGATATGTCCGCGCTGGACCCGGAGGTCCGCGGGCGCCTTGAACCGGCTTTCGAATTCTTCCGCGATCAGCGCACCCGACTCGAGGGCCAGGAGCTGGGTCTCGCCTATGGCCGTATGGGCATCAATTATCTGGCTAACGGCCAGCAGGCAGCGGCAGGATCCTGCTTCCGCAACGCGATGGCGCTGAATGCCAACAATCTCCGCTGGCCCTATTTGCTCGGTGTCCACTACCAGCAGGTGAACGAGCCTGAAAAGGCCATAGAGAGCTTTAGCCATGCGCTGGATCTGGCGTTCACTTTTACGCCGGCCATGGTGCGTCGGAGCCAGGTTCAGCTCCAGCTGGGGCGTCTGGATGAAGCCGCGGCGGGGTTTACGGTCGCGCTCAAACGCGATCCGCAGGATGTCGCCGCTTTGACCGGCTTTGGCGACGTGTTGTTGCAGCAGCTGGATTACGAGGGGGCAGCCGAGGCCTACCAGCGCGCGTTGGTGCTCGATCCGCAAGCGGATTACCTCCATGGCCAGCTTGCGGCTGCATACAGTGGGTTGGGCGAAACCGGCAAGGCTGCCGAGGAGGCCGCCCGGGCCGGCGATCGTCGACCCGCCGTGGAAGATCCGTTGATGGCATTCGTCAATTCTCACACGCTGGGCGCAGACCACTATATGGAGACCGCGGCGAAGGCCAGGGAATACAACAGTCCGCAGACCGCGATCAAACTCTATGAGATCGCCGCTTCGATCCGACCCGGTGATGTGGAGACGCTCGTCACCATTGGTGAGCTCAAGGTGGCCACCGGGGATGCGCAAGGCGCGCTGACGGCGTTCGGGCGCGCTTTGTCGATCGAGCCGGGTCATGCCAAAGCCAATTATTTTGTCGGTACGCTCTACGAACGGGCCGGCGACGACGCCGAGGCCGAGAGCCATTACCGGAAAGCGCTGGAGACCGAGCCGCAGCTAGTCGAACCAAGACTGTTGCTCGGCAACATTCTGATGCGCCGCAAGGAATTCACCGAGGCCGGCGAGCAGTACGGCCAGATCGCCCATGTGTTGCCAAAGGACACGGAGGTGATGTACCTGCTCGGCATGGCATGGCTCGCCTCCGGCGATTGTCAGTGGGCGCACCCGGTACTGGCCCGCGGCGCGTCGATCAATCCTCGAGACAAGCAAGTACTGGTTGCACTGGCGCGGGCCTATTCAGTGTGCACGGACGCCACCGAGGAACAGCTGCGCCAGGCGCTGGAGACCGCTACTGTCCTTTACACCAGAGAACCCGGCCAGCTCACGGCGGAGACTCTGGCCATGGCCTCCGCGGCCAACGGCAGATTCGACGATGCGGTAGATTTCCAGGCCCAGGCAGTGTTCGAGGCACTCAAGGCCGAGCGCCGGGCCGAAACGGACTGGATGCAGGCCAACATGAAACGTTATCAAAACAAGGAACGGGCGCTGGAGGCCTGGAGTCCCGACGCTGACGTCTATCAACCACGCCGGCTGCAGCGGTTAAAGAAAGCGCCGCCGGCAACCCCACAGAGCTAACGCGGCGCAGGTGCCCCCACATCAGGCAGAGGAAGAATCGAGATGGTGTTCAAGAACGACGCAGAGCTGCAGGCCTATACCGACTGGGCCAAATCCCAGCTGCAGAATATGGCGCAGCATATCCGCGACAGTGATCTGTTCCAGGACGAGGTGATGGGTCATGCGGTGTGGACGCTGCCGCACAAGCTGTTTATCGGCAAGGCCTGGTCCAGAGCGGACAAAAACCGCGCCTACTGGGTGATCTCCGGCGTGGATATCCCGTCAGATCATATCGACCTGGAGGTGGCGGAGACCGTTCGCGATGCGGCACGCCACTTCGTGATGAAATGGCAGCTGCAGAGCGCCCGGCTGGAGCAGCTGGGGGAGAAAGGCAACGCGCCCGGTGAAGAAGACGTGGACTGGCGCCAGGTTGCCGAAGGCCTGCGGGGTCAGGCCGAAGGCCTCTACGGATTGATCGAGAAGGAAGAACTCTGGCGCCCGACCGAGGGACCGCTGGTGGCCGACGCCTGAGGTCTATTTGATCCGTTTGACCCGCACCGACTTGTTGCGGCCCTCGACCTTGAGCAGATAGCTGCCCATAAAGGCGCGCTTGATGGTGATCATCGGGTTGACCACCCGATAGGTCATCCGTCCCGACCCGGACTGCTGCCAGATCTGGCCGTTCTCCAGTTCGAAGACGGTCTTGCCATCCCAGCCGGTGAACTCGCCCACATAACGGCTCTGGATTTCGTCTATGTCGGTACCGGCGGCACCCTCCACACGCTCCACACCGAACTGATCGGCGCTCGACACGGCGGTTTCCGGCGCGGCCTCGGCTGTAGCGGGCGGTGCGGTCTCGGTTTGCTGTGGTGACGCGGCCGGGGCCGCTGCACCCTTGCCGGCCCCGCCCTTGGGCGCGGCGGCCGGCGCAGCAGGGAGCCCGCCCCGAGCGGTCAATCCCAGTTCTATCAGGTCGGTAGCCAGCCGGTCGTAGCACAACAGACGCTGGCCGTCGTTGGAGATCCGGGCGCACTTCATAAACGCCGAGGCGGCTGAATCGGGTTCGGCTGCCGGCGCCTGGGCGCTGACGACCAGCGCGGCCAGGCCGGCCATGATCAGAGGTTTGCTCATACAGGTTTTCCAGATCATCGAGTGCGCGGAAAGGTAGCAGAAACCCGCTGGCTCGCCCATCTCCGGGGTCGACTGCCGCTCGTCATAAGAGACCGTCGCGCGGTCCCCGGGGTTCCGTCTTCGGGGCTGCGTCCTGCGCCGGGGGCGCCTTGCGCGGTTTTGGCAAAAGCGGATAATTATATGTTTTGCCCATCCAGGGCTCCAAATCAGGATGTTATGGTCGCTCAGCCCCTATCCGTGACGGAATTGTATCGTCAGGCCCAGCAGACCCAGCACGAGGGCGACCTCGAGTCGGCCAAGGCGCAATATCTGGACGTGCTCAAGCGCGAGCCGGGGCATGCGGACGCGCTGCACTGCCTGGGTAACATCGATGCCCGTCAGGGTCGCCTCGACGACGCCGAGCGGCTCATCCGTCAGGCGATCAAGCTCGATCCCCTGAAAGCGATCTTTATCAACAGCCTGGGTAATCTGATGAAGGCGCGGGAGCGACTTGACGATGCGGCAGCGCTCTACGAACAGGCGATCGCGCTGGAGCCCGGTTTTGCGCTGGCCCACTCGAACATGGGCGAAGTGTTGCTGCGTCAGGGCGAGCCGCAGGCGTCTACCGAATATTTTGCCAAGGCGCTGGAGATCGATCCGAATCTTGCCGGGGCCTATGACAACCTCGGACGTGCGTTCAACAACATGGGCCGCTTGGCCGAGGCGGCGGATGCATTCCGCCGGGCGGTACTGATCCGGCCGGACTTCGCGGTGGCCTATGACCATCTCGGCCACGCATTGCGCGCGATGGACCGGCTGGAAGAAGCGAAGGACGCGTTCGAACATGCGGTCGCCGTCGACCCGACGCTCGCCTCGGCACGCTACAACCTGGCCACGGTGTTGATGGGGTTGGGCGAAGTCGACGGCGGCATCGCGGAGTTCGAGCGCGCCCTCGAAATGCGCCCGCAGCACCTGGATACGCTGGTCAACCTCGGCATCGCCTATCACACCCGTGGCAACTTCAAGAAGTCCGCGGTCTGCTATCGGCGCGCATTGCAGGCGGATCCGGACAACTGGACCGTGCACATGAATCTCGGTCTGGTGCTCAACGAACAGCGACGCGGCGAAGAGGCCGAGACCAGCTTCAGGCGCGCACTGGAGCTGAATCCGCAGGCGGCAGAGGTCTATGCCGAGCTGGCGGCTCTGTACGAGGAGACCAATCGACTGCAGGACCTCGAAGCGGCGGTCGAGCAGGGGCTGCTCATCGCGCCGGGTCACCCGCGATTGAATCTGGAGGCGGCGAAAGGGGACCGCCGCCGCGGCGATGCGGAGCAGGGCCTGCGGCGGCTGGCGAAATTCGACACGGCTGCGATGGATTCGCGTCTGGCCGAGCAGTTCCATTATCAGCTGGGCTATCTGCACGACCGCGCCGGCCAGGCCGACGCTGCAATCGAGCATTTCACCGCGGCCAACGAGCTGGCCCGGGCGACGCCAAGGGCCAATGCGGCCAACCCCGAGCGCTTTTTGAGCCTGCTCGACACGCTGCATGATTTCTTCAGCGACGCCGAGCCCGACCAATGGACGCCCGCACCGCCCGCGGAACGTCCCGCGCCGGTATTCATGCTCGGTTTCCCGCGCTCCGGCACGACCCTGGCGGACGTGATCCTGGACAGCCATCCGGGCATCACCACGGTGGAGGAACAGGTGACGATCCTGCCTGCGGTGGAGGCGCTGCAGGCCATGCCGGGGGGCTATCCGGCGGCGCTGGCGGATCTCGACGAGGCGGCCATCACGCATCTGCGCCAGCTCTATTTTGATGCGCTGGCACCCTTCATCGACGCTGCCGACGGCTCGCTGGTGATCGACAAAATGCCGATCCGCACGATCCAAATCGGCATGTTGTGGCGCTTGTTCCCGGACGCGAAGTTTATCTTTTGCCAGCGGCATCCCTGCGACGTGGTGCTGTCGAACTTTATGCAGCACTACACGGCCAGCGATGCCTTCGCCAACTTTTACACGCTGCAGGACGCGGCGCGGATCTACGACAAGACCATGCGGCTGTGGCAGCTCTACCAGCGGCGCCTGCCCCTCGACCACCATGTGGTCCGCTATGAGTCACTGGTCGAGGATCTGGAGGGCGAGACGCGGCGCTTGCTGGGATTCCTCGGGCTCGGATGGGATCCGCAGGTGCTCGGGTACGCCGAGCGCGCGCGGCAGCGCGGCCGGATCCGCTCCCTCGACCGCTGGCGGGCATATGACATTCACCTGGCACCGATGATGGACACCCTGGCGCCACATATCGAGCACTTCGGCTATGAGCGATAGCCACGAGTTGCGCCTCAACGATCTGATCCGGGTCTATGACGACGCTCTCGACCCGGCGCTGTGCGCGCGCATCGTCGAGCTGTTTGAAGCAGATCCGGAGCAACAGTTCCAGCGCGGCCGACAGCGGACCTGGATTGAGTATCTGATTACGCGCAATGCGCGTCCGCAATGGCGCGATATCGAGCGGACCCTGGTCGACAACATGGTGCGCCACCTGGCTGATTACGCCACCATCCCGGCGGCATCGATGCTTGCGCGCAAAGCGCCGCGGGCGTTTGAACATCTGAAGATAAAGAAATACGAAGCCGGCAGTCCGGAGCCGCATCATTTCCCGCTGCACATCGATGTCTTCGATCACAAGACCTCGGTAAGGACGCTCGCGTTCCTGTGGTACCTGAACACTGTGGAGGAGGGCGGTGAGACCGTATTCCCGGTGCTCGGCACGCGGGTCGCCCCCAAAGCCGGGCGTCTGCTGATGATGCCGCCACACTGGATGTTCGAGCATGTGGGTGAGGCGCCGGTGTCCACCGACAAGTACGTCCTGACCAGCTATCTCAACTTCAGGGACCCGGAAGACGACTTCCGTTTCTCCTATCCGCTGCGATGAGCGAGACCGACCAGGCGGGGTCGACGACGCCGGAGACCATGCTCCGGCAAGCACAAACCCTGCTCGAGCGGCGCGATCCGCAGGCCGCTGAGGCAGTATCGCGTTCGCTGCTGGCGACGTCGCCAACGCTCGCGGCCGCCTGGAACGTCCTCGGCCGGGCGCTGAACAATCTCGGCCGTCTCGCCGAGGCGGAACAGGCATTGAGCACCGCGGTGGAACTGGCTCCGGACCTCGCCGACGCATGGCTCAACCTCGCGCACGTAAAACGTGCCCGCGCCCACTACGCCGAAGCGGAGCACGCGTGTCAGCAGGCGATGGCTCAGCCGCCCGGATCCGCGCAACAGACCTGTCGGGCGCAGCGCATGCTGGCCAGTCTGCATCTGCTCCAGGGACGCCCGGCCGAGGCCGGCGCGCTGTTGCGCCTGATGCTCGATACGAACCCTGATGATCCCGCCGTGTTGCGCGATTACGCCGATGCCCTGCGTGGCCAGCAGCGTCTGGCGGAAGCCAGGGACACCTATGCGGACTATCTGCGACTCGTGCCGGAGGACCTTGATGCGCTGGCTGCACTCGGCATCGTCCGGCATGGTCTCGATGAACACGAGGCGGCTGCCGGGGATTTCCGCCGGGTACTCGAGCGTGCTCCGGATCACACCGTGGCTCGACAGGGGTTGATCTGGACGCTGGAGATTCAACGGGACTTCGACGGCGTGCTGGACCAGCTCCAGCCGCTGTTGACCGATTCCCCGCCGGCGTGGGCGGTGGTTACCGCGGCACGCATGCTGCGGCGGCTGGACCGCCTTGATCAGGCCCGGGCCATGCTGGAGGGGTTTGATACCGCCGTGTGTGGCGCCGAGGATCGCGCCACGGTCCACGCCACGCTGGGTGAGGTGTTTGACGCCTGCGGTCAATACGAGGCGGCGTTCGCGCAGTTCAGCCGCGCCAACGCCTGTCTGCCAAACCGTTTCGATGCGGAGGGTTTCCGCGGCACCGTCGAGCGTCTCGCGGTCTTCTTCACCACCGAGCGACTGGCGACCCTGCCGGGTTCGGGTGTGCGCAGCGACGCCCCGGTGTTTATCGTCGGCATGCCCCGCTCGGGCACCTCGCTGGTCGAGCAGATTCTCGCCAGCCATCCCGGCGTCGAGGCCGGTGGGGAGCGCACCGACATCTACCGTCTGCCGCGCCAGCTCAGCGGTGGCGAACCGGCGGCGCGCTGGCCGGAGTGTCTGCTCGGGATCGATGAGGAGCGGCTGACACAGATCGCCAGCGCCTATCTGCAGGCGGCGCCCGGCCACGATCGGAGCCCGGCGCGGATCACGGACAAGCTTCCGGCCAACTATCTCAATCTCGGTCTGATCCAGATGTTGCTGCCCGGCGCGCGCGTGATCTACTGCAGGCGCGACCCGATGGACACCGGTCTGTCCTGTTTCCAGCAGAACTTCCGCAGCGAGGGCATGGATTTCGCTCGCGATCTGGGTCACATCGGTCTGCAGCAGCAGGCATGTTTGCGGCTGATGGAGCACTGGCAGCGCCAGCTTGCGCTACCGATTCACGTGGTCGATTACGAGCGCCTGGTGGAAGATCCCGACAAGCAGGTGCGGGCGCTGGTCGATTTTATCGGTCTGCCATGGGATGACGCCTGCCTCGATTTCCATCGCCGCGACCGGCTGATACGAACAGCAAGCTATGAACAGGTGCGTCAGCCGATCTACGCCAGCAGCGTCGGGCGCTGGCGTCGTTATGAGCCGTGGCTGGCGCCGCTGGCCGCGGCGCTCAAGGCGCCCTGGATCACGCAAACCGGGCCTGCAGACCCCTGAAGCACGCGTTGTCCTTGTCGATCTGTTCGGCCCAGGCCAGTCCGGTCTCGATATCCGCAGCATAGGTCTGTCGCGCAGCCGTCAATTCTTCCTGACGCCAACCGGCATCGAAGGGCCGTTGCGGATCTTTGGCGCTGTGTCCGCGGTGTCGCACAAGGATATCTGCCAGCAAATCCGATCCCGGCTGCTGGCCGAGAAAATCGAAGACGTCGTCCAGCGTCGTCTCGGGAGATGCGAGAAAGCGGTCGAAATCCAGCGTCCTGATACGGCCGCCCAGAGACGGATCGTCCAGCGCGAGGGCCATTTCCCGGGCGTGGAGCAGCCAGCTCATCGCGGCCAGCTGTCCCGGGCTGAAGCCATCGGCTGAGTCCGGGCTGCCCGGTATCAGTCTGTTGAAGTCGCCGATACGGAAATCCCGCGCGAACAGCAGGGTCTCGCGGCGCATTTCCGGCCTCAACATCGCGGTCAGGTAGGTCTCCAGCCCGACGTACAACATCACGGCGCGCTCTTCGCCGGTAAACGTGAGCAGACGCGGGATGAGATTGCCGGCGTGACTGGTCGGTTTGACCAGTGCCGTCTGCCCGGGCTTCCAGGTCCTGCCCAGACAACACAAGGACAGCTCGAACAGCGTCTCCCAGCGCTCGGGTGCGATCGGGAAGCCTGGCTCTTGCAGACGCCGCAGACTGCGCGAAAGGCCCATCAATACCGGCGGCTCGCGCAGGGCCATCAGGCCGTCACAATCGCCCAACAGGCGGGACAACAGCGTCGATCCGCAATGTCCGATATGGAACAGATAATGGACAGGCCGTCGCGACATGCCAGAGCGGGTGGCGAGTTCGAGCAGCGCCTCGAGATCCACAGCCAGGTCGCGGGAACCTGCGCGTTTGATCCGGTTGTCCAAAAAAATCGAAGCCCGGTAGCTGGACTCATCCATCGGCGACAATACGGCTTTGTCCGTGATCGGATCCACGTCGCGCAAAAACCAGGCGGGGCTGCCGGCGATATCGCGCAGCGGACCTCCGGGGTCGCTGGTGTCGGGGTTCGAACCGCTCATGGGGCGGCAGGGTAGCACAGGCAAACTGCGCCGCCGTGGTATGCTTTCGCGCCCCTCGAAACACATCTGCCTCAATGAAAAAGTCCTTATTTCACAGGCTGTTCCGGGCCGCTCCGCGCGCGGTGACGGCGCTTGCCGCCAGTCTCGCGGTGAGCCTGTCCGCCGCCGCGGCCGACCCGCTGTTCGCCGACGTGACCGATGACGCCGGTCTCGCCTTCCATCATTTCAACGGCATGAGTGGCGAACTCTATTTCCCGGAGATGATGGGATCTGGCCTCGGCCTGCTTGATTACGACGGCGACGGTGACCTGGATGTCTACCTGGTCCAGGGACATATGCTGGGGGGTAAACCACTGACTGCCGCCACCTTCAAACCGCACCATCCCTTGCCGTTGGTCGATCGCCTGTATCGCAACGACAGTGGTCCCGGCGGGATGAAATTCGTCGACGTCACCGCGGATTCGGGTCTGGCCGCCAGCGGCTACGGCATGGGCGTCGCCGTGGGTGACTACGACAACGACGGCCGCCCGGATCTCTATGTCAGCAATTTCGGCTCCAACCAGCTGTGGCGCAATCTGGGTGACGGCCGCTTTGCGGACGTGACTGCCGCCGCCGGCATCGACGACCCGCGCTGGAGTGTCAGCGCCACGTGGCTGGATTTCGATCGGGACGGTTTGCTGGATCTTTATGTCGGCAACTACGTCGATTTCTCCTTTGACAACGCCAAGCCCTGCCGATCATCCACCAGCGCCCGGGACTACTGCTCGCCGCTGGTCTACCAGCCTCTGGTCGACAGCCTGTTCCGCAATCGCGGTAACGGCACCTTCGAGGACGTCAGCCTCGACGCGGGCATCCGCGGTGATTTTGGCGGCGCGTTGGGTGTTATCGCCGCCGACTTCAACGGTGACGGCTGGCAGGATAGCTATGTGGCCAACGACGGTGTTCCCAACCAGCTGTGGATCAACGGCCGGGATGGGCGCTTCGCCAATGACGCGCTGCTCGCCGGTGCCGGGGTCAACATGGACGGCAGTCCCGAGGCCAGCATGGGTGTCGATGCCGCGGACTTCGACGGTGATGGCGACGAAGACCTGTTCATGACCCATCTCGCCCGCGAAACGAATACCCTTTACGTCAACGACGGCAAGGGCTGGTTCGAGGACCGCACGGTGGCGATGGGCCTTGCCAATCCGAGCTTTCCGATGACCGGTTTTGGTGCCGGCTGGATCGATTACGACAACGATGGCTGGCTGGATCTGCTGGTGGTTAACGGCGCGGTGACCGCCATCGAGGAGCAAATGCTCGCGGACGATCCCTTACCGCTGCGCCAGCCCAATCAGCTGTTCCGCAATCTGGGCGACGGTCGTTTCGAGGATCTCTCCGCCGCCGCGGGGCCGGCCTTGAGCACCCCACGGGTCAGCCGCGGCGCCGCGTTCGGCGACCTCGACAACGACGGCGATGCCGATGTGGTCATTGCCAACAATGCCGGTCCTGCGCGGGTGCTGGAAAACCGGATCGGTCACCGCAACGACTGGCTGGGCCTGCGTCTGCTTACCCGCGACGGCGCTCGGGATGCGCTCGGCGCCCGCGTCGAGCTGGCCGGCAAGACCACTTTGTGGCGCCGTGTCCGCAGCGATGGCAGCTACGCTTCGGCTAGTGACCCCCGCGTCCTCTTTGGGCTTGCCGCGGCCAGCCCAAAACAGCGCGAGGTCCGGGTCTTGTGGCCCGACGGCAGCGAGGAGCGATTCAGCGGCCTGACAGTCGGGCGTTATCACACGCTGCGTCAGGGCAAGGGCGCTGCGGCCGATCCCGACCCATGATTTTCCCGGCTCGCGCATGGCTCCTCGGCTTTCTCTTGCTGTCGTGTGCGGCGCAGGCATCCGCGCCCGAGCCGCCTGCGCCCGCGCTGGACGAATTCGAGCCGGGTGTCCGTCAGGGTCTCAGCGCCGGGCTGCAGGCGTTCCGCGAGACAGCCTCGTCCGAGGACCCTGCCGCTGTCGGTCTGGCCTGGGGCGAGTTGGGCATGGTCTACCAGGCCCATCACCTGCAGTCGCTGGCGCGACAATGTTATCTGCAGGCACTGGAATACCAGCCGGAGGTCTTCCGCTGGCACTATCTGCTGGCCTATCTGTATCAGGAAACGGGGCAGTTAGAGGACGCACTGCAGCGCTACGACGCGGCGCTCGCGCTCGATCCTGACTATCTGCCGGCGCGGCTGCGCCACGGCCAGGTGCAGCTCGACCGCCGTCAGCCGGATCAGGCGCGCGCCGACTTCGAAGTGGTACTGGCGGTCCGACCCGACCAGCCCGCAGCCCTGGCCGGGCTGGGCGAGATCGCGCTGGAGGAGCGCGACTATCCGGCGGCGATCGGATTTTTCGAACGGGCGCTGGCGGCGGACCCGGCAGCGGATCGTCTGCGTTATCCGCTGGGTATGGCGTATAGGCAGAGCGGAGATCTCGAACGGGCCCGGCGCAATCTGGAGCTTAAGGGTGCCACCGATCCCGCCATCGGCGACCCGATGCTCGCGGAGATGGCGGCCAAGTCGCGCAGCGCCCAATATTATCTGGAGCGCGGTTATGCCGCGTCCCGGGCCGGTCGGGACGACGAAGCAGTGGCGGAGTTCCGGCGCGCGGTGGAATTCAATCCGGATGACCCGTCTGCCCGGGTCAGCCTCGGCCAGGGTCTGCTCCAGACCGGGCAGGCTGACGCCGCGCTCGAACAGTTCGAGCGGGCGCTGGAGACCGATCCCGGATACGGGCCGGCCCGCTATCGTCGCGGCACGCTACGCGAGGAGCGTGGGGACGACCAGGGGGCGATTGACGATTACCGCGCGGCGCTTGCCGCTGATCCGAACTATCTGCTGGCCAGCCTGCGTCTCGGTCATGCGCTGATGCGGGAGGGTCGTTACCAGGACGCGCTGTCGGCCTACACCATGGTGACCCCGCCGCCCGACCAGCTGGCGATCTTCTCCTATCGCGCCGGGCTGGCGGCGCTCGCCGCCGGCGATTGTGAGCGTGCGTTGGTCGAGTTTGAGCGTGCCATGCAGGCTCAACCCGGTAGCGGGGAGGTGATGCAGGCCCTGGCGCGGGCGTACTCCAGCTGCCCGGACGTCGATGCCGAGCGCCTCCGTATGGCGGCCGAGTATGCGAGCACGATCTATCGGGCGCGGCCGAATTATGATCATGCCGAGGCGCTGGCCATGGCGGCTGCGGCCAATGGCCGCTGGCAGCAGGCGGTAGAAATACAGACACGCCTGGTCGCCGCGGCCGGTGCCGACGACGGCCCCATGGCGGGGCATGCTGCCGCGTTGTTGCGCGCCTACCAACAGCGCCAGCGCGCATCGATTACGTGGGCGCCAGGGCATCCCGTTTTCCGGCCCGCCGCGGCCGGCGCTGGCCGCGAGGCGCCCGTGGGCCGATAATTCCCGCAAAGAGGGGATCGAATTTGTTCCAGATGGATCTGCAACGGGCCGAGCGCGGCCTTCGAGATCGCCGGATCGGCGAGGCCGAGACGATCTGCCAGTCAGTGCTGGCGGATCGGCCCGATCATGTCTGGGCGCTGCGTCTGATGGCGGAGATCCGCATCAAGCAACAGCAGCCCGAACTCGCCTGGGAGTACATCAGTCGCGCGCTGGATCTGGATCTCAGCGACCCTCTGTTGTTCAACATCCGTGGGCGGCTCTACAACAACCGTAGCCAGCTGGACGAGGCGGAACAGGACTTCCGCCGGGCGCTGGAGCTGGACCCGCAGTTTGCAGATGCGCACAACAATCTCGGGCACGTGTTGCGCCGCAAGGGATACAAGGAGGCAGCGGAGCAGTGTTTCCGGACCGCGCTCTCCCATCAGCCGGATCACGGTCACGCCAATCTGAATCTCGGCGCGATGCTCTACGAACAGGGCCACATCGAGCTCGCCATCCGTCATCTGGAGCGCGGCCTGGACGAGGAGATGATCAATCGTCCCGGCCGCTACAATCTGGCCATTGCCCAGCACCAGGTGGGCCGGCTCGATGAGGCCGTGCACAACTACCGGCAGGTGATCGCGGAAGGTGGCGGCGACGCCGATACGTACAGCAACCTGTCGTCAGTGTTGATGTCCATGGGTGAACTGGAGACCGCGGCCGCCGGTTTCGAGACCGCCCTCGAAGTCGAGCCGGATCACGCGCCCTCGCTGACGGGTCTCGCCGGTCTGCTCGAATTGAACGGAGAATTCAAACGCGGCCTGGCCTTGCTGCTCCCCTATATCAAGGCCGGCACCGCGAGTCCGTCCATGCACGTGGCCTACGCACGGATGCTGCGCCGTCTGGATCATGGCAGAGAAGCCTTGCTCCATCTTGCACCGCTCAGCGACGTTGAGGGTCTGTCGGATCAGGAGCGGTCGGCGATCCATTTCACCCTTGCCGACCTTCTCGACGACATGGAGGAATACGATCGGGCTTTCGCTCACTACCGGCGTGGCAACCACTTCCACACCGGCCACTATTCCCGGGCCGGTCGCGAACGCGAAGTCGAGCGTTTGATGAACGTGTTCAGCAGCGAAAATCTCGAACGTCTTGCGCGCTGTCGCCGCAAGACGGAGTACCCGGTCCTGATCGTCGGTATGCCGCGCTCGGGCACTTCTCTGGTCGAGCAGATCCTGGCCAGCCATGAGGAGATCCAGGGAGCCGGCGAACTGCTGGAACTGGGTCTGGCGGCGATGCGACTAGGCCGCAACAAACACAAGATCCCGTATCCGGAATGCGTCGCCAACATGAAGTCTGATTACATCAGCGAATGCACCTCGGCTTATGTGCACCGCCTGATGCGTGATGTCGACAAACATGAGCGCGTGACCGACAAGATGTGGCAGAACTTCGAGCAGCTCGGGCTGGTCCAGATGGCGATCCCCCAGGCCCGGATCATCCACTGTCGCCGCAATCCGCGCGACACCGGGCTGTCCTGTTATCGGCAGAGCTTTGGTACCGCCGGTCCCCCGTTCAGTTACGACCTTGGGGATATCGCTCACTACTACGGCCAGTACCGGCGGCTGATGGATCATTGGACGGAGAATCTGGAGTTGCGGATCCTCGAGGTGGACTACGAGGAACTGGTGAACGACATCGAGAACGTCAGTCGGCGGATGGTCGAATTCCTCGGCCTCGAATGGGACCCGGCCTGTCTGCGTTTCCATGAGAATCCCCGCCTGGTGCGCACCGCCAGCCACGTCCAGGTCAAGCAGCCGGTCTACACTTCTTCGATCGGACGCGCTGATCATTACCGGCAGCACCTCGGTCCGCTGATTGACGGCCTGCGTCAGGATGGTTTCCTCGATGAATGACCCGGCCGCGGCAGCCAGTCTGGCCGCAGCCATGGCCCGTCATCGCAGCGGTGATCTGGCGGCGGCACGGCCTCTTTACCGCCGCCATCTGCAGCATGCGCCGCAAGACGCCGGCGCCTGGTGTCTGCTGGCGAGCCTGGAAGGCCAATGCGGGGATCACAGAGCCGCGGAGCAGGCCTTCCGCAAGGCGATTGCGGCCGATCCGGCCCAGGCTCAGGGCCACGCGGGACTGGGCACGAGTCTGTTGCTGGCGGACGATCCGGCGTCGGCAATCGACGCGTTGCGGCGGGCGCTGGAGCTGGATCCGGATCTGAGCGACACCCGGTATCAGCTGGCCGTGGCTATGCACCGCTGCGAGCGCCGTGACGAAGCTGCCGAAGTGCTCGAGCACGTGCTGGACAAGCATCCGGGGCATCTCCAGGCACGGCATAACCTGGGCGCGATCTGTCTGGAGCGGGGCGATCCGCAGCGAGCCGCGGCCTGCTTTCGCGCGGTGCTGGCCCAGGATAGGCGCCGTGTGCCGGCCTGGGCCGCGCTGGCCAGGGCGCAAACTGCGATGGATCATCCGGCGGAGGCCGAGGAGAGCCTCAGACAGGCGCTGGCACTGGCGCCGTCCGATGTGTCCGGCCGGGCCGCGCTCGGCCGCCTGCTGCAATCGCTGGGGCGCCTGGACGAAGCGCGGCAGGCCTATATGGCGATCCTCGAGCGTCGTCGCGGAGACCCCGCCGCGCTGGCCGGACTCGCTGAACTGGATCTGCATGGCGGCGATGCGCGCGGCGGTATGGCGCGGCTGGCGCCGGCGCTGGCAAACGGATTGCCGGCTCTCCCGGTGATGGTGGCGGCGGCACGGCTCTGGCTTGATCTGGGCGAGTACGCGACCGCCGCCGAGCAGCTGAGTCAATGGACCGCCGACCCGCGCATGACACAACGGCTGAGTGTGAATCTCAGGCGCCTGCTCGGCGACGCCCTGGACCGGCTCGGGCGGCACGAGCAAGCCTGGAGCGAGTGGAGCCGCGCCAACGAACTCAGCGAGGGTTATTTCGACCCGGCGCAATTCGCGACCATGCTGGAGATGCTGCGGAAGGCCTACCGGGAACCGCGACAGCCGCCCTCGGAGTGGTCCGGGCCGACCCCGGTGTTGACGCTGGGATTGCCGCGCTCCGGCAAGAGCGTGTTAGAGCAGATGCTGTCCTGTCATCCGGATGTCCACGGCGGCGGAGAACTGCGGGTGTTGGGTGCGCTGACCGAGACCCTCCGCGAACGCGGCGGATCGGGTTTGCCCTATCCGGCGTGTGTCGCCGAGCTGACGCCGGAGCTGACCCAATCCCTGACCCAAACATACAGCCGGGCACTGGACGAACGCAGCGCCGGGGCCCGGTTCCTGATCGATACCCAGCCGACCAATTTTCTGCATCTGGGGCTGGCCGCTGCGATCTGTCCAACGCTACGGGTGATCTACTGCCGGCGCCAGCCACTCGATCTGGCGTTGGCTTGTTACGCCAGGGGATTCGCTGACGCGGCCTCTACCGCCTTTAGCCGATCGGTGGCGGGGATCGGCAGCTATCTGGCCGGCGTCGAGCGATTGATGGATCACTGGCGCGGTCTGGGCATAGACGTGCTTGACGTGGATTTCGAAGACCTGGTGACGGATCCGGAGCACCAGCTCCGGCGTGCGCTGGCGTTCCTCGGTCTCGAATGGACCGGGATATGTAGCGGCTATGGCGATCCGGCACGAGCCAGCCTGTCAGCGCCGCCGATATTGCACGGACCGATGCAAGCGGACCAGATCGGTCGCGGCGAGGCTTATCGCGAGCAGCTTCATGCTGTGCTGGACGCTGCACAACGGACGGGTGAGCGTGGCTGAGGCGGATCCCGCTCTGCCGACGACCGCCGAGTCCGTGCGGCGCGCGCTGGAAAGGCGTCCGGACGATCCGCAACTGCTCTGGCGGCTGGCCGGCATCGAGGCCGACGCCGGCCATCTCGGCGCTGCTGCCGCGGCGTTGCGGACCTTGACGGAAAAGTATCCGACACCGGATTCTCTCGACCGTCTCGGATTTATCCTGAATCGGCTGGGTCGTTACCGGGAAGCCGTTCCGGTACTCCGTCAAGCGTTGCAGTTGCAGCCTGGCCGCGCCTCGGCCTGGAACAGCGCCGGCGAGGCATTGGGCAATCTGGGTCAGATAAAGGAGGCGATCGACGCTTTCTCCCGGGCGGTACAGGGTCAGCCGGAATTCGGCCATGCCCATTACAATCTCGGTCTCGCCTTGCGCGCCGATGGACAAAAGGAGGCCGCCGCCGGCGCGTTGCGCAAGGCGGTCACGCTGTCGCCGGACGCCGCCGAGCCGCTGCAGGCGCTGGGCCTTCTGCTGCACACGATGGGTCGCTACGAGCACGCGATCCGCTGTTTCCGCAAGCTGGTCGAACTGCGTCCGCAGGATCCGGCGGCGCATACCAGTCTCGGTACCAGCCTGCATATGCTGGGTGATCTGAACGCGGCCAGGGATTGCTACCAGCGGGCGCTGGACCTCCGCCCCGACTATGCTCCGGCGCACAGCAATCTGGGTACGGTCTATCAGAGTCTGCGTGATGCCGATGAGGCCAATGCCTGTTTCCGTCGGGCGCTGGATATTGCGCCGGACGATGAAGCGGCGCTGGCGGGGCTGGCCACGAACCTGGATCGGCGCGGCCGCTACCAGGAGGGCTGGGAGCTGTTGCAGGATCGTCTTGATCCGGCGCGAAGTCACCTGGAGATGGTGATAACCGCCGCACAATTGCAGGGGCACCTGGGGGATCATGCGCGCGCCGCGGACATCCTGCGCGCCGCGCTGGCGCGCCGGGATCTGGACGATGCAACGCGGCAGCGTGTGTGCTTCAGCCTCGGCGCCGCATGCGATGCCGAGGACCGCTACGCCGAGGCCTTCGAACACTTCCGTCATGGCAACGAACTCAAACCCGTGCGTTTCAACCAGCAGGAGTATCGCGACGACGTGGCCCGCCTGCTGCGTGTCTACGCCGCTGACGCGCGGGCCGGGTTGGCGCGGGCCGAGGACGATGACCCACGCCCGGTGTTTGTTATCGGTATGCCGCGTTCCGGCACGTCGCTGGTTGAACAGATTCTCTCTTGTCATGCCGATGTAGCCGGGGCGGGCGAGCTGCTGGATCTCGGTCGCCTGGCCATCGGTCTAGGTCAGGCCGATGGCGTGAAATTCCCGGACAGCGCCGCCAGGGCAAGCCGGGAAGATCTGCAACGCGCCGCGCGTGACTACAGCGCGTGCTTGTCGGCGCAAGACAAGCATGCGCTGAGAGTGACCGACAAGACTCCCGCCAACCATCTGTTCCTCGGCTTTGTGGAACAGATGTTCCCCCGGGCCCATGTGATCCACTGCGTGCGCCATCCGCTGGATACGGCGTTGTCGTGCTACTTCCAGAATTTTGCCGGCCAGGGGATCCCGTTTTCATACCGGCTGGACGACATCTGCACCTATTTCAACGGCTATCTCGAGGTCATGGATCACTGGCGCCGTCACAGCGGGCTGGCGTTTCATGAAGTGATCTATGAGGAGATGGTTGCGGATCAGGAAGCGATCAGCCGGGAACTGGTTGCGTTTCTGGGTCTGGAGTGGGATCCGGCCTGTCTGACATTTCATAAATCGGATCGTCTTGTGGCCACCGCCAGCCATGCCCAGGTGAGGCGTCCGATGTATCGGAGCTCCGTCGGCCGCTTCAGCCGCTATGAGCCATGGCTCGGACCGCTGCTCGAGGGCATCGACTGGGATGCGTGGCGCGCGACCGGTCTGGCCGACCGGGTCGATGCACAGATCGATGGGTCCTGAGGGGCACGCTGACGGCGGGCTGCTGGCGGCCGCGCGCGAGCATGCGCGTCAGGGTCGGTTTGAGCCGGCGCTCGACGCATGCCGCGAGGCCATCACGGGTTCCCCCGGGCATGCAGCCGCCTGGCGGCTCTGTGGTGAGCTGGAACTGCGGCTTGGCCGTCTGCAAGCCGCGCGGGATGCGCTGACCCGCGCGGTGCAGCTGGCGCCGGACTCTGCTGCCACACGTATCAGCCTGTCTCGTTGTCTTTTACGGGCTGGCGACGCCACCGATGCCGTCGCCCAGATCGAGGCAGCAGTCGCTATCGAGCCAGCGCAGGCGGCAGTACAAAACCAGGCGGGAGAGTTGCTCGGCCGGCTTGGGCGCCTCGATCAGGCGGCCGCGCTGTTCCGCCGCGCGTCTCAGCTGGATCCCAATCTGAAGGCTGCGCAATTCAACATCGCCATGGCGGACCTGGCGCGGGGAGATATGGGCGCGGCGCTCGTGTCGCTACAAACCGTGACCGGACGCTGGCCCGGTCTGGCCGTCGGCTGGCTGCAACTCGGCGGCGTACTCAACGCGTCTGGCCGTTATCTGGAGGCCGAGCGCGCCCTGCGCCGCCACCTGGAGCTGGATACCGACAGCGTCGCCGGCCAGACCTGGCTCGGCGCGGCGCTACAATTTCAGGGTCGTTTCGACCAGGCCGGGCACCATTACCGGGCCGCGCTGGAACGCGATCCGGAAAACCCGGACGCGCTGGCCAATCTGGGCAAACTGCTGCAGGCCCAGGGCGAACCGGATCAGGCCGAATCCTGTTTCCGGCGCGCGCTGGCGGCGGACCCGTCCCACGATCAGGCACGATCGGGGCTGGCCGCCTGGCTGGACAACCAGGGCCGTCAGACAGAAGCCCTGGCGCTGCTTGATCAGACGACGGGTGCGGATCCGGGGGTGGTGGCACCGATCCGGGCGCGTCTGCTGCGCAGGTCAGGGCGGTGGGATGAAGCGCGCTCGGTGCTGGAGACAGCGTTGGCCTCTCCCACGCTGGCAGCCGAGGGTCAGGTCCAGCTGCGCTTTTCACTGGCCCATTTGCTGGATGAGCTTGGTGATTACGAAGCGGCCTGGTCCGCGGCCGAGACCGCCAATGCGCTGCGTCGACAATCACTGCCCGCGGGTGTGCCGGCCCGCGACCTGGTCGAACTCGAACACGGGGTGGCCGCGACTCGTGTCGCATTCTCCGCGGACGCGATGAAGGCTCTGCCGCGCGCATCGGTGGGCAGCTCGCGGCCGGTGTTTATCGTCGGCATGCCGCGCAGCGGCAAGTCCCTGGCCGAACAGATCCTATGCAGCCATCCCCGGGTCCATGGCGCCGGTGAGCTGACCGAGATCGGTGACACCAGCGCGATGCTGGGCCAGCAGACCGGCGGCTGGCCGGCCGGCGTGCAGCGTGTGACCGAAGCGATGCTCGATCAACAGGCCGAGCGATATCTGGCGCGTCTGCAGCAGCGGGCCGGCGATGCTGATCGGGTGACCGATACCATGCCCTTCAACTTTGTTCACCTCGGGCTGATCGAGCTGATGTTCCCACAGGCGCGCGTGATCCACTGCGTGCGACATCCGCTGGATCTGACCCTGCGCTGCTGGCTGAAGAACTTCGCCGGCCGCAGTCTCGCCTTCACCTTCGAGCTCGAGGCCATGGCCGTCTACTTTGACCATTACCAGAATCTGATGGCGCACTGGCGCCAGGTCAGCGGGCTGCCGATACTAGACTTGCCCTATGAGCGGCTGGTGGCCGAACCCGAAAGCTGGAGCCGGCGGCTGGTTGAGTTTGTCGGTCTGGATTGGGACCCGCGCTGTCTGCAATTCTACGAGCCCGGCATCGCCACCAGCGCCGCCGATACGCCGCTGCGTGAACCGCTCTCCAGCCGGGAAGTGGGCGGCTGGCGCCATTATCAGCGCTGGCTCGAGCCCTATGCAGACGCGCTGGATGTGCATGGCTATGAACACCGAACAGGCTGATACGGCTCGTCTTGGCGAGGCGGTCGCACACGCCCGGGCGGGGCGCGCCGGCGCCGCGGCGCGTATCCTCGCGCGATTTCCCGCCGCGCAGCTGCCCCTGCCCATGCTGTGTCTGCGCGCGGAGCTGGGGCTGCAAGCCGGCGGAGCCGCCGCGGCCAGGCAAGATATCGAGGCGGCCCGATCCCGCTCGCCGGACGATCCCCGGGTGGCGGATCTGCTTGCCAGCCTGGCCATGAGCGGCGGCGATGTCGACACGGCCGCGGCGCTGCTGGAGGCGGCACTGCGGAGCGATCCGCGCCGGCCGCGCTTGTGGTATCGGTTTGGCGTGGTGCTGCATGCCGCGGGACGCTACGAGGCGGCGCTGGAGGCTTATGAGCGCGCGCTCGGCCTGGCGCCGGCCCTGCCCGGGCCACGCATCGGCCGCGCCAGTGTGTGGCAGATCCAGGGACGATTCGATGATGCCAGACGAGAGCTGGAGGCGGTTCTGGGTCAGTTCCCGGAGCACCCGGACGCGGTCACCGCTCTCGCCGCACAGCTCGAGATCCGCGGTGAGACCGAAGCAGGCCTGGCGTTGATCGAACCCCTTGTTGCCCGCGGCAACCTCGACCCGGAACTTACCCTGGTACGGGCCCGTCTGCTGCGGCGGGCCGGGCGCGCTGATCAGGCGCTGGCACTGCTTGAGTCGCTGGATCAGGCACGGCTCGCCGCGCACCCGCGCGCGCGCGTGGCGTTTCTCCTGGGTGATCTGAAGGACCAGGCTGGCGACTATGAAGAAGCGTTTGCGCACTTCAAACGCGCCAACGAACTGCTGCCCGGTGGTTTTGATCCGGCGCGGTATCGACAACGTGTAGATGCGATCCGCGACACCTGGACGTGGCCGGCTCTGGCACGTCTCGCGGGCCTCGACCGCCACGGCGACGCCGGGGCAGGCCCGATCTTTGTGGTCGGGATGCCGCGTTCCGGGACCACGCTGGTTGAACGGATACTGGCCCGGCATCCCGCGGTCCACGGCGCCGGAGAACTTCCCGGCATCGGTGACATCGAGCGTCGGCTCCGAGCCGGCACCCTGGTGCCGGATCTTGCACAGCTGACCGCGGAGCAATTGCGGCCTCTCGCGGACGCCTATCTGGTCTCGGCAGGCGCCGGAGGCCGTCTGCGATTCACCGACAAGATGCCCGGGAATTTTCTCCATCTCGGTCTGATCCAGACCCTGCTGCCCCAGGCCCGGGTGATCCACTGCCGGCGTCATCCGCTGGACACCGGGCTCTCCTGTTTCACCCAGGACTTTAGCAGTCTGGGACTGGCCTGGAGCCGGCGGCTCGAGCACATCGCCGATTTCTATGAGGGCTATCGATCATTGATGGATCACTGGGTAGCGGTGCTGGATCTGCCGTTGTTGGACATCGACTACGAAACGATGGTCGCCGAGCCGGAGCACAGCACCCGGCGCATGCTGGAATTCCTCGGCCTGGAGTGGGATCCGGCCTGTCTGGAGCCAGATCAGGGCGGGACCGCGGCCACCGCCAGCTATGCTCAGGTCGCGCGTCCGATCTACCGGTCTTCGGTCGGCCGTCACCATCACTACGCCGCGCAACTGGCGCCGCTGGCCAGGCGGCTCGGACTCGAGACCGATGACCGCTGAATCTGACCGGGAGCTGGCGCGGGCCAGGGCGCTGCATCGCGCCGGCGATCCGGATTCCGCGCTGCGTATCTATCAGCGACTGCTGCAGACCCGACCGCAGCAGGCAGACCTGCTGATCCTCGCGGCGACGGCGGCGGCTCAGCTGGAACGTCTCGACGAGGCAGAAGCGTTGGGCCGGCGCGCGCTCGAGGTCCGGCCCGATGGCCCGGCAGCTCTGACGCTGGGCCGCATCCTGATGCAGCGGGGCGAGACCGAAGCAGCGCTCGGCTGCTTTCAGCAGGCACGGACCGATACCCGGGTCGCGGCCGATGCCGCGTTCCATCAGGGGCAACTGGAGCGCGCTGCCGGCCGGCTCGATGCCGCCGCCGAAGCGCTCGGCGCCGCGTTGCAAGCCGCACCGGCCCATGGCCCGGCCTGGAACGAGCTCGGGGTCACGCGTATGGCCCAGTCCCGCCATGAAGAGGCCCGGGCCTGTTTCGAGGCGAGCCTCAAACACCGCCCGGGCGATGCGCCGACGCTTGGCAATCTGGCCCGGGCCTGTATCGAAGCGGGCGATCTGACCGCGGCCGTGCAGGCCGTCGACGTCTTGCGCGCCGACGATCCCGACAACGCCGGCGCGTTGATCCTGCTGGGCACGCTGCGTAAGCAGCAGGGCCGTCTGGCCGAAGCTGCCGCGGTCTGGGAACAGGCCACGGCGTTGGCCCCCGCGGATGCCGACGCCTGGACCGGGCTCGCCACGACCCGGCAGGCTATGGCGGATTATCCCGCGGCCGATGCGGCTTATGGTCGGGCGCTGGCGTTGGCGCCGGACAATCCCGATACGATCGCTGCCAGGGCCGAGTGGCTGGAGTGGCAGGGGCGCTATCAGGAGGGCCTCGACAGCCTCGAAGTATTGACGCCGGAACAGCGTCTGGGTGCCGGCCCGACACTGGTGGCGGCCCGCCTGTGGCGCCGGCTCGGTGATCCGGCGCGAGCCCGGGATCTGCTCGCCCGGGCGCTGCCACCGGGGGGATCCGTGCGCCGGTCCTTTTGTTTCAGTCTGGGCGACGCCTGCGACGAGCTGGCGTCATACGCCGAGGCCTGGTCCTGGTACCAACAAGGCAATGCATTGACGCCCGCCGACTTCGACCCGCTCGCCCAGAGGCGTCTGTTCGAACAGGTCGAGCGCGCCGCGGCGGACATCCCGCCGGGGCAGGGTGGTGATGACCTGGTGTTTATCGTCGGCATGCCGCGCTCGGGCACCAGCCTGCTGGAACAGATGCTCGATGCGCATCCGCTGGTCCACGGCGCCGGCGAGCTGCCGCTGCTGGGGGAGCTGGTACACGGGGTGCTGACAGCCGACACGCGACAGCGAGCGACACGGCTCGCGCAGCTCGCCGATGATTACCGGCGTGGCCTTCCGCAACGGTCATCGTCTGCGCAGCGACTCGTGGACAAGATGCCGCTGAATTTTCAGTATCTGCCACTGATCCGGGCCGCGTTCCCGCAGGCCCGCGTCATCCACTGCCGGCGGGATCCACGGGACATCGCCGTGTCCTGCTACTTCACGGATTTCGCCGACCAGGCGCTGGGTTTTGCAACCCGGCTGGACTGGCTGGCCGCCTGGCTGACCGGTTACCAGCAGGTGATGGCTCGCTGGTCCGGTGCCTGCGGGCCGGTGATGGAATTTGACTATGAGGCGTTGATCGCAGCGCCCAAGTCGACGCTGCGGCCACTGCTGGATGCGCTCGGTCTGGCCTGGGATCCGGGCTGTCTGGACTTGGCCAAACAGGGGCGAGTGGCGGCTACCGCCAGTCACGCTCAGGTGCGCCAGCCGCTGCACGGCCGCTCAGTGGGCCGCTGGCGCCATTACGAGGACTGGCTCGGCCCGCTGCTGGCGCTGGAGGGATCCGGGTCCTAAGCGGTGTCGGCCGAGCCCACGTCAGTCTCCTTGATGTCGACCAGGGGACCGAGCGCCGCGATCAAGGTCGTGAGCTGCGCCCGATAATGCCGCCAGCGACCCACCGACGAGGTGTAAAGGGGCTGGCGGACCTGCCATCTGCTCAGGGTGCCGACCGGACGGGGGTTGCGGGTGAAATCCATGCATCGTTCATCCCAGTCGAGACCGCAAAATTCCACCAGCCGGCGGCTCACACCAGCCTGGTCTTCGAGCAACGCTTCGTAGGACAGATCCAGCACGTCATCGGCCCAGTGCGCCATCAGCCGCCGATAGTCCCGGTAATAGGCGGCGATATCCTCCAGGTCGTTCGCATACAGGTTGCCGATGGGAAAGTCCTGGAAGTAGATCGACAGACAGGTATCCAGAGCGCCCCGTTGCAGGTGGATAAAACGCGCTTCCGGCAGCAGCCAGCGCAGCAGCGACAGATGGCGGAAGTTGGCCGGGTATTTGTTGGTCACGACCGCGTGGCCGGTCTGGGCCAGGCGGCGCAGATAGTCGTCCCGCAGCTGGCTGGCAGCCGGCTCATCGAGACCGCCCTGATAGAAGGCTATCGCCGCTTCATCAAAGAACGCGAGTTCGCCCACGCCGTCGGCCTCGGGATGGCCGGTGAGGATCTGGTCCACGAGCGTGGTGCCCGAGCGCGGCATGCCGACGATAAAAACGGGAGTCAGATCCGTTGCACCGGTGAACGGGGAGCGCTGCTCAGGAGACTGAATTCGGGCATCTGTACTCAGCCGCCATGCTTCCCGGTCGAAGAGCGGCAGGCGTCGGCGTTTCGATGCCTTGGCCTCTCGGTAATACGCAAAGGCCGCATCGAATTGGCCCAATTCGTCCAGGGCTTTGCCGATCGCGAAACCGAGACGCTCGCGATCGCTGTCGCTGAGACCGCTGTCCTCGATCAGGCGGCGCGCGGCCGCCAGCTCCGCATCGTTCGGATCGTCGATACGGCGGCACTCGAGCAGCTGTTGCCACGCTTCGGCAAAACGCGGCTGCCGGGCGACGCACTGGCGAAACTGGTCGAGCGCGGCGTCTGTGTCGTCCGAGGCCAGCAGCAGCATACCGAGGACATAGCGCGCGTCGACATGCGTCGGATCGATCTCGAGCGCCTGGTCGACCCGCGCCCGCGCGTCGGCCTCGCGTCCGAGAGCCGCCAGCAGACCGGCCAGTCGGGCGAGGACTTCAGGAGGCGGCGCGGGTTCGAGGCTCAGCAGACGCTCGAATGCGTCGACCGCAGCCTGCGGCCGGCCGCGCTGTTCCTCGGCGATGCCCAGGTTGAACCAGGCGTCGCGCTGCTCGGGACGGGCTTCGAGCAGCGCGCGCAGATAACGAGCGGCAAGCCCGGGTTGCTGCCGGGCCATGGCCAGCGCCGCGCGTTCGGCCAGCACCGGCGGGGCGCTGCCGTCTGCGCGCGCGGCGCGTTCGATCAATGCTGCGGCAGCGTCGAAACGGCCGGCCCGACGCTGGATCCCGGCGGCAAGACAGAGTACCGGGAGACTGCCCGGATGATGGTGGAGGATTGCTTCGCAGCGGGCGAGCGCTGCGTCCGCGTCGGTCGCGGCCTGGCGCGCGATCTCCTGCAGCACCAGAACGGGGTCGGTCGGCGCGCCCACGGTCTCAGTTGATCGAGCAATTGAAGGCAACGACGATGCGCGGACGCTCGCCCTGATACGGGAAGATCTCGTGCATCAGGAACGACGGGAACATCACCAGCCGTCCGGCCTTGTGGCTGATGTCGAAACCGCCGTGGCGGTAGGGCATGTTCAGACCCAGATTGCCGGCCTCGGCGTGGTACCAGCTGCAAACGCGGGGATCGTGAAAACGCACCAGCCCGCTGTCCGGCCGGTCTGTCGGGCTGTCACCCGGATCGACACAAAAGATTCCCGACCAGGATGCGTTTTGATGGTTGTGCAAGCCCTGGAAGCCGCCCTTGCGGGTGACGTGAAACCAGGAGTGATAATCGAAACGCAGCTTGCCAAAATCCTCGTCGCTATATGAAGACAGCTGGCGGATCAGCTGTGCCAGGGACGCGTGGCAGAAATGGGCCAGTCTCTTGACCGGCGGATCCGGCCAGCGGAACAGATCAAAGCGGCTTTCAAACAGCGGCCCGAATTGTGTGGCGCGCTGAGTTTCGTTGCGGACCTTTTGATCCTCTGCTTCGCGGCGCAAAAAGAGCTCGCCGAGTTCCCCGCACAATCCCTCATGGTCAGGCAGACGCGCCTCGGCCATAGCGGTCGAGAACAGATCCGTCACGGTGATCATGTCATCCATCGTCGACCCCATATTGATCCAGATCGCCGAGACCGGTCAGCAGCGGCTGAATATGATCCTGATAACGGCGCCAGCGTCCGATCGAAGTCTGATAGGCCGGCTGGCGGACCTGGGTCATGCTGGCAGTCATCACGCGGCGCGGGGTCTGATGGAAGTCGAGGCATGCGTCCGACCAGTCCAGACCGAGATACTCGACCAGGCGGCGTGATTCGCTTTCGAGATTCCTGACCAGTTGTTCATAGCGGATCTCGAACAACCCGCCGGGGAGCGTGTGCCTCCAGTGATTCATCAGCTGCCAGTACAGGCGGTAGGTCTCGCCCAGATCCGCCAGATCGCAGGTGAAGCCGCGATCGCTCTGGAACGAGGTGGTGTAGCAGGAGACGCAGGTGTCCCGCGGGTCACGCACGCAGTGGATGATCCGCGCGCCCGGCAACATGATGCGGATGATCCCGGCCAGCGTGTAATTGAACGGCAGCTTGTCGGTGATGCGTAATGCGTCCTTGTTATAGCGCTGCAGCCGCTTGACGAATCGCTGGCCCAGTTCGGCCCAGGCCTCGGGATCCACATCCGCCACTGCCTCGGGCAGGTTGCGACCCGTCGGCAGCCACGGACCGATGCCGCCCAGTATCCGCCACAGGTCGTTGAGTTCGCCGGCGCCGTGTACCGATGGATGAGAGGCGATGATCTGCTCAACGAGCGTGGTCCCGGAGCGGGGCATGCCGATGATGAATACGGGCAGTTCGCTGGGATCGCCGCCGCCGGCAAAGCGTTCGAATACTCCGGGCCCGAAACTGTCGATAATGCGCCGGATGTTGGCCCGCTCGGCCTCGATGGAGAAGTCCGTCAGCGCCCGTTTGCAGCGGTTGCCCCGATGGTAGAAGGTCATCGCCTGATCCAGCCGGCCAGCCTGATCCAGCGTCCGCGCCACAGCGAAACAGCTGACGGCCTCATTGAGCGGCTCCAGCTGGCGGCTCTCGAGCACGCTGATCTGTCGCTGGACGCGGGGGTCGTCGGCGTCGAGGTGCTTTATGTTGGACAGACCATACAGCGGCGCGCCGTTGTCCGGGTCTCGCTGGAGCGCCGTGTCATAGGCGGCGGCCGATCGATCGAACTCGCCGCGATCGCTGAACAGCGTGGCCAGCCGCATACATGCCTCGGTGTCCCGTGGGTCCAGTTCTATGGCTTTTTCGAGCTGGGTGATCGCCGCTTCCGTGTCGCCCCGCTGGCTGTAAGAGGCGCTCAGGTCCATACGATAGCGCGCCGTTTCCGGCGCCAGTTCGACGGCCCGTTCGAGCCACTCTGTGGCCTCCTTCAGCCCGCCCTGACGATAGATCGCAAGACCGAGCAGATAGGCTGCATGGGCATGCTCCGGTGCCGATGACACCAGGCGTCGAGCCAGCGTGGCCGCCTCATTGACATGCATCTCGCGCATCAGCTGTGACACGCGTTCCAGTTCCGCCGTCAGCTCCGCGTCGCTCAGCTGACCCGGGCTTATCCCTGCCGGGGCTTGCTCGTCGGGCATCAGATCAAAGGCGATGCTGACGCGTTGACCGACGCCGGTAAATGGCATGGTGCGGTGGTAGAAGTAGGAGGGGAACAGGAGCATCAGGCCTGGCGTCGGGGCCAACGCATGTACCGAGGCGTCGCGGCGCAGTCCGAGTTCATCCGGCGCCCGTCCAAACTCGATCCAGCCCGCGTCCGGCGGCGATCCCGGTACCGGATCGGGCACCGCCGCGTAATATACGCCGCTCAGCCATCCGGTCGGGTGTATATGGGGCGCCTGATGACCACCCTGGTCCAGCACCGTGGCCCACATCGTCAGCTTCCATCGCTCAGGCGCCGTTGCGAGGAACGTGTGACCGGTATCCGCGGGGATGTTCTCCAGGTATTCGCTCATGGCCTGCTTCGCCATGTCCTCGAGGACCGCCAGCGGCCCCTCGGTAGCACCTGCCAGCTCGCCGGTCTGACTGCCCTTGCGGGTGGATTTGGAGTCCGGCTCCCACTGCAGCGTGGGATGGCTGATGACCGCTTCGATCAGTTCCTTATTGAAGGCTTCGAGATTGTCGTAGCCCGCTGGCGTGGACCACTGCCGCTGGTCCATCAGGCCGGCGTAATCCATCAACATTGCGCGGGTCGCGTCGTCACCCGATTCGCCAGCCGCAGCGGCCAGAAATGCCAGCGCCTTGCGCTCACCCGGGCATCTTTCGAGGCAGTCCCGGAGTATCACGATGGCCTCGTCGAGGCGGGCCCCCTGGAGCAAGGCGCTGGCCAGGTTCGCGTAGGCTGGCGCGAAGCCCGGCTCCAGTCTCAGACTCTCGCGGAACTCACGTATTCCCTCCGCCTCCTGGCCGCAGGCAAGCAGCGCGTTGCCCAGATTCGAATGCAATCCGGATTCTCCCGGGCTCAGTACTACGGCCCGCCGCAATGCGGCCACCGCCTCTTCGTCGCGGCCAAGGGTCTGCAGCGTGCCGCCGAGATTGGACCAAAGCGCAGGATCATCCGGGATCACGCGAGTGGCCCGCTCGTATGTGTCCGCGGCCTCCGCGTAGCGGTCCTGGGCGCGTTGCGCGTTGGCCAGGCAATACAGCGCGTTGCCCAGCCCGGGGTCCAGTCTCAGGGCGCCTGCCGCCTCGCGCTCCGCCTCGGCGTAGCGCCCCTCTTCCTCATACATCATTGCCAGATTGGCACGATAAGCGGGCACTTCGGGACCGTTGGCGATCGCCTGGCGCAGCAGGTGCACGGCCGCTTCGGTCTGTCCGGCCTGTTTGGCTACCAGGCCCAGCAGATGCAGCGCATCGGGGTTAGCCGGCTCCTGGTGCAGGATGCGCCGATAGATGCGCTCGGCCTCGAGCAGGCGGCCGGCGCGATGCAGCTCGGCGGCATCCGCCAGCATGCGGCTGGAGTCAGATCCGGCTGGGCCGGTATTCGATGGGTGCGTCTGGTTCACTGGTGAGGGGACCGCTGACGGGGCTCAATCCGCCAATCTTACCAAGATATGGCGGCGCCGACTCCGCACCGGATTCCGGCGAAGGGACCGTCCTGGTACCAGTCCGGGGCCGCGGCCCCGAGACAAAAAAAACGGCCCGCCGAAGCGGGCCGTTTTTGGTCTGATGACCTGTCTGGTACTACAGGATTACAGCTCCTGGGTATACCGGACGTAGGGCACGCGACCGTACACATCATGCAGGTAGTTCGTGTAGAACGGGCTGCCGATGTTGGCGCTGGTCGGTGGATCCTCGTCGAACACGTTTCTCGCACCGACGGTGACCGTGCCGTTCCAGGGGGTGTTGTAGAACACCTGCACGTCGAAGGTTGAGAAATCGTCGACGCTGGCATCGAGACCTTCCCATGTCGCGCTGTCGATGTAGTTCCAGGTCAGGTTCGCCCCGAAGTCGCCCAGCGCCCAGTTCAGGGTCGTAGTGGCGCGGTTCTGCGGGTCGAAAGCCTGCGGGTCCGTGAAGCCGTTACCATCCGCGAAGTCCACTTCGTACTCGTTGACGTAGGTCCACTCGACGTTGATCCGGTAGTCACCGGTGTTGCCGAGTGCAAACGAGTACTGGCCTTCAAAGTCAAAGCCATCGGTCTTGCGCGACTGGATGTTGGCGTTACGGCGATCGATGAAATCGATACGACCGTTCGTCAAACGTGTGACCTTGCCGACAGTGTTGCCGGTGGCACCAGCCTGACGTGCCGCGAACTCCTGGTCGAGCAGAGTCTGCATCGGCGGCAGGCCGATCTCGTCGTCCAGCTCGATGTTGTAGTAGTCGACCGCCAGTGACAGATCGTCCAGCGGGTTCCAGACCACGCCCGCCGACCAGTTGTCGGATTTCTCGGCGCTGAGGCTGGAGTTACCACCCTGGAAGTTCTGGTACTGGGTGACACGACACGGGTTGCCCGCTGGCAGCGCGTTCGGATCGCCGGTGGCACGACCGGTGTTCGGGTCGCCTGCCGGGTTAGCCGCACAACGAACGGCGTCGATACCGGCGTTGAAGCTCTGCGAGCCACCGCTGTACAACTCGGTCATGCTCGGCGCCCGGAAGCCCTGGCCGTAGGTGGCCCGGAGCAACAGGCTGTCGATCGGCCGGAACGCCAGGCTGGCCTTCGGGTTGATCGTGGTGCCGAAGTCATTGTAGTCGTCGTAGCGGACGGCCAGACCCACTTCAAGCATGGACAGGATCGGAACCGTGGTCTCGGCGAACAGCGACTTCACGGTGCGGGCACCGCTGACGTCCTGACCACCGGCCGTGCCCTGCACGTTACCGGCATTCTGCTGCTCGTCGTAGTCCTGCAGGAATTTGTCGTCGCGGTATTCAAAACCGAGTACGACCGGCACGGCGCCGTTCTCCATCTGGAAGGCGTCGAAGTTCACCGAACCGTCGACATTGGCAACACGTGTCTCGAAGTTACTGACACCGGTGAGAGCCGCAGCCTGAGCGGTTGCAGCCTGGCCAGGGCCAAACGGCGTGTTCACCGCGAACGGATCGAAGTCGCCGTCATCGATGTCAGCCTGGATCGCAGGACCGATGCCGTAACCCGGGCTGTCGGAGTTGGACCACTGCTTGCTGTATTGACCCGCCAGCTCCCAGTCCATGCCGCCGAGCCAGTCGATCGTGCCCTGCACGCCGGCCGTGTAGTCGACCAGGGTGTCCTGCACGAAGCCATCACGGAAACCACCCGGTACGTTGCGGTAAAACAGCGTCAGGTCGAAGGGACCGTTGACCGTGGTGTCGGCCGTGCCGTCGCCGTCGGTGTCTGCGTCCACGGTCTGACCGCCGAACGCACCGCCGTTCTCGGCGCTGGTTTCGCCGGGGATGGTCGGGTTATTCGAGTTGCCCTGGGACATGGACGGGAACGGCGAGGTGAACGGCGCCGGCGCATAACGCGCGAACGACTCGTTGCTGCTGAAGGTGCCGCGGGTGAAGAACGTGGTGGTCTCGTTGATGTCGTAGTTGGCATTAACGAAGAACGCGTAGGTCCTGTTGGCAGCCTCGTTGGCGGCCACACCGGCGTAGTTGTAGCGGCAACGCGCGCCAACCTGCACCGACGCCGGGTAGTTCGAATCAGTACCCAGATTGGCCGGGCAACGCGGATCCGGGAAGGTGCCGACAGACAGGTAGGTCGAACCCAGATTGCTGTCAGCCGTGCCGTCGCCGTCGCCGTCGTCCTGGAACGCCTGAGCCGGGTTACGCGGATCGTTGGTGGTCAGGAAGGCAAAGTAGCTGCCCGGGAAGCCGAAGGACGACAGGCCGGTCGCGGAGAAGCTGCGATCACCCTGGAAGATGATGTCCTTCTCTTCGTATTCCAGACCGAAGGTCACGTTGCCCTTGGCGCCACTGACGCCGCCGACGATGCTGTACATGTCTTCGTCACCACCGGTCTGGGTCGGACGACCGATGTAGTACTGAAGCTGCATGCCTTCGTAGTCTTTGCGCATGATGATGTTGACCACACCACCGATGGCGTCCGAACCGTAGATGGCCGAAGCGCCGTCACGCAGGATTTCGATCCGCTCGACCGCGGCCAGCGGGATCGTGTTCAGGTTGGCAGCCGAACCGGAGCCGAAAGACGGCGAACCGGTGATACGACGGCCGTCCATCAGCACCAGGGTACGCTGGGCGCCGAGACCGCGCAGGCTGATGGTCGCCTGGGACTGTGCCGAGCTACCGGAGCGCTGACGGAAAGAACCGAAAGTGTTGTATGTGGAGCTGCGCAGCACTTCTGCGACGGAGATCTCACCGGAAGAATCGATATCATCCCGGTTGATGACCGTGACGGCGGACGGGCCTTCGATGTCGACACGCTTGATACGCGAGCCGGTCACCGTGACCTTGTCCTGGACTGCTACGTCATCCTGCGCGAGCGCCGAAGCAGGGGCGCCTACGAAGGAAGCCGCAACACCAGCCGTCAGTGCGTAACGGACAGCGTCCCGGACTGGGTTTTGCTCTGTCATATAGTTACTCCTCGTTATAAAGAGAGGTTGGCGTTTTGGAAACCGGACTCCCGCAAGCGGGGGTCCAGTGAAAACCCGCAACTCACCCGATAATCCCCCGGGCCAGAAGCAGAGTTGGCAGGATACTAGCAACACCTCGGCCGAATGGGAAGAGGGGTGTTGCGAAAACATTACAGCGATTTGTTGCCGTCCGCGCACGTACCGGTGGTCGGCTTGCCGGGGCGGCCGAGAGCGGCAGGGCGCTACGGAAACCCCTTTACTACGGCTCGTCTAGCAGAATATGGCGTCGCAAAATGACCCGTCCGATGCCGGGCGCCAGGCTGGGATACTGCTCGCGTCGAGGATATGTTGCCAAAATGCAACGAACGCCTGTTGCGTTTTGACCACACTGCTGGCGTGGGTTTCTTCTAAGCGGCGGCCGCCTCAGGGCGCTGCCCCTGCACCAACCAGCCCATAAGTGGCCCGCCGTCGTGACGCAATTCCTTTGGCGTCTGGGCCCGGAAGCCCGCTTTCTCAAAGCGACCCACTATCCGGTTCATGTCATCCGGGCTGCGCGCGGCGGCCATCAGGTCCTGCAGCCGGGCCAGATTGGCCTGGATTTCCCCCCGGCCCGTGGCGAGCTGTCCAAGCGCCTCCGCGGACCCTGAGCCCAGAGCGCGGTAGGCCCCGGCGATCCGGTCAAGAGCCAGCTGCAGCAGCTCAGGGTGGGGCGAGGCTGCAGCCGCCCGGCTCAGGGATTCCGCGGCCTTATTGAGCGCCGCGCGGCAGGATTCCGCCTCGGGATCCCTGGCCAGGGCCTGTTTCTCGGCCGCGGTCCGCGCCGCGCCGACCCGCGCCATCAGCGCCTCGGCCAGGTCGAAAATGCGCGTTTCTTCCATAATCAGGGCGCCGTTGCTCAACTCCTCCCGGGAGGTCTCTATCACGATCGAGCCCGTGTGATGGATGACCAGCTGCAGACGACAACCCGGCGCGGCGATCCGGGCCAGCTCGGCGATACAGCCGGCCTCATCGGTGTACTCGAAGGCGTATTGACCGGTGATGGCGTGGAAAAAGCCGTCCGGGAACGGGGTCGATTCTGCGGGGGTCTCCGAATGGAAGTGGATACCCTCGAGCAGATCGCGGTCCTGTTGCACCGTGGCCAGCGGCCGGATTGTGGCGCTGTCGATCGCGTGGATCTCGAGGTCCAGATCCCGCGATCGCCCGATCTGGTTGGCGATCATCGCGATGGCGCCGTTGCCGGTGCAGATGTCGAGCACACGGGAGCCTGGCGGGCATTCGGCGACAAAGCGCTCCCAGACCGTCTTCAGGGTGCCCTCGTAGTTGCCGGAAAAGGCGCCGCTGCAGGAGGTGACGAAGCCGTGCTCCCAGTAGCGGTTCCAGCGTTCTTGCGCGGCGCGGTGATCAGTCATGGGACAACCCGGCAAACGAGAGCCGGGATAATATAGAGGCCTCGGCGGAACTGCCAACGGGGCAGACCGCGCCGAAACCAGGCGGCGGATCCGGCATCGGGTCGCCGAGTCCCCTGGTCCTCAAAAGATCATCCGGAGATTTTCCGCAGCCCGCAACGAGTATGCCCCTGCCATCGTGAGCGAATCCCCCGAGCAACTTCTGCAACAGGCCCGGCGCCATGCCGCCGCGGGGCAGCTCGGGCCGTGCCGTGACGCGCTGTCGCGATCCGTGGCGCTGGCGCCCGGAGACGCGGCCGTCCACGAGAGCGCCGCCGGGCTCCTCGCGGCCCTCGGCGAGACGGTGGAGGCCGAACGGGCCTACCGTCGCGCGCTGGCTCTGAAGCCGGAACGGGCTGGCGCGCTGTTTGGCCTGGCCGCGCTGCTGGTAACCGGCAGCAATCCCCAGACAGGTCTGAATCTGGTGGATCGTGGCTGTCGCCTCTATCCCGATGATCCCCGTGGCCCGCGTCTGCTCGGCCGGATGTATCTTGAGCAAGGACTGCTCGCCGGCGCGATCCAGTCTCTGGAGCGGGCGGTGGACCTTGCGCCTGACGATCCGGATGCGCGGGCGGATCTCGGTCTGGCGCTACAGACCGCGGGCCACAGCGACAGGGCCCGGGCCTGTTATCTGCGGGTTCTCGAGGCTCGCCCGGATCACGATGCGGCGCTGCGCGGTCTGGCGCGGCTGGCGGAACTCGCCGGTGAGCCCGCCGGGTTGATCCCGGTGCTGGCGTCGGTGGTCGAAGACGGTCAGGCCAGCGGCGAGCTGGTGGCCGTCTACGGGCGCCTGCTCGCCCAGGCCGATCGCCGCGACGAGGCCCTCGAACTGCTGCGGGAACGGCTGGCCGTGATGCCGGAAGACGGCGACCGGATGCCGCTGCTGTTCCAGCTGGGCCAGCTCTACGATCTCGCGGACAGACCCGAGGATGCGATGGGCTGCCTGCTCGAGGCGAATCGTCTCAAGCAGGCAGCCTTCGATGCAGAGCACTACCGGGCCCTTGTCGGTCGCCTGCTGGGATGTTTCAGCGCCGCAGCCATGGGCCGGCTGCCCCGCTCACAGCTCGACGACGAACGTCCGGTGTTTATCGTAGGTATGCCGCGCTCGGGTACGTCCCTGACCGAGCAGATCCTGGCCAGCCATCCAGGTGTGGCCGCCGCTGGCGAGCGTAGCGAGCTGGGGCTGTTGGCCCTGGCCACGGCGGGCGATGGGCGGGTCTATCCGGAGTCGGTAGCGCATCTGGACCCAGGCCAGATCGCGGCCATGGGTCAGCATTATCTGGACGCCGTGTGCCCGTCCGGGCCGGGCCCGATCCGGGTGACGGACAAAATGTGGCAGAACTTCGAGTATCTGGGGCTGGCGCAGCTGATGTTGCCCGGTGCGCGCGTGATCCACTGCGTCAGGGATCCGCTGGACTGCGGGCTGTCCTGCTTTTTCCAGCACTTCTTTGGCAGCGGCGTGGCGTTCTCCTATGACCTCGGCGATATCGGTGCCTTCATGGTCCAGTACCGGCGGATCATGGCGCACTGGCAGCGTGTGCTCACATTGCCGATCTTCGAGTTGCGCTACGAGACGCTGGTCGCCGAGCCGGAGGCAACGATCCGTGCGCTGCTGGCGTTTCTGGATCTGCCCTGGGACCCGGTCTGTCTTGAGTTCCACCGTCACCGGCGCGAGGTGCGTACCGCGAGCTTCGATCAGGTCCGGCGACCACTCTATCAATCGTCCGTCGGCCGTCATCAGCGTTATCTGCAATGGCTGGCGCCGCTTATCGACGCCATGGAGACGCACAACTAGAGAGTCCGAACCGAAACGAAAAGGGCCCGGCAGCGTGGCTGCCGGGCCCGGGTTCATCGACGTCCGTAACGCGAGACTAGTTCAGCACGCGCAGCTCCACGCGCCGGTTACGGGCGCGGCCGTCGGCCGTGCGGTTGTCAGCGATCGGATTCGATTCGCCGTAACCCCGTGACGTCAGGTTGGCGGGGTTAGCGCCCGCGTTGACCAGGTAATCGCGGACCGAGGCGGCGCGGCGATCGGACAGGTTGCGGTTGTATTCTTCGGCGCCGGCGCTGTCGGTATAGCCCGCGACTTCGACCTTCAGACCCGGGTTCTTTATAAGCGTCGCCGCGGCGTCGTTTAGCGTGGCCTGGGACGCGGGAGTCAGATTCGCCGAGTTGTATTCGAACTCGACACCCGGCAGCCGGATCACCGCTTTGATCTCGCAGCCACGCACGTCGACACGGGCGCCGGCCGGTGTATCCGGACAGGCGTCATCCCCATCCAGCACGCCGTCTCCGTCTGAATCGAGCGGACAGCCGACTGCGTCGACTGCGGTCCCAGCCGGTGTCCCCGGGCACTTGTCCAGATAGTCGGCGACGCCGTCGCCGTCAGAATCCAGCGGGCAGCCGTTGGCGTCGACGACGACGCCAGCCGGGGTGTCGGGGCAGCGATCGCGGCTGTCCGGGACGCCATCACCGTCGCTGTCCGGATCCACCACCGCGACGGGTTCGGGCTTGCCGCCAAACGGAATCTGCAGACCGACGTTGGCGATGTAATCCTGCTCGGTGCTGTCGCCGGTGTAATCCAGTCGCCAGCGGAATTCCGTGCGCAGAGCGATCGTCCGGCTGCTGGTCAGATCGGTCAACAGCCCAAACGCAAAGGAGTTCTGCGCGCCCTGCGTGTCTTCCAGACGGTTGTTCTGGTTCTTCATGAAACCGACGGCCATGCCGAAATACGGCGTTAGCCGGCGTTCCCGGTACCAGACCCGGTAGAAGCCGAGATCGGTGCCCCACATGTCATTGTCGTTGTAGCCGTCGAGCTGGTAGCCCCAGGCGGAGAACTCGAAGTTGTATTTTTCGGTTGCCTTGCCCAGCGCGATATGGGCGCCGACGTCATCATCTGACAGGCGGCTGTTGTCCACCCAGATGGCCGAGGCCATCGGCGCCACGTACCACTGGCCGGGCGCTTCCGCGGCCTCGGCGGTGGATACCAGGAACATTGCGAAGACGGCCAGCGCGGACGCGTATCTCTTCATTATTGTCTCCCTCCCCGATTTTTCTTCCGGCCCGTTTGCTCGTTCATGTTTTCGGGCCAAAAACCGGGTCTGTCCGATAGTGCGAACGGGCTGCTCGCGATGTAAGGATAGTACAGCAATCCCCGCGGGAGGAGAACGGTATCCGGGGCCCCGGCCTGCAATCGGCTACAGACCTAGGGCGTCCTGCTGGCCTGGCGCAGGATCTCGTCGCGCCGCTTCAGCAGTGCCTGGATCTGGGACCGTTCCAGCAGCCCGCCCAGCGCCGTATTGAGGTTGGCGGAATCCAGCGTCTGCAGTCGTGCTGCGAGCAGCTCCGACAACTTCAGGTCGACCTTGCGCAGGTCCGCCGGCCGCCCGGACGAGGTCCGGAAGGCCCGCGAATGATCGATCAGATACAGCATCCAGTCATCGCGGGTATAGGTGATGTTCTGTTTGGTCCGGTCCTCGTTATAGATCAGCGCATCGAACACGAACATCAGGGGCCATTGTTCGGACAGCGAACACCAGCCGGCCGCGGGGATCGATTCCTGCTCTCGTTTCAGCTCATTGATCAGGCCATCGATCCACAGCTGCAGTGATCCACGCCGGCCACCGATCTCGCGCTCGACACTGACCGGCACCAGGCGCAGACCAATCAGCCGATCCAGCCGATAGGCCGCCACCTCGTGCTCCCATCGATCGGACAGATTGATCAGACGGTTTTTCTGCGACCTGCGGCTGGCATCGATCGGCGTGGACTCGGTCTTGAACAGGGCTTCGACCTCGATCTCGCCCTGGCGGATCTTGACCTTCTTCGGTTTGGTCACGCCTTCTCCGACCTCTTCGACCGAGACGATCTCGCCGCGGCTCAGGATTTCCTCGAGCTGTCCGTCGGTCAAAAGTCCGGGCCTTGGGCCGACCCGGCGTGGCTCGACCTCGATCGGCGTCGGTCCGGACTCCCCTGCATAGAGGGCGGCGAGGGCGCCGGTCTGGTCGAGCAGGGCCGCCGGGCGGCCGTGATAGACCGGCTCCAGCATGCCGGTGTCGATCAGCAGCACGGCTTCGTTCATGCGGCTGCGGATCCGCGAATCCACCGTCGGGGTGTGCCCGAGCACGGCGCGTTGTGCGTTGAGCGCGCTCAGCACCCGTTCGACCCGGAAGATCTCGAAATTTTCGTTGCACCAGGCCGTACCGCGAAACCAGAGCGGGCCCTCTGCGGTAAACACCGGCGAAGCGCTGGCCGCTGCCAGGCGGCTGGCCGCGGCGGCCTGGTCCGGGTCCGCCGCTGCGGCGGTCTCTGCGATCGAGGGGCGCTCGGAGAACGGCGTTGCTTCATTCAAAACGCCGGCGTCTCTGAGCGCTGCCCAGGCCGCGGCATAGGCCGCAAGATCTCCGCTCAGACGGGCGTTGAGCGCGGTCAGATCGGCGACCGCAAGATCCTCTGACACGCCCCCGTGCACAAACAGACTCCCGTTGATCACGATGGCCACCGGGCGCTGCAGGATCCAGGAACCGTAGCGGCCGTCCGGCGCGAACATCGCCTGGTGACCAAAGTAGCCGGTCGGGAAGCGCGCCGCGAAATCCGCTCTGGCTGCGTCGCCGTCTGTCAGACCCCCGTGGCTCAAAAACCGCTGGTAAGCGGTCTCGCGTCGCGCCGGGTCCTCCGCATCCGCATAGCTCGCGAACTCCTCGGCTGACACATATTCCAGTTCGCCGGAGAGCTGCATCGCGTCGTGATTGCCGAGGATGACGTGGACTTTGCCCCCGGCCTCTTCAGCTGCGGGCTGCAGCGCCATGAACAGTTCCAGCACATCGCGGGAGCGGGCGCCTCTGTCGACCAGATCGCCCATGCTGACGAGATGGGCCGCGCCGCCGGTCCACTGCAGCTGCTCGTCGATCAGACCGGCCTCGCGGAGGATGCCAGTCAATTCTGTATAAGCGCCGTGGACATCGCCGACCGCGACCACGCGGCTGACGCCGTCCCAGCGCCATTGCCCGGCGGTCGCCGCTAGCGAAACCAGCAACAGGAGTGCGACAACGGCGCTACGGCAAAGCATTCTCGACATCGGATTCTCCGGCTGGGTGCAGGTAGACTAGCCTAGGCCAGCCGGGCCCCACAGGCCAGCGTCCGGCTGGGGTATCATCCTCGCGGCGGCGCCGCCTGCGCGCCCGGCATCCGGTCCATCGTCAGACATACGGGGAAGCGAAACATGACTCGAGTACCACTCAGAGCGCTTTATTGCGTGGCCCTCGCGCTGGCGGCGGTCCTCGCCGGTTGTGCGCTGGAAGAAAAATCCCGGGGGGACTTCGAGCGCCATAACCAGAGCATTCTGCGTGATTCCTATGCGGAGCCGGGGATGCTCGTATTCGAGGCCAAGGCCGGCGCTGCGTTCCCGGCGGATAGCAAAAGTGCGGAGGCGTTGCGCATGCAATGGCTGGATGCCTGGCTGGTCCAGCGCAAGCTCTGCCCGAATGGCCACGAGGTTCAATCCCGCGAGTTGATCGGTGTCGGCGAGCCCAACTTCCACGACATGGATCTGCGCTATCTGATCCGCTGCACCGACGGGCCGGCGGAGCCCGCGTCCTGAGCTAGCGGATGTACTGCCCCTCGATCTCCTCGTAGCGCCCGCTCTCGCGCAGCCGGGTCAGCGCCGAGTCGAACCTGGCCACGACTTCCCGCGACACCGACGCGTTGCTGAACATCAGCCGCACTTCACTGCCGCCGGTGGCAGCCAGCGGGTGCAGTTCCACATCACCATCCAGCCCGCGCCGGCGGATGATGGAGGTACCGACGATCACGTCCTCGAGATAAGCGTCGATCACGCGGTCCAGCAGGCGGGTCGCGTTGGTCTCGCCCACCTCGGCGATGATGAACTGGCCCTCATAGGCCGGATCATCCTGCATTGCTTCAATTTCGGAGCCATACAGATAGGCGTCGGTCACACCGATCTTCATCCCCGCATCCAGCATCGCGTCGAGCGACTCCGCGTCCAGCACCTTCGTATCGCCGCGGCGCACGAACAGACCGAATTCCTCGATACGGTATGGCGATGAGAACATCGCGAACTCATCGCGCTCCGGCGTCCTGGTGGCGCCGCTGATCAGATCGATGTCGCCATTGCGGATCCGGCCCAGCAGACTGGCCCAGTTGTCCCGCTCGAACGACACCGAACATCCGGCCTCGGCAGCCATGGCGCGGACCAGTTCCACATCCAGACCCTGCAGATTGCCCTTGGGATCCATGTAGTGATACGGCTCCCACGGGTCCCAACCCATGGTCAGCGTGCATCCGGCGGTCGTCGCTTCGGTGGGCGGGGAGGCTGGTGTCTCGGCGGGTTCCCGCCCACAGGCGGCGATGCAGAATACGGCCAGCAGGAGAGCGAGCAGACGGTAGGCAGCTTGCATGGATTTTCCCCTCACGCGACTTCCGTGGACGGCGGGCCATCTCCCTGATCCCGGTCGCTCTGTCCCCAGTATAGAAGATCGCCCGCGAGGGCCCTTGCGCTAAGGGGTTTCCAGCGCCCGGTAATGGACCATACGGAACTGATACGGGTTGGCGTCGCGCAGCCGCTGCGCCAGCCGGCCATGCCGCCTGGGATCCCAGACCGCGTAGCGTTCGACAAAGGCCTCTGCCTCGGCGGCGTTACCGTTCTCCTGGATGCGCAGGACCTCGGCCAGCATCGCCGTCACGGTGTCGTGGTAGCGCGCGTCATCCAGTTCCAGATATTCCGGGCCAAAGGACAATAGCCCATGCTGGAGAAAGAAATTCATCTGCATCAGCTGCATGGTCTGGTAGGCCTGCTCGCGCCGCGGTTTGACCCGCTGCAACACGCGGCTGATGCCTGCGGCATAGATGGCCTTGAGCGTGGATTCCCCGATCAGCCCCTGCTCCTCGAGCTGGCTGGCGACAAACAGCGAAACCAGATCGGACTTGAGCTCTTCAAAGAGATCCCCCCAGGGGCTGAGCGCAGGGCCGAGATCCCGGCCGTCCAGCGTGCGGGCCACGCCCAGATAGTGGCCGATCTCGTGCCACAGCGTCCGGTAAAGCGGACCCTCCGGCTGATAGTCTGAGGCAAATTCGGGCCCGACCGCGGCTGCATAGATTTGCGCGCTGTCGGCGAACAACTCCGGATTGGTCAGGATATTGCCGCGCAGCAGGATGATGCGGCCGTATTTGCGTGTGTGGTCCGCCTCATTGGGCAGGATGCTGGCGGTGTTGGTACCCCGGGCCTGGCCGAAGTCGGCGATCACCTCGTATACGCCGACCGGGATGCGGCTGCGCACCTGCCGTTCATCGCGCTGAGGCAGTGAATCCTGCAGCGTCTGGATGCTGCCGATGGCTTGCTGCATTGCGGCGGTCCGCTCCGCATCGCGCACCAGCAGGCTGAGCGAGAAGAACGCGCGCACGCCAAACAAGCCGTCGTCATAGCTCTCGTAGCTGCCGATCTGCGCATTGAGGTTGCGGAAGTCGCCGTTGATCCACGCGGCGTCGCCACCTTCGTAGTTGTCGCTGAGCAGGTCGCGGGCGCGCTGACGCAGATAGGCCGCAAAATCCGCATCGCTTGCGGCGACGGCGTCGGCCGCCTCGTTCAACAGGCCGTAGACCTGCATCATCCGTGACGCCCAGCGCAGTGAATAGGGCAGCGCATAAAACGGCGCGTCGTCGTCGCCATTGCGGAGATCCAGCAATCGCTGGCGCAGACCCGGATGCAGCACGTCGATGACCGGATGCCGGTCCAGATTCGCCAGATCCGCGTCGATGTTGGCGGCACTGGTTTCCCGGACCACGGTTCTCACGCTCATCAGCGCCGGTGCGAGTTCCGGTCTTCTCTCGATAAGTGCATCCAGTGGCGCCCGCTCGATGCCCCAGGGGTAGACATTGCGTCCGGGTTCCGGCGGCGCAACCGGCAGGAACGGCTCGCGGCGGTTGTCCAGCGTGGTCGCTATCGGGCCCCGGAACAGATAGAACAACTGGTTCAGCGCCTCCATCTGCGGATCCCCGGGGCCCCGCGCAGACAAGACCCGTTCGGCGAAGAGCGCTTCCGGATGCAGGGAATCCAGATACATTTCGTGGAGCAACTGACCAGCGGCGATCAGCTTGTCCACCGCCTCGCGCTCGCCCGCCGTCAATCCCCCGAGATTCGGGTCGATGTAGACGTGGCGGGTCTTGTCCAGCACTTCCCGGGCCTGAGCCAGGCTCCAGTACCCGGTCGATGGGCCATCGGCGGCCTGGAGCAGGGGGCAGGCGGTCATCAGCAGCAGAATGACGGCAAAGCGCATGGGCGGTGATCTCCCGCGGCGGCGCGGCGGCGCTGACGCAAATCAATGACTAGCGGGTCAAAACCCGTTATTTTCCCTGTTCGATCCGAAGAGTGGCAGACCCATGCAGCGAGTAGAGTTCGACAGCGACCTGGTCCAGAGATACGACGGCCCCGGTCCCCGTTACACCTCCTATCCCACCGCAGTTCAATTCCATGAAGGCTTCGGTGCGGACGATTATGCCCGCCTCGCGCGATTGAGCAACGAAGGCGACCAGGTCAGGCCGCTGTCCTTGTACGCCCACATCCCGTTCTGCCATTCGCTCTGTTACTACTGCGCTTGCCACAAGATCGTGACCCGCACGCCCGGTGTCGCTGACCAGTACCTGGACTACCTGTTCCGTGAAGCAGCCATGCACGCCGAGCTCTACGACTCGTCGCGGCCGGTGCGCCAGCTCCATCTAGGGGGAGGTACGCCGACCTATCTGACCGATGAGCAGATGACGCGGCTGATGAACGGGCTCGGCGAACATTTTCCGTTGCTGACCGAGGGTGACCGGGAGTATTCGATCGAGATCGATCCGCGCACCACCGGCGCCGAAACCATACCGTTGCTGGCCGCACTCGGTTTTAATCGTCTCAGCATGGGGATCCAGGATTTCGATCCCCGCGTGCAGCGGGCGGTCAACCGGGTCCAGGCTCCGGACCATACCCTCGGCCTGTTGCACCAGGCCCGGGACGAGGGTTTCCTGTCGGTCTCGGTGGACCTGATTTACGGTCTGCCGTTCCAGAACATGGAGCGCTTCCAGCAGACGCTGGAATTGGTGGTCGACGCCCGACCCGATCGCATCGCCACCTACAATTACGCCCATCTGCCGCGGATGGTCAAAGCCCAGCGGCTGATCCGGGAGGAGGATCTGCCGAGTCCGGCAGAGAAGCTGGAGCTGCTGACCGGGACGGTCGAGTTCCTTACCCGCAGCGGCTATGAATATATCGGCATGGATCATTTCGCGCTGCCCGAAGATGAGCTGGTCAAGGCGCGCGACGCCGGCACGCTACACCGGAACTTCCAGGGCTATTCCACTCATTCCGATTGCGATCTGGTGGCGCTCGGCGTCAGCTCGATCGGCAAGCTGGATACCTGCTACAGCCAGAACCTCAAGCAACGCAAGGACTATTATGAAGCCCTCGACGCCGGCCGCCTGCCTATCTTCCGCGGCGTCGAGCTGAATCCGGACGACGTGCTCCGGCGTGCGGTGATCCAGAGCATCATGTGCCAGGATGTGGTCGATATGCAGGCCTTCTCCAGTGCGTATGGCATCGATTTCCACGATTACTTCGCGCCGGCACTGGCCGCGCTGGAGGTGATGGAACGCGACGGTCTGGTGTCCCTCGACCAGCGTCACATCCGGGTAAACCCCAAGGGCCGTTTCCTGCTCCGTCCGGTGGCCATGCCCTTCGACGCCTATCTTCAGTCCCGCGAGAGTCCCGGCAGATTCTCCAAAGTCATCTGAGCCGCCGCGGCCCGGTACCGCGTCGATGTATCCGTTCCTGAAACATCTGCACGTGAGCTGCGCGGCGATCAGCCTCGGGCTGTTCGTGCTGCGAGGCTGGTGGATGATGGGTGACCCGGCTCGACTGCGGCTGCGCTGGGTACGGATCGTCCCCCATGTGGTGGACACCGTCCTGTTGGCCAGCGCGATCGGCCTGACCTTTATGATCCAGCAGTGGCCGCTGCGTAACGAGTGGCTGACCGCCAAGGTCATCGGGCTGCTGGTCTATATCGTGCTGGGGACGATTGCGCTCAAGCGCGGACCCACGCGGGCGATCCGCATCGGCGCATTCTTCGCCGCGCTGGCGGTGTTCGCCTGGATCGTAGTCAGCGCGCGTTTGCACACGCCCTGGTTGCCGATGATCTGAATAACCGGGACCGGGTTTACTCGATGGAACCGGTCCCGATCGCTGGATGGATGACGCGGTCACCGGCCTCGATGCCCAGGCGTGCACAGGTCCCGCCGTGGATTTCCAGCGCGTAACGGACCGGGCCAGCCGAAGGAATCGAGGTGCGCGAATAGGGCTCGGTGCGCGCGGCGATATTGCTGATGGTTCCGTCAGCACGGATAAACAGCATGTCCAGCTGCAGTGGCGTGTTACGCATCCACATACTGGCCGGACGCGTCGCCCCGAAATCGAACAACATGCCTTCCCATTCGCCCATCTCGGTCACAAACATCAGACCCCGGGCCAGTTGCCCGGGTGTACTCGCCACGCGGACGGTGAATCCATGGCGATCTCCGCCGGCGGTCTCGATAGTGAGGGCCGACGCCGGGAGCTGCTCGGGCAGCCCGGCGGCCGTGGCCATCGTCTGTGGAGCGCCGATCGCAAAGAACAACTGCATGGCAATGAAGATCCCGGATCTGGCGGTCATAAGGCGTGGTTCCTCGGCGTGGCGAGCGGTCGGCGGGTCCGCTGCCCGGGCGCACGATAGTTTTGCGGCGCGGCAATCGGGAGCTTAATCGGCCCGCCGGATGTGTCAATCCGGGCCGAGACCGTCTGGCGACCGGATTTTGCACTGCAAAACTGCCCTCCACGGGGGTCGCAAGAGACTTCTGGCTACAAAATTCGATCGTAAGCTATTGAAAACGTGAGCATCGCCGGACACTTCGGGAGACCGCTATAGGCATTTTCGGGCAAAAGGGGCTATCCTCTGCTGCCCCGTAGAAAAACGGGCGGATTCGCCGGCCGCCTCCGCCGCCAGCCATCCAGCTCACAGTTCAACGGTGGACCGGTCACCAGCAGTCCTGGGTCAAGAAGGGGTTCTTGCGAGGTGAGCGCCCGTCCCTTCCAAACAGGGCGGCGATGGATGTCTTATCTCCGTGTTCCCGGAACGCGGTGACCGGTCCGCCACCTAATCCAGAGGACGCAGACGCACTACCGAAAACGGTTCGGTATCTGGCGACGCTGCGTCGGCCGCGCTGTCCGCTGGCGCTGCGAACAGTGCCCGCAGCTTCCTCAACGCGTCGCGCATCTGCCGGTCCTCGGGTGCGGAATAGATCTCGGCTCTTTCCGCCAGCTGCGCCACGTATTCAGGATAGGCAGACTCGAATAGCGTCTGGCCGGATGTCGACAGGGACACGATCATCATCCGCCGGTCATGGCGCGACGGCGAGCGCACGATCAGGCCCTTCTGCTCCAGACGGTCGAGGATGCCGGTCAGGGTCCCTTTTGTGATCAGGGCCTGCTGGCCCAGATCCTTACAGCTTTGGGGGCCACCCCGGCCGAGGGCAAAAACGACTTCGGCCTGGGATTGCGTCAGCCCGGTGGAGCGCAGGTGTTGGGACTCACAGAGGCTGAATGCGTGGTAGGTGTGGGTGAGTTCGCGCATCAGCGAGACGACGGGATGCGCCGCCGCTTCCTGGGCTGATCTGAACTCCACCATGACTGTCTCCCGGATACCCCTAAACTTGGTCCCGACTGGGTGGTTAGTCAAGGCCGCGGAGCATTTTTTTTGCAGTTTCAGCCCGCGCGTTTGTCCAGTCGCCGTGCGTCGATGGCGTTCTGGTAGATCTCCAGATAGCGGGATGCGGACCGGCTCCAGCTAAAGTCATGAGCCATGGCGGCGGTTTGCAGTTCACGCCATCGCGCCGGATCCTCCCGATACACGGCAATGGCCCGCCGCGTGCCGGTCAGCAGCCCCGCGGGCCCCGGCTGGGAATAGAGGAATCCGGTGGCGGCTTTCGAGCCGGGCGCATCGATATCAACGATGGTGTCCGCCAGACCGCCCGTGCGGTGAGCGATGGGTAGCGCGCCGTAGCGCTGCGCGTACATCTGCACCAGACCGCAGGGCTCGAAGGTCGAGGGCACGATCAGGGCATCGGCGCCCGCCATCATCTGATGAGCGATCTCTTCGCTAAAGCCGCGGTAATACGCGAGGCGGCCGGGGAAGCGCCGCTCCAGTTCCTTTAGCTGGATCTCATACTCGGCGTAGCCGCTGCCCACCGCGAGAATCCGCCCACCCTCGTCGATGATGGCCGGTGCGGCGTCACGCAGCGCCCGCCAGCCTTTTTGCGGTGTCATCCGGCCGAGCATGGCCAGCAGCGGTTCTCCCTGGTTCGGGTCGAAGCCGAAACGCTCCAGCAAAGCGCGCTTGTTGGCGGCTCGGCCGTCCATGTCGACGGCGTCGTAGTGGTTCGGGATCAGCGGATCCCTGGCGGGGTCCCAGTAGACGGTGTCGATGCCATTGAGGATACCGCTGAGCTGCGCCGCCCGCAGATGCAGCAGACCCTCCATCGCGCAGCCATACTCCGGCGTCTGAATCTCGCGAGCATAGGTGGGGCTGACGGTGGTGATCTGGTCGGCGTAATACAGACCCGCCTTCATAAAGCTGATGTGGCCAAAAAACTCCAGCCCATTCATGTGGAAGGCCAGGGAATCGATCCCCAGCCCCTTGCGCACTTTGCGGTTGAAGTTGCCCTGGAATATCAGATTGTGGACCGTAAACACCCCGGCAGCCGTGGCCTCGGGGTCGAACTTGAGATAAGCGTTGGCGAGCCCGGCGTGCCAGTCGTGGCCGTGGACCACATCCGCACGCCAGCCATCGGGACTCTGCGGTCCACCGAACAGAGCGGCGACCTTCGACAGCACCCCGAAACGGGTGCAATTGTCCCAGAAGTCGCGACCGTAGTGATCGCTATAAGGGTTGCCGGGTCGATCGTAAAGGTGAGGGCAATCGATCAGGTAGATCGGCACCTTGCTGTCGGGCATGTGTCCCTTCAGCAGGCGCACCCGATCTGCGGCAATCAGCGGACGGAACCAGCGGCTGACAGGCTTGGCGCCGACTTTTTGCGCGATGCCCCGGTAAGCCGGCATCAGCAGCCGGGCATCCATGTCGAGACCGTGCAGCGCTTCGGTCAATGCCTGGGTGACATCCGCCAGACCGCCGGTTTTGATCAGCGGCTGGATCTCGGCGGTGGCCTGCAGGACTTTCAGATTGACGGGCATCCGGACCTCCCCGGTCGCGATGGAGCGGGCCGCTGGAGCGGGAACGGTTATCCCCGGACTCTAGCACAGCGAGGTGCCATATTTTATGAGTTAAGCTGTCATCGAGCTTGTTCTATAGTTCTATAGTTGTACCAGGGAGGTGCGCATCCGGCGTATCTCCCAACATCATGCCCGTGGCAGCGAGTCTCATCTAAATGCGCATCAAGAAGCCTGGTCGATACGTCAGCAGCCTGACCCGCGAGACCCTCGCCGTGATCCTCGCCGGTGGCCGCGGCTCGCGTCTGAAACAACTCACGCTGGCAAGAGCCAAACCGGCCACGCCGTTTGGTGGCAAATACCGGATCATCGACTTCCCGCTGTCGAACTGCGTCAACTCCGGCATCCGCCGCATCGGCGTCATGACCCAGTACAAGGCGCACGATCTGATCCTGCATCTGCAGCGCGCCTGGGGGCATTTCCGCGGTGAGTTCGGCGAGCATGTGGAGATACTGCCGGCCCAGCAGCAAATCGACGCGTCCTGGTACAAGGGCACTGCGGACGCGGTGTATCAGAACCTGGAGTACATGAGCCGCCATCAGCCTGAATATGTGCTGGTGCTGGCCGGGGACCACATCTACAAGATGGACTACGGCCTGATGATCGCGCAACACGCGGATTCCGCCGCAGACATCACGGTCGGCACGGTTGAGGTGCCGGTGGACCGCGCGAACGAGTTCGGCGTTGTCATCATGAACAGCGATCACCGCGTGGTCAGCTTCCTCGAGAAGCCGGAGAATCCCGAGCCCATACCCGGACGTGAAGGCGTGGTGCTCGCATCCATGGGTATCTATGTGTTCAGTTTCGATTTCCTGCGCCAGTGTCTGGAGGAGGATTCGGTGGAACACGGCTCCACCCACGATTTCGGCAAAGACATCATCCCCGGCGCCATCGACAAGCATCGGGTCATGGGTTACGTCTTCCATGACGGCGAGACCGGGGTCCAAAACTACTGGCGCGATGTGGGTAACGTGGACGCTTTTTATGAGGCCAACATGGAGCTGAACCGGTCCGAGCCGGAGCTCGATCTCTACGACGCGAACTGGCCGATCTGGACCTATCAGGAGCAATGCCCGCCGGCGAAGTTCGTGCCGGATGATGAGGGCCGTCGCGGCATGGCTATCGCCTCGATGGTGTCCGGTGGCTGCATCATCCACGGCGCCACCATCCGCAACTCGGTGTTGTTTAGCAACGTACGGGTCAATCAATCCTCCAAGCTGGAGGGCGCGGTGGTGCTCTGCGACGCGCAGATCGGCGCCGACTGCCGGCTGCGACGGGTGGTGATCGACGAGAACTGCAGCATCCCCGATGGCACGGTGATCGGCGAGAATCACGACGATGACCGCAAGCGTTTCTATGTCACCCGCCGTGGCATCGTGCTGGTGACGCCGGACATGCTAAAGGGGCTGTCCCCGAGCAAGAGCAAGAGCGTCAGCGTTAGCCCTTTACCGGTGGGGCGATATGCACGTTGAAGCTGATGCCGACCCGATCCTGGTCGCTGTTGTTGACCTCGACACCATGCTCTAGCCAGGACGGGAACATATACATCCGGCCGGCCTCCGGTAGCATCCGCGCCTCGTTGGCGGTGAATACCGTCTCTTCAGTGATCGCCGGCCGGAGCATCAGACTCATGATGCGTGGATCGCGGAAATAGATGCTGCCGCAGTTGGGCGGGATCTGGATGTAGTAGACCCCGCTCAGATGGCAGTTGGGATGGATGTGCACCGCGTTGGAGGCGCCGGGCGTGCTGATGTTGACCCAGGCCTCCAGCTCGAATTTCAGCTCCGGATGGAAATGCTGCGACTCGGCGACGGTGCGGGCGACGGTGAGGATGCGCTCGTTTATCGCCTGGAACTCGGCGATGTCCTGGATGTTGTTGCGGCTCTGCCAGCCTGACTCGTTGGTCTTCTTCACCCCCGCCGGATCCTGCTCCTGCAACCAATAGGCGAGTCGGAGCATCTCTTTATTGAAGAGTTCGCGATCATCGAACAGGGTGGTCCAGACCAGCGTCGGGAACAGGGGGCGGGCGACAATCTCCATGGCCGGCGTCCGTTGTTGAGGCATCGGGTTAACGGGAGCGCAGGGTAGCCCCGGACCGTGGACTTGTCGAGACCGGTGTGACCGGGCGACGCTCGGGTGTGAGCCCGTTTGCAGGCCTGTCCCTGCAGGCAAAGACGAGATTGCAGAACTCGATGCCGTGGCCGGGGTCTATTGTCAGCATGCTGCGTGACGCTGCATCCTTCATCCGCATCGGGGCGGATGCCGCGCCGACTGATGCGCCGCCGCGGTGAACGGCATCCGGCCAAAAATGGCCACACAACAACACGGAGTTGTCTCTATGCGCCCACAGCCGTCCTTTCGCCCGATACGCGTGTCTCTGATCGTCTTGCTGGCGCTGGCCGCCTCGCCGCTAGCGGCCCAGGACAAACCGGCATGGGTGCAAGAGAGCAATCTCAACACCCATTACGTGCTGGAACAGCAGGCCCGGCTGGGCCCGGAATTCGCCGCTCGCTCGGGTCTCGAGGGCGTCGATGAGCAGATCATCGATCTGGGCCCGGACATCGTCAAACGCACCGAGCTGATGCTCGAGCAGATCATCGCGGAGCTGCGCCGGCGGCTGGCGGGCACCGAGGACCCGAGGGTGCGGCAGGATCTCGAGATCCTGATCGGCAGTATGGATCTGCAGCTGCGTCAGAACCGACTCACCAACGAGCTGATGCTGCCCTATCTCAACGTATCGCAGCTGTTCTACTTCAGTCTCAATGGTCTTCTCGACCCGGCGCTGCCCGCCGAACGCCAGCAGGCCGCGTTGGTGCGCTTGCGCCGGTATGCGGGGCTGGAGGAGGGCTATACGCCGCTGACCGAGCTGGCGCGGGCGCTGGTGGATGAGCGGCTTGAGGACAAGACCCTGCTCGGTCCTTACCGCGGCCAGCTGGAGCGCGACCTGGGTACCAGCCCCCAATACATGGCGGGCATCGGCCAGCTGTTCGCGGCGCTCGGGATCGAGGGCTACGAAGACGCGCTGACCGCGTTGACGCAGCAGGCCAGCGCCTATGACGAATGGGTCAGGACCGATCTGATGGCGCGGGCCCGCGATGACTTCCGTCAGCCGGAAGCGCTTTATGCGCTGGCCCTCGAACAATGGGGGGTCGAGGATCCGCCGCAGCGGCTGATCGACGACGCCCTCGCCGGATTTATGGAGATCCGCAACGAGATGGAAGCGCTGGCGCCGATGCTGGCGGCGGAGAAGGGCTGGGATATCGATAACTACCGGGATTTGATCCGTGAGCTAAAGAAGGACCAGTTCGCCGCCGCCGAGATCCTGCCGCGCTATCAGGCGACCAACGCCGCGCTGGAGGAGATCATCCGCGAGCAGCGCATCGTCAGTATCCCGTCCCGGCCGCTGGTGATCCGCATGGCCAGCGACGCGGAAACGGCCGCCGTTCCGCAGCCCCACCTGCGACCGCCCCGGCTGGTAGGCAACACCGGGGAACCGATCGAGTTCCTGATGCCGGCCATCCAGGATCCGCCGGCGGGGGAGCCGCCGCGGGTCAACGACGACACCTATGAAGCCATGGCCTGGACACTTTCCGCTCACGAGGCCCGGCCGGGCCACGAGCTGCAGTTCAGCGCGATGCTGGAGGGCGGGGTATCGGACGCGCGGGTGTTGTTTGCCTTTAACAGCGTCAATGTAGAGGGCTGGGCGCTTTATGCCGAAGCCGAGGTCAAGCCGTTCCTGCCGCTGGAGGGTCAGTTTATCGGTCTGCAGATGCGGCTGTGGCGCGCGGCGCGGATGTTTATCGATCCGATGCTCAACACCGGCAAAATCTCGGTGGAAGAAGCGCGACGGATCATGCTGGAGGACGTGGTGATGACGCCGGGCTCGGTCGCCGCCGAGCTGGATCGCTACACTTTTCAGATCCCGGGTCAGGCCACTGCGTACTTCTATGGCTACCGCAAACTGATGGAGCTGCGCGGCGCGACCGAGCTGATGCTGGGCGATCGTTTTGACCGCCAGGCCTATCACGATTTCGTGCTGGCCCAGGGTCTGCTGCCGCCCGCGCTGAGGGCCAAGGCGGTGCGCGAAGAGTTTGTCCCCAGTCAGCTAGCCGCCGGGGAGGATCCGCTCTGAGCTCATGTTGACGCCGAGAGGGCCGCGCGGGACATAGGTCTGGATACGCTGGCCGTCGCGCAGGATATCGACGGCCACCATCTCGCCCATATCGCCGCTGCGGGTGGCACGGCGCAGATCGCTGGCCTGGTAGACACGCTGGCCGTCGTAGCGCAGCAGCACGTCGCCGTCGCGGATACCGGCGCTGTCGGCAGCGGAACTGGCGAGCACCCGGCGTACCCCGACCTGGTTGGGTCGCCCGGTGGCGTAGAGATATCGCGCATAGGTGTCCTCGTCCATGCCCTGTTGCAGCTCCTCCAGCCGCTGTCGCAGCGCCCGCTGTTCGTCGACAAAGCGACGCGAGCGCAGCCAGCCCTCACGTTCGGCCTGGTCGCGCAGATACAACTGGGCCATCGAAATCTCGTCATGACGCTGGCGGTAATAGGCGGCCTGTTCCGGGGTGAAGCCGGCTTTGACAAAGGCCTCCTCGGTGATCTCCCCGCGACTGCCGCCGCCGGTGAGCGTGGTGGCAGCCGAAGCCGCCGGCTGGGGCGGCGTCTGACTGTCGTCGAGCAATGCCTCCAGCCGCGCTACGCGATCCTGCAGCGCTTCCACCTCGTCTTCCAGCAACAAACGCTCCTCGACCTCCCGATCCAGCAGATCCGCCATGGCCGAGACCTCAGGATTACCGCCCGTTCTGGCCGCCGTGACCGAAATCGGTCGCGCGGTGGAGTCCGGGGAAGCGGGATCGGCCGATCCGCGACCGGGCTCACCCAGGTTGATGGCGAGCATCACGCTGGCGGTGGCGGCACCCACCAGGCCGGCGGCGATCCAGTTTGGGCTGATCGGCATGATCGTATGTATTCCTGAAAAGTCAGACTGAGACGGTCAAGCGTCTGGTGATTATTCCGACACGCGGAGCCCGGCGAAGTTCGTCGGTCGACATCTCCGGGCGGCGAATCAATCTGTTGTCCGATCGCTGGATTCTCCGTAGGGACCGAGCGCCCGGCGGCTGTCTTCGATCTGCCGTCACAGTGCCGGAGATTGCTCGGGCGCGGTCTGGAAAGCCGGCGCCAGTCCCCCTGATCATGACCGGTGGCGAGACCGCTCTGCGAACCGGACTCTTCGATAAAAATAGCACACCGGCGATGATCCGGCGGGCGCAAGCTGATGACGGTCGATGACGTGTTTAGCGGGAGACGATGGCTCCGGGGACGGGGCGGAATCGTGTCTCCGCCCTGCCGGCGGCGCAGAACGATAACCAGAATCGAGGAACGAGACGGGTTCTGCCTCCTAATCGACCCGGGATACCCGGGTCAGCGGATCGGCCTCGGCCACGCGCGCCTGTTCGCCCGCCTGTTCCCGCATCGACGCGGTGTCCTCGCGCATCCGTCTGATCAGCTCGTTGTAGCGATCGAGACCGCGTAAGGACTCGAAGGCCAGGTGATGCTCGATCAGACCGTGACGGCGCCAGCCCAGATCGTAGGTCCGCTGCAGCTGGTCCAGCGCTTCGTCGTGACGTCCCGCGAGGGCCGAAACCGCCGCCGTCATCAGCGCCGCTCGCGGCCCGCCGGCGCCCTGGCGATGGGCACTATCGAGCACGGTCTCACATTGCGCGACCACCTCGCGGGCCGCCTCGTCGCGGGCCGAGCGCTGGTAGGCGACCGCAAGAAACGTCAGGGTCTCCAGATCTTTGATCTGGCGCCGCCCCTCGTCGGTCTCCAGCGCCCGTTCGAGCAGCGCGATGCCGCGATCATAGTCGTGCATCAGCACCCGTCCGCGGCCGGCCCAGTCGAGCATGCTGCGGCTCTTGTAGTCCATGGCCCGCGGTGACGACGCTTCGGCAGCCGCAAGCTGCGAGCTGGCATAGGCGTCCAGCGCCGAGGGCTGGCCCGCCTCGAAATAAAACGCGGCGCGGTAGGAGAACAACATCGGGTTGTCGCCTGCCACCGACTGGGCCTCGCCCAGCCATTGCTCGGCCGTGGTCATGTCGTCCAGCCACAGTGCGCTGCGCGCCATCGCGATCAGGTTTTGCGGCTCGCTCTCGTCCAGCGCCAGGGCTCGCCGGGCCAGCGCCATGGAGTCATCGAGATGGCCGAAATCGGCGGCCCAGCCCGACATCTGCCTCAGCACCGGCGCCGACGCCGGCGCATATTCGAGCACCCGGTTGAAAATGACCAGCCCGGCGTCATACATGCCCATGGCCATCATGCTGGCGGCGAGATTGCCATTGATCACCGGGTGCAGCGGATCGAGGTTTCGCGCTTTCGAGAACGCCATGTTGGCATCCCGCAATCGCCCTTGATCCATCAACAACCCGCCCAGCCACATCTGTGCCATCGCGTAATCCGGGTTCAGCTCGATGGCCTTACGATAGGCTTGCTCGGCGGCGCCGGGCTGGCCGTCATGGGCCTTGAGCAGACCGAGCGACGCATAGGCCTGGGCCAGCCGGTCGTCCAGCGTCAGCGCCCGGGCGATCGCGCGCTCCGCGGCTTCTCTTGCCTGTTCGAGCGGCACGTTGGCGTAACTGACGCGCAGCAGCTGGGCATCGGCGATGCCGCTATAGGCCAGCGCGTAATCCGGATCCAGCTGCACCGCCTCCTCGAACATCCGGATCGATTCCTGCAGCGATTCCGGTGTCCGCCGGTGGAACGCGACGCGACCTTCCAGATAGCGTTGATAGGCGCCGGCGCTTGCGGTGCCGGGTCGTGTCACCGGTGCGTCGCCGTTGCCGAGCAGTTCGATACTGAGCGCGGAGACGACTGCCCGGGCGATCTCCTCCTGCAGATCGAGGATGCCACCCAGGTCGCGGCTGTAGGTGCGCGACCACAGGTTGAAGCCGTCTGCAACGTCGATCAGCTGGATCGTGATCCGCACCCGCTCACCGTCCGTGCGCAGCGTACCCTCGACCACCGCGTCCACATTGAGCTGGCGCCCGATCTCGCGGATATCCGTGGCGCCGTCACGAAACGCGAAGGATGAGGTGCGGGCCGCGACCCGCAGACCGTCGATCCCGGTCAGCGAATTGAGCAACTCGCCGGCGATGCCGTCGCCGAGATAGCCGGTGCTGCCGTTGTCGCCAAATTCGGTAAACGGCAATACGGCCACCGAATCGATGGAGACCGCTCGTGTCTGGTTAAAGGCCGGGGCGTTGATCAACAGTCCCGCGATCAATGTCGCGAGGATGCCCATGATCAGATAGTCGAGACGCTGGCCGTGGAGCAGAGACGCGAGCCGGGCCCGGGCACCCGCAGCGGTGCCGTTGCCATTGGGCTCCAGCGCCCAGGCGATGATCAAGACCAGCGGGAAGCCGGCGATCGCCAGTACCAGGACAAAGCGCACGCCCCATTCGGGGAGGAACAGCGCGGGCATCAATACGTCGGTGATCTGGACCGCCAGCCAAGCCACCACACCGTACGCGACAGCGACTTTGTACAGCCGCTTGCGCCTCAATTCCCGGAGAGAGTCGTTCACCCTCTCCGACGAGAAGTGCAGTCTTGCGCCCATGCTCCCCGGCCCGAAGGCCCTGCGTCCCGGTCGGGGCGTTGCCCGCCCCGTAGGTTTTGTGACCACCGGGTCGGGCCGTGGTTCACTATCGGGCTGCGATCTTGCTTTGGCAGGCGAGGCACGGGCAGGCAAAAAAATGCGCATCCGGCAAATACCGTGGCCGGCGCCTATTATCCTGAGACCGCACCCGGAGAGCCGATGTGGATTCATTCACGACACTGATCGAAGCCACGGATCTGGCGCAGGCACTGACTGAGTCTGATCTCCGTGTGGTGGATACCCGTTTCCGGCTTGCGGACCCCGGTGCCGGTGAACAGGCCTATCGGCAGGGGCATATCCCGGGCGCGGTCTATCTGCATCTGGAGCGGGATCTGTCCGGTCCGGTTACTGCGACCAGCGGTCGCCACCCGCTGCCGGATCCACGCATCCTGGCGGCGCGTCTGGGTCGGGCCGGCATCGGCAACGATGATCAGGTCGTGGTCTACGATGATGCGGCCGGCGCGATCGCCGCGCGCCTGTGGTGGCTGTTGCGCTGGCTTGGCCACCCGCGGGTCGCGGTGTTGAACGGCGGGCTTGCTGCATGGTCCGCAGCGGGCTTCGATCTGGACCAGGGCGCGGTCAAGCCCCGTCCCGGGAGTTTCTTTCCCGCGTCCGGCAGCGTCCGCGCGGTAACGGTGGAGGAATTGTCGGGCCGGCGCGGCAAGGCTCCGCGTCTGCTGGTGGACGCCCGGGAGCGACCGCGTTTTCTCGGGCAGATGGAGCCGATCGACCCGGTGGCGGGCCGCATCCCCGGGTCCGTAAACTTCCCCTTTGCCGAGAATCTCGACGATTCCGGACGCATGCTCGATGCGCCCGAGCTACAGCGCAGATGGCTCCGGGTGCTCGGCGATACGCAGATAAACGCAGTGGCCTGTCTGTGCGGTTCCGGTGTCACCGCTTGCCTCGATCTGCTCGCGCTGGAAGTGGCGGGGATGCCGGGCGCGGGTCTCTATGCCGGCTCCTGGAGCGAGTGGATCCGCGATCCCGAGCGGCCGATCGCTACAGGCGAATAGAGGCGAGTACCGGTCAGCCCGGATCAGGGGATCAGGATGACCTTGCCGAGGTTCTTGCGCGCTTCGATCCAGGCGTGGGCCTCGGCCGCTTCGGCCAGAGGGAAACACCGATCGGTGTGCGGACGGACCCAGCCCTCTGCGACACCCTGGAGGATCGCACCCAGCCAGCCGTTGAGTCGGGTCCGGGACTCATACATCTGGTGAACATTACAGCCAAAGACGCCGCGATTGCCGCGGATCAGTCCGCTCGGGTGGAACACCGGCGCGCCGATCATGCCCTTGAGCAGACGCAGCTTCCCGCTCAATCCCGGTCGGGCCGCCTCCGCGATGCCGAACATGCCCAGCCGGCCGCCATTCGCGAGCAGGCTCAGACCCTGCTTCCAGCTTTTTGGTCCCATGGGATCGATGATCAGATCCACGCCCCGGTTCCGGGTGATGGTAGCGACTTCCTTGTGCCAGCCCGTCTGGCGGTAGTCGACCGCGTGATCGAGACCCCGGGACAGCAGGAACTCGTGCTTGCCAGGGCTCGCGGTGCCGATGGTGCGTGCGCCGACATGGCGGGCGATGTCCAGTGCCGCCAGCCCGACGCCACCGCCCGCATTTTGTATCAGCAGCGTCTGGTCGCCGCGTAACGATCCCATCACGATCAGCAGCAGCCAGGCGGTCACGTAATTCAGTGGTAGCCCCGCCGCCGCGGGAAACTCCAGATCAGCGGGTTTTGGCAACACACGGTCGGCATCGATCACGTGGTATTGCGCATAACCGCCGTAGTCGCCAAGCGCGAGCACCGCTCTGCCTTTCCACATCGGGTCCACGCCGTCACCGACTTCATCGACCACGCCGGAAATCTCATGGCCGGGGACGCAAGGCGGCGGCCGGGCATCCGGGTACACACCCTGGCGGATCAGGATATCGGCGAAGTTGATACCGGCCGCAGACACCGCGATACGCAGCTGGCCCGGACCGGGTTGTGGCAGTGGGGCGTCCTCCAGCTGCAGCACCTCCGGCCCGCCGTGGCGAGGGATGACCACCTGGCGCATGGAGTCTGGCGCGCTCATGTCAGCTGCCGCCGTTCATCGACACGGCACCGGCGAATGAGAGTGCATGGTGCTCGCGGCGTCGGCGGCAGAGGGCGCCGGCTCGACCCCCGCGCTGCGGTACTTCTCTTCAAGCTGGCTCAGACGCCGATCGATCTCTGCCCGGTCCAGCCATTGTCCGCGGACCATAACGCCGAGCGGCTCGCGCAGCGCGGTGACGCTGAGCAGCGGGTTTGACCCCACCAGGATCAGATCCGCCTCGAGTCCTTCGGCGACCGAACCAAAGCGGTCCGAGCCGCCGAAAAACTCTGCCGGATACACGGTACCCGTCCGTAGCGCCTGGTAAGGCGTCAGCCCGGCGTTGACCAGTGCGTCGAGTTCGTGATGGATAGAAAAGCCCGGCACGTTGAACACCTGTGGCGCATCCGAACCCAGCAGCAGCCCCGCGCCCTGGTCGTGCAGGGCCTTGACCAGGGCCGCGCGGATGGCAACAAGTCTCTCTGCAGCCCCGGGATCGTAGTCGGGGTTATCGAGCGTCCCTCGCTTGCTGGCGATCCAGCCGCGCCGCATGTCCCGTGGTATGTATTGCATCCCGGGCTCCATGGCGGTGACCAGCGGGTCCTCGGGCAACACGAAGTTCTCGATCAGCGACAGCGTGGGCACATTCCAGACGCCCGCTTCCCGGGTCTCCCGGGCCAGCTGAGGGATCAGGTTGGGATCCACCTGGCCGACCAGACCGAGACCAAAGAGCCCCGGGTCGGCCGTCGTATCCGACCCGGGCGGGAGCAGGGCCTGCATATAACCGTCCAGATGCTCGATCGTGGCCTGAGCAGAAGAGAAAGCCATGCTCAACCCGACATCTTCCGGCACATGACCGGCGAACGGGATCTCGAGTTCTGCGGCCGTCGTCGCGATGGCATGGTATTCCTCGACGCTCAGACCCGGGTGCAGCTTGAGGAAGTCGTAGCCGCTACCGGCCTGTTCGGCCACCATGTTCCGGGCCTGTTCGACGCCGTCTACGCTGTTGCCATTGAGCGATGGCCCGGACGTAAAAATACGCGGCCCGAGAATCTCGTGATTCGCCACCTTCGTACGCAGTTCCAGATGGCACGGCGCGCCCAGCATGCCGCGCGCCGTAGTGATGCCGTTGGCCACGTACAGGAACAGCACCTCGTCCACCCAGCCCTCCCGCTGACGCCGTCCCGGGATGTGGGCGTGCATCTCCGCAAGCCCGGGCAGCAGGTATTGGCCACCGGCGTCGATGGCGCGGGCGTCGGCCGGCACCGTCACGGACCCGCGCGGGCCTATCGTGTGGATGGTCTCGCCCTCCACCAGCACGGTCTGATCGGAGAGCACGACCTCGCGGTCCATCGGCACCACGTTTGCGCCGACGAATGCCACGGTCTCGGCATGGAGGACGCCGCCGAGGGCCAAAAAGCCGGGCAACAGCAGAGCCAGCCGCCAGCGCGAGGTCGCGTGGTTAATGGGGTAGCGGCCGCCGGGCCGGGTCGCTGTCATCGTCATCATTCTTGTCATTGAGGGTCAGGTCCGATCGGGGGAAGTCCCGGTTGCGCTATATTGTTGACTCAGGCGGCGATTCCGGAGGGAGTCATGAAGACGTTCATAGTTATCTGTTCCATGCTAATTCTAGCCAGCGGTGGCGCGTTGGCACAGGGTACCAGCGCAGAGAAGGGGTCCAAAGCCGCCAGGGAGACGGCGAGGGCGGAGCAGGATGAGCCGTCAGAGGTCCGTGCCGAAAAGGCGCAACGACAGGCCGACAGGGCGATCGGAGAAGCCGCCAACCCCGACCGTCGGGACGCTGCCGGACATACCGGGGACGACGTCAAAGCGGACCGCGAGTCCTTGCCAAAACAGGTCGATCGCGACGATTACGGTAACGCCACCAGTCAGGAAATGCTGCGCCAGCGGGATGAAAGCAAGGCGATCAAGGAGGAATACCGTGCCAGCGGCGAAAAACAGGCGGGAAAGAAGCCCTGGCATAAGGCGGCCGATACCGGGGATGGCGACAAGGCTGCGGCGAAGGGCAAGTCCGGCAAGGGAAAGTCCGGCAAGGGAAAGTCGAAATCTGATCGGTCTGGAGACAGGGAGACCACCGACGACCGGGATCACGACTGACCCGGGCTCCGGTCTCGATCCATCACCCTGGCGGCGAAGCTGGCGTGCCCGCTTGCCCGGCCGCCAGCACCTCGCTTTCGGCCCGGGCTTCGCGTAACCATTCGGCCATAGCCGGTAACGCGACCAGCGCCTCGATCCAGGCGGCGCTGGCGGTGGGCACGGCAACACCGTAGGTCAGAAAGCGCAGCCCGACCGGTGCGAACATCGCATCGACGATGCCGAATTCGCCAAACAGCCACGGCCCTTCCCGGCCCAGCTGAGATTCCCAGATCGCGATGATCCGATCGATGTCGTGCTGTACCGCCGGCGACGGGACCAGCCGGCGATCCCGGGCGCGGCAGTTCATCGGCAGCTCCCGGCGCAGATCCGGGAAACCCGCGTGCATCTCGCAGGCGAACGACCTGGCACGCGCGCGGGCAGTCACGTCCCCAGGCCAGGCGTTGGCGATGCTGAAGGCTTCGGCGAGATATTCGCAGATCGCCAGTGAATCCCACACATGCAGCGCCCCGTGGATCAGCGCCGGGACCCGGCCGGAGGGTGAGTAATTACCGATGCGTTGCCGGAACTCCGGCGTGTCCAGCGGCAGACGCAGGGTGTCGAACGGGACGCCAGCGTGGGTGGCAAACAGCCAGGCGCGTAGCGACCAGGATGAATAATTGCGGTTGCCGATGATCAGCAGCGGCTGGTCCGGATCGGCGGCGGCGCTCACGGCGCTTATTCCCGGAAGGACGGGTCGACGCGGTCCAGGCGACGTAGCAATGCCGGCCAGGCCAGAGCGCCGCCCTGGCCCAGGGTCGCCTGGTTCGCCTGGGCGCGGATGCCATCGACGATCGGCTGTGGTACCGGCACCAGGGCCGCGCTGCTGGAGGTGGCCAGTACCTGGATTTCGCAGGCCCGCTGGAGGATATACATGGCGAGGAAGGCTTCCCCCACCGACGCGCCGACGGTCAACGTGCCGTGGTTACGCAGGATCATAAAATTGTGCATGCCGAGATCGGCGACCAGTCGCGGTTTCTCGGCCTCATTCAGCGCCACGCCCTCGTAGTCGTGGTAGGCGAGGTCCGCGAGCGGGATCACGTTGTGCCGACACCGCGATGCCCTCGTTGGTATGCAGATGCATCACGCATTGCGCGTTCTCGCGCGCTTCATGCACCGCGCTGTGGATGACAAACCCCGCCGGATTGACCGGATTAGGCGAGGATCCGACCTTGGCCCCGTCCAGGCCTACCTTGACCAGGCTGGAAGCCGAGATCTCGTCAAACAGCATGCCGTAGGGGTTGATCAGGAAGTGGTGGTCCGCTCCCGGCACCCGCGCCGAGATATGGGTGAAGATCAGATCATCCCAGCCATAGAGTGCAACCAGCCGGTAGGCGGCGGCCAGATCCACGCGCACCTGCCACTCGGCGCCGCTGACCGAAGTCCTGACGTCATCGACCATCGATTCTTTGCTGGCGCTCATGATCCCTCACTCCCGCTGGTCTTGATCGACACTACGAAACAGCTGGGTGTAATCGCGCGTGCGACGGAGAAAAACGACCGGCGTTGAGCCGGTCGTCGCGGCGACATGCATCGGGCATCAGGTCCCCTGGTCCAGCCGTCGCTGGAAGGCCTCGAAGTTGTACGGCCGACCGAGAAACTCGGTCACCGAAACCGCCGTCGGACGGGAGCCGCCGCGGGCCAGCACCTCCTGCAGGTAGTCACGCGCGGTGTCACGGTTCAAAAGGCCTTCCTCTTCAAAGCGGCTGAACATGTCGTAGGCGATCACCTGAGACCACATATAGGTGTAGTAGTAGGCTGAGTAACCGTTCAGATGGCCAAAGCTTGCATACGGGTGGGCGCCTTCGACAAAGGGCAACACCGAATACTTCGTCGCCAGTTCCTCCCACAGCTGCAGCAGGTCAAAGCTGGCCGGGTCGCGGTTGTAATAATTCAGCGAGATCGATGCGTAGAACATCTGGCCGTTGATAAACAGGCCCTGGCCGAAGTTTTGCGCGGCGCGCATCTTCTCCACCAGCGCTGCCGGGATGACTTCACCGGCATCGTTGGTGGCGAAGCTCTGCAGCGTCTCGGTGTCGTAGATCCACTCCTGCAGCATCATCGACGGCGCCTCGATAAAGTCCCATTCCGGCGTGGACAACGGCGTCCAGCGCTGGTTGTTGCTGACCAGGAAATGGATCAGATGGCCAAACTCATGCAGGAATGTTTCGACCTGAGATTGCTCGAGATAGCCCTTCTCCTCGCCACCGGGGAAATTCGTCACCAGCGCCGCGCGCGGCACGGTGACAGCGGGTTCCCCGGTCTCGACCTGGAACATGGCCGCGTGTTTGTACTTGTCCTGGCGCGGGTGCATGTCGAGATAGAAACGGCCCACCAGTTCGCCATCGCTGTACATCTCGTAGGCCTCTACCGCTGGATCCCAGACCTCGTCGGTAGCCCAGGGCCGGATCTCCAGACCAAACAGATCGGTAGTCAGACCGAATATGCCGTCGCGGACCTTGGTGTATTCGAAGTATTGGCGCAGCGCGGCCGAGTCCACCTGGTATTTCTCGAGACGGATCTTGTTGCCAATCCAGCTGCTCTGCCAGGGATTCACCTGATCGGCATCGGGGTCGATCTGCCGCAGTCGGGCCAGATATTCCTGATAATCGGCTTCGGCGCGACTGCGGGAGGCTTCAAGGCCACCGCGCACAAACGACCAGGCTTCGGCGCCGCTGCCGGTCATCTTGTCGGCGGTGGCACGGTCGGCCCAGTTGTCGAATCCGGTTAGCCGGGCCAGTTCGTAGCGTTTCTCCATCAGAGATTCGAGCACCGCCTGGTTTTTCGGATAGGCGCGATTCTGGTATTCGAAATAAAGCGCCTTGCGCAGATCGTTATCGTCGGCATAGCGCAGGAACGGGATGAAATCCGGGTAGTCCGTGGTGATGGTGATCTTGCCGTCGGCGCCGGGCGGGTGGGCATTGATCCAGTCTTGCGGCAAGCCGGCCAGCCGCGCCGGATCATCCACGGTGATGCTGCGAACATCGGCCGGCACGTTACTGTCGAACTGCTGCCCGAGCTTGGTGATCTCTTCGTTCAGCGCCCGGATGCGCGTGCGTGTGGCCTCGTCCTTGTCCACGCCGTTGATGCGGTAGTCACGCAGGGTCTGGCTGACGAAATAACGGGTCTCGTCATCAGCTGTCGACACGTCAACGGCTGCGATCGCGTCGTAGAGCGGGCGCGACAGGCCGATCCGGGTGTTCAGCTCGTCCATTTTTTGCTCACATTCGGCCGCGGCGGCGCGCACGCCGGCGTCCGGGTGCGTCAGAAAATACAGCTGGGCCGGGTAGGCGACGTTGGTCAGCTCCCGCTGCAGTGTGTTGTAGGGATCGAGCACAGAGGCGACGGTCGCTTCGCCCTGGAAACCTTCGAGTTCGGCGAACAGCGCGCCGACCCGGTCGATCCCGGCCGCGCAGCTCGCCGTATATTTGACGGCGGTGGCGCTCTGCATCTCTGCATCGGTTTGGGCGTCAGCCGCCGTGTCGGTAGTGGCCTCTGCGGCCGGCGCGCCTGGCGGCTCGGACGGCGACTTGCCGCATGCGGTCGCGAGCACCAGCATCAGTGCGATGAGCAGATTTCGATAGATGGACATGATGTAGTTCCCTGGCCTGTTGACCGGCGTAGTTGCCGGCTGCTGGCCGTGTTTGAGCACGGCGGGTTGCGCGCCGTGCAGCAGATTGACGGGCGGGGTGAGCCGCCGCCGGAGGCGGCTAAACATAGCGCAGCCGGAGACCTTAGGCCAGATCGGTCCCGGCAGGACCTGTGCGGCGCTCGCTTCTGATCGTCGCCGTCGCGATGTCATCCCCCCGTCGCGGTTCGAGCTGAACCTGAAATCGGGCTACGATGCCACCCATCAACCAGAGGAGTGCCAGGGGTGACTGATTCGCGCCCGAGCCTGCGCCGCAGGGATACCGATACCTTGCACCAGCCCTGGCGTGCTTTGCGGCGTCTGGCCCCGCTGGTCCTCGCCGGACTGGCAAGCTGTGCTTCGACGCCATCCGATGAGCGTCTGCACAGCACGCTGTGGGTCCAGACCAGCGCCGAATACGGGGTGATCACCCACCAGGTATTCCATATGGCAAAGCAAGCGCTCGAGCAGAGCCTGCTGACCGCGACCGACGAGCCGGCGCCGGCACTGATCATCGACGTCGACGAGACAGTGCTGGACAACTCCGGGCAGACCGCGCGCTCGATCCTGGCCAGAACGGGTTTCCGCCGGGACGCGTGGAGAGCGTGGGTCAATGAGGCGTCCGCGCCGGCGGTGCCTGGCGCGCTGAATTACCTCAGACACGCAGATCAGCTTGGCGTCACGGTGTTCTATGTGACCAACCGCAGCGTCGAGCTGGAACCGGCGACGCGCAGCAATCTGGACTCGCTCGGGTTCCCGTTGCGGCCGGACATGGATGTAATCCTGACGCGCAACGAACGGCCGGAATGGACCCGGGACAAGAGCAGCCGCCGGCAGTGGGTCGCCGATCGTTTCCGGGTGCTGCAGATCCTCGGTGACGATCTTGCCGATTTTATCGCGGTGCCCCCTGGCACCGACGCCGAGGTCCGTCAGCAGCTCGCCGCAGGCCGCGCCGAGTGGGGACGGAGCTGGTTCATGCTGCCCAACCCCATCTACGGCAGCTGGGAGCGGGCGCTGACCCCGGACGGCACGACCATATTCGACTCATCCATGGAGCAGAAATTCAGACGGCTCGAGACGCAATAAGGACATCGTCGATGCTTGCCACCCGTTTGACATAACGCGACCCTTGCCCTGCGGGCGCTGCCTATACTCTCTTCTACAAGCGGCGTCTGGCCGCAGGGGAGGTAATCATGAAGAGAACACCACAGGGGCGACCGTTGTTGATCGCTGCATTGTGTCTGTTGCTGGCCGCGGTCAGCGCGCAAGCCGGAGGCGAGCCTCGCAGTTTCCGCGCCGGGCAGATCGACGTGATGACGCAGAATCTCTACGTAGGCGGTGATATTTTTCTGCCTTTCGCCGCCACCACGCCCGAAGAATTCGCCGAACTTGCCGTGCAGGTCATCAACCAGATCATAGCCACGGACTTCCGCGAACGCTCCGTGAGCCTCGCCGGACAGATGCTGGACGCCGACCCTCATCTGATCGGTCTGCAGGAGGTCTATGTGCTGCGCGTCTGTGCGCTCGAGGATCCTGAGTTCTGCCTGCTGGACGATGACTACCTGGAGATCCTGCTGGCAGATCTCAATAAAGACGGCGACCGCTATCGAGCGGTGGCCGAGGTTACGAATATAGAGATCCCGGCCCTGCCGCTACCGGTCCCGGGTCTGGGTGTATTCCTGGTGTCCATCGAGGATCGCGACGTGATTCTGGCTCGTGCCGATGTGCAGACAACCAATCCGGTGGGCGAGAACTTCTGCGCCGGCGTGCCGGTGCCGCCGGAGAGTCTGTTATCCGGGCTGCTGCCAAAGATCCTGCGCGGCTACGCGATGGTGGATGCCCGCGTAAAGGGGCGGGACTATCGCTTTGTAAACACCCATCTCGAGATTTCCGAGCAGCCGGTGTTTAGCACTTTCCAGAGCCAGCAGGCTTTTGAGTTGATCGGACCGCCAGACCCGGACTGTCCCAGCGCCGGACCTTTGTTCTCGGCGCAACAGACGGTGGTTCTCGTCGGCGACTTCAACTCCGATCCCGACGCCGGGCCATTGGTGCCCTGTCTGGCGCCAGGCGGGTTGTGCCCGACGCCGTATGCCTTGCTCAGCCAGGCCGGGTATGTGGACACCTGGAGTGCGCGCGGCGGCCGCTGGGATGCGGGGCTCACCTGTTGTCAGGAGGAGGACCTGCGCAACGCGTCATCGATTCTCTCTGAACGGGTAGACCAGATCTGGGTGGGCAAGGCACCGGATCATTATGGCGGCCCGGTGGTCAGGGGCGTGAGGGCGGAGGTGCTCGGCGACGAGCCCGCCGACAAGACGCCGAACGGGCTCTGGCCCTCGGACCATGCCGGTGTGGCGGCGCGCATGACCTTGCGGGTGCCGAAATAGGTGACGCCGCCGCCGGGCCGGGTGGCATAATCGAGACTGCCTTACGGGGCGCCTGCGGGCGCCCCTTTCAGTCAGGGAACGGACGGTGCAAGAATTCTCGCTCGACAAGCTGGCACACGAACTCAGAGCCTTTGCCGAGGAGCGTGACTGGGAGCAGTTCCATGCGCCCAAGAACCTGGCCATGGCGCTGATCGTCGAGGCTGCGGAACTGGTGGAGCAGTTCCAGTGGCTGACGCCGGAGCAAAGCGAGCAGCCGGATCCGGAGCGGCGGCGCCGCATCGAGGCCGAGCTGGCCGATATCCTGATCTATCTGGTCAGGCTTGCGGATCGGCTGGAGATTGATCTGCCCGCGGCCGTGGCCACCAAGATAGAGCACAATCGGAGCAAGTATCCGGCCGAGCGGGTGCGCGGCAACGCGGCCAAGTATGACGAGTACTGATGAATTATCGACACATCTTTCATGCCGGGAATTTCGCCGATGTGGCCAAACACGTCGGGCTGGTGTGTCTGCTCGAGCGACTCGCCGCCAAGGGCAAGCCGTTCGCCTATGTCGACACCCATGCCGGGGCCGGTCTTTACGACCTCCGCCGGAGTGAGGTCAGGCGCTCGGGTGAAGCCGAGGAGGGTATCCGTCGCCTCGCAACCAGCCCGGTCCCCGAGGGTGTCATCGGTCGATATCTTCAGCTGGTGCGATCGTTCCAGCCGCATGCAGATGCCCTCGACGTCTATCCGGGTTCCCCGCTGATCGCCCAGCGCATGATGCGCGAGGCAGACCGGGCGCTGTTGTGTGAGTTGCAGCCGGGGCAGGCGCGACTGTTGCGCCAGCAGATTGGCACGGACCGCCGCTTCGGCATACACCATCGGGATGGTTACGAAGGTCTGGGTGCGCTGCTGCCGCCGCAGCCGCGTCGCGGCATGGTCCTGATCGACCCGCCTTACGAGCAGGAGCACGAACTGCAGCGTTTGATCCCGGCTCTGGAGCAGGCCACGCGGCGCTGGCCGACCGGCATCTTCGTCGTCTGGTATCCGATCAAGCACCGGCGTGATCTGCGTGGTTTTTATCGCCAGCTTGCCGGCGCCGGTATCGGTCCGGTGTTGCTGGCCGAGCTGGGCGTGCGGCCCGGCGACAACGAGGCGCGTCTGAACGGCAGCGGACTGGCGATCATCCGCCCGCCGTGGCAGATAGAGCAGACGCTGACGACAGCCTGGTCCGAACTGGCCCGACGCCTCGGGGATGCCGGCGGCGCATGGTCGGATGTGCGCTGGCTGTCACGCTCAGCACCTGCGGTCGAAGTCGAGACCCGCAAGGTCCGGCGCAGGTCGAAACCCGCGGCCGCGACGGCGCGGATGCGTACCCCGCGATGAGCAGCGTTGCCTCTCGCCGCCGCCGGGTCGTATTGGGTGCCATCGGCATCGTGCTGCTGCTGTGGGCGCTGCTGGCGGGACGCCCGCCCCGTTCCACTCTGTTGTGGCACGAGGTCTACAATCTGGGACACATCCCGCTGTTCGGTATGTTCGCGCTGGTGGTGCTGGAGATGTCCCGCGCCGGCCTGCGTCGTCTGCCGCCTGACTCGTGGATCCACTACGGGATCGCGTTGGCGGCCACCGTGATTGTGAGTATCGCCACCGAGCTGGCTCAGCTGGATATGGCGGGTCGCCAGGCCGAGGTTCAGGATGCGTTCCACAACATTATCGGTGGGCTCTGTTTTCTCGGTCTGAGGGCGTCCCTGGATACCCGTCTGTGGCAGCCGGATCGGTCGCGGTTGCGACGCTGGGTTGCGGTCGGTGCCGCGATGGCGCTGCTAATCTCGTTCTGGCCGCTGATGAGCCTGGGCTGGCACTACGGCATGCGCGCGGCAGCGTTCCCGGTGCTGGTGGATCTGGATAGCCGCTGGCAGGGCCCGTTCCTGGGCTCGCCCCGGGCGCATCTCGACAAGGTGCAGGCCCCGGCGGGCTGGCAACAGCGCAAGAATCAAAAAGTCGTGGCGGTGCGCTTCTATGCGGCGCCGTGGCCGGGGGTGAGCGTCCACGAGCCCTATCCGGACTGGTCGGCTTTCAGCCGTCTGCGTCTTGACGTCTATTCGGAGCTGGCGGAACCGGTGGAGCTGATCCTGCGGATCGACGACGCCAGGCACAACAACCAGTATCGAGATCGATTCAACCGGACCTTTACCATCGAGCCGGGTCTGAATGAAATCGGCGTGTCGCTGCGGGACGTGGCCGATGCGCCAGCCGGGCGTCCGCTGGATATCCAGGATATCGCACAAATGATCCTGTTTACGCGCCGTCCGGAAGCGCCCTTTACGCTGTATTTCAGCGAAATCTGGCTGGAGCAGTAGCGCCTCCCGCCGCCGCCCCGAAGACACCCGGTCGCGGTCTCAGGCTTCTTCGAGTACCGCGCGGCAGGTGACCAGACTGGTTTCGTCGTCCGCCAGGCTCGCGCACAGCCCGGCCACGCGGTTTTGGATCATCGCGATCTGTTGGTCGTAGCGACCATCTTCGTTCCATGCAGCAAGCTTCTGGCTCAACCGATTCAGGATCCGACCGGTGCGGCCGTGGATCGCATCAGACTGGCCATCAAGCTCGGACAGCACTTGTTCGGTAACAGCGGCGATCGTGTCGGCGTCTTCCGGCGTCATCTCGATCAAACCATTGACGTAGCCATAACCCCACTGGAAACGGGTGGCGGGCCCCTGCGATTCGTCGTAGGCGCGTTTGAGCCAGACCAGCGCCGCATCGGTGTTGCCGGCTTTCTGCTCGAGTTCGGCCAGGTCCAGCATGAAATAGTAGGGCTGGCGCGACTTCTCCAGCTCGGCGGTGAGCAGGGTCCGCGCCTCGTCATCGAGACCCGCGTCGGACAACACATACCAGGCGGTATTGATGACCGCCTGACGTTGATAGGGTGTCTTCGCCTCGGCATCGGCCCAGGCCACGCGCGCTGCGACGTTCTGCTGCAGCGATTCGGGGATGGGCGCCTCCGCATCGTCGATACGGACAAGATCCATACGCGTCATGCTGGTGGCGAGCCGATGGGCGATCGAGTAATCCGGATCGGCGTCGATCGCATCGAGCCGCTTGTTCCATCTGCGCAGCAGTCCGTCACGCTCCAGTGACCCGGATGCCGTGGTGGCGGCAAGGATGGGCCGCGCCTCATAGAGCGTCATATAGACGTTAGCCCGGGATAGCTGATCGTCTTCCAGTATTGTGGCTACGCGCGTCACCGCCGTTACCTTGTCAGCAAAAGCGAGCGGTATCTCTGTTTCTTCCGCTGCGGCGATGGCGGCTGTCAGATAGGCCACGTACAGGCGCGCCGATGCGGCCGCCAGCCCCGGTGGGCAGGCCTCGCTCATGCGACGGAAGACCTCGAGCTGGTCGCGGTCCGCCATTGCCCGCTCGTTGTCCTGCTGCCAGGAATAAAAAGCCAGCAGCCGGAAATCGTCTTCGCTCAGATCCTGCCCGGCCATCAGCGCGTCGAGCACATCCGCGACCGGGCGGACATTCTGCAGGGTCAGATCAAGCACGTCGGCATACAGACCGATATCCAGACCGCCAGGTATCCGCGTGATCTCCTCGCCCGCGCTGTTAAACACGATCATGGTCGGATAGCCCATCACGCCAAAGCGATCACCGAGCTTCTGCGCCCGTTCGGTATCGCCGTCCAGATAGACCGGAACGAACAGCCGCGATTTCTCGATGAACTCGGGTCGGCTGAAGATCGTCGCCTTGATCTGGTTGCAGGGCGGGCACCAGGCAGCGCCCCAGTACAGAAACAGCGGCTTGTCTTCGGCGGCAGCGAGGGCGAAGGCCGCGTCCACATCGCCCTTGAGCCATGCGATCGAGTCCTGCGCGGTTTCGTGCACGGGCTGCGCGGAGGAGGCCGTCTCGGCCGCAGCGGAATGATCGTCCGCCGGCCCGGCGTCGCGGTCGCAGGCGGTCAGCGAAGCTGTGAGAGCCAGCGACAATAAGAGTTTCCGGATCGATGCGGTCATGCCTGGTATCTCCATGGGCTTTACCCGAGGCCGTCAGGGTCAAACATCTTATAGCCTGGCGGGGTCCGCCACCATGCGCTGAAGATTGCGGGGTGACAGCTGAGCGGCTAGTTTATGCGGTTCAGCCCGACCTATATCTGCACAGGGTCAGCGGGCGCCGGGCGACCGCCGCCGCATTGGAGCGATGGAGAACAAACGCATCATCGACGAGATGCCCGTGCTCAAGGCCGGGACCATGCGCCGCAGGGGACCCGGCGCCAGGTTGATCGTGCTCTATCTGGCCGCAATCCTGCTGCTGGCCGCGTTTGTGACCTTCGACAGCCGACCCGCACACAACCAGTTCCTCGGTGCGCTCTACGCATTCCGCCACGTGCTGTTGCTGGGTTTCGGTGGACTGATGTTCCTGGAGCTGACCGCGCTCCTCGGCCGTCGCTGGATCCGCAAGCGCTCGCTGTATTACGCGGCTGCCGCCACGATTGTGCTGCTGGCGGCAGTGCGTATCGAGTTCTCACACCTGCCCTGGGACGGCGAACGGCTGTTGCGCAATTTTGTCGGCGGTGTGGCGTTCCTGCTGATGAGCGGGGCGTTTGACCGGCCGCTGCGCCGCGAGCACGATCGTCTGCGTGGCCGGGCGCGAAAAGTCCTCGTAGCGACCGCCACCCTTATCCTGGTGACCATCCTCCATCCGCTGGTGCCGGTGGCCCTGGCCTACGCCGGACGCAGCGGCAGCTTCCCGGTCGTCGTCGAGTTCACTGAGAACTGGCAGAAGACCTTTGTTACGTCCCGTGACGCCATGTTGTTCAACGGTCCCGCGCCCCGGGACTGGGATTCGCGCCGTAACAAGCTCACCGCGATGGTCAGCTTCGATCCGGTGGCTGGTGCCGGCGTCACCGCCAGCGAGGTCTATCCGGACTGGAGCGGCTTTAACTGGATCCGCTTCCAGGTGTATTCGGAGGAGCCTGGGGTGAGGCGGCTGGTGCTGGAGATCGACGATCAAAAAAAGTCAGTGGAACCCGGCAAGCTCTATCGGCGGGTGTTCGATGTCCACCAGGGTCTGAATGATTTCGAGATCCCGTTCTCCGAGATCCGCGGCGGTCCCGATGAGCGCCCATTGAAGATGCGGAAGATCCGCCATATCGGCATCTATGCTGCCGATGCCGAGCGGCGTTTCCGCCTGTTCTTCAGCGATTTCAGACTGGTCGAGGAACCGGTCAATCCGGCCAACAGGGCCCGCGGGTCGGCCGCCGAATGAAGCGCGATCGGCGTATCTGGATAGCCCGAGACCGCGCGCGTCGCTGCTGTGTCATCTCCGGTCTGACCGCTGTTTCGTCCTAGGCTCTCGGATCTTCGTCGATCGGGGGGATGGTCTCTCCGTCAGCGTAGCGATCCTGCTTGAAGTCCCGCATGCCGTAGATCACCGCGACCAGCGGGTTGATCAGATTCAGGAAACAGAACGGGAGATAGGCGAGTGTGGCCACGCCGAGGGTCGCCGCCATGTAGGCGCCGCCGCTGTTCCAGGGCACCAGGCAAGAGGTCAGCGTTCCCGCATCTTCTACCGTACGTGAGAGGTTTCGTGCCTTGAGACGGCGGCGTCGGAATTCTTCGCGGAACATGCGCCCCGGGATCACGATAGACATGTACTGATCGGCGGTGACGATGTTGGACAGCATCGTCGTGCCGACCACCGCTGCGATCAGCGAGCCGGTGCCACGCGCTGCGCGCAGGATCGCCGCGATCATCCGTTCCAGCAGACCGGTGTGATCCATCACCGCGCCAAACGACAGCGCGGTGAGGATAAGAAAGATGGTATTCAAAAACGCCAGCATGCCACCCCGGCTCAACAGGGCGTCGACGGCAGCATCACCGGTTGCCGAGGTGTAGCCGGCAAACAGCGATGTCCATACGCCTTTGGTCAGCGCCAGGCCCCGCGGCAGTCCCGGGCTTGCCGCGAGATCTGTCACCCGGTCCGGTTGCAATAACACCGCAAGCACGCCGCCCAGCGCGGCGCCGGCGAGTATCGTCGGCAGGGCCGGCACTCGTCGCATGGCCAGCCAGATCAACAGCGCCACCGGCAACAGCGTCAACGGGCTCAGATTGAATTGAGCCGACAAGGTGGCCGACGTCTCTGCGAGTCTGGCCGTGTCGGCGCCGGGTGTGGCGAAAACGCCGATCAGCGTGAACAGACTCAGCGCGAGCAGAAAGGATGGGCCGGTGGTCCAGGCCATGTGCCGGATGTGGGTAAACAACTCGGTACCTACCACCGCCGAGGCCAGATTGGTGGTGTCCGACAGCGGCGACATCTTGTCGCCAAAGTACGCGCCCGAGATGATCGCGCCAGCCGTAATTTCCGGGCTCAATCCGAGCGCCAGCGAGACGCCGATCAGGGCCACGCCGATAGTGCCGGCGGTGGTCCAGGAGCTGCCGATGGCGGTGGCGACGACCGCGCAGATCAGGCAGGTGGCGGCGTAGAACAGCGATGGGTTGAGTACCTGCAACCCGTAGTGGATCAGCGTCGGCACGGTACCCGCCAGCATCCAGGTGCCGATCAACGCGCCTACCGCCAGCAGGATCAACATCGCGCCGATAGCCACCGCGATGCCGTTGCCGATGGCGCTGTGGATGGCGTACCAGCGATGGCCGTTTTTCAGCGCCACCAGGCTGGCCACTGCGGTTGCCAGAATTAGGGCGACCTGGTTGGGGCCGTAGGAAGAGTCGGCGCCGAAAAGATATACCGACAGCGTAAGCATGGTGATCAGGCAGGCCAGCGGCAGCAGGGCATCCAACAGGCTCGGAATCCTGACCACGGCCCCCGGCGTTTGTTGCGGTGTTGTTGTGCCCGCCATCGAGGCCTGCCCTGTCTGCTGCCGCCACGTCAGTGGCTCGGCGGAGCGGTCAGTATAGGTGCCCGTGGCGGTGACTCAAGTCACCCCTTGATCGGATCAATCGCTGGCCGCGTGTTTGCTGACGGCCGGACAAAAAAAGAGGGTGCCGTGAGGCACCCTGCAAAACCGATTGGAGAGATGACAGAGCCAGGCGTCCGCAACGCGGGGGGCCTGATCCCTGTGGCCTAGATTAGACTGCCTGTGTGTCGCGGCGCTGCGAACCGGTTCACAGATCAGAGCATAGATGCGTTTGCGCCAGGTGATGACCCGGCAGCACTGTACGCACGGTTATTGCGCCGCGGCAAACGCAGTCTGCGCGGAGCATTTCGGGTACGCGGCGACGCTGCAAAACTCTATTTACATAGGCTTGCAGCATCAACGAGGTCGGCCGGCAGGGCGCCGATGCGGCCGACTATCGCAGGCAGTGCTTTACGCGCGATTGATCGTCAGTACACTTGGCACTCATGTACGGAGATTCGATCTTGAGCAAACGATTCTTACTGGGTCTCATGTTTATGCTGTTAGCGGCTTGTGCCGATGAGCCCGAGCCATCGTCAGTGTCGATTTCTGTTGCACCGGTTCCAATCGCTCTGGTCGGCGCGAGTCTGGTGGACGGCAGTGGTGCCGCATCGTTGTCAGATGCGGTGGTCCTGATCGAGGAAGACCGTATCGTCTGTGCCGGCGACGCCAGTGATTGCCCGGTCCCGGACGGCGCCAACGAGATAGATGTCAGCGGCCGCTGGATTACCCCCGGTCTGGTGGATGCTCACGTGCACTTCTCGCAAACAGCCTGGGCCGACGGCCGGCCCGATGCGATCCCGGTGGGTCCTCTGTATCCATACGCTCAGGTGCTCGCGGCGCAGCGCACTGAACCCGAGCGCTATTTCCGCGCCTATCTGTGTTCCGGCGTCACCGCCGTATTTGACGTCGGCGGTTTCCCCTGGACGTGGTCGCTGCGCGAGTTCGCGGAACACAATCCCTATGCGCCCCATGTGAGCGCCACCGGTCCGTTGGTCAGCCAGGTCACTCCGCCGGCCCTGTCGCTGCCAGCGGAGAAAATGTTCATCAATCTGGCCGACAGTGAGGCGGGCCGGGCGGCGGTGCGCTATCTGGCGGCCAACGACACTGACGCGATCAAAGTCTGGTTTATCCAGCCGGCCCGTGACATGCAGGAAGAGATCGACACGCGCGTGCGGGCGGTCGGTGAGGAAGCGAGGCGGCAGCAGGTGCCGCTGATCGTCCACGCGACGGAACTACGTCAGGCGCAGGTTTCTGTCGAGGCGGGTGCCCGTGTGCTGGTCCACAGCGTGGAGGATCGGGTCGTGGATAAGGCGTTTGTCGACGCCGTGATCGATGCCGACGTAATCTACACGCCGACTCTCACCGTGCGCGGCGGCTATCTGCGGATGTTCGATGCGGCGTTCAGCGGAGAGCCTCCCGAGGTCGAAGACCCCAATCATTGCGTGGACCAGGGCACGCTCGACAAGATTGCCCGTTCTGCCGAGGTGCGCGAGTATCTGCGTATGGACGAGGAGCAGTACGCAGCCTACCGTGCGAGGGCGACCGGCCGCGCTGAAACCTTGGCGACGAATCTGAAGATCCTGTACGAAGCCGGAGTCACCATCGCCATGGGCACCGATGCCGGCAATCCGCTAACGGTGTCCGGTCCATCGGTGTTCGCCGAGATGGAGGCCATGCAAGCTGCGGGTATGCCCGCGCTGGCGGTGATCACCGCCGCAACATTGAACGGTGCCAAAGCCATGGGCCGCGAGGCCGATATCGGCACCGTTGAGGTCGGCAAGATTGCCGATCTGCTGATCTTGACGGCGGATCCAACCGATGATGTTGGCAATTTCCGTCAGCTGGAAGCGGTGATCCGCGACGGCGTCTATCATCGACAATCCACGCTCAGACGACACGAGAGCCCCGCGGGCTAGGACGCAATGACCAAACCCATCGACAACTGTTTCTGGGTACTGCCTGATGTGCTGATGGCCGGCGAGCATCCGGGCGGCGGAAACGAGGATGAGACGCGTCGGCGACTGCGGCGTTTCCTGTTTGCCGGCGTGACACAATTTATCGATCTGTCCGACAAGGGCGAGCGTGACGGCTATGAGTCGTTGCTCCGGGAAGAAGCCGAAATGTTCGAGGGCGAGGTGATCTACAGTCATCACCCGATCCGGGATCAGGGCATCCCGCGAAGCCCGGTACAGATGAGCGCGGTGATCCGCGAAATCAGCGACGTCATGGCGCAGCGCAAGATCACCTATGTCCACGCCGCCCGGGGTGTCGGTCGCACCGGCCTGGCGGCCGGGTGTTATCTGGTGGAATGCGGGCTCGACGGAGACCGTGCTTTGCGCAAGCTGAAGATCCTGTACAGCGACATGGAGTGCAGCGCATGGGAGCCGCGTATCCCGGAGACCGACCAGCAGGCGGACTATGTGCGTCAATGGCGTCCTGTCGATGATTGAGCCTTAGCATCATGGCAATAGACCCGGATCACCCAGGCGGCCAGGGCCACCCGGCCGAAGTCTCGATTACGCGGATCGTGGAGCAACTTCCCGAGTCGGTCGAACAGGTATTCCGGCGCATGATGCGCGAGCTGCGCCGCTCCCGTGAGGAGCTGCGGCGTCTGGTCGCCACGCACCTGGTGCGGCTCGAGACGGCCTCGCGCGCGACCGACTTTATCGACGCGCCGCTGGCCGGCCACATCGCCAATCTCTGTCATCATCTGATCGATACGATTGCGCCGCCGGTGGAGGAAGATCATCGGCGGGTAGTGCAGGCAGCGGTACTGTATTTCGCGCTCGAGGAGGACGTCGAGAGTGATACGGATTCGCTGATCGGACTTGACGACGATCGTCTGGTGGTGAATGCGGTATGCCGGGAGCTGGGCATCGATACCAACGCGCCCGGGGGCGTTTGAGCGCTCCGTCCCGCGAGCAGTCGGACTTCTAGCCCGCTTCTTCCCGAACCCGATCCAAAACCTGCCGGCGTAACAGCTCACCTTCGAAAGTGAGCCGGTAGGCGAGGTAGTACTGCATCACCCGGCGGACATAATCGACTGTTTCGCTGCCCACGCTCTTGCGGACCTCCAGCTCCACATTGTCGAACCACCTGTCGGGATCGAGACCGTTTGCTGCGGCCCGGCGGCGCAGCTTGCGGATCCGGGTGTCGCCCGCGTTGTAGCTGGCCAGCGCGAGCAGCCACTGATCAACCGGATCGATCTTGCCATCCTCGAACGAGTCCGCCAGCTGCCGCATATAGCGGGCGCCGGCACGCACGTTGCCGTCCAGGGAGCGGAAATCTTCCACGCCCACAGCTCTGGCGGTGCTCGGCAGCACCTGCATCAGCCCGACCGCGCCGGCCCGGCTCACGGTGGCGTTGTTCAACCTCGATTCCTGATATGCCTGGGCCGCCAGCTGCAGCCAGTCGAAGCCGTACTCGGTCGCATACTTTCGAAACACATTGGCATTGGACATCAGCATCGCGAGACGATCGCTGTCCAGAGCGCCGGCCAGCCGCTCGGGATTGTCCAGATAGCGGTTACGGATTACGTTACCGGTCTCGGTGCCGATCCGGTTCTTGCTGACAAAATCGTTCAACAGCTCGGCCAGCTGCGGGTTGTCCTGACGCAAGGCCCAGGCGATGTCCCCACCCTCGCGCACCGCGAGCTCGTCATGTACACGCAGATCCGGATAGATGTGTTGCCAGAATCCGGCGATGTAGTCGTCGCAGACGGTGATCCCGATCAGGCCTTCGGCGACCATCTCGAGCAAATCGTCAGCCTCGAACACTTCGTGCGTCTCGACGATGACGATCGGCTCCAACCCCGCCGCTTCGAGTTCCCGGCTCACGCGGCGCAGGCTTTCGTAGTAGGAGCTGGAGGCCCGTACCACGACCTCGCGCCCGGCCAGATCCTCGATCAGGGTCAGCGGCTGAGCCAGCGGACCACTGACCACGATTTCGCGCACACCCGTCACAATGGGTTTGGTGAATTGAATCGAATCGAGCCGGCCTTCGGTGACTGTCAATCCGCCGGACGCGATGTCCGCCTGGCCGGAAACCACCGCCGGTAGCAGACGATCCCGGGTCAGCGGGACAGCGATCACCTTGATCCGGTCCGCGCCCCTGAGGCCGAATTTCCGATTGACATATTTCTCGAGAATCCTGATCGCTTCGGCCACAGTGCCAGATTGCCGGCCGTCCCTGATGTAGTAGAAGAAACCGCTGTTGGGGACCGCCATCCGGATCAGTCGCCGCTCGCGCATGCCGTCAAGATCCCCGGTCCAGCTATCCAGCAGCGACATCACGTTGGCCGGCGCCTGCAGCGCGGCGGTCTCCGCCGGGTCGTGAGCCAGCGGGGAGGGCTGCTCGGGAGCCGACTGGCCGCAAGCGAGCAGGCTGCAGCTGGTCAGGGCGAGCGCGCAACGTCCCAGGACGTGGCCCGGGATGTTCAAAACACGCGGCCGGCTGCGGTCACGTCGGCAGCAGCAGGCTGCGCAGGCCGTAGGCGATCAGCATCCAGACACCGAGGCTGCCGGTCCAAAGTAGCGCAAACCAGCCGAGCCGCCGCCAGGCTGAGGGCCGCACGCGAGTTTGGTGACGGGCGGCTTCAGTGTTGATAACCGGCATCGGCGCTCACCTTGCCCCTGAAGATCCAGTACACGTAGCCCGTATAGGCAAGGATGATCGGCAGCATGATGACCGCGCCCACCAGCAGCAGGCTCTGGGAATTCGGCGCTGCTGCGGCGTCGCGGAAAGACAGGGAGTACGGCACCAGGTAAGGATAGATGCCGATCATCAAGCCGATGAACCCGAGCAGGAACAGGCCCGCGGCCAGCAGGTGCGGCTTGTAGGTATCGCCGCGTTTGATCGAGCGGATCAGTTGCCAGAAACACGCGAGCACCAACAGCGGGATCGGCGTCAGCGGCAGCAGCCGCGACCAGTCGACATGCGGATATCGCAGACCCCAGCGATCGGCGGCGGCCGCGTCCAGCGCCGGTACCCAGAAGCTGACGATGAGCATCATGATCAACACCACCAGGGCGGCGGTCACAGCGACCTGACGCACCCAGACCAGGAGCGGACCCTCAGTCTTTATCGTCAGCCAGGTGGCGCCCAGCAACACGTATCCCCACACCAGCGAACAACCGACGACAAAACTGAACGGCGTCAGCCAGTCGAACATGGTGCCGGCGAAGCGGCCATCTTCCAGATCGATGCCCTGGACCACGGCGCCGAGCACCAGGCCCTGGGAGAAGGTCGCTACCACCGAGCCCCAGTGGAAGGCCTGGTCCCAGACGCGCCGCCCGGAAGCGGAGGCCTTGAAGCGGAACTCGAACGCCACGCCGCGGAAGATCAGCGCGATCAGCATAAAACCGATCGGCATATAGACCGCCGGCATCAACGCCGCATAGGCTTTCGGGAACGCCGCGAACAGACCGCCGCCGCCCAGGACCAGCCAGGTCTCGTTGCCGTCCCAGACCGGCGCGATAGAGTTCATCATCACATCCCGGTCTTCGTCATGGCTGGCGAAGGGGAACAGGATGCCGACGCCCAGGTCGGCGCCGTCGAGGAAGATGTACATGAATACGGCGACCGCCAGCAGCCCTGCCCATACCAGCGGAAGGTCTATCCACTCCATACTCTCCTCCTGCGTCTGGCTGCTGCCAGAGTAAGCTCAGGCTTGGGCCGGATTGCTGCGTTTTAGCGGCAGCGCCGAGCCTCTGACGGGTCCCTCCGGATGACCGCTTTCTGGTCCTGGCGGCCCTTCCGGCCCCTTCCGCGCCAGTTTCACCATGTAGTAGGCGCCGGCCGCAAACACGATGGCGTAGACAAAGATAAACACGATCAATGATGTCCCGACTGCCGAGGCGGTCACCGGCGATACCGCGTCGGCGGTCCTGAGCAGACCGTAGACCACGTAGGGCTGGCGACCGACCTCTGCGGTGATCCAGCCGGTGATCACGGCGACGAAACCGGCCGGCAGGGCCAGCACACAACAGCGCAGGAACCAGCGCGCATGATCCAGCTTCTTGCGCAGCATCAGAAATGTGCCGACGAAGCCGATGAACAACATCGCCATCCCCATGCCGACCATGATGCGGAAGCTCCAGAACACGAGGGCGACGGGTGGGCGTTCCTCCGGCGGCCATTCCTTGAGACCGCGGATTGGCTTGTCAAAAGCGCCGGCGGCGATCAGGCTGCCGATCTTGGGCACCGAGATCGCATAATCGTTGCTCTCGGTGTCCTCGTTGGGCATCGCCACCAGGTGTAGCGGCGCATCGCGCGGGTAACTCTCCCAGTGCGCCTCGATGGCCGCCAGCTTGGTGGGCTGCATTTCGTATACGTTCAGACCGTGCTCGTGGCCGGCGATGATCTGGGCGGGCAATACGATGGCGAGAAAGCCGACCGCCATGTGCAGCATCACCCGCGCCGATTCCCGCCGGGGATCGCCCAGCAACAGCCATGCGCCGACCGCGGCCACCACCGTGGCGGTGGTGCAGTACGCAGCCAGCACCATGTGCGCATAGCGATACGGGAAGGAAGGATTGAAGATGACCTGGACCCAATCCTTGGCATAGAACACACCGTCGCGGATCTCGTGCCCGGCCGGCGTCTGCATCCAGCTGTTGGCGGCCAGGATCCAGAAGGCCGAGACCAGCGTGCCGAAGGCCACTATCACGGTGGACGCAAAATGGAGTTTTGGTCCGACCCGGCTGTAGCCGAACAGCATGATGCCGAGGAAGGACGCCTCGAGAAAAAACGCGGTCAGCACCTCGTAGCCCAGCAACGGCCCGAGCACATTACCGGTCAACTCGGAGAACAGACTCCAGTTGGTGCCGAACTGATAGCTCATGACCAGGCCGGAGACGACGCCCATGCCGAACGACACGGCGAAGATTTTGACCCAGAAGCGATACAGCTTCATGTACACATCGCGACCGGTTTTGAGAAACAAGCCTTCGAGCATGGCCAGATAGCTGGCCAGGCCGATGGTGAATGCCGGGAAGATGATGTGCCAGGCGATCGTGAACCCGAACTGGATGCGGGCCAGCAGGACCATGTCGTTGCCGTCGATCATGCTCTGGATGCCTCCTCGGTCAGCGGCTGCTCGCGAGCCACGGGCGCGTCCCCAGGAAGAGCACGCGTAGCTGCTTACTACATTAGGCGAACGCGGCGACAGAACACAAGCTGCGCCACCGGGCGCGGCCGCGCAGCCTCATGGACCGGGCGAGTCTGTGTGCTGGCGAACAAAACGCAGTTGCGTGATCTGGCCGTCTGCATCGACCGAGCTCAGCATCAATGTGCCGGCGAGGAAACTGAATCGGGTCGATGTTTGCAGTGACCGAAGATAGGCGTTCTCCAGCTCCATGATCGGCGGCTCGCAGGCCATGCGGGTACCGGCCAGGGGCCCGATGTGGATCTCTCCCGGTCCGGCGCCGTCCTGGATATCGCCGAAGTAGTTGTTGCATCCACTGTGGCCGGAGACGCGGTGGTCTTCGAATTTGAGAGTGATGCCGGTGTCCTCAACTTTTGCACCGTCCCGCTCCATCCCCTGCAGACGCCAGCTCGAGCCCGACAGCTCCGCCGCGTTTAGACGGCCTTCGACCTTGTCGCTGACCAGGCGCAGTGAGCCGTCGGTCATGGTCCACCGTGCGCTGACGATCTCGCCCGGACAACAGCAGGCATCTTCCGGGCCGGTGCGCACCAGGCGCATATCCACGCCCCCGTTGTCCATGGATGCGCTGATGATTTGTACGCGGTCACCGATCAGCACGGTAGCCAGGTTGCTTGCGGCGCCGTCGGCATCGCGACCGGCTATGGCCAGATACAGGCGGGTGCCCGAGCCGGACGATTGTTCAACGAGGACTACAGCGGCTTCCTCGCGGCCGTCGCCATCCAGATCGCCAATCAGATAGAGGTCCTCGATCATTTGCACCGTTGGCCGGGCGGCGCCCCCGTCTACATATGGCGCACCCTCGTAGTCACCATCGGTCAGGCGGACCGGGTCCGGCAAGATACCCCGGTAGCGGGTCTGCTTCAGCTCCTGCAGTGACGGTGGCGTTGCGGTGCCGCTCATTATCTCGTGCTCAGGTGTCGTGCAGGCAGAGACGCAGAGGGCAATGGCAAGCGTGGTCAGCAGGCGATGATCGGATGTAAGCCGCATTGGTCGTCCCCATGTTCATATGTGCGCGGTCGATCACGCGCCAGGATCCTGCGCAGCCTCTGTCTGGCATCATGGCTACAGCTTTAGCTGCAGCGACACCAGTTCGGGATCGTCGGTGGATCGCTCGACATCGAAACCCAGGCTCTCCGCCAGCGCAACCATGTTCTCATTCTGGCGCAACACGATACCGTCCATGTATTCCAGGCGTCGATCCCGCGCCACGTCGATCAGATCACTGAGCAACTGACGAGCGATGCCCTGACGATGGTAGTCGTCAGAGACGACGATCGCGAACTCGCAGCCGCGGCCGTCGGGATAGGTGACGTAACGGGCCACGCCGATCTGACGATTGCCGTCTGCAGCGGGTACCAGCGCGATCAGAGCCATTTCCCGGTCATAGTCTATCTGGGTGAAACGCGACAGCATCTCCGCGGTGATCTCGGACAAGGCGTACATAAAGCGCAGAAAGCGTGAGCGCTCCGACAAGCCGTTGACAAACTCTCGCTCCATCACCGCGTCTTCGGGACGGATCGGCCGTACCGTCAGCCGCTCACCGTTCGGCAGAAATGTCTCCTTGACCAGGGACGCCGGGTACGGGTGGATGGCCATGTGAGCGTAGGGCCGTGCGGATGCGTTGACTTTACGCACGACGACGCGCGCATCGACCGCCAGCGCGCCATGCTCGTCGACGATCAGCGGGTTGATATCGATCTGCTCGACTTCCGGTAGTTCGCAAACCAGTTCCGACATGCGCAGGATCACATCCTCCAGCGCCCGGCGATTGGCCGCCGGCTTGCCGCGGAATTCATCCAGATAACGAGAGGCCCGACTCTGTTCGATCATGCGCTGGGCCAGGTAGCGGTTCAGTGGCGGCAGCGCGATGGCGCGATCGCGGATCACCTCGACCATAGTGCCACCCAGACCGAAGCTGATCACCGGGCCAAACACCGAGTCGTTCATCACCCCCAGCATCAGCTCGCGGCCGTCGGCCGGATGCCACATGGGCTCGATGAGCACGCCTTCGATGGTGGCATCGGGCCGCAGGCGCTTCACGTTCTCGATCATCTCGCCAAATGCCTGCCGCACCTCCTGGCCGCTGTTCAATCCCAGCCGTACGCCGCCGGCATCCGACTTGTGGGTGATGTCCGACGAGTAGATCTTCATCGCTATCGGGAACCCTATCTCTTCGGCGATAGCCAGTGCCTCGGTGGCCTTGTGGGCCGGCATGCTCTTGAGGATCGGGATGCGGAAAGATGCGAGCAGAGCCTTGGACTCGGCCAGATCCAGCACCTTACGTCCGCTGGCCATCGCTTCCTGGATGATCAGCCGGGCGCTGGATGCGTCGGGCATGCCGTCGTGGCTCAGTGGTTCCGGCACCTGCAGCAGCAGCTGCTGATTGGCGTTGTAGGTCGCTGCTGCGGCGAAGGCTTCGACCGCGGATTCCGGCGTGGTGTAGGTGGGGATGCCCTCGGCGACAAACAACTTGCGGCTGCTGCGCATGGTCTGATCGCCCATCCAGCAGGTCAGCACCGGCTTCTTGCTCTGCCTGGCCAGCGCGGCGACCGCTTCCGCCACGGGCAGTGCTTCGGTGATGGCCTGTGGCAGCAGGATGGCCAGCACCGCATCGACCGCGGGATCGTCGAGACATGTGCTGACCGCGTCAGCATAACGTGTCGGTCCGGCGTCTCCCAACACGTCCACCGGGTTGCCGCTGGCGGCGGCTACCGGCAGGATCGAGTCCAGCCGTTCGCGCGTCTCGGAGCTGAAATTTGCCAGCTGCAGATGCTTGTCGGCGACGCGGTCGGCAGCGATCACGCCGGGGCCGCCACCATTGGTGACGATAGCGAGGCGTGGTCCGCGGGTGCGCACACCGGCGTGCAGCGTACCGGCCACCGCAAACAGATCGGTGTATGCCTTGACCCGCACCACGCCGGCGCGGCTGAGGGCGGCATCAAACACATCATCGGCACCGACCAGGGCGCCGGTATGCGAGATCGCGGCCTTGCTGCCCTCGGCGTGGCGTCCGGCCTTCATCACCACGACAGGTTTGGCGCGCGAGGCCGCGCGCAGCGCGCTCATAAACTGGCGGCTGTCATGGATGCCCTCGATATAGAGCATGATCGCGTCGGTGCCTGAGTCCATCACCAGGTAGTCGAGGATCTCGCCAAAGTCGATATCAGCAGAGATGCCGGTGGAGATGATGTTGGAAAAGCCGATGCCCCGTGGGGCGGCCCAGTCGAGCAGGGCCGTGCAAACGGCACCTGATTGCGAGACCAGGGCGATGCGGCCGGGTTTTGGGGAGCTCTGACTAAAGCTGGCGTTGAGACGCAAAGACGGTCGGATGATGCCGAGGCAGTTAGGTCCGAGGAAGCGTATACCGTGGCGTTTCGCGGCCTTGAGCACGGCCCGCTCCAGCGCCAGGCCTTTGGCGCCGATCTCGCGGAATCCCGCCGAGATGATGACCGCGAAGCGGATGCCTTTCTCGCCGCATTCCTCGAGGACCGCCGGGACGACTTTTGCTGGCGTGGCGATCACCGCGAGGTCCACCGCCTGCGGCAGAGCGCCGACGTTACGGAAGCAGCGGCGACCCTGGACTTTGTCGTGCTGCGGATTGACCGGATAGAGGCGGCCCTTGAAACGACCTCTTATCAGATTACGCAGCACCACTGCGCCGACCGAGCCCGCCTGTTCGCTGGCACCGATCAGCGCCACCGAGCGGGGCTCGAAGAGCTCCGCGATATCCAGGCCAAATCGTTGTTTCGGCGGTCGCTTCATAAATTGCCCCGGCTTGCCTGGCAAGAGTATGCCAGTAGACTCTTGCAGAAGAACTGATCTGGAGCCTCTTATTGGCCACCGCGTTTATTACCCACCCGGCTTGTCGTGGCCACGTGATGCAGACCGGGCATCCGGAATGTCCGCGCCGGCTCAGCCTGATCGAGGATCAGCTTTACGCCGAGGGTGTAGCGGAATTCCTGGTCTACTGCGACGCGCCGATGGCGACTAGGGCACAGCTCGAGCGCGTGCATGATCCAGCCTATCTGGACGAGCTGGCGGCGATGGCACCCGAAGAAGGCCTGGTGCAGCTGGATCCGGATACCGCGCTCGGTCCACACACCCTGCAAGCGGCGCTGCATGCCGCCGGTGGCGTGATCCGCGCGGTGGATATGGTGATGGCCGGCGAGGTCGAAAACGCGTTTTGCGCGGTGCGACCACCGGGCCATCATGCCGAGCGCGCCAGGGCCATGGGTTTTTGTTTCCTCAACAATGTCGCTGTCGGCGCGGCCCACGCGCTGTACGCGCATGGATTGTCGCGGATAGCGGTGCTGGATTTTGACGCCCATCACGGTAACGGCATCGAGGAGATTTTCGCCGACGAACCCCGCGTACTGGTTTGCTCGACCTATCAGCATCCTCTCTATCCGTTCTCCGGGGCGCCCAGCATCCCGGGACGTATCATCAATGTTCCGCTGGCTGCCGGCACCCGGGGCAAGGATTACCGTGACGCCATCGATCAGTGCTGGCTGCCGGCGGTGGATCAATTCCGTCCCCAACTCATCCTCGTTGCGGCCGGTTTCGACGGTCATGCCCAGGATTCCACCACGGATCTGATACTCAACGAACGGGATTTCGAGTGGCTCACCCAGCAGATTATGACCCTGGCCGAGCGGCATACCGGCAAGCGCCTGATCTCGACGCTGGAGGGCGGATACTCGGCCGGCGCGCTGGAGCGTTCTGTTGTCGCTCATATCCGTGAGCTGGCTGCACTGTAGAATCGCGCCTGCGTCTGTTGACCCGGTCCCGGGGGCCAACCATGCTCTGACCAGGGGCGCCATTCAGACGCAGAGGATCTTATGACGGCCGCGGCCATCCGACATGTGCCAAACGCTATCTCACTGGCGCGCCTTTGCTGCGTGCCGGTGCTCGCCTGGCTGGCATGGGTCCGGCTCGAGGTGCCTTTTGTCTGGCTCACGGTGCTGGCCCTGGCCAGCGACGGCGTCGATGGCTGGATCGCGCGGCATTACGGATGCGTTTCACGTCTCGGGTCCGTGCTTGACTCGATCGCCGACGCGCTGCTGATGCTGGTTATCGGCTACGGCACCTGGGTATTTCATCCGGTTGTCTATACCGAATACGGATGGCTGATCGCGCTGGTGGTCGGGCTGTGGCTGCTCGAGCATCTGTGCGCCTTTCTCCGATACGGCCGGCCATCGAGTTTTCATACCGCGCTGACGCGCTTCGGCGTTGCGGTCTTTGCCGTGTTCATAACCGTGATGTTTTTGTTCCGTTTCGAACCGTGGTTGCTGTGGATTACCGTCGCTGTGAGCATCCTCGCGGTGCTGGAGCAAATGGCGATGCTATGGCTGCTCCCGGACTGGACACCGGATCTGCGGGGCGGGTTGCCTGAGGTACTGCGTCGCAGACGGAACACGCGCTGAGCGGCCGCGGAGCGCGGACATGGAGCCCCGGAAACCCTGGTCCGGACCCTGTCCAGCGGGTCCGGACGGCCCTGATGTGGTACCCTTGGCCCATGGCACAAGCAGCATCAACTCCAGCGAAATCCGCGTCCGCAACCAACGATCCCTTCGAAATCGCCTCCATCACCAAGACTCAGGCTCCGGCCGGTATGGAAGCCGCGAGCTGGTATCGGTACGTGATCCGGCAAGGCAAAAACACCATCGACGGGCGCCGCCAGGGCACACTCAGGAACGTGACCAAGGCGGTCGAGGAAGTGGTCGAACGGCTCAACGAGCGCCGCATGGGCAAGGTTGGCAGAGTCCATCTGACTCCCAGTCCCAAGCGCAAGAAGTCCTAGTCTCAGCCTTCGCTTCCGATCGGCGGTAGCGCGGCCCGCGCGCCCGGCGCCCGTGTGCTGCGTGATACCGAGTGATCACGACTTGTTCAAATCGTGACCTCTCTCACGACGGCGACCGGTCACCCCCACGTAAAATTCTCCAGACATGCTGGTCTGTGTTCCCTCCCGGGAGCCGGACCCGCGGCGGAGGATTTGCGTGGTCAGAACCTGGATCGCAATGGCGGGCATCCTGCTGTCGGTGACGACGGGCGGGACGGCTGTGGCCGCTTGCCCGGGCCCGGACTGGGCCCAGGTCGGCTATACCGACGGCGAGCAGGGCCGCCCGATGCATTGGATGGGGCGTTATGTCCGGCAATGCGCGACGGCGGGTCGGTCCTTTGCGCGGGACGCTTATCTGAGCGGACGGCAGCGGGGCCTGCAGAGTTACTGCCAGCCGGCGCGCGGTTATCTCGCCGGAACACACGGTGATCACTATCTGGGCGCCTGTCCCGGCGACCTGGAGCCGGCTTTCCTCGATGCCTACCGTGCCGGTGCCCGCATCCACTCGGTGCGCAGGTTGATGGGTCAGATAGATCGACAGATCGAATGGTATGCCGATCAGCTGCAGTCTCCAGCGATCGGCGAGGACCGTCGCCGCGAGTTTGCAGCCGAGCTGGAGCGGCTGACACAGCGCCGACGGGACTTCGAGCAGCGTATCGATCGCTATTCCGAGCGCTTCGCCGCGGTCGATCGTATCGGTGGTTAGGGTTCCGTATCCGCCGCCTGTCCCGCTTCCGGAATCCGCAGATATTCATGCAGGGCGATGCCCGCGAACGAGGGCCACGCCGCCCAATCGGTTTCGAGTTCCGGTAGCAGTCGGTCGAGCGCGTCGGTGTTGCCGCGGAACGTAGTCCGATCTCCGCTCACCGGGACGGCGTAGGCGAGGGCGAAACTCGGCCCCGCCGGGTTGGCTCGCGGACGGCGTAGCAGGACCAGCGCCCGCATCTGACCGATCTCGAGCTGCCACAGCCTCCCCTGCTCAAAGGGCCTGTAGTGCCACCGTGTCTGCTCGGGTATCGGGCCGGCCTCGAGCGCGATGCGAACAAAACGCTGTTGTTCCGCGCCCCAGGCCAGGAACGGCCTGGCGCCTGCGCGGATCTGCGACGGATCGGTGCGATAGTTCATCACCGATATGCCGTCGACCACAGTCGCCAATTGCTCCAGGAACGGGCCGTCGTCGGTAGCGAGTCCGGACCACCAGAACGGCACGGCTACTTCCAGCGGCATCCCCGCCGCCTGGCGCAAGGCGCGGATGGTGCCCAGGTAGTGGGTCAGCCAGCGTTCTGTATCCAGTGCGAAGCCGGCGAGCAAATAGGGCTCGATATCGTACTGAACACCAGCAAGTCGCCGGGCGGGCCGTTGGCTGGCATTGAATCCTGCAAGAGCCGATGCCCGCCTGACCATGTACACCTGGCCTTCCGGCAGCACCGCGCCCGGATCGCCTTCCACGGCCCACACCGACACCTGACGGTGTCCGGCCGCGTCGATAAACCGGGCCAGCCGCTCCGGGTCGGAGACCGCCAGAGGTTCGCCGTCCAGCGGCACCGTGATAAACACGGTGTTGGCACCGCTACGCTCGAGCTCGCCAAACAGGGCCTCAGCCGTCTCCATCCAGGCCTCGGGCTGCCATACCCAGGCCGCTCGAGCGGGGGCCTTCAGCCCCGGCGCGGGCAGCAGCTCGAGGCCTGTGAGCCGCAGTCGCGCGTGACCGGCAGGGCAGAGCACGCTAAAGGCGTACTCACCCGGCGCCATGCCGCGGGGCAGGGTGAACCCATGCATCGTCGGTCTGGTGTCGGCGGCGAAGTCGCCGAGGGCCAGCGGCGATTCGCGCTGCAGGCGTTGGGCGTCCGAAAAGGCGAAGGCGAAATGCCCGGATCCCGCGGATTCCAGCTGCACGCGGAGGCGTCCATCCCGCACCATGCGATATTCACCAGCCCGTAACAGCAGTCCGGCCGGTGCGTCGCCGGCAGCGCAGATCAGGTCGATTGCGCCACCCCGGCGTCCGACCTTCGCGCGTCCCTCCACGCCAAACGCGCGGCCGTCGAGGGTCTGCAGCAGGTCCTCACCCAGCGGCACCGGCGGGGCGCGTTTGATCGGGGTGGGTAGCGGCCGGTCGGGGATGATTTCGCTGATCCGGATCTCGCCCTGAGCTTCGTCTCCCAGCAGGCTCACACCGGTCTCCATGCCGGCAGCGTCGTCGGCAGTGATCAGTCCGGCCCAGCGGATGTCCTCCGCGGTCACGGCGGTACTCAATGCATCGCAGCCCTCGGGCGCGTGATCGCTGATGACGAGTTGTCGGCCGTTACCCTGCGGATCCGGGTAGACGCCAAGCACGCGTGTATCCGGGAGCTGCACCCCCGCGTCGCAAAGTGCCAGCCACGCCGCACCGGCAGGAATGGGTGCGAGCAGCATGGCCAGGCTGGCGATCCAGCCGGTGTTCAAGCCCGCACCACCGTCATTGACTGCCGCTGTGCCCGGCAGCGGGAGCCGCCGGGTCGCCGACTCCGTCCTCGCTGGACCAGCGGGCGCCACGGTTCATCTCGCCCCAGTGAGACTTACTTCCGATCAGCCATTGCAGCAGACCGATCAATCGCCACACGGCATTGAGCTGGCGATAGCCGAAATTCTCGAGAATGGCGGCGCCAAACAACAGCATCGTGTTACGGAATCCCGGATAAACATGGAAGGAGATCTCTTCGAGCATCAGCGCACTGGTAGAGAGGAGCATGCCCAGACAGATGGCGCAGAGCAGAAATGCGAGAAACGCATCCGGCGAAATCCAGCCGTTCCAGTAGGCGATGCCCACGAACAGATAGCCGCCGACTTCCAGCAGCGGGCCAAGGAACTCGAACAGGAAGATAAACGGAAACGCGAGCCAGCCCACGGTACCGCCCCGGGGATTGAACATCAGACTCTGGTTGAGGGTCAGGCTCTCGGCCAGGCCACGCTGCCAGCGGATCCGCTGGCGGCCGAGCGTGCGCAGATCCTCCGGTGCTTCGGTCCAGCAGATCGGGTCCGGGACGAAGGTGATGCGATAGCGTCGTTGCTGTTTGCGCAGCATGCGATGTAGCCGCACAACCAGCTCCATGTCCTCACCCAGGGTATCGGTGCGGTAACCGCCGCAGGCCACCACCACCTCTTTGCGGAATAATCCAAACGCGCCGCTGATGATCATCAGCGCGTTCAGCGGTGACCAGCCGAGGCGCCCAAACAGGAAGGCGCGCAGGTATTCCATGATCTGCAGCAACGCCAGGGTCGAATCGGGCAGCCCGATTTTCTCGATAAAGCCATCTCTGACCCGGCAACCGTTGGCGATACGGATGGTGCCGCCACAGGCGACGGTGTCCGGATCGTCGAGGAATGGTTGTAGCACCCGATACAGGCTGTCCGGTTGCAGTACCGAGTCCGCATCCACGCCGCAGAACAGCGGATACCGTGCCGCGTTGATGCCTGCATTCAGAGAGTCGGCCTTGCCGCCGTTGTCCTTGTCCAGCACGCGGATGTTGGGGTGGATGGCGGAACGGTAGATGGTCTTCACCGGCTGGGTAGCGATACGCTGCCGGTAGGCTTCCGGGAACGGCACCAGAGCGAATTCATCGATCAGCTTCTGCAGGGTGCCGTCCCTGGAGCCGTCATTGACCACCACGATCTCGTATTCCGGATAGCGTAGCTGGAGCAGCGCCCTTACCGAGGTGACGATGGTCGCCGCTTCGTTGTAGGCGGGTACGATGATGCTGATGGGCATCTCGTGCTCCGAATAGACCTTCGGCAGGCTCTCGATGCGCCGCCCCTGGAAGTAATCGCGCATACCGAACAGCGACACCAGATTGAGGCCGATATAGCCCGCATTGAGCAGCAGGAAATAGCCCAGGAACACCCACTGCGCAGCGAAGATGAGATCCTGGGTGGTCACGCGGCTCGCTCCGCCATCACCTGGTCCATCATGTCGCGAGCGTAACGGTCATCCAGCCGCTGCCGGATGCGATCCAGTTCTTTCTGCTCGATAAACGGCAGGCCGGTCAGGGCCTGCGCAGCGCGGTAGCGAACCCACCATTCCGGATCGCAGAGCAGGCGCTCGAGCAGCCGCTTGTCCTGACGGTAGCCGATGCGACCGAGCACGCTGGCCGCGCGCATGCGGATATGCCAGCGCGGATGGTTGACCAGGTGTCGGACCTGGGGCAGTTCGAGCGGGCTGTCGGCCACCCGCAGACACACCGAGGTGACACGGTCGTCCACCGATTGTTGCAACACCTCATGGACCACCTTGGCGGCTATCGATCGATGCACCGTAGGCAGGAACCCGATCAGCTTGGCCGCTTCCTCGGGCGTACCCTCAAGGATCGCCTGTTGCAGCGGACGCGAGGTCGCCGCGGGCCCTGCTTCCCGCAGCAGGCTCGAGACCCTGGCCGCCGCCCAGTCTTCGCGGCGCGTCACCATCGGCAATATCAGCGGCACGGCTCGATCCGCATCGATGTTGATCAGCGCCTTGGCCGCCATCAGCGAAATCAACGTGTGGTGGGAGTGGAGCAGTTCCTCGATCCGGTCCCAGGCACTGTTTTCCACCAGGTGGCCCAGGGTCGCGATAGCGATGAGTTTGTCGCTCAGACGACCGTGATTGAGCAGCTTCCAGACCGCCGTGTCGACGCCGAGCCGACGGGCGACGGCGTTGAGACGCACACCGGCGCTGCCGCGGAGCACGTCATGCAACACGTTCCATTCGTTGAGGAAATACATCAACGACGACTTTGGCAGCTCGGGCACGACCAGATCCTGATCGTCGCCGGTCTGGTCCTCGGTCAGCGCCACCTGGGTCAGCAGCGGTCGCCATTGATCCAGAAACGCCTTGTGCCGGCGTTGCTGGACGAGCAGCCGCGAGCGCAGGATGACAACCCACAGGAACAGCAAGACCGTCATCGAGCCGGCGATGAGGCTGCTGTAAATCGCGAAAATGATGGCGCGATCAGAGCCTGCGACGAAGTCCAACACGGATGCCTCCACGATTGTAGACGGAACCTTGCCGGTGCCACATGAGGTCCCAGCTAAGCGCCCAGTCCGGGTTCATCCAGTGGCGCCCGCCCAGACCGAGGGTGCGGGTATTACTCGTGAGCAGACGATCCTGACCTACGCTTTCACTCTCTTCGCCGACGCCGGCCATAATGCCGATGTGGTTGCGTTCGCCATAATAGCGGTCCAGCCGGGCCAGGTGGCTGACCGAGGTGTCGGCGCCTTCGGGCCAGCCGATGTACAAGGTGTAGGCTGCCTGCCAGTTGCCCCAGTAGCGTTCTGCGCCCAGGTTCAGGAGTTCGTAACGGGAATCCGAATACTCGGCGTGGCGGAACCCTCCGCGTAATCCCCAGCCGCCAGCAAGGCTGCGTTGCAGCTCGGCCCAGGCTGACCACTGGGGCAGCACGTCTGCACCCGGCGCAACGCTGCCCTGGAGCAGCAGCGTCCAATCTTCGTCCAGCGGCAGATAGGTACCGGCCATAAACTCCGCTTCGCGCTCGGAGAACCGATCGGTGGCTTCGATGACCACGTAGTAAGCCTTGCGCGGCGCCAGCGTATGGCTGGCCTCAACATAGACGCTTTGCCAGTTGTCGAAGCCGTTATCCAGAGAGTCGAACGAATACCCAAGCTCGTAGTCCGAAGTCGGCTCGAAGCCGGGCGCGGATCTGTCCAGCTGCTGCCACAGGGGCCAGGAGCTGGCCGGAAAGCGCTGGCGGGCCGCAGCGGCCAGCTCGTCGAAACGGCGGCGGTTCTCGGCGCCGCCCGCCGCGAGCAGCGCCTGGGATTCCAGCTGCCAGAGCGCTTCGTAATCCGGTGCGTTTTCCCGCGCCCGCTCCAGTAACGGCACGGCCTCGGCGGGTCGTTCCGACCACACCAGCACCTGGCTCTTGCCCAGCAGATAATCAGCGTTGTCCGGGCTCTGGCCCAGCAGGCGATCGTATTCCGCCATGGCCTCATCCCAGCGCCGGGACCAGGCCAGGGTCCGCGCCAGCAGATAGCGGGCGTCCTCATCGGCGGGATAGGTATCCAGGTGCTGCTCGAGCACGCTGACCGCGGCCGGATAGTCGTCGCGATCGATGGCCGCGCGGGCCTCGACCAGCGCATCGTCGGTCGCGATCGCTGCGCTGCAGGCCAGCATCAGCCATAGCGTGGTGCTCGCCAGCAGCCCGCGCCGCAATCCTCGTGTGTTTGCCCTTACACCTGGACTCCGTGTCGTCGCGACCATGATCAGGCTCCCATCGCATCGCCGTCGTGCATGTGACGCTTGACCCGCGCCAACAGCTCTCGCGGATTATAGGGCTTGCCAACGTAGTCGTTGGCTCCTGCCTCCAGGCCACGCACGACGTCCCGTTCCATGGTGCGCGCGGAAAGAACGACGACCGGCACGTCGCGCCATTTCTTGTCCCCGCGGATCTGACTCAGGATCTCGAAACCGTCCCGGTAGGGCAGCACCAGATCGAGCAGCACCACGTCGACAGGCTTTGATGCAGCGATAAAGTCGGCGGCCTCGCGTCCGTCGGTGCAGCTGGTCACACGGAAGCCCTCCCGCTCGAGCATAAACTCGAGCAGATAAATCACGTGCTCATTGTCTTCGACAATCAGCGCCGTCGGTCGCTTGCGAGACTTCTTCATCCAGATACCGGTCCATGGTCCTAATCAGGTTGCGGCCACGAACGCATCAGCGTGCATGACCGCGTGAGCAAATATCCGCGCTTATGTCACATGGATGAAGGGCACGTGTCTCAATTCTCTTATGGGCATGCGCGGCGTGTGACCGGCGTCACGGAATTCCGGCGCCAAAACGTGAAGCGGTCCACAGTCCCCGGGTGGCATCGATCCGGGCGTCGCGCACCGTGCGCGACCGGTATACTTGCGTCGGGATCGCATCGCCGGGAGCAAGTCATGATGACCTGGATCTTTCTCATCCTGGCCGGGCTGGCTGTCGCCGGCATCGTGATCTTCAATCGCCTGGTCGAGTACAGGAATCAGACGCTGGCGGGGTGGAGCGACATCGACGTCCAGCTCACCCGCCGCCACGATCTGGTGCCGCAGCTGGTGAAGGCAGTGCAAGCCTATGCTGGCTATGAGCGCGCGACGCTCGAGGCGGTAACGGAACTGCGCGCGCGCAGCGAGGCAGCCCATCACCTGACCGATAAGGCGCGTCTTGAGGATCAGATGGTCGTGGGCATCCATCGTCTGGTGGCGCTGGCGGAAGACTATCCGGATCTGCAGGCGGATGAGAACTTCCTCCAGCTGCAGCAAGAGCTGAGCGCGATCGAGGACCATCTGCAATACGCGCGGCGTTTCTACAACGGCGCGGTGCGTATCTATAACACGCGCCTCGAGTCCGTCCCTGATCTGATCGTCGCGCGGGCATTTGGTTTTCAGCCGCGTGAGTTCTTCGCCGCCGATGACGATGAGATCCGCGCCGCGCCGCGGATTGAACTGGGAGCAGATCGCTGATGAGCGGACACAGAGCGCGGCATCCAGCCCTGCGCTGGATCGTCCTTGTCTCATGCCTGCTCGTGTCCGGCGTGCTCCCCGCGTCGGAACGCATCCTCGCTTATCACAGCGACATCCTTATCGCCGAGGACGGCAGCATGACCGTGGCCGAGCAGATCCGGGTGCGGGCGGAAGGACGACAGGTCCGCCGTGGCATCTACCGCGATTTCCCGACGGACTATCGCGACCGCTTCGGCAACCACTACAAGGTCGCATTCGAGGTCCTGTCGGTGACCCGGGATGGCAGCCCCGAGCCCTGGCATAGCGAAGGACGGGTCAACGGCGTCCGTGTCTACGCAGGTGATCCCGACAGCGGATTGAGCCCCGGTACCTACGACTATGAGATCCGCTATCGGACGAATCGACAGCTCGGTTTTTTTGACGATCATGATGAACTGTACTGGAACGTCACCGGTAACGGCTGGGCTTTCGCCATCGATCAGGCCAGCGCCCGCGTCGAGTTGCCATCCGCGGTGCCACCTGGCCAGGTGCGGATCGTCGGCTACACCGGTGCGACGGGCAGCACCGCGCGCAATGCAGAAGGCGGCACGGCCGAGGGCGCTGTCTGGATCGAGACCACCGCCGCGCTGGGTCCAGGGGAGGGTCTGACCCTCGTGGCCAGCTGGCCCAAGGGCTTCGTCCGCGAACCGACTCGTGGAGATCGAATCGGATTTTTGTTGGCCGACAATGCAGCGCTGCTGTTGTCGCTGGTCGGGTTCGGCGCGGCGCTTGCCTACCTGCTGGCGGTGTGGAGGCGCTATGGTCGTGATCCCCGGCCCGGCGTGGTGTTCCCCCATTACGAGCCGCCCCAGGGATTCTCGCCGGCCTCGGCCCGCTACGTGCGGCGCATGGCCTACGATAGCGGCGCTTTTACCGCTGCGCTCATCAACCTGGCGGTCAAGGGCTATGTGCAGATCGAACAGGATGGTGACGACTACCTGCTGCGCCAAAACGACGACACTGCCGCGCTGGCGCCCGGAGAGAAAGCGCTGTTGTCGCGACTGTTCGAGGCGGGTCCGTTGGTCGAGCTCGAACGCAGCAATCATCAGACTATCGCCGCGGCGCGCAAGGCCCACCGGCGCGCCTTGCGGCTCAACTATCAGCGGCTCTATTTCGTGACCAATTCGCCGCTGCTGCTGCCGTCACTGATCGTGTTGATATTGCTCGCTGGCGGTCTTTTTCTCAGCGCGGCGATGACGCCGTTGGCGTTGCTTGTGATCCTCATCGGGTTGGCCGCTCATGGGTTGTTCTATTATCTGCTGCGTGCGCCGACGCCGCCCGGCCGGCGCCTGCTCGATCGTCTCGAAGGCTTCAGGTTGTACCTGGATGTGGCCGAGAAGGATGATCTGAATCTGCGCCATCCGCCGGAAAAGACGCCGGCCTTGTTCGAGCGCTACCTGCCTTATGCCTACGCCCTCGGCGTGGAGCAGTCATGGGCCAGTCAATTCGAGGATGTGTTTGCGCGCATCGCGGCCGAACCCGGCGCCGCATATCGCCCGGTCTGGTTCCGCGGTGACTTCGATCCCGGCCGCATCGATCGCTTTACCGGCACTGTGGGCAGCTCTCTCAGTTCTGCCATTTCGTCGGCGGCCACGCCGCCGGGCTCAAACTCGGGTGGTGGCGGCGGCGGTTTCTCCGGCGGCGGTGGCGGGGGAGGGGGCGGAGGCGGCTGGTGAGCCGATACTGTGCGTGTCAGCCCGCAGGCGACCCGCACATGCGGCCGTCAGGCCTGCAGCATGCCGGGCACGCGCGTTTTGAGCGGGATACCTACCAGTCCGGCGTGCTGATGTGGCTGGCGGCCGGTGTCTGATCGATGCGCCGGCAACCGGGATGACCGTCGTGTCATGCGGCCAGCGCTTTTTGTAGCGTCTTGCGCTCTTCGTTCACTTCGTCCATCAGACGGGTCATCATCTCCAGCGTGAGCTTCATCCGATGGGCAGCGGCCAGCTCTGGCGCCTCGGCGATCTTGCCCTCGTGCAGACACACGGCGACGGTCAATACATCGCAGAGATCGGGGTTGCCGATGCCGATTCGATCCAGCTCGCGGTAGTGGGCCACGGCTTCGACGGTACTCTCGGACAGCTCCCAGTTCTCGGCGATAGCCGTGCCGATGGAACAGTTCCAGTCCCGGATCACCGAATTCAGGGTCTCGCGGCTCAGATTGCCTTCTTCCCAATCCACCATACGGCTCAAAATATAGACTGTGCCGACGTTGTGGATCATGCCTGCCATCAGCGCTTCGTCGGGCTGACCGACATTGGTCTCCCGAGCGACGACAAAGGCCAGCGCCGCGACATCGGTGCTGATCTCCCATTGCGCGATCAGCTGATCCGCGACCGGCCGCAGATTCTCCTGACGCTGCATCTGGCCTAGCGCATAGGTCCAGCAGGTGTTGCGGACCAGTTCGAAACCGAGCCGGTTGATCGCCGGTGTCACCTCGGTGAGAGCCTTGCCGGTCCGGTTGTATTGGACGGAGTTCGCCATCCGCAACAGACGCGCCGCCAGACCGGGCTCGGCGCTAAGCGTCTTGCCCAGCGACTGCAGGCTGCACTCCGGATCATTCATCATCTTGCGGATCCGCATCGCGATATCCGGCAGATAGGGAAGCTCGATGGTGCCGCCGGATAATTCACCGGCCAGCAATTCCACAAAGCGGAATGCTTCGGCGGAGGCATCCGCGGTAGCTTCTTCAGTCTTGGCGGCCGCGGACGCGGCGTCGTCTTCGAGGGTCAATTCGAATGGCGTTTCGCTCACGATTCTCTTCCTGAGTGGCTGGGGACGATCCTTCTGAGGTCCTTATCGGCCGGTGCCGGGCGGACCTTTAGCCCTCGGAGTGTTTGCCGGGTCTGTACAACGCCGGCCAAAAAATCCATGCTCGAAAGGCAGCCATGAACGCGACTGAAGACAAGCCCCTGCCCGAGCCCGCCAACGCGATCCAGCGTCTGCGCGACGCCCGGCGTGTGGTGGTCAAAATCGGCTCCGCCCTGCTGGTGGAGCGGGCCAGCGGGCGCGTAGACGCGGATTGGTTCCGCGCCCTGGTCGAGGATCTGGTGACCTTGCGGGCCCGGGGTCAGCAGCTGCTGCTGGTGTGCTCGGGTGCGATCGCGCTGGGGCGCCGTCATCTTGGGCTGGGCAGCGGTGCGCTGCGTCTGGACGAGAGTCAGGCCGCGGCGGCGGCCGGGCAGATCCGGCTGGCTCACGCTTGGCAGGAGGCCCTGGGCGAGCATGAGATTCCGGTGGCGCAGGTGTTGCTGACCCTGTCCGACACCGAGCAGCGCAAGCGTTATCTCAACGCCCGCGGCACGCTGCAGAAGCTGCTCGGCCTTGGCGCCGTGCCGGTGATCAACGAGAACGATACCGTGGCCACGGAAGAGATCCGTTATGGCGACAACGATCGTCTGGCCGCACGCGTGGCGCAGATGGTCAGCGCGGACTGTCTGGTGCTGTTGTCCGACGTCGATGGGCTCTACGACGCGGATCCGGTGCGTAATCCGCAGGCCAGGCTGATCGCCGAAGTACACGAACTCGATGACCGCATCCAGGCCATGGCCGGCGAGTCCGCAACCGATACCGGCTCAGGTGGCATGATCACCAAGCTGGCGGCCGCACGCATCGCGCTCGGCGCCGGCTGTCATATGGTCATCGCCAACGGACGGCGCCCGCGGCCCCTGCAGGCGCTGGAGCAAGGCGCAGCCTGTACCTGGTTTGTGGCCGGGGACTCGCCGGCTGGCGTGCGCAAGCAGTGGATCGCGGGCAGTCTGAGGCCCCGTGGAGCGGTGCACGTGGATGCGGGTGCCGCTGCCGCCCTGGACGCCGGCAAGAGCCTGCTGCCGGCCGGTGTGGTGCGGGTCGAAGGCCAGTTCGAGCGTGGCGACGCGATCGCGATCTACGGTCCCGGCGAGGCAGAACTGGCACACGGTCTGAGCGCCTACGGCGCGGCCGAGGCCGGGCGTATCGCCGGACGCCGCAGTGCAGACATCGCCAGCGTGCTCGGCTACCGTGGGCCTGACGAACTGGTCCATCGCAACGACCTGGCAATGATCCGGAGGAAAGCATGACGACGCAGGCGCGAGCCGCCGCAGAAAGCGGTATCGCGGCGACCATGGACGCCATCGGTGTGGCTGCTCGCGAAGCGGCCGTGGTGCTGGCGCATACGCCCAGCGAGCAAAAGGATGCAGCGCTGCGGCATATGGCCGAGGGCCTGCGCGAGAGCGCCGGGCAGATCCTGACGGCCAACGCCCGCGATATGCAGGGGGCGGATGAGCGGGGGCTGAGCGACGCGATGCTCGATCGGCTGCGGCTCGATGAGGCCCGCATCGAGGGCATGGCCGGCGCGCTGGAAGCCATCGTCGGGTTGGCCGACCCGGTGGGCCGCGTGATGCAGGCATGGACCCGACCCAATGGTCTGCAGATCCAGCGGGTGGCCGTCCCGCTGGGTGTCATCGGCATCATCTACGAGAGCCGCCCCAACGTCACCGCGGACGCCGGTGCCTTGTGTCTGAAGTCCGGCAACGCGGTGATCCTGCGCGGTGGCTCCGAGAGCTTCTATTCGAGTCGCGCCATACATGCAGCGCTGGCCGCGGCACTTGAGACGGCCGGCCTTCCGGCCACCGCGATCCAGATGGTGCCCACCACCGATCGGGCGGCGGTCGGTTATCTGCTGGGATCCATGACCGAATATGTGGATGTGGTGGTGCCGCGCGGCGGGAAGAATCTCATCGCGCGGGTTCAGCGTGATGCGCGGGTCCCGGTGATCGGCCATCTGGAGGGTCTGTGTCACGTCTATGTGGACGCGGCTGCCGATCCGCAGATGGCCAGCGAGATCGTGATCAACGCGAAGCTGCGCCGCACAGGTATCTGCGGCGCTGCCGAGACCCTGCTGGTGGACCTGGCGGCCCGGGATACCCATCTGCCTCTGCTGGTCGAAGCGTTGCTCGCGGCCGGCTGCGAACTGCGCGGAGACGAGACGGCCTGCAGCGTCGACCCCCGGGTGAATCCCGCCAGCGAGGCTGACTGGCGCACGGAGTATCTGGATGCGGTGATGGCGGTGCGGTGCGTGGACGGGGTCGCCGGGGCACTGGCCCATATCGCGGCCTACGGGTCCGGCCACACCGACGCTATCGTGACCGACGACCCGGCAGCCGCCGAGCGTTTCCTGACCCGGGTCGATTCTGCCATCGTGTTACATAACGCCTCGACACAATTTGCCGATGGCGGCGAATTCGGCATGGGCGCCGAGATCGGTATCTCTACCGGCCGCATCCATGCCCGCGGACCGGTCGGCGTAGAGCAGCTGACCAGCTACAAGTATTGTGTCCGCGGTAGCGGCCAGGTGCGCGCGCCATAACGACGATCCGACGGCAGACGCGTTGCCGCCGCTGGCGACAGGACAGCAGATCTTTCGGGTTATGCGGACAGAAGCCGCCCTGGGCCACAGGTATACTTGAGCCCGCAAATCCGATCCCGCCCTGGCGAAATAGAACAGATACATGCCCAAACCCATCCTGGTTTCCCTCGACGTGGACGCCGACCCGCCGGTGACGGTCAACGAGCCGAACTACGTCGTAAAGAAACGCAGATGCCGTCGCATCGTGTGGAAAAGAGATCCGGATTCCCCGCAGGATTTCCGCTTCCGCTATCTGAGCATCGATGGCGGCGGCAGCATGTTCGTCAGTCCGAAGGTAAGGAAGAAGTCTATCGAGATTACCGATCGCGCCCAATTCACCGTGACTGAGTCCGTCTACTGGTACACCCTGACGGTGGAACATGAAGGCGTGACCTATACGTCCGGGCTTGCCAGCGGCCCGGGACCGGCCACGCCGGGCAAAAAGAAACGCAAGGGCGAGGTCGTCCTCGGGGCCCGCCCGGTGATCCGCAATCGCTAGGGTTGCGGAATCAGCCACCGCCGGGACTCACCAGAACAGCGAATGCAGCGGATCGCGCCGGTTTGTCGCGTTGTGACCATCCACGCAATCTCTCAGAATGGGTGCATGCCACGTTTATCAACACCGGTCGTAAGCTCCGCCAATGATCGGCAAATCCGCAACATGCTCTTGCCATGACGCGGTTGGTAAACAAGCCTTTTTCCCAGGCCTGCGAAAACAACAAGGCGCCGATCCTGGCGGTGCTCGAACAGCATCTGGTGGGTATCTCGGCGCTGCTCGAGATCGGCAGCGGCACCGGTCAGCATGCCGCGTTCTTCGCCGCACGTATGCCCCATCTGGTCTGGCAGGCATCGGACCGGAGCCATCATCTGGCCGGAATCCGTATCTGGCAGCAGGAGGCGGCTCTGCCAAATCTACCGCCGCCGCTGGAACTGGACGTCAATGACTGGCCATGGCCGGTCGACAAGACCGGGGCCGTGTTCTCGGCCAACACTGCCCACATCATGAGCTGGCCGGAGGTAGAGCGTCTTATCGCCGGGGTCGGGCGCGTGTTGCTGCCCGAAGGCCGGTTCCTGCTCTACGGGCCGTTCCGTTATGACGGCAGACACACAAGCGACAGCAATGCGTGCTTCGACCAGATGTTGCATGAGCGGGATCCGGACAGCGGCGTACGCGACGTCGAGTCGCTGATGCTGCACGCGGATCGGGCCGGACTGGAGATCCTGGCTGACCATCCGATGCCGGCCAACAACCGGACGCTGGTCTGGCGTCGGCGGCCTTGATGGATCGGCGTCGGCGGCCCGACCGGACCGGCTATATTGCGGAAAACGGGGCTTGCCGACTCATGGGTCGGGGCAGGATGATAGCCGTCCGGGGTGCCATCCGGCGCCCTCTCAGCGGAGCGAATCCATGCAGCTATCCATGTACCAGGCCTCGGTTCCGGTGTTCATCCGGATGCTCGGTAATCTGATCGATATCCTGGAGAAGGGCGATTCCCATGCGCTGGAACGCAATATCGATCCCGCCGTGTTGCTCAACGCGCGTCTGTTCCCGGACATGTTCCCGCTCACCAGGCAGGTGCAGATCGCCTGCGATATCCCCAGGCGCGGTGCTGCCAGGTTGGCCGGACTACAACCGCCGGACACCGCGGATGATGAGACCGGTTTCGCGGCGCTCATCGATCGCGTACGTGGGACCATCGAGTACCTGAACGGACTTGATCCGGAGGCTTTTTACGACAGCGAGAAACGCCAGGTCACGCTGAAAGTCGGGGGCCGCGAGGCGCATTTCACCGGTATGCTATTCCTGCTCAACTTCGTGCTACCGAATCTCTATTTCCATATCGCTACTACGTACAACATCCTGCGCCACAACGGCGTGGAGCTGGGCAAGCGGGATTTCCTCGGCGAGGATTGAGCGTCGCCGATTCGGTGCGGTAGCGCAGGTGCCTCAGACGGCGCTGAGATGCCGGGCCGGCGCCGCGGGGGCGCCTTTCGATTTGCCCGGTATGCCATAGGCTTCGGGCGTCTCGGCCTGTTTGGCGTCCCATAGGGTGCCGAACCGGGTCACGTGGGCGTCTGGATCCTCCCCGAACAGCCGCATGCCCAAGGGCATGGCCGCCGCCTGGAGTTCCGCACGGCGCCAGCGGATGAGGCCAAACAGGGAACGCAATGTCTGCGGGTCGCCAAAGCGATCCGGCTCGTCCAGCAGGATGGCCTGGAGCACGGCCAGATCATGCTCTTCGCCAAGATAATCGGTCAGGCGATGACATTCCTTCTCGCGCGGCCCGAGCATTGCCGGCCAGATCGGACCCAGCAGCTTCATGTGATAACGATGATATTTGGCCCGCTTGCGCCAGTCATGCAGCAGTTCGGTCGTCGCGATCTGTCGCGCCTCCTGCATGCGCCCGTGGGCGCGTCCGTAGGTCTTGCCCAGGCCACCGGCTACGGCAGCAAATCCGTCGCTCTCCAGGCTCCAGTCTCCGACTCGCCAGTGGGCCGCGTAGAGTGAATGGCGCGCCTCGATCAGGCGGTCGTCCAGCTTTACCGCGCCGACGATCTGCAGCCGGCGTTGCTCCAGATTCTGCCGCACCGGGGCGAAGACGTTGGGCTGGATCAGACCGGCGAAGCGCTTGGTGATCGCGTCCAGGCACTCGATGCTGGCGGTGGCGTCACGGGTGTGGCTTAGCGAGCGACCCAGATCCCGAAACCAGGCGTTCTCTGCGCGGTATTCGGGGAACGTTGGGCGCACCAGCCTTATCAGGGCGCGGACCAGCTTGCAGCGCCGCCGGACGTCGTGGACCGCCTCGTGGACGTCGTGCCGGGCCTGAAGGATGTCCTTGATCGCGCCTTCGATCTGATCCCGCGCCACCCGGACCAACTCATGATTGAGGGGTTTATCCGGGTTAAGGCGATAGCTCATGTCCAATCCAGCAAATGACGCGCGGCCGATTAGTCTAACCCGAAGCCGGGCGTCAAATGAAGCCCTCGCGCGTCCTCGGCCCGCGGCCACGCACGGGGCTGGTGAAAACCATCAAAACCCCATCCGGCGTCTGGTATCCTCCCTCGCAATCGGGAGTCAAACCCATCGACAACAAGCTCTTAAAGACCCTGGCAAGCGCCCTGATATGGACATGCCTGTTCTACTGGGCCGGGCCGGCGGCCGCCTACGATTATCCGATCGCCGATCCCTTTTTGGCCACCGTCGTAGGCACCCCGGCTCCGCTAAGGGCGCCGTTGCCCACTGACATCCCGTTCAAGCGACGCAGTACCCGGGCGCTGGAGCGGGACGCGCCGGACGCGCTCTGGTACGACCAGGAATTGCGCTATTCCTATGCCGCGCAGAAAGGGCCGGCGCCGCTGATCTTTACCATCGCCGGCACCGGCGCGGCCCATGACGGCAGCAAAAACTGGCTGGCGGCCCGGGCGTTCTATTCGAAGGGCTTCCACGTGGTGGCACTCGGCTCGCCGGTGAGCGCCAATTTTGTCGTGGCCGCCTCGAGCAGCGGGGTGCCCGGCGGGGCGTTCGACGACGCCGCGGATCTCTACCGGGTGATGCAGAAGATTCGGGACGAGCTGCAGGGCAAGCTGGAGATCACCGACTACTACCTGGCCGGCTACAGTCTCGGCGCCTTCAACGCCGCGTACGTGAGCCACCTGGACGCGGAGCAGAAGGTCTTCGGCTTCCGCCGGGTACTGATGATGAACCCGCCGGTGCGGCTCTACAGCTCGATTTCGCTGCTGGATCGGATGCTGGAGAATATCCCCGGTCAAGGCCTTCGAAGTCCTGCGCCCCACCGACGAGCTGTTGGCGTCGCTGATCGGGCTGGTTTTCCGCATCGCCTCGGCCAACATGGCGTTTACCGCCGATGTGATGACCGACTTCGGCTACATCAAGCCCAGCAACGTGCGGCTGACCCGAAATACCGATCTCGGCGTCTACAACGAAGTGGCGATGCGTCTGGGTTTCACCGATTATTTCCACGCTTTTTTCTATCCGTATCGGGCCAGTCTCGAGCCAGGGCTTTCGCGTGGCGAACTGATCGAGCGGATGAGTCTGGTGACGATCGGCGATTATCTGCGCGGGGCCGACAACATCTTTCTGATCCACAATGTTGACGACCTGATCCTCGAGTCCGGCGAGATCGAGATTCTCGAGGACCTGTTCGGCGAGCGGGCGACGGTCTTCCCGCGCGGCGGCCATATGGGGAACATGGAGTCGCGTGACTACATCGGTCGCATGTTGTCGATTATGGATCCGGCGGTGACGCCCTGAGATGGCAGCGATGAACCGTCCCAGCCCGTTTTTTGCCCTCGTCCTACTGTTGGCGGTGCTGAATTCCGGATGCAGCACAGCGCCGGTCATCGAGGGTGGCGAGCCCGAGCCGCCGGTTTTCTCGGCCGAGCGGGTGCTGCAGCCGGGCGTGACCCATCCCGGCGATGTCTACGATCCCTGGCAGGGTTTCAACCGCCGCGTCTATCGCTTCAATGCCTTCGTTGACAAGAACTTCCTGTTGCCCGTGACCAACGGCTATCAGGCCGTGACGCCGGCCCCGGTGGAGCGCAGCATCCACAACTTTTTTTCCAATTTCCTCAACCTCAACACCATCCTCAACAGTGTGCTCCAGTTCAGCCCGCGCAAGGTCGTGCAGACCACCGGGCGGGTGGCGGTCAACTCGACCCTCGGCGTGCTCGGTCTGTTCGACCCGGCCACCCGCATGGGTATCCCGCAACACCAGGAGGATTTTGGCCAGACCCTGGGGCGCTGGGGGGTCGGACCGGGTCCGTATCTGGTGCTGCCGCTGCTCGGACCGTCGTCTCTGCGCGACGGCATCGGCGCCGGCGTGGACTGGTATGTGAACAACCGGCTGCGGGAAGAGATTTTCGCGCCTGAAACCTGGCACGAAGTCGTCTGGACCACGCTGTTCATCCTCGACACCCGCGCCAACGTCGCCTTCCGTTATTACGAGACCGGCACGCCCTTCGAGTACCGGATGGTGCGTATGCTAATCACCACCAAACGCAGACTGGATATCGAGCGAT
>CAMYOC010000054.1 GCA_947259915.1 uncultured Gammaproteobacteria bacterium
GACTTCAACCCCGAGCTCGCTAGCCTTCTTCAACTTTGATCCGGGGTCCTTCCCGCAGAGAAGATAGTCTGTCTTGCTTGACACGCTGCCGGTGACTTTGCCGCCCAGCGCCTCAATTCTCTGCTTTGCTTCATTCCGGGTCATCCCTTCGAAGGACCCCGTTATGACGAACACTTTACCGGATAATGGCCCGGGCTCGCCAGCAGTCGGAGTCGTGTCTGGCCAGACTACGCCCTCTTCGCGTAGCGCCGCGATCACCTCCCGATTGTGTGGCTGGTGGAAGAAAGCTGCAACGTGCGCGGCCACAACAGGGCCCACGTCCGGGACCGACTGGAGCTCCTCGGCCGTCGCTTCCATGATGGGCTCGATGCTGCCGAAATGTCTGGCAAGAGAAGCTGCGGTCACTTCACCGACTTCTCTGATCCCCAGTCCAAAGAGAAACCGTGCCAGCGTGGTTTCCTTGCTCTTTTCCAATGCTTCGACGAGCCTCGTTGCGGACTTTTCTCCCATCCGTTCGAGTCCGGCCAGCGCGTCTTCCTGCAGACGGTAGAGATCAGCGGGCGTCTCGATCATCTCCGCCTCCACCAGCTGATCGATGAGCTTGGTGCCGAGACCAACGATATCCATCGCACGACGGGAGGCGAAATGCCTGAGCGATTCCTTACGCTGGGCCTGGCAGTAAAGCCCGCCCGAACATCGCGCGACGGCCTCCCCCTCCGGCCTCACTACATCCGAGCCACACACCGGGCAATGTTTTGGCAACGCCACCGATCGGGTTTTAGACGGCCTCTTCTCCATCACGACGCCGACGACTTCCGGGATCACGTCGCCTGCACGCCGGACGATGACGGTGTCGCCAGGGCGCACGTCCTTGCGTCGCATCTCGTCGATGTTGTGCAGCGTCGCGTTGCTCACAGTCACGCCTCCGACCTCTACCGGGTCCAGCCTGGCGACCGGCGTCAGCGCGCCGGTGCGCCCGACCTGGAACTCGATATCACGCAGGCGGGTCATCTGTTCTTGCGCCGGGTATTTACTTGCGATGGCCCAACGCGGCGCCCGGGAAACAAAACCCAGCGTCTGCTGAAACTCGAGTCGATCGACCTTGAATACGACACCGTCGATTTCGAACGGGAGTTGATCACGCTGTTCGCCCATGGCGCGGTAGTAAGCGCGGCAGCCCTCTATTCCTTCCACCACTTCATTGAGCGGGCAGATCCTCAATCCCATGGTCCGTAGCCATTCAAGCATCTGGGTATGGCGCTGCGGGCGGCCCGCCCCCTCCAGACCACCAATGCCATAGGCAAAGAACTCCAGCGGACGTTCAGCGGTCAGTTTCGGATCCAGCTGACGCAGGCTGCCGGCCGCTGCATTGCGCGGATTGGCAAAGGTCTTGCCGCCGCTGGCGCGGGCCTTTTCGTTCAGCGCTGCGAAGCCGGCCAGGGGCATATAGATCTCGCCCCGCACCTCGATCAGGGCAGGAATGTCGTCGCCTAGCAGGCGCAGAGGGATGGTGCTTAGCGTGCGTACGTTGTGCGTGATGTCCTCACCGACGTTGCCATCGCCCCGGGTTGCGCCGCGGACCAGCAGACCCTGCTCATAGACCAGGCTCACAGCCGCCCCATCGAGTTTCGGTTCAGCCGCGTATCTCACCTCGCCGTCTGCTTCGAGGCGCTCGCGCACGCGTCGATCGAAGGCTTCCAATTCCTCCTCGTTCAACGCATTTCCCAGCGACAACATGGGTTCCAGATGCCGGACCTCGGCAAAGCCGGCGGCGGGTGCGTGCCCTACCCTCTGGGTTGGCGACTGCGGCGTGATCAGCTCGGGATGTTCGGCTTCGAGGTCCTGCAGCTCGCGCAACAGCCGATCATATTCAGCATCGGGGACCTCGGGCTCGTCGAGGACATAGTAGCGGTAGTTATGATGATCGATCAGGCCGCGTAGTTCGACCGCACGTTCGGCCGGGCCGCCCCGGGCCTTGGTCACAGACCGGGCCCCGCGCTCTCGATGAGGCGGGTTATACGCAGGAATTCGACGATCTCTTCTTTCATGTGGGTCGCGCGCTGGTTGGTCAGCGTGCTGCCGGTCTCATCAAGCACTTCTCCGCCGAGCTGGTCGGCAAGGCGTCGGGCGCTGGCAATCATCCGCGCCAGCGCCTCCACACTCCCGGTCGGCCGGACCATCATGAATGCGGTCACTCCCCGCGTACTGAACTCGTCCATCTCCTGAATCGGGAAGCTGCCCGGTTCGACCATGCTGACCACGGTGAACATGCTTCTGCCGTCGGGATCCAGGTGATGGAAGGCGCCGTACTCGCCGAAGGTCAGCCCCTCTTCCTCGAATACCCGCAGCAGATCCGGACCTGCGAAATCTGCGCCGCCGGACGAGCGGACGTGCAACGCGAGTATCTTCTGTTCTGCCGGATCCCCGGTGCCGGACTCGACGCCAGCAACACCGTCATCGAGTTCGAGCTGAGTGTCGAGCTGCCTTCGTGAGGTCGGCTCAGCGATCATCGGCTCAGATTCTGCCTCCGGCAGCGTTTCTGTTTCCCAAGGCAGTGCGGCATCGAGGCGCGGCTCCACCCGCGAGACCGACGGCGCATCATCCCGCCGCGCTGTTGTGCGGCGCCGGCCCCAAAGGTAGACGCCAGCCAGTAGCACGAGGCCGATCAACAGTAGTATCGAGCGCAACTCCGGCATGTCACTCAAACCGTGGCTACATCGCCGCCATTTGAACGGCTTCGTCCAGATCCACCGCCACCAGTCTCGAGACACCGGGCTCGTGCATGGTGACGCCGGCCAGCTGATGCGTCATCTCCATCGTCATCTTGTTATGCGTGATGACGATGAACTGGACCCGCTCCGCCATCTCGCGGACGAGGTCGCAAAAGCGCGCGACGTTGGCATCGTCGAGCGGCGCATCGACCTCGTCGAGCATGCAAAATGGCGCTGGATTCAGATTAAAGATAGAGAAAACGAGAGCAACTGCAGTCAGCGCCTTCTCACCGCCTGACAGCAGCTGGATGCTGCTGATCCGCTTGCCCGGCGGCCGCGCCATGATGGTGACGCCGGCGTCCAGCAGATCTTCACCGCTGAGCTCCAGGTAGCCGTGACCGCCGCCAAACAGCCGCGGAAAAATCTCCTTGAGCCCGTCATTGACCTTGTCGAAAGTCTCCTTGAACCGGGTACGGGTCTCCCGGTCGATACGCCGGATCGCGTTCTCCAGCGTGGTCAACGCCTCGGTCAGATCCAGATGCTGGGCGTTGAGATACTCTTGCCGCTCGGTCTGCTCCTTGAGTTCGTCGATCGAAGCGAGGTTGATCGCCCCAAGCCGATTGATGCGTGCGGTCAGACGCTCCAGAGACTCCTCCCAGGCGGGGATGGACGCATCCTCGGCCAGGGCCTCGCGCAGCGCATCCAGCTCGAACCCCGTGGCCAGAAACTGCTCGGCGACGGTCTCGCGGCGGACGCTGGTCTCGCGCGTGGACAAGCGCAGCTCGTCGAGGGTCGCGCGGACCTCTTCGGCCTGACGGTCGCGTAGCTGGCGATGCTCCTGCAGTTCGCGCAGCTGGCCCTCCGCGCCGTGTACCGCGTCTCGCGCCTGACTCAGCCCGGTTTCCACATCGACCCGTTGTTCCAGCAGATTGGCCAGCTGGGCCTGTTGCTGTTCGAGCGGCGACTCCGCGGACTTGAGCTGGGTAGTCAATTCGTCGCGTCGGCGGACCAGTTGTTCGGTTTGCGCCTGCAGCCGTTCCAACGCGATCTCCGCGGACTCGCGGCTGGAGCGGCGCGACTCGACCTTGATGGCGATATCGTGGGCGGCCGCGCGCTGCGCCTGGGCGCGTTCCCGCGCCTGATCGAGGACGCCACGTAACGCATCACGCTGTGACTCCAGCTCCTGGCGCTGCGCTTCGAATACCGACATCTGGCCCATGGAGGTTTCCAGATGCGAGCGCGAGCCACGCAGGCTGCCGTCGGCTTCTTCAAGCTGGGCTACGACATCAGCCTCTTCTGTCTTGAACTGGCTTAGCTGGCCGTGGGCCTGTTCGAGCCGTGATTTTGCCGAACTCAGCTGGCCACGCAGATCGGCGTGTGATCGGTGCGCCTGGTTGATCTTCTCCTGCAAGCCATCACGGTCCTGCTCCAGCGTCCGCAGACTGCTCTTGATCTGCTCGTACGCCTCCTCCCCGGCCTCGGTGTCAGCGGTCAGGCTCGCGACCCGCTCGCGCTGCTCGCGGATCTCTTGCTCGCGGCGCAGCAGCCCGCTCTCGCCCTCGCTGGGTCGATTGATACGCAGCCAGCCAGGCCCGAGCCAGATGCCGTCCCGGGTCACCACGGATTCGCCCGGACCCAGCAGACGCCGCATCGCCAGCGCTCGCGGCAGATCCTCCACCGCGCGGACACCGGCCATCAGATGCGCCAGCACCGGGGGACCTTCCACATAAGCGCGGAGCAGATCGGACTGCGGCGCGACGCCGTGCGCGCCCAGTTCAGCATCAAGGAAACTGACGGCGCCGTGGGTGAGCCCGTCCAGCGCGCCCGCGACCGCATCGAGACCATCGACACAGACGGCTTCCAGATAGGTGCCGAGCACGGTTTCCGCGGCTCGCTCCCAACCTGCCTGCACCGATATCTGTTCGGCCAGTCTCGGCCGGCCCTGAAGCCCGCACCCCTCCAGCCAATCCGCGACTGCGCCGCCCTTGCGGCCCAGCGCCGCCTCTTGCAGCGCCTCCTGCGAGGCCAGTTCGCCGCGCGCCTGCTGCAGGTTGCCGCGGGTGGTATGCAGCGCGGAGGCGACCGCCACGTCCTGCTCGCGCAGGCGGGTGATCTCGCCGCGGGCCGTCTCCATCTGTGCATCCAGGTCTGACGCGATCTGCTCCGCCTCGCTGGATTCCCGCTCCAGACGCTCGATCTCGTCGCCCTTTAGCTGCTGTGACAAGCGGGAGACTTCGCCGACAGTGCGCTCACGTCGATCGAGCAGCCGCCGCATCTGCGTCTCGATCTGTTCGATCCTGGCCCGTTCAACCTCAGCCGCCCGGCTCGCTGCGCCGGCTTCGAGATTGTAGGACTCCCAGCGCTGCTGCCAGCCGTGCATGTCCTGCTCGGCCGAGCTCAGGCCCTCCATGGCGCTGATCTCCGCGGCGCGCGCCGCCTCCAGCCCCGGACCCAGCTCCTGCAGCGTTCGATCCAGATCCTGCAGCTGACCCCGGTCACGATCGATGCTGTGGTCGAGATCGGCCAGCGAACCCTGCACTTGCTCCAGGTCTGTCTGCTGACGCTGGCGCAGATCGCGGGCATGTTGAATGGACTGTTCGAGTCGCGCAATTTCGGCGCCGATCTTGTAGAACCGCCCCTGGACTTCGTTCAGAGCCTCACTGCGGGCGGCATGCTGCTCGCGTGCCTTCTCGATCTCCGCTTCGGTTTCACGCAGCTGCGCGATCGCTGCCTGTAACGCAGTCTCGCGTTCGGACAAAATGCCTTTTTGACGCGTCTCCTCTTGTTCCAGGTCAGCCAGTCGCAGCGACAGTAATTCCGCCTCGAGCTGGCGCTGGCTCTGTTTGAGATCCTTGAAACGCTTTGCGGTGCGCGCCTGTCTCTCCAGGTGCTTTATCTGTTTGTCGACTTCATCGCGCAGATCGTCCAGGCGGCTCAGATTATCGCGCGTATGCCGGATCCGATTCTCGGTTTCCCGGCGCCGATCCTTGTATTTGGAAATGCCGGCCGCTTCTTCCAGATAGACCCTCATCTCCTCGGGTTTGGCGTCGATGATCCGCGAGATCATGCCCTGTTCGATAATGGCGTAGCTGCGCGGACCGAGACCGGTACCCAGGAAGATACTGGTGATGTCCTTGCGGCGGCAGCGTGCGTTATTCAGGAAATAGGTTGAGGTGCCGTCACGGGACACGACGCGCCGGATCGAGATCTCGGCATATCCGGCATATTGCCCGCCCAGCTGACCGGAGGAATTGTCGAATAACAGCTCGATCGCGGCCGTACCGACCGGCTTGCGGGCGCTGGATCCGTTAAAGATCACGTCGGCCATCGAGTCACCGCGGAGGTGCTTGGCTGAGGTCTCACCAAGGACCCAGCGCACAGCATCGATGACGTTGGATTTGCCACAGCCATTCGGCCCCACGATCCCCATCAAATTGCTGGGGAAACCGATGGTGGTGGGGTCGACGAAGGATTTGAATCCCGCCAGTTTGATCTTGCTGAGGCGCATTACTGTCCGCTACCACGGCCGATGGCCGTAAAAATCGGTGTAGTGTAAATTAATCCGTCTTTTTTCTCACTCGGCAACTGACCCCGGCCCGGAGAGCCCATAGCCATGACCCCAAGCGACGCGCCCCAGACCCGGCCAGGCCCGAGCAAGGACCTGGAAACCTTCGAAAATCCCCGGATCGGGCGGGATTACGTGATCCGTATCCGTGTGCCGGAGTTTACCTGTTTGTGCCCCAAGACGGGCCAACCGGATTTTGCCACCATCCACATCGATTACATCCCGGAACGCCTGTGCGTGGAGCTAAAAGGGCTAAAACTTTATATGTGGTCGTTCCGGGACGAGGGCGCGTTCCACGAAGACGTCACCAACCAGATCCTGGACACGGTGGTAGACGCCGTTGAGCCGCGGTTTATGCGCATTACCGCCGATTTTTTCGTCCGCGGCGGCATCTATACGACAGTGGTCGCCGAACATCGGGCGAGCGGATGGGAGGCTCCCCCACCGGTGACCCTGCCTTGACGCGCCCGCAGAAACAGCTTCCCGGGCGCCCGGACTGGACTCCTGCGCAAAAAGCCGCTAAAAAGCGCGGTTTGGTGGATGAGTTTAGTGGCTCCATGAGGGGTGACGACCCGCTGCCATATAATACCGGCTCCCCGGAGCCCCCTATTCACTGTCGGCTAGGAGATAGCTGATGCCCGCAAAGAAAAAGGCGAGCAAGAAAAAAACCGCGACGCGGAAGACCCGGGCCAGTGCGGCCCGCAAGAAGGCTGTTGCGCGGAGCAAAACCACGACGAGGAAAAAGGCCGCGCGTTCCAAGCCTGCGGCGAGAAAGAAAGTGACCAGCAAAAAGAAATCGCCGACCCGTAAACCGACTGGCAAGAAGAAGCCTGCGGCGAAGAAGAAATCTGCGGCCAAGAAAAAGCCGACAGCGAAAAAGAAGCCCGTGGCCAAGAAGAAGCCGAAGGCGAAAAAGAAGCCTGTGGCCAGGAAGAAGTCGACGGCGAAGAAAAAGCCTGTGACTAAGAAGAAGTCGACGGCGAAGAAAAAGTCCGTCAGCAAAAAGAAACCCGCTGCACACAAGAAGCCGGCGGCGAAGAAGAAGGCTGCAGTCAGCAAGAGAGCATCCGCTCCGAAGCGCGCGCGCAAGGCCAAGCGCTTTGGCGCCTCCGGTCCGTTGCGCGGCTTCGATGGCTACAAGCCGAATCGCGGCGAGTCGTACATGAGTGACAAGATGCTGGAACACTTCCGGCAGATTCTGCTCGCATGGAAGCGGGAATTGATGGAAGAAGTCGATCGTACCGTTGGCCATATGAAGGACGAAGCCGCCAACTTCCCCGACCCCAACGACCGTGCCACACAAGAATCCGAGTTCAGCCTCGAACTGCGCACGCGCGATCGCGAGCGCAAGCTGCTGCGCAAGATCGACTCCGCGCTGACCCGGGTCGACGACGGTAGCTATGGTTATTGCGCCGAGACCGGCGAGGAAATCGGTCTCAAGCGCCTCGAGGCGCGACCGGTCGCCACGCTGTCGGTCGAGGCCCAGGAGCGTCGTGAACTTGCGGAGAAGCAGTTCCGCGACTGGGACGATCGCTAGACCGCAACGCCTTTTATGAGCGCGCCCGCGGCACCCTACCGCGGGCGCTTCGCTCCCTCGCCCACCGGCCCCCTGCATTTCGGCTCACTGGTTGCCGCGGTCGCCAGCTATCTGCGCGCGCGCAGCCAGCACGGCAGCTGGCTGGTGCGGATGGAGGACATCGACCCGCCGCGCCAACAGCCGGGTGCCGCCGACAGTATCCTGCGTGCGCTCGAGTCTTTTGCGCTGGAGTGGGACGAGCCGGTGCTGTTCCAGAGCACTCGCCTTGAGGCCTATCGCGAGCACGTCCAGTCCCTGCTCGAGCGCGGCATGGCTTTCCCCTGCTCCTGTTCCCGCAGCGATATCAAACGGTTTATCGGTGCCAGCGTGCCCGGAGAGACCGCCGTCTATCCGGGTATCTGCCGTGATCGACCTCGTCGCCCCGACGCCGCATGCGCTATCCGTCTGCGCACCGCGGATGTAGAGATCGGCTTTGACGACCTGTTGCAGGGCCCGTTCCGACAAGAATTGCAGCAGGCGGTGGGCGATTTCGTATTACAGAGAAAAGGCGGGCTGCCCGCTTATCAGCTGGCGGTGGTCGTCGATGACGCGCACCAGAGGATCACTGAGATTTGCCGCGGCACCGATCTGCTGGACAACACGCCGCGACAGATCTTCCTGCAGCAGTGCCTGGATCTGCCGATGCCTGGCTACCTCCATTTCCCGCTGGTCCTGGCACCGGCGGGAGACAAGCTGAGCAAGCGGACCGGGGCGCTGGCGGTCGACGAGACCAGCGCCGGGGCGCTGATGAGCGAAGCCCTGGGTTTCCTCGGGCTGCCGCCCGACGCAGCGCTGCGTGGCGCACCGCCGGATCAGCAGCTGCGCTGGGCGATTGAGCACTGGTGCCCGAGTCTGCTGCGCGACCAGCCCAGCAGACCGTGGCCCGCCGCGGGAGTTTTGGCTGCAGCGCAATAATGTACTACTCTTGGCTCATTGAACCAGTATTTTGCTGCACTAGCGGCATGCAGCATATACGGGCCCAGAACGCGCCACCTACTAAAACAACATAAGTCAAAAACCGGGGCTGTAGATCATGAGCGAACCGAGAACCATAAAGAAATACCCGAACCGTCGGCTCTACGACACCGAGGAGAGTCGCTACATTACGCTGGCCGACATCCGTCGTCTGGTGCTTGAGAAGGTCGATTTTGTCGTGATCGACAAGAAGAGCGCGCAGGACATCACGCGGGCAATCCTGCTGCAGGTCATCAGCGAACAGGAGCAGATCGGCGAACCCATCATGAGCAGGGACTTCCTGTCTCACGTGATCCGGTCCTATGGCGGGGCCATGCAGGGTTTTGTGGGCAGTTATCTCGAGCAGAGCATCAAGCTGTTTATGAACCAGCAGCAGCAGATGCGTGATCGGGTCAGGAACGTGGTCGGCGTCGACCCGGTTGGTCTGGTCTCCGATATCGCGCAAAAGAATTATTCCCGCTGGAAGTCCGTGCAGGAGGAGATCTCCCGTATCCTGACCGGCCGAGCAGACGAGGATGAAGAAGAGAAAGCGCCGCGGCCGGCGGCAAAGAAGCGCGCGCGGAAGACTTCCCGTAGCGACAAGTAATCCGGATTTGGTCACCGCGGGCGATCCGCGACGACCGGCATCCCCCGCGCCAGACCCCTTGACATGGGACCGAGGCATCCGCTATTGTGCATAGCAACATTGGTGCATCGCACCACCCCGGTCTCCTCCATATGGTCGCTTTAAGCGTCCAATGTTGAGCCCCCTTCCAAGGAAGGGGGCTTTTTTTATGACCCCGCCGCCAGCCCCGCGCCAGCGAGCTCAGCCGGCGGGGGAAAAAGAAAAGGGCCCGCAGGCCCTTTTCTCGTCCGTTAGAAGCGCCTCAGGGCGCTCTCGAGCGGCGATGCGCCCTACGCGGCGTCCATACCCCGCATGCTGAGCCGGATGCGGCCCTGCCGGTCCACCTCGAGCACCTTGACCTTGACCGTGTCGCCTTCCTTGAGCTTGTCGCCGACGCTCTCGACCCGCTCTTCGCTGATCTGCGAGATATGGACCAGGCCGTCCTTGCCCGGCAGGATCGTGACAAACGCGCCGAAATCCATCAATCGCGCCACCTTGCCCTCGTAGATCTGACCCACCTCGACCTCGGCCGTGATCAGGTCGATCCGGCGACGCGCCTCGCGGCCGGCTTCGCCGTCGACCGAAGCGATACGCACCGTGCCGTCGTTTTCGATATCGATACTGGCGCCGGTCTCCTCGGTGATGGAGCGGATCACCGCACCACCCTTGCCGATAACGTCACGGATCTTCTCCGGGTCGATCTTGAAGGCGACGATGGTCGGCGCCCAATCCGACATCTGCTCGCGTGAGTGATCGAGCACTTCGTTCATCTTGCCGAGGATGTGCAGCCGTGCGTCACGGGCCTGGGCCAGCGCGTCCTGCATGATGTCCCGCGTGATGCCGTCGATCTTGATGTCCATCTGCAGGGCGGTGATGCCCTCAGCGGTACCGGCGACCTTAAAGTCCATGTCGCCGAGATGGTCCTCGTCGCCGAGGATGTCGGTCAGCACCGTATAGCGATCGGTCTCCTTGACCAGACCCATGGCCACGCCGGCCACCGGCGCGGTCAACGGCACGCCGGCGTCCATCAGCGCCAGGCTGGTGCCACAGACCGATGCCATCGAACTCGAGCCGTTCGACTCGGTGACTTCGGACACCACGCGGATCACGTAGGGGAAATCCTCGTTGCTCGGCATCACGGCCTGGATGCCGCGGCGGGCCAGCTTGCCGTGGCCAATCTCGCGCCGCTTGGGACCACTCATAAAGCCGGTCTCACCGACGCAATAGGGCGGGAAGTTGTAGTGGAGCATGAACGGCTCTTTGCGGTCGCCCTCCAGCGAATCGATGATCTGCGCGTCACGACCGGTGCCCAGCGTGGTCGTGACCAGCGCCTGGGTCTCGCCGCGGGTAAACAAGGCAGAGCCGTGGGTCCGTGGCAGCAGACCGGTGCGCACGGAAATGTCACGCACGGTACGGCTGTCGCGGCCGTCGATACGCGCTTCACCGGCCACGACCCGGGTGCGCACGATACGGCTCTCCAGCGCGCTGAACGCATCCTTTACGTCGTCGGCCGACCAGCGTGGCTCGTCACCACCGGCCAGCGATTCTTTTACCGCGCTGCGGAGCTCGCCGACGCGGGTATAACGCTCCTGCTTGTCGGTAATCCGGTAGGCTTCACCCAGCTGCGCTTCGACCTGATCCGCGACGGCCTGAGCGAGCTCACTGTCCGCTTCCGGCGCGACCCATTCCCAGGACGGCTTGCCAGCCTCTGCAGCCAGTTCCTTGATCACCTGGATCGCGGTCTGCATGCTTTCGAAGCCGTGCATGACGGCACCCAACATGACGTCCTCATCGAGGATCTTCGCCTCCGACTCGACCATCAGCACCGCATTCTCGGTACCGGCCACGATCAGATCGAGCGCGGAGTCTTCCAGTTCCTGCGCGGTAGGGTTGAGCAGGTAGGCACCGTCCTTGTAGCCCACACGCGCGGCGGCGATGGGCCCCTTGAACGGCATACCAGACAGCGTCAGCGCCGCGGACGCACCGATCATCGCCGGGATATCAGGGTTCACATCCGGGTTGGCCGAGATCACGGTGGCGATGACCTGGACTTCGTTCAAGAAGCCCTTCGGGAACAACGGGCGCACCGGGCGATCGATCAGACGCGAAGTCAGCGTCTCCTTCTCGGAGGGCCGGCCCTCCCGCTTGAAGAAGCCGCCGGGGATCTTGCCCGCGGCATAGGTCTTCTCCTGGTAGTTGATCGTCAGCGGGAAAAAATGCTGATCCGGTTTCGCCTCGCGGCGGCCTACGGCCGTGACCAGCACCACAGTTTCGGACATGGTGACGAGGACGGCGGCGTCGGCCTGACGGGCGATCTCGCCAGTCTCGAGCGTGACGGTATGATTACCGTATTGAAATGTTTTTTTGATCGGCTTCACTATGGTTACCTGAAAGTATTGAAAGCGGTTGGCGTTTGCCAGACAGGGGATCGCAATCCGTTAGCGGCGCAAGCCGAGACGGGCGATGAGATCCTGATAACGGGCCAGATCCTTCCGCTTCAGGTAATCGAGCAGCTTGCGCCGCTGATTGACCATGCGTAGCAGACCTCGACGCGAGTGGTGGTCTTTCTTGTGTGCAGTGAAATGCTCGGAAAGCTCGTTGATACGTGCCGACAGCAAAGCTACCTGGACCTCGGGTGAGCCGGTGTCGGTTCCAGCCTTCCGAAATTCTTCGATAATGTCCTGTTTCTTACTAGCGGAAAGGGGCATAAATCCTCCTGAAGTGTACGGTGTTCCCCCGTGGTCAAGCCCGCAATTCTACCCCGCGGGGCTCCTTCTCAACAAGTTTCGACCGTCCCGTCCTTGTTGAACAGGCGCCGCGGCCGGACCCGATCCTGAGCGTCCCGCTCACCCAGACCGAGAAAGACGCCATCGGCGTCATAGAGCCGGACCGTCCCGGGCGATCCCGGCGCCGCGGCCGCCACCTCCTGGCCCTGGCACAGGCGCTTCGTCGTGGCAGCATCAAAGGCCAGTGACGGCAGGTCGCCCACGGCGGCATCCGCCGGGATCAGGAGGCCATCGAGGGCGGCCAGACCCTCTGTCGCGGCCTGTTCGATCCGATCGAGGCTCACCGCCTGGCTCAGATCGAACGGTCCGGCCCGGGTTCGGCGGAGCTGGCGGACATGAGCACAGCTGCCCAGGGCGGCGCCGATATCCTCGACCAGCGTGCGGATATAGGTCCCCTTCGAGCAGCACACGCGCAACCGGAGATGCGGCGACTCCCAGCTCAGAAGAGCCAGCTCGTGGATCGTCACCGGCCGGGCCGGACGCTCGACGCTGCCACCAGCCCGGGCGATCTGATAGAGACGGCGGCCCTCGTGCTTGAGTGCTGAGTACATCGGTGGCACCTGCTCGATCGGGCCGCGGAAAGCGCTCAGGGCCGCCTCGATCTGTGCTGCGCTCAGCGGGCCCGGATCGCCGCGTTCGACGACAACGCCATGCGCATCGCCGGTGTCGGTCCGCTCACCGATACGGCCGATTACCTCATAGGTCTTGATCGAATCCAGCAGCCGCCCGGAGAGCTTTGTTGCTTCGCCGAAGCATAAGGGCAGGACACCCGTCGCCAGGGGATCGAGGCTGCCCGTGTGGCCGGCCTTGCGCGCGCGGAACAGCCGTCGGGCGATCTGCAGAGCCCGGTTGGAGGTCATCCCGTCGGGCTTGTCCAGCACCAGGATACCGGTCACTGCGCGCCGCGGCAGACGCGGCTCAGTCACCATCCTGCTTGTCACGATCCCGGGCCACCGCCTCATCGATCAGGCTGGTCAGATGGACGCCGCGGCCGATGCTCTCGTCATGCACGAAATGCAGCGCCGGGACCTGGCGGATACGCATGCTGCGGCCCAGCTGGCTGCGGATAAAGCCTGCAGCCCGTGCCAGAGCCTGCGCAGCGGGCTGTGGGTCTTCATCGGGATTGAGCAGGCTGAAAAAGACCCTGGCGTGGGACAAATCACCGGAGACATCGACGCTGGTGATGCTGAGAAACTGCAGACGAGGATCGTTCAAATCACGGCGCACGATTTCGCTGAGGATGCGCCGCATCTGCTCGCCGACACGCCGGTTGCGGCCGAATTCCTTGCTCATCGATGATCGCCTTCTTGCTCAGGTCGCCGGGACTACAGGGTCCGGGCAACCTCAACACGCTCGTAGCACTCGATCTGATCACCGACCTTGACGTCGTTGTAGTTCTTCACGCCGATACCGCATTCGGTGCCGGAGCGCACTTCGCTGGCATCGTCCTTGAAGCGACGCAGCGATTCCAGTTCGCCCTCGTAGATCACCACATTGTCACGCAGGACACGGATCGGGCTGTGGCGACGGACCAGTCCGTCGACCACCATGCATCCGGCAATGGCGCCCAGCTTCGGCGAGCGGAATACATCGCGCACTTCTGCCAGGCCGATGATCTGCTCGCGGATCTCTGGCGACAGCATGCCGATGATAGCCGCCTTCACGTCGTCGATGGCCTCGTAGATGATGCTGTAGTAGCGCACGTCGACGCCGGTCTCTTTGATCGCATTGCGCGCGGCAGCGTCGGCGCGGACGTTGAAGCCGATCACGATCGCGGACGAAGCCGCAGCCAGATTGATGTCGGACTCGGTGATGCCACCGACGTTATTGCTGATCACATTGACCGACACTTCGTCGTTCGACAAATTAACCAGCGCATCACGCAGCGCCTCGGCGCTGCCCTGGACATCGGCCTTGATCAGGATCTGCACCGAATCCGTGGCTCCGTCCTCCATCCGCGAGAACACGTCTTCGAGACGCGCCGCCTGTTGTTTCGCCAGCTTGACGTCGCGCTGCTTGCCGTGGCGATGCGACGCCACGTCACGTGCCTTGCGCTCGCTCTCGAGGATGATGAAGTCGTCGCCGGCATTAGGCGTGCCCGACAGACCGAGCACCTGAGCCGGCACCGACGGGCCCGCTTCTTCGATAGGCTGCCCGTGCTCATCGAACATTGCGCGGACGCGACCAAACTCTTCGCCCGCTAGCATGATGTCACCGATCTTCAGGCAACCTTGCTTGACCAGCACCGTGGCCACGGCACCGCGGCCCTTCTCGAGGCTCGACTCGACCACGACACCAGCCGCCGGACCGACCGGCACGGCCTTCAGTTCGAGGACCTCGGACTGCAGCGCCAAGGCTTCGAGCAGCGTATCCACGCCGGCGCCGGTGTGCGCGGAGACGTCGACAAAGATCGTGTCGCCGCCCCAGGCCTCCGGGATCACCTCGTGCTGGGAGAGTTCGTTCCGCACCCGGTCCGGGTCTGCCGCTGGCTTGTCGATCTTATTGACCGCCACCATCAGCGGTACGCCAGCTGCCTTGGCATGCTGGATCGCTTCGATGGTCTGCGGCATGACACCGTCGTCTGCGGCCACCACCAGGATAACGATGTCCGTGACCTGGGCGCCGCGCGCGCGCATCGCGGTAAAGGCAGCGTGGCCGGGCGTATCGAGGAATGTGACCTTGCCCTTTTCCACTTCCACCACGTATGCGCCGATATGCTGGGTAATGCCACCGGCCTCGCCGTCGGCGACATGGGTAGTGCGGATGTAGTCGAGCAAGGATGTCTTGCCGTGATCGACATGACCCATGATGGTGACCACCGGCGCCCTCGGCAGTGGCTCACCCTCGGTCTTGGTGGCCTCTGCCACCACGTCCTCAAGCTGATCTTCTTTGAGCAGTTTGACTGTGTGGCCCATCTCTTCGACCACGATCTGCGCCGTATCCTGGTCGATAACCTGATTGATCGTGGCCATCACACCCATGCCCATCATCGCCTTGATCACTTCGCCGGCCTTGACCGCCATCTTCTGTGCCAGTTCGGCCACGGTGATGGTCTCGGGCAGCGCGACCTCGCGCACCACCGGCGCGGTGGGACGTTCGAACGCGTGCTGGCTGTCCACGGAAACCGAAACCGAGCGCCGGTGAGCCGGCCGTTTGCGCCGGCGGCCGGGCTTGGAGCCTGGAGTGACGTGCAATTCCTTACGACCATAGCGGGTGGCTGGTGCCTTGTCGGCCTTCTTGGTGCGCTCGTTTTGCGCCCGCTCGCGGGCCTCCGAGGCACGCTTGGTATCCTCTTCGAGCTGACGCCGGGATTCCTCCTCGGCAATCTTGCGCGCCTCGGCCTCGGCCTCCAGCCGAATCTCGGCTTCCTGGCGCTGACGACCTGCTTCCTCGAGCTCGCGCAGGCGATTCTCTTCCGCGGTGCGTTTCTGCTCCTCTTCGGCCTGGCGAGCGCGCTCCTCGGCCAGACGCGCGTCCTCCTCCGCCTGGCGGACCTTGTCCATTTCTTCCTGCGCCTGGCGAGCCTGCTCCTCCAGCACATCGCGCTTGACGTAAGTACGCTTCTTGCGCACCTCGACGTTGACCGTGCGCGAACGCCCCTGGTTGGCACTCTGACGCAACTCGCTTTGCGTCTTGCGCTTGAGCGTAATCTTGCGCGGTGCGGCGCCTTCACTCTTGCGGCCGTGACTACGGCGCAGGAAGGTCAGCAGCTCGAGCTTGGCGTCGTCGCTGATCCTGGCGTCCGGACCGCCCACGGCAATCCCCGCCTCTTCAAGCTGGACCAAAAGCCGCTCGACCGGCACTTTCAGAACTTCGGCAAACTGTGTGACTGTGACGTCGGCCATCGCTAATCCGTCCTCGGTGTTCAGGCGCTTTCCTGTGCCTCGGCTTCCTCAAACCAGTGTGCACGCGCGGCCATTATCAGCTCCGCGGCACGTTCCGGATCCAGTTCATCGATCTCTTCGAGCTCGTCCACCGACTGCTCAGCAAGATCCTCGCGGGTGACGATGCCCTGGCTCGCCAGCAGGAACGCCAGTTCCTTGCTCATGCCTTCGAGGCTGAGCAGATCTTCCGCCGGCTCGGCCTTGTCGATCTCTTCCTCGGTGGCGATAGCCTGGGTGATGAGCACGTCGCGCGCGCGAGTGCGCAGCTCGTTGACGATATCTTCGTCGAACTCTTCGATCTCCACCAGCTCCGGCACCGGCACGTAGGCGATCTCCTCGATAGTCGAGAAACCCTCCTGGACCAGCACCATCGCGACATCCGCGTCGACGTCGAGCTGCTTCATAAAGCGCTCGCCGAGCTCCTTGGCCTCGCGTTCGCTCTTCTCGTCCGCATCCTCCGCCGTCATCACGTTCAGCTCCCAGCCGGACAGCTCGCTGGCGAGACGGATGTTTTGTCCACCACGGCCGATAGCCTGGGACAGTTTGTCCTCCTCCACCGCCACATCCATGCTGTGCTCGTCCTCGTCAACGACGATAGAGACGACTTCTGCGGGTGACATCGAGTTGATCACGAATTGTGGGGCGTTATCGTCCCAGAGGATGATGTCGACGCGTTCACCGGCCAGCTCATTAGATACCGCCTGCACCCGCGAGCCGCGCATACCGACGCAGGCGCCCACCGGATCGATCCGCTGGTCGAGACTGCGCACGGCGATTTTGGCGCGCAAACCCGGGTCCCGGGCCGCGGCCAGGATCTCGATCAGGCCCTGGCCCACCTCGGGCACTTCGAGCTTGAACAGCTCGATCAGGAACTTCGGTGAAGTCCGGGTCAGGAACAGCTGCGGCCCGCGTGGCTCGGAACGCACTTCACACAGTAGCCCCTTGATCCGGTCCTGCGGTCGCACCGGCTCACGCGGGATCATGTTCTCCCGCGGGATAAACGCCTCGGCGTTGCCGCCCAGATCGACATAGATACCGTTGCGATCCACGCGCTTGACCAGGCCACTGACCATTTCGTCGACCCGGCCTTCGAATTCCTCGACCACCTGAGCCCGCTCAGCTTCGCGGACCTTCTGCACGATCACCTGTTTGGCGGTCTGCGCGGCGATGCGGCCAAAGACGATGGACTCCATCGGCTCCTCGACATAGCCGTCGATTTCCGCATCCGGATCCATGTCAATCGCGTCATCCAGGCGCAGCTCGTGATCAGGCTCCTCGAGCTCGGTGGAATCGTCAGCGAATACCTTCCAGCGGCGGAACGTATCGTACTCGCCCGACTCGCGATCGATGGCCACGCGTACATCGATGTTGTCGCCGTGACGCTTGCGGGTCGCTGATGCCAGCGCCGCTTCGATCGCCTCGAAGATGATCTCTTTCTCGACGCCTTTCTCGTTAGAGACGGCATCGACAACCATCAGGATTTCCTTATTCATCGTAGTTCTCAGCCTGTCGTACAGCCCGTTAAACCTTTATCTCCGGAGCCAGCCGCGCCAGCGCAATGTCGTCGATCGGGAGCACATAGCTCTCGCCGTCGACCTGCACGGTCACCGTGCCCTGCTCTACCTTTTCCAGCGCGCCAGCGAACCGGCGGCGTCCTTCAGCCGTGGGGCGGCCTAGCTCGATCTTCACCCGCTCGCCCACGAACCGCGCAAAATCCTCGTGCCGCCGCAGCCGGCGGTTGATGCCCGGTGAGGACACCTCCAGCGAGTAATTGCCGGGGATCGGATCCTCGACATCCAGCAGCGCACTCACCTGGTGGCTGACCTTCTCGCAATCATCCAGCGTGATGCCGCTCTCGCTGTCTATAAACAGCCGCAGCACCCCGCCGCGTCCGCCCATGTTCAGCTCCAGGTCCACCAGCTCATAGCCCAGTGACCGGATATCCGGTTCGAGCAGCGTGATCAGTTCAGCCACGTCCGTCATCGTGCTTCCAAACGAAAAGTGGGCC